>JALCME010000019.1 GCA_022648295.1 Bacteroides sp. | reverse complement strand
CAGAAGGATTGTTTACCAGAATTACGGGGAAAATTAGTGCACTTACAATCCTTCAATATATAAACAAGATTAATAACAAACCCATTGGACAAATTAAATATGCACTAATTTAATTCCGCCAACGGGTATTGTTATAGTAGTGGTAATGATGGAATAGACTCTAACGGAACTTTGACAATTACGGGAGGAACAATTGTTTCATCGGGTACTACATCCCCGGAAGAAGGCTTTGACTGTGATCAAAATACATTTAAAATAACCGGGGGAACATTGCTAGGCATAGGTGGAGGTACCAGTACACCGTCTTCCAGTGTCTCCACACAGCGTACTCTCCTTTATGGAGGTTCGGGAAGCAGTGGCACTCTTTTGTCTATTCAGTCCTCGGATGGAACACAGATTATGTCGTATACTATTCCAAGAAATTATTCACAAATGACAGTTCTATTTAGTAGTGCAAAGCTGTTATCGGGAACGAGTTATACGTTATATAGCGGAGGAAGCGTTTCATCTGGTACCGCCTTCTATGGATTAGTGACAGGAGGTACTTACACGGCAGGGTCGAAGATTTCAACTTTCACTCCGAGCAGTATGGTGACAACTGTTGGTAGTGTATCTTCGGGTGGTGCCGGTGGAGGAGGTGGACGCTGGTAAACGTAATTTGCCGATAGAAAAATCTTGTTAGTCTATTTTTTTTGTAAGTTATTCGAAGATGTGGTAAATTTGCATTTCATAGATAGCGTGTACTATAAATGAGAAAAATGCATATTCGCCATAGTTACAAACATTATTTGCCGGAGCTAATGATATATATAGCCGTATGGGTTATTGTCTTTTTAGCTCCGGTAGTAGGTAACTTTTTCGATTTATTATCGGGAAAGGCTACTAGTATGTATTGGGGAGGTATCTTTGTTTTATGGCTTGATATCTTGCCTTTTTTTCTTCTTTTCCTGCTAAATGAACGCGTATTATTGCCGCGATTGTTCTTACGTCAGAAAGTGGCTTTGTATGTCGTATCGGTTATAGTGGTGTCTGTGGTCGTCTTTTCGGCTTGGGGAGCTTTCTCTACAATGCGGTTTTTCCGAGAAAGAGAGATAGAATTACGGATGCGTAAGTTTCCTGATTCGAGGGAACATTCAGGCCCGGGAGAGCATCTTTTCTCTGATAATCCTCCGGCAATGATGAACTCCGGTGTACAGGAGAAGAATCCGGAAGCAAGGTTTCCCGATTCAATAGATCAGAAAAAATTAAAACGTATTGGTTTTCCTCATCCGCCTTTTGGCAGGGATATGCCCTTCTTCCTCATTCTGTTTCGCGGTCCGTTCTTCGGGCGTATGCTGATTGCATTATTGATGTTTAGTTTCAATATTGCTGTTAAGCTTTTCTTTAAGTCTTTACGCGATCAGGAGCTTATGAAGGAGATGGAACGTAATAAGCTGCAATCTGAACTGGACTATTTGAAGTATCAAATCAATCCGCACTTTTTTATGAATACGCTTAATAATATTCATGCGTTAGTGGATCTTGATACGGAAAAAGCAAAGCAGACTATTGTTGAGCTTTCAAGGCTGATGCGTTATGTTCTTTATGAATCGAATAACCGTACCATATTACTAGCTAAGGAAGTGCAGTTTCTGCAACACTATGTGGAATTGATGCGTATCCGTTATACGCATAAAGTGCGGGTGGATATTTCCATGCCTCAGGATACCGGAAATATACAAGTTCCTCCTTTGCTGTTTATTTCGTTTGTGGAAAATGCATTTAAACACGGAATTAGTTATCAGCGCCCTTCGTTTGTAGCTGTTGACATGCATTTGGAAAATGATAAAGTTGTTTTCCATTGTTCCAATAGTAATTTTGGCAATTCGGATGACCAGCATCATGGCATAGGGTTGGAGAACATTCGTAAGCGTTTGCACTTATTGTTCGAAGACCATTATTCGCTTTCTATTAAAGAAACAACCGAATGTTTTGATGTGTTGCTTTCCGTTCCTGTAGTTGCTTAATCAATAATTAGAATCATGATAAATTGTATAGCTATTGATGACGAGCCTTTGGCATTAGCCCAATTAACGGGGTACGTTTCCCGCGTGTCGTTTTTAAACCTGGTGGCATCTTGCCAAGATACTTTTGAAGCAATGAAGCAAATTTCTTCCCAAAGGATAGATTTGCTCTTCATTGATATTAACATGCCCGATTTAAATGGGCTGGACTTTGTTCGTTCTTTAGTGGAGAAGCCTTTGGTTATATTCACTACCGCCTATTCGGAATATGCAGTAGAGGGTTTTAAAGTGGATGCCGTGGATTATTTATTGAAGCCGTTCGGTTTTCAGGATTTCCTTAAAGCGGTAGATAAAGCCCGTAAGTGGATGGAATATGCAGTTCCTCAAAATGGTACGATCTTTGTAAAGAGTGACTCTCGTGTTGTCTTGGTTAATCTGTCGGATATTAAATACATTGAAGGCATGAGTGAGTACGTTCGTATCTATGTGGAAGGTGAGGACAAACCTTTGATGCCTTTGATTAGCATAAAGAAGCTGGAAGAAAGCTTGCCCTCTTCGCAGTTTATGCGGGTACATCGTTCTTATATTGTCAACCTGAGGAAGATTACGGAAGTCTCACGGTTAAGGATTATTTTTGGAAGTGCTTACATTCCGGTAGGGGAAAATTATAAGGATAAGTTTATGGAATTTATCAATAGCCGGATGATGAAATAAAGAAACGAGGTTGTCTCAGACTAGAATAGTGAGACAGCCTCGTTTCTTTCATTTTTCCGCTTTTTATTTGTTGAACGGAATATCTGATTGATTATTTAATTCCGATCTTCTTTGCAATGTCTTTAGGTATTGCATTCTTATTGACCAGGATGTTCATCGTTTTATAGGCAACGAAAGCTTTGGAAGCATACCAAATGCCTTTGTACTTACCGGCTTTACCCCAGGAGTTCTTTACCATAAAGTATTCTTTGCCGGTTTGGTCTTTGGCAATTCCATAGATTACCATGCCGTGATCGTCTGTTGTTTCCCAGTCATCGAACCCTTCTTGGCGTAAGTCTTGAGTAACTTTAATTTCAGGAAGAGGTTTTGATGTTAACTCTTTACGCTTTTCGTCAGGCTTCAGTCCGGTCCAGTGAGCCATATCGCTACCTGTTAATTCTGCACCTTTGCTGGCATCGGGAACTACAGCTATGCCATCACGTGTAAATCCGTTTTCGCTGACATCGCTTCCCCAAGCTATAGTATAACCCTGCTTTACTGCATAGTCCATCACTTCCATCAATTCGTCTAAAGGTAGATTCCATGATAAAGCGTTGCGCCAGTTGTCTTGAATTTCGAGGGCGAACTGGGTATAGAACGGGTGGTGGGTATATGAAGTTAAAGAAACATAGTCGTCTGGATTCAATCCGAGGGATTCGGCAAATGTTTTCGGAGTATATTCTTTTCCTTTATAAGTGAATTTTTCGGGATAATTTCCCAAATAAGTATCGTAGATTGCACTCAAACCGTTTCTCCATACAGGAGTCAGTTTTTTCAGCTTTCCTTTGGCTATGGCATCCATGTATGCTCCCGCTACAGCATCTAGCTCGGCATGTACAGGGAGTGTATCTCCATACATAATTCCCGGCATCACTTCTTGTGGTACAAAACCGTAGTTTTTCATGCAGTAAAGTACATCGTAGAAACTTCCGCCCGGTGAGAAAGAGCTGTCTCCGTGGTAACGTACGTAATTAACTGCGCGGTCTACCATAGTATGGTGTACAATAAACATTTCGGATAAATCATATTCTCCTTTACCTTTACGCAGTAATTCCGATTCCAGAAAACCAAGACTTGAAAAACTCCAGCACGTGCTTGAGCGGTTCTGGTTTTTAATAGAGGTAATAGGGTTTTCTTTAATTGTAGTAAAGATGAAACCATCTCCTTTTTTAGGTGTATCTTGAGCCACCATACTCATGCTTGATAATGCCAAGACGGCAATCAAAATCGACTTTTTTATCATAATTAATATGTGGTTATAATTTGTTGTTGAGGCAAAGATAGGCAGAATATTGAAAAGAAAGGTTATCTTTGTGAAATTTATTCTTATGGATATGGAGAAAACTGTACATATTGATTCGCAGACAGGGCTGGTACTTGAGGGTGGAGGTATGCGTGGCGTATTTACATGCGGCGTGCTTGATAATTTCATGGATCGTGGAATACGTTTCCCTTATGTGATTGGGGTCAGTGCCGGAGCATGTAATGGGCTTTCTTACATGTCGGGGCAAAGAGGACGTGCCAAGTATAGTAATATTGATCTGTTGGAACAATATCAGTACATTGGTTTTAAGCATCTTTTGAAGAAGCGTAATATCATGGACTTTGATTTGCTTTTTGAAGATTTTCCCGAGCATATTTTGCCGTATGACTATGAAACTTATTTTAATTCTCAGGCAAGATACGTGATGGTGACTTCCAATTGCCTGACCGGTGAAGCGAATTATTTTGAAGAGAAACAAGATAAAAAACGCCTGATTGATATTGTCCGCGCTTCCAGTAGTTTGCCCCTGATGTGTCCTATTGCATATGTTGATAATCAGCCTATGCTCGATGGTGGCATTGTGGATAGTATTCCCCTGATGAGGGCATATACTGATGGCTATACCCGTAATGTAGTGATTCTCACTCGAAACAGAGGATATCGTAAAGAGCACAAAGATATTCGTGTTCCTTCGTTTATTTATCGCAAATATCCCAAAATGCGTGAAGCCTTAAGCAAACGGTGTACGGTGTATAATGAGCAACTTGAAATGGTGGAACGGATGGAAGATGAAGGCAAAATTGTTGTTATCCGTCCTCAAATGCCTATTGTTGTAGGACGAATTGAACGGGATATCCATAAGCTGACCGACTTTTATAAAGAAGGCTATGCATGTGCAGATTCATTTGTTTTTCAATAAATATATTATTGTGTAAAAACGAATATTGATTACTTTTGTATTGCAAAAGCTTAATAGAATAAGAAATGAACAGAATGACAGATCACAGTGATGTTTACCCGGAGTGTCCCATCCGAAATATAATGGCACGTATAGGAGATAAATGGTCAATGCTATTGCTCTATACTTTACAGCAGAATCCTGTAATGCGATTCAGTGAACTACATAAGGCTATACCGGATATTTCGCAAAAAATGTTGACTGTGACGCTACGAACTTTAGAAGAAGATGGTTTTGTAGTCCGCAAAGTTTATGCACAGGTTCCTCCAAAAGTAGAATATTCGTTGACTGACCGGGCCATGTCTTTGCTACCTCTCATTGATTCTTTAATTGTCTGGGCCAAGAATAACATGGACGATATTTTGAAAGATCGGGTTCGGATGAAAGCCGCCGGCATTTAATTTCGCTAATCAACTATCTTTATTCCTAAACCGCTAAGTAATCCTTCCAACCCGTAACGAGAAAATTTAGCCTTTCTAAGTCGATTGGCTGTGGGGTTGAGGCTATAGTTATGCGCAGTAGTGAAGTCTGCTTCTTCTAAATTGGTATGGTGGAATGAAGCGTAGCATAGCTCACATTCCGTGAAGATTGATTTGGACAGATCTGTTTCCATGAAATCGGCATTCTGCAAGTCACAGTTGGTAAATGACGTTCCCTGCAATTTCATTTCAGTGAATAGTGCGTAAGAAAGGAGGCAGTCCTTGAATTTCAGGGAAATGCCGAAACGATTGCTTCCACTGAAATCAATTCCGGTCATTTTGCAGCCTGTAAATAGGGCATTTAGCCAAGATGTGTTATTCGTTTTTACTAAAGAAAAGTTGCACTCATTAAACGTGCATTGTTCAAACATTACTCTTCCTATTGTTTGCTCAGCAAAATTACATTTCTCGAAAGTGCATTGATAATAATGCTCTTCCAGTTGTTCCTTTGAAAAATCAGCTTTTTCTATGCGCTTGTCTTCCATTGCGTCCTATTTACTAATTGCCTTGAATACAGGATGGATTTTTTGGACTTCCGTTTCAAATCCGAACCAATAACCTTGCCCGATTATTTCGTCTGTAGGTAGAAAACAAAGACGGAGATCATCCCTGTATTCTCCATATATGATATTCCATTCGGAAGGAGCCGTTTGATGCTTGGTCTTTACGTTTTCGGCGGGCAGTTTTTTTAATGACATCCCTGCTTCTATCCAGGCAATGCTCATTGCAATTTGATAATCCGGATAAGCTTCTTTGCAGAACTGGTAGAGAACAAGTCCGCGCTTTTCCAAGCTCATCGGTTGGTCTATGAGATTGAATCGGATGAGATAATCCAAAAAACGATGAAGAAAATTTTGCTGTTCTATAATGAGTCTACGAGTTATAGATTGCCAGGCCGGCGTATTGTAAAATTCATCAAGCAGCCGGGACAGTTGTCTCGCTGTTTGCAATTCGCTGGTACTGATCTCATTGGTTTGCAGCACTTCGTAAGGAGGTAAAGGGGAGTATGCAATGCCCAGCTCCACAGCCCTTCGTCGCATTTCTGTTCCGGGTAAAAGCTTTAATGATTCCAGCTGAATTTCTCCAGCTTTGTATTGGGCAAGCGTGCGGACATCTTCAAAAATCTCAGATAAATGGTAAAGTGGAAGTCCGGCTATCAAGTCGGCATGGGTTTCCATGTTAGGAAGTGAGCACAAGAATTTTAGCCCTTCCAATGCGTCACTCAGTTTACCCATTCTCCGGCTTTTTTGGAGTACCGGTTCGTGTAAACTTTGTATTCCCGCTTCAAGGTGGAGTAATCCTTTGGGGAGTGATTTTAAATCGTTCTTTAAATCATCAGACAATAAAGCCGGGTGAATTTCCAAATGGAACCGGATGTCCGGGTAGTATTCGAGAAACAAATTGATGAGTTCTTTGGCACGATGTGAGTTGTAGTTAAAAGTCCGGTCAAGTACCCGTATATTCTTGATGCCATGTTGGTGGATGACCTGAAGACGTTTTCGGATAGTTTCAATCGACAGAGAACGTACTGGCTTTTCGCCTCCACTGACGCAGAATGCACAAGTATTGAAACATCCCCGTGTAGTTTCCAATTGCACAAACGGTTTGCTCCAATTAAAGAATCTACTTTCTTCGGGAGGAATGAGTCCGGCGTAATTAAGTACGCGTGCTATGCCATTGTCAATGTAGTTGTTTTGGACGTCCAAATAACACAACCCCGGAATGGCATGCCATTTATCAGGTTGTTGCCAACAAGCTAACCATAATGGAAAGGCTTCTTCACCTTCTCCCCTGAATACGCAGCTCACAAACGTATTGGTATACAGGAAAGTTTTGTTATCACCTAAAAACTCCGGTCCGCCAAGTATGATGCAGCACGATGGAAGTAAAGCCTTTACCCTCGAAAGAATATGCATCAATTGTTCGTGGTTGAATAGCCAGGCTGTTGCTGCTATGATGTCGGGTTGACTATTATAGATTTCATTGACGGTTGTTCCTATTTGTTCATTGATAGTAGTTGATACGACACTCCATTCTATTGCATTGTTGTTTGCCAGTTGTGCATGCAAAGCAGGAAGTGCCAGTGATGAGTGTGCGTATGAGCTATTTAGGTCGAGCCAGAGAATTTTCATTTACCCGATTGTTTTTGATCTTAATTGTGCAAAGATAGTGAATTTCATGTCTTATCGGAGCGCATCTTTTCTTTTTTGATTAATGCTTTAAATGTTGCCATAATCTTGAGGTAAACAATGGGTAAACAATTAGGGATTACGTTACTTGTAATTGACGCTCACTCCTGAAGAGCAGGAATACATCCGTCTCTGTTCCAACAATAAGGGGTTGTAGGGGGAACCTGCTTTTGAATCTTATAGCAAAGAATGCCAATAGCTATGTGACTGATTCCTTTCTGATCTTTAAAATACTTTGTTTTGATACTTAAAATGAAGTGTTTTGAAGGTCAAAACAGTTTGTTTTCTATAGCAAAACAAACTGTTTCCCATAGCAAAACGAATCGTTTTCCTATAGAAAACAGAGTCTATGCTGTAACTTAACTTGTTGGTTGGCCGTTCTTTTGTCTTATTGATAATGTGAGTTGTCTTTCCGGTATATCTACTATAACATCCTTGAGATACAAAAAAAGAGGAATATTCTTATTGAATTTCCTCTTAATTTTGGGGTGGCAGAGGGGACTCGAACCCCCGACATTCAGAACCACAATCTGACGCTCTAACCAACTGAACTACAGCCACCATGTTTACGTCCTTTTTCAAACGCGGTGCAAAGATAGATATTATCTTTGATACTGCAAATTTTCACTTAATATTTTTATGCCCTAATCTCATTTATTGTTCGTATTCCTCTATTCCCACATTGTGTTGTTTAAGGAGGTTTCGCGTGTTTTTAGTGAAGAGATTCAATCGGTTACGAGCTGCTGGGGGTAGAGTTTCGCAAGAAGAGTCGTTTACCGGATAAAGAATAAAATTTTTCTTTCCGGTCAGGTTGGGACGTCCTGTCCATACTAAATTATATCCACATTGGCGAATGCGGATACTGTCAGCTGAATACGGCGTCTTCTCTAATTCTAATGTGAACATGAGTCCACCGTCTGTATTGATTTTGCTCATGTTAGATATAAAGTTTCCCAATGAATATACAATGATGTGCTGTCTTTTATCAATACTGTCTGTTACCATCTCCAAAGGTTGCACTACATGCGGATGGCTGCCAATGATGTGAGTTACTCCCTGTTGAATCATCCATTTGGCCAGGTCTCGTTGCTCCCGGTTGGGCAGGGACTGATATTCAATACCCCAGTGCATACAGGCTATAATAGCATCCGGTTGCATGGATTGCGCTTTGTGAATATCTTCCAATATGGTTTGCCGGTCTATGTAGTTTACTATATTAGGAGAGGTAACTTGTATTCCGTTAGTGGCATAGGTATAGTTGAGCAAAACAATGCGGAATCCATTTTTGCAGATCAGCAAAGGATAATGCTGCTCACGCTGTTGGATGTTTGTATAGGTACCTAAATGGGAAATATGTAGGGAATCCAGCATGGTGATGGTGCGTTCCAGACCTTTCTTTCTCCGGTCAAGGCAGTGGTTATTGGCTGTAAGCAGAATATCGAAACCTGCATTTTTAATCGCAGACAAATACTCGTCGGGTGCACTGAAAGCGGGATATCCTTTATATGGTTTTCCTCCCAGAGTTACTTCCAAATTTCCTATGGCAATGTCCGCCTTGCTGATTTGCTCTTTTACCAAAGAAAAACAGGGTGAATAGTCATAGTTGTCTGGGGCAGTATATGCGGCATCTATTTGTCCCTGATGTTGCATGAGGTCACCAGCAAATAATAGCGTAATCCTTTCCTGAGCAGATAGGGTTACGCTATGTAATAAGGTGATAAGAACAATGAATTTTCTCATTGTTGGTTCCGTTTATTTATAAATTGCTTTTTTCCCGGCGAGCAAAGTATTCTTCATCAACGAAACAATGGTCATGGGACCTACGCCGCCAGGTACTGGGGTGATGAAAGAACATTTGGAAGCTACTTCGTCAAATTTTACATCTCCTGTCAATTTAAATCCTGATTTTTTGCTGGCATCTGGTACACGCGTAGTGCCTACATCAATGATGACCGCTCCTTCCTTTACCATGTCTGCTTTTACAAAGTTGGGCTGTCCCATTGCAGCAATAATGATATCAGCTTCCTGGCACTCTTTGATTAAGTCTTTGCTTCGGCTGTGGCAGACGGTTACAGTAGCATCTCCCGGGTATCCTTTTTGCATCATGAGTGCGGCCATCGGTTTTCCTACAATGTTGCTGCGTCCTAAAACCACACATTTCTTTCCTGAGGTTTCTATTTTGTATCTTTTCAATAATTCGAGAATGCCGTTGGGTGTGGCAGATACATAGCATGGTAATCCTATGGACATGCGCCCTACATTGATTGGATGGAATCCGTCTACATCTTTACGATAATCAATGGTCTCAATGACTTTCTGTTCGGAGATATGCTTTGGAAGTGGAAGTTGTACAATAAAACCGTCAACATCATGATCTTCATTCAGTTCGCGAACTTTACTGAGTAACTCATCTTCAGTGACATCCGATTCATAACGAATAAGGGATGATTTGAAGCCACATACTTCACAAGCTTTTACTTTATTTGCAACGTAAGTTTCGCTGCCTCCGTCATGACCAACTAAGATTGCAGCCAGATGAGGACGCTTACCTCCTTTAGCAACAATACTGGCTACTTCAGCTGCAATTTCCTGCTTTACTTGTTCGGAAATAGCCTTTCCGTCTATTATTGTCATCTTATTATTTATTATGGTTTCTTGATATGGAGAGCAAAAGTAGGATAATTTGATGACTTCACCAAGTTAAAGGAGTTAGAATGGTGATATACATTTTTTAATGGGGCCTTTACCGAACAAATATTCTTTTAGAACATTATTACAGTGGAAAAGAACTTTTTCGTGCGGTATTCTTTTGTATTTTCGCAGATTCAAAAACTGATTAAAATAGAGGTATGAAGTTTGTTGTGAGGAGGATTATTTTGCTCATTGGCTTTTGTTGTATGAGTCTTTCTATATTAGCCCAGTATGTGGTACAGGGAGTTGTGAAGGACTCTTTGACGAATGAACCGCTTTCTTTTATCTCTGTATATCTGAAAGGAACGACTGAAGGTGGAATGACTGATAGTAAAGGCCATTTTACTTTTAGGACATATCGTTCGGAGGGCATGTTAGTCATATCTGCTGTAGGGTATAATGAATATTCCCGTTTGATTCATCCGGCGCGTGGCATTCGTTTTTCTATTGCTCTTTCTCCTGCGACATATTCACTAACGGAAGTGGTAGTTAAACCCAAACACGAACGATATCGAAAGAAAAATAATCCGGCTGTGGAGTTCATAAAGCAGATGATAGCTCACCGGGATGATTATTCGCCTGGGAAACTTGATTTTTGGCAACGTGACCGTTATGAGAAAACCACCTTTGCTATTAATAATTTTGATTCCCTTAAGCAGCAAAAGTGGCTTTATCGTAAATTCAAGTTTCTAAAGAATTATGTGGATACATCCGCTGTGACCGGTAAGCCTGTATTGGCTGTGTCAAACAGAGAATTATTAGCTACTGATTATTATCTAAAGTCTCCCCGTAGCGAGAAACAGCTTGTCCATGCGCGTCGTCAGGCAGGGGTGGATGAAATGTTTTCCGAGCAAGGTATGGAACAGGCCATCAGTGTCACTATGACGGATGTGGATATTTATGATAATAATATCACGCTGTTTACGAATAAGTTTGTTAGTCCCCTCTCTTCATTGGGGCCCTCCTTTTATAAATACTATTTAATGGATACGCTTACTATAGCCGGCAAGCCTTGTGTGGACCTGACTTTTGTTCCTTTTAATTCGGAATCGTTTGGGTTTACGGGGCACTTATATGTAACGTTGGATAGTACTTATTTCGTGCGTCGTGCAATAATGAATTTTCCAAAGAAGATCAATTTGAACTTTGTGGACTATATGGCATTTGAACAAAATTTCTCTCATGCGCCCGATGGAACCCGTCAACTCACGGATGAGCATATTACTACGGAGTTTAAACTCTCCGAAAAGAGTGACGGTCTTTATGCCAAACGTGATGTCTATTATCGCAATTATGTATATAAACCTTCGGAAGCAGCTTTGGATGCTTTTAATCGGCCTGAGAAAGTGATTGAACCCTCTGTCTCTATGGATCGTTCGGAAGCATATTGGGATGCTAACCGGTTGGTGGATGTTAGTAAAAAGGAAATTTCTGTAGATAAAATGATGGCCCAGCTTCGTACATATCCCGTTTATTACTGGACGGAACAAGTTTTGAAAGTCTTGTTCACTGGATATATTCCTACTTCAAAAGAAAAACCATTGTTCTATATTGGTATGATGAATACGACTGTTAGTGGCAACACATTGGAAGGAGTGCGTCTTCGTGCCGGAGGTATGACCACTGCTTGGCTCAATCCTCATCTGTTTGGCAAAGGTTATCTTGCTTACGGACTTGGAGACCATCGCGTGAAGGGATTAGCTGAAGTGGAATACTCATTTTCTCCTAAAAAAGAATATGCCAATGAGTTTCCTATTCATTCTCTAAAAGCGAGGTATTCGTCAGATGTCAATCAATATGGTCAACATTATTTGTATACCAGTCAGGATAATGTTTTCCTTACTTTGAAGCGGCAAAAAGATGATCGCATAGGTTATCTTCGGAAGGCTGAAGTGACTTATACCCAGGAATATTATTCAGGCTTTTCCTTTCAGTTAACTTCACGCTTACGTAAGGATGAGTCATCATACTTAATTCCTTTTTTGAAACAAGATGAACAAGCTACTCCGGTAAAGGACTTTTCTACTACGGAATTTGAGGTGAAATTGCGCTATGCGCCGAATGAGAAGTTCTTTCAAACACAATGGAATCGTTTTCCTGTCTCATTGGATGCCCCGGTATTTTCACTCTCTCATACGTTGGCAACAAAAGGCTTGTTGGGTGGGGATTATACTTATCATTATACAGAAGCTGGTTTCCAAAAACGCTTTTGGTTCTCGGCATTTGGGTATACGGATGTCATATTGAAAGCAGGAAAAGTATGGAATAAAGTGCCTTTCCCTTTATTGATTATTCCTAATGCGAACCTTTCATATACCATTCAGCCAGAGTCTTATTCTTTGATGAATGCGATGGAATTTATGAATGATGAATATGCATCTTGGGATGTTACTTATTATCTGAATGGCTTTCTTCTTAATCGGGTTCCATTGTTGAAGAAATTGAAATGGCGTGGAGTGCTTTCGTCCCGTGGTTTATATGGTAAATTGAGTGACAAAAATAATCCTGAGATAAGTGATGACCTTTTCAGGTTTCCGCTTACTTCCACCTTGATGAATAGTACTCCTTATATAGAAGTAGGGGCGGGAGTCGAAAATATTTTTAAAGTACTTCGCTTTGATTATGTCTGGCGATTAACTTACAGAAATTTACCTGATATAGATAAATCCGGACTAAGAATAAGTCTTCATCTGACTTTTTAACTTAAATCTTATTAACAGAATATTAAAACGAATAAAAAAACGAATAGCTATTGGACAAAATAGCCTAAATTTGAGCAATTTTTTAAACTTTAAAAGATACAATGGCAATGAAAGAAGACATTAAGCCAGCTGACGGACGTCTAGGCGTACTGGTAGTTGGAGTGGGTGGTGCAGTTGCTACCACAATGATAACGGGTACATTAGCTGCTCGTAAAGGACTGGCAAAGCCAATAGGTTCTATTACCCAGCTAGCCACAATACGCATGGAAAACAACGATGAGAAACTGATTAAAGATGTAGTTCCTTTAGCTAATTTAGGCGACATTGTTTTTGGAGGATGGGATATATTCCCTGAAAATGCATATGACGCTGCAATGTATGCAGAGGTCCTGAAAGAAAAAGATTTAAATCTTGTGAAAGATGAATTGCAGACTATCAAGCCTATGGCTGCTGCTTTCGACCATAATTGGGCAAAGCGCCTGAATGGTACAAACATTAAGAAAGTTGCATCCAGATGGGACATGGTAGAACAATTGCGTCAAGATATTCGTGACTTTAAGGTTGCTAATAAATGTGAACGTATTGTTGTGTTATGGGCTGCAAGTACTGAGATATATATTCCTCTTTCTGAAGAACATAAGTCTCTTGCTGCATTGGAGAAAGCTATGAAAGAAAACAATACCAAAGCTGTTTCTCCAAGTATGTGCTATGCTTATGCTGCTCTTGCGGAAGGTGCTCCGTTTGTTATGGGTGCTCCTAATCTGTGTGTAGACACTCCTGCCATGTGGGAATTCTCCAAAAAGGTGAATGTTCCTATTGCCGGAAAAGATTTCAAGAGTGGACAAACATTAATGAAGACTGTTTTAGCCCCGATGTTTAAAACTCGTATGTTAGGAGTCAATGGATGGTTCTCTACTAACATATTGGGTAATCGTGATGGCGAAGTTTTGGACGATCCTGATAATTTTAAAACAAAGGAAGTCAGCAAGTTATCTGTTATTGATAACATCTTTGAACCGGAAAAGTATCCTGATTTGTATGGTAATGTATACCATAAAGTCCGTATCAACTATTATCCTCCACGGAAAGATAACAAAGAGGCATGGGACAATATAGATATCTTCGGATGGATGGGATACCCTATGGAAATAAAAGTGAATTTCTTATGCCGTGATTCTATTCTTGCTGCTCCTATCGCATTAGATTTGGTTTTATTCTGTGATTTGGCTAAGCGTGCTGGTATGTGTGGTATTCAGACATGGTTGTCGTTCTTCTGTAAGAGCCCGATGCATGATTTTGAACATCAGCCTGTACACGATTTGTTCACTCAGTGGAGAATGGTGAAAGAGACTATTCGTACAATGGTAGGTGAAAAATCGCCAAGTTATTTAGATTAAGTATATTATAATGAAAGTGGTAAAGTAATAAAATGGCAGGCCTCTTTTGCCATTTTACTGCCTTACCATTTTTTTTGTTTCTTTTTTCTCTCGTTATATTTGAGTTGATTTATGAAGAGACCATCTCTTTTTTTTGTTATTATTGCAACAGGGTTTGGTTCAGGTTTTTCTCCCTTTGCGCCGGGTACGGCAGGAGCTTTGTTAGCCACTCTTATTTGGTTCGGACTTTCTCTTTTTGTTCCGGAAGCACCTTTGTTATGGGCAACAGCTGTGTTAATCTCTTTATTTGCTGTACTGGGCATTTGGGCAGCAGATCGCTTGAAACCTTTTTGGGGAAAAGATCCATCGCGGGTGGTTGTTGATGAAATGGTCGGAGTTTGGATCGCACTCTTGGCAGCTCCTGCAGGTCACATCTGGTATGGTTGGGGAGCGTTTCTTTTATTTCGTTTCTTTGATATATTTAAGCCTTTGGGCATTCGCAAGATGGAAAAGCTTCCAGGTGGAATAGGTGTGATGATGGATGATGTGGTAGCAGGAATATATAGTTTCATTGTGTTATTTGTTATAAGATGGCTAATCGACTGAAGAAAAGAGGGTTTGTTAATTGGTTCCGTAAAACAATATGGGTCTTTTTGAAGGCTCAGCTTTCTGCGCAGTTGGCAAGTTTTTTCGACTTCTCAACAACTATTCTTTTAGCAAAGTTGTTTGGTTTATATTATTTATATGCTACGTTGATAGGTTCTTTCCTTGGTGGTATTATAAATTGCATTATTAACTATGGTTGGGTGTTTCATGCATCCGAATGTAAAAAAACACATGTCGCTTTTAAATATGCTGTTGTATGGGGAGGTAGCATTTTACTTAATACTTGGGGTACGTTTGCTTTAACGGAGTGGTTGAAAAAGATGAAGTGGGTAAACGGACTCTTAGGATATTATGTCAGCGACGTGTTTATTCTTTCTAAGATTGTAGTTGCGTTGCTGGTTGCTTTCTTTTGGAACTATTTTCTGCAGCGGTTCTTTGTTTATCGTAACCACAATATCAAGAGATTTTTGAAACATTATTTAGAAAACAGATAAGATGAAAATGAATTATAGAGATTGGCTGCAACAGGAGATATATAGAATTATCAATCCTGTGGTGCATGGAATGATTAAAATGGGAATCACTCCCAACTTTATTACTACTACCGGATTGATTCTCAATATTGTTGCCGCTTGTGTCTTAATCTATGCAGGCATATATGTTCCTTATAATCTCGCTTATGTAGGCTGGAGCGGAGCAATTATTCTTTTTGCCGGACTATTTGATATGATGGACGGTCGTTTAGCACGGTTAGGCAAGATGGAGTCTACTTTTGGAGCTTTATATGATTCTGTTCTTGATCGATATAGTGAGTTGATTACTCTCTTTGGAATGTTTTATTATTTAATTCTACAAGGCTATTTGTGGGGGTCAATACTAGCTTTTGTTGCACTTATCGGTTCGTTAATGGTAAGTTATGTGCGTGCTCGTGCAGAAGGATTAGGGTTGGAATGCAAGGTAGGGCTTATGCAACGGCCTGAGCGGGTTGTGCTTACTAGTTTAGGGGCATTATTCTGTGGTATCTTTTCTGATTGTGAACTTTTTGATCCTATGTTAATTTTGATTGTTCCATTAGCTGTTATTGCCGTATTGGCAAATGTTACGGCTTTTGCTCGTCTGGCTCATTGCTATAAACTGTTGAATACAAATGATAAATAAAAATCTACCTACAGCAAGAGAGTCTGTATCGGTTATCATTATTATCGCTCTTTTTATCTTATTGACCGCTCTTTTTATTGGACTGCGTCCGGAGCATTTCTTTATGGCCGGTGCTTTTTTGATTTTGTTTTTTGCAGGGAAAGCATCACGTAAGTTAGCTGTAGCGCTTTTGCCTTTTATTATTTTTGGTATCTCGTATGATTGGATGCGCATTTGTCCTAATTATGAAGTGAATCCTATTGATATAAAAGGCCTGTATATGGCAGAGAAATCTTTATTTGGAATATCTTTGGGTAGTACAGTCCTGACTCCCAATGAGTTTTTTGCTCTGCATCATTGCTCCTTTGCTGATTTTTTTGCGGGATTGTTTTATCTCTGTTGGGTACCAGTTCCTATTTTATTCGGTCTGTGGCTTTATATCAAGCAACATCGTGAAATGTATCTTCATTTTTCAATGGTCTTTTTATTTGTGAACCTGATCGGTTTTGCAGGCTATTATATTCATCCGGCTGCACCACCTTGGTATGTCATGCATTACGGCTTTGATCCTGTGCTAAATACTCCGGGTAATGTTGGCGGATTGGGCCGTTTTGATGAATTATTGGGGTGTAATATCTTTCATTCTATTTACGGGAGAAACGCGAATGTTTTTGCAGCCATTCCTTCCTTACATGCAGCTTATATGGTGATTGCGTTGGCTTATGCCATTATGGATCGCTCAAAGAAGTTTCTAATTGGCTTGTTTGCAGTTATCATGGTTGGAATCTGGTGGACAGCAATATATGCTGGTCATCATTATGTAATTGATGTTTTGCTGGGAATAGGATGCGCTTTGGTAGGTATCTTTGTGTTCGAAAAGGTGCTGATGAAATGGAGTGTATTTAACAAATTCTTTGCCCGATATAGCAGCTATATTAAGTAAAGGGAGGTCGTTATGCAAATCTTTATTCTTTAGTTTTACCTTTGCTACAATTATTTGTTGGAAAAGTGAATAAGGAGACGAGACTTTCGATGTATCTTATCGTATATAACGTTCATTTCGAATAGAAGCGAGGCTGTAATCCTTGCCGATTCTTATCCCCTTATTTAAGAAACAGTTTATTTATTGTTGAAGTTTAAGTTGAACTAAAATAGAGTGAGTATGAATAATTTTATCTTTCACAGCCCTACTGAATTTATTTTTGGTAAAGCTACGGAAATGCAGGTAGGTGCATTAGCTAAAAAGTATAGTGCCCGGAAGGTGATGATAGTGTATGGTGGTGGCTCTGTGCAGCGGAGTGGTTTGTTGGATAAGGTAAAGCACTCTTTGCTTGAGGCGGGAATATTATTTTGTGAGCTTGGAGGGGTACAGCCCAATCCTGTGGACACTAAGGTATATGAAGGCATTGATTTATGCCGGAGAGAACAGGCTGATATGATGTTGGCCGTTGGTGGAGGGTCTGTTATTGATACAGCTAAGGCTATTGCAGCCGGAGTCCCTTACGATGGCGATTTTTGGGATTTCTATATTGGGAAAGTTCAGGTGACCAAAGCTTTGAAGGTTGCTGTGGTGCTTACCATACCTGCTGCTGGTAGTGAAGGATCTGGCAATACGGTGATTACTAAACTAGATGGTTTGCAAAAGTTAAGTTTACGTACATCCGGTATCTTACGTCCTGTCTTTTCTATAATGAACCCAGAACTGACTTATACACTTCCCGCTTTTCAAACGGCTTGCGGCATAGCAGATATGATGGCTCATATCATGGAACGTTATTTTACGAATACAAAGGAAGTAGAAATAGCTGATCGTCTTTGTGAGGGAACATTAAAGGCTATTATTAGCGAGGCTCCTAAAGTGATGAAAGAACCTCGGAACTATGGGGCGAGGGCTAATTTAATGTGGTCTGGCATGATAGCTCATAATGGTACCTGCGGGGTGGGCTGTGAAGAAGACTGGGCTTCTCATTTTTTGGAACATGAGGTGAGTGCCATATATGGTGTTACACATGGTGCCGGATTGGCTGTTATTTTTCCGGCTTGGATGACTTGGATGGTAGAACACAATGTAGATAAGATTGCTCAATATGCCATTCGTGTTTGGGATGTACCTGAAACGGGAAATAAAGAAGCTATTGCTTTGGAAGGAGTTAGTCGTTTAAAGGCTTTTCTTAGTTCTTTGGGTTTACCTGTTATGTTTAGAGAGCTGGGCATTGAGAAGCCGGATATTGATCGTTTAGTAGATAGCCTCCATCGTAATAAGGGCGAATTGGTTGGCAATTATGTGAAGTTAACCAGAGAAAGTACTAAGGAAATTTATGATCTGGCTTGTGGTGAATAGAGGTTTATCTATGAAGTTTGAGACCACATTTGAATAATTATTTTTGCAGTCTTTGGATATCTTATAGTGAAAGTGGTCCTTTGAGATAAAAAAGAGGCTGTCTTATTTTCAGGCAGCCTCTTTTTTTATTTGATTTCGATTTCTTCCTTCATATCAATTTCTTCTTTATTGGAATCATAGAATACGTATTCCAAGAAAGCTAATTTCTGGTTTGGAATAATCTTAATACCAAGTCCGTACTTCATTTGCCATTTACGTTTCAAGGAGTAAATTCCTTGATTGATATATGCAGCAATGTACGGGTGGATGTGTAACGAGAATTTCTTAATCTTCAGTTTGTTGACCAAGTAATCAATTTTACTCTCTAATGTGTCTGTGAAAAGAATAGACGATTTGATGGTACCTTTGCCAAAACAGGTAGGACAAGTTTCCATTGTGTTGACATCCATTGCCGGTCGAACGCGTTGTCGGGTGATTTGCATCAATCCGAATTTGCTGAGCGGCAGAATGTTGTGTCTTGCCCTGTCTTTTTGCATGTTGGTACACATGCGTTCGTAAAGTTTTTGACGATTTTCGGCTTCGTTCATATCAATAAAGTCTACTACGATGATTCCACCCATGTCTCTTAATCGTAGTTGGCGTGCCAGCTCATCTGCTGCACCTAGGTTGACTTCAATTGCATTTGCTTCCTGCCCGTTGGCATTCTTCATACGGTTTCCACTATTTACATCTACTACGTGGAGTGCTTCCGTGTGTTCTATAATGAGGTAGGCTCCACTTTTGTATGAAACAGTTTTACCAAATGATGACTTAACTTGTTTGGTAATGCCGAAATTGTCATAAATGGGAAGTTGTCCTTTGTACAGTTTCACAATCCCTGCCCGGTCAGGAGCAATGAGAGTTACATAATCCTTTATTTCGTGGAATACGGGTTCGTTATTAACGTATATATTCTCGAATGAGGGATTAAATACATCTCTTAGTAGGGCTACAGCACGACTTGTTTCTTCGTAAATTAGCGTTGGAAACTTTGTTGCTTTTTGTACTTTCGTGATTGTTTCTTCCCAATGTTTCAACAAGACTTTAAGCTCTCCGTCAAGCTCTGCTACGCGTTTTCCTTCAGCAACGGTACGAACAATAACGCCAATATTTTTTGGCTTAATGCTCATTAATAGTTGCTTTAAGCGTGCGCGCTCTTCACTTGATTTAATTTTTTGTGATACAGAAACCTTATCGTTGAATGGAATCAGAACCAAGTATCTTCCGGCAAAAGAGATCTCGGAAGTAAGACGTGGTCCTTTGGTTGATATAGGCTCTTTAACAATTTGCACCACTACTTCTTGTCCTACCTTGAGTGTGTTAGATACAGTTCCGTCCTTTTCAAGATCGGGAAGTATGGTTGCCTTAGTAATAGGTGAGAGTTTCTTTTTGTCGCTTAAAGTTTGTTTTACATACTTTTCTAAAGAGTTAAATTGAGGACCTAAGTCCAAATAATGAAGAAAAGCATCTTTCTCGTAACCCACGTCCACGAAACAGGCATTCAGGCCCGGCATCAATTTTTTGACCCGTCCTAAATACATATTGCCTACAGAAAAAGAGAGACTTCTCCCTTCACTTTGGAGTTCCACCAGACTCTTGTCTTCAAGTAATGCGATGGATACTTCCTTCGGCTGTACGTCTACAACGAGCTCGCTTGTCACAATCTATTTGCTTTAATTCTTACAATTATATTTCAATTTGGGTACTTAAACAAAGAACAAACCCGCGATACAAAAATTACACAAGTTTGTTCTTTATTTCTGCCATTTTTTAGACTAAAAATTATTTTTTACTTTTATGTCTATTTTTTCTTAGTCTTTTTTTGCGCTTATGCGTTGACATTTTATGTCTTTTTTTCTTCTTTCCGCTTGGCATAACTCCAACATTTAAAAGGTTAATACTCTTGTTTTATTATTTTTTCACTGAGATAGTGAATGTTTTGGCAGGCTTAAAAGCCGGAATGTTGTGTTCCGGAATAATAATAGTAGTATTTTTAGAGATGTTACGGGCAGTTTTCTGCGCTCTCTTTTTTACTACAAAGCTACCAAATCCACGGAGATATACATTCTCATCTTCAGACAACGATGCTTTCACTGTGTCCATAAACGCTTCGATCGTCGCAAGTACTGTGACTTTATCAATTCCGGTGTTCTTTGTAATTTCGTTTACAATATCAGCTTTAGTCATTTTTTTATTAAAAAAAAGATTATTACTACAATTCCCTAATTTTTTGGACTGCAAATATATAGCTTTTTGTGCTCTTTGAGAAATATATCCCAGACTATTTTCTAAAAAAGTCAATTGGTTAAGTTTTGTTAGACTGAAAAGTCTTATTTTTGTTCCATGGAAATAAAAAGTTCTTTTCTTAAATTAATATAGACTCTTGAATGAGTGTGTTTAGTAATAGTTTAATTAAATGGTATGCCTTGAACAGGCGTGATTTGCCTTGGCGTGATACAAGGGACCCTTATATTATTTGGATTTCAGAAGTTATCTTGCAGCAAACCCGGGTGGAGCAGGGGTATGATTATTTTCTTCGGTTTATCCGTCGCTTTCCTGATGTAACGGCTTTGGCATCTGCATCGGAAGACGAGGTCTTGAAGCACTGGCAGGGATTGGGCTACTATTCGCGTGCCCGTAATCTGCATGAGGCGGCTAAGAGTATGAAGGGTTGTTTTCCGAATACTTACGAAGGAGTAAGAGCCTTGAAGGGTGTGGGTGATTATACGGCTGCTGCCATTTGTTCTATTGCGTACGGCATGCCTTATGCAGTGGTTGATGGAAATGTATACAGGGTACTTTCCCGGTATTTTGGGGTAGATATTCCGATAGATACGACAGAGGGGAAGAAGACGTTTGCTGCTTTGGCGCAGGAGATGTTGGATACATCCCGGCCTGATATTTATAATCAGGCTATTATGGATTTTGGTGCGATGCAATGTACTCCGAAAACACCGAACTGTCTTTTCTGTCCTATTGCTGATATATGTTTTGCTTTAAGGAAGGGGATGGTTGACCGGCTTCCGGTGAAGACACATAAAACCAAAGTTGTAAATCGTTACTTTAATTATATGTATGTGTGTATGGGGGAATACACCTTCTTGCATAAGAGAACGTTGAACGATATTTGGAAGAATCTTTATGAGTTTCCTTTGGTGGAGACAGACGTGCCTGTGACGGAGGATGAATTCGCTGCTTTGCCTGAAGTACGTGCTTTGTTTGCCGAAGGGGAAGAACCGGTCTTTTCTCCCATAGCAATGGGAGTGAAACATGTGCTGTCGCATAGGACTATTTATGCTAATTTTTATGAGGTGATCTTGCCGGAAAGTTCATCTTCTTTTTCTTCCTTTTTACGAGTGAAGTCAAGCGATTTGGAACAATACGCCGTCTCACGTTTGATTCATGGTTTTATGGAGAAATATCTATAAAAGTTATTCTATTCTCTTGCATGGTGAAATAATTCTCATTAATTTTGGCAAAAATAAAAAGAAAGGAAACGATTATGTCTGTAAATAAAGCAATATTGATTGGAAATGTAGGTAGAGATCCTGAAGTGAGATATTTTGAATCCGGGGCCGCTGTGGCTTCCTTGCCTTTGGCTACTACCGACCGTGCATATACTTTATCTAATGGAACGCAGGTTCCCGAACGCACGGAGTGGCATAATCTTGTCTTTAGATATGGTTTGGCCGAAACTGTTGAAAAGTATGTTCACAAAGGGGACAAACTTTACATAGAAGGTAAAATCCGTACTCGTTCGTATGATGATCAAGCGGGTGCAAAACGCTATGTTACGGAAATTTTTGTGGACAACATGGAGATGTTAACTCCGAAGGGTGCTTCAACAGTCGGTATTGCTTCTTCGTCTATGCCGCAAGCAGGGACAGCTCAGCCTTCAGTACAACAACCTTCTCAATCGCAGGCAAGCTCTGTGCAAGAGGATAATCCGGCGGATGATTTACCTTTCTAAATGTTTAACTAAAATTAAAATCTTTGGACTCAGACGTTTTTTTATGTCAGTTGACTGGTATTTTTAACGGTATATCCGTACATTCTCCTTCTATTTCAGCATTTATAGCTATTGTTTTAGCAGGTGTTTTATTACTTATTTCTGGTTTCGCATCGGCTTCCGAAATAGCTTTCTTTTCTCTTTCGCCTGCGGATATGAATGCTATCCACGAGGGGGAGCATTCTTCGGATGTAAAAATAAAGAGTTTACTCGACGATAGCGAAAGGTTACTTGCAACAATATTGATTACGAATAACTTTGTAAACGTAACAATTATCATGCTATGCAACTTTTTCTTTATGAATGTTTTTGAGTTTCATTCTCCTGTTGCTCAATTTGTCATTCTGACTGTTATCCTTACATTTATCTTACTTCTCTTTGGCGAAATTATGCCTAAGATTTATTCGGCACAGAAGACATTGTCGTTTTGTCGTTTTGCAGCACCGGGTATTTGCTTTTGTCGTACTCTTTTTTATCCCTTTTCTTCACTTTTGGTTCGTTCCACTTCGTTTATAAATAAATATTTTGCTCAAAAGAGTCATAATATATCGGTTGACGAACTTTCTCATGCGCTTGAATTGACTGATAAAACGGAGATTTCCGAAGAAAATAATATATTGGAGGGGATTATTCGTTTTGGTGGTGAAACTGCTAAAGAAGTTATGACTTCCCGTTTGGATGTAGTTGATCTGGATATCCGTACTTCCTTTAAAGACGTGTTGCAGTGCATTGTAGACAATGCTTATTCGCGTATTCCGGTTTATGCCAATACGCGGGACAATATCAAGGGGATACTTTATATTAAGGATTTACTTCCTCATTTGAGCAAAGGAGATAGCTTTCGTTGGCAGTCATTAATCCGTCCTCCTTATTTCGTCCCGGAAACTAAGATGATTGATGATCTATTGCGTGATTTTCAGGCAAATAAGATACATATTGCTATTGTGGTAGATGAATTTGGAGGTACGTCGGGCATTGTGACAATGGAGGATATTATTGAAGAGATTGTTGGTGAAATTCATGATGAATATGACGATGATGAGCGCAATTATGTAGTGCTGAACGATCATACATGGGTGTTTGAGGCAAAAACGCTATTGACTGACTTTTATAAGATAACGAAAGTTGGAGAGGAGGAGTTTGAAAAGGTCGCGGGCGATGCTGATACTGTTGCCGGTTTGCTATTGGAATTGAAAGGAGAATTTCCCGCATTGCATGAAAAGGTGGCGTATGGTCGTTATATTTTTGAGGTATTGGCAATGAATGACAGGCGTATTCTTAAAGTAAAGTTTACTATTGCTCCTTCGGACGATGGAGTTAAAGCCGATTGATTTGTTATGGCTCTGTTTGCGCACCATAAGGAATCCGATCTTCAGTGGGGAATATGGAAAATAGAAGAAGAGGTGGAAGGGCTGCTGGCTTTGTTGCCTTGTCCTCACCGGGAGAGTTATCAACAGCATATACTGCATTTTTCTTCTGAAAACCGGCAACTGGAATGGCTTTCGGTGCGCGTCTTACTGTATATTTTGTTGGATGAAGAGAAAGAAATTGCTTATCATTCCAGTGGAAAACCTTATTTGACAGATCATTCTTTTTCCATTAGTATTTCTCATACCCGAGGATATGTGTCCGTTATACTGGGAAATGTGGAAATGGAAGTTGGCATTGATATCGAGCATTATAGCGAACGGGTTTGTAAAGTGGCGCACAGATATATGCGTGATGATGAGAAGTCCTTTTCATATCAGGGGACAGAAACTTGGTCCCTGCTACTTCATTGGTCGGCAAAAGAAGTTATGTTTAAGTGTCTGAATGCTTCTGATGTCGATTTCAGGCAGCATTTGCGTATCTTTCCTTTTTCTGTTTCGGGTCAAGGCTCCTTTCATGCGGAGGAGTATAGAACTGAGCATCATTTGAAGTTTTGTCTACACTATTTGCTTTATCCTGATTTTGTGTTGTGCCTTACTTCTGTGCTACGTAAGCCTGGCAAAAAGCACGATTAATTCAAGCAAAATAGAAGTTCTGTTGAGACGAAATAGAACTTCTGTTTAACTCAAATTGCTAGCTCAAACAACTTTACTTGTATTTCTTTCTTGACGAAATAGAACTTCTGTTTAACTCAAATAGCGGTTCTGTTCACCATCAATACAAGTTCTTTTTGCTCTTGCAATAAATCACGATGCTCTTGGCTTATTGATTTTTTCCCTTACTAAATGGAGTATATGGCAAGAGCTTATTTCTCTACCCTGTTAGTTGGCTATCTTTTAGAAGCACTCATTGAGAGAATAACAAAATTATGGGAAATATTCCGTGTAAGTTGAATTACTCAAACTGAAAGTAACCTAAAGGCGAATATGCATGGAAACGGCCTCTAAATAGGCGGGTATTGCTAAAGATAAAAATAAGATTTTTCTGTTTAATTATTTAGAACTCTTTTTTAAGTCTTTTGAGGGGATATGGGGTCGGTATGCTCATATTTTTTCAACCTTTCTTCCAACCGCCCTATTTCCTTTATTAATTCTTTATTTTCAGCATCCTTCTCTTTATACATTTTATAGTAAATGTCAGCCTCTCTGTTTTGCGCTGTTGCATAATAAGATATTTGGTCCTCGTGGAGCGACATGCTGTTTGCTTCTGCTTGCCTGAACATTGGCTCCTTGCCAAACAATAGCCAGTCTGGATTAATCGACGCAAATGCGTTGAGAATCTTTTGAGCTACTTCAAAGCTTGGATTCCCTTTTCTTTCTCCGGTAATGTTTCCTATGACCGATGGAGCCACACCAATACGCTTCGCAAATTGGCTTTTTTTGCCGTCAGAAAGCTTGTTTATAAGTATTTCGATTCTATCGCTGACCATGTTTAATGTTAAAAATCCGCGTATGTGTAAAATAAATACGCAAATGTTTTATGTTTTACGCAAATACGTATAAATTTGCATTGCCTTAACCAATAAAGATGGCTTCAAAGGTAGAAATAACTAATCTATAAAAAAAATATATGAGAAAAAAAGAACGGTTTATCAAATTGGACAAGGAGAAGGTCCAAGAAATAGCTGCAATTAAGAATGTTTCTATTGTGACTGTATATGGCGCATTGAAGTTTCAAACTCAGAGCCCTCTGGCCATGCTTATCAGAATGTGGGCACTTAACAATGGCGGTAAGTTGTTTGAGGAGGTGGATAATCCGTATGAGACAGTAGAAAGAATTTAATTTAGCTAAAATGGTCTATTGGAAAGAAGAAGCATGTCGGTTGGAATCAGATCATGCTTATGTGATAATTGTGGATGGATATGATAAAGGAGGAATTCCTGTTTTTATAAGCCGGAAAGTAATACGGGCTGTAGGAATGGTATTCGGAAAAGATTCTTATTGGGGTGTGGAAATAGATCACCCTTTGCGGGATGGTGAAGCAGTGGTGGTTTATTCCTGCATATTGTTATGGAGCATATCTGCTTTATGCGATACCGGAGAACGCCTGAATTATTATACTCTGAAGAAATTCTCCGGAAGAGAGTGAATTATGGTTGTATTTTTATGGTAATTCGAGCATAGTTGTCGACTTTATCTTTGAGCAGAATGTCAGCCATTCCAACAGCAGAGGTTTTTGTCGTATTGATTTGCAAAACATCATACTTGTTCATGGAACCTTTTGGCATTAAGGTTACTTCCTCAATAAGATTCGAGGATGAGGTATCTTCTGTTAGTTGCCAGTCGCCTTCGCCATACTGTAATGGAATGGAAATAACTTCATCGGGGATTGCAATAATTTCTGCACTTTTGTTTGTTAGTATATAATTCAATAATACTACTACTTCAAGAGGAGCGATACTACCTCTCTTGTCAATGATTTGAAAATAAGAGTTTCCGGGTTTGATGCTTGTTATTTTTAAATTATTGGTGCCTTCTATTTCAGCTGTGGCTGAAGAGCCTTTAATCTTTTTAATGGTGTATCCACCAGATCCGAAATCTAGATTATTTATGAAATGGGTACTATCAGGATCGGAAACGAGTGTATAACCATGGTGGCTAAGCGAAGGTGCTGAAGAATAAATCTGGATAGATTTACTTTGTTGCTTGCTGTCTGTTACAGTGATGTTAGCCGTACTATTGAGTAAATTCACTGTAACCTTATTACCTGTAATAGTCGTTTTTGCATCTTCTTTGTTAGCAACATTGACAGAATAAGGCTCATTCCCTTTTAAAATTTCAAAATCATAATCAATATCATTTGTTACAACAAAACTCTCGATTGAAAGCTGTAGCTCTTGAGTGAAGCCATTGTTTACCTCTCCTTCGTCATCAGTTTTCGGTTCGTTGAGGATTACGCTGTTATTTCCAGAATTACATGCTATAAAGACACAGCTAGCAACTACTAATAAAAGATGTTTCATGATCATCAACTTTTTAATGTTTGGGAAACAAACTTAAAAAAAAATGATGAGCATTGCAATTATTAGTGTGTGTTTTTCAGTGAGGAAAGAATATATTTAATACTAATGCTTTATTTGTGTAAAAATAGTGTTACTTTTAGTGGCAGAGGACTGTTCGGACTTATATTTATTTCATTATTTAAGTACCTGAAATTTATATAAAGACCTTTTATGATAGCTACTGATTCATTAAAATAGGTCTTATATATAGAATTATATGTTTTAATTGTGATTTCTGAACTCGCTTGGGCTCAATCCTGTTTTTGATTTAAACAATTTGCTGAAATGATTTGGATAATTAAATCCCAGTTCGTACGCAACTTCGCTGATACTTTGGTTCGATTGCAATAATAAGTGTTTTGCTTTATCAACAAGGAATAAGTCAATATGTTCCTTTGCACTTTTACCTGTTTCAGCCCTTAATAAATCGCTTAGATAATGATCTGACATTTTCAACGCTTCACCGCATTGGCTTACTGTTGGAATTCCTTTTGTCGACAAATCTTTTTTGAAATAGTTTCTTAGATAACCTTCGAATCGCACCAAAGTTTCTTTGTTCTGACTTTGTCTCGTAATAAACTGCCGATCATAATAGCGTTGGCAATATTTCAATAGCGATTCTATATTGACACAAATGATTTCGTTGGTATGTTTGTCGATATTTTGGTTATATTCCCGTTTAATCTTGTGTGCAATTTCAGTTAGTGAGGCTTTTTCATCTTCGGACAAATGCAGGGCTTCATTTGACTCGTACTTAAAGAAATGAAAATTATCCATTTGCTTCCCTAAGGTGGATTGTGCAATAAAGTCCTTATGTACCAGAATGCTCCATTCGTCTTCGGAGTCAGAAAAATCCGTATCTTGTGCAGCAAACGCCTGATTGGGGGCAATAAAAACCATTGTTCCTTCCTGAAAGTCGTAATTGTTTTGCCCATATTTCAATTTTGCCTGTTGCTTTCCTTTCAGTGAAATCATATACATATCTGAACTAAACCAGCATTCTTCAAAATCTGTAGTTAATTGTAAGTCGGCATGCTGTATAATTGATATTAAAGGATGTTTGGGCTTTGATAGCCCAAACATGTTGTGAACGTCTGAAATCGTTTTCACGTGGATAATTTTCTTACTCATTTTACAAATATAATGGTTTATTTTTTATTCAGCGGATTCTCAATTCAAAAAAATAATATTCAAAATCAAAGTCGTTCCTTTTTTGAAAGAGCTTATTTTTTTGAATTTAGAGCATTCTTTCAATATGTTGTTTCAATTCATTATTGAAAATTTTGTAATTTTTCAGCATTTGTTCTTCCATGCTTTGTATACCAGGTATCTTAGCGCCGTGCAACCCATCCGATTGAATAAATCTTGTTTTGTTGCTTTTTAATGTTTGTAATTCAAAGATATGAAAATCCTTTAATCCTTCAAATGCATTTCCAGTCCAGCCAAAATAGTTCCATTCATCGAACAAAAACAAGGTTCGTTCAAAAATAAAATTGTCACCTTTGTGGCTACCTGACATTAAGGTGAGTTGTCCGTCTTTCTTGAAATCTCCTTTTACAGCAGTTATTTGGGTAGTCCATTCGGGCCATCCCTCTAATTTTGATAATACTTTCCATATTCTTTTTCGCGGTGCGTTGATGATAATATCAGTTGATATATGAATATTCTTGTGTGTCATTTTTTATAGAGAATTAGGGTTTATCGTTAACATTTCATTCCTTTTGGCTTTCCATGCATGCTCTTGTGTTTTTCTGATCCATGGAATAATACTTTCTGGAATCACATTCCTGAATAACGAATTCTCTTCTTCTGCTATACGTATCATTGCATCTATCATTAGTTTGGGATTTAATTGTTGCTCCAAGCTAGACGTGTCGGTGAATGCATGAATAATTTCAGGTTTGGATAATGATTGTTCCGGATTCCACCATTTCAACATGGTTTCGGCACCACGATCGTTAAAACCTGTTCCAAACACACCAGGGTTTACTGTACAAATTTCTACTCCTGTTCCGGTAAGTTCTTCTTTTAGTCCTTCGGCAATTCCTTCTAAAGCATGTTTGGTAGAAGTATAGATGGCAGCGAAGGGTACGGTTATTAGTCCGCCCATTGACGAAGTAAATATAATTTTTCCATTTCCTTTCTTTACCATTTTGGGAAGAAAACTTTGTGCTAGCTGTAGTGGTGCAAATACATTTACTTCATAATTCCTGCGAACATTTTCAATGGGGATTTCTGCTACCGGTCCGGTTTCCATCACTCCGGCATTACTCATCAGGATGTCGACATCATAATGGCTAGCTGCGAATTGTCTGTCCGATTCTTTGGTTACATCCAATATAATGACTTCTAATTCTACCTTCTCCTTTTGAGCTTCTTCCAATAAGATTGTTTTGAGTGGCTCTACGTGAACAGCTGCAATGACCCTGTGTCCTTTTTTGGCCAATCCGATAGCAGTGCCTTTACCGAAACCTGATGAGGCTCCTGTTATTAAAATTGTTTTGTTCATTGTTGTTATATTTTTTAGTGATAAAGCTTAATGTTACAAAGGTCAGTACATTTTTTTTCCTTTACGGATATAAATTGCAGAATGTTAGATACAAATTGCAGAATTGTTAATTTAACGTGAGTTCGATATAAATAAAAGTAACATTGACTGTTTACATAAGGCAAACTCGAATCTTTGAAAATCAGGGATGTTTGCCTTTCTATTTGCAATTCTTTTTGATATAAAAAAGGACGTCCTTAAACAGAGCCAGGCAAAGGTAGGGACTGAGGCTGGCAAAGATAGGAACTGTGCCTACCTCAGTCCCTACCTTTGCCTACCCCCTTTCAGAAGCTTCCTGAGCAGGGAGTGGGTGGCTATTTTTTTTACTCATATTTGGCTCATTCTATACTTGATTCATCAAGCAGTAGAGGGGAGTGGGGTGCAGTTGGTTGATCCAAAGTGAAAGTGACCAGAAAAGGTGGAATGTATCTTCTATTAGGTAAAGGTTAAGATGGATGGTGGTACATAACATTGAGGTAATATTTGTGTGAGAGTTGTTTAGCTAGTGTTTAGAGGAGGTGTGGATGTTTGATTATGCGCATAGCTTAACCATTCATTTCTTATCAAAAAGTTTTAATCAGTTACAGATCTGCTATAAATAGGTGGATAAAAACATATAAAAAAAGAAGAGGTCGTTCCAATTTTGGGACAACCTCTTTTCTATAATTTACTTGTTCTTTAAGCGGTGCGTACGGGACTCGAACCCGTGACCCCATGCGTGACAGGCATGTATTCTAACCAACTGAACTAACGCACCATTTTATTTCTCTTAATTGCATCTCTCCCGATTGCGGATGCAAAGGTAGATATTTCTTTGATATCTGCAATGCTTCTGCGTACTTTTTTTGCACTTAAACTTATTGCTTGAAAACTTCGCTGTTTTGCTTTAAATCGTTATTTTTGCAAACTTAAAAAGAGTAAGTTGTAATTGATAAACGGTAAAAAGCGATAATATAGGATGATGAAAACTGCCAAACTGTTACTTCACTGTCCCGATAGACCGGGAATTTTAGCAGAAGTGACGGATTTTATAACGGTAAATAAAGGAAATATTATCTATTTGGATCAGTATGTTGATCATGTGGAGAATATCTTTTTTATGCGTATTGAATGGGAATTGAAGGATTTTTTGGTTCCACAGGAAAAAATTGAAGATTATTTTGCTACATTGTATGCGCAGAAATATGATATGACTTTCCGCCTTTATTTCTCGGATGTAAAGCCCCGAATGGCTATCTTTGTTTCGAAAATGTCTCATTGTTTGTTCGACTTATTGGCGCGTTATACAGCAGGTGAGTGGAATGTGGAGATTCCTTTGATTATTAGTAATCATCCCGATTTGCAACATGTAGCTGAGCGATTTGGCATTCCGTTCTACTTATTTCCCATAACGAAGGAAACTAAGGAGGAACAGGAACAAAAGGAAATGGAGCTATTGGCCAAGCATAAAGTGAATTTCATTGTGTTGGCACGTTACATGCAGGTGATTTCGGAAAATATGATTAATGCCTATCCCAATAGAATTATCAATATCCACCATTCTTTTTTGCCGGCGTTTGTCGGTGCAAAGCCCTATCATGCGGCTTTTGAACGTGGAGTGAAAATTATTGGAGCTACCAGTCACTATGTCACTACAGAGTTGGATGCGGGTCCTATTATCGAACAAGATGTAGTGCGCATTACGCATAAGGATAGTGTAGACGATTTGGTGACGAAAGGACGAGATTTGGAAAAAATAGTTTTGTCACGTGCCGTACGCAAACATATTGAGCGTAAAGTATTAGTATATAAGAATAAAACGGTTATTTTTAACTGATGAATGTGTCATGAAAGTTGCTGTAGTTAAATATAATGCAGGTAACATCCGATCGGTGGATTATGCACTGAAACGTTTAGGCGTGGATGCAGAGATCACAGCGGACGAACAACTGTTGCGAAGTGCCGATAAGGTGATTTTCCCGGGAGTGGGTGAAGCGGAAACAACAATGAACTACTTGTGTGCCCATGGAATGGATAAGTTGATAAAGGAGCTTCGTCAGCCAGTGTTAGGCATCTGCCTGGGCATGCAGTTGATGTGTCGTCACTCTGAAGAGGGTGATGTGGACTGTTTAGGCATTTTTGACACGGTAGTTAAACGATTTCTTTCACAAAAGCATGAAGACAAAGTTCCCCACATGGGGTGGAATACCATAAAACAGACTAAGAGTGCACTCTTCAAAGGCTTTACACAGGAAGAATTTGTTTATTTTGTACATAGCTTTTATGTACCTGAAAATGAGTATACTGCTGCTGTAACAGATTATATTTTGCCTTTCAGTGCAGCATTGCATAAAGACAATTACTATGCCACTCAATTTCATCCCGAAAAAAGCGGTAAGGTGGGTGAACGCATCTTGCGTAACTTTTTAGAGCTTTGACTTGTTGATTTAGAGAGTTGAATAAATAATATATAGATTGAAATGATAGAACTGATCCCGGCTATAGATATCATTGACGGAAAATGTGTACGTCTTTCACAAGGCGATTATGACAGTAAGAAAGTATACAATGAAAATCCGGTGGAAGTGGCTAAAGAGCTGGAAGCACATGGTATCAGACGCCTGCATGTCGTTGATTTGGACGGAGCAGCTTCTCATCATGTAGTAAATTACCGTACTTTGGAACAGATCGCTTCACGCACTTCGTTGATTATTGACTTTGGCGGAGGAGTGAAGAGTGATGAGGATTTATTAATTGCTTTTGAAAATGGAGCGCAGATGGTGACGGGCGGCAGTATTGCAGTGACTGATCCTGACTTGTTTTGTCATTGGCTGGAAGTATATGGTTGTGAGAAGATTATTCTCGGTGCGGATGTTAAAGAACGAAAGATTGCAGTGAATGGCTGGAAAGAGGAAAGCACTTGTGATTTGTTCCCTTTTCTTAAAGGATATATTGAAAAGGGAGTGAAGAAGGTGATCTGTACGGATATTGGTTGTGACGGAATGTTGCAGGGACCATCTATTGATCTTTATAAAGAGATATTGGTACAGCAGCCCGATCTTTATCTTATAGCGAGCGGAGGTGTAAGTTCTATAGATGATATTCGGGCATTAGATGAGGTTGGAGCTCCGGCTGTTATTTTTGGAAAGGCTTTGTATGAAGGGCGTATTTCCATGAAAGAACTGGAAAAAATGCTTTGATCTTTGAAACTTCTTTCCAGGTTTTAAGGTATTATGTTTTATAGGTAGAAATAAAATTTAAGATAGAACGAACGGTGTTAGCAAAAAGAATTATTCCTTGTCTTGATATTAAAGACGGACAAACGGTGAAGGGTACCAATTTTGTCAACCTGCGTCAAGCTGGCGATCCTGTGGAACTAGCACGGGCATACAGTGAGCAGGGGGCTGACGAGCTGGTATTTCTAGATATTACAGCTAGTTTTGAAGGTCGTAAGACTTTTACCGAATTAGTGAAGCGGATTGCGGCAAATATAAGTATCCCTTTTACTGTTGGCGGAGGTATCAATGAATTAAGTGACGTGGATCGTTTACTAAGTGCAGGGGCTGATAAGATATCTATTAATTCTTCGGCTATTCGTAATCCTAATTTAATTAATGAAATAGCGAAGAACTATGGTTCTCAGGTTTGTGTACTTGCTGTGGATGCTAAACAGACAGAAAAAGGTTGGTGGTGCTATTTAAATGGCGGTCGGGTGGAAACAGACAGGGAATTGTTTTCATGGACAAAAGAAGCTCAGGAACGGGGAGCTGGTGAGATCCTTTTTACAAGTATGAATCACGACGGAGTGAAACAAGGATATGCCAACGATGCACTTGCTCGTTTGGCAGATAACCTGTCTATACCTGTTATAGCCTCTGGTGGTGCCGGAACTATAGAAGATTTTCGTGATGTTTTTACTGAGGGTAAGGCAGATGCGGCGTTGGCTGCCAGCGTTTTTCATTTCGGAGAAATTAAAATTCCCGATTTAAAATCGTATCTTTGTGCCCAAGGTATTTCAATAAGAACAGTAAACGGTTGACAAAGAAATAGCTTTGTTAGGGGACTTGTATTACTTACTTTAAAGTATTCATAGAGAGTACTTTTAAGTTATTGACAGGAACTGATAAAATTATAAAATAATGGATTTGGACTTTAAAAAAATGAACGGACTTGTTCCGGCAATCATACAGGACGCCAGCACAGCAAAAGTGTTGATGTTGGGTTTCATGAATGAAGAAGCTTATAAAAAGACGGTGGAGACTGGCAAAGTGACTTTTTTCAGTCGCACCAAAAACAGGCTTTGGACTAAAGGTGAGGAGAGTGGTAACTTCTTGAATGTCGTTTCTATAAAAGAAGACTGTGATCAGGATACGTTGCTGATTGAAGTACATCCGGTTGGTCCGGTTTGCCATACAGGATCGGATACTTGCTGGAATGATACGAATGAACAGCCGGTGATGTTCCTTAAGGAACTCCAAGACTTTATTGACAAACGCCATAAAGAAATGCCTGAAGGTTCCTACACGACAAGTTTGTTTGAGTCGGGCATAAATAAAATAGCGCAAAAAGTTGGAGAGGAAGCTGTAGAGACTGTCATAGAAGCAACGAATGGTACTGATGAGCGGCTGATTTACGAAGGATCGGACTTACTTTATCACCTTATCGTATTGCTTACATCCAAGGGGTATCGCATTGAAGATCTCGCCCGTGAATTGCAGGAACGTCATAGTGCTAGCTGGAAAAAACATTAGGAATAAATGGATGAGCCGCTAATACGATATAAAGGAGTAGAAATACACCAACAGGACTTGTGTGTACTAAGTGAAGTAAACCTGGAACTGCATAAAGGTGAGTTTGTGTATCTGATTGGTAAAGTTGGTTCAGGCAAAACAAGTTTACTCAAAACCTTTTATGGTGAATTGGATGTCACTGCAGGTGAAGCGGAAGTATTGGGATATGACATGGTGCATATCAAACGCAAAAACATTCCTCAGTTGCGCCGTAAATTAGGCATTGTATTTCAAGATTTCCAATTGCTAATAGACCGCAATGTATATGACAACCTTGCATTTGTATTGCGTGCTACAGGTTGGAAGAATAAAGCTGAAATAAAAGATCGCATTGAAGATGTGTTGAATTTGGTGGGAATGAGTAATAAAGGGTATAAATTACCTAATGAGCTTTCGGGTGGTGAGCAACAACGTATTGTTATAGCTCGTGCTGTGTTGAATTCACCGGGTATTATTCTCGCTGATGAGCCTACCGGAAATTTGGATGTGGAGACAGGGCGTGCTATTACCAAGCTATTGCAGGATATTAGTCATTCGGGATCGCTGGTTGTGATGACTACACATAATTTACAGCTTATTCGTGAATTTCCGGGAAAAGTATATAGCTGTGCAAGTCATTTGATGGCGGATGTGACGAAAGATTATTTCCCTGTATCTGCTGATTCCGTATCTGGAGGGGTGGAAACAATAGACAAAAAAGAAATATAATTATTTAATACAGGAACGAAAATGAAAGTTTTAAAGTTTGGAGGAACTTCTGTCGGTTCGGCACAACGGATGAAAGAGGTAGCCAAATTGATTACCAATGGCGAACAGAAGATTGTTGTTCTTTCGGCCATGTCCGGTACAACTAATACTTTAGTGGAAATTTCGGACTATCTGTACAAGAAAAATCCGGAGGGTGCTAATGAGATTATCAATAAGCTGGAAGCTAAGTATAAACGTCATGTGGATGAATTGTATGCTACTTCAGAATATAAACAGAAAGGACTTGAGCTTATAAAAGCTCATTTTGATGATATTCGTTCTTATACCAAAGATCTTTTTACGCTGTTTGAAGAAAAAGTAATTCTGGCTCAGGGAGAACTGATCTCCACCGGCATGATGAATTATTATTTGCAGGAATGTGGTGTGAAATCCGTATTGCTGCCTGCTTTGGAATACATGCGTACCGATAAAAATGCAGAACCAGACCCTGTATATATCAAAGAAAAACTCCAAATGCAATTGGATTTATATCCTGATGCTGACATTTACATTACTCAGGGTTATATTTGCCGTAATGCTTATGGAGAGATAGATAATTTACAACGTGGGGGGAGTGATTATACTGCTTCTTTGGTAGGAGCTGCTGTAAAAGCTTCCGAAATAGAAATATGGACGGATATTGATGGCATGCACAATAATGATCCACGCGTGGTTGATAAAACATCACCGGTTCGTCATTTGCAATTTGAAGAAGCTGCTGAATTGGCTTATTTTGGTGCAAAGATTCTCCATCCGACCTGTATTCAGCCTGCTAAGTATGCTAATATTCCGGTTAGATTGTTGAATACGATGGATCCGTCGGCTCCCGGTACATTAATATCCAATGAAACAGAAAGAGGGAAGATCAAAGCTGTGGCTGCAAAAGATAATATTACGGCTATTAAGATCAAATCCAGCCGCATGTTGCTTGCTTATGGTTTCCTTCGGAAAGTCTTTGAAATATTCGAAAGTTACCAAACTTCCATTGATATGATTTGTACTTCTGAAGTGGGAGTATCAGTTTCGATTGACAATGTGAAGCATCTGAATGAAATCTTGGATGACTTAAAGAAATATGGTACGGTGACTATAGACAAAGATATGTGTATCATTTGTGTGGTTGGCGATTTGGAATGGGAAAATGTTGGTTTTGAAGCCAAAGCATTGGATGCTATGCGTAATATTCCCGTACGGATGATTTCATTTGGAGGAAGCAATTACAATATCTCTTTTCTGATAAGGGAATGTGATAAAAAGCAGGCATTACAAGCGCTTAGCGACATTCTGTTTAATGGAAAATAGAAAAGAAATATAAATAATTCCCGGGAAAGGGAATGTGTTTGTCGTTTCTATATCAATGAAGAGACCTTGCTACTTTAGGTAAAAGAAAATAGAATTTGAGGAAAAGGCTATCTCTGTGTGTGACAGCCTTTTTCTTTCATAATATATGTGATAATAACTTTTTGTAAATTAGATTGTATGAAAGGAATATTTCCTATAAATAAATTCAGGGAATTGCGTACACCGTTTTATTATTATGATACGGATTTATTACGTAATACACTTACTTGCGTGCGTGATGAGTTAAAGAAATATAGTAGTTATGCTGTTCATTATGCAGTAAAAGCTAATGCTAATCATAAAGTCCTATCTATTATTCGTGAAAATGGATTTGGAGCGGATTGTGTGAGTGGTGGAGAAATTAAAGCAGCTATTAAAGCAGGTTTTCCAGTTAAAAAGATTGTGTTTGCCGGTGTTGGTAAGGCAGATTGGGAAATTAATTTAGCTCTTGATTATGATATCTTTTGCTTTAATGTAGAGTCTATTCCGGAGTTGGAAGTGATCAATGAGCTAGCTGCTGCTAAAGGAAAAACTGCAAATGTCGCTTTTCGCATTAATCCCAATGTTGGGGCTCATACCCATGCTAATATAACTACAGGACTGGCTGAAAATAAATTCGGCATAAGTATGCAGGATATGGATAAGGTGGTAGATGTTGCATTGGAAATGAAAAATGTGAAATTTATCGGGCTGCATTTCCATATTGGCTCTCAAATTCTTGACATGGGTGATTATATTGCTTTATGTAATCGTATTAATGAGTTACAGGATAAATTAGAAGCCCGCCGGATTCGTATTGATTATATAAATGTAGGAGGAGGTTTAGGGATAGATTATCAACATCCTAATCGTCAAGCCGTACCGAATTTTCAAAATTACTTTGTGACATATGCAGAACATTTGAAGTTGCGCTCATATCAGACTCTTCATTTTGAGTTGGGACGTTCTATGGTGGGGCAGTGTGGATCACTCATATCGAAGGTTTTGTATGTGAAACAAGGTACCAACAAACAATTCGCTATTCTGGATGCGGGAATGACCGATTTGATACGTCCGGCATTATATCAGGCCTATCATAAAATCGAGAATATTACATCGGATGAGGCTGTTGAAACTTATGATGTAGTAGGCCCCATCTGTGAATCTTCTGATGTTTTTGGTAAGGCGATTGATTTGAACCGTGTAAAGCGGGGAGATCTTATAGCACTCCGTTCAGCCGGTGCATATGGTGAAATAATGGCTTCGAGCTATAATTGTCGCGAATTACCTCAGGGGTATGTTTCTGAAGAATTAGTGTAGTCTATTAGATCTTGATTATTTATTTAATTAAAAAAGGTTATATATTGAACAATGCATATATAGGTGCATGTTTAATTATTAATTACTTTATTAAATAAATACTATTATGATTACTGAAAAACTACAGAATGCGATTAATGAACAGATTACAGCTGAATTATGGTCAGCTAATTTGTATTTGTCTATGTCGTTTCATATGGAGAAGGAAGGATATCCTGGCATGGCAAAATGGTTGAAAAAGCAATGGATTGAGGAAAGTGAACATGCTTGCGCTTTGGCTGATTATGTGATTAAGCGTGGTGGAGAAGCTAAGGTAGATAAAGTTGATGTGGTACCCAACGATTTTGGTTCTCCGGCAGAACTTTTTGAACAGGTTTATAAACATGAAGTTCGTATTTCTGAAATGATTGATAAGTTGGTGGATGTAGCCGCTTCGGAAAAAGATAAAGCATCTCAAGATTTCCTATGGGGATTTGTACGTGAACAAGTTGAGGAAGAAGCAATGACTAAGGGAATTGCTGATATGGTGAAGAAAGCCGGTAATACAGGCATACTCTTTCTAGATGCAAAGTTGGGCGAACGCAAATAGATTGTTATTTGCAAGATAAAAAGAAACTGTACTAAAAGTCTATTTTGAATCTTTTCTCTTCTGTAGTTTAAAGAAGAGGCTGATTTTAGGCTTTTGGTACAGTTTCTTTTTATGATACGAGTCCCCGGAGTTCTGTTATTGTAGGACTTTTAGTTCTTTACCTATTTTTATAAAAGCAGCAATGCATTTGTCCAAGTGTTCTTTTTGATGTCCGGCTGAAATTTGGACACGGATTCGTGCTTGCCCTTTAGGTACAACGGGGTAATAGAAACCTGTAACGTAGATACCTTCTTCCTGCATACGTGCAGCATAAATTTGTGATAATTTTGCATCATACAGCATGACCGCGCATATGGCACTTTGTGTCGGTTTGATGTCAAAGCCTGCTGCTGTCATTTTATCACGGAAGTAGTTTACGTTTTCTACAAGTTTGTCGTGGAGGGAGTTGTCTTTTTTCAGGATTTTAAATACTTCAATGCCGGCACCTACAACGGCAGGGGCTACGGAGTTGGAAAAAAGATATGGACGGCTACGTTGGCGTAATAAGTCAATGATTTCTTTACGTCCGGTAGTAAATCCTCCCATAGCACCTCCAAAAGCTTTTCCCAGTGTTCCCGTATAAATATCCACACGACCATGAGTATGGAATAATTCGCTAACGCCATGTCCTGTCGGACCTACAACGCCGGCAGAATGAGATTCGTCCACCATAACCATGGCATCATATTTTTCAGCTAAATCACATATCTTGTCCATTGGTGCTACATTGCCGTCCATTGAAAACACCCCGTCTGTAACAATGATGCGGAAGCGCTGAGCTTGTGCTTCCTGAAGGCATTTTTCCAGTTCTTTCATATCAGCATTAGCATAACGATAACGTTTTGCCTTACACAAGCGTACTCCGTCAATGATAGAAGCATGATTTAGGGCATCCGAGATAATTGCATCTTCTTCGGAAAATAGCGGTTCAAAGACTCCTCCGTTAGCATCAAAGCAAGCTGCATACAATATAGTGTCTTCTGTTTGGAAATAATCAGAAATTGCAGCTTCTAATTCTTTGTGAATATCTTGAGTTCCACAGATAAAACGTACGGAGGACATGCCATATCCTCGTTGATCCATCATTTTCTTTGCCGCGGCAATTAATTGTGGATGGCTGGATAGTCCCAGATAGTTATTTGCACAAAAGTTTAGAACCTCTTTTCCTTTTACTGTTATAGCAGCTTGTTGTGCACTTTCAATCAAGCGTTCCTCTTTATAGAGTCCGGCTTCTTTAATTTCAGCAAGTGTATTGCTTAAATATTCTTTTATTTTACCGTACATAGTGTTGTAATTTAAATGATTGTTATACTATTGCTTAATGATACAAAGTACACGATTTTTGTTCGAATAAACAATAGAAACTTCATAGAAAAATGAGAAAAAAGTGTTTATCTTTGCGTCTCATATTTTAGAGAATGATTTTAGAAGAAAGATAAATGAAAAACATTTTGGTAATTGGTTCTACCGGACAAATCGGTTCAGAACTTACAATGGAGTTGCGCAGGCGTTATGGAAACAGCCAAGTTATAGCAGGTTATGTGACAGGGGCAGAACCTAAAGGTGAGTTAAAAGAGTCTGGGCCTTCCGCTATTGTTGATGTAACGGATTGTGATGCAATAGAATCAACGGTGAACAAATACCACATAGATGCAATCTATAATTTAGCGGCTTTGCTATCAGTGGTTGCTGAAAGTAAACCTGCATTAGCGTGGAAAGTGGGTATTGATGGACTATGGAATGTTTTGGAAGTAGCTCGTAAATGTAAATGTGCGGTTTTTACTCCGAGTTCAATCGGATCGTTTGGTACCGAAACTCCACATGTTAAAACTCCTCAGGATACTATTCAAAGACCTCATACGATGTATGGAGTGACGAAAGTAACGACAGAGCTGTTGAGTGATTATTATCATATGAAGTATGGAGTTGATACTCGTTCTGTACGCTTTCCCGGTATTATTTCCAATGTGACACCTCCGGGAGGTGGTACGACGGACTATGCTGTGGATATATATTACGCGGCAGTGAAAGGAGAAACATTCGTTTGTCCATTAAGGGAAGGAACTTTAATGGATATGATGTATATGCCTGATGCTCTAAATGCGGCAATCTCTTTGATGGAAGTAGATCCTTCCCATTTAAAGCATCGTAATTCATTTAATATAACTGCCATGAGCTTCTCACCAGAAGTTATTTATGCAACTATAAAGAAATATGTGCCGGATTTTAGAATGGTATATGAAGTAGATTCTTTGAAGCAATCTATCGCAGATAGTTGGCCAGATTGTTTGGATGATACCTGCGCCCGGGAAGAATGGGGATGGAGTCCAAAATATGATCTGGATACAATGACCGTAGATATGCTTGAAAAATTAAAAGCAAAATTTAATAAGTGACCGTAAGGCCTCAAAAAAGATGAAACAGATAGGATGGATGCTATGTTTACTTGCTTTTTTGCTTTCTTGTGAAAACAAGAAGACAAAGATTGATCCTTTTGTGACGATAACCAGTATGGTGGATTCTGCTACTCATAAAGTGGATACTGTACAGCATACTAAAGCGAAGGAAGAGCCTAAACCGATAGAGGCTGATGAATCCTTTGATGATTTTATTTATAATTACGCGTCAGATGACGCATTACAATTACAACGGACAAAGTTCCCTTTGCCTTATTTTAATGGCGATGCTTCTTCTAAAATAGAAGAAAAGTATTGGAAGCATGATTATTTATTTTCGAAGCAAAGTTTTTATACTTTACTTTTTGATAATGAAAATGATATGGATTTGGTCGGGGATACTTCCCTAACTTCGGTGCAAGTGGAATGGCTCTTTCTAAAAACCCGAATGGTGAAGAAATATTATTTCAAGCGCATAAAGGGAGCATGGATGTTGGAGGCTATTAAACTTCGTCCGATAGAGAAGAGTGAAAACGAAGATTTTGTGGATTTTTATACACGCTTTGTAACTGATAGCATTTTTCAGAGTAAACGAATCTGTGATCCTTTGCAATATATAACTATTGATCCTGATGACGAATTTTCTATTTTGGAAACGACAATGAGTTTGAATCAATGGTATGCTTTTCGGCCTGTACTGCCTGTAGATAGATTGTCCAATATCAATTATGGGCAGAAAAATGAGGATCAGTCAAATAATAAAATTTTGAAGGTAAATGGAATAGGAAATGGGTATTCCAATGTTTTCTATTTCCGGAAACGGGGAGGGGAATGGGAACTGTATAAATATGAAGATACAAGTATATAAAGATTATTCTCTAAAAGCGCGGAATACATTTGGTGTGGATGCCAAGGCTGCCATTTTTGTGGAGTATAACTCGGTAAAGGAATTAAAAGACTTAATATTAAATGGGACTATAACTACTCCATGTTTGCATATTGGAGCGGGAAGTAATCTCTTATTCACCTCTGATTATAAAGGAACGATACTGCATTCTTGTATTAAGGGAATTGAAGTGATTGGTGAAGATGACGAGGTAGTTTCGGTACGTGTCGGTTCAGGAGTAGTATGGGATGATTTTGTCGCTTATTGTGTGGAACATGGATGGTATGGTGCAGAAAACCTCTCACTTATCCCTGGTGAAGTTGGCGCCAGTGCGGTGCAAAATATAGGTGCTTATGGAGTTGAGGTAAAAGATTTGATTTCTTCTGTAGAAACAATAAACCTTTCTGGAAAAGAATGTGTTTTTAGGACTAATGAGTGTGAATATGTTTATAGAGGCAGTCTTTTCAAACGTCCGGAAATGAAACAAACATTTGTTACTTATGTCAATTATAGCTTGAGTAAGAAAGCACATTATTGTCTTGATTACGGTACTATTCGTCAGGAAATAGAAAAATATCCCTCTATAACTTTAAAAACAGTCCGGCAATTAATCATTGATATCCGTAGAAAAAAATTGCCTGACCCTGAAGAGCTCGGTAATGCAGGTAGTTTCTTTATAAATCCTATTGTGCCCAATGCACAATTTGGGGCTTTGCAAAAGGTATATAAGGATATACCTCATTATAAACTAAATTCCGAACAAGTGAAAATTCCCGCAGGGTGGTTAATAGAGCAGTGCGGATGGAAAGGGAAATCACTTGGTCCGGTTGCTGTATATGATAAGCAAGCATTGGTATTGGTAAATAAGGGGGGAGCTACGGGAGCGGATGTTGTAGCTCTTTCGGAGGCAATACAAAATTCCGTCCGGGTCAAATTTGGCATTGATATATATCCGGAAGTTAATTTTGTAAGTTAGAAGGTAAAGGTGAAAAGATATACGATATGAAGATAAGAATATTAGGTAGCGGAACGTCGACGGGAGTTCCGGAGATTGGGTGTAAATGTCCGGTATGTACATCTGTTGATCCGCGAGACAATCGGTTACGCACTTCTTCATTGGTGCATACTGATGATACAACTATTTTGATTGACTGTGGACCGGATTTTCGTGAACAAATGTTACGAATCTCTTCATTTGAAAAGATTGACGGAGTGCTTATTACTCATGAGCATTATGATCATGTGGGAGGCTTGGATGATTTACGTCCCTTTTGTCGTTTTGGCGAGATTCCGATATTTCTAAATTCATATACTGCTGCCCATTTACGAGTGAGAATGCCCTATTGTTTTACTGAACATCGGTATCCGGGCGCTCCTCAGATTTCTTTGCAGGAAGTTGAGCCGGGGAAGGCTTTCTACATTAATCACACTGAAATCTTACCTTTTCTTGTAATGCATGGTAAGTTACCCATATTAGGCTATCGTATTGGCGGTCGCATAGCTTATATTACTGATATGTTGACCATGCCGGATGAGTCTTATAAACAATTGCATAATCTGGATATTTTAATAATGAATGCCTTACGTCCTCAATCCCATGCTACTCATCAAAATATCTCAGAGGCGTTAATTGCAGCTAAGCGCATTGATGCCCGTGAAACTTATTTTGTCCATATGAGTCATCAGGCTGGTTTACACGCGGAAACAGAAAAGACTCTTCCTCCTCATGTTCACTTAGCCTTTGATGGATTAACTATTGAATTATAAAAGATATTTGCGTTTTTATATGCATTTTTAAACATTTGTTTTGTTTTATTAGTGATAATTGCTATTTTTGCCAAAACTTGATGTTTGAAAGGCTATGAAGATACGTTCCCTGATAAAAATAGCTGTTATAATATCCGTAGCATTATTATGCACGGGATTTGGCGTATATTCATTTTTCCGATTGAATGCTGTTGAAAGGCAAAAAGACTTTAACCTATATTCGTTAGTCCCGCAGAATGCCATAGCTGTTGTTGAAACAGATCATATGGCGGAATTGATACAAAGAATTAAGCATTTGAAATGTAGTCAGGATAATCATTTTCTATATGTTTCAGATATATTTGTTGCTTTAAAAAGCTATCTGCATACTTTGTTGGACGAGACACCTCATGGACTAAGCCGGCAGATGAGTAAAATGATCATTAGTTTTCATGAGCCGGATAATCCATTGAATCAAGTATTATACTGTAGTTTAGGTTCCGGTGATTATGAGCTGGTAGAGAATTTTATAAAAAAATATTGTTCTAATACTTTTCCTGTGAAGATTTTTGATTATAAAGGGAAAGAAATTAAAATATATTCTATGTCTGACGGGCGGTTTCTTGCATCCTATCTTACTTCCCGATTTTTGGTAGTCAGTTTTCAAAAGCGTTTGGTAGAGCAGGTGATTGATGCTCAATATGCTAAAAGATCATTAATAGATCTGTCTTCTTTCCGTAATATTATACATAAAGGGAAGGTCGCTAATGCTGAAGCTCTGATTTATGTTCGTATGAATGCGGTGAATATGGGGAAAAAAACAGGCAGCCTTTGCTTACAGTCATATTTGGGGAGTTGGACTGAATTTGAATTGAAATTAAATGAAAATGCCATATATTGTTCAGGAATAAGCTATGATGCAGATACTGCGATGACTTTTTCAAAGGCAGTACGGAATCAGGAACCGGTAGAAGGCTTCTTTGGCGAAAAATTACCTGCTTCTACATTCTTCTATGATTGCTGGGCTGTTTCTGATATGGATACTATGCTGGAGTTTACAGCAAAACAGGCCTATGTAAAGGCTAATTATTCTGATGATGTTAAAACAAAGGATAGGGAGTGGATCAGTTTTTTAAAGTCTTATGGAGGAAAGCAGATTGTTTCGTGCCTATTTCAATCCAAAGATACGTTGAAAGCAGATCCTTGTGCTATTTTGAGTATTCCTATGAAAAATGCAAAACAGGCGGAAATTTATTTACGGATCTTACTCAATTCTACTTCTAGTAATGGACATTTGCCAGCATCACAACATTTGGTAAAATCCGACTCTTTTTTTAAGAAGACAGGCTGTCATTTATACTCGTTGATTGGTAATGCTCTACTTACTCAATTAACGGGCATCACCCAGCAGGCTACTTCATATGCATGTTTCTATCATGGTGATTTGTTGATAGCCCTTGATGTAGATAGCTTGATGGAGTATGTTGAAGCTATGGAAGAAAATAATATTTTAAAGGGGACGCCATCCTATGAAGAGGGTATAGGAAGTTTGTCCCCTTTATATAATTTTATGATAATGGCAGATATGAAAAAAATGTCCTATCAGCCGGAAGCTTATGCAAGACTGATCCCCAATTTCTTCTTTCGACAGTCTTCTTTTTTCCGCCATTTTATTCTTTGCATACAATTTACATGTAATAATGGAGTTGTTTATCCTAATATCGTGTTACTTTATAACAAAGAATAGAGTTTATATCGTGTAAATATAAGTATATTAAAAAGGAAGATCATCTTTTGCATCTCCTGCAAGAAATTCAGGAACTGGTGATGGTGTTGGAGGGGGAACCGGAGCACCTGGTGCTTGTGCCGCAGCCGTGGCATTTACGCGGTCAATCTTCCATGCGCGTATACTGTTAAACCATCTGTCTTGCCATTGACGGGCATCAATATCAAAAGAGACAGTTAATTCCTCCCCCATTTGAATGTTGAAAGATTCTATTTTATCAGTTCCAAAGATGTCGAAGCACATTCGCTTTGGATACTGTCCGTGATCTTCTATAACATATTCTTGTGCTTTCCATTCGTTGCCTGATTTTGACACTCCACCTCTTGCCGGGAGTATAGCAATGATTTTTCCTGTAAATTCCATTGTTCTTTGTTTAAATGACGGTGCGAAGTTACAATTTTTTAGGAATATTCGACGATATTGGGGATGTTTTTCTAAAGAAACATAGCGGTTGGAAAATCTTTTTTTGTAACTTTGTCCGATACTATATCAGTCAGTGATAAATTGGATTAATATAAAACTTAAATACACAGAATATATGAAATTTATCGTTTCGAGTACTGTACTCTCCAATCATTTACAAGCTATCAGCCGTGTGATTAATTCAAAAAACACGTTACCAATTTTAGACTATTTTTTATTTGAATTGGAGGATGGAACCTTGTCTGTGACTGCTTCGGATAGTGAAACAACAATGGTGACTACTATTGAAGTGAATGAAAGTGATTCTAATGGTCGCTTTTGTGTTGCCGCCAGAACCATCTTGGATGCACTTAAAGAATTACCAGATCAGCCTTTAACGTTTGAGGTGGATGTGAATTCATTGGAAATAAAGGTGCTATATCAGAATGGAAAATATGGTTTAATGGGACAGAATGCCGATGAATTTCCTAAATCAGCAGCTTTGGGCGATAATGCGGTACGTGTAGATATAGATGCACAAGTACTATTAGCTGGTATTAATAGATCTGTGTTTGCAACGGCAGATGATGAGCTTCGTCCGGTGATGAATGGTATTTATTTCGATATAACTACTGAAGATATAACGATGGTGGCTTCTGATGGTCATAAGTTAGTACGCTGTAAGACTTTGACTACGAAAGGAAGTGAACGTGCTGCTTTTATTTTACCCAAGAAGCCTGCGTTATTAATCAAAAATTTGTTATTGAAGGAGCAAAATTCGGTATTGATTGAGTTTGACGAACGTAATGCCGTGTTTACTTTGAACAAGTTCCGTATGTTCTGCCGTCTTATTGAAGGACGTTATCCCAATTATAATTCTGTTATTCCGCAGAACAATCCTTATAAAGTCACCATGGACAGGATGTTGTTAATTGGAGCATTGAGGCGTGTTTCTATCTTTTCATCTCAGGCAAGCAGCTTGATAAAATTGCGCTTACTGGCTAATCAGGTGGTCGTTTCGGCTCAAGATATTGACTTCTCCACTTCCGCGGAGGAAACATTGACTTGTCAATATGATGGTAATCCTATGAGCATAGGGTTTAAATCTACTTTTTTAATTGATATTTTAAATAATATATCTGCCGATGAAATAATTATAGAATTGGCTGATCCTTCACGCGCGGGAGTTATAATTCCGGTTGAACAGGAGGAAAATGAAGATTTATTGATGTTACTAATGCCCATGATGTTAAACGACTGAAAGAAACCAATTTAATAAGGGGGACAAGTTAGCGGGTTGTTAATGAGGTTAGTTTTTAGAGTAACCTTGTATCTGCGTTAACTTGTCTCCTTTCACTTAATATATAAATCAATGAAATTAAATCTCAAAAATCCTATAGTGTTTTTTGATTTGGAAACCACAGGTACAAATATCAATGTAGATCGTATTGTCGAAATGTGCTATCTTAAAGTCTTTCCTAATGGTAACGAAGAAGCTAAAACAATGCGTATTAATCCGGAAATGCATATTCCTGAAGAGGCTTCGGCCATTCATGGCATTTATGATGCGGATATTGCGGAATGTCCTACTTTTAAAGGAGTTGCCCGTAGTATAGCCAATGCAATAGAAGGATGTGATTTAGCCGGTTTTAATTCCAATCGTTTTGATATTCCGGTATTGGCGGAGGAGTTCCTTCGTGCCGGAGTGGATATTGATTTGAGCCGTCGTAAGTTTGTGGATGTACAGGTTATTTTCCATAAAATGGAGCAGCGTACGCTTTCGGCTGCTTATAAATTTTATTGCGGTAGAAATTTGGAAGATGCTCACACGGCTGAAGCTGATACTCGTGCCACCTATGAAGTACTTATGGCGCAGCTTGATCGTTATGCTGACTTGAAAAATGATATTGCTTATCTTTCGGATTATTCCAGCTTTAATAAAAACGTAGATTTTGCGGGGCGTATGGTCTATGATAATAATGGGGTGGAAGTATTTAATTTTGGAAAATATAGAGGAATGTCGGTTGCAGAAGTCTTGAAAAAAGATCCTGGTTATTATAGCTGGATACTTAATAGTGATTTTACTTTAAATACAAAGGCTATGCTTACAAAGATTCGTTTACGTGAAATGACAGAAAAACGATAAGACTATGGCTAGTACACTTGACGGGAAAAAAATAATATTAGGAATTACGGGAAGTATTGCTGCTTATAAAGCATGCTATATTATTCGTGGTTTAATTAAGCAAGGTGCAGAAGTTCAGGTAGTTATTACACCGTCGGGGAAAGAATTTATTACACCTGTAACTCTTTCCGCTCTAACCGGGAAACCCGTTATCAGTGATTTTTTTGCTCAGCGTGATGGCACTTGGAATAGCCATGTGGATCTTGGCTTGTGGGCTGATGCCATGTTGATTGCCCCTGCTACTGCTTCTACTATTGGTAAAATGGCAAACGGAATAGCTGATAATATGTTGATTACAACTTATCTGTCGGCTAAAGCGCCTGTTTTTGTAGCACCTGCTATGGACTTGGATATGTATGCACATTCTTCTACACAAAAGAATCTGAATATTCTCCGGTCATTTGGAAATCATATAATAGAACCTGCTACCGGCGAACTTGCCAGTCACTTGGTCGGGAAAGGACGTATGGAAGAGCCAGAGGCGATAATTCAATATTTAGCTGATTTTTTTGCTTATGAGGAAGGTGATTTATGCGGCAGGACGATAATGATCACTGCCGGTCCTACTTACGAAAAAATTGATCCGGTACGTTTTATCGGAAATTATTCCTCCGGTAAAATGGGGTTTGCCATTGCCGATGAGTGTGCAAGCAGAGGAGCAAAGGTTATTTTGATTACTGGTCCGGTTCAATTAAGAACTAAATATGCCAATATCCAGCGTTTTGATGTTGAATCAGCGGAACAGATGTATGGCAGTGTAAGTGGGTTATTAGGAAATTTGGATGCTGTTATTCTTTCGGCTGCAGTAGCAGACTTTTCTCCGGAACAAGAGAACAGTACAAAGATTAAGCGAGAGGAAAGAGGTGATTTGACCTTGCACTTAAAGCCTACAAAGGATATTGCCGCTTATGTGGGTGGACTAAAAACAATGTATCCGGGACTAGTTTCGGTGGGTTTTGCCCTTGAAACAGATGAAGGTCAACAACATGCAGAAGATAAATTGAAACGTAAAAATCTGGATTTTATTGTTTTAAATTCATTGCAGGATAACGGTGCCGGTTTCCAATGTGATACCAATAAAATCAGCATTATTGATAAAGATGGACGCAATGATTATCCTTTGAAATCAAAAGCTGAAGTTGCTGTGGATATTGTAGATCGGTTGGTGAAAGAATTGCGAAAGAAGTAATGATTGTTTTTTGTAACGACTAAGAATAATGCTACGTTCACTTCATATACAAAATTATGCACTAATAGAAAAATTGGATATTGATTTCAGTGCAGGATTTTCTGTTATTACGGGAGAGACTGGAGCTGGAAAATCTATAATTCTAGGTGCCATTGGATTGTTGTTAGGACAGCGCGCTGATGTGAAGGCTATTCGCCAGGGGGCTTCCAGGTGTGTTATTGAGGCTCATTTTGATATTTCCGCGTATGGAATGCAACCGTTCTTTAAAGAGAATGAGTTGGAATATGAAGATGAGTGTATTCTCAGACGTGAGGTGCAAGCTTCCGGTAAAAGCCGGGCTTTTATTAATGATACTCCCGCTTCACTGGTGCAAATGAAAGAGTTGGGAGAACAATTAATAGATGTTCACTCCCAACATCAAAACCTTTTATTGAATCAAGAAGGCTTTCAGCTTAATGTACTCGATATTTTGGCTCATAATGAAGAATTGCTTTCTGCATATCAGGGTTTGTATAAATCGTGGAAGCAGGTGCAGGAGGAATTAAAGGAACTGATGATTCGTGCGGAAGAAAATAAAGCTGATGAAGATTATGTTCGTTTCCAATTTGAGCAACTGGAAGAAGCTCATTTGTCATCGGAAGAACAAGAGGAACTGGAACAGGAAGCTGAAATGTTGAGTCATGCAGAAGAAATAAAAGCCGGACTGTATCGTTCGGAACAGCTTCTAATAGCTGATGAAAATGGCATACTTCCTGCATTGAAAGAGAGCCTGAATGCCATATCCGGGTTAAAGAAAGTCTATTCCGTGTCATCCGAGCTAGCAGACCGTTTGGAGAGTGCATATATTGAGCTAAAAGATATTTCACAGGAAATTTCTTCTAAAGAAGAAAACATTGAATTTAATCCGGTTCGTCTGGAAGAAGTTAATGATAGATTAAATCTGATTTATACTTTGCAGCAGAAGCACCGGGTGTCAAGTGTAATAGAATTATTGTCTCTTCAACAAGAATATAGCGATAAGCTGTCTGCAATTACATCTTATGATGAGCAGATTAATAGTTTGAAGAAGCATAGCGAAGATTTGCGTGTGAAAGTAGAAAAACAAGCTGCTATTTTAACTCAGTCACGTACGAAGACTGCCCGGGAAGTGGAAAAACAAATGGCAACGCGTTTAGTACCTTTGGGGATGCCCCACGTGCGTTTTCAAGTAGAAATTGGCATACGTAAAGAGCCCGGAATACATGGGGTGGATACGGTAAACTTTCTCTTCTCTGCAAACAAAAATGGCGTTCTGCAGAATATCTCTTCTGTTGCTTCCGGCGGTGAAATAGCCAGGGTCATGTTGTCCTTAAAGGCTATGATAGCCGGTGCGGTAAAATTGCCGACAATTCTGTTTGATGAGATAGATACAGGGGTCTCGGGTGAAATAGCAGACCGCATGGCTGATATTATGGAGGAGATGGGGGAGCATAATCGCCAAGTCATTAGCATTACCCATTTACCCCAAATAGCTTCGCGTGGAAGGGTTCACTATAAAGTTTATAAACAGGATACTGCGACAGAAACGAATAGTTATATTTGTCGACTGACAGACAAAGAAAGAGTGGAGGAGGTTGCTCATATGCTAAGTGGATCAACTTTAACTGAAGCGGCTTTGAACAATGCGAAATCGTTGCTTGGTATCAAAGAATAGCTGTTTTTTGTTTTTATTTAAATACTGAATGAATAGATGATTGATAAGACTGAAATGATTTTTGGCGTTCGAGCCGTGATAGAGGCTGTACAGGCAGGGAGAGAGATTGATAAGATATTGGTGAAAAAAGATATCCAAAGTGATTTGTCGAAAGAACTTTTTACTGCTTTAAAGGGAACTTTAATTCCAATACAACGCGTCCCGGTAGAGCGCATCAACCGGATAACGCGTAAGAACCACCAGGGAGTGGTAGCTTTTATCTCTTCTGTCACTTACCAAAAAATAGAAGATCTGGTGCCTTTTCTTTTTGAACAAGGTAAGAATCCGTTCTTTGTTATGTTGGATGGCATTACGGACGTTCGTAACTTTGGAGCGATCTCCCGTACATGTGAGTGTGCTGCAGTTGATGCCATTATTATTCCGGCACGTGGGAGTGTTTCGGTGAATGCGGATGCGGTAAAGACATCTGCCGGCGCATTGCATACGTTGCCGGTGTGTCGTGAACAAAGTCTGAAAGAAGCATTGCATTTCCTTAAAGATAGCGGGTTTCGGATTGTGGCGGCTACAGAGAAGGGCGATTATGATTATACTAAAGCGGATTACAGCGGTCCGGTATGCATTGTTATGGGGGCTGAAGACAAAGGAGTTTCTTATGATAATTTGTCCCTTTGTGACGAATGGGTAAAGATTCCTATGTTAGGAAGCATTGAGTCGCTTAATGTTTCTGTTGCAGCGGGAATCTTGATTTATGAGGCAGTGAAACAAAGAATAAATTGATATATGAATAAAAAAGTATTGTTAACGCTTAGCCTCTGTTTATTGGCTCAGTGGAGTATGGCTCAAGCACCTAAGTGGGTGGAAAAGGCCAAACGTGCCGTCTTTTCGATTATAACTTACGATAAGAACGACAAAATTCTTAATACGGGGAATGGCTTTTTTGTTTCTGAAGATGGAATAGCATTGTCCGATTATGGTTTATTCAAGGGAGCTCAACGGGCTGTTGTTATCAACTACGAAGGTGAGAAAATGCCTGTTGAGGACATCATGGGCGCGAATGATATGTATGATGTCGTAAAATTCCATGTTACTGTCTCTGGTAAAAAAGTAGTGGCGTTAAAAGTTGCGGCTACTTCTCCGGCGGTTGGCAGTGATGTTTATCTGTTGCCTTATTCCACACAAAAAGATCGCTCGTATACAGCAGGGCAAGTGAAAGACATTACTAAAGTAGTGGAAAAATACGCTTACTATACTCTTAACATGCATTTGGATGATAAGATGGTTAGCTGCCCGCTGACTTCTGCCGAAGGGGAGGTCTTTGCTCTTGCTCAGAAGTCATCCGGACAAGATACTGCCACGGTGTGTTATGGTATAGGTGCGGATTTCGCTATGGCTCAAAATATCAATGCCCTTTCATATAATGATTGGGCGCTAAAAGGAATTGGCATTCCAAAAGCTTTACCTGATACCGAAGAGCAGGCATTGGTTCTTCTTTATATGGCTTCTTCCCAATTGTCCCCGGCGGAATATGCTAAATTGCTTGATCGTTTTATTCTTAAATTTCCTGATAGTGCGGACGGTTATCTCCGCAGGGCGTTTAACCAACTTGCCGTTTCAAATGAATCAGTGTCAATGGATAAAGTGGAAGCTGATATCGATAAAGCGCTTGAGGTTACAAAAAAGAAAGATGACGTTTATTACAATCGCGCTAAAATGATTTATGGTTATCAGTTGAGCAAGCCAAGCTCCATCTATAAAGACTGGACGTATGATAGGGCCTTGGGAGAAATCCAGAAAGCTATAGAAATACAAGCTCTTCCTATGTACATTCAATTGGAAGGAGATATTCAATTTGCCAAACAAGATTATGCAGCTGCTCTTGCTGATTATGAGAAAGTGAATAAAACAAATCTGGTTTCGCCTGCTACATTCTTTAGTGCTGCAAAAACTAAAGAGCTAATGAAAGCATCTTCCGCTGAGATTTTGGCTTTGATGGATAGTTGTGTAGCGCATTGTATTCAGCCTTATACCGAGTCGGCTGCACCTTATTTATTAGAGCGTGCCCAAGCTCGTATGAATGCCGGACTGGCACGTGAGGCGGTAGCTGATTATAATGACTATTTCAATGCTGTAAACGGTAATGTAAACGATTTGTTTTATTATTATCGTGAACAAGCTGCTCTTCAGGCAAAGCAGTTTCAATTGGCATTGGACGATATGGCAAAAGCTATTAGCGTAAATCCTAAAGATTTAACATATCGTGCGGAACTGGCTGTGATTAATATTCGTGTCGGTCGAAATGAAGAGGCTATTAATGTATTAAAGAAAGCGTTGGAAATTGATCCTAAATATGGAGAAGCTTATCGTTTGATGGGAATAGCTCAGCTACAATTGAAACAGGATAGTGAAGCATGTGCAAGTTTTGCCAAAGCCAAGGAGTTGGGTGATCCTAACGTGGATGCTTTAATTAAAAAGCATTGTAAATAGGGCTTTAGTTGGTTTGCTGGAATAAACAAAGGCCCTCTTCTTTCGGAAGTAGAGCCTTTGCCGGGGAAATCCCGCATCGACGATGTAGCTAGGCCTAGGTTTAAACTGTTAAATAAGTATGAGTGCAATTATCCAATGTGTATATATTAAAACAAATGCGTGGCTTTGCAGAATACTGCATGGCATGATGATTTATTATAATTAATTCTGTATCGCAATGAAAAAAGTCGTTTCTAGTTCGAAGGCTCCGGGTGCCATTGGCCCTTATAGCCAAGCTGTTGAAGTAAATAATATGGTGTTTGTTTCAGGACAGTTGCCTATTGATGCTGTTAGTGGTAATATGCCGGACGGCATTGAAGCTCAGGCAACTCAGTCATTGGCTAATATGAAGTATATTCTCGAGGAAGCGGGATTGTCTATGGGCAACGTAGTCAAGACAACAGTCTTCTTAGCAGACATGTCATTGTTTGCAGAGATGAATAAGGTATATGCTACTTATTTTAGCGAAGCCTTTCCTGCCCGTTCTGCCGTGGCAGTAAAAGCTTTGCCTAAAAATGCTTTAGTGGAGATTGAGTGTATTGCGATTCGTTAAAAGATCTGCTACAATAAAACTACTGCCTCCTACGAAAATAAAATCTTCGGGGAGGCTTTTTTCTTGTGCAGCCCGTACTGCAGATGGCACATCCGGGTAACATTCTCCTTGCAGGCCGATTTGAGTAGCGAGTTCTGCCAGTCGTTTTTCCGGTAATGCCCGTTTTACGCTGGCTTTAGTGAAATAATATTCGGCGTTGTGAGGAAGCAGGGACAATACCCCCCGAACGTCCTTATCACTGACCATTCCTATTATCATATGTAATTTTCGGTACCGTTGCTGTTTAAGCTGTTCTACAATGTAAGTTATTCCCCCTACATTATGCCCTGTATCACAGATCAACGTTGGAGCATTCTGTAGTTTCTGCCACCTTCCCATAAGTCCGGTTAACTCACAGACATGCGCAAAACCGTTACGGACTGCCTGTTCGTTAAGCCGATAGCCAGCTTGTTGAAGGAGTGGGAGGGCAGTGAGTAAAGTTTGGGTATTCCGTACTTGATATAAGCCTTTTAACTCACATTCCAGTTCCGGATAATCGTTTCGCTTATTCTCTTCTGCAAAGTAAATGGGAGCACGCATTTCTTTGGCTTTTTGTAGAAATACCGGTCTGGTTTCTCGCGTTGTTTCTCCTATCACTACGGGTATCTCTGTTTTGATAATGCCAGCTTTTTCCCTGGCTATCTTTTCTAATGTATCTCCTAAGAATTGAGTATGATCAAGGCTGATGTTGGTAATGATACTTAAATCAGGACGTATGATGTTCGTACAATCCAAACGTCCTCCAAGGCCTACTTCCACTATGGCCACGTCTATTTGTTCATCGGCAAAATAGCGGAATGCCATCGCCGTGGTCAATTCGAAAAAGGAAGGGTAAAGGGGCTCGAAGAAGTTTTTATTATCTTCAATAAAACGGATAACATATTCCTCTGGGATCGGTTGACCATTTATGCGGATACGTTCACGAAAATCTATTAAGTGGGGTGAAGTATACAGCCCCACACGGTACCCCGCTTCTTGCAGAATAGCGGCAAGAGTATGTGAGCAAGATCCTTTACCGTTTGTTCCTCCAATGTGAATGCTACGGAAATGCAGGTGTGGATGCTCAAAGTGTTCGTCCAGTGCTATCGTATTTTCCAAACCTTCTTTATATGCAGTGCTTCCTACTTGCTGAAACATGGGTACACTGTCATATAAGTATGATAAAGTTGCTTGATAATCCATCTTTTTAAATATTTAACAGGATAATCATTCTTTCCCTGTCTTTTTATTGTTATCTTAGATAGTGCAAAGGTATTAACAATTTAAATCTATTGAATATGGGAGCAAAGAAAAATTTCGTGATTGACACAAATGTAATTCTTCACGATTATAATTGTTTGAAAAATTTTCAAGAGAATGATATTTACCTTCCTATTGTTGTACTTGAAGAATTGGATAAGTTCAAAAAAGGAAACGAGCAAATTAACTTTAATGCGCGTGAATTTGTTCGCGAATTAGATCTTCTTACCGACGATCATCTCTTTACCAAGGGGGCTTCTTTGGGCGAAGGACTAGGGCGTTTGTTTATTATTGCCGGTAGTGTGGATTCTCCAAGGGTCCATGATTCTTTTCCTGAGCGTATTCCCGATCATTTAATTTTGTCCGTGGTCGACTGGTTGACAACGAAGCAACCTAAAGTGAAGACTATTTTAGTTACGAAAGATGTAAATCTACGCATGAAGGCCCGGTCCATAGGTTTACTTTGTGAAGACTATATCACGGATAAAGTGGTAAATGCAGATATATTTGAGAAATCGAATGAGATCTTTGAGAATATTAATCCTTCTCTCATAGATCGTATTTATTCTTCAAAGGAGGGCATAGATGTAGGGGAATTCGATTTTAAGGATATACTTCATCCAAATGATTGTTTTGTATTGAAGAGTGACCGGAATAGTGTTTTGGCACGTTATAACCCCTTTAGACATGTGGTCTGCCGGGTGAATAAAAATAAGAACTATGGAATAGAACCTCGTAATGCCGAGCAGAGTTTCGCCTTTGAAGTTTTGGCTGACCCGGACATCAAGTTGGTGGCTTTAACAGGTAAAGCGGGAACCGGTAAAACGTTATTGGCTCTGGCTGCTGCACTTAGTCAGATGAATGATTATAAACAAATTCTTTTGGCTCGTCCAATAGTGGCATTATCCAATAAGGATATTGGTTTCTTACCTGGTGATGCACAAGAAAAGGTTGCTCCGTACATGCAGCCGTTATTCGATAATTTAAACGTGATAAAAAATCAGTTTCCTTCCAATTCTAGTGAAGTGAAGCGCGTAGATGACATGCAGAAGAGTAATCAGTTGGTGATTGAAGCACTTGCTTTTATCCGGGGCCGAAGTTTGAGTGAGACTTTTTGTATTATTGATGAGGCACAGAATTTGACCCCTCATGAAATAAAGACCGTCATCACCCGCGCAGGGGAGGGTACCAAAATGGTGTTTACCGGCGATATTCAACAAATAGACCAGCCCTATTTGGATAGTCAGTCTAACGGGCTTGTTTATATGATTGATCGCATGAAGGATCAAAGTCTTTTTGCCCATGTCAATTTGCTGAAGGGTGAACGAAGTCTGTTGAGTGAATTGGCTAGTAATTTGATGTAATAAATACTAGCTTGGGATATTTAGTAAATATCTTAAATTCCTAAAAACAAAGAGTGATGTCTTATGAATATTTGACATGACTCTTTGTTTTTTATATTTCAACTCTTTTTAGGATAAACCCTAGTATATATGGGCATGAGTTTCCTGAGGAGATTAAATATCTCTGACTTGGTATTCCCCGGGTGTTGATGCTAAACCCATGCACAGCTTGTCGGTAAACTGAGTATTGTTGGATATTATAAAATCTTGAGATGTTATAGTTTCATTTCAAGAGTGCAGTTTTATTGATTCAAATTATATGTATCATAGCCATATCCATTGCCTAAAATGATAGTATATGCTTTGCTCTGTTTGTCTGATATATAAACTTCTGCTGCAAAATCATACCATTCCATTTTTTCTTTGCTTTTATCGTATGGAAATGTTACTATATATACTAATGATCCTAGATCTTTACCGTATCCAATACTTTTAGGATTTCTATTGATCTTAGTAGTGTCTATATTATAAGTTCTGATGGTAGGAGTACCGTATTCTCTATACGCCTCTTTGAATTTTTGATTTTTGAAAATAGTTCTTGCTATTTTAATTAGCTTTTCATTTCTTTCTTTTTCGGGGAGATCAGATATCTTTTGAGCACACATCGTTGTTGGTAAAAGTGCCAACGTACAAATAGATAATAAGATTAAATACTTTAAAGTATGAATTGTTTTCATGTATATCTGTTTTTATGGTTTAACAATATATTGTTTCGTAGAATCATTTTTATTATGCCCTCCTTTAATTATCATTTCGGAACTGATAGCTTCGTCCTTTTCGCCAACATAATCATTTTTGCATTGTTTTTCTTTTTTTTACTTGGCACTTAATGCAGCTTCTATACATAAAAAAGCCATATCGATCTCTATTCTGAGTAATGATATGGCTTCTTTTGCTGATTATAAATAGCTAAATTTCAGATTGAAAGTAATCCTTCGCTTATTTTCTGAAAGAAAAGTATTTCATGAATTGTGTACGCTCAAACGTATTTACGCCTTTTAAGTCTTTCACATTCAACATACCTTTAAATTGGGCGATATTTTCCATGCCCTTTTCGTCCATCCATTTCGTCAATGATGTGGTATATTCCTGAACTAAGTCGTAAGTACCCTGATAAAAGGCACTGCATATTTCTACGGCAGATGCTCCTGCAAGTATGGCTTTTATAATATCGGCATACGTGTGGACACCTCCTGAGGCAGCATAATTCAGTTTGTCTACTGCAGCCGATGCGATACCTATCCAACGAAGTGTATTTGCTAAATCCGCTTCAGTGCTGAAAACTTCTCCTGCACCATGTTTTAGTCGTTCAATGTTGATGTCTGGTTGGTAAAAGCGGTTGAATAGTACCACTGCACCTGCACCATTGGCATATAGTTGATCGATTAAAGCTACCGGATTGGTGAGATTTTCCCCTAATTTCATAATAACGGGGATGTGCGTATTGCTTTTAATGTGTCTGAGGATATCGATATGCCGCTGTTCAAAAGAACCATAAACATACTTGGCGCTTGTTTGCAATGCTAGGATATTGATTTCTATGGCATCAGCTCCAGCTGCTTCTATCTCTTGCGCAAAATCCACCCACTGGGCATCTTGATAACAATTGATGCTAGCTATGACTGGAATATCAGGGCATACTTTTTTGCTTTCTTTAATGAGTGCCAGATATTCTGACAATTTATAATGGCGAATGTATTCTACCAGGTAGTCACTACCTTCCGGATACATATTTGGATCTCCCAGCCAATCAGCTTCTTGCATGATTTGTTCTTCAAAAAGAGATTTCAGTACAATAGCACCTGCACCCGCCTCGTAAAACTTTTTGTTCTTTTCTGCACTGTCAGTCAGCCCTGAACTGCTGATGATGATGGGATTTTTCAATTCCAGCCCCGCAAAAGTAGTTTTTAATGTTGCCATGATAATAAATTTATTGAGTTAATGATCAATATTTAATAAACAAATAGTAGCTCACTTCATGAATTTATAGACACTTTCCATAGATTATTTGTATATCCTTTCTCCAAAAATTTTGCTTCCTACACGTACTAATGTACTCCCTGCTGTAATAGCTAATTTATAGTCATGAGACATGCCCATAGACACTTCTTGAAAAGTTCCGGTATCACTAAACCATGTGCGTTTAATTTTTTTGAAGAAATTACTTAAAGAACAAAACTCCTTTTTGATTTGTTCGATATTCTCTGTATTTGTAGCCATTCCCATGAGTCCACAAAGCCGTATATTCCTCAATTCCTGCCATTTTTGTTCTGCCAGCATGTCTTCACATTCCTTGAAACTAAAACCGAATTTAGTCTCTTCTTCAGCAATATGCAATTGCAACAGGCAGTTTATCACTTTGCCTGTTTTTTCTGCTTGTTTGTTGACTTCCACCAATAGTTTATAGGAATCAATGCTGTGGATCAAGGCAACATAAGGTACAATGTATTTTATTTTATTGGTCTGCAGATGTCCTATGAAATGCCATTCTATGTTTTTGGGCAGGCTTTCGTATTTAGCTGTCATTTCCTGCACCTTACTTTCTCCGAATACTCGTTGGCCAGCCTGATAAGCTTCGAGTATCGCTTCATTAGGGTGATATTTTGAAACAGCTACCAGTCGCACCCCAGCTGGCAGTTCGCTTAGTACTTGTTTTATGTTTTCTGCAATCATAATGATATGATAAATATAGTCTTAAATTCAATCTTAAAATAGACAATTGATATAGCTCTTTAGAAGTATAGTCTATTCTTCAATTCTCTTTTTCATTATTGATTTAAACTTCCGGCTTCTCGTCTGGTTCAGCTTCATAGGGGTACACATCTATAATAGCTGTTTCGGCAACTGATGCAATTTGGTAATCAGCCATAGTCCCTTTCATTCCCTCATCCAGATTACTTACGGCATTGCGAAGGTCGGAAGCCTGTACGAGTACTTGTGTGGAAGTCTTCTTTTCAGCTCCGCTTTTTTCATCCAATGTGATAAATACCAGTTTGCATTTAAACCAGCGATCTGCCGCTTCTTCTTCGCTTGGAAACAGCTCACTATAGTTTGCCCGTTTTATATCCGATACGGTAAATTCTCCTGAAATAAACGGAGTCATTTCTTTAATAATTCGTGCTTCCGCTTCTGTAAAGCTGAGTGCATCAACCAAATAGGGTTCTGTTACTTTCTTGTTCATTCCGTTCTCCATCACTTTCTCGTAACGGATTTTACACTCAAACCATGTATGCATTGCCATCTCTTTTGTTTTAAATAAGATTTATATTTTAGTATAACTAGCTACAAAGATAAGCTAAAATTAGGAATATGATAGTTGGAAAAAGGAGTTTTTCCTCTTTGCTTTAGGCTGAGTTATAATAGATGCAATTAGGTTGAACCTTTTTTATTTGGATTTGTTTTATGTCATATAAAAATAATTTAGATATTATGGCAACAACAAATTTTAAAGGACAACCGGTGAAAGTAATCGGCGAATTTGTACAAGTAGGGGCTGTTGCTCCGGATTTTGAATTAGTAAAAACTGATTTATCTTCCTTTTCTTTAAAGGAATTAAAAGGCAAAAATGTTATTTTGAATATTTTCCCAAGTTTGGATACCAGTGTTTGTGCTACTTCGGTGCGCAAGTTTAATCAGTTGGCAGCAGGTCTGTCCGATACTGTTGTACTGGCTATCTCGAAAGATTTGCCTTTTGCTCATGGACGCTTTTGTTCTACCGAGGGAATAGAAAATGTGGTTCCTCTATCAGATTTTCGTGTTTCCGATTTCGCTGATAACTACGGTTTGCTAATGGCAGACGGTCCGTTAAAAGGCTTATTGGCACGTGCGGTTGTCGTTGTGGGCAAGGATGGAAAAGTGAAATATACAGAAATGGTTTCAGAAATTACTCATGAACCAGATTACGATAAAGCTTTAGCCGCTGTGAAGTGATAATAGCTATTAATTTGGATTAATTTAATGGAGAACGGTGAATAAAAGCCCTAAAGAGTTTTTATTCACCGCTATTTTTTGTTCTGTTCCGATTCTCTTAGTTTTGTTTTGCTCCTTTTTCTCTTTTCATGCCTTTGTACACCAGGAAGATTACAACAAAGAGACCGATACCCAAGAAGATATATCCTATCTCATGGCTGTATTCCGTCACTCTTTTCAAAAGCTGTTCTTCTGTTTCTATACCTGGTACATAAGCCAAATGGTATCCAATAAAAACAAGGATTGAATTCCATAAAAGTGCCCCTAATGTGGTAAAAAGCAGAAATGTTCCTATCTTCATGCGTGATAATCCTGCGGGGATAGATATCAGTTGACGTATTGCAGGGATGAGACGTCCTATGAATGTGGATACGGCACCATGCTTATCGAAATAGCTTTCTGCATTTTGAACTTTAGCCTTGTTAATGAGGCACATATGCCCAATACGGCTATTGGCAAACTTATACACAATAGGGCGACCTAGCCATTTGGCTAAATAGTAATTGATTAAAGCTCCTATATTGGCTCCGAGTGTTGAAAATAGAATGACGAGATATACATTCATCTCGTTGCTTACAACTGCTTTATAGGCAGCTGGGGGGACTACTATCTCCGAAGGAAAGGGAATAAAAGAACTTTCTATGGCCATTAATAATGTAATGGTCCAATAGTTAAGATTGTCAAGACACCATTGGATAAAGGCTACTGATTCCATTTATTTTAGAATATGGTTATTATTATTTTAATGTTTTGAGCATCTTTTGAATGTAGCTGGCTAGTTCTTCATGATTTTCATCGGTTAGAACTTGTTGCATCATTTCCAACTCTTCCATGTTTATGGGATGAATACACTTTTTATTATATTTCAAAAAGTTCTTTTTATCATGTAGTGCTAAATAAACAATAGTAAGTTTTTCATTGATACTCTCAAACTTCGGATTTAGTTTACGCACTTGTTCAAAAGCCATTTTTGCATAGTCCAATTGTCCTATTTCCATGCTATGCATTCCCATTTCGTGCCATGTATCTGCATTTGGGGAATAATTAATGGCTTTTGTCCATTGTTCCAAGCCTTTTTCAAAATCCCCTTCTTCTATATATATACGTCCCTCAATCAGGTAAGACCCTGGGTCTTCTGGTGATAATAGATGAGCTTTTTTACAATACTGGTGAGCTTTCCTCTTTTTCCCCATTTTAGAAAGACAAAGTCCGGCATTGGCATAAAGACTGGATAGGTTGGGATTACTTTCACCTTCAGTATTCGTTTCGATTGCTTTTTCTAGATTCTCATAGCCCTCTTTCCATTCACCTTTCGTAACATGACCTAACCCTATGTAGGTATAAATGAAATCAGGGCCTATCCCATTGTACTTTTTTGCCTGTTGGTAACACTTCAATGCTTCCTCTTCGTTGCCTAACTGATAGAAACAATGTCCTTTCAAGACATAGACATCTGCATATTCATCGTCACCGATTAAAGCATAGTCACAAGCTTCAATAGCCTTATCGTATTTTTTTTGTTCAAAATAACACTTTGCCAATCCAAACCAGTAAGGGGCGGAGTAAGGATCTTGGTCTATTAATTTATTGTATAGGGCGGCCGCGGGTTTTATCATACCTTTGGCATAATAGCTATCTCCTCTGACTGCCATATAAGCTTCGTCGTTAGCATATTTTTTTATACCCGGTCTCAACCATTCTAATGCTCTATCTGGATATCCTGCATCAAGATACATATATGCCACTTCAACCATATTTGCCAGACTGTCTTTTTCTTCAATGGTATCGAGTAACTTCTCTGCGTCGGCCTTTTTATCTATACTTAGAAGTAAACGGGCGCGCAGCACTTTTACCTCCGGTAAGTCTTTTTCTTCGATCTTTTCTGTGATCTGGAATGCTCTTTCTTTCTGTTCATTATCTAAAAGTAAGTAAGCTAGCTCAACATGTAGTGCAGTACTTTCCGGATGCAATCTTACTCCATATTCTGCTATATCAAGAGCTTTATCAAATTCTTTTTTTAAACCGTACCAATTGGCCAGTTCTGCCATATCATCTGCATCCAGATAATAAGGCTTGTTTTCTGCCTTTGCTTTTTCGTATTGTTCGGCAAATTCTTGTAATTCCCTATCTCTTTCGGATAACAAGTTTTTATTAGTCATTAGTTATTTTACTCCTATTAAAATCTTTATTTGTTTATTTTTCCCCATGTATCTTTTAGTCCCACAGTTCTATTAAACACCATCTTCTCTGGAGTAGAATCCGGATCTACGTTGAAGTATCCGATACGCTGAAATTGCAAATAGGAAAGTGGTTTCATATTTGCTGCATACCTCTCAATATAGCAGTGGGATAGTATATGTAAAGAATCAGGGTTAATGATATCTTTCATGGCCTCCAGAGCATCGCAGTTCTTGACTTCACGAATAGCAGCTAATTCATCCCGAGGATTCTCTACTTTCCATAAACGATCATAAAGCCTTACTTCAGCTTTAAAGCAGTGTGCGCAACTTACCCAGTGAAGCGTACCTTTTACTTTGCGGTTTGCTTCTGGCATTCCACTCTTAGTCCTTGGATCATATTCGCAATAAACTTCGGTGATTTCACCATCTTCGTTTTTCTTGCACCCGGTGCATTTTACGATATATGCATTTTTCAGACGTACTTCTTGTCCCGGAGTCATACGGAAATATTTCTTTGGAGCATCTTCCATGAAATCTTCCCGTTCCATCCAGAGTTCACGGCCAAACTCTATGATATGGGTGCCTTCTGTCGGATTTTCCGGATTATTAATAGCTTCTAAATTCTCCACTTCATCTTCGGGATAATTGGTAATAATTAGTTTTACCGGATTGATAACGGCGGATATGCGGGTTGCCCGTACATTCAAGTCTTCACGTACTGCGCTTTCCAATAATGCAAACTCATTGAGAGCATCGTATGTGGTATAACCTATTTTATCTATAAATTTGTGGATAGATTCCGGAGAATAACCCCGGCGCCGGAAACCGCATATGGTCGGCATACGCGGATCATCCCAACCATTGACTAAGCCCTCTTTTACCAAGATCAGCAGATTACGCTTACTCATGAGCGTATAGCTTAGATTGAGCTTATTGAACTCTATCTGGTGAGGACGGTTATCATTCAGATCCTTTCCTTCTTTTACCCAATCTACAAATAAATCATAGAGAGGACGATGGGGGACAAACTCCAAGGTACAAAGAGAATGGGTTACTCCTTCGAAATAGTCGCTTTGTCCGTGCGCAAAGTCATACATCGGGTATGCTTTCCATTTTGTTCCTGTACGATGGTGCGGGTGATTTACCACCCGATAGATAATTGGATCGCGAAAATGCATATTCGGACTGGCCATATCTATTTTAGCACGAAGTACCATGGCTCCTTCAACGATTTCACCCTTATTCATCTTTTGAAAAAGATCAAGGCTTTCTTCCTTCGGGCGATTACGGTATGGACTCTCAATACCCGGCTGGGTAGGGGTACCTTTTTGTTGTGCTATTTGTTCTGATGTTTGTTCATCAATATAAGCATTCCCTTCTTTTATGAGGCGTATGGCGAAATCCCATAACTGCTGGAAATAGTCGGATGCGTAGTATTCATGTCCCCATTGATAACCTAACCATTGGATATCTTCTTTAATGGCTTCTACGTATTCTACATCTTCTTTCGTGGGGTTGGTGTCGTCAAAGCGTAAATTGCAGATGCCACCGTGTGCAGCAGCAATACCAAAATCCAGACAAATGGCTTTGGCGTGTCCGATATGGAGATAACCGTTTGGCTCCGGTGGAAAGCGGGTCTGAACTTTTCCTTCATTTCTACCTTCCTTCAAATCGTTCTCTACAATCTGCTCTATGAAATTCAGGCTTTTTTTTTCACCTGTTTCTTCACCTTTCATTTCTGCCATAATGCTTAATCTTATCTTATATTTTCGGTTACAAAAATAAGACTATTTTTTCGTTTATCCCTATTTGGCTTGGAATATATCTGTTCTTTTTTATAATATCTTGGTTTGTGACTGAATAGGTAAGTTTGGTCGGATGTGTTACCTGTTTTGATTTTTCCATGTCTCTATCTTTTGCGTCTATTTGCGTTTAGTTGTGAATAGTTGTACCATGAATACAGTTGTATTTATGGTTGTATAGTGGATGCAGATAGGTGCATCTTTTTGTTGTAACATGTTTGTAACATATTTGAAATACATCTTTCAAATATTAGTCATATTCTCTTAATATCCGTAATGTTTCTTTGTATAATTTATTTCGATGGGCCTTTATGGAAAAGTGGTTGTTGAGTAAGTTGTTTAAGTATATTGGTATGGCATTGAAAATGCGGCTTGCAGACTCACTAATCAAGAGAAGGGAAATTATATTACGAGGTGTTTGGTCTAAATAGAATAGGTTCATTATCTTTGAAAAATGAAATTCTCCTATATAATAGTAGGTGAGGCAAATATGCTCGCTAAGTCTATTCACTATTGAAGTATATGGAGGTATGGAATAGTGTATTGTATATTGAATAATAATTTTAATAATAGAAGTGTATGGTTAAATTTATCGAATCGGAACTTGTCTTGCTGAAAAAGGAGATAGACGAAATGTGGAATTTGGTGTATAGCCAATTAGATCGGGCAGGGGAGGCTGTGCTCACTTTTGATAAAGAGCTTGCTCAGCAAGTGCTGGTGCGCGAGCGTCGTGTGAACGCATTTGAACTGAAAATAGACAGTGACGTGGAAGATATCATTGCTTTGTACAATCCTGTAGCCATTGATTTGCGTTTCGTTCTCGCCATGCTGAAGATTAATTCTAATTTGGAGCGTTTGGGCGACTTTGCTGAAGGCATAGCCCGTTTTGTTTTAAATTGTAATGAGCCGGCTCTGGATGCAGATCTTTTGCGACATTTACGTTTGGAGGAAATGATGGAACAAGTGTTGTCCATGTTGGAATTAGCCAAGAAGGCACTTCAGGAAGAAAGTTTGGAAATAGCTACTTCTGTATTTGCCAAAGATAATTTGCTTGATGAAATTAATGCTGAAGCAACTACTATCTTGGCGGATTATATCACTAATCATTCAGATGCAGTACTTTCAAGTTTGAATTTAGTGAGTGTATTTCGTAAATTGGAACGCTCTGGTGACCATATTAACAATATTGCAGAAGAGATCGTTTTCTTTATTGATGCTAAGGTTTTAAAGCATAGCGGCCATACGGAAGAATAGTTCCAAAATGATAGGAGTGAATCTCTTTTTTAGGGATATTTTAGATTTTATTTAAATATAGTCCTATATTTGTCTCCGGAAATGGCTACAAATAGGTAGAATTCCTTTGAAATGATAATAAAACCAAAGAAACTTCAAAAATGTGTTATAAGACATGTTTTTTTATTTGGTGAGTATCGAGGAAAGCTCTTATATTTGTGCCGTTATCCTGAAAACAATCTTTTTACCTTAAGAAAAACTAATACCTATTGAAAACTGAAAAGCGGGGCTTTGTGAAAAGCCCCGCTTTTTTTGTGCCAAGTTCTATTGATTTCGTATCTTTGCAGCAAAAGTTTGTAATTTTAATCCTATTGATATGTTTTCCGGAATAGTAGAAGAATGTGCCACGCTGGTGGCTATGATAAAGGAACAAGAGAATGTTCATTTTACCTTTAAATGTTCTTTTGTGGCAGAGTTAAAAATAGATCAAAGCATTTCTCATAATGGGGTATGCCTTACGGTAGTTAAGTTGAAAGATGATACTTATACGGTGACTGCCATGAAAGAAACTCTGCTTCGCTCTAATCTGGGCTTGTTAAAAGTAGGTGACGAAGTAAACGTAGAGCGTAGCATGCTAATGAATGGTCGGCTTGATGGCCATATTGTGCAGGGGCATGTTGACGAAACAGCTACCTGTGTGGATGTGAAAGATGCTGATGGTAGTTATTATTATACTTTTCAGTATGCTCTTGACCGCGAGATGGCAAAACGTGGATACATCACGGTGGACAAGGGATCTGTTACAGTAAATGGGGTGAGTTTGACGGTCTGCAACCCTACGAATGACACATTTCAGGTAGCTATCATTCCGTATACTTATGAATATACTAATTTTCACAATATTAAAATTGGGAGTATTGTAAATCTTGAATTTGATATCATTGGCAAATATATTAGCCGGATGATACAATTTCAGTAAATACAACGACTTTTCTGATTTATAAGATAGAGTGGTCTTTATATCACGAGATCCTTCAATAGCATTGTTCCGGCTTTCTTGAAAGACTCTTCACGAGTAAGCAGCAAGGCCTTCCACTGTTCATTGAAGGCATCTTCTTTATCAATTTTAAAATCTTCCGAACCATGGGTATCCAATCTTTCCAGCACTGTGGCTACACTTAGTTTGCTTGTGTCCATGGATGGCTGATAGCCAATGTCTTCACTCTTTTCGTCTGAAACCACTTCATGGATTAAATTGATTTCCTGAAGTTCGTAAAGTGTTTGTTGAGTTAGCCGTATGGGACTTTGACAGATCTCTGATATCTCTTCTGCTGTATAAGCTTTATCATTCTTGTCGAATTGCTTAGCAATGAGCGACATGATAAGTATAGCTACAAAATCTCTGTAACGCCGGCTGATATTTTGTGTATCCTTATCAAAGCTGAAGTTACGTATGTTCTGTCCGGCATAGGTCAGCTCAGCTCCGAATAGGCATATTGTCCATGATGTTTGCAACCATAACAGGAATAAAGGTAATGCTGCGAAACTACCATATATGGCATTATAACGTGACACCCACACCTGACCGCTGATATAGAGCATTTGAAAGGCTTGGTAGGCAGTACCCACAAGAACACCGGATATGAAGGCCTGTTTGAATTTAACTTTGGTATTTGGCATAAAGATATATAAGCCGGTGAACATCAGCCAAGTCAATGCGAATGGAATAAGTCGGATCAGGAATTTCAGTATGGGGGCTAACAATACAAAGTCTTCCATATTCTTTAAAGCTGTGCTCATGAAGATGGAAAGTCCACTTGATACAACAATCAAGATTGGCATTAATAAAAACATCGAAAAATAGTCGGTTATCTTACGATACATACTGCGTGCTTTTTTCACTTGCCATATCCTATTGAATGTGGTCTCAATGTTACCGATCAAATTGAGTACCGTCCATAATAACATAATCAAACCAATCCCAATGAAAACCCCACTTTTTGTTTGCGATAGGTAAGAGTCGACAAACTGTAGAATCACTTCTGTTGTGTCATTATGCATGCCTAACCCCATTCTTATTTGGCTTTCCATCAGATTGTTAAAACCAAATCCACGTGCTATGGCAAATAGAATAGCCAAGATCGGAACAATAGCGAGTAGCGTACTGTAAGTTAGTGCAGAAGCTTTGTTTATCAATCGATCCTTGGTAAAACGATTAATACAAAGATAGATGGTTTTAATAATAGTATAAATAGAAAAAGTTGTCCGGGTAACTTCATCTTCCGTGATACGCCAGATATCATACGTTAGAAATTTCCAGAGAGTGGTAATGCGTCGGGGCATAATTTGCAGTTTAACTATAAATAAAAAGCAGTTGGTCTATAAGCCGGGTTCTGTTCCTTAGCTAAAATATTAAGGTGTCTGTCATTTATCTGAGCTGTATGTCACCATATCAGCTTTAGCGGTCCACCCTCCGACATCGGGCGAGTAACCCTCATCGTCGGTTTACATGACCTTACAACTCCTAAGACGCACAGCCCTTATGTTGCCATAAGACTGGCAGGCTCTTACCCTGCCTTCTCACCCTTACCATCCAGAAGGATGGCGGTTATTTTCTTCTGCGTTACTCTACCCTCACGGACAGCTTTCTGTTAGGAAGTAGGATACTCTGTGTTGCCCGGACTTTCCTCATATGCCATAGGCACAAGCGACAGACCGACCAGCTGCTATCTGGAGACAAAGGTAGGCTTTTTATGGTATAGTTCCAATATTTTGTCTATAATTCTTCTTGCTTATCATTGTTCTCGTACTTCTGGTCGGTATAGTAAGCAAGGGGTATAATGTAGAAGTATGATAACTATTTGCTTAAAATTACTGAAAGAATGTATCTCAATTAGAATATTTCTCTAACTTTGCTAACATTAATAACCCCCAAACTCGTTCAAAAGATGAAAAAGTTTATTCCTCTTTTATCCTTGTTCCTTTTTGCCTCAATTTCTTTAATGGCTTCTGAAGTCATCGGGGATAAGGATATTCCCGCTGATGTGGCACAACTTTCCGCTAGTCTAAAACAGCATTATGCTCCCGATAAGAGGGTGGCTTTGTTTGACGTTGCATATTCCTTTTCCGGGAAAAAAGTGATGCTGAGAGGGGTCACTACTTCTCCTGAGGCTAAAGCGGAATTGCTCAAAGGGCTTGCAAAAGCCAATTATGAAGTTATGGACTGCCTGAAAGTCTTACCCGATGAGGCTGAATTGAAGAATTTGACTTATGGTATTGTGAATCTATCTGTATGTAACTTGCGTGTTGATCCTGATTTCTCAGCCGAAATGACGACGCAGGGACTGATGGGTATGCCGGTGCGGGTGTTGCAACACGATGGCTGGTATCGTATTCAAACTCCCGATAATTATATTGCATGGGTACACAGGGATGGTATTCATATGGTGACAAAAGATGAATTACATGCATGGAATACCGCGGAAAAAATAATAGTAACCTCTCATTATAGTTTTGTATATTCCAAACCGGATACTCATTCCCAGAGCATATCTGATGTTGTGGCCGGAGATCGTTTAAAATGGGAGGGTACGAAAGGTACTTTTTATAAAGTGGGTTATCCCGACGGTCGTACAGGGTATATACTCAAATCTGTTTCCATGCCCGAAGACAAGTGGAGAGCCGGTTTAAAACAAGATGCCGCTAGCATTATTGCTACCGCTCGTACACTGATAGGGGTTCCTTATCTTTGGGCTGGCACTTCATCTAAAGGATTGGATTGTAGTGGCTTTATGCGGACCATTCTTTTTATGCATGATATCATCATTCCCCGTGACGCTTCCCAACAGGCCTATACGGGTAAACATATTGATATAGCTCCCGATTTTAGTAACCTGGAGCCGGGTGATTTGATTTTCTTTGGTCGCAAAGCTACTGCTGATCGTAAAGAGCGGGTGGTGCATGTGGGGATGTACATTGGTAATAAACGTTTTATTCATTCTCAGGGTAGGGTTCATATTAGTAGCTTCGATCCCGCCGACGAACTTTTTGATGAATACAATCTCGGGCGGTTATTGTTTGCTGCACGCGTTTTACCTTATATTAATGAAGAAGCTCCATTAAATACAACTTTGACCAACCCTTATTATAAATGGTAATTGTAGGTAAGAGTGTTTTATATCGCTTAATTATTAAAATCAAATAAAAAATAAAGCAGATCATGCAGAATAGAAGAGATTTTCTCAAAACAGCCGCTTTTGCAGCGCTGGGTTCAGGTATGGCGATCAATGACGTATTTGCCGGAGTTAACAGGATTCCCGAGTCGTTTTCAATTAATAAACATGGCAATGCCCCCAAAATGAGAATGCGTTTTTTCCCTTACGAATTGAAGTTGCAACATGTTTTTACCGTGGCAACTTATTCGCGTACCACAACACCTGATGTGCAGGTGGAAATAGAATATGACGGTATCGTGGGTTATGGAGAAGCATCCATGCCTCCTTATCTGGGGCAGACGGTGGATACTGTAATGACTTTCCTGAAGAAAGTCAATTTGGAACAGTTTAATGATCCTTTCCAGTTAGAAGATATTTTGACGTATGTAGATAGTCTTTCTCCGGGAGATACAGCTGCAAAGGCTGCGGTAGACATTGCTCTCCATGATTTGGTCGGTAAGATGTTAGGTGCTCCTTGGTATAAAATCTGGGGATTGGACAGAGATAAGACTCCTTCCACTACTTTTACGATTGGCATTGATACTCCGGATGTTGTCCGTCAGAAGACAAAAGAATGTGCCGATAAATTCAATATCCTTAAAGTCAAGCTGGGACGTGATAATGATAAGGAAATGATTGAGACTATCCGTTCGGTTACAGATCTGCCTATTGCAGTTGATATCAATCAGGGATGGAAAGACAAACATCATGCGCTCGATATGATTCATTGGTTGAAAGAAAAGGGGATTGTCATGGTAGAGCAGCCCATGCCCAAAGAACAACTTGATGACATTGCGTGGGTGACTCAACGCAGTCCGTTGCCTATCTTTGCCGATGAATCCGTACAACGTCTTAAAGATGTAGCGAAGTTGAAAGATGCTTTCACCGGAATAAATATTAAGTTGATGAAATGTACTGGTATGCGCGAAGCCTGGAAAATGGTGACATTAGCACGGGCTTTAGGTATGCGTGTAATGGTAGGTTGTATGACGGAAACTTCATGTGCTGTTTCTGCCGCCGCTCAATTCTCTCCGCTGGTGGATTTTGCCGATTTAGACGGTAACCTGCTGATTTCAAACGATCGTTTCAAGGGGATGGAAGTTGTTAAGGGAAAAATTACCTTACCCGATCTTCCCGGAATCGGCGTTGTTAAGCTCTAACAGATTATATAAATTTATAAAGGGTTATCATTTATTCTTTAGTGAGTTATGAAGAAATTACTGTACCTGTTTATCTCTCTTTTCATCATATCGTCTTGTGGTACGAAGCCTAAAGTAGAGCCATATAGCTGGGAAAGTGACTTGCATCAGCGGTTATTAACCGACTTTTGCATGACGGAATCTCAGGTTAAAGATTATATTCGAAAGTATATACCGGATGTGACTGACGACCAAATGCGTGAGTGGGAAAAATCAAAGGCGTTGGAGTGCATGGTGATTGACGGAGAAAAACGCTATTTCCGCAATGCTGGTCCTAACTTATTCCGGGTGGATTCCACCTGTTATAATATAAAGGTGGCAAAAGAAGGTGCTGCTTTAAGTGGTAGTGAGAAGGTGAATATGGAGAACTTACCGGAAGTTATCGCGGCTGTTAAAAAAGGGGGAAAGAATATTGTGGTTCCCAAACGGATGCGGATAACCTATACACTTACGGTAGATACAAACGAGGTACCGGCCGGAAAAATAATTCGTTGCTGGCTTCCTTATCCACGTACCGATGTAGCGCGTCAGCAAGATGTGAAATTTATTTCCGCAAGCGAGCCGAAGTATACGCTTGCACCTAAGAGTTGTTGTCACAGTACTCTTTATATGGAGAAGCGGGCGGTCCATAATGAACCGGCAGTGTTTTCCGAAACCTTTGAATACACCTCCAATGCGGAATGGCATAACTTAAAAGCGGAAGATATTCAGCCCTATGATACGACTGCTGCTCTTTATAAGGAATATACAGCCGAGCGCGAAAAGCATATTATCTTTTCTTCCAGGTTGCGTCAACTTGCTGCCAGATTGACAGCCGGTGAGACAAATCCTTATTTGAAGGCCAAACGTATTTTCCGTTGGGTGAACGATCATTTTCCCTGGGCTTCCGCGCGTGAATATTCCACTATTGAAAATATACCGGAATATGTGTTGGACAATCATCATGGAGATTGTGGGCAGGTCAGCCTTCTCTTTATCACACTTTGCCGTATTAGTGGCATTCCCGCCCATTTCCAAAGTGGATTTATGATGCATCCTAATGCATGGAATCTCCACGATTGGGCGGAAATCTATTTCCAGGGTATCGGGTGGGTACCGGCTGATCAATCGTTTGGCATCCCTACCTTTGCCCGTAATGCCGATGAGGAGTACTTCTTCCTTGGAGGCATAGATTCCTGGCGTATGGTGGTGAATAATGATTTTGGCAGGTCTTTGGTTCCGCAAAAAAAATATCCACGTAGCGAGACGGTTGATTTCCAACGTGGCGAAGTGGAATGGGAGGGAGGTAACCTTTATTTCCCGAAGTGGGATTACCACATGGATATAGAATATTTGAACTATTGATTTAGATCGCATTTGTATCATTACCTATATTTATAGCCCCGAGGTTTGTTTCAATAACCCCGGGGCTATTGCTGTTGTAGCCCAGGGCAATTTGCGTGATGTCCCAGGGCTGTTACTCTTGTAGCCCTGGGCTGTGACATTTGTTCTCCTGGGTTGTTACTTGCGCATCTCCTTAATGACTTGTTTAACAGCTTTTTTGTTGCCCAATCGTGCATAAATGTAAAAATGTCAGTCTTTGCCGTTAACCGCTGTTAAGCCCTGAATATTCACTGTTAAAAGAGAACAAAAAAGTATGACAAGCGGAATAACAGAACGTTTTTTGTCGTTATTTTAACGTCGTAATGTTAAATGAAACGTAAATATTAACACTTTAAATAAAGAGAAATAGTATGAAACAGAGAACGAAAAACATCCTTGGAGTCGTGTTTATAGTACTCCTTAGTTCGGGAGTGGCAGGTTTTACTACCTATAAGGTGTTACAGAAAGAGAGACCGGCTGCCTTTAGTGAATTGTTTGAGCAGAATCCTGATAGTAATGCAAGGTTGGCTTCTTACAATGGTATTACTGCACAGCCGGTGGACTTGACCCCAGCTGCAAAGAGTTCGGTTGAAGCTGTGGTACATATCAAGTCGACTCAGGCATCTAAGGTGCGTGAAGTTGAAGTACAAGATCCTTTTTCCGATTTCTTTGGTCAGATCTTTGGTCAGAGAGGAGGAGCACAGAGACGTCAGGTCCAGACTCCCGAACGGGTAGGCTTTGGTTCCGGAGTTATTATTTCTAAAGATGGATATATCGTAACTAATAACCATGTTATTGACGGTGCCGATGAAATTACTGTTAAGCTGAATGACAATCGTGAATTTAAAGGTCGTGTCATAGGAGCTGATGCCAGTTCCGATTTGGCTTTAGTTAAAATAGAGGGAGATGATTTTCCCACTATACCATTTGGTGATTCCGATGCTATGAAAGTTGGAGAATGGGTGTTAGCGGTAGGTAATCCGTTTAATCTTACTTCTACTGTCACAGCTGGCATCGTTAGTGCCAAAGCGCGTAGTTTGGGCATTTATGGGGATGGAGGAATTGAATCTTTCATCCAGACCGATGCTGCTATTAATGCTGGAAATAGTGGAGGCGCATTGGTCAATACTCGTGGAGAACTTATTGGCATCAATGCGGTGTTAAGTTCGCCTACAGGTGCATATGCGGGATATGGCTTTGCTATTCCTTCCAATGAAGTAAAGAAAGTTATTTCCGATTTGAGACAATATGGTACGGTTCAACGGGCTATGTTAGGTATTCAAGGAATGTCTCTTGGGGAACGTATGATAGATGATCAAATGGATGAAAAGGGAACAACATTGAAAGATATGCTTGATAAACTGGGTATTAAATCTGCCGATGGTGTACTAGTCTCCAAGATTATTGATGGAGGTTCTGCTGCTAGTGCAGATATCAAGGAAAATGATGTTATTATAGGCATTGATGATATTCCGGTCCATAAGATGGCCGATTTGCAAGGGGTTTTGGCAAAGAAACGCCCGGGTGATAAAGTAAAGATCAAATTGATTCGTGATAAGAAGGATAAAACAGTAGAAGTTGTTTTGAAAAATGCTCAGGGAACGACTAAGGTGGTTAAGAATGCCGGAATGGATATTCTAGGTGCTGCTTTCCGTCCTGTTCCTAATGAACTGAAGAAGCAACTGAATTTAGGTTACGGATTAGAAGTAACAGGTGTTTCTGACGGTAAGATGAAAGATGCGGGTATTCGTAAAGGATTTATTATATTGAAAGCTAACGGCATACATGTGAATACAGCCGATGAACTTCGGACTATCATGAGAAAAGCTGTCAATACTCCGGAGCAAGTTCTCTTCATTACCGGAATCTATCCTTCGGGCAAACGAGCCAATTATGCGGTAGATCTTTCAGAAAATTAAGGTTAACGGTATATATAGGTTTAGTCTATTAAGGTAAAAAGATTGTAATTTAACAAGTAATATGAAAAAAAAAGATGCCGGTGGCTAACTTCTCGGCATCTTTTTTTGTTTATAGTGTATCAGTCTAAATAAGATAAAAAAGTTTAGGCTGTATGAGGTATAACTCAATAATATGTCGTAAATTTGCATCCCAAATTTGTTTTAAAAGAATGAGACAACTAAAGATTACAAAAAGTATCACAAACAGAGAGAGCGCTTCTCTTGACAAGTATTTGCAGGAAATAGGTCGTGAAGATCTAATTACTGTAGAGGAAGAAGTAGAGCTCGCTCAACGCATCCGTAAGGGTGACCGTGTTGCATTGGAGAAATTGACACGTGCCAATCTGCGTTTCGTTGTATCTGTAGCCAAACAGTACCAGAACCAAGGTTTGAGTCTGCCTGATTTGATTAATGAAGGCAATTTAGGACTGATTAAGGCTGCCGAAAAGTTCGATGAAACACGTGGATTCAAGTTCATCAGTTATGCAGTATGGTGGATACGCCAGTCTATTCTACAGGCTTTGGCCGAACAGTCGCGTATTGTTCGTCTTCCCTTGAATCAGGTAGGGTCCTTGAATAAAATTAGCAAGGCTTTTTCCAAATTCGAGCAGGAAAATGAGCGTCGTCCGTCGCCCGAAGAACTGGCAGATGAGCTGGAGATCCCTGTTGATAAGATCTCCGATACCTTAAAGGTATCCGGCCGTCATATATCGGTGGATGCCCCGTTTGTAGAAGGAGAAGACAACAGCTTGCTGGATGTGTTGGTCAATGACGACTCTCCTATGGCGGATCGCTCTCTTGTGAACGAGTCTCTTGCGAGGGAAATTGATAGGGCACTTTCTACGTTAACCGATAGGGAAAAAGAAATCATACAGATGTTTTTTGGTATCGGACAACAGGAAATGACACTGGAAGAAATCGGCGACAAATTCGGATTAACCCGTGAACGTGTGCGTCAGATTAAAGAAAAAGCAATTAGAAGATTAAGACAAAGTAATCGTAGTAAATTGCTCAAATCTTATTTAGGATAAATAAGAAATATCAGTTTCCGACAGACAAATAGAAAAAATGAAAAACCGGTAGGCATATTTTTGCTGCCGGTTTTTTTTGTTATCTTTGCTGCCATCTATCAAATTAAAAACAACACATTATGATGAAATATATCCGAATCTTTCTCACTGTAGCTGTGATCTTTTCTTTTTGTTCGGCTTTTTCCTTTAAACATAAACCGGGAAAAGATAAGGAAGTATATGCATTTGGTATGGCCGCTTCTTTTAATGATACCGTGGTATATTACACTTCAATTCAAAAATTGGATAGTGTGAAACTTGGGAAAAACGGTTTTTTACCTCGACGGGAAGCATATACAAGTCAATTGAAAGATTATTTAGCATATAATTTGAGCAGTCCGAATTATACTTGTATGATTTATTTTTCCAAAAATAAAAGTAAATTGGAAAAAGAAGAAATTAAAGTAAAGGATAAGTATAAGAGCACCAAGTCCTTTGTATTGGTTCCGATTGATTCGACAGCTTTTAAATTTACGAAGCCCAAAGAGAATAATTAAGAAGAGAGTAGTATGAGAAAAGAGTCTTGTTTTTGGCTTTTAATATTAGCAGTATTTACTCTTTCCTTTGTTTCTTGCGAAGGAGATAATGATCCTATTCCTGTTTCCACCAATAAAACGCGTACAGTACTGGTTTATATTGTGGCGGACAACACCTTAAGCAGTTTTGCTGAAGCTGATGTGAATGAGATGATGGAAGGCATGAAGCAGGTGGATACCTCCTTGTATAATCTTTTGGTATATGTGGATGGTAAGTCTACCCCGACGCTTTATCACTTGGTAAAAGATAAGTCAGGCAATGTTGCAGAAGAGGTAGTGGAACATTATGAAGAACAGGTATCCACTGATGCTACTGTAATGAAACGAATTGTGAATCAATCATTTAATGCTTATCCTGCAGATAGTTATGGTCTGGTGTATTGGTCTCATGGTGAGGGATGGATTCCTTATCCGGTCACTACCCGTTGGGTAGGGCAAGACACAGGCGATGGGACTGATTCCCGGATGAATATTTCTGATTTTGCAACTGTACTAGAGGGGTGTCCGCATCTTGATTTCCTATTGTTTGATGCCTGCTTCATGCAGTCTGTGGAAGTCGCTTATGAATTGCGTACTTATACTGATTATGTTATAGCTTCTCCTACGGAGATTCCTGCTCCTGGTGCTCCGTATGATAAAGTGGTTCCTAAAATGTTCGTTTCTAATGACGAGGAGACCGTAGCAACAGAAATGGGAGCGGCTTACTTTGATTATTATGACGAAAAGTTCAGTTATAATAATCCGTCTGGAGATACCAGTGATTGGACCGCAGGTGTTTCTATCGGTGTTCTTAAAACAAGTGCTTTAGAAAATTTGGCTACTGTGACCAAGAATGTATTACCCTCTTCCATTGATGCCGATGCATTGGTTGAATCCGGTTCTATTGCTAATTATGATAACAGAGCCAGCTTATCCAGATCCTATGTTGGATATTACGATATGGATAATGTGCTCAAATCCCTTGCTACTGCTACTGATTATACTATTTGGAGGTCAGCTTTTGAAGCTGCTTGCATTTATTGGAATACAACGCCTACCAATTTTTCCAGTTACATTGATTATCCTTATGGAGGTCCCTTCTCTATGGAAGGCACATCTGGAGTATCTATTTATCTTCCATTGAGTGTTACCGATAATCAAAAAAGTGTTCAAAAAGCCTATCAATCTTGTGCGTGGTACACAGCTCTTGAACTGTCAAAGTATGGTTGGTAAATATATTTTTTTATTTAAATATTATTATTTAGTTTTTAATCTCAAACTTTATTGTATATTTGTCATCATGAAAAAATAAACTGTTGGGATGTGTCTTTTTAGGAGAATGTTTTTTTTCTGCCTTTTATTGGCTTCTGTTCCTCTTTCTGTATTACACGCTGAAAGTGGAGATCATCCTGTGCTGATTATTAGTTCCTATAATCCCGACTCACATCAAACATCCAGAAATATTTCCGATTTTATGGATGAGTTCCGCCGGTTAGGTCAGACTGAACCTATTGCAATGGAAAATATGAATTGTAAGAGTTTCTCTGAAGCTCCGTTGTGGAAGTCAAGGATGGAACAATTGCTTTCCAAATATACAGGTGGTCAATCTCCTTCGCTGATTATTCTCATTGGGCAGGAAGCATGGGCCTCTTATTTGTCTCAGGAAGATTCTGTTAAAGGTTCCATTCCCGTATTTGGAGCACTAGCAAGCCGTAATGCTATTATCCTTCCGGATGATTCCGTCAATTTGAAGACATGGATGCCGAAATCAGTCGACTTCTTTAATGACTTTCCCCATTCACATGTAGAAGCCGGATTTGTATATGAGTATGATGTGGAAGCCAATATTGATTTAATAAAAAAAATCTATCCTCATACCCGTCATATTGCATTTGTTTCCGATAATACTTACGGAGGTGTGGCTTTACAAGCTCATGTTGTCGAAGATATGAAAAAATATCCGGATCTTGATCTTATTTTGTTGGACGGGCGTACCAATACCATTTATACCATCAGTGATAAACTTCATTCGCTACCTCCAAATACGGCTTTACTAATAGGTACGTGGCGTGTAGACATGAACGATGGATATTTTATGCGTAATGCCACCTACACCATGATGGAAGCAGCAGGCAATTTGCCAGCATTCACTATTACTTCTCTTTGTCTGGGATATTGGGCTATTGGCGGAGTAGTTCCTGCATACCGTCCTCTGGGTAAAGAAATTGCGCAAAAGGTTGCCTATATGCTAAGTCATCCGGACAAGAAAGATAAAGATGTGAAAATCATTCCTAATGAGGTGGTGATGGACAGTGAAGTTGTAAAGGCAAAGAATTTGGATATATCCTCCATTTCGGGACCTATTGAAATGGTCAATGAATCCCAGTCCTTTTATACACATTATAAATATTTTATATGGGGAATCTCCATGATTCTGTGTTTCCTGATCATTGGTTTGTTTGTTTCTCTCTATTTTTATTACCGTACAAAGAAGTTGAAAGATGAGTTGGAGGAGTCAGAGCAATTTTTACGTGAAGCCAAAGACCGTGCCGAAGAATCCAACCGCTTGAAAAGTGCTTTTTTAGCTAATATAAGTCACGAGATCCGTACGCCGTTGAACGCTATTGTTGGCTTTTCCGATGTACTGGTTTCCGATGATTACTCCGGTGAAGAGAAAGATAGTTATGTCAATATTATCAAGTCCAATTCCCATCTACTACTTCACCTCATTGACGATGTGTTGGAACTTTCCCGCTTGGAATCAGGTAAGGTGACGTTTAAATATGAAAAGTGTGATGTAGTCGCCATATGTCGCTATGCCATTCTTTCTGCGAAGCAAACCTGTAGAAAGAATAATGAGTATACATTCGATAGCCGTTTCTACCGTTTTGAATTGTTTGCCGATATCCAGCGTCTACAACAAGTTCTTGCCAATTTGCTATCTAACGCCGATAAATTTACGGAGAACGGATCTATTATTTTGGCCATGGAAGTGGACGAGGCCAGAAAATCTGCCGTCTTTTCGGTTACAGATAGCGGGTGTGGCATTCCACTTGATAAGCGGGAACTTGTCTTTGAACGCTTTGAAAAGCTAAATGAATATGTACAGGGTACAGGTTTGGGACTCTCCATTTGTAAGCTATCCGTAGAGAATTGGGGAGGAAAGATATGGGTTGATCCGCAATATACCGGAGGAACAAGGGTTTTATTTACTATTCCATTAGATATAGAATAAGGTATTTATCAAGATGAGAAACCAGATCGCAATTGTGCTGATGCTTGTAGTGAGTGCTTCACTTTTTGCCCAAAGGGAAGTTAAGTTGAAGATTGTAGAAACCAGTGATATACATGGTAATTATTATCCTTACGATTTTATTTTTCGTCATAAAGACGAAGGAGGGTTAGCTAATATTTATAGCTTTGTTCAACAAAAACGTAATGTCTATAAGGATAATCTCATCTTATTGGATAATGGCGATATCTTACAAGGGCAACCCACTAGCTATTATTATAACTACATTGATACTGTTTCACCACATCTGGCTGCAGAGATGATGAATTTCATGGGTTATGACGCCGGAAATATGGGAAACCATGATGTAGAAACCGGACATCCTGTGTTCGATCGTTGGGCCAGACAGTGCCATTTTCCCATCTTAGGGGCTAATATCATTGATACCCTTACCAATGAACCTTATTTTCAGCCTTATGTCACCTTTAAGCGTGATGGAGTTAAGATTGTGGTGCTTGGCATGATTACTCCGGCTATTCCCATGTGGCTGGCTGAGAATCTGTGGAGTGGCTTGCGTTTTGGCGATATGGAAGAAACTGCCCGGAAGTGGATGAATATTATTCGCCGGAAAGAAAATCCCGATTTGATCATCGGTCTTTTTCATTCAGGTAAGGGACAGCAGATAATGGGGGAGAAGTACCGTGAAAATGCGTCACGTCGGGTGGCACGCAATGTACCCGGATTCGATGTTGTATTGATCGGACACGATCATACCCGCTACTGCGATAAAATTGTGAACGTGGCGGGAGACTCTGTCTTGATTATGGATCCGGCTAATAATGGTTTTGTGGTTTCCGATGTGGATGTTACTTTGAAATTGAATGCTAAAGGTAAGGTTGTGGGTAAGAAGATCAGTGGAGTACTGTCCGAAATGAAAGATTATGAAGCAGATCCGGCCTTCATTGCACATTTTTCGCCCCAGTATAAAGCTATAGAGCAATTCACAAACAAGAAAATAGGCAAATTCACCAAGGCGGTATCCCTTCGTCCCGCTTTTTTCGGTCCTTCCGCTTTTATCGATCTCATTCATTCCTTGCAATTGGAAATTGGCAAAGCTGATATTTCTTTTACCGCTCCCATAGCCTACGATGCTGAAATTCAAAAAGGGTGTGTGCGGGTGAGAGATATGTTTGCCCTCTATCGATACGAAAATATGCTTTATACGATGAAGCTGTCGGGTAGGGAAGTAAAAGGGGCGCTTGAGATGTCCTATGCACTTTGGACCAACCAGATGCGTTCCCAAAAAGATCATTTACTGCTACTGAATAAAACCCGTCAGGGAAGTCAGGAACGAGCCCTCTTTGTGAATAGCAGTTTCAATTTTGATTCCGCCGCCGGTATCATTTATACCGTGGATGTCACCAAACCCGAGGGAGAGAAAGTTCATATCATCAGTATGGCCGATGGTACCCCCTTCTGCCCTGATAAAATCTATAAAGTAGCGCTTAATTCCTATCGTGGCAATGGAGGAGGAGAACTTCTGACCAAAGGAGCCGGTATCCCCAAGGAAGAATTGAAGAAGCGTATCATTTTCTCCACCGATAGAGACCTGCGCTATTACCTGATGCAATATATGGAGAGGAAAAAAGTGATCACTCCCCACGCTTTGAATCAATGGAAGTTTATTCCCGAGGCATGGACAAAACCAGCTGCTGTGCGCGACAGCAAACTCATCCAGTCCTCTTCAGGCGAACTCGTTGAAGAGTAATAATCAATTTATTCCTGAATACAAAAAAAGGTGACTATCATGTCACCCTTTGAGTAAGTTTTTCCAGAATCCCCCCCGGTTTTGTTTGGGAGTGTTTCCGTCCGAAGCGTAAACCGCTTCGAACGAGAGCCGTTCATTAATCATCCGGTAGATGGTTCCCCAGTCCGGCAATCCACCCAGATTCCGGTCATCAATAAAGATGTCCGCTTTCACTTTCCGGGAAAAGCCTTTATGAGTCTCCAGCTCCTCCGGATAATCCCGGTTGGCGGCATAAAATTCCACTCCCCGTTCTTTGCACCAGTCCAGAGCCTCCTTCAATAAATCACCCTCACGCACCGTCCATAGAATCAATTGATGCTTCTCTGCAATCAACATCCTCAATGTTTGGGTTGCAAAGGGAATTTCCTCACCGATTTTAGGGTAACGGTGTTCCACAATGGTTCCATCAAAATCTACGGCTATAATCATAATTGTTCTGCATCAGTTAATTAAAAATATACGAAAATTTGGTTTGTTGTTTTTCCGGTTGGATGTTTCCTTGCATTTGGGAGTATAGTGTCAGATATTGTCCGGCCACTTTGGAGCAACTGTACTTCTCTTCAACCAGTTTCCTTCCGTTCCTGCCCATAATGTCCAATCCCTTTTCCGATAGCTGGAGATACTCTTTTATGGCTTCTGCCATTGCTTCAGTACTTGCCTCCACCCACCATCCGCAGTGATTGGTCTCCAGTTCCTCCCAACTAGTTTCGTGCGTTGCCACTACCGGCGTTCCGCTAGCCAATGCCTCACGTACCGTGTGATCAGCTTCCCCCGGACCAGCCAATAGAACGTATAACGCCGATTCCCGATACAACCTCCATTTATTCTCCTTATCTATTTCCTCGTAGAAATCAAATAAGTGTTCCACTCCCGCTTCTTTTACGGTTTCTTTAAACAGAGCACTATATAGAGGCGATCCTTCATCTATAATGGCAATGCGATATTCCCTTAATTCCTGTTTCAATAACGACACGGTATCAATAAACATTTCCATTTCATCTTCCGTGCCCATACGGTTAATCACCAGGATCTTTTTTCTTCTTTCCCAATCGGTTTTCAGCTTCACCCGGTCCATTTCCACGCCATGAGCTATTACCGTCATTTTCTCTTTATATTCCCGTTTGGATAGCATGGCCCATTCAGCTTTCGAGTTTATAACAATAGCATCAGCCCTGGCCAACATTCTTTTTTGATAAAGTAATCGTAGCCCCGCCCCACGGTTCAGCATATGCTGTGGAGACACCACCACCTTATAACCCAACTGTTGTGTACATTTCTGAATAAGGGTGGATTGATACATTCCCCGGTCCTCTATATGCACAACATCTGGCTCAATCTCCTTGAGTAACTCCATCCATTCCCTTTTCATCTTTCCGGGCAGTATGGACGATGAAATGTAGTGTACGGTGCAGTTTCTGCGATAAGCCGGATATTCTGTTTTGAAGAAGGCCACATGAAGCTCTACCAATGTTCCAAGCTCTTTGGCCAGTGAAAAATTATATTCCGTGCTCTCCTCAATATAAGGAGTAAAGAGAAGAATTTTCATTTTATTATTTTACCAATATCCTAATTATTGTGCAAACTCCTTGATTCGTTGTTCTTCTTTCAGGCTACAGATCAATAAAGCTCCATTCTTTTCGGCTATAATATAGCCTTCCAAACCTTCCACCACCACCTTTTTTTCCTCTGCCGTGTGCACTACGCAATTGCGGCAATTATATAAGCTGATTCCCTTTCCCACACAGGCGTTGCCGTCTTTATCCTGCGGCAATAAGCTGCGTAGTGATCCCCAGCTCCCCAAATCGCTCCATCCGAACTCCGCCGGTAACGTATAAATACATTCCGCTTTCTCCATTACCGCATAGTCAATCGACACCTTCTCACACATAGGGAAAAGCCTTTCCACGGTGCATTGTTCCTGCGGAGTATAGAAATCCTCCGCCATTTCATCCATTGTTTCCGCCAACGCCGGAGTAAACCTTCTTATCGCTTCTGTAATGGTATTTATATTCCAGATAAATATTCCCGAATTCCAGTAATAATTCCCTTTTGCCAAGTATTCCTCCGCTGTTTTCAGGTCAGGTTTCTCTTTAAAAGCTTCCACTTTGCAGATCGTTGAATCCTCAATACTCTCCGAAGCGCAGATATAGCCGTATCCTGTTTCCGGTCGGCTTGGTTTTATTCCTATGGTTACAATGGAATCCTTTTTAGCGGTGAAATCCAGAGCCTCTCCGGCCACTCTTCTGAATTCCGCAGTATCTATCACCAATGCATCCGAAGGCGTCACGATGATGTTTGCATCCCGATGCTGTTTTTTTATTTTCCAGCAGGCGTACGCTATGCACGGTGCCGTATTGCGTGCCATCGGTTCAGCCAGAATGTTGGCTTCCGGTAGTTCCGGTAACTGTTCCTTTACGATGTTCGTGTACTTTGCACTAGTCACCACCCAGAAGTTTGTGATAGGGCAGAGCGGTGCAAAGCGTTCCACCGTCAGCTGAATCAACGATTTGCCACATCCCAGCACGTCAATAAACTGTTTGGGATATTCCGGTGTGCTCATAGGCCAGAACCGGCTTCCTATGCCGCCTGCCATGATAACGATGTGGGTTTCCATACATTCGTTAGGTTTATTGTGTTTTAGTTGTCTTTCTCTGCTTGTCCCCTCAAGTATAACTTCTTCACGAACTTCATATCGTGAGTAATCATAATCTTAACCAACTCTTCAAACGATGTTTTGCATGGATTCCATCCGAGCAAAGTTCTGGCCTTTGTCGGGTCACCCAGTAACTGTTCCACTTCGGATGGCCGGAAATATTTCGGGTCCACTTCCACTAAAACTTTACCAGTAGCGGTGTCAATCCCTTTTTCATCAACTCCTTCACCTTCCCATCCCAGTTCAATTCCGATCTCTCTGAATGCCAGTGTTGTAAATTCACGTACCGTATGATATTCCCCGGTGGCAATCACGAAGTCTTCCGGTGTCTCATGCTGAAGAATCAACCACATGCATTCCACATAATCCTTTGCATACCCCCAGTCACGGAGAGAGTTTAAGTTCCCCAGGTATAGCTTATCTTGAAATCCCTGTGCAATACGTGCAGCAGCCAGCGTAATCTTACGGGTCACAAAAGTCTCCCCCCGTCGTTCACTCTCATGGTTAAATAAGATGCCGTTTACGGCAAACATACCATAACTCTCCCGGTAATTCTTTGTGATCCAGAATCCATATTGTTTAGCCACTCCATACGGACTGCGCGGATAGAAAGGAGTCGTCTCTCTTTGAGGTACCTCCTGTACTAATCCGAATAACTCCGAAGTAGAAGCTTGATAAATTTTTGTCTTCTTTTCCAAGCCTAAAATGCGCACAGCCTCCAGCATACGTAAGGTCCCTACCGCATCCGCTTCCGCCGTATATTCAGGTACGTCAAACGAAACCTTTACATGACTTTGTGCAGCCAGGTTGTAAATCTCATCCGGCTGTATCTGTTGGATGATGCGGATAAGCGAACTGCTATCCGTCATATCCCCGTAATGTAAGTTGATCAAACGATCTTTCTTCATGTCCCGTACCCACTCATCCAAATACAGATGCTCTATACGTGCTGTGTTAAAAGAGGATGAACGGCGAAGGATACCGTGTACCTCATATCCTTTTTCTATTAATAACTCGGCTAAGAAAGAGCCGTCCTGCCCTGTGATTCCTGAAATTAGTGCAACCTTTTTCATATCAAGCTATTATGTGTATCTCTTTTTATTTTAAATGTACTTTGAAATTTAAACCTACTGATGGATGTTTACATTGGTAAAGATCTCCATAAATATTTATTTTATCTTTCCAGAAAGAATAATATCCTCCTATATTGATCCGTTTGGAATCATACTCAGCTATTAAATTAACTCCGTTTAATAACTTGTTAGTAAATGAAGTTTTGGGTAAGGAAAAATGATAATTGGCTCCCAATGCTGGCCCATTCAGATGATTCACTTCTTTTCTGTTAAAAACATATGCTGAATGGATACCTAATGTACCGTAATTAGCAAATTCAAAATGTTTACTTAAGGCTACGTAATATCGACAAAAGAAGCCATTATATCGTTCATCATCACTCGAAACTCCTCCTTTCCAACTACCGGTAGTAGGATCATTAGCTCCTATCACAATTTGAGGTGTCCATTCTTTCCACCATCCTTCCTTCCAGACTCTTATACGACCATGAAAAGAACGATCTTGGTTTACAAATTTGCCATAAGTGGAGGGGACCCAATGGTAAACTCCAGGTTTTGCCTTGACCAACATACACATATATCCTATTTCCAACCAAGGGAAAATAGTAATGTTCACATAATAGTTCAATGTATAATAGTTACCCCACCATTCTTTCGAAGGCATGGTTTCGGGGTTTAATAAGCCACCACCAAACATGAAGGTCTTATCTTTTTGCATATCTGCTGTAGGCATGTGCAGTAAACCGGTTGTTCCGTACGAAAATTGTCCAAAAAGGTCAATATTGACAAAAACTAATAAAATGAGAAGCAAAAAGGAATGTTTATTCATGCATCGTGTAGTTAAGAATATTGTCTTTTCTTATTCATAAACTTTGCTTGAATAAATTGTGGAATTTTGCTCACAATCTTCAAACTTAATGCCCAATAAGGATTAAAGCCATGGTTACGATATAACCTTATATCTTCATTCCATTTTTCTTTCATTTTTTTTCTGTCAGTAGAAAGTCCACCCATACGCATACGTACAATATATTCTTTCAAATAACTAACTCTTAAATTTTCTTTATACAGTAACTTCACTAATAAATCTGTATCTGCGGCAATCTTAAAAGATTCATCGTATAATCCCCATTTCATTAAAAATTTCTTTTTAATATAACACGTTGGATGTAATGGAAGCCATCCATTTTGAATTTTTCTTTTTGAATAATGACCTCCTCGCCAGTTCCTAATTATCTGAGTAGTATCCTGTGAAGATACGAATATTCCATTACCATATAAAAAATCAGCGGCAGTGCGTTCCATTTCAGCCACTACATGTGATATTGTCTTTTTTTCATAAAGCATGTCGTCTGAATGTACTAGGCCTATTATGTCACCTGTTGCTATGCGGATTCCTTTGTTTATCGCTTCATACATACCATGATCTGGTTCGCTGATAATTTTTGAGATACGATTACGATATTCATTGACTATTTCCATTGAATGATCTTTCGATGCTCCGTCCACTATAATATATTCTATATCAGGATAATCTTGTGCTAAAACACTTTCTATAGCGTTACGAATTGTAGCCTCTCTGTTATAGCATGAAGTAATAATAGAAACTTTCATAAGAGAATAAATTATTTTTTCGTGTTTTGTATCCAGTCTATAGTAAGATGCGTTCCTTCTAATCTGGATATTGGGAGATTAGGGGCTATTTCTTCAATGGGGGTTAAGTCTTGAATATTATCTGTTGTCATATTTTTAAGCCGAAAACTAGTCATAGGAAAAGTTATACCAATTTTTTTTAATCCATCTCCCAACCATCCTGCTAAGACAAATAGAAAATATGGGATAGTTGGTATTTTTATATTTACATACTTAGCAATCTCATTAGCCCATTCTGTTATATCATATGGTTTATAATCACCTAAATAGAAGACTTTTTTATTTATTTTCTTTTCTGGTGCATTTAAAATTGATAATATCTGATAAATGGTATTCTCTATGTATCCGTAAGTTTTTTTACATGCCCGTTTCCCTAAATGAAAATAAGAGTGAGATAGAACTATCTTGAAGAATTTGTCATATGGTTCGCCAAACCAAGGACCCCAAATCGAAGTAGGCCTAATTATTGACCATATATATTGTGGATCCCTTTCTTTTATTCTTTTTTCTGTCTCTACTTTACTTTCTCCATATAAGGTGTGGGGTGCATAATCTTCAAAGTCTCTTGGATGATATCCAGGCTTACATACATACATAGAGGAAGTAAAAATCACTCTTTTTAAATTACTCACTTGTGCTAAGGCGTCCAATAAATTGGATACTCCTTGTATGTTTGCGTTATAGTCTTTTAATGCATTTCCATTCAAGTCTGTTTTTGCAGCCAAATGTATAACATAATCTGGTTTAAAATTGATTACTGATTTCAAAAGGGGCCCCTTTTCTCTAATGTCAATTTGTCTCCATATATTTCTATGTTCAGAAATTTTAGGTTCTTTAAAATCAATATTTAGTATTTCTATTTCTTTGTTATTCATTAAATGGTTGATCAAATTTGTTCCAATGAAGCCATTACCACCTGTTATTAGAATTTTCATTTTCATTCAATTTGACTTTAATTTTTAAAACTTTTGTATACGTCCTGATATTTCGAAGACATAATTTTAGCAGTATATTTATGAGAAAATATATATTGAATTTCTGTTGTTGCTTCTTCTTTGTTAATTTGTGTGGCTTTTATGATCTTTTCTTTTAATTCGTCTTTATTATGTTGATTGTAGAGATATCCTACATTAGTTTTGAATTCTGCCATTATAGCTTGGTGAGAAGGTATGTTAGAAAGTAACATTGGTAATCCAACACTCATACTCTCTAGCAGTGTATTTGCCAAACCTTCGGTATCTGATGCAGAAATGTAATAGTCTGAAGCCACTATATAATCATAAATGTTAGTCTGAAAACCAGGAATTATTATATTTTCTGTTTCTTCTCTCTTTAGAGTACTCCATAAAGGACCATTACCTAGCATTATAAGGCCTATATTCATATTAGCTAACTCTTTAAATGTATAAACTAATAGATCTGGATTTTTTTCTGGCGAAAAACGGCCGATGAATATAAAATATTTTATGTTTTCTTTCATTTCTAATTTTTTACGAATATTTGCTCTTCGTTTCTGATCTCTATTCCATATTGGCATAGATGTGCCATTGTGTATGCAAAGAAAATGCCACCCTTTCTCATGTAGATACTTTTCTTGAATATTAGGAGCACAACATATGGGGATGTCAATCCTGTTTGTAAAGAAGTTATTTAGTTTAATTATTATGCTTCCCTTTGCTTTTCCATAAAGTATTTTTTGTAATTCATTTGGATAATTGTGTATGGTATAGATTTTCTTATACTTTTTCCCTAAAAAAGACATTAGATATAAGGATCGAGGGCAATGTGCGTGAAACATTTCTGGTTCCAGTTCTTTCACTGTTTTTTTTAGGCGCAGATAAAGTTTCAGAAAATTGATGCATTTGTTGGGAGATAGCTGAATTATTTTGATAGGCAATGACTCAAAATCTTTTATTCTTGAGTTTTGTTTCTCTGGTATAAATGTAACGATTGATATATCAAATGTATTATAGTCTATATATTTTATAATATTATACATTACATTGGTGGGTCCTTCGTTACATAAGGATGACACAAGAAAACAAACTTTTGTTTTTTTCATAATATTTCAGCAGTTTTATTGATATATTCTTTTAATTGTTTCTTATAAAGAAGTAATAGTTCTTTTATATTATCTTTTTTCTTGTTAAAAGCGATGTATGCAATGTCTGCTTTTTCTTTAATTTCTTCAGCTGTAAGCATATTGATATTATCAATATAATTAGTTCCTTTAAGATCAAAAGATTCCATTATGGACGATTGTTTAGAGTTTCCTTCTAAATTTTTATAGGATGCAGAAGGGAGATAAATCAAAACGGGTGATATGTTCTTGATGCAAAATACTGTATCATGGAAGCGATGTGTAATAGTTATCTTAAAGTATTTAAAAATTCCAGCGAACTCTGTTGGGGATAAATCTTTTAAGAGAAAATCTGCATATTTATAAGGTCGTAAAGATGCAATTAGATAGCCTTGTTTATGATATATCTCTGCCAACTTATCTGCCCATTGGTTGGTCTTTAACAGGTGAAAACATACAATCGGTTTTTTACAACCGGCTAGCCCATTTTCTTGAGCGTATAGATCGGCATCTCTATAGTTTATATTATAATAAAATGTTGGATCTGGAACCATTTCTAATCTCTCATCGTTTTCTTTCAGAAAGTTGTTTATTAGTTCATAAGTGGCTTGATCTCGGACACCCATTGCTAGAAAAGAATTAATAGATAACTTCATGCGAGCGCGTTGCTGTTGTGTTAACTTATCATAAGATGTATCACGGGCCGACGCGGCTATCATAAACTTTTTTGCTTTGATAATCGGGGATAACCAATATGCGGTTATTTCGTTCTTAGGAGCACGTATTAACTCTAAAAGTGTATCGCTGCCCACATAGATTACATCATAATTAAGATTATTTATAAATTTAGATGATTTCTCATAGTCTAAACAAATTAAAGCTTTTTGTGAACGAGGAAAATATTGAGCAAATTTTTTGTATTTATAGAATTGCTTACAATCTTTAATAAAGGATGCTAGTGTAATATTTGATATATATATGCGCCAAAAAGCCCACCATGAATGGTATCGGATGAATTCTATTTGATCATTAGGGTATTGGTCTTTTAACATTTGATATACGCCATAAGCCTGCAAATTCATACCTGGATTGATATCATTAAAGTATGGTATATCTGTAAAATATGTTAATATTCCTATTCTTTTCATTTTTGAATCTACGTAATTTAAGTATTCCTAAAAGATGCTATTAGAGATATAAAGTCATTTTTGTAAGCGTCCCAAAAAGGCGTATATGTGCATCAAGCCGTTTTTAGGTAGCTCTTTGCCTTTATTTACCCCAAGTAGGACTGATTTTTTAATAATAATTTTTATTTGATTCCGGTTGTGACCGGTAAAAGATTGGCATAATCGTTACGGCCTGTTAAAATCTCACGGAATAACTTTTTAAAGTATTCCAATGAAGAGATGCCATTCATCTTGCAGGTTTCGATAAAGGTATGATAGATGGCGGATGTTTCCGCACCTGTGTGACTGCCAGTAACTATCCACATTTCCGCCTATTGCTAAAATTCTGTTAGAAATCAATGGTTTATGATTCAAATTATCTATTGTTAAAAAATAAGTTTAACTTTATAGGGCGCAATAACAGGGCAAAAGTGTAGTTCTATCCACGGTTTTATCCGATAATTTATCCACAAGAAAACGGATATATCGTACGGGAGAGATGTTGTTTGCACGGCAGCTTTCAACAAGGGAGTACATAAAAGCCGTGTCCACTGCCGATCTTTCGCTGCCTATATTCAGGCAATTCTTTAAATTCATCTTGATGTGTCTGGAGAACCAGATTCGTTTCATGGCCTTTGCCCTGATTCCCCAGAGAAGTAGCGGTTAAGATAGGACTTCGTTCCTTCCTTTATACAACCTACCATCCGGGTGTTTCATCCATCATCCAGTAATCAGCTTTCCGGATTTCTTTTTCCCAGACCTCTGCCATCTTACTACGGAAGTAAGCGATTATCTTATGGACGATATTTTCTACTTTTCCACTATTATTGTTTTTTGAAGGTGAGGCATTGTGCTGATCCGGTACATCCTGGGCAGATTGAGATGAACCGTCACCGTCAAAATCATCCTTCTCTTGCGAACGGGAGACTTCCTTCCTGTTTTTCAGTAGCCTCGTCTGTTCGGAACTTCGTTTAAAGCGCTGACTACGATGACAACGATCCAAAGCTTTCAATTCCGCTTCCGATAACGAACTTGCATTCAGGCTGTTCTGAAGAGTGGAGATCTGTGCGCTCATACTTTGCAGTTGTCTCTTCAATTGAGCATTGGATTCTTTATAACTTTCTTTCAGTGCTTCAAGTTCCTGTTTATGCCGCTCTTCCATACAAGCCAACTGATCACGATAGAAGGCACGATCACTCTCACGCTCACGGGAATACTGCTCACGCAATTCAGTCTCATGGGAAGCACCGGAATGCTTCCTGAGCTCCGATAACTCATCTAATAATTGGGCTATACGGATATTGGCCAATTGCAATTGTACCTCAGTATTCATAATCAGGCTAATATTTTATGTAAAACCTCCATCAGGGCATCCATATTTCCTTCGTGAAGACGTAACTCCAGACCGTTGGATAAATGAACGTTTATATCACTTATCAGTATGGATTCCTTCGTGGACGGGGATTCGACTTTTTCTTCCGATAGGCTTTCCCGGAAATCCACTTTCAAAGGAATCAATGATTCTGATTGCAATCGAGAGTTGGGTTGATTCATTTGTTGATTCCAAAAGCTTTTAGTGGCATAACGCCGAAGACGGCTGTAATCAAAATCTTCATCCGTACAAAATTGCTTTAGTGAACGACCATTGCCATAAGTGGCAAACTGACGATAAACGGCTGCATAATCTACTTTGTTTATTGTTCCCATTTTTTCTGGTTTTATGTTTAGGGAACAAAAATAAGATATCAAGTGCATTACTCAAGGCGGAGATGTGGATGGTTACAGATAAATCCATATGAATTTTAATACAATACATCCTTCCTAAATGATTGCTTCTTTTGTTAATATTTTTTGCGCATTAGTATTCTGCAATATTTATATAAGTCCATCTTTTCTATTAGTTCTTTAATTTTATGTGTTATATATATTTTTAATTCAATTTTATTAGGATAATGACATTGTTGGTATCCACCGTCAAATATTGGCAATGTATATCCTAAAAAATGATATAATTTATTTCTTGAGAGATATCTATATTTTTTTGATTTTAAATTTATCCTTTGGGAATGACAGATATCTTTATATGATATATAATCAGTTGTGATTACTTTTTTCTCTTTCATGTTTTGAATTATCTGTGTCGCATTTTTACTCCTGCAAATGATGATAGACCATGCTTTTTCATCATTTAAACATTTATCTAACCATGCGTCTCCACAAGCTATATCTGCTAGTTCTCCAGTTGCATCAATGCATAAATGGCAACGTAATATTTTTGAATACCCTGTAAAAGATGTGTACTTCGGATATGGCGTCTGAAATACATAATTACGCTTATCTATCATTTTTAATGAGCCAGGCTGTCCTCCCCCTCTAAATTGAAAATATGTAATGTTTTTAAAACTTATATTATGATGTTTTGCTATTTTTTTTATATTGTTGTAATTCTTGAATCCTCCGCAGAAATTAGCAATTGTAAGCTTGATCTTTTCTTTAAATAGTGAATCTAATTTTTGAATATTTCTTATCCCTGCAATTTGACATGGTGTGCCAATATATGCAAGTGTCCCTTTGAAATTTTTTAAGTCATTAATAAAAGATGATATATCTACTGGGCAATATTTTGAGCCTTGGCTATTCAGAATTTCTTTAATATCGCTAGTTATAATTGTCTTAGTTTTAGGCCCATTAGTTGTATAAATAAATTTTGTTACAGCTACTTTATCTACAATTTTTTCTTCAAGAAGATATAACAGTATTTGTGACATAATTCCTCCAGAAGAGGCATTTTTTAACACCTCCTCTATATTAGAATGTGCTATATATTTAGAATCAACAAAACCTAGATCTATCGTATAATTATTATTGTATAATTCTTTCGCATTCTTGTAAATATTGTAGCCTTTTCCAGGACATATCGCGTTTGCCAGTGTATAATCCTTATTATGATCTAATTTAGGAATGTACATTCCTTTTGACGATGAATACTCCATCTTATTGATGTTAGAATCATATAAACATATACCACAACCTAAGCAAAGATCTTTTTTTATAACTTTTTGAATATTCATTTTATAATTGGTTGAAAAAGTTTAAGTATTTTTGAGCGATAACTTGGTTCGAATAATGTTCCTCTACGTATATCTTTTGTCTTAATTTTAATTGAGGATAAATTTCCTTGTGATTTTTTAATATATATATTATTATTTCTTTTAGGTCTTTGATTGATGCTGCCTTGAAAAGAAATCCGGTATCTTTATCTTTTATAATTTCTCTAAATGCTTCTAAGTTAGATGCTATAACGGGAACATTATAATTTAATGCAACTGTTATTGCTCCACTTTGGGCTATATCTTGATATGGCAACACAAAGTAATTTGCCGTTGAAAATATTTCTGCAATTTCTTCATTAGGGATACTTGTAATTTTTAGCTCAAACAAAAAATTATATTTTATTTTTTTTTGGTATATATCCCAATCATTACAACTACCTGCAATCTTTACTAAAAATGGTATTTTTGTTGCTTCATAGGCTAATTGGGCAGCTTCGATTAGAACGTCTATACGCTTATAGGTTCGTATATATCCAAAACTTAAAAACTCTATTTTTTTTTCGATGGACTCTTTATTGCTAATACTAATTTTCCCAAAATCTTTTAAAGCTAAAGGAGCCAATAGAATATTTTTGTTTTTCTGTTTTTTTTCTAAAATTCTCTTTTGGCTATTTGAAAATACATGAATATTTTTAAATGCTTTGATGCAGTAATTTGTATATATATTTGCTAGTCTACTATTTATTGCACCTTTGGGGGTAGATATATTGTGAATCGCAATTGTTGTTTTTTTATCTCCAATAATGAATTTAAATAATGGAAGAAAATAAGGTGCCCCTGTTAAATCTATATAATAAATATTAGCCTTTGATTTTTTAATTTTATATATACTATTGATATATTCGTAAAGTAAAAAGGGATTTCTTATTCTGTTTTTTAGATATATTATTTGCTTAGTAAGGTTTGTTCTAGATACCTTATTTATAAGAGGTAGATAATTTATCTCATTTTCTTTTTGAATGTATATATACCAATCAATATTATAATATTTTGATATTTCAGTTATGATTGGTATATCAACATCTAAAAAACAGTTTGCTGTAATCCATGTTATTTTATCCATATTTTGTCTATGAAAAATATTACTAATGATGTGTAGTTAGTTATTTTTTCTCGAATAATAAACGCTACTTAAAAATAACAACTATCCAATTCATATTTTTGTTTTTACCAATTTCTTTGCTTTTAAGTATCGTCATATTCACAGTTTAAAAAGAGCTAAAAATAGAAAAGTGAATATTTATTTATTAAAGTCAATTTGCTATCATTTGTGAATTTTAAAGTACATTAATCTTGGAGAAATGCGCGGTACTGACTTTCAATAAAAGTATTCATTTCAGCGATGTAGTGTTCATCTTCTTTTTTGATTTTTTCTATATATATAGGATTTTTCCATATTTTCAGTATAAAACTTACCCAATCTTCTGGATTGGCTGATGAAAGCAAAGGGGCTGAATCTTTCTTGTAAATGCCTATGGTACTATGCGGGTGAACTATCGTAACCTTACTCATTGAAATAGCTTCAAAAGTTTTAATTTTCAATCCAGTACCTTGATAGGTTGGATTAATAGCAATATTTCCTTGCGCATAGAAAGCTGATATGTCATTTATAAGACCTTGCAATTCTATGCCAGGCTGATTGGAGGCATTAGTTATTGCTTTACAGATGGCTCCGCCGATAAGGAGTTTTGCATCTGGAACTTTATCTATTACTGTATGCCAAATATTTTCAATGAACCATTGCAGCCCATTGATATTATAATTATTGGAGCCAGATAAAAAAACTATGTTATGATTTTTTGCAATAGGTTGGGATACGTAATTATAATAGCTGTAGTTGATATAAATCTTGCTTTTAGGAGATAAAGCGTGAAAAATAGTTGCTTCGTCTTCTTGCATTGCAAAAATATACTTGGCACGCTTTAATCCTTTAGCTTCCTCATTAGGCATCAATGCTTTATCGCAATGGGGTGTATCGGTCAAAACATCCTTGAATGTATAATAGTCATGTGTGAAGATTGCAACCTTTGGAATGGTAATATATTTTAGTAATTTTGAAAGGTAAATGTAATTAACGATACAGGCATCAAAATGTTGTTGCTGTTGTAAGCGCTCGGTAAATTTTCCAAGCCCTGATGGGTATTCGTCATCTACACCCCAATATTTACAAAATCGTCTACGATATTGATATCTTAGTGTATAGAGAATATTCTCTATAGTAGTTAATTTATATTCATGAAATCTATCTTTCCAATAGCTTCTCGTTTTTTCACGTGACTCTATAGCATTTGCTGCGTTTATTTTAGATAGAGGTCTTGAAGAGACAAACAAAAAATGAATATCGTGTCCTTGACGTTTCAAGAGTTCTGCATACGAAAGAATTAGCATTCTATTACCTGCTGTTGTAGGATGTGTAGGACACTTGGATACTATTAAAATATTCATGAGGTGATGGAGTTAAGATTTCAAGGAATTAAGAATATTTTGCATCATATTAGAATATGCTTCATATTGTTTTTTACTGATAGAAGTTACATACTCTTTGGGAAATGAATATATTGCATTTACGATTTCTGAAGCATTTACCATACACTGTTTTCCTTCTATTTCCCTTCTATTTGATTGTAGGCCGTAAACAGAAAGAATATGAGCTACTTTGCTAGAACCATCTTTTTTAGACCTGTTAAAGAAATTCCTTGTGCCCCAGTGGTCAATACTAAAGCATGGAACTGAATTATGTAAAGATACGACAATAGGATGCATATTGCTGCCAATATAGGCATATGAATATTTGATGAGTGCATACCAGTCTATAGGGGATAAAGGCGTATTTATTTTATAGTTAAATGGATGTTTAAATTTAAAGCCAAAAGGCATGGGTAAGGCTACACAAGTTATTCCTTTTTTTTCGAATTCTCTTTTTAGCTCATTAAGGGTGTTTAAACTTAATGATTGAGAGTGAAGGCTTATTAATACATAATAGTTAGGTAGGTTGAAGCGCTTCCTTATTTCTTTTTCTGAAGGTATAATATTACTTGCGTTGTAATTAAAGGCAAATACAGGGTCTGGAGTTATTTCAATGATTTGTTTGTTGAGAATGTTTTCCATCATTTTTTTAGTCCATGAATCACGAACTGATATATATTTAAAGAATGATAATGTTTCCTTCATTCTTTGTTTTAATTTACCTGAGAATAAATTATATGCCGAATTTTGTGAAGATACAGACATCATTGACATAGGTATCTCACTGGCTAAATCTATTCCCCAAAATGGATTTGGAAACATACTTTCTGGCCTTGGATGGGAAATGTAAAATGGTTTTCTTTTTCCCATTTTTATTCTAGAAAGCAAGGGGTGATGCTGGACTACAGCATCTGATCCGACAATTATTGCTTCAATGTTATGATCTTCAATTACTTTTTTGATCTCTTCAGTTGTATGACATATTGTAGTCTGTTCTTTAATAATATTATTGATAAAATTCGCGTGGGTCTGTGCTTGTAGGCTTCTCTTTTGCATAGTCCATTCTTGTTCCGTATACTCCGACATATAGTTAATAAAAATAGGAATATATCCGTTATTTTTAAGATAATAGTACGTAGATATTGCCTGAAGATTTGCACCAAAATTTGCTACCTTATAGAATGTAAGTATACCAATTTTCATAATATCATATAATTTAATATTCCAAAATGCTTATTCAACTTTTCGAATCTTTTCTCTTGTTTCGATTCTTTTAAATAGGAGCGCTGCTATAATAGTAAATAATAATTCTATGTTTCCTCCTCCTTGCAAAGGAAATAAAAAAACTCCTTTTAGAAGAGTAAGTCCTAGCATTCCAATTACAATCATTTTTGATAGTGTTAGAATAGAAAAGGGCCTTAAGTATTTATAAATCAAAAAAGAAGAAGACAACCCAATAAATATAGTTGCTATGAATCCAAATTCGATGTTAAATCCTCCTACAAAAGTGTAAAAAACATGAGAATCAATGCCTGTTATATTATCAATATATGCCCACTTTTCTCTTAGAGTAGTAAAATTGTTCTTATGTCCAAGCCATTTGCTAAATACTGTAAAATAGGCGCTTCCTGATGTTTGCCCCTTAAGATCATAAAAAAAATCGGCATTGTAATTTATAAAAGATTCGCCGCAATATTTATAAAACATATATAAAGCGGTATTTCCAAAACGTGAATTTGATATATAAAAAAATAAAGCTAGAATAGGAATTGAAATGCCTGTAATATAAATAGTGAACTTCTTTTTGACTTTTCGTGAAATAAATGAGAGCAATAGAATAAAAATAAATATAGACCAACCAAGCTGTATCATCATAACAAACCGGTTTGCAAGAGCAAAATATATATATAGTGGTAGTAAAAATGAACTTATAAAGTAAAGCTTAATTAATTTTCTTTTTATATTCATAAATACTAATGAGTAGGAGGAAACAATAATATTTATATTAGCCATACCACTATTTAGAACTGCTAATTTTTGAAATATGATGTTGGAATATACGATTCCTTTGTCATCGTCGTAAAACGTATCTCGCAAGTCGCCTATTGATGGAGATAGAGCTGCCTTTAATACGCTGGGGAATGTTCCAATATATACTAGAGCTTGCATGAACAACATTAATATAATAAATTTGAATAATATATGTGGATCAGCGACTTTAATATATTTGATTTTGGATGAATCAAATTTTAGTATTGGATACATATATAATAAAATGGTAACTACTAAATATAAGAATGGCAACAGCCTTATTTTTTCATATCCTCTAAAATAATGGAATAAATCAGTTTTAAAATATAAAACTGAAAACCATGCGAATACTGTATACCATGCTAGAAGGTAAACTCCAATAGTCAGATTTTTATTTTTCCAATATAAAAATAAAAACATAAATGTAAAAGAAATAGCATTTAAATATATAATAGAAATGTTGGACATTTGTGGTGCATGTTAATTGAATAGAGAAAGTAATAGTCTTAAAAAGTACATATGGATATAAAGCGACTTTTACGGTAAGCGTCCAAAAAAGGCGTATATGTGCATCAAGCTGCTTTTAGGTAGCTTTTTGCCTTTATTTACCCCAAGTAGGACTGATTTTTTAATACTAATTTTTATTTGATTCCGATTGTGGCCGGTAAAAGATTGGCATAATCGTTACGGCCTGTTAAAATCTCACGGAACAACTTTTTAAAGTATTCCAATGAAGAGATACCATTCATCTTGCAGGTTTCGATAAAGGTATGATAGATGGCGGATATTCTGGTACTCATTCTGTTCATAACGTCCGCCGTCGGACTTCCCATCCTTCGCTCCCTTATTTCTTCAAAAGACAAACGCTCTCTTTTATATTCTTCTTCAAATGCATAAAGCTGTCCGATCCATTCAAGGAAACATCTCGCCCTTTCATCCCGACCCTGCTCAAAGGCATATTTAAACTTGGCCCGTGCATGCGCCAGACAACACAAATGTTCAACGTCTATCAATTCATTATCCAGATACATATAAACATTATAACCATCCGACTGTAAAGCTGCAAGCTCCGCATCACCAAGAAATTCGGTCAACACTTTCCGACCACGGCTTCCGTCATCATAGAAAAATATGACGATTTTTGAATGCTTGTTTACCAGACACCACAGGTATTTCTTACGATAGCCGAACTCCATTCTAACCCTGCACCAGGTTTCGTCACAATTTACCACAGCACCTTTCTCCAAAGCAGTTTCTTTTAAGACCGGCAATAAGGCTTTCAGGTATTCCGCACCTTTTTCAAGCCAGTTGGTCAGTGTCATGCGGCTGATATGCATCCTTTCATTCAGCAGGCGGAAATCTCACGATACAAGGGCGTTTCCATCTGATACTTGTTAAAAGCCAAATTCCAACCTTTACGACTAAAGGTTACTGTAGTAGGGCATGAGCTGTTCATCTGATCTGTTGCTGTTCCCGGGGTTTCGGATTGAAGTGTATCCGATGTTATATCTGAGTTCAGAGAACCACCCGTTCCATCAAATTCATCTTTGTCTTTCCCCCGTCCGTTATCGGCTTGTTTTTTGGGGCTTATACCCTTCTGACTCTTTGAGCCAAAAAGATTCTTTTTAGCTACCGCACCCTCAGCGATACTCTTCTCAAGCTTTAAATGAAGTCTCTGATTCTCAAACGAAGTCTCCTGTAACTGTTTACTGAGTGCATTAATAGTAGCCTGCAACCCGTTCTGGTTCTTTTCCGACTTATGTAATTGCTCAATGATCTGCTCAAGTCTCTCCTGAACCAACTTAATCTGTTCATCCTTGGATTCCACTTGTTCAACCAGAAATTTTATGAAAGAAGACTTTTCATCGCTACTCATATCGGCGTATGATTAGACATGAAGATGAACACATCACCATTATAGGGATCACGATGAAATTTATTTTTTACGATTTCCAGCAAACGAGAATAGCCGCAGCACATATCCCTTACCCCGGGAATATAGTAGAAATTCTTCAGGCCGGTTATGGTTAACATAGTACCTCCAATTTTTCCACCAGTTCTTTCAAACCTGTATAATTCAAATGCTCCTGACTGATCTCCATTCCATTCGAAAGACGAAGGGATAATGATATTCCCGCAGCAGGTTGATCTGAGGGTATTTCCGGAGAACCTATGATAGAAACCGGAGCGATATGCTTGTGCGTATTCCTGTACCATGTGTTAAATTGGGCATAGGGAATGCCGTTCTTGGAGCAAAACGTTTCAATGGAAATGTTTTTAGGCTCACCTTCGGTCCGATATAAAAACCAAAGTTTTTCAAAATCTTTGTTGCTGAACATAAATCGAATGATATTAGTTGTGCTAGCAAAGATAAATTCATTAGAGTTGTGATACAATACGTCTTTTTTAGACGCTTACAAAAATTATTTAGAAATCAATGGTTTACTATTGTATTTGTCTTATCTATTTCATATCTCTTTGATGTCGCAATTTTAAATTGTTCTGGAGGTATTCCACAAACGATCATTGCAATAAAAACTTCTGTTTTTTTTATTTTGCATAGCTCTCTCAGTTTTATGTCTTTTTCAATACTATTGCTACAATTTAAAATACAAGCGGCTATTTTTTCGTAGTGTAAGGCATAAAGTAAATTCATTGCATACATACCACCATCTATATATGCTCCATTTCTTTCTCCTTCATAATTAAAAACACCTAATTCGCTTGTAATCACTATTAATTTATTTGCTAAATGACCAAATCCCCTATTTCCGCCTTGCGCTTGCAATATAGCACCTATTTGGTTCTTATCTGTGTAAACGTAAGAACGCCAGCATTGTCGATTACATTGTGAAGGTGTTGTTTGAGCCATTGCTAATGCCTGTGTGATTTTTTTTAATGGGATATCTTCATTCAAGTAATTACGAACACTTGCTCGGGACTTGGCAAACTCTGGAAAGGTACTCTCAGTATATTTAAAAAAATCTTCTTTTGTGATCTCTTTTTGCGGACATGCAGGAATAACTAATTTTAGTTGCTTAATTTTGTTAATCCACAATTGAATATCATCGCTTAATTGAAATTTTCGTTCTGAGTGAAATGTCTCATATTCAAGAATAACTCCGATTGCATGAAGTAATTGCGGCTCATCGGTATTATACCTATTTACGTATTCTATGCAGTCCTCAGCCAAAGTTATAAGTACTTCTCTTCCGAAGCCTAAACGGGGTTCTGGCATAGTTAACCCCTTTTCTACAACATGATATTCCCTAATAATTTTTCCTACTAACTTCTGAGATGAATCTGTATTCAATGTATCTGAATACTTTGAGAAGCGTTTTAGGTCATAACGATAAGCTGCTTTTAACTTTTTTTTTCTAGCCCAATAATTCCATTTTTGTTTAATACTGCTGTATACCCCTACCGGCAAAATTTGTTTTGCTGTCTTTTTTAAAATATTTCTTATCATAATAAGTACTTATGTTTTATTTTTTTAATGAAGCTATTAATATACTGCTTTTCGTCTTTTGATAAGCCCATGATATAGATAAACAAACCAGTTGATATCAATCCCACTAACCCTACAACGAAAAAACGGATGAAACCTTTATTCATTTCCGTTACCAATAAATATGGAATTGCGTAGGAAAAAACTGCAATTAACAGCAAAGGTATTATTGTTTGCTGAATATAGTTCATTATAGGGAAATCAATCATCTTACGCAATAATATTAATCGTAAGAATAGACAAGTTATAGAATTTAAAATTGCCAAGTAAAACACCGTTTGTGCGGGGTAGCCTAATTTTAGAAATAAATAGGAAAGAGGTAAGTTTAATAACATCATACCACCAACAGAGGACTGATACTTCTTCACTTTCCCTGTCGCCTGAACTACTGTCATTAGGGGATAAGATAGGGAATCTATTAATGCAGATACAATTATTAGACGAGTAAATAATACTACATATTGGGGACTATTCTTTAACCAGACTTCAAGGATAAAATTAGTCTCAAGTAATATTGGCATCGTAAGAATGAATAATAACAAGAATGAGAATTTGGAACTTTGAAATACTAACTTCAGCATTTGTTTTTTTTCATTGGCTGCATAATATTTAATGATTTGTGGACGCACTGCCGTCATAAAGTTTTGCACAAACTGGTTAATTGCATTATTTACTTGGTAAGCTATTGCTTGTGCGGCATTAACTAAAGGACCAAAAAACAAGTTTAAAACAATGCCCACTCCTTGGTTATTGAAGACACTTGCCAATGCCCCAAACAAATTCCAACCGGAATAACTTACGATCTCTCTAAATAGGGTTTTCTCCCAATAGAAGGAAAAACGGCATTCTTCAAATTTACGATTACAATAAGTACGATAAATGAATGTTACTAAAGTTGTTACACTAAATGTTAAAATCGCATATAGTTTGAGTTTGTCGAATAGGAAAGCGACCAATAAATAAACGATCAATAATTTTAATACTGCTTCTATAATGCTTACATAAGCATAGACATTCATTCGCTCGTGGGCTATGATAGAAGCGTTGTATGGGACAGTAAACATGGTCATCATAAATGATAGAATAGAAAATTGATATACCCATTTTGCTGCTTCCATTCGCTCGGGGGGAATAGTCATCTGTGTGTTTAAAAAATACAAACCTATGGTTTCAGCTAGCAGCAAGATGATTGCGCCTATCATCAGATAGATAGTCATAGTCATGCTGAAAGTTTGTTTTAGGCGAACATAATTTTTTCGTCCTAATTCAAAAGCAAAAAAACGTTGCGAAGCTGAAGCCATCGTTCCACTTAGAAAGCCAAACATCATAACAATACCTCCCACTACGTTATACAATCCGTAGTCTACTGCACCTAGTGTTTTGAGTACAACCCGTACCGTGTAAAGATTTACGGCCATAATGAGGAGCATCCTGAAGTAGAGTAGCAGTGTGTTTTTTGCAATACGTTTATCGTTCTGTGCTGTGTCTGTCATTTTGTTATTTAAAAAGTGCTCTCTATAATAATTGAATATCGGCTTTCATTAGGTCTATTGCAACCTGTATTCTTTTATCTCTTTTCCACAAATCCCACCGGCATGTCCACATGCACGCAACCCAGCACATCCATCCGTACCACGATCTTGCTTTTTCCTTCAATCGTCACAAGTTCGCCTTCCAGTCCGGTAAGCGGACCTTTGATGACGCGGACTTTATCACCGACGATAAATGAGCCATGACAGATTTCCACCGTTTCGGGTGAATAATCGAGCATGAAACGAAAACGTTCCATTTGATCATCGGGGATGATAGCGGGAGCATGCTCTCCACGCATAACCATGTAACGGTTGACGGCTTGCAAGGTGAGGGGGAGGGAACGTTCCTGGGGAGTGACGTGGACAAAGATCATCATCGGGATGACCAGACGTTCCACTTTTTTCCGGCGGTCGCTCCATTGACGGATTTCTTCCTGAATGGGTAGGTAGCACTCAACGCCCATGGCGGTAATTCGCTCGGCTGTCTTTTTCTCTAAACAGGATTGCACATAGGCTACCAACCATTGCCGGTTTTTTTCAATCATACTATTATATATATAATAATGTTAGAGGATTTACGTTAAAGTGTCCCGCCATTATACAGCGCTCTGAAAATGCCGGGACACAACAACAAACAAACAATTTGCAAGTCTTGACAAAGAGTCTTTTCCCACGATCCTCTTTGGAGACTTACTGCTATATAGCCTTCCGGCTTGTGAGGCAAATGAAGGTATATAGGTACGTTAATATCTTAGTCTGGGATATATAGGAACCTTTTGGGCGCGCTACGCGGCCGCCTGTCACATCCTCTGCCTTTACAGGGGCATGAGGAACAGATTGACGGTCCGTGTAGCTCATTGTGTTATTGGTGGCAAAGATATATATAATTTTACTAATATCAAATGAATGTAATTAAAATATTGTTTTTTATAGAAATAAGATAGCTTATGGGCTTAAAATGCAATAAAAATGAAATATATAAATTATTGATTTATAATGTAATAGAAAATATCTTATAAAATAATTGATTTAAATCTTTGAATAATAGTTACTATATAGTACTTTTGTAAGACAAAAAAGGCAATAACGCCCTTTTTAATCTATATAAATACAGTGTGGTGAAAAACACAATGTTTAAGGTCTCGTATTTCCCTAACATCTGGACTACGAAACCTCAAAAAGAAATTTCATTTCAAGAAATTGCAGATGTTATGACCGGACCATTATTGAAAGTCCGGACCGAGGCTTATCGTCGTTATATTACTTCCGGAATGACGAAAGAAGCCGAAGATGTGAAACTGGGTATGCCGGGAGTGACTGTGGCTGGCGTGTGTCGCACCAAACGCGAGGCGAAGAACCTTAAAGAGCTGAGTGGGTGTGCAGTGCTGGACTGGGATGATACCAACGGGGAAACCTCGAAAATCGTAGAAGCACTGAAGGCTCTGCCATATGTCTGTATGGTATGGATCAGTATTTCCGGCTGCGGGGTGAAGGCGGTTGTACGGGTGGATGCGGATAATCCCCGGCAGTACGCCACTGCGTATTCCATTATGGCCCGTACGCTATCGGAACTTGTGGGCGCGGAATGCGACCAGAGCTGTAAGGACATTGCCCGCTACTGTTCGCTGGTGTATGATCCTGAAGTGTATTACAACCCCGCTGCTGAAGTGTTTCCCTGGCGGAAAGAAGGGGAGGAGATGATGAGTCGTGAGGATGAAGAACGGCAACGGATTGCCGCCTCACAAGGAGCGCCAGGGAATGAAGAGAAAGGCGACGGGTGTGGAGTGATTGTGAGCTTCCTGAACCACTTTTTGCAACGGAATGCTTTCGTGAAAGGACAGCGACATGACTTGACGCTAAAGTTGGGACGTCTGGCAAGAAGTAAAAACTTTTCGCCCGAGGATCTGGCCGTTTTAGAACGCGTTTTTGAAGAGCGGGTTTCCGAAGTTGACTTTCCTTCGGAAGAAATCAGAAAAGCTTTAAATGCTGGTTATCAGTTTGTTTGTGAAAATCCACTTTCTTCGAAACCTCCGTTTCCAACAGTCAACAGTCAACAGTCACTTAAGCGTCCCGCCGCAGTGGAAGAAGAGCAGGATGAACAGCGTGAATTGTCAAGAAAAACCAATCAAATGAGAGCCGAAATGCCCCATTTCCCCGATGAGGTTTATAAGGGACTTCCCGAATTTCTCAAACGGGTGGTACAAGTAGCCGGAACCTTTCGTGAAAGGGATATGCTACTGATGGGGGCCATGACGCATTTGAGTGCCTGTCTGCCCGGAGTGAATTTTCTCTATCAGCAAATGGAGTATTCACCCCATCTCTATTTTGCCGGAGTCTCCCATGCCGGTACGGGAAAGGGGATTGTGACTCTGGCATCCTACCTCTCGCAACCCACTCACGACTACTACGCTTCCAAGGGGAACGCCGCCCGCAAGGCTTATCAGGAAGCGTTGGAGGAATGGGAGGTTCAGGCGGCACAGGCCCGCAAGAACCATCACAAGGCCGACTTTTCCACCAAACCGGAAGAGCC
>JALCME010000018.1 GCA_022648295.1 Bacteroides sp. | reverse complement strand
TAAATATAAGAATAAAGTACGACATATAAAAGTGAATAATACTATATATAATAAATCATTTAAGTATATTTATAAAGTAAATACATTGTATTATTTTAGTAAAAACTATAATGCGTCAACCCTGTTTTGCCGTAGCAATTCTTCGGCCCACAGTTGTGGGCCCGCCGGTTTACAATTGTGGGCTCTCCGGCACACAGCTGTCCCCCCGAGAGCCCACAACTGTAAACCGGAGTTTTACTTTAGGTGTTATGGTATTTTTCTATAAGAATCGGGATAAAAGTAAATGGCTTATAACATAAATGTCCTTCTATGTCAGGAAGGTGTTTTAGGTATGCGAAGAGAATCCTTTTTCAGGATTATGAGAGTGATTTTGAAAAGTCAAGAGCTCGGATGCTCATCTTTTTGCTCAAGATAAGGGAATTTGCATAGGTTTAGGCTTATTTTGCGTAAAGTGTTGCTATTGCCTGTATATAAAGTGGTTAAGTGTATATTTGTGTAAATATACAGAAAAAAAGCGTGACGGAAAGCCCTTTGTCGTCACTTGCCGTCACGCTTGTCGTCACTCGATAATGTTTTGATATACATTGTGTTGCTATCACGAGTGACGAAGTGACGGCAAACCATGCAAAAACTCCAGGAAAAGAAAAATGGGTTGAAGCCGGTTTTATACTCCGCTAAATGCGCTGAATCCCCCGTCAATAGGCAGAAGAGCTCCGGTTACAAAGCTGGCCGCATCACTACAAAGGAATTGTACCGCCCCGTTGAGTTCGGTGATGTCGCCGAAACGTTTCATCGGTGTTTTGGCGAGTACTTTCTTGCTACGCTCCGTAAGCGAACCATCGGGATTGATAAGGACAGCTCTGTTCTGATCGCCGATGAAGAAACCGGGAGCTATGGCATTCACTCTGATTCCGTCCCCGTATTTCAGGGCCATTTCACTTGCCAGCCATTGAGTGAAGTTTGCTACGGCTGTTTTTGCCGCAGAGTAACCGGGTACGCGGGTGATGGCACTGTAGGCAGCCATGGAAGAGACGTTGATGATGCAACCTTTCTTTTGTTTGGCCATCACTTTGCCGAAGATCATGGAAGGATAGACTGTTCCGTTCATATTTAAGTCTGTCACCTTTTGCCAGCAGGTGACGTCCATGTCGAAGAAAGCTTGGTCGGGATTGAGCGTTGCTCCGGGCATGTTGCCTCCGGCTATATTGAGTAAGATGTCAATGCGTTCCCACTTTGCAACGATTTCTTCCGCCAGATGTTCCAGACTGGCAAGATCCAACACGTTGCCGACAATGCCGATCACCTCTTTTCCGTATGCTTTTAGTTCTTCCACACGTTTATTCAGTTGTTCTTCGCGGATGTCGACAGCAACGACTTTTGCTCCTTGTTGCATAAAACATTTGGCGATGCTGCCACCTAAAACGCCGCCTGCCCCTGTGATAACGGCAACTTTACCGGCTATACTGAATTGTTCGTTCATGATTTGTCCTTTCCTTTATATTAATTGTGTGTTAATTCGTTTTTTACCACCGCCATCATTCCTTCGACCTGTGCCAATGCCAGCATACGTCCGTGGAAAGAGTATCCGGGATTATACCCTTTGTCTTCATCGCCCAACATCATCCGCCCGTGATCCACCCGCATCGGTAACAGGGGATTCTCCTTTTCAAAAATGCGGATGAGTTCAATAAGGTGTCCTCTTCCTTCCAGATGCGAACTTTCTATGAAATCCCCGTCGGTCATGGCTTTGGTGCTTCTCAGGTGTACGAAATGCGTACGTTTGGCGAATTTATTGGCTAGTTCCCTTGTATCGTTCTGCTCTCCTGAACTTAAAGATCCGGCGCAAAAGGTTAGCCCGTTATGCGGATTGTCCACAGCATTCAGCAGCCACTCAATATCCTCTTCATTAGTTACGATCCGAGGCAAACCGAGTACCTGAAAAGGAGGGTCATCGGGATGAACGCACATGTTGATGTCGTATTCTTCGCATACGGGCATGATGGCTGTCAGGAAGTAACGCATATTTTCCCGAAGTCCGTCACGGTCTATTCCCTTGTATAAGTTGAGAAGTTGTTTGAATATGTTTACGGGATTTTTGTCCCCTTCTTTAATATTGCCATTGACAAAGCCTTGTGTTTTAACAATAATAGTATCAATCAGGTTATCCTTCTCTTCTTCTGTAATGACTTTATCAAGTTCTTTCACCCGGGTGAGTTCGTCCTCGCTGTATGCTGTTTCAGCTCCTTCGCGTTGAAGGATGCAGAGGTCGAAATAAGCAAAACGGGTGCGGTCGAAGAAGAGGGAAGAAGTTCCGTCCGCCCACGGGTGATATAAGTCGGTCCGAATCCAGTCGATGACCGGCATGAAGTTGTAGCAAACCGTTTTAATGCCGCATTTACCCAGATTAGCCAAACTTATCTTATAGTTCTCTATTAAGTGGTCACGTTCATCTCCGGCGTATTTTATTGCTTCGCATACCGGTAAGCTCTCTACCACCGACCACCTTAACCTGTAGGATTCAATGAATGTTTTTAGTTCGTTGATGGCTTCTGTTGTCCATACTTCTCCATTTGGTACGTCATGCAATGCAGTGACAATTCCTTCCACTCCGATTTGACGTAGCATGGGGAGCGTAATCTTATCTTTTTTCCCGAACCATCTCCAGGTCTTTTCCATAACTGTTGTTTTTTTATCTTCTTTGATTTAATACCGCTTCGGTAGGACATTCGTAGTTTGTGATGGGGAGTTTGATCTTTTGAAGTTCGTCCAAACTATGAATGGGCCGCTCTATGTCGTAAGGTATAGGCAGACCGGAGAAGGTCTGGAAGTAGAGTAAACAGGCATCTTTCCACCATCCGGCATCCCGTACTTGTATTCTTAAGCGTGATTGTACTTCACCGAAGCGTTGCAAATCTATGTATTCTTTTAGAGAATCCCATACCTTTTGAAAGCTTCTTGCTTGTTGCACACCCTGATTGTATTTATAGCATAACTCTTCCCATAGGGTGTGTCCGCTTTTCATCCGGTGCGTCCAGGGCACATGATGAAACCAAAGCAAATACATTTCCGGACAGGTATTGAGGTTATCGTATGTTTGGGACAGTGCTTCGGGGTATTGCGCCGTAGCATTGCTACCGGTGTGACTACGGTTAAAGCCGATTCCTTCCTTGTCGGCTTTGTGATAATAAGCCGGCATCCAGTCTGCTCTTGCCCCCGGAATGTTACACCAGGGTTCGGGACCATAATGGTGTCCCCATGCAAAGAGGTGGTGTAGTCCCAATGGCATCATATAGTTCACGGCGGCTTCCCGGCTTTGGAGCATCATGTCAGTGACTGGCTTGACAAAAGCGGCATTGCTGGTGAATGTTTGTTTGATCCATTCGTCCGCAATCTCTTTTGCGGATAACTGCGGATTCCATGCCAAACGTCCGAAAGCATACCAATTGGCTTGGGCAAAAGGATGACCGCACCAGTTCGTAGCTGTACCGATATTGGCTACTCCGGCTATTGCTTTGAGAGAGGAAGGGGATACGAGATTGAAGAACTCCTTCCAGAGAGGGCCCAGATAGACCAAATGGTTGGAAGCCCCTAAATATTCTTGGGTGATTTGAAATTCAACCATTTCCTTTGTCCGTTTCATAGCACCGAATAAAGGACTGTACGGTTCCCGCGGTTGAAAGTCAATCGGTCCGTTTTTTATTTGTATAATGACATTCTCACGAAATTCCCCGTCCAGCGGTTTAAATTCCTGATAAGCTTGCTTGGCACGGTCGGCATCGGAGGGATTGTAAACAAAAGCCCGCCACATCACTATGCCGTGATGGGGCTTTAGTGCATCGGCGAGCATGTTGGCGCCTTCGGCATGTGTACGTCCGAAGTCGCATGGACCGGGTTGTCCTTCAGAATTAGCTTTGACTAAGAATCCTCCGAAATCGGGGATCAGGTGATAAATTTCCTTTGCCTTTTGTTTCCACCATTTAACGACCTCTTTATTCAGTGGATCAGCAGTTGAAAGCTTTCCTAACTGCATGGGAGATGCAAAGTTGACGGATAAATAAACTTTTATGCCATACGGGCGGAAAATATCGGCCAATGCCTTTACCTTGTTGAGGTAAGTGCCGGAAAGTATCTGATAGGATGCGTTTACATTATTCAGCACCGTTCCATTGATTCCGATGGAAGCATTGGCCCGTGCATATTCCACGTATCTGTCGGTAGCAAAAGTATCGGTAGGTAATGTTTCCCAGTCCCATAAGGAATGTCCTGCATATCCACGTTCCACTGTTCCGTCCAAATTATCCCAATGGTTGAGGACGCGATATTCGTATGCGGGATTCTCCGTGATTTCCATGGTACTGTCCTTGCTGTATTGTCCGGTCTCTTGCATACGAAGCAGGCAATAGGCAGCATAGAGCAAACCGGTTTCTGTTGGAGAAGTCATGAAGATTTTCGTTGGAGTTTGGCGTATATGGAACCCTTCCCTTTTTAAAGAGTTCTCTTTCTTTAGTTGTAGCGTAACCGGTTTACCTTTCCATGACTGCCGAAGTTCTTTTACGGCAATGTCCAGTGTCTTTTGCGTATGTTTTGGTGCAGAGATTTGGGCCTGTCCGTTAGTGTCCATTCTAAGCCACAGCCGGCTTCCATCTTCAGCTTTTATTGCAAAAGGAATACTTAAAAGGATGGCGATTACGATATAAGCAGCTTTTTTAATTCACCTCCTCCGTCAATTGTAATGATATGTCCGTCTGCATCATATTTAAGTTCACAAACCTTTAGGCTGCGCAGCCATGTTTTTCCTCCCGAAGGAGCACTATCATGGTGGAACAAGTACCATTTTCCCTTATATTCGGCAATGGCGTGATGGGTGGTCCATCCAACAACGGGGGTGAGAATCACACCTTGATAGGTAAACGGTCCGTAAGGATTGTCTCCAATGGCATAGCAAAGCCGATGGGTGTCTCCGGTGGAGTAGGAGAAATAGTATTTCCCTTTGTACTTGTGCATCCATGAAGCTTCGAAGAATCGGCGCTGATTGTCTCCGCTATTGATTATCTTACCGTTCTCATCTAAAATGATTACGGGACGTGGTTCCTCTGCAAACTCCAGCATGTCGGGGCTTAGTTTGGCTACTCGTGAAGGTATGGCAGGCTCATTGTCTTTTGGAAAAGCAGCACATTCCAACGCTTTATTGTTGCGGTAGCGTTGCAATTGTCCTCCCCATAATCCGCCGAAATAGAGATAGTAGTTTCCATCTTCGTCATTCAGTATGGCAGGATCAATGCTGTAGCTTCCCTTAATGGGATCGGGCTGGGGGATAAAAGGTCCTTCGGGGGAGTCGCCAACGGCTACTCCTATACGGAAGATGTCCGTTTTATCTTTTAACGGGAAGTATAGATAATATTTTCCATCTTTGCATGCAACATCACAATCCCATAACTGTCGTCCGGCCCATGGAATATCTTTAGTGTCCAGAGCGACTCCGTGATCTGTTATTTCTCCGTGCATCACGTCATCGGTAGAAAAGACATGGTAATCTTTCATATCGAAATGGTCGCCGTTATCATTTTCGGCAATACCACTTTCCCTGTCGTGTGATGGATAAATGTATAATCTGTTGTTAAATACATGTACAGCCGGGTCTGCCATATAGTCGCCCGGTACTAAATATCTCATTCCTTTTTCCATGTTATTTATTCGTTATATGTTTTCGTATCTATTTCTTGTCATTCTTTTTGAGATAAAAGTTCTCTTATAAAAGGTTTGGGACGGTATTCCCGGTCAAAGAATAGCGGATAGTCACGACGCCCTTTGACCGGCCAGTTATTTTTCCATGAATCTCCATCGGACAGTCCCCACACCGTTACACGGGTGATGACATCGGCATGTTTAACGAATAAGTGAAAGAAGTCACCCATCCGCTTGTTCCATTTCCGCGATATACTGTCCGGAAGAGTTTCGGGATAGGGGTTTAATAGCTTTTGATAGGCAACAGTGTCGGATATATTAGCTCCCTTGTTAGTTGTTGGTAATGCACTCATATCCCATTCCGTTATCATGACTTTTGCACCGGTGGTAGCAAAAGCCTGAATACTTTTTTCAAAGTCTTTGATATCAGGATAGTCGAGTCCGATGTGCGCTTGCATACCTATTGCATCAACCCGAATCCCCCTCTTTTTTAATGAGTTGATTAGTTTAACGACACTATTACGCCGTCCAGGTACTTGCATTCCGTAGTCATTATAATATAGTTCAGCTTTGGGGTCGGCTTCATGGGCATATTCGAAAGCTAATGGTATATATTCTTCACCTAAGATTTCGTAGAATTTGGTTTTGCGGTATGAGCCGTCTTCCAAAATAGCTTCATTAACCACATCCCATCCTTTTATGCGTCCTTTATACCGAGTTACAATGGTATGGATATGATTTTTCATGCGTTGTTTCAATATCTCCGGGCTTACGTTCTGTCCCTTGGAATCAACACAAAACCAGGGAGCGAGTTGAGAATGCCATATTAGGCAATGACCGATAATAGCCATGCCGTTGTCTTCTCCAAATTTGACGAATTGATCTGCATGAGTAAAGTCGTACCTGTTTTCTTCCGGGTGGATGACTTCGCTTTTCATGCAGTTTTCGGCTACGATAGAATTAAAATGCCTGTTAATAAGTTTAACGGCAGAGGTATCCCTGCCCGAAGTATGGGCTGCATTAAGTGCAACTCCTATCAGAAACTTATTGCTGAGTCGTTCTTTTAAAGATAAATCTGAAATACTTATTTGTCCGGTCTTGCAGCTTGTTGTGCAACAGCTTATTACTATCATGATGGTTAAAAGATGGATTTTCATGTCTGAATGGGTTATATCATAATAAATATATAAATAATACAGATTCTCTGGAACTGCTTTTAAAAGAATGCAGGAAAAAGCTTTAATGGCTTCCTTTAATAATCTGCTTTTTCTCTTCGTTCGCTTAATTCTGCTTGCATTTGCTCGTTATATTTCTTTGTAATGGGGTAGAAGTATAAAGCGATAACTCCAATAAAGAAAGTCAGGGCCGGTATTAAGCTAGAAGACAAAACAATGCCGTAAATTGCGGATTCGCTTTGGTGGACACCACTTCCTGATATATAGCCGAAACCGGAAAGTAAGAAGCCTAGAATTGCACCTCCGATGCCGAGTCCCGCTTTTAGAGCAAATACCACTCCTGCAAAAACAAATCCTGTTGCCCGGCGGTAATGTACATATTCTGAGTGATCGGCTACATCAGCGATCATAGCCCATAACAAGGGTACGGTCGGAGCGTATGCCAGACTTTTTAGAAAGTTCAATACGAACATTGTTTCTACATCCGTTTCATTTGGAAAGTAGAAGAAGGCAGTGAAGATAGCTGTCAATGTCAAGCATACAATGAACACACTTTTTTTGCCATAGCGGTTAGCTAAAAAACCGGATAAGAAGATAACGCCGAAGAATTGCACAATGGCTCCCAACATGTTGAATACCCCGAATCCTACTTCGTATGCCTTGTCCGGGCTGCTGACTATAAGTCCGAATGCATTTAAAATGTTATAGCCTATTCCGTGAGCACTGTCCGTGGCAACCAATCCTATTTTATCTAAGAATGCATATAAAGCACCTGAATCTACGTAATTTTCAAAATAGTAATTCATGGCACTTCCCCACATGGCCAAAGTGGTAAATAGAAATAAGGTAAGGATAAACATGGCACGCCATGGCATACTTTTAAATACATCTTTAATGTCTTGCTTGGTATTCCTCTTTTGGTTGGTAGGGGGTGTAATCCGTTCACGACTGGAAAGAAAGGCAATGACTAAAAAAATGAAACCTATTACAGCAAAAAGAGAAATGGTGCACAGCCATCCATGTCCCTTATCTTCACTTTCTCCCGCAAATTTGCTAACTAAAGGCAGCGTAAGCCCCTGAACAATGAATTGAGCAATGGTGGCAGCTACAAAACGTACGGAAGTGATACTGGTTCGTTCTTTTATATCGCTTGACATGACTCCTCCCAGAGAGGAATAGGGAGTGTTGTTGAATGAATATAACGTCATTAAAAGGGTATACGAGATGGTGGCATATACGGCAACAAGTCCCTTGTCTTGAATGCCGGGGTTGTGAAATGCAAGGACGTAGAACACCATGAAAGGTAAAGCTGTCCATAGTACCCATGGGCGATATTTACCCCACTTGGTTTGGGTACGATCGGATAAAATACCTACCGTTGGGTCTACAAAAGCGTCGACAATGCGGGCTACTAGCATGACCGTTCCGGCTATAGCTCCTTCTAAGCCAAAAACATCGGTGTAAAATTTTGTTTGATAAATCATCATCATCTGGAACACGAGGTTCGCAGAACAATCTCCTAAACTATAGCCTATTTTTTCGGCCATGGAGACTTTTTGACTTAGTATGCTCATAGTGTAAATATTTTGTTTTTATTCTTTTTTGTTATTCTCCTGAAGATCTTTCCATACTTTGTCTGCTATCCTGTTGCCTAAGGTCTTTTTATCCAGTGGGTGGATGTCATTCCATTCTCCCAAATCGCTATTGTGTATAAGTGTGGCGTATGGATTAGTTTGGGCAACTTGTGCCTGAGCTTTACGAAATTCGGCCCATGCTTGCCTGTCCGGATCATCGGGAGCAAGAAAGTCAGCTAATTCCACTATGTAAAAAGGCAACTTGGATTTTCCGAACGTTTGCCGCCAATCGGAAATCATTGCCGTCAGCAATCCTGCATATTCGTTCCGCTGCGAAACATTTGATTCTCCCTGATACCATATCACTCCTTTTATTTTGTAGTTATGTAAGGGGGCAATCATAGCGTTATACAGACAGACAGGTTTGTAGCAGAAAAAAGTCATGTTGGGAGCTGTGGGCATTGCCGCTCCTAATTGATATTTCCATATACCCGCCAAACTAATTTCTTCCTTTTCACAAATTAATTTATAAGGCTTGTCTTTGACAAAGTGAGGGTATCCACTATTACTTATTAGTCGTACGGTTATCAAGTTGTTTCCTTTTTTTAGGATACCTGCCGGAATGTTGTAGATGCGCGGTGGGTATTGATAGGAAGTGGTGCCGATAAATGTGCCGTTTACATATACGGAATCTGCATCTACAATGCATCCGAGGCGTAATGTTGCTTGTTTGCCTTCCCATGCTCCGGGAATTTCTATATGCTTACGAAACCAATGTGAGCCATTAATCGGATTTAATCCGTTGGTTGCCCATTTTTCGGAGAATAATTCGGTATTCTGCCATTGGCTGTCATCATAGTCTGTTGCATACCAATGTTTGATATCGTGCAGTCCGCCATCTCCTTTGTAAAGAGAAAGATTCCAACGGTGGAAACTCATGCTTTCCAATCTTTTTATTTCTTTTAGAAAGTCATCATCTTCATATTGCCATTTGTCGTGTAAATACATGGGAAAGTTTTTTAATCCTTGTTCACTAGTCCATGCCTCTACCGGAGTACCTCCCCAGCTGGAATTGATTATTCCCACGGGGATTTTTGTCTTTTCAAAAAGTGCCTTGGCAAAGAAATAGGCTACGGCGGAGAAGTCCATTACATTATCCTGAGTTAAGGACTTCCATTCTGTCTTGGGGATATCATTCTGTGGACCGTGAAAGTTGAAAGTATTGGGCACTTTCAACTGATGTATTTGCGGATTTTCATATTTGGATATTTCTTCCTTAAACATATCTGTTACCCGCTTTACGGGTAGTTCCATATTCGATTGTCCGGAGCAGAGCCATACATCTCCTATCAGGACATCTTTCAGTTCAATGTCATTGATTTTTAATGCATACGGTCCTCCTGCTTTCATTGGCGGAAGTGATATTTCCCATTCTCCTTTTGAATTGGCGGTCGCATTATAGTCTTTCTTTAAGAAGTTTACCTTTATGCGTTCTCCTGCATTTGCCATACCCCATATTGTAACAGGTTGTTCCCGTTGCAGGACCATTCCGTCTGAAATCAAAGCAGGCAACTTCACCTTAGCCTCTAATGATAGAAAACTAAGGCAAAGTAGCACTGCTAAGCTCAACCTAACTTTATATTTAACTATACCCATGATCACTTCTTTATATTCATATTATCTGATGTGTAGAATGTTGAACTTATTCTTTTATCTTACGAAACATTTCTCCTTTGAAAATATTTGTTAGTATCTTCTGGCATATCTATGTCTAAATCTAAATTTGAAGGAAAGACGGGATTTCCAAATGATTTCCCGTCTTTCCTGATCAAGCTTTACTTTTGTAGGTCTCCTGGAAAGTCCTCACTTACATCTTTGCCTGCTAATCCGTCGCATACCCCTTTATAGGCATGTTTACGAGCATAGTTAGCGTCAAAGAGATCAGGGGCATCATCCGGAATCCAATGTTCATGTTCTTTTTCATTATCACTAACTCCCCAGATCGTTATTCCATACTGTTGTGATTCTGGGATATGCTGTTTGTACGCATCTATAACATATTGGTACATCTCAGCTTGTGATGCAAGATTCTCAGTCGTTGGTGAGGCCGTATTTACTTTAATATCCAGTTCGGTAATTTTAATTAGTTTTCCTGTGGTTGCTAATTTATCGAACATTGCTGCAATTTTTTCTTTGTCTGAGTCAATTGCAATGTGCATTTGGGTTCCGATACCATCAACCTGGCCGCCGTTTTCTTCAATGTATTTTACATAGTCAATTAATTTATCGCACTTATCCGGATTATATTCCAAATTGTAGTCATTGATAAATAGCTTGGCGGTTGGATCAGCCTCATGCGCCCATATAAATGCTTTGGCACCATATATTTTGCCCATGTACTTACCATAATAGAAATCATCAGTATCCATATCATCCGCTGATGGTACAACATCTACTCCACGAAGTTTACCATTATCATCAATAGGTTCGTTTAGTACATCCCATGCATGAACGCGGTCCTTATAGTGTCCTACCATTTCTTTTATCCATTTTTCCATAGCGCCACTAATTAGGGTTTCTTTCTCTTCGTCTGTTTTCTCAATGTATTCTATACTTCTGGTAGAAATTCCCCTTGTTGTAGTATTGAAAGGATCAAGAGATACCATTACATCGTCAATTAAATAAGTCCCGGCTCTCAATCCTAAGTCAAAATTAACTCCTTCTACTTCTTCTTCTCCTTCTGTAGTAATGGTCCATTCTATGCGTTTCCATTCGGGAGTTACAGTTTGATTTCCTTCATAGTATGACTTACCTGTTGTTGACATTCTTATGGATCCTGTGCCTTCTGTCATTTTAGCATAATAAGATATGTATACATTTGTTCCGGAAGGAATGTTTTGTGCTAACTCGGCATGTATCTGGACTTGCCACTCTCCGCCGTCATTATCATCAGGATTGATGACTTGTAGACAACCTTTATCTTTATTTCCTTCGGTTTGATTCCATGTGTTGCATTCATCGGGACCGTTCCATTTGCTCCAATTGTCAATACCTTCTTTGAAATTTCCATTAGCCAAAAGATTGCTTCGCCCTGCATCAGGATCTTCTTTCTTTGTACCAAACTTAAAATCATCAATATAATAGATACCGGCAGTGGCACCAAAATCAATAACAATGTGATCCATCGTTTCATCAGTATCTGTTGCTGTGAATTCGGCTTCAAAAGAATACCATTGTCCGGCAGGCAGTTTTTGACTGATGTAATTACTTCCGGGATAACTATCTGCCCGTTTTTGAAGCTGAATCTGGAAATTATCATCTCCTTCCATTGATTTGGCATAGAAAGTGCATACATAAGTTTTTCCTGCTATTATAGCGTTGGCAGGTAGTTTATAAAAAGCTTGTGCACTATAATTGTCTCCGGCTTCCGGATTAGTCAGCTTCATGGAGTAGTCACTGTTATATCCCTCTCCTTTTGCTGATATTTCTGCTTTACAGTCAGCACTCGACCATGCACTCCAACCAGTGATATTGGCTGCTTCGAAATCACTATTACTGATAATATTATTCATTTTGTCGGTATCATCCGGATGAATAATAATAGTTGGTGCAATTAAGTTATTCAAATATGTAGCTGCCTGCTGTGTATGCCATATTAAATTGTGGCCATATACATTTATATCTTGTGGAAGGACTTGCAAAAGAGCATCCACCTTACTATAATCGGCTTCACCTTTGTTGTTTAATATGGAACTTTGCTTCATAGCATTACCTAATGTAATGGAATTGAAGTTGGCATTTACAATGTTACGATAAGCTTCATCATCCATATAAAGATCCATTCCCATGCCCACTCCTATCTGAAAGTCTGTGCGGGGGATATAGCTTTTAATGGCGTCATAGCGTGAAATTTTTTCTGCTAGTTCCAAGGGTAATTCAGAGCTGGTAATGCCATTTCCTTCGTGTGGGTTGAACCACTTCATTTTATTGTCATCACATGCCTGAAGAATTAAACTTCCTAGAGCAATGATTGATAATATATTTTTTAGTTTCATAATAACTTATTCTTTTATTCTTGTTATAGTACTTAATTTTCCGGATAGTCAGTATATGCAGGAGTACTTAGTGGTACTATCCTTACATTATCAATGTAGATTTGAGCACTTGAAGCCGAGGAAAGAAATTCAGTTGTTTCATCGGCACTGTTACCTGTTATTTTATCTAAAGTGAAATCGGAATTTTCATAATAGAGTCCGAAATTACAATAAGAAGCGCTGCTTCTGCGATCTAATATAAATTGGTAAGTTAAGTTTGCAGCATCTGAGTTTTGAGAGCAAATATAAAACTTACTGAAGGGGATTGTTACGGTTTGCCATCTGGCTGTGTAGAATGGAACAGCTTTTCCGTTTACAACCCATGGTACATAATTGTAGCAGTCTTTATTATCACTAGTTGCCCATTCACCACCATTCAGCCCATTTAGCAGACAGATTTTTATAAAACCGCTTCCTACCCATGGGTTGGATTCCGGGACGTATATATCGAATTGGATGCCACATGCAGATACATTGGTTGTAGCTTCAATTCCTCTTGTTGCCGGAGTCCAGTCATCTACGTCGTTACCAGCTGTCCATACTTCCGCTGTCCGGTTTTTCCCTGCGGCAACAGGTACTTGTTTTGCTGCAGGGAGCATTACACATTTACCACGTCCTGTGTTCAAAGGATCATCGACTAAGTCTTCCGGGAAAATCATGCTGGTGTTGGAACCCCATGAACCTTGCTGTCCTTCTGTGTCAAAATCAAGAATGATCCCTTTGCTATAATTGAAGAAGGCAGGGGAATAGGCGCCTCCATTAGCACATTCTATAGTTAAATAACCACTTTCCGTAACTCCATCAGGTACGACAACCGTGAAATACTTTCCGTCTGCATCCGAGAAAATATTTTCGGAGCCTTCTACTGTTACTTCTCCCGGAAAAATAACTTTGGAGACTTCTTGAAGTCCTTCTCCGTATACGATAATTGTTTCTCCTGGTTTAGGTAAAGTATTCGAAATACTTGTTATGCTTGGAGCACTTGCGCGGATGGTGAATTCATATTCCAATTGTGTATTATCTTTAACCAAGAGAATTTTATTACGTACGCTTTCGTCTGCTTCAGTTGTTGGCATATCTTTATTAACGGTAACTAATAATGAGGTCTCTGTTACAAATACCGGATTGAAATAGCAATTGTAGCCATTGATGTATATTTTCTTGAGTCCGGTAAATCCCGATCCTTCAATACGTATGAGTTGTCCTAAACGGGCAAAATCTACTTTTCTGTCGGGCACATTAGAGGTCGCATCTTCTAAATAAATGCCGGTAATGTTCATTTGGGCATTTCCTTTATCGTCATCATCATTACAGGCCGTAAATAGGCTTGTGCAAAATGTGATAGCCAAAAATAGACTTAATGCCTTTGATATATATAGAAAAAATGACTTTTTCATTGTTGCCATATTTTAATTAGTTAAACAATTCGTCGGTTATTCTCTCCTCGGTGAACTTATATGGAACAGGTGCTCCCTTAAGCAAAGGATTTTGTACTGTTTCAGATTCAGGATAAGGCAAAAGGAAAATGCTTGCCTGAACATTACCAACTGATCGCTGTGTACGATCCTTGGAAGTATCTTCCGATAATGTTTGCGTCGTAGAATCCCATAGAACAGGTATGTTGGTATCACGCTTTTGTCCCGTAATATAGTTTAATACTGCTTGCTGTTGGAAATAGCCCCAACGTACCATGTCGTACCAATATTGACCTTCTAGGCAAAGTTCTAAACGGCGTTCACGGCGTAAATCATCAAATGTAAAGGAAGAACCTTTCGTTGTAAGTCCTGCACGAGTTCGGATTGCTTTATATAATTCGAAAGCTGTTGGATCGTCACAAGATAGATTTGTACCTAATGTGACTTTTGTATCATCAGCACTTTTCCCGCTGTTCAAGGAGATACTAGTTCCAAATGCGGCTTCTGCGTAGTTAAGATAAACTTCTCCTAAACGAATCATATAGGTATCTATAGGTGTGCTACCTTCTGTGATATTGGAGTTATCTTTGTTCGATCCACAAACATACTTTTTGCAATTTAATTGAGATTCGGAATATTCAAATGTCAGTCCGCCTTTGTCGCTCATTAATTCTGAATAAAAGTCTCCATAAGCCATCCATGTAGCTTTTCTTCTGGCGTCGCCTTGTTCGTATTCCCAAATGGCATTAGGCTGAGCAACTGTAGCACCTCCCCATGCTTTGGAGGTACCTGTAACATCCGATCCGTAAGCAAAATAATTTTGTATGGTATTGGATTCTCCGTAGACTTCACTTTTTGCCACCCATTGTAGTGCAAACAGCGTTTCTTTATTGTTGTTATTTTCTATTTTGAATAAGTCTGCATAATTATCCATTAAGCCGAAATTCTTGTTTTCAATGACTTTCATTGCTGCTTTTTTAGCTAATTCCAGATACTCTCCATTGCGCGTACCGCTGTTTGGATTATCACTGTAGCCGGCATAAGTTAAATAAATCCGTGACAGCATGGCGAATGCACTGTACTTGTTTACCCGTCCGGTGGCATAAGATGTCTCCGGTAGGTATTTTGCAGCATATTCTAAATCACGCATCACGAATTCATATACATCGGAAACGGGACTTGGGGCTACAACAGGATTAGCAACTAATTCATCCGAATTCTCGTTGAGAATTACATTTCCCCATAGCATAGCCAGATAATAATAAGCAACGCCGCGCATGAAACGGGCTTCTGCTATGTATTGAGGTTTGATGCTTTCGCTCATGTTTCCTCCCTTGATTCCGTTAATTACTTTATTTGCTTGTTGCACTACAATATAGAACGACTCCCATGCTTGTACAAGTGGCCCCGTCAGACCGCTTTCATTAAGATCTGTAAAGGGGTAAATATAATCAGAATAAGGTGCACGAAGATTATACCCGCGACCGTCTCCCATTCCATAATAGAACTTGTCGTTAAAGTGAAACCATACTTTACTATATAATGGTGCTGTTGCCGCTTTACAGTCTTCTTCCGTTTGATAAAAGTTGTCTCCTGCTATGTTTGAATTATCTGTTGAGTCCAGAAAGTCGCTGCATCCTGTAAATAGTAAGGAGAATGCTAACATGCAAGAATATATGTATTTATTCGTTTTCATATTCTTAGTCTTTAAAAAGTTAAGTTCAGGCCAAATGTATAAATTCTAGGAGATGGATAACGGTAGTTATCAAATCCGGTCAATAACGCATCTTGGTTAGCTGAGCCAATTTCAGGATCATAACCTTTATATTTGGTGAAAGTATATACGTTTTGCAGGTTACAATAAACTTTCAGATTTTGAATGCCAATATGTTCCGTCCATTTACGTGGAAAAGTGTATCCTAAAGAAATGGATTGAATACGTAAATAGGATCCATCTTCTACGTATAGATCACTGAATCTATAGTTTGATTCATTTGTCTTTGTTGAGCCGGACATACGGGATGCATAAGGAGAACCACCAATTATTTGTACATTGCGATAGTCATCCGGGCCGTTTGGATCAATCAATCCGAGTTTTGCATAGTTCAGAGCTCTTTTTAGTAAGTTGGTGTTTTGGTGAGGGTCTTCTAAGGTTCTTCTAGCCCAGTTTACTACATCGTTACCCACGGATCCGTTTAAATAAATATTCAAATCGAAGCCTTTATATGAAAAACTATTGCCGATACCAAAGGTAAAGTCTGGTTCCGGATTTCCAATGTAAGTTCGATCTTTTTCATCAATTATTCCATCTTTATATATATCTTCGAAAATATAGTCGCCTATCCATACGCTGTTTTTGCCAATGGACATTCCCTCCGGGAGGGCTACCGGGGTGACTTCTCCTTTTTCATTTTTATAATAGAAGTCAGTGGCTTTTTCAAAGCGTCCTATACATTTATATCCATAAAATTGGCCAATTGGCTCTCCGACAGCTGTCCGCGTAATAATCGTAATTGCGGAGCCACTTTGGTTTGTTTTATCAATTAGGCTTGTTGCAGTATCTAGTTCTTTTACTTTATTGCGGTTCATGGAATATATAAAACTACTTTTCCATTGAAATCCTTTTTTATCAATATTGACCGTATTTAATGTTAGCTCCAGACCTTTGTTTTCCAATGAACCAATATTCTTCCATGGGGCAGCTGTTGCACCTGGACTTCCTGATGTTCCGACGTAAGCCGGTAAAGGAACTTGGAGGAGCAAGTCTTTAGTCTTTTTGTAATAGACATCGGCAATAAACTCTATTCTATTTTGGAACATATTCAAATCAATACCAATATTGCTTGAATAGGTGGTTTCCCATTTTAGTTCTGGGTTTGGAGTGTTACCGGCTAGTAGTCCGGTACCCCAAGTCGTGGCAACGGAAGAATATATTGAACGATAGGCATTGTTTACAACATTTTGGTTACCTACAGCTCCCCATCCTAAACGGAGTTTCAGGTTGTTAATGATACCATTATCTTTTAGAAACGATTCATTTGAAATTTTCCATGCTAATGCAGCTGAGGGGAACCAACCCCAGCGATTATCTTTATAAAATTTGGATGATCCATCACGACGTAAGGTGAATGTTAGCAAGTACTTATCGTTATAAGAATAGAACATACGTCCGAAATAGGACAAGATGGAACTTTCTCCACTGTTTCCATTATTATTGGCTGTACTTGCATCTCCTAAAGTTAGATCGGTTGCTGCATTAGAAAGATAACCTGTTCGGGAACCGTAAAGGTATTCCCATTTACTTTGCTGCATCTCTTGTCCGAGCATAACGTTTATATTATGCACCCCGAAAATATGATTGTAATTTACCAGATTTCTCCAAGTCCAATACTTGTTATATGTTTTAGAGAATGCTCCTTGGCGATTTTCATTAACAATAGCGCCGAATTTATATGAAGGGCTAAATTTATAGGTGTTTGTAATGCCGTAGTCAAAAGACAATTCAGATTTATAAGTTAATCCTTTCATAAAAGTGACTTCTGCATAGGTATTGGCACGAATTCCCATTTTCTCATTTCGGTTGTCGTTGATTTTTGCCATTCCTACCGGATTAGTTTGAGTCCATTCATCTGTATCTGGTCCATCATAGCTGCCATCTGCATTTCGTACAGCAACATTTGGCGTTTGTAATAATGCCGTTTGAATAAGCGATTCATCCGATATTGTGAGTTTTTGCTTCGATTGACTAAAAGCAAAATTTATTCCCATTTTTAAATAACTTTTTACTTGTGAGTCGAAGCTTCCACGCAAATTTAGCCTGCGAAATCCGGATCCTACGGCAATGCCGTCTTGTTGAAGGTATCCAGCTCCCATTGCATAATTACTTTTATCGTTACCTCCTGTTACAGATAAGTTATGGCTGGTCATTAATGCTTTGGAAAACATTTCATCCTGCCAATCTGTGCCCTCACCCAATAAATCCGGTCTAACAAAGTTATTATCGGTTTTAACAATGCCCCAGTCTTGGCCGGCGTAATCTTTTCCTGAACGTACATTTCTATGTTCTGCATATTCTCGTAAATTTAGCATATCCAGTTTTTTTGGCATTTCCTGCCATCCTACGTACCCATCATAAGTTATGTTTGCTATACCCTTTTCACCCCGTTTAGTGGTAATTATAATGACCCCATTGGCCGCACGTGCTCCATAAATAGCTGTGGCTGAAGCATCCTTTAAAACGTCCATGGAGACAATATCCGACGGGTTTATTGACGCCAGGGCATTATCTGTCCCTGATCCTGTTGAACTGTCAATGATTACTCCGTCAATTACGAATATGGGTTCATTAGAACCGTTTAATGAATTTATACCTCGTATACGTATAGACGAACTTGCACCAGGCATACCAGAATTAGCTTGCACTTGTACACCTGCTGCACGTCCCTGTAAGACTTGATCAACCGAAGTTACTACTGATTTCTTTATTGCATCATTACTTACGGAAACTACGGAACCAGTTAAATCACTGCGTCTCATTTGCCCATAACCAACAACGACGACTTCGTCTAACATTTCAGTGTTCTCTTTTAGTACAATATTAAATTGTGTTTTTCCAGCCACTTGTATTTCTTGTGACTTGTAGCCAATGAATGAAATAGAGATTGTACTATTTGCCGGTACATTCAGCGAAAATTTTCCGTTGAGATCGGTAATAATACCGTTACTTGTGCCTTTTTGTACAACACTTGCACCGATAATCGGTTCTCCTGAGGTGTCCTTCACTACACCTTTCACAGTTATATTCTGTGAAAATGCCCAAAGCGGTATCAGGCATAATAAGAATAGAAGCCCAAGAGGCTTAAAATAATGATTTGTGCATTTCATAATGAAATAGGTTTTTATAAATAATAATGTGACAAAATTAACAGATCTGGATTAAAAAGATGCGAAAAAATGTTTCCTGTGTTATGTCCTGGTGTAACATAACTTTTCTGTACGTTACAATGTTTTGTTCGGGGGTTACGTTTATGTTATATAACATTATTTGCAAATCCTTTTTACAAAATATCCTTTGAACAACTCTAATCTTTTTTTCTTTTTTGTTACCTTTGTCTTTGTTACTTATTTTAATATTATGAATACTTTTTTGCGAAAAATTCTTTCCTTCGTATTTATTGGATGTTGTTTATTGCAAGTAACTGCTCAAACCGGTAGATTCTATTCTACTGATAGTGGATTATCGAGTAGTTTAGTCAATCAAATCTTTCAAGATAGTAAGGGTTTTGTTTGGATTGCAACGGAATATGGATTAAACAAATTTGATGGAATACATTTTTCGACATATAAGCATCTTATTGGTGATTCTGTTTCTATTAAAAACAATTATATACGTACCCTTTTTGAAGATAGCCGGCAGAATATGTTAATTGGCTGTATTGATGGCCTAATGAAATATGACCGGGCTACGGATACCTTTCATGAAATCCCCATGCTGCGGTCGGGTAAGCGCGTTTTTCCACATGTCACTCAAATCTATGAGTTGCATAATGGAGAGATATGGATGTCAACAACAGGACAGGGGGTATTCCAACTTGATAAAGAGGAAAGAAAGGCTATTTCTGTTGATGCTATCATGAATCAATTGAACTATAATTTTCAATCTAACCTTTATGAAGATTCTCAGTCCAATATATGGATAGGGACGGAAGGAAATGGCTTAATTTGTTATCATCCCGATACTCATAAAATACATGTATTTAAATATCCGGAGATTAATGATAATAATATCTCCTCTATTATAGAAGATAAGTCCGGCAATCTTTTTGTCGGAACTCAGACGCAAGGGGTATCTCTCTTCGATAAAAAAACGAGAAAGTTTTTTCCTATTCCCTATGCTAGTAATGTCACACTGTCGGTCTATTGCATGTCTCTTGTAGGTGGAAGGCTTTTAATTGGTACGGATGGACAGGGCTTAAAAACGTATAACCCGGGAAGTCGGAAAATAGAGGATTATAGCATTAATTCCGCCCCGTTGGATTTTTCCAGAGGAAAGATTCATTCTATTCTTGAGGATAGGGATAAAAATTTGTGGTTAGGATTATTTCAAAAAGGCATTGCTTTAATTCCCAAACAGGAAAATGCTTTTGAATACTACGGGGAGAGGTCGGTCTATTATAACCCTATTGGGCAAGGATGTGTGATGTCTATTTATCAGGATAGCAGATATCATTTGTGGGTAGGTTCCGATAATGAAGGGGTATTTGAGCTGGATGCTAATGGGAAAAGGCTCCGTCATTATCAACCGGAAAATAGTCCGCATGCTATTGCGAATACTATTATGTGTATGCGTGAGGATTCAAATGGAGATTTTTGGGTAGGTTCTTACACCCGTGGATTAGCTAAATTGGATCGGAATACCGGAAAATGTGATTATTCTTTGCATCTTAATAATGAGAAAATTTTTTCCATTGCAGAAGACCGCCACAAGAATTTATATATAGCAACACTTGGGTCTGGTTTTTATTGCTATAATTTATTAACAGGGAAGCTTAAACATTACGAATCTTCTAAAGATGAGACAGGGGATCTGACCAGAAACGAACTTGCCAATGATTGGATAAATTATATTTTTTGTGATAGTGACGGATTGGTTTGGTTAGGACATTATAAAGGGATTAGCTGTTTTAATCCTGCGACTGAAAGTTTCATTAATTATGGCTCAGTTAATACTTTAATAACCGGTCGAGTGGGCTATGTGATACAAGAAGATTATCTTGGGCATATATGGTCAGGTACTACGGATGGCTTATACTGCTTTGATAAGAAGACGAGATATTTGAAAAGATTTACTACTAAGAATGGGCTTCCTAATAATGTGATATGTGGGTTGTGTGAAGACAAAAAGCATGATTTGTGGATTAGTACCTATAAAGGAATTAGCCGGTATAATGTTTCAAAAGATCGTTTTATCAATTATTATGCTGGAGATGGCTTGCAAGGAAATGAATTTACCCATGGAGCTTTTTATAAGGATCACTCAGATAAAGTGTATTTTGGAGGGCCTAATGGAGTTACATGCTTTTATCCGGTCTCAATTGCTGGGGCATATAAAGCTCCTGAGGTTGAAATCACTGATTTTTATATTTTTAATGAACCGGTTCATAAAAATATCTATTCCGGTGGACAACCTGTGATTTACACCTCTGTTTCGGATGCAAATCTATTTCAATTGTCTTATAAGGATAATACTTTTAGTATTGCGTTTTCTACATTTCAGTATAATAATCCCGAACAAATTTCTTACCAATACAAAATCGATGAGTTAAGTACTCAATGGCTTAGTTCTGAACCTGGTGTGAATAGGGTGACCTATAATAATCTTCCTCCCGGCAAGTACCATTTTCATGTGAGGACGTTTAATCATGGAGTCTATTCAAAAATCCGCTCTATTAAGATTCTGATTACTCCACCTTGGTATCAGATGTGGTGGGCTTATTGTATTTACGTAGGCTTTTTCTTTTTGTTGATGTTGGGCATATTGAATTATATCATATCCAGAATGCGGCATCGTCGTGAAATGATGAAGCGCGAGCATATTGAACAACTGAATGAAGCGAAGCTTCAATTCTTTATTAATATATCCCATGAGATACGGACTCCTATGACACTTATTATTAATCCGCTGGAGAAGCTGTTGGCTGAAACCAAAGGGAAGCCTATTCAAAAAACTTATTTGATGATTTATCGTAATGCCCAACGAATTTTGCGATTGATAAATCAACTGATGGATATTCGCAAACTGGATAAGGGGCAAATGTTCATGAAGTTTAGGGAAACGGATATGGTTGGCTTCATAGATGATGTCGTACTCACATTTGATTATATGGCGAGAAAAAAGCGAATACATTTTACCTTTGAACATGCCATGCCCCAATTAAAGGTTTGGGTGGATTTGAATAATTTTGATAAAATATTGATGAATATATTCTCCAATGCTTTTAAGTATACTCCCGTTGGTGGAGATGTTTCCGTCAGTCTTACAACGGGAACGGACGCGTTGCGAAAAGATGCTTTGCGGGAATATTTCCAGATTATTGTTGCTGATAGTGGCATTGGAATAGATAAGGATAAGATAGAGCGGATATTTGAGCGCTTTTATCAAATAAATAATGATGTAACAAAGTCTAATTTCGGTACGGGCATTGGCTTGCATCTTTCAAAATCATTAGTCGAGTTGCATCACGGAACGATTACTGCCGAGAATCGTGAAGATGCTTCTGGTAGTCGTTTTATCATTCGTATCCCGTTGGGATCAGCGCATCTTCGTGCAGATGAGCTGGAAGATGCGGAAGTAGGTAGTGAAGCTATCCGTGCTTCGTTTTCCAAATTAGAAAAGCAGGAATTCACAGAAGAGTTCTCAGATGAAGATGGGGATGGGAAGAGAACGGTGAAAGCTAAAACTCACTTTTGCTTGTTACTGGTGGAGGATGAATATGAAATCTTAGAGTATTTGAAGGAAGAACTTTCTGACGAGTATAGAATAAAAACTTGTAAAAATGGCAAAGAAGCCTATGAGATGATACTGACCAACACTCCGGATTTAGTGATTAGTGATATTATGATGCCGGAGATGGATGGTTTAACTTTATGTCGTAAAATAAAGCAGAATGTCAATGTTAATCATGTACCTGTTGTCCTTTTAACAGCTAAAACAAAACCAGAAGATACGATAGAAGGTATGGAAACCGGTGCAGATGCCTATATCGTGAAGCCTTTTAACACGGAACTATTGAAGAGTACAATTTCCAACTTGATTGTTAACCGCAGGTTATTACGCAATAAATTTAGCGGTGCACAGCAGCAAGAGGATAAAATACAGAAAATAGCGATAAAATCTCCTGATGAGATTTTACTTGGCAGAATAATGAAAGTGATCAATGAAAATATTGCCAATCCGGGATTAAATGTCGAAATGTTGGCTTCTAACGTTGGTTTGAGCCGTGTACATGTTCACCGTAAATTAAAAGAGCTGACCAATCTTTCAGCCCGTGATTTTATAAAGAATATCCGTTTGCAGCAAGCTGCTGCATTACTAAAGGAGAAAAAACTGACCATATCGGAGGTGGCGTATGCTACAGGCTACACTAATTTATCTCACTTTTCCTCTAGTTTTAAAGAGGTATATGGAATGTCTCCTAAAGAATATATGCAGGAGCATTTGTCTTAATGCTCCTTGTTCCTCCAAATAGACTGTACTTTTTTTCGGATGAGCATTATGTTAAGCAAGGATACGGCTAGGAACAATATGACTCCTGTTATCGTACAAGGAATAAACGAGCCTGCTTCCAGTTGTGGCAGAAGCATTTGCAGCATATCTGTATAGTAAGAACGGGTCCATGCTACGCCTCCTATGGCAAGTAAAAGTATCAGTAAATTAAGCCCTGCGGTTAGGATCTGGTAAGGAAGGGCAACCTTGGCAGGACTATATCCTATTAATAATAGGTTTTCCAACTTTACGGTATTTTTCTGTAATAAGAGGTATATGCTCAGCATAAGAATGTAGAAAGACAGCACGCTGATAAAGAGGCCCACTCCGGCTACGATACTGATTATCAAACGAAGAAAGTAAGTGGTTTTTCCTGCATCCAGATTATTTCCTTCGGTATTGTAGCCCTTTTGGCGGAAATAATCGATAATGGCAGTATCCGTGGGGTTTTTAACTTCTACGATTAAGCGGGAGGCTTGGGGTTCCTTATCCGGGGCAAAAGTTTTGTTTGCCCAGTTCATGAACGATTGCGGGACAAGTATTGTATTTAAGCGGTTGGAAAATCCCACGATATTTCCCTTATATTGTGCGGTGTTCCCATCATCTCCCTGTATGATGATGTCCATCTGCATAAGTCCGATTAATCCCTCCGAGAGTTTCGGCAGGTTACGACTCTGGGCAAACCCAAAGTTATATAAGTTAAGATAATTGCGGGGGATAATAATAGGAACGATATGCATTTCTTTCTTAAAGTTCCATTTATCCAATTTGGCATCAATATAAGAGTCCGGAACCGATTCAAAGAACATTTCCGTGGAAAGATGGATTCCCGCTTCCTGCATTCCAACTCCCGCTGAAATCTTGAAAAGAGAAGGAGTAAAGGCCGCTATGCTACGGGTGAAAGGTTGTGCCTTTAAGTCTTTGATTTCTTCTTCGGAAAAGATATTACTCTGTCCGGTGATACTTCCAAGGGTACTTATTTTTTTTGTAGTAATAATATAGTCCTTTTTCATGAAGCTGTCGCCTTCCGTGAAGACAGGAACAATATCTTTATAAAATTGCACGCTCAGCAACACAATAAACATCCCAAAAAAATTAGCCAGGAAAAAGCCGCTTAGCTGCCCAATGCTGATGTGTTGCCGGAGAAGTTTCCAAACAAGTCTGTTCATAATGTATCTTTTATCTATGAGGTATTGTACAATCTGCCAAACTATATTGATTATAGTTTCAATACACAGTTATAGTTTAAATTAATATGTTTCCCGATGGACGTTATAATAACGCCGGCTCCTTGTTGTAGGGCTTCTTCTGTAAGCAAGCGTCCCATAATGGAGCCATTTTCATCATCAATATGACTGATTGGTTCATCAAGGAAGAGGAAGTCGGAGGGTTGGCAGAGCGTGCGGATAAACGCTACCCGTTGCTGCTGTCCGAAAGAGAGCTTAGCTGCTTTTTCATTCGTTTTGTCGGCAATGCCTAGTCGTTCGAAGAAGGCAAGGATTTCTTTTTTCTTTTTGAATCCGGTCAATCTATTTTTAAGTTGCACGTTTTCATATGCAGTCAATTCGGGGAAGATACGTAGTTCTTGAAAAAGAATGCCGAGTGATTGTTTACGCAATTTTACCCATTCATTAATAGAGAGTGAACGGATGTTCCGACCATCAAAGTTGATGATACCCTGATAGTCTTGACGGTATCCGTATAGATAACTGCATAAAGAAGATTTCCCAGTACCGGAAGCTGCTTCAATCAAGTAAAATTCTCCTTTTTTCAAAGTGAGATCCTGATGCCAGACATCCGAGGTAATTGCGTCACGACCGGCGAAAACTTCAGGAAGGGTCTGTTGTAAATGAATAGTCTCCATTATTATTCCTGTTTAGATGCCTGCAAATTCCTTTATAAAGTCAACTATTTGCTTTAAGGCATTTATATCTTTATTTTTTAGTTGGAGTGTCATCTCTATGTTCTGACTGTCTATCGAAGTTTTAATATAAGCTATTTTATTTGCTAAAGAATGATATGCGGTATATTCCGGTCCTCCGTATGCAACCATCACTTTTACAAAGGGGATGTTGAGTACGGACTCCATATTTATAATTAGTACTGCTCTCTTACCCTTTATTTCAGGGGCATATTCGGTATTCAAGGCTGATGGGGCTTCCATCTTATTGGTTTGATACAATTGCTTGTTATTGGTTATGTACAAGGCGTCATTCCGGAATCCGAAAAAGAAATTGATTTCGGGAGATTTGAACGCATATTCATCATTGCCCAGTTTAATGATGTCTTCTCCTGCATTTAGTCCTAATTCCGACTTGCGTTCATATAACTGTTCAATCGCACTCTTGTTTTTTATATTGGCATAAGCAAGAAATTCGGGTGATCCATAGGGCGAAACGCCGGTTAAGCCAATGGTTAAATCGCCCTGAAGAGCATTGAATATATTTTTGATATTGCTTGATTGGGGGTTGGAGAACAAAGATTGGAATTCTTCATTTCCTTGTAATGCATCATAGAGCTTTTCCCCGTTTATTCCCATACTGAATACCACTAAGGTTGACTGGGGAAAATAAGCTAAGAAAGTGTTATTTATCGGACGCATTGCATTCGAATATTTTTCTATTGCTTTTTGGGTTTCTGCGTTTTGAGTGAGGTATTCGCATTCCATTCGAATCTTTCCGTTTTCAAAAGAAAGGTTGCTTAAAATGGACAAGTCGTTTTGACTATTGCTTCGTGGGAGTACCGATCCTGTCAATTTGCGGTAAGTTTCCGGTATACTTGTCGATGAGAAAAACAAGCTGATATCCCCTTTGCTCTTTTGTAGTTTTTCGAAGATAGGCGTGGAGCAAATACTATTTTTTACATCCTGCTTAAATAAAGGTACAATTGCCTGCTTGATATTTTCCGATTGACTGATATTATTATAGGCAACACATAATAGAGCGGAAGAATTAAAAGCTAATAGTGCCTGTTTGCCTATTTCGGTATACTCATAGTTGTCTGCTTTTTCTATGGGCGAACATAACTTTTCTTTTTCCAGTGTCTCCAATAAGGTTTGCAGGTCATTTTTGTTACTAACTTTGGATACTAAGGCAATATAAGGCAATGCAGGGGAACTGAACAAGTAAATGGGGACATTTACATCAATTCCTGCTTTCTCCGGTTCTTCCACTATTTTTTCTATTTGTTGAAAACCGGAAGCACTCAGTCCGCTTTTCAGCATATCCTTGAGCTTTTGGCGGGCTGTTTCGTTTGTCTCATCATTGAAACCTGCCTTTTCGGCTAAGGATTTCATACGAATGGTCATTACAACATTGGCATCCCGGGGGATAACATTGGTATATTCCAATTTTTGGGAACATGCACTAATCAATACCGTTAATACTACCAGTAGTGTCAGAAAGGGAAACAACCTTTTTTTCATATCATTTTAGTTTTAAGTCTTATTGATTATATAGATTGAGGATATGGCATGCCACTAAAGCGGCGGTTTCCGTACGTAACCTTGAAGGCCCCAATGTGATTGGGATAAATCCCTGGTCAATGGCCTTTTTCACTTCTTCCTCACTAAAATCACCTTCAGGACCTATCAAAATCAATGCATCTTCATCTCTGCGAATGGTATCTTTTAAAGCTTTTTTTTCCGTATCATAACAGTGAGCAATGAATTTCTGTCCGTTAAAGGGTTGTGCAATGAATTTATTGAAGTCCGTCATTTCATTCAGTATAGGCATGCGTGCCTTTAGAGATTGTTTTATAGCGGAAATCAGTATTTTAGTTATTCGTTCTGTTTTGATAACCTTGCGCTCAGAAAAGCGGCAATTTAGAAAGGTCAGTTCATCAAATCCTATTTCCGTGGCTTTTTCGATAAACCATTCCGTGCGATCCATATTCTTGGTAGGAGCCATTGCAATGTGCAAATGCCCTTTCCATAAGGGCTCTTGATATGTCTTTTCTAAAACTTCCACCGAACAATGCTTATTGGAAGCCGCCTTGATCCGGGCGTGATAAAAATAACCTTTACCGTCTGTCAGCAAGATTTCATCTCCCATGTTTAAGCGAAGTACGCGGGTGCAATGTTGCGCTTCTTCTTCCGGAAGCTCATCAGAAGTCATTATGTCAGGAGTGTAGAATACGTGCATGGTGTGGTTTTACTATTTTTTGCGTTTGGCTATTTCATCCCTTATTTGGGCGGCGCGTTCGTAGTTTTCTTCTTTTATGGCCTTTTGTAAAGCCTCTTGCAGCAAGTCAATGCTATCTTTACGCAGAAATTCGTCCATATGAGGATCGGAACCATTGCCCATTGGAGCCGTAGTTGCTTCTTTGGAGTCTTCCGTCGTTTTTAGCTGTTCCGACTCCAGTATTTCTTCGTAAACAAAGATAGGAGCTTTCATGCGCAATGCCATAGCAACGGCATCGGAGGTCCGCGCATCCATTCTGATAATTGTCCCGTCTGCTTTTAAGTAAATATAAGAGTAGAATACTCCATTATCCACTTTATAGATAAGTGCGCGCACCATATTGACCCCCAAAATTTCAAGGCAAGATGCAAAGAGATTGTGTGTCAGAGGTCTGGGTGGAACAACACCCTTCAATACGATGAGCATGGCCTGAGCTTCCGCAGCACCTATAATAACCGGAAGTTGCCGCGAGCCGTTTACTTCACCCAGAATCAACGCATAGGCACCTGCTTCTTCCTGACTATTGGTAATATTTAAAACTTCTAATTCTACTTTTTTCTTATTCATTTTAAAACACTATTTTAACTCTTCCGGACGGTGTTTATATTTGAATATAAATGCAAATAGCACGCCGACCATTAAAGCATATCCACTGAATATATACCATACGCTACTCCAGTCACCTACTGTGTAAAAGCTACCTTCAAATTCCGTAGAGTAAGTAAAGTGATCAACAACAGCTTGTGCTCCCAGTGTGCCGATTGTAGCGCCCAAACCATTAGTCATTAGCATAAACAGTCCCTGAGCACTGGAACGAATATTTTTATCGGTTTCTTTATTGACAAATAGAGAGCCTGAAATATTGAAAAAGTCAAAAGCCACTCCATATACGATCATGGAGAGTATGAACATCCATACTCCACTTCCGGGGTTTCCTATTCCAAACAGACCGAAGCGCAATACCCAGGCAAACATGGCAATTAGCATAACTTGCTTGATGCCAAACTTTTTCAGGAAAAAGGGAATAAGTAATATGCATAAGGTTTCCGAGCATTGTGAAATGGAGATCAACGCATTGGCGTGGTTGGCACCGAAAGACGAAGCATATTCCGGTATGGCTTTAAAACTGGTTATGAATGGATTTGCAAATCCGTTTGTTATTTGCAAAGAGACCCCCAGCAACATCGAAAAGATGAAGAAGATAGCCATTTTTTTATCTTTAAACAAGGTAAAGGCCCGTAATCCAAAAGCTTCAACCAGCGATTTCTTTTCACTTTGCTTGCTGACCGGACAGTGGGGTAAAGTTATAGCATAAAGTGCAAGTAGTATTCCAAGTCCTCCCGATACAAAAAATTGGGTGTGTGAGGCTTGGTATCCTAAAGCATCTACGGCCAACATTGAACAGATAAAACCTATAGTTCCGAAAATACGGATAGGAGGAAAGGCTTTGATTGTATCAAAGCCGGAAGTGTCCAACACTGAGAATGCAACAGAATTGGATAACGCCAATGTTGGCATATAAAAGGCCACGCTAATTGCGTAAAGGCTGAATAGTATGGAAAAGTTCGTCTCATGTCCGGCTGTCATTCCATAATATCCGGTAGCTATCATAAAAGCGCCGGCTATAAAGTGGCAAACACCCAATAATCGTTGTGCCGGTATCCATCGATCGGCTACAATTCCTATTAGTGCCGGCATAAACATGGACACAATTCCCTGCATGGCATAGAATAACCCGATACGACCAGCTAAACCTATACTTACCAAATAACTGCCCATAGATGTTAGATAAGCTCCCCATACAGCAAATTGTAGGAAGTTCATGATGATTAAACGTACCTTTACGCTCATAGCTTTTTCCTTTACGTAGTTTTCTTTTTAGAAAATTGATTATTGTTGCAAATGTAGGAAATTTATTGGAAAGGTAGTGGGGAAGGGGAGGATAAAAAAGAAGGGCATCTATCCCAGATACCCAATCTTTATAACCTTAAATCTAATACCATGAAAAACACAGTGCAAATATAACTGTTATATGTTATATAACATGTGTTTCTCTTGTTTTTTCTGTTTGTATTAACTTGTTTTAACTTATTCTTTTATTCTACGTAAAGAACCAACCCTTTTAAGTATTCTCCTTCGGGATGATAAATGTTTACCGGATGGTCTGCAGGTTGAGTCAATTGATGCAGAATACGTACGCTACGTCCCGACATAGCTGCTGCTGTAAATACAGTGGTTCGAAAATTTTCCTTACTAACGGCCTGGGAACAGGAGAAGGTGAATAAGATGCCACCCGGCTTAATCTTCTCGAAAGCTTTCAGGTTTAGTTTCCGGTAGCCTTGGAGTGCATTGCGTAGTGCATCACGATGTTTGGCAAATGCCGGTGGGTCAAGTACAATAAGGTCATATTGATCTCCCATTTGGTCCAGATATTTAAAGGCATCTTCTGCAAAGGCTGTATGCCGGGTATCATCGGGGAAGTTTAGTTCAATGTTATTGTTCGTCAAGGCTATTGCCTTAGCGGAGCTGTCTACCGAATGTACTAATTTGGCATTACCGCGCATAGCATAAACCGAAAAGCCGCCGGTATAACAAAACATATTCAATACGGAGCGTCCGGGAGCATAGCGTTCCAGCAAAGCCCGGTTTTCACGTTGATCTACAAAGAAACCGGTCTTTTGCCCCTTTAACCAGTCTATATGGAATTTCAGACCGTATTCCTGAGCGATATTATCTGTACTTCCTCCTTTTAAGAAACCATTCTCGGGATACAAATCCGCTTTATAAGGTAAGGTCGTTTCCGACTTGTAGTAAATATTCTCTATTTTACCTTCCATTATTTCGGACAACGCTTCTGCAATCGTCATGCGCTCGAGATGCATGCCGGCGGAATGAGCTTGCATAACGGCCGTTTTGGCATAGACGTCAATTACTAATCCCGGCAGGTTATCTCCTTCGCCGTGTACTAAGCGGTAGGTGTTGTTGGCAGGATTGGTGGTGAGTCCGATGCTCCGGCGCATATCATAAGCTATATGTAGCTTACGTTTCCAAAAATCCAGGTCAATGGTTTCGTCCTGAAGAAAAGAAAGTACGCGTACGGCTATGCTTCCAATCTGATAATGGCCTTTTGCAATAAATTCTTTTTTAGAAGTATATACTTCTACGACTTCACCTTCTTGTACTTTTCCTTCAATGGAAGCAATGGCTCCCGAAAAAACCCACGGATGGAATCGTTTCAATGATTCTTCTTTGCCAGATTTAAGATAGACTTTATGCATGAAATATCGCGTTTTTATTTGATGATCGTTTCTTTTTTTTCTTCTTCTTCTTGAGGGGCTAGTTGATAGTCTCCCGAACTTTTCAGTTCCTGAAGGTAGTTGTATATTTTAAGGCATGCCCATGCGTCTGTGGCTGCATAGAGTTGCTGGGATTCCGTCAGCGTTTCTGCTTCCCAATTGGATAAACGTTGTGATTTGGATATTTTTTCTCTGAAAAGAATGGCGTATATTTTTTGCAGGCTTTTATCCTGAATGCCAAATTCACGAACATATTCCTGCAGTTCAATACAATTGCGTTGTTCAAATGCAGCACGTTTATGTAACATGGTGAAATCATCTCGCAGCGAAAGACCTATTTTTATTATTGAGGGGTCTTCGAGTAATGAAATGATGGAGGCGGTTAAATCAGTCTGATTAATCCGGAAAAGGAAACAGTGATCATTGGAAGAAATTTGCAGAAGTGCAACTTTATGCGATTGTCCTTTGGTGAAGGAGGGTCGGGTTTCGCTGTCAATACCTAATAACGGACATTTACTTAGATAAGCAATGGCTTTTTCTATTTCCCTGGAAGTTTGAATAATATGAATTTTTCCGGGGAAAGCCGCTTTGGGCATATTCTTTAAATCTTCTTTGTCAATGTTTCTCTTTATAATCATAATTATATGATTTAGTCGTGGTGATCACCGTGGCAATGGCAATCATCATCGTTGCAATTGCAGTCACAGTCATCATCACAATCGTTCCCGCAATGACACTCTTCATCCTTGCAGTGATGATGGTGAAAATGACCGGCATGTTTTTCTTCACTATCTGTATCAGAGATTTCCTCTTCGTTATCCGGCTGATTATATTTTACGTCGTGCAAGGCACGCAGGGTATTGACTAATGTTTGTCCCCAGAATTCCTTGAAATGTTCCTGACAAATGGCCAGCGAATCATTCATGGTTTCATTCAACCCCAATTGGAAGACGAAAATGAAATCTTTGATATCCTGGTAAATGTCCGCCAAGTCTTCAGCAATGCTCTTTTTAATAGGCTGGTCGCTATATTGCATGTCCTGTATAAAGACATCAAGATAATCATCTTTTTCGGCCAGAATATTTGAGAGGTTAATGCGAAGTACTTCGTAAGTTTCTTCCGTTACGTAGTTTTCAGGTGTTTCTTCGCCTATCATTTCGCAGTCGGGCAGCATTTCAGCTTTGATATATAGTAGTGGAAGTATCTTTAAGGTAGTATCGACAAATGCGGAACGTTTCATATCTTCACTCTGCTCCAGAAATTTGCAGAATTCCGCAGCAACAGTGACGAACTCTATGACGTTACGATCGAATATGACTTGACTTTCTTTTTCCATTTCCAGTTGATTTGAGGTGCAAAGGTATGAAAAAGGTTTGTTTCTTCCTAAAAAGAGCTTGTATCATTCATTATTATCAATATTTACGATGTGGTATTCCGTTCCCCTGTTTCTTCTCCGGCTGACAATGTCGAGCTTGCGGAGTGTACGCCCGAAATAGGCTACTTTGTTGATGGACAGCCGGTCCTTGGTCTTTGTCTGCAGGAAGGATAAGATTTCCATAGGTGTCATCCATACCCCTTCCTCTTCTGTTTCAGCAGCGCGAAAATGGCAAAGAAAGAGTTGTTCCAGTGGAGTGGGTTGCTCAAATTCCTGATTGGCTTGTTTCAAGATGCTTTCTTCGGAATCGTCGAGCCAGTAACGCTCGCCCCCTGCAATGGCATCTACGGCCTGGGCATAGAGTTGGCGGTAGTTGATGGTGACGTTGGTATTGATGGGACCGGTCACTTCAATACAGATAAAGCGGCGACTGCCCGAAGGGTCGGTCAACAAATCCTTTTGGTTACTGGTGCCTATGAAGGAGGCGTAACGGCGTATTTCCTGAATGGCAGTCCCGTAAGGTTTGCGCAAGTTGGCAACCGGTTTCTGCAGTAAGTGTTTCAGGAAGCCCTGCTGGCTGACACTGATCTGGTCGAACTCATCGATGTTGATTAGAAAGAAGCGGCCCAGACTTCGTTCCGCATCCTTTTTACTCTTGAAATCAATGCTGTCGGCGTAACCGAAACGCAGTTCGGGAGGAAGAAGGATACGGCAGAATGTGGATTTCCGGTAACCTTGCGGCCCCACCAGCAAGGGGGAAGTATTGTTTCCATGCTGTTTGTCAATGTTTTGCCAATGGGCCACCATGCTAAGAAACCAGCGGTAGAACAGTTTCTGCCAATGCGGATTTTCGCAGGGAACGAGATTAGCCAGTGCGCTGATACGGTCTTTCCCATCCCAGTGTCCGGTATCGTTCAGGTACTCTTCAATGGGGTTGTAAAGTGGAATGTAGTCTGAATTGAGATAGCGTGCCACGTCCCGGTCCCATACACGAATTCCCTCTTTCAATGCATTTAGTGCAATACTGCTCCTCACTCTTTGTCCGGCGGGGCGGAAGTGAAAGTGAATGGAGTCCCGCTGGCGGTATTCCAATTCATCGAGCACGGTGTTGTAACGGAACTCGTAACGGCGGTTCATAAATTCTTCAAGGCGGAAAGCTGTTTCCTGTTCATGCGTCATGCTGCTGCGTGTCCCAAAACCCTTGTGTTCCCGGTAGAGGTTGTGCAGGGTGGGGCGGACAATGGCTTCGTCTGTTTCGTGGTAAAAGTGCATCAATACCTGACGTACCACTTCCTCTTCGGGGATGCCTGCCTTGTAGCAGTGTTTGGCAATAAGAGACAATAGCGGTTTTAAATCATCACCCCACTTCCATTTTCCCACTTCTTCGAAAGCACGTTCAAGGGCTGCTTCAAAAAGCATAGAGAAAGTCTTTGACGTAGGGTAGCCGGGCTCCATCCGCAGTAAGGGATTTTTCTCCGCCTGTTTCCGCTGCCTGAAGGTTATTTCTTCAGGCAGGGATAGAGGTTGTTCCAGACAAAAGGGAACAGCAGTAGGGTTGTAGTAGGGAGTTTTATCTAGTGTCATACGACAACTCTGATTGTACGACGGGTCTTTCAAGGTAATAGCGAAAGGGAGTAGAGGCTGATAACAGTTCACAGCCAACCGATACGCGGCGGCATGGAATAACGCTATTTTATCCTTTTCGTCGGGCTGGGAACCATCAGGTAAAGCAAAGCACACCCATATCTTGACACTTCGTTCGCTACTTCCACAAAAAGCGGCAAAGGTTTGCGGGAGCAACGCAGCCTGGTGCTTTGCCAATTCTACTTCAGCTATGCTTGCCAGCTGGTTGACTTCCAGTTGGACCAGCCCGTTGTAGGTTTTTATCCACCTTTCTTTGTCTTTGGTGTGGATATATTCTGCCGTCGGATAGATACGTGGCAATTTGTCCATATGCTCATAGTGGGCACCTGTGCCTGTGATGCGTGGTATCAAACTACGCAGGGTTGAAATGTATCCCGCTTTGTTCTCTACTTTTATTTTTTCTATTAATGTGTCAGTACTTATTGTACTGAAAGCTTCTTTGCCGGTTTCATGGTCGGTGCGAATAAGTGTAACTTTCATTATCTTGTTTTATTCTATGGGAGGCATCTCCGATATGCTGCCATAGCGATGGTATTCAAACGAGATGCTTTGTTCCTTAATGTAATGGATGAGCTCCACGCGCCCGTCTTTTACAGGAGGAGCGGTGGCGATATATTTATCTGCTTGTGCAGCTTCTACAAACATTTCCATCGGAATATTGGCACTGCACGTACGGACGCGTTCATAATCTTTCATGGTTTTTAGAAATTCCTGCAAGTTTTCCGCCTTTAATGAACATCCGGTTGAAGATAGGGCTGATGCGCGATCTTCTTCGGCCGGATCGTAGCTGATGGTGAGCGGAGTATGGCAGGTCTTGGCTGCAAAGGCAATCTGTTGCGCCGCCGCATTGCTGTCATCCGGGAACAAGCGGAGCACCATGCTTTTCAGCGGAAGATAACGGAATACATTTTGCTCGCCATACAGGTTATTGATATCGCGGGCGTGGTAGAATTCTTCCTCATACGCTTTTATGTAACTCTGTTTGTAGTCGGTGACACTGTCTGTTTTGTCTACTATCCGGACAAAGCATGAGCAATAGTTGGGACCTCCGGCTTTGACCCCGCCTCCGAATGCTGATAACTTCATGCCTCCAAACGGCTGACGGTTGACTATTGCGCCCGTTATGCCGCGGTTGATATAGAGATTTCCTGCCATAATGGTATTCTTCCAAAGCTTCTGTTCTCCTTCGTCGAGACTTTGCAGGCCGGAAGTCAAGCCATAGTCGAGGCTGTTTACCAATTGAATGCCTTCTTGCAGATTTTCAATACACACTACGCTGAGCATGGGGCCGAACAGTTCCGTACGGAACGAATAGCTACCGGGCTTCACTCCCCATTTCACAGTAGGTGCAAGTACATATTTATTTTTGTCAAGGAAGCGGGGCTCCACCAGCCACGATTCACCTGATTCAAGCTCCAACGCGTGGAGTAACTTTTCGTTCCTGTTGGTTATCATGGGACCTACTACATTGCCGGAGTTCCACACACTACCTACTTTCATGCTTGTAGCTGCATCTTTCAGCTTGCTTTGGAATTTCTCGTCTTCGTAAACCGAACGTTCCACTAATAGCAGGGAGCAAGCGGAACATTTCTGTCCGGCATTGCCGAATGCAGAAGCTACTGCGTTCATAATGGCATGATCGCGGTCGCCTGAGGCTGTCAGGATCATTGCGTTCTTTCCTCCTGTTTCGGCGGAAAGCGGGGTGGCTGGATTGCTTCGTGCAATGTTCTGAGCTGTGTCGGTACCTCCCGTTAATATGATATGTTTGATGGCGGGCGCCGTGGTCAGCACGGACAAGGCTTCCCGGTCGGTGATTACAACTTGCAGGGCCTCTTTCGGTACGCCGGCTTCCCAAAATGCTTTTGCGAACAATTGTGCCACAGGAGCCGCTACCGTAGCAGGCTTCAATATCACCGTATTTCCACCTGACAATCCCGCTACAATTCCTCCAATGGGAATGGCACAAGGGAAGTTCCAGGGTGAAATGACTAGTACTGTTCCCTTGGGAGTAATATCCACATCGGGCAAGGAGGCAAACGCTTTCATGGAAGTGGTGTAGAAGCGGGCATAGTCAATTCCTTCGGAAACTTCCACATCTCCTTCCACCACTGTTTTGCCGGTTACGGCACACATGCAACCGATCAGGTCACCACGCATATCGCCCAACCGATTGGCCGCCTCATACATTATTTTATGCCGTTCTTCCAACGTTGTTTTTCTCCATCCGGCCGGGTCTGCTTCGGCAATCTCAATGATCTTCTTCATTTGTTCCGTATTGGCTTGCGACATTTCGCATACGCACACTTCGTCGTCTTGGCAACGGTCCATATATTTATGACGTTTCTCACAAATCACTGTCTCCGCACCAATCTGCAGCGGAATAATTTCAGGAGTATCTTTTGTGGTCTTCTTCCACTTGGAAAAAATAGTACGTACCCATTCCTGATTGACCGGTAAATCAAAGTCCGTATCCGGTTCGTTTTTCATCACATCCGAAGGAAGTACCGGAACATAAGGTTTAAGCCGGTTTTGTGTGCGTGTCGGCACGTGGGTGATGTGATCTTTCATGCGATAAGCCTCTTCAAACTGATTTTGCAGGAAGTTCCAGGTGTCGGTATCCGGTTTCAGGTTGAAGGAGTGGGTCAGGAAATTATCCGGGGCCGTGTTTTCGTCCATCCGTCGTACCAGATAGGATACGGCATTCAGGAAATGCTCGTCTTTAACCACCGGGGCATAGAGAATGACGTGATTGCCCAACTGTGACTGTGCCCGCCATACATGATCCGCCATACCTTCAAGCATTTCGAAAGTCATGTACTCCGAACTTCCCAGCTTCCGGCTGAGTAGGTAAGCATAGGCAATGGTGAATAAATTGTGTGAAGCGACTCCGATGTGAAGCGCTTTGGCATTTTCGGGTTGCAGTGCCCGTTCCAGCAAGTGCAGGTAGTTGGCATCCACCTCCGTTTTGGTGGGACGGACCGGATTGGGCCAACCACGCAGAGAAGAGCCAACCGTTTCCATTTCTAGGTTGCATCCTTTTACAATGCGCATCTTGATGGGAGCACCTCCGTTAGCCACACGCGCTTTGGCGAAATCCAGCAGTTCGCTTTGAAATCCGTAGGCATCCGGTAAGTAAGCCTGTACCACAATTCCCGCCGAATAATTTTTAAATTCCGGCTTACTGAGTACGGCCTTAAACAAACGCATGGTGAAGTGCGCATCTTTATACTCTTCCATATCCAGATTGACAAACTTGGCCTGTTTCCCCCCTTTTTCATCTACATAAGGAAAATCCATAGCCTTTTGGTAGAGGGCGGACATCCGGTTTACCAGCTCGGGAAAGCTTTCTTCGTAGTTCAGTGCATGCGTCTGGGCATAGATACCCGATATCTTCACGGAAATATAGTTAATGTCGGGGGCTTCCAATGCCTCAAGATAATGGTGATAACGGTGATCTGCCTCTCCGTTGCCCAGCACCACTTCACCCAGCAGATTTACATTTTGTCCTATTTTCTGTTTGGAACGGGTCTCCAGATGTTTGGTCAACTTGGGACGTTCCTCATTGAGAATGACTTTAGAGGTATCCATCCTCAGTCTTTTCTTGATAACGGGGATGGCGATAAAATCGAAATAATGTCCAAAGGAACGGTATAGGTTGAAAAGAAATGCGTCACGTTTATTTAAGAACTTAGGCACTCCGTAACAGTCTATTAAAGTCTTGATGCGCATGGCCAATTTCTTGCGGTCGCGTATCTGCGAAGACTCATCGAGCATCTTTACCAGAAACTTTTTATCTTGCGGGCGTTGCACCATGACCGCGTATTTATGCTGCTCTCTGCGTTCTTCGTCAGTAATAACATCTTCAGATGTGGTGTACAATTTCAGCACCCACTCCCTTACTTCTTCCAAGGTAGGTAGATTATCCATAATAAATTATTCATGTTTAAAAAGTGAAAAGAACTAAATTATAAAATCATTCCCTGTTACAAACATGAATAAACGGTAGGGCTGAACATTACGGCACGATACCGATGCAGGGTCTGAAGAGCCTGCTGTGAAAACCGATCAAAAACAAGTTTTCTGCCCATAAAATAATTTGCTAATAACGAAGTATTTGTATAGGCACAAATATATATATTTTTATTTTAGTTTTGTATGCTAATGGAAGAAATATTATTCATTTCGGAAATGCACTTCATTTATTAGGGGTACATTTCATTTGAACTGGATAGTTGAGAGTTTCCTTAGGAATAAGATGCATTCAAATTTTATCTCCTTTGAGAAACTGAAATAGTCCCATATAAGTTATGCCACTTTCATCTATATAGCTGGCAATGTCATCTCCAACAATGACGATCTTGCGGAATGAGTCGTCTATCTTCTTTAATGAGAGAGTTTCCTGTTCGCGTTTTTGGTCGTCATGCATGGCATAAGCTGATTGGATATAATATTTTTCCATGCCATTGGTGGCGATAAAGTCCACTTCCAATTGGACATACTTTGATTTATTATCTACCATTCTTCGTAATTCAACTACTCCAACATCTACCAAGTATCCACGAACACGCAATTCGTTATAGATGACATTTTCCATGATATGTGTAATTTCTTGTTGTCGGAAGTTCAGTTTGGCGTTTCTAAGACCAATGTCGACTGAATAGTATTTTTTGATTGACTCGTAGTATTTATGGCCTTTGATATTGTATCTTTTTGCTCCTTCAAACAAAAAGGCATCTTCCAGATAAGCGAGATAATCGCTGACCGTTTCATCATCTATTTTTGTATGCTGTATGCTTTTCAACGTGTTTGAAATCCGGCTGGGATTGGTGAGTGACCCAATTGCCGAACATAAGGTATCAACCACACTTTCCAACGCCTGACGGTTCTTAATGTGGTTCCTTTCGATGACGTCATCAAGATATGTTTTATTCCAAAGGTGGTTGAGATAATTTATCTTTTGTTCAGAAGTGTGTTGTTGTAATAAAGCAGGCATTCCGCCGTAAGTATAATATTCTTTCCATAGTTCACTTGTTGGCTCTTGTCGGTTAGTGCAGAACTCCTTGAAAGTAAGTGGATAGATTCTTACTTCGTCACCTCGTCCTCTGAAGATGGTATTAATGTCCTTTGAAAGTAGCTTTGAATTATTGCCAGTTATATACACATCAACGTTTTCATGGGCATTAAGTCCATTGACAATGCGTTCAAAACCATCTACTTCCTGTATCTCATCAAGAAAGACATAATATGTCTGTTCCTTATCTGTAATTTGTTTATAAAGAAATGATTTCAGTGCTTGGGAATTAGTGAGATTTTCTTCCATTATCTCATCATCAATGTCGAATGATACCATGATGATATTTTCTGGGGAGATTCCATCTTTTATCAGATAGCTACGATATATCTTTTTTAACAGCCATGACTTGCCGCACCGACGTGGCCCTGTGATTATCTTTATCTGATTGTTCCCTCTCCGATGAATGAGTTTTTGTAAGTAGATATCTCTGCTAATGTAATCTGCCATATTATTCGAAATTTATTGCAAATATACAGTAAATTTCGAATAAGGTGAAGATATCCTCCTATTTTGCTATTTGCTTAATCGAAATTTACTGCATGATTACTGTAAATATCGATTTCGTTTGTATTCTATAGTTCCAAAATCAGATCTTCTTTATTGTTCTTTTAAATATTGATAGGTGCGTACCACTTCCAGTTTGGGATAATCCGGCTTGAAATCGGAAGTGACATCTTCCATAAATGCTTCCGGTTGATTATTGATCATTCTTGTAGGGTCCCAAGTGCCGAGATGAAAAGTTCTCGTTTCATTGTCTGCTGTAATGACAAAACTATCAGGATCTTCATTTTTTAAAATACCCTCTATCGGCACTTTATTGAATTCAGTTTTATAGATAAAGGCGTTACCTGATGTTCGTTCTTCATCCAGATATACAAATTTATATCCTCCTCCTTCTTGTGGAAGGTTAGAAACTACTTTTGAGATAATCTCTTGTTTCTGTTTATCAGTAATGTCTCCCGTGATTTCATAATAAAGATAGCATACTGTATATTTTAGCTCTGAGTATGCAAAGTGCATGTCACATATAACTGAGTTCTTTAGCTCATCTGTAACATAGAGTTTAACATTCCCTGTTTGGGTGGGTATAACTTTGATATAATTTTCATTATAAAGTTCTATCCGGGCAACTTCCGGGTTTTCATTGTTTATGTTGTAGGGACCGCTACCTCCTGTTATGTAAAAGTTGTACCCTGCCGCATGTGGATAGCTAAGAGTTAGGGGGCTTTTTACAATATCGCCGGTTATCTGGTCATGTATTACTACTGCTTCGGTCGTTTTGTTTTCCTGTGAACAACTAATGATATTCAAAAAGCAAAAGCATACTAAAGAGATGCCTAATATTTTTTTTAGTTTCATATTTCTGTTTTAATTCTTTTATCTGCTACATTTATTAAATATAAAATAAGAAGAGAGCATATCGCCCCCTTCTTATTCAATTTATTAATCTTAAAAATCAGTTCACTCTGGTTAAAGTTAGAGTCGCAACGGACTTTCCATCTGCACTCGAAAGATTTTTCTGCATAATTAAATCTCTTTTATTATATTTTATGACAGTATAATCGCCTGGTATTATAATGCTTGCATGTAGGTGTATGATTTTACCTTCTATTCCATAAGTAAATACTATTGGCCCCGCACCTCCATCTCCTTCTGGATAACGATAATTACCTTTGCCTTCCGTTTTTGTAGTAAATTCCAACCCAATGTCTGCTGGTGATGGATGTAGGTTAGGATCATTGAATGTTCCTCTCCAAACTGTTTGATATAAGTCTTCGGTTTTTAAATAGACATTATTGTCATCATCGTTGTCGTCTGAACAGCTAATAATATTCAAAAAACAAAAACATAATAAAGAGATGTTGAATAATTTTTTTAGTTTCATTGTTATCTAAGTTATAATCCGATTATAGTGTATGAATTTGCCATCCGTCTCTTTTTTGCCATTACTCGATAAGATATTACGTTCTTTGGCAGAGGCAGGATAGAGGAACAGTGATAAAGTGATAAAATGCAATATAAAATAAATCTTACCATAAAATATATTTAACTGTTATCTGGCAAAATTATAGGTTTTAATTTAAGGAAAGAATAGTATATTGCTATGATATAGCTTTTTGCAGAATATGTTATGATGTATCCTATTGATTATCAATAGGATCTTTACTGTACAATATAGGTGTGATATAGCTTTTTGTTGGAATAGAGTGACCTTTTGGATTAAGTATGAGATAAATTTTCATTTAAAAAGCGTTGGATATTTCCCATTGGTGGGATATTTAGTCTTTTTCGAATAGTTGATCTTTTCATTTGAATGGTGTTGACACTCAGCCCCATGATAATAGAGATTTCATCACTGCTAAAGTTGGTATAGGTTAAACAACAAATGCGGAACTCATCTTCATTCAAATTGGGACATTTTTCTCGTAAACGGTCAAAGAAGCCGTTATGTAATTCGTTGATGCTTTTGTATAGAATGTCCCAGTTTAGTCCTTCTTCACCATAAATGATTTCATTAAACTTTTTCAGTAGTCTTCCGGAGCTTTCATCTTCTTTATGAATATAATTTTTCAAAGTTGCCGTCTTTTTTATAATGTCAAACTGATGAAGTAATACATTTCGAAAAGAGACTTCCTTTTCATCGAAACTTTTCGCCATATCCATAAGATGATATATTTTTTGCTCGGCTTCTAATTCACGTTTTTTGCTTAGCGAGTATTTCCTATAATAGAAGAGCAATCCGATCAGGGATAAAATGATTCCAATAGAAGAGTAGAATTTTATTTTTTGTTTCTCCAGAGCTAATGTCATGTTCTTATTGGTTAATTGCTCAAACTTATATTTTTTTTCCATATTAAGCAACGCTGCATCTTTAGTTTGTCCATAAATTGAATCGACATAGTCGCTATATATTTTGTAATTTTGTAGAGCTGCTTTATAGTTTTGTTCCTTCTCTTTTATAGAAGCACTTACCATGTAAATGTCGGCCATCAGGTATGAATCATCTTTGTCCTGTATGTGTGTATATGATTGTTGCATATACCACTCTGCAGAATCTTTTTGATTTTGGTTACTATATATGCCTGCTAGTTTTAGGCATATTCTGGAATAGTCGTTACCTTCCATATATTGCATAGCATTAAAAAAGTGTTTTTTCGCCATATCATTGTCACCTTTTACTTCTTTATAGAGTATGCCTATGTTTTGCTCAATTCCTGCAATGTTAGCAATGTATTTACACTTTTGTGCTATTTGCAGAGCTTTATTGAAGTAAAATAGAGCACTATCCGTTTGTTCCTTGACGAGAAGGCTATGCCCAATTAACTGGTAGGAAATCATTTCGTTCTTTTCATTTCCTGCCTGTCGAAAATACATGGCGGCTTGCTGGAACCGTGGTAATGCTTGAACAGACAACATCTGATCTGATAATGCGGCTCCCATGGCACTTTGAATCAATGCTTTCAGGTTGACGTTAGCAATGGAAGTCGCATATTTTTCGGCTTCCAGATATTGTGACATTGCTTTTTTGTAATTTTTTTGCTCATATCTAAGACGCCCGCAATAGTAGGCGGCCATAGCGGCATTAGGTAGGTCCTGTTTGTGAACATAATAGCTTTTGGTATCGAAGATGGCGGTGTCGGTAGTGATGTCTTGATAGCTTTTGTCTTTTGCCTGCAATAGGAGTAGCATGTAGCGATGGTAACGTTTCTTATTTAGTTGTTTAGGTTTAATAGAATCAAGTAATCCTGCCGCACTATCGGGATAGGCTTCTACAATTTTTTCCGCATCGCTCATCAGGTGGTCTTCCTTTGTGTCGTGGTGGTTGCACGAAAAGAAAAACGACATCAGTAGAAGGAACAGAATAAAAAATCTACTAGTTTCTCTCATCTTTTTCATTGTATTATGCTATTGCAAAGATACATGAAAAAAATGGGTGTAATCTAATCTGTTATAATTTTTATTACTTTTTGCTCTCTTTTGTTTTACAAGCAGTAAATAGTTTGTTTTCCGCTTTTCTAAGACAAAATACCGTAATTCTTCCTTTTTTCCAAGATAAATAGATGTATTTTCTGCCACTTTTTCAAGAATACCTTATGGAAACAATGTTCCTTCCATCGCATCTCTCTTAACTATCTTGCCGTAAGAATGTACCTTCTTCATCAAAATAAAGTGAGTATTGCTGGTCTACATATACATTGTATTCGTTGTTTTGGTGTCTTAGTGTATAAATATGTCCATTCTGATAGCTCTGGTTGAGATAATCAACTGTTTTCGCGGGAAGCAATTCTATTATTTTTGAAGGCAGACTTAGTGGTGTCACTTTAAGATTTTCTGCGATATGGGATGCGCTAATTTTCGCCCATATGCCATCTTGAGTCAGCTCAATAGATATATTGTCTTTATTATCATTGTCGTATACAAATGTATAACCATACTCATAGGGACCGACTATGCTCATCCCGTCAGGATAGACAAGCTTATAGGATGAGCCGAAATAGGCTGCTATTTTATTTGCCAATGAGACAGGAGGAGATACAATGCCTGTGCTCTCATTTACTAATAAATCTTTATTCTTAAAACGGAGACCATATTTCCCATTTCCATAAAGTGCTATAATTCTTATATCTCCTAAGTTGTTTTGAGTTTTAATTGTTTCAGAAATGCTTGCTGGCAGTTCATTACCTGCTATTTTGGATAAAAGATCTACTACATTGGTATTGTCGTCTTCTTTCTCTATTTCTGCATGTATCCATTCGCCTTTTTCATTGAAACTGAGCACTAACTCATTCTTAATAAACAGTCGGTAAGCAATTCCCTCTTCTTCCGTTATTTTAAATATCCGCCCTAGAGTCGTAGGCATATTAAGCTGATTACGTTTAAGAAATTCATCTATTTTAAGTTTGGCACTTTCATCAGTAACGTTTACATCAGCCAATGTTGTACCTTCGTATGCCAATAATTGTGATTGTGCATAGCTGTGCTTATTACTCAGTGTAATGATTGCATTATATTCGTCGAAGGATGAGAGTTGCACAACTTTTGCCTGGGATTCTTTTTGCATTAATTCTCTATAAACATGTTCATCCAATATTTTAGTAGCGGATGAAGGTATTCCCTCTTCGGCGGATATATTCTTCCAAATCCCATTGGCATGATTGAAGCTTATATAGATTTGTCCTTCCAACAGTACATAATAGAATTTTTTATCCGTAACGTTTTCTTCTGTGGAACGGGTGTCGGATGATTCTTGTGGATTATCAAGACTGACTGAAACAACCTTGTTGTCAGGAAAATATTTGGTTAAAAACTCTTGGGAGGATGTCGGTAGGTCTTCAATTCCTAATTTATGGGATTCTTCATCATTATTGCTACAGCTGCTGAAAGCAAATGTAGCAAACAGAAAGAATAGAAATAAAAATAAGTGTTTTGTTTTCATTTTGATAATCGGCTACATTTTAGTGCCAAAGGTAGATTTTATTCTATTAAGTTCAAAGTGATGTTTTCAATATATGTTATTAAGCTGTTGATGATTAAAATGCTTACCTTATACTTGCATATTTACTTGAATGAGGTAAGTATGCAAAATATAGGTAATTCTGATCAAAGTCCGGGTTACTGTAACATCGATAAATCAACCTTGTAATAAGTTGGTGCTGCATTGCTTTTTTCAAGGAACATCACCATATAAATAGGGGCATACACCAACTTACCTTCTACTCGCAGATTATCATTGCAAAATACTATAGCTTCGGGAAATTCGTACTCTTCACAATCCATAATATTGGATAGGGCACGATGCAACTCATAATCTTTTCCAGATTTTACCTCTATGGGGAGTACTTTACTATCAAATTCTATGATGAAATCCAATTCCCCCCGCTTCTTATTGTTATAATAATAGGGGTCTATGCCATGCGTCACTAATTCTTGCGCTACTGCGTTTTCGTATATCGAGCCAAAATTAATATTCTTCTCACCCTTGATGATCCGTAACTGAATACCTGCGGCATATTGAGCAGCAAGCAAACCTATGTCGCTTTGGAAAAGTTTAAATAAATTGCGCGAGCGAGCTAGTAATAAGGGCATCTTAGGTTCTTCTACATTATAAACAGGTAGCGCAACACCTGCGTTTTTTAACCACAAGAAACTGTTTTGATAACGTTCAAACTTGGCATTCTCGTTGAGACGTTTTAAGATAAACCGTTTATTTTTAGCATTGAGCTCAGGTGGAATGAGATTGAAAATTTCTTCTATATAAAGTTTGTTATCGGGATCATATTGGGCAATGTCACGTTTGTACAGACGGATGACATCCTGTTGCACAGCCATTACCTCTTGCAGGTTGTTGCTCTCGATGTATTTGCTCACAGCGGCAGGCATACCTCCCACAACCAAATACAAACGGAATAGTTCCATGATTTTAGAGTGGATGAACTTATCCACCTCTACGCGGGTCTCCCAAGCGTTACGCAGAGCGGCTATTATTTTATCATTGATGCCCACACATGAAATAAACTCCTCAAAGTCGAGTGGATACATGTCCTTAATTCCCATATATCCTACAGGTTCCGAACGCAAGTCCTTTAATTCAACACCAAGCAATGATCCACTTAGGACATAGCGATACGAGCCTTCATCTACCAAAAATTTGATAGCGGTAACCATTTCAGGGCATTTTTGCACTTCATCGAAGAAGATGAGCGTTTCTCCTTTAATCAATGGAGTTGTAGTTATGGCTGACAAGCGAAGCAATATGTCTGCGCTGCTCTTTGTATCCTTGAAAACTTCCATTGCTTCGGGATTTTCAATGAAGTTTATTTCTATAAAACTCTTGAACGACTTACCAAATTCTCGAATGGAATAAGTTTTACCGATTTGGCGTGCACCGGTAATAAGCAGGGCATTACGAGTCGTCTCGTAATAACGCTTAATGTAAGAATCAATCTTTCTTTTCAGCATGGTTTCTTCGACTTATTTTCAGCGGTAAATAGTTGCTTTTCCGCTTTTCCAAGACAAAAATACCATAATTTTTCCTTTTTTCCAAGATAAATAGATGCGTTTTCTGCCACTTTTCCAAGAATACCTTGTGCTTATATCTTGTAGACTGTATCAATTGCTCTATATAATCATGATGGAATAATTATTCTAGCTTTAATCAACTAACCATTCAGTTGCTGGAACTACATGGATAGTATGGCCATTCTTCTCGAAATCTTGCTCAGTATCAAAGTTTATCAAAAAAAGATTCTCGCATTTGAACATTTCAGCAGCCCTGACAAGTCCACTAATCTCACGCCTTAATGTTTTCTCGGCACTTACGTCATAAGATACCTGTATCAATTGCTCTACTTTTCCTTCTTTGGCTATTACGAAATCTACTTCCCACTGCTTGTCGCGATAGTAAAAGACATCTGTGTATTGAGGACGGAAACGACGTAACAGTTCTATATAAACGACGTTTTCCAACCTCCAACCAAGATTTTCTGTGGAAAAAATACCCTCTCTCTCAGAAATAAAAGCCAAATCGACCACATACACTTTTTCACTGCGGACACGTTCCTTACTTTTATAAGAGAACTTGTGAACACCTTGTAGTAGGAAAGCTTCTTTCAGATATGAATAGTAGTTCTCTATAGTATGATCGGAAACGCCAAACATCTTTGCAAGTTCTGATGCAACAAACTCCTGGCAGAAATTATCAGAGAGGTATGCCGCCAATCGGCGCAACACTTCAATATATTTTATCCTAAACCTTTTGGCTATATCATTCTTGATAATTGAATTGAGAAGAGCTTCTATATAACCTCGTTTGTTCTGCTCATTCATGAGCTCTGGAAAACCGCCATCAAGCAAGTATTCATTGAGGGCTTTCTTTCGCAACGCTTTTGCCTTAGTAGATAGCGAATGGAGCTCAACACCTTTCATTGAACCATATTCTGAAAATGAGAAAGGATAAAGCTCTATCTTGTTGTGTCTTCCTGTCAGATGGGTGGTTAATTCACTACTTAGCAATTTGGAATTGGAGCCCGTTATAAATAGATGAACCTTCTGACGCAGCATTCTGTTTACAAATAGTTGCCAACCTTTTATGTTCTGAACTTCGTCCAAAAATAGATACTTGAAATTTCCATATATTTGATATAGTGCATCAAGAACATTATCAAAGTCAGTAGACTTTAACTCTTCCAAACGGTCATCATCAAAATTGACATAAGCAAATTCAACATGATTCTGGCGGATGAATTTTCCGCATAATGTTGATTTGCCACTTCTTCTAACACCAATTACTATCTGGGCGAGATTACTGGTTAGTGAAAGTTGCTTTTCTTCCAATCTTGTACACAACTGTGTCATATTATTAATCAGAAGTTCTTCTTTCTGATCAGAGAATACAGTAAGCAGTTTTCTTGAATTCATAAGTACTTGATTTTGAAACTACAAAGGTAGTAAAGCTTCGATAAAATCCAATTTTTAAGGATGTAAACTTCGATATATTCTTGAAACTGGCTTATTTAACTTCGATAAAATCCGATATTTAGTGTGATTAACTTCGATAAATGGAAGAAATGTCATTGAAAGTTTTGCAAGGTTTTCACCTAAAACTTGCAAATTCAAGATTTTTATTATACATTGGTACTTGTTTTCGTTAAATCAGTTTGGTTACTTCAGATAAGGGAACTTAATTAATATACTTTGCGATATGCAGAATTACAGTCATGCTTGTATAGATTTTCTTAATAGTTGTGGTTGCTTCCGGTTGTATATAAAAATGCTCTATGCTATACTTCCGGTTATGGTTTCATGTTCGGGCAGTCAGGACAAGGATACAATTAATGTTGCGGAGGGTATGACTAAACCGGTTGAAGAACTATCCGTTCAAAACTTATTCCCTGACATAACTTATGTCCCTTTAGAAACAAATAACCAGTCTCTTGTGGGTCAGTGGCCGGATATTGTGGTTTTGGATAGTATTATTCTGATTTCTTCTGCCAATCAAAATTTGAAGTTTTTTGACCGCGTTACGGGACGTTATATTCGGGATATTGGTCATGTCGGTACGGACCCGGAAGGATATGCTAAAGATTCATGGGGGAAACTAAACTACTGGACGGATAATGTCCGGAAAATCGTTTATTTTTTAGGTTGGCATAATGATTTCCTGTTGTATGGTTTTGATGGTGATTACAAGGGGAAAGTTCAGTTACCAGAGGAGGCTTGCTGTAATTTATCCCAAAATTATTTTTTAATAGATTCGGATAAGATTTGGGGACACAACAAGTTGAAGCTTTCACAAGAAAAGCCTTCTGTTTTTTGTATTGATACAAGTACCATGTCTTTGGTCAAAATTGCTACATGGAATTCTGCTTTGCTTCCTGCGAATGAGGTACAATCTGTTTCAACTCTTTTGGGAGGTTATGTCTCTTACGGTGGGGACTTAACGATGGCTACTATTGTGGGAGACCGGAGATCTTATGTTGCGGTAAATAGTCCTTCACTTTGGAAAACAGACGATATAATTAAAGTGAAGCAAGCTTTCAACGATACGATTTATACTGTTTCGGAAAAGGGACTTACTCCTTATAAGGTTTTTGAACTTGGAAAGTGGCATTGGAATGAGGAAAGACAATTTGAGACCTCGGGGTGTGAAAAAAGAATTGCCATAGATTATGTATTGGAAAATGCGCAATATATTTATTTCCATTTTCATACGGGCTTATATAACGATAAAAATAGTTTGCCTTATTGTGGCTTTTATGATAAAAATGAAGAACATATTTTGATTTTAAAAGGAGATAGCCTGTTGGACAGGAAAAAAAATCAGCACATTCAAATCAGGGGAGTCAGTTCCGACGGTTGTTTTATAGGCTTATTGCAGGCTGATGAACTGAGCAGAGAGAATATGAACCGGTTGGGAGTTGAAGAGGATGGTAATCCAATCGTTGTTATTCTTCATTGATCTCTCTGAACTGCGTTGTTAAGATATTGATAATTAAAATACTTACCTTATATTTGCATATTTACTTGAACGAGGTAAGTATGCAGGATATAATTGTTGGATAATATATGAGTATACAATTTATTGCAAAAAAACATAAATAAGACTGTATGAATAACGAAATACAATTTGTACTTTACAATCTGCCTAATGAAGAAGGAAAGGTACAGGTGATAATAAAGGACGAAACACTGTGGTGCACACAGAAGGCAATGAGTCTGTTATTTGGCGTAGGTGTGCCAGCGATCAGTAAGCATTTGAGCCATATTTTCGATGAAGGAGAGCTAGTATGAGAGGTGGTTGTTTCCAAAACGGAAATAACCACTCAGCATGGTGCCATAGAAGGTAAAAACACAAACTAATAATGTTGACTTCTATAGTCTTGATGCCATCATTGCCGTTGGTTATAGAGTTTCATCCATTAAGGCAACCCGATTTCGCCAGTGGGCTACAGGGATTTTGAATGAGCATATCCGTAAGGGGTTTGTGTTGGATGATGAGCGACTTAAGCAGGGTAATGCTGTTTTTGGCAACATATTACAGATTAAAGAGGTTATTTTATGTCATAACTAATGTTTTCTTTTCTTCTTTTTCTTTTGTCTCCAAATGACAAAGCCGGTTACAGGCAGGGTTGTACCCAACAATCCGCCAAGGAATGTTAGCAGTTTGCCCAGTGGTCCCATCCAATTACCGGTGTGAAGCACCCAAATCATATTGTCTACCTGTTCGCCTTTTAATACGGTTTTTGGTATATCTTCCGCAACCTTGCCGGTGGTACGGTCAAAGAATCGAATTGCAGGGTCTTCCGCACTTTTAAGTCCGATGCGGTTGGATAGCCTGACCTGATAATAGGGAGTCTCCAAGTTCCATGTATTTACCTGGGCCTCCGCTTTGTCAGGGTGGGAGCTGAATGCCATGTCGATGGCGGTATTGATTGGAAATACTGATAGTTTAGAAGCGACAAGTCACATTAGCCAGGAATTGCCGGGGTGCCTGAAGTTTGGCGTAATAATCTCCCAGCATATAACGCTTGTCTGTCAAGTTGTTTATCTTTACTCCGATGTGGCAACTACCTTTCCACGAAGCCTTCCGGTTTGTGCCGAACTATAAGTGGCACACAACATTAGGAAAAATAGTGGAAGTAACTGTTTTGTAAGACTGAATCTTTGTTTCATTGATGCACTCTTTTATTATTGATATTTACCTTAACAAAAACGTCGGCAAAGATAAGCAGAGCTATATTGCGCTGCAATCACCATAAACAGGGGTATTGAGGATGGAAAATACCTATACATGGTGATTTGTTGAAATGACTAAACTAAACATCTAATGGTGGCAAAAGAAAAGCGGTTGCCTCATTATGAGACAACCGCTTTAATTCTATTTTCTAAAGAATAAGTATAGGCTTCTTAACTTGCTATATGAAATCTTTTTCCGGTAAGTTTCTGAATATCTTTCAACATTATTTTCTCGTCTTCGGCGCAAAACGTTAGTGCTGTGCCTGTATTGCCAGCCCTTCCTGTACGGCCAATACGGTGTACGTACATTTCCGGTACTTCCGGTAAATCATAGTTTATCACCAGTTCCAATCTATCTATATCTATTCCTCGTGCAGCTATGTCTGTTGCTATCAGCACGCGGATTTTATTCGATTTGAAATCGTTGAGGGCACGTTGTCTGGCATTCTGCGATTTATTGCCATGGATGGCCTCACTACTGATCCCCACTTTACAAAGTTGCTTGGCAATTTTATCAGCTCCATGTTTGGTTCTGGAAAACACTAGCACAGATTGCTCTTTTTCTTTTGCCAATAAGTCTATTAGTAGATCCTTTTTATCATTCTTCTCCACAAAATAAATATACTGTTCTACTGTATCAACCACTGATGAAGCCGGTGTGACTTCCACTTTGACGGGATTATGCAGAATAGTTTGTGACAGTGATGCTATTGTCCGGGGCATGGTTGCAGAGAACAACAAACTTTGTTTTTCTTTTGGCATCAGAGGCAATAATCGCTTAATGTCATGAACAAAGCCCATATCCAGCATCCTGTCGGCTTCATCCAGCACAAAGTGGCGGACCGAATTCAGATTGACATACCCCTGACTTAGTAAGTCGAGTAACCGTCCGGGAGTAGCTACAAGAATATCAACGCCTGCTTTCAAGGCATTTACCTGTGCATTCTGTTTTACGCCTCCGTAAATTGTTGTATGACGTAGCCCTGTGTATATGGTGTATTCTTTAATACATTCATCTATCTGGATGGCAAGTTCACGGGTCGGTGCAAGAATCAAAGCTTTAACTTTCCTTTGCTGTCCTTTTTCTCTTGTCAAATAGAGTTGTTGGATAATCGGGATGGAAAAAGCAGCAGTCTTGCCTGTGCCTGTCTGAGCTAAGCCCAATACATCTTTTTTGTTTAAAACTAATGGTATGGCCTGCTCCTGTATAGGGGTGGGACTTACATACCCTTTTTCGCTCAGAGCCCTGAATATGGGCTCTGAAATATTCAATTCTTTAAATGTCATAATTTTAGAACTGCTATATCAGCAGTTTCTTTATTTGAGTAAATCTGAACATCAGATATAAAACAACCAGCTATGAGTCAGCCTTTTGAGTAAAATCAAATTCCTGTTTAAGTCTGGTAATAATTTCCTTTACACTACTTATTTTTTTTGCGAGAGGTGCATTGACTCCGGTGAAGGCAAACCCTTTATCCATATTTCCCCGCGCGGCATTATACAATGCTTTTATGATGCAATAAGGACTATTCTTGTAATCGCAACTTTTTATGCAATGCACAAAGCAATTGTCTGGGACTTCCAATCCAGCTTCCACCCGTCTCAAAAAATCCCCTTTAATGGCACGTCCGGGCATGCCTACCGGGCTATTTATAATTTGAATATCTTCTTTCCGGGCATTAATGTAAGTTTGTTTAAAATTCTCGGCGGCATCGCACTCTGTGGTAGTAATAAACAGGGTGCCCATTTGTACACCCGAAGCCCCCATCTTTATAAAACGGTAAATATCTTCCCCCGATGATATGCCACCGGCTGCTATCACCGGTATGTTTTTTTTCTCTTTATATCTTTGTGCCACTTTTACGACTTCGGGCAGAATATTTTCTAAAGAGAATGATTCGTCAAAGATCTGTTCTTTCTTAAAACCGAGATGTCCTCCCGCTTTCGGTCCTTCCACAACAATAGCATCCGGTAGATACTGGTAGCTATTATACCATCTTTCACAAATCACTTTAGCCGCACGTGCCGATGAAACAATAGGCACCAGTTTTGTTTTACTCTCGGGGGTTTGATAGGAAGGCAGATCCAGAGGAAGCCCGGCACCGGCAAATATCAAGTCGGCCTTGCCTGCTATTGCAGTACGCACCATATCTGCAAAGTTCGTTAAAGCCACCATAATGTTCACTCCTATCACTCCCTTTGTTTTTTCTTTAGCCAAACGCAATTCCTCCTTCAATCCCCATATACAGTTTTGGAAGAAATTGCCATGTCCTTTATAGAGTAGTCCCAAACCGGCGCATGATATAACACCTATTCCACCTTCATTCGCTACCGCTGAGGCCAATCCTGAAAGTGATATCCCTACACCCATTCCTCCCTGAACAAGAGGCAGACAAATTTCTTTATCACCAATAAAAAAAGATTTCATCATAATTATTTGCAAAAATATGTCACGATAATAGTATTACACATTTTCGCGACTGATTGTTACTATAAACAAATCTGTTGATTTTGATGTCGATTTTGACGATGGTAGAGATCCGCAGGATAAGGGCGGAGCAAAAACATTGAAAAGAAAGATTTCAATAAAAACCCGACTGTTCCGACTGCAAAGATACGAAATAAAATAGACTTTTAGCGGATTTTTATAATTATTTATTAAATATACGGAAAAGATACATATCGGAATGGTTTATTAAGTGCACAGTAATTGATTGTAATAAGTATCGGATACAGCTGGATAGCTTTGGACTTTTCTTAAAAAACACCTATATTTCTTTGCTTTTGTCTATATATTCTTTTACTTTTGCACGTACACTGATGTGTAACCCACGGCAGTGGAACAACTTTTTCACAGCCGTGGAGAAGCTTCCTCATAGCTGTGGAAAAGCTGCTTCACAACTGTGGGCATAGATAGTAGATGAGGTGTTTACAAAAGAAATGTAAGGCATAAACCAAAGGAAAACCTGTTTTTTAATGGGATAGAGAACAGGCTTTTAAATCAAAGAACTATGGCAATATTATTCGATTGGTACGAAAACCCGAAACCAACGGACAAGCAGGATGAGGAGCAAACCCTGCATCCGAGAATCCGACTGAATGGCTCCACAACCACCACCGAACTGAAGCGATATATTCAAGAGGCTTGCTCGTTGACCGAGACAGATGTTGTCGCCGTACTTGACGCACTGTCCCATTATCTGGGACGGGAATTGCGCGAGGGGCGGCGGGTGCATCTGGATGGTATCGGCTACTTTTATCCTACGCTGACTTGCAGCGATAAAGTGACCGTCAACACCAGACGGAAAAGCACCTATGTGGAACTGAAGGACGTAAGCTTCCGTATGGATAAGGGCCTGCGGAGCGAGATAGGAGTGATTAAGGTGAAACCGCTGAAACAGAGAAACCTTTCGCAGGGAAAACTGACTGCGGAGGAGATTGATAAGCGGGTTGTGAAGTTTTTGGAGACGCACGATTTTATAACGCGAAGCGACTTGCAATCGCTTTGTGATATGACACGTACCACGGCTTCACGGCATATCCTGCGTCTATGCAATGAAGGAAAGCTGGAGAACAGGGGGTTGCAGAGACAACCGGTTTATGTCTTGAAGACTGACGGCTCATCCCTTTGACAGGGTGATGCAGGAAAAGTGTAGGTAAATTTGCTTGCACTCCTCTTTTTTTTGCTGCCACCACTCTTTTCTTTTCTGTCTATCAGATAGTTAGATACGAAAGTGCAAGTGTGTAAGTAGAATGAGTGAAAAACACTGGGTAGAGAGTGTCTCTTCTGAAGTGTGATTCTAAATAAATTTCCGGTGCAAATGTTTGGAAAGAGACGTAAGAAAGCACTTTTTTATTACTTTTGCACCAATCATCAATATCTAAAAAGAAGTTCCATACATGGCAAAGAAAAATACGCCCAAAGATACCGAAGAGTCCCTTTCCTTTTTTGGAAAGATAGCCGCTCTTTTTAAAAATGAGACCATTCATTTCGTCATTGGTTTGGTACTGGTCATCTTTTCTGTTTATCTGTTACTGGCTTTTTCTTCGTTTTTCTTTACGGGAGCGGCGGATCAGAGCATCATTGACTCGGGGAATACACAAGTGTTGTCTTCGACGAACAATGGAGTGAGGAATTATGCCGGTTCACGGGGTGCACAGTTGGCAAGCTATTTGATTAACGACTGTTTCGGTGTCTCTTCGTTCTTCATTCTCGTATTTCTCGCGGTTATGGGACTGAAGCTGATGAAGGTGCATCCATTCCGCCTGTGGAAGTGGTTTATCGGTTGTTCTTTACTTTTAATTTGGTTCTCCGTCTTTTTCGGTTTTACCTTTGTAGACCAGTATAAAGACTCGTTCCTCTATCTGGGGGGGATGCACGGATACAATGTGAGCCGGTGGTTAACGTCACAGGTTGGTGTGCCGGGGGTATGGATGATTCTGTTGGTAACAGCCATTTGTTTTTTGATTTATTTGAGTGCGCGTACCATTATTTGGTTGCGGAAGATCTTGAGCCTTGGCTTCTTGAACCGGAAGAGTAAGAAAGAAGAAAAGGCGGAAGGAGATATTCCCGAAGAGTTTACCGATTCGTGGACGGCGAAAGGTAAAGCTCCTTTGAAGACAAACGAAATTCCCGCGGCAGATGCAAAGGGGAAGGAAAAGGAAGAAGACGAAAGCGATTCTGATGAAGATGATCCTGCAGAGGATGAACCTCAGAACGGCGTGATGCTTGATTTGGGGAATACATCCGCTAATAATATACCTGCAAAGACTGCCGGTGGTGCGGTGCCACTTACCGTAGAAGCTCCCAAGCCTGAACTTGTAACCCCTGCCCCTGCATTGGATAAGCCGGCGGAACCTACGTTTGAAGTGGAGAGTGCCGAAGAAGAGGAGTATCACGGTCCTATTAAAGAACCGTATAATCCGCGTCTGGATTTGGAGAGTTATCATTTCCCCACAATCAATTTGATGAAGCATTATGATAATGCCGAACCAACGATTGACATGGCGGAACAGAATGCTAATAAGGATAAAATTATCAATACCTTGCGTAGTTTCGGTATTGAGATCAGTACGATAAAAGCAACAGTAGGTCCTACGGTGACGTTGTACGAAATCACGCCCGAACAGGGTGTCCGTATTTCCAAAATACGCGGATTGGAAGATGATATAGCCCTTAGTCTTTCGGCATTGGGTATCCGTATCATAGCCCCGATTCCCGGTAAAGGAACTATTGGTATTGAAGTCCCCAACTCCAATCCGAAGATAGTATCGGGTCAGAGCATTATCGGGAGTAAGAAGTTTCAGGAATCCACGTATGATTTGCCTATCGCTTTGGGTAAGACTATCACCAATGAGGTCTTTATGGTGGATTTGTGTAAAATGCCCCATGTGTTGGTTGCCGGTGCAACGGGACAGGGTAAGTCAGTGGGATTGAATGCGATTATCACCTCTTTGCTTTATAAAAAGCATCCTGCCGAATTGAAGTTCGTATTGGTCGATCCTAAGAAAGTGGAGTTCAGCATCTATTCTGTCATCGAACATCATTTCCTTGCCAAACTGCCTGACGGAGGCGATGCCATCATTACGGATGTGACCAAGGTGGTACAAACGCTGAACTCGGTTTGTGTGGAGATGGATACCCGTTACGATTTGTTGAAAGCAGCCCATGTACGTAACATTAAGGAATATAACGAGAAGTTTATCAACCGTCAGCTCAATCCCGAAAAAGGACATAAATTCATGCCCTATATTGTGGTGATCATCGATGAGTTCGGGGATTTGATTATGACAGCGGGTAAAGAAATAGAGTTGCCTATTGCGCGCATCGCCCAGTTGGCGCGTGCGGTGGGTATTCATATGATTATAGCAACCCAGCGTCCGACGACGAATATTATAACGGGAACGATCAAGGCGAACTTCCCCGCCCGTGTGGCATTCAGGGTATCGTCCATGATGGACTCGCGTACCATTTTAGACCGTCCCGGAGCCAATCAGCTTATCGGTCGTGGTGATATGCTCTTCCTGCAGGGAGCTGATCCCGTGCGTGTGCAATGTGCCTTCATTGATACGCCGGAAGTTGCGGAAATCACACATTATATAGCCAAGCAACAAGGTTATCCCACCGCGTTCTTCCTGCCTGAATATGTAAGCGAGGAGAGCGGTTCCGATTTGAGTGATGTGGATTTGGGACGGATTGATCCGCTGTTTGAAGATGCCGCCCGTTTGATCGTGATTCATCAACAAGGATCTACTTCCCTGATTCAGCGAAAGTTTGCCATCGGGTATAACAGAGCCGGGCGTATCATGGATCAACTTGAGAAGGCGGGAATTGTGGGATCGACACAGGGAAGCAAGCCGCGCGAAGTGCTTTGTGTAGACGAAAGTGATCTGGAGATGCGCTTGAACAATTTGCAATAACTTACGTTTTTAGTAAATGTGACATAGAATTGGTATGATGACGTTTTATAAATCGGTGAAACCGGATGTTGTTCGGGTTCTTTTTTATCTGTGTTTGTTTGCTTTGGGGCTTCCTGCCTATGCAGGACAGATTGATGCCAAAACGGTACTGGACAAGACCGCCGAAACTTTCCGCCAGTCGGGTGGGGTGCGTGCGGACTTTGTAGCCCAAACTTTTCTGAATAAAAAATTGCAAGACAGCTCCAATGGTTCCATACAGCTTAAGGGGGAAAAATTCTTGTTAGAGGCGGAAGGGATGAAGACATGGTTTAATGGTCATACCCAATGGAGTTATCTCGAAAGCAGTAACGAAGTCAATTTGAGTGAGCCGACGCCCGAAGAGTTGCAAAGCATAAATCCTTATACCTTGTTGTCCATCTATAAGCAGGGATATAAATTGAAGTTAGGTAAAACGGAAATGTATCGCGGTAAACCGGCTTATGAAGTGATATTGACTGCTTCCGGTAAGAAGCAGGATTTGGCGTGCATTGTTCTTTATGTCGAAAAGGCGACATGGCAACCTTTATGTGTCAGTATGACGCAGCGGGGTGGGGGAAATGTCGTTATTCGTATCCAATCCTATCGTACCGGACAGCCGTATGCCGACGGGATTTTTTCTTTTGATAAGAAGGAATATCCCACAGCGGAAGTGATAGATTTAAGATAGTATCAATATAAAAAAAAGAATATATGGAAATTGAAAAGGTAAAATGCCTGATTATAGGTTCTGGTCCTGCCGGTTATACCGCAGCGATCTACGCCGGAAGAGCTAATCTTTCACCGGTATTGTATCAGGGTTTACAGCCCGGCGGACAGTTGACTACCACCACTGAGGTGGAAAACTTTCCCGGTTATCCCGAAGGTATTGACGGTCCCAAGCTCATGGAAGACTTGCAGAAACAAGCCGAACGTTTCGGTGCGAATTTGCGTTTCGGCATTGCTACGGCTGCTGATTTGAGCAAAGCTCCATACAAGATAACGATTGATGAGGAGAAGGTCCTGGAAGCTGATACCGTGATTATTTCAACGGGTGCTACCGCCAAGTATCTGGGTTTGGAAGATGAAAAGAAGTATGCCGGTATGGGTGTCAGTGCCTGTGCCACTTGTGACGGTTTTTTCTATCGTAAGAAGACGGTTGCCGTTGTTGGTGGTGGAGATACCGCATGCGAAGAGGCTATCTATTTAGCCGGATTGGCGTCTAAAGTTTATTTGTTGGTACGTAAGCCATTTCTGCGTGCTTCCAAGATTATGCAGGAGCGTGTGATGAACCATGAGAAGATTGAAGTCCTTTTTGAACATAATGCAGAAGGTCTTTATGGTACAAATGGAGTTGAAGGTGTTCATTTGGTGAAGCGTAAAGGTGAAGTAGATGAAAAGCATTACGACTTGCCGGTAGATGGCTTTTTCCTTGCTATTGGGCATAAGCCAAATTCTGATATCTTCAAGCCGTATCTTGATACGGATGAAATAGGCTATATCATTACAGAAGGTGACAGTCCGCGGACTAAAGTTCCGGGTGTTTTTGCTGCCGGTGATGTTGCCGACCCGCATTACAGACAGGCGATTACGGCTGCCGGTAGCGGTTGTAAGGCGGCTATTGAAGCAGAACGGTATCTTTCTGCAAAAGGTTTGCTTCCAAAGGAATAATTAAGGTAGGTGTATACTCCAATACAAAAATACTCCTGTTATAGAACTTATGATGTGGGTAAGATGTTGAAACGTACCAAACCATAAGTTACCGGCATAGTCCCTGTTATAGAACTTATGATGTGGGTAAGATGTATTAAAAGGGGTTCTGACTTATAAAACTGAAAATCCTCTTATTTTTCTCTGTACCGTGTAACCGGGAGAGAAGAATAAGAGGATTCTTTCTTCAGCATCAACTAATAGATGGTTTTAATGCTGAAATTGGCAATTTTGTTTGTTTATTCTGAAGCAAGCTTCTTGTGAGTCATGATATCTAATACCATTTTATCTGTTTCGTTCATTGCGTCCATCCCAATGGAGGTTAGATTGTGAATGCTGATATCCACGTCTTCATCGATAATGCCTTCCACAGCAGTAACATACTTCTGCTGCATGGCTAACATAGCCGAAAGAACGGCGGTGGATACACCGGAAGTTACTTTCAATGCACAACTCGGTTTTGCACCATCACAGATCATTCCGGTGAGGTTGGCGATCATGTTCTTTACCGCATAAGTTATTTGCTGATAGCTTCCCCCCATCAAGTAGGTAATGCCACAACTCGATCCTGTGGAAGCTACAACACAACCGCAAAGAGCAGAAAGCGGTCCTAGGCTTTGCTTGATATAAACAGCTGTAAGATGGCTCAGAACCAGCCCGCGTATTAATTCTTCTTCCGTATTGTGATTCTCTTCTGCAAATACAGCAACCGGATTGGTGGCGCATATGCCTTGATTGCCGCTGCCTGAATTGCTCATTACCGGTATAAGAGCTCCTCCCATCCGGGCGTCGCAGGCGGAAGAAGTGCTTGATAAAATATGGGAAAAAATGTTTTCGCCAAGTATGCCTCTGCCCAAAGGTCTGCTCAATGTTTTTCCCAATTCATGCCCGTAGCTTTCCTTCAATCCGTTTGCTGCGGCTCTCATGTTGAGTTTGCGGCTTTCCAAAATGAATTCAATATCTTGCAGCGGACATGACATTGCAAAATCGTAGACCTTTCGCATGTTGAGATGAAGTTCACCTTCTCCTACTGTGTCTTCGTCTGATGCCGATTCTTTATCCAGATGGTCGATCAGGACTTTCTCCGTATCCGCTACGTAGACAAAGTTGGTGTGATCTCCTGCTATAATGGCAATCCCTTTTTTATCTCCTGTGGTGCAGATGGCTTCGCTGTATAATTTATCTTTAATGTCTTTTTTCAGACTGATCTTTATGCGTTGCTCTGCAATGTACTTTTTGCCTGCTTCAACAGACTCCGGTGTACAGGTTTTAAGTATCTCCAGTTTGTCGGCGGACTTTCCAATCAGTGCCCCTAATGCAATGGCTATGGGTAGTCCCACCATTCCCGTTCCGGGTATGCCTACGCCCATCGCATTTTTAAGGATGTTAGCGCTCAGTTTTACCTCGATTTGTTCCGGTTTTGAGCCTAAAGCTTCTGTTGCTCTGGCCACACTGAGCGCCACGCAAATGGGTTCTGTGCATCCAATAGCGGGAACAACTTCGTGTTTTAGTAATGCTATGATTTGATCGATCTCTGTCCGTTCCATTATATAATTATTATCAATATACTTCTATTTCATCTACATATAAGTCAGATGGAATAATACTTTCCGGCGTGTCTTTACGACAATCTATTCCGTTGCGTAATGTTCCTCCGCTCTTTATGGTAATTTTGACGTACCTTGCTTTAGACGGTTCACACTCCAGAGTGTCCGTAAACATTTTCCTGCCATGTTCCGGATATTTACGGAGAAATGCTTTCTTTCCTATCTCTTTATAGTTTTTGCCATCGGTAGACACTTGTACTTTTGCATTGCTTGCCGGAAGAATGCGAAAAGCGGGGTTATACAGTGAACCGTAAATTACTTTGCTGATAGTAGTCTCCTGTTGTAAATCAACGCTGAATGTCATTTCATTATTGCACTTCTCATTTAGGTTGAAAGATACCCACGGGGTGTATGATGCTATGTTACCCCGCTTGCCATTGGTCAATCCCAAAGTAGTGGTATCTGCACCCAATACATCGTTTTTGCCGAAAATATCGCCGTTCATCCAGCCGCAGTGAGGAGTTGTTGTATATTGTTTCCCGCTAATGAGATTAGCGTACAGTGACTTTTGTCTGATGCTACCGACCATCTTCCCGTTTCTGAAAACAGCTGTTTTCAAGTCAATCTTTCCCTTCCATGCAAAAGGTGCGGTGTATGCTTGGGATTTAGCGGTTGGTTTACTACCGTCCAATGTGTATCTTATTGTTGCATCCGGGTAGAATGTTTCCAGTACCGCTTTTAGTGTATCTCCGAACACATGCGTATTGATGTTTACGTCGAAGAAATTCCGACATGCTTTTACATTCATTATATTCATACGCTCAAAGTCTTCCACCATGCGTTGACGGAAACTGTCCCAATTCTTTATATGTTTTTGTGTCCATCCTGTTTCGGCAATGGCTACAGCACGGGGGAATGCCTGATAGTCGCGTCTTTCGTCGTTTTGCATGTATTCCGTCCATACATTACCTTGTACGCCGATGATATGTTCTTTGAGTAATTCATCTGCCTCATCGGGAACAGGATTATAGCTATAGGTTTTCTTTAATGTATTATATCCCCCGATGGTGACGGGAGCTATTTCAGGATCTTCCTGATAGTGATCCAGATAGACAAAAGCACCCGGAGTCATGATGGCGTCGTGCCCGGCTTTTGCTGCATTGATGCCGCCTTCTACTCCCCGCCATGACATAACTGTGGCGTTTGGAGCCAAGCCACCTTCCAATATTTCATCCCATCCTATTATATTGCGTCCTTTGCTGTTGAGGTACTTTTCCATACGTGTGATGAAATAGCTTTGCAGCTTTTCTTCTTTAGTATGTTTCCGTCCGTCTACAGCGTTCGGTGCGGTGTCATCTTTCAAACCGAGCTTTTTAATCAGAGACTGACAATATGCACTGTTTTCCCATGCTGTTTTAGGACATTCATCCCCACCAATATGGATGTATTTACTAGGAAAGAGCTTCATCACTTCATCCAAGACTCCTTCCAAGAAAGTGAATGTTTCGTCCTTTGGACAATAGACCTGTTCAAATACGCCCCATGTTCCCGTAACAGCATAAGTGCTGTTTGGAGTACAGGAGAGCTCGGGGTAAGAAGCTATTGCTGCTAAAGCATGTCCCGGCATTTCAATTTCCGGTATAACAGTGATGTATTTATTTGCTGCATAAGCTACTATCTTTTTAATCTCTTCTTGGGTATAGTATCCTCCATGCTCTTTCCCATCAAAAATTTGCGGCCAGTTGGTGTAGTAATAGCCCACCAATGATTCTTTTCTTTTTGAGCCTATCTCTGTCAATTTGGGGTACTTCTTTATTTCAATCCGCCAACCCTGATCGTCAGTTAAATGCCAATGGAAAGTATTCATTTTGTGCATAGCGAGCATGTCTATAAACTTATAAACATAGTCAACGGAAGAGAAATGACGGCAAACATCCAGCATCAATCCCCGGTAAGCAAAGTTTGGAGCATCTTCTATTTCAACAGCCGGAAGTGACCAGTCTGCGTGCCTTGCTTTCGTCTTGCCATAGATTTCAGGAGGTAGTAGTTGATAAATGGATTGTATTCCGTAGAAAAATCCATTGGCTTGGGAAGCAGTTAAGATGATCTCATTGGGGGTAATGGACAGCTTATAAGCTTCTTTGGACATATCGTCTGCTGTGATGAAACGAATAGCCGGCAGGTCGGCATGTTCCTTGTTGGTATATTGTAAAGTGATTCCCGAAGTTAATTGAAGGCGGGTTATCAGGCTGTCGGCTATGGCTTTAACTTTTGGCGTACAGCCGGAAGTAATCATACTCACTTTGTCATTCAGTTGAAAGCGCCCTTCCCGGGGAGTCAGCTGGTTGGGCATAGGAATGATATTATACACATTCATTTTGCCTTTGGTGGTTTGTTGACAACCGGTAAAGCACAATAGTACACTGATTAAAAGGAGGAAGTTTAATTCTTTTTTCATGATTTTCAGGTGTTAAATAATAAATTGATTTAAAAGGGAGGGTGGTTCCGGGTGTGGGGGATGGAACTTTATATTATCCTATCTTGCTGATCCTTTTTAGCTTTTCTTCATCGATGATTTTAATTTTTCGACCGTCAATTGTAATTAAGCGTTCCGTAGCAAAGTTAGATAGTGTACGGATGGCATTGGATGTTGTCATATTTGATAGATTTGCCAAATCTTCCCGAGAGAGATAGATACTGAGAGTAGATCCGTCTTCTTCTAGTCCATAACTTTCTTTAAGAACGAGAAGTGATTCTGCCAAACGACCACGGATATGTTTCTGAGTAAGGTTCACTGTGCGTTCGTCTGCTATTCCTAAATCGACAGACAACTGCTTGACGAAGAAAAGAGATAAATTATTGTTTTGAGCGACTAATGTAGTAATGGCATTCATGGGTATCAGGCAGACAATGGAAGGTTCGAAAGCTGCGGCTGCAGTGACATAGTCCTCTTTAGCAAAATATGCGCGATAACCGAAATATTCCACAGGCTTGATCATGCGGATGATTTGGCTTCTTCCTCCGACGCCGTCTTTATAGATTTTGACTTTTCCACTTAGAAGGCACATCAAGTATTTGGGTGTTTCACCTTCGCAATAGAGTATTTCGTTTTTTTTATAGTTTTGGAGTATGAAGTTATTAGCGAGAAATTCTCGCTGTTCTTCATTTAAAGGTTCCCACATATCGGCAATTAACTCCGGAACATTTATGTCTGATAAGTTCATTTTTACCATAACTGCTGCAAAACGGTGTTATACAGCACAAATGTATGAAGAAAAAATTAATTTTTGTACATAAGCATGGAAAAGATATACCTACAACGGTGATTTTACTAAATTATGTTAGTAAAGTGAGAATGTCTTTGTGCTTCTTTATGGATTGGAGGAAACTAAACTATTATTATCTTCTATTTTAATATTAAAGTAAAATCTATTGGTATCAGGTGAGCTATTATATTGTGAATTTGAATTTTAAAATAGTAACTGCTTTGTTTTACAGTCATTTTTTCTATATTTGCCACTATATATTAAGGAGACATTGGCATTGAAATATATAATTCGTATAGTGTTTCTTGTTTGTTCTTTGTTTTTCACTTATTTGGAAGTGATGGCAACTCCTATATCTTATCGTCATGGAAATCGTCGTTCTCCTGCCGATTCAATTATGACAAAAGTCCTCTTTTTCGCTCCTTTTTATGAACGGATTATTAGTGAGTATAATGCAGAACTCTATGTGAAGGGAGAGGTGGATATTCGTAAGAAAAATCATCTTATTCATTATGTGCCTACTATGTTTCGACTAAGGAAAGGAGTCAGGAAGTATTTGATGGAGGTATATAGTGATATACACTTTACAGCACCGAATGTTTATGATCATAAGGTTAAAGCCCAGATGGGTACATCTTCGGACTTCTGGGAACTGGATGGGCGTTTGCCTGAATATTTCCATATAAATATATATTCTCCTTCTTTGCTGTATGATAAATTCGTTTCTCCTTTAGCACCCAATGCTATGAAATATTATACTTATCGCATTGACTCTATAATGGGAGAAGCGCATAACTTAAACTATAAGATTAGTTTTGTTCCCAAGACAAAAAGCTTTCAGCTGGTAAGTGGTTATTTTGTTGTGAGTGAGAATGTATGGAGTGTACGTGAAATACGGCTTTCCGGTCATTCGGAAATGTTGCGCATTAATCTTTTGATGCGTATGGGAGATGTTGGCAAGTCAGATGAATTTCTACCAGTTCATTATGATGCTAATGGGATCTTTCGTTTTTTGGGTAATGTGATTAATTGTAAGTATATTGCTGCACTAAATTATAAAACTATTATTCAGGAGAAATCATTCTTAGTGCATCCTAAATCTACAAAAAGTGAATATGATCTATCAGATTCTTATACTTTAAGTTGCGATACGAGTCATTGCTTGCTTGATACGGCTTATTTTAAAACGATACGTCCTATTCCTCTTTCTTTTGATGAGCAGAAATTATATCAGGATTTCTTTTTGCATCTGGATACCTTGGCCCGTTTTAAAAAACATAGAAATAAAATTATAGAATTAGGAGGTCAGTTAGGCGATGCCTTGATCAATAATTACAGGGTGAATCTTTCTAAGATGGGGAGTATTCGCTTTTCTCCGTTGATTAACCCGTTTTTGTTGAGCTATAGTGGCAGTAATGGTTTTGCTTACCGACAGGACTTTAAATATAATGTTCTTTTTCCTGGTGACCGTTTGCTACGTGTGCGTCCTAAATTGGGATATAATTTTAAGAGGAAAGAATTCTATTGGTCTTTTAATTCAGACTTTGACTATTGGCCGCAAAAGCATGCCTCCATACATATTAGTGTAGGTAATGGTAACCGGATATACAGTAGCGATGTTTTGGACAAATTGAAGAGTATACCGGATAGTATTTTTGATTTTAATCAGATACATCTTGATTATTTTAATGACTTATATTTCAAATTCCGGCATAGTTGGGAAATCGTAAATGGCTTATCTTTGGATATCGGTTTTGCCATGCATAAACGTACAGAAGTAAATCGTTCTAACTTTACTCCTACCAAGTCTTCTAGTGATGTTCCTTCCGATATTATAGACCAGTTGCGGCATACGTATAATAGTTTTGCTCCCCGTGCCAGTCTTTCCTGGACTCCAGGTCAATATTACTATATGAATGGTAAGAGAAAGGTTAATCTTTATTCTAAATATCCTACACTCTCAATAGATTGGGAACGTGGGGTTAGTGGAGTCTTTAATAGTACGGGGAAATATGAGCGTTTTGAATTTGATGTTCAGCATAGCGTTCCTTTAGGGCTTATGAGGCATTTTTACTATCGTTTCGGCTGGGGAGCTTTTACCAATCAGAAAGAAATGTTCTTTGTTGATTTTGCCAATTTTACCCGTTCTAATCTTCCTATTGGATGGAACGATGAAATAGGGGGCGTTTTCCAGTTGTTGGACGGTCGCTGGTATAACTCTTCCCGGAAATATATTCGCGGACATTTGATGTATGAGGCGCCTTTCTTTTTAATTCGCCATTTAAAAAAGTATACCCAATATGTTTTGAATGAACGCTTTTATTTAAATGCATTGGCTGTCCCTCATTTGAAACCTTATATTGAGGCTGGTTATGGTATAGGTACTAATCTTTTCGACTTTGGGGCTTTTGTTAGTTTTGCCAATTGGAAATATCAGGAAATAGGCTGCAAGTTTACTTTCGAGTTGTTTAACCGCTAATCTTTTTTATGTAAGGTTTGTTTGTTTGAGTGATACTACTCAGGTAAATCCGCCTTCTCGTCTTTCAATCCTATTTTGTCTTTTATCCTTTTTATGCTTTTAAACATGCAATGACGTATAAGTATAAAGTAATACTTATTCTTTGATTATTAGATATTTATATTATAATGACGTATTGATAGCGTATTCATATTAGATATTTGGCGTATTAAAGAATGGTTTGTTATTTTTATAATATTAACTGATCTGCTAAGTTTGCATTGTTCTGCATAGGAACAAAACTGAGAGTTGTTAATCTTAATTTAGTAAGACTTATGAAAAAGTTATTATCTGTTTTATTTTTATTAAGCTTTACCTTGGCTTCTGTATATGCTCAAAATGTACAGGTAAAAGGTACTGTGGTTGGCGGTTCGGATAATGAACCGTTGCCGGGAGTAAATGTGGTGGTGAAGGGGAACGCCTCCATCGGTACAATTACTGATTTGAATGGCGGGTTTACCTTGACGGTACCATCCAATGCGGTTCTCTCTATTTCTTATATAGGATTTAAGCCGCAAGAGATTCCAGTAAATGGAAAGCGTAGTTTTAAAATCGTATTGAATGAGGATACTGAAGCTCTGGATGAAGTTGTTGTTGTTGGATATGGTGTTCAGAAGAAAAGTGTGGTAACAGCGGCAATAGCAAAAGTGTCTGCTGATGATTTGCAGGGAAAGGCTCCTATTCGTATGGATAATGCGTTGAAAGGTTTGGCTGCCGGTGTAGATGTGACTTCTGCTTCCGGTCAGCCTGGTGATGCTCCTCGTGTACGCGTACGTGGTATAGGTACTATAAATAATAGTGATCCGCTTTACATTGTAGATGGTATGCCTATTGGAGGAGGCCTTGACTTTGTGAATCCCAATGATATTGAATCTATTGAAGTACTGAAAGATGCTGCTTCCGGTGCGATCTATGGTGCACGTGCCGCCAATGGAGTTATTCTTGTAACAACTAAGAAGGGTAAGATGGGAAAGGTTAACATCGGTTATAATTTCTCTTATGGTTGGCAGAGTGCTTGGAAGAAACGTGATGTGACAAGTGCTACAGATTATGCCATCCTGCAGAACGAAAAGTCTGTGAATGGTGGTCAGGCTCCTATTTATGCCGATCCTTACCATTTGAAAGATGCTATGGGAAATGATATTAAGGGATTCGGTACGGATTGGCAAGAACTTCTTTTCAATGATAATGCTCCCGTAGTGAATCATGATATTTCAATTAGTGGTGCATCTGAAAAGGTGAACTACTATCTCTCTTTAGGATACTTTACTCAAGACGGTATTGTGGGTGGTAATTATGGTCAATCCAATTATGATCGTTTGACTATTCGTTCAAATACGCAGTACAACTTAATTGATGCTTCTAAAGAACGTAATTTCCTCAATAAATTAGATTTGGGTGTTAATATAGCTTATATGCGTACACATTCCACGGGTATTTCTACCAACTCAGAATTTGGCTCAGCCTTGGGCTCCGCTCTTTATTTGTCTCCCATTCTGACTCCTACGCTTATTGGGGATCCGGCCGAAGCGTTGATAAATAAATATTCTACATATGACTTGCCTCGTGACAAATCTGGTAATCCTTATACAATTCCAGGTGATGGAGGCAGTTATCAAGAAATGAATAACCCATTGGCTATGATGACACTGAATCCTACGAAGTACTGGTCACATAAATTTGTCCCCAAGTTTACTTTTGATTTGCAGTTGTGGGATAATTTGAAATACCACTTTAGTTATAGCGCTGATATGGGCTTTTGGGGCAATGATGCTGCAACAAAAGCACGTTATTACCTTTCTGCAAACAATAAGGCAGAACATACGAGTGCTAGTTCTGAGAAATCACAAAATGTAACTTGGCAGATTGAAAATACTTTAACTTATGATAAGATTATTGGTAAACATAGCTTTGGCGTGGTGTTAGGACAGTCTGCACTCAAGACTAAAGGTGATAAGTTGGGGGGAAGTCGTTGGAATTTGGTAAATCCTAATAAACCTTCTATTAACTATAGTACTGGTAATATCGAATATGTTAAAGATGAAGATGGAAACATTACCGGTGCAACTGTTCAATATGGTGTCTATGGAACCCCTTTTGTTGAGCACACAATGGCTTCGCTCTTTGCTCGTATGAGCTACAATTATGCTGAACGCTACATGTTTCAAGCTACGGTACGTCGCGATGGTTCCAGTCGATTCGGCTCGAATAATAAGTATGGTGTCTTTCCTTCTGCATCTGCGGGTTGGAATGTGATGAATGAAGAATTTATGTCCGATATGCGTGACTGGCTCTCTAATTTGAAGCTACGTGTCAGTTGGGGTAAGAATGGTAATGATAACATTCCAGATTTTGGGTATACTGCGTTTACTTCTATGGGGAATAACGTACTCTTTGGTAAAAATGCAACCAAGTTTACAGGTTCTAAAGCTGAGAGTTTGTCTAACCCCGATTTAAAATGGGAGGAGAGTGAACAGACTAATGTGGGTGTTGATTTGGGCTTCTTGAATAATGCATTGACATTTAGTGTAGATTATTATATCAAGAAGACCAATGGAATGATTATTAGGATGCCTATCCCAAGCTATGTGGGAGAAAATAAACCTCTTGGTAATGTGGGAGATATGGAGAATAGTGGCTTTGAATTTGAACTTGGTTATAAATGGAATGTTTCTGATGCCCATTTTGGATTCAAGGGCAATGCTACCTATCTTAAGAATAAGTTGAAGAATCTAGGTAACACAACTGGATATACTGATTTAGATGGAATTCAGGGACTTGCAGGTGGTGGTACTCGTGGACAAAATGGTCAGCCTTTTCCCTTCTTCTTTGGTTATAAAACAGACGGTGTATTTCAAAACATGGATGAGGTTCATGCTTATCTGAACAAAGATGGTAATATGATTATGCCGAATGCAGTCCCCGGTGACACACGTTTTGTAGATGTAAACGGCGATGGACAGTTTTCTTCTAGCGACCGTACTAACATTGGTAATGGCACTCCTGATTGGACTCTCGGGTTAAATCTTAATGTAGATTGGAAAGGTTTCGATTTTAATATTTTCTTCCAAGGTGTAGTGGGTGCAGATGTCTTTGATGGAACATATCGTCCAGATGTTTTTTCAGGAAACTATCCTTCTTGGATGCTTCGACGTTGGACCGGTGAGGGAACTTCCAATAAGTATCCTCGCTTGGCTACTGGTGATGCTACTAACTGGATGGTGTCCGACCTTTATGTTTCCGATGGCTCATACCTTCGCCTCAAAAACATAACACTGGGCTATACTTTACCTAAAAACCTGACCCGCAAACTCACCATCGAACGTTTGCGTTTCTATGTTCAAACCGAAAATTTACTGACCTGGACAAAGTATTGGGGCTTTGATCCTGAAATTTCTTCAGGTGGCACTTCGCTTGGCATTGATCGTGGTGTTTATCCGCAAGCTCGTACTTATACAGTAGGTGTAAACGTCTCTTTCTAACTCAAAAAAAATAAGAAATAATATGAAGACAAATATATTAACTATGGGCTTTCTTACCGCTGCTATTATGTTTACCACTAGTTGCAGCGACAGTTTCATTACTCTAGACCATCCGACTGGTGATCCTTTGGAAGAATATTATACGACAGATGCGCACATTCAAGAGGCACTGATTGCTGCTTATGATCCTATTCATTGGGCAGATTGGGGGTTGGGACAGTACAATGCTCTCAATATTGATGCTGAAATTATGGGTGATAACTTTTGGGTAGGAGGATCTAATAAAACTGATATGCAAAACTGGCACAAGTTGTTTAACTACGAAGGTGATGAAAATAATACGCTCAGCTCGTTGTGGACAGTAGACTACTCTGGAGTTAAACGTTGTAATGATTTATTGAAATATCTTGATTGGGGTAAAGATCTTACACAAGACAATCGCAACAGCTATGAAATGCAAGCACGCTGTCTTCGTGTATTCTACTATAACATGTTGTGGCATTACTTTGGTAACGTACCTTTCTATCTCGAAAACCTATCAAAACCTCCCTATACAGCACCACAGTTGAAGGCCGATGAGGTTTATGATAAGCTAATCGTAGAACTGGAAGCGGTAATAGATTCTAAAGTATTGCCGATGAAATATTACAAAGATGCAAAAGGTAACAATGACGAAGGTCAGTTGGGGCGCGTGACGCAAGCTATGGCTTATATGATGTATGCTGAGATGGTGATGTATAAAAATGATGAGAGTCGTTTTTCAAAAGCTCTTGGGTATATGAAGGAGATTATAGGTGCTCCCGGTTATTCATTAAACCCCAATTATGCTGATATTTGGGAGACAACAGGTGAATGGTGCGATGAGTCTATATGGGAGATTAACTATGAGCAGACTAACTCAGAACGTGGTTGGGGAAGTCCATTAGCCGTTGGTGGTACGGTACTTCCGACATTGATATCTCCTAACTCATTTCCAGGTGATGATGGTTGGTCTAAAGGAGCGGACGGCTGGGGATTCTTACCTATACGTTTTGAAACTTATGAGATGTTTGCCCCAACAGATAAGCGTCGTTCTGCAACATGCTGGGATATTCGTGGTGTAGAATACACAAATCGCTATCAAGATACTCATATCTGGCTACACAAATATAGACCGTATGATAAAAACTATAAAAGTGCTCCATTTGATCAGAACTTGAATTATAACAATAACTTCCGTTATTATCGTTTAGCTGAGACTCTACTCAATGCAGCTGAATTATCTCTTCGTACCGGTGGAAGTGGAACAGGTGAAGCCAAGACTTGGCTTAATTTAGTACGTACCCGTGCTGGTCTAACAGGACTTGACAATGTTACGGTTAATGATGTTCTCACTGAACGTCACCTTGAATTTGTGGGCGAAGGGAAGCGTTATTGGGATCTTGTACGTGCTGAAGGGATTAGTGGAGTATCTGCTAATAACAAAGCTACAACAGCTCTTGTTCCTGATACTTACGGCTATCGTACCAACTCTTGGAGTCTTAAGAAGAAGTATATTCCTATTGCACAAAGTGAGTTGGATTCTGATCCTGCATTAGTTCAGAATGATTATAAATAGTTTACTATAACTCTATCAAATAATAAATGATATGAAAAATATTTTTAAATATATGGCGGGGGTATTAATTGCGAGTGCAGGTTTTGCAATGGCTGCATGCTCGCCTGAAGAATATACGGGTGCTAATGGTAATATCCCGCAAGCATCCGACTATACTGATAATTTTAAAGTCTCTGTGGATCAGGAAACAAATAATGCAAAGTTTGAATTCACCTCTGCTCCGGGAGTCACTCCTGTTTGGATAGTTGATGGAACTTCATATTCGTCTGCATATAGTTTCATAAAGTATTATCGTAAAAAAGGATCGTATACAGTAGAGTGTAAAGTGAAGAATGCTAATGGTATAAGTGACGGATCTGTTGTAAAGACATTTGAGGTTGAGAAGACGAAAATGACTGGATTTCCTGGATTTGTTGAAGATAGCGAATATAATCTGTTCAAGGGAATTGAACTCCCCAATAACCCTGGAAACAACGATGATCCTGCACACAATCCGGGATTCTGGTATGCTCCGGGGTGGTCACAAATAGCCGCTCCTCAATGCGCTTTGTCTAAAGGAGCCTATACAGTGACTCTACCAACAGCTACGACAGATCGTTGGCAGGCTCAGATGGCAATTAAAACAGGTCTAGCAATTTCAGTAGGAAAACATTATGATTTCTCTGTGATATTAACTTCCAACGTAGCTCACAAAGGTGTAAAAGTAAAAATTTGTCAAGCTGATAATGATGATCTTATTTTGTTGGATAAAGATTTTGAATTGGAGGCTGGGGAACCAAAAGCTTTGTGGGGATCTGATCTTGAAGGTGTTGATATAAGTAATGTAAAAATTGTATTTGATTTCGGTGGGAATGCAAGTAATACAGAAATTAATATAGAGAGTTTTGTTTTAAAGGACCATGCTAATGATGATGGGACTGAGGTACCTAATCAACTTGCAACTCCATTTGATTATAATGATGCGGGCAATATTTGGAAAGCTGTAGATACTAATAAGGCTTTTACAGAAGAGAATTATTTTGGTGATGCTAGCTGGAACGCAATACCAGCTACTCCGGTAATCTCTCACGAGGGGAGCAAGCATACTATTACAATTCCTGTAGCTACTCCTGCAGAAGAGTGGCATGCTCAATGGAAACTTCACACAGAACTTTCGGCAGTTGCGGATGCTACAGTAGATTTTTCATTAAAGGTAAACTCAAGTGTTAAATTGCCTGGTATGACAGTTAAACTGACCGATTCTGCTGACGATGGTAACTTTTTCTTTGCTGTAAGAGAGGCACTTCCTAGTGGAAATTATGTTTTCAGAATAGAAAATGCCAAGCTAGCGAAGGATGCTGATGCCCAGAAGCTGTCTTTGGTCTTCGATTTTGGTGGAGCTCCAGAAGGTGCTGTTATTACAGTTAGTGACATCACGCTTATTAAGAAATAGATAAGAGATACTTTCGTTATTTCAATGAAAGAATAGTTAGAAATGAACGTCATTTCGTTAATAAAAGAAGTTGACGAGCGTTTTTAAAAGCAAATTCTTTTTATAAAGGAGGGGGAGTGTTATCTGGAAAATTCTCTGATTTCATTTTACCCTTCTTTTACAAAAGGAATATTTTCCATATTTTATAATTAAAAATAACCTGAATGAAGTGTTATAATATATTGTATATACTGTTTTTTTCATTAATAGCTTGTGGTAGTAGCGATGATGAAAATAATCCGCAACCCGGTAATGTTATATTAACGTGCTCTCCTGAAAAGGTGGAAGCAACTCCAATAGAAGGGACGTATTTACTAAGTGTTACTTGTAGCGGTGGAGAATGGACTGCATTTGCGAGTGATGATTGCACTTCTTGGGTGACAGCTAAGGTTTCGGATCCTTCTCTAAGTACGGGGAAGGTTACTGTATCTGTAAATGCAAATACTGGAACGGTAAATCGTAGTGGTTCTGTTATAGTGAAATCTGGCTCAAAACGGATAATAATACCTGTGGCACAGAGGGCTGCAATGTCTGTTTCACAACGTGAAATTTATTCAAACTCTCGCGGCGAAAGTTTTACCTTATCTGTTGTGGCTTCTGCTGATTGGGGCGCCAAGTCTAATGACAGTTGGGTTAAGGTAGAGAAAATCGATAATAAGACGATTCGAGTGATAACAGATCCTAACGATAATAAGGTTGCAAGAAATGGTTCTATAGATATAGTTTCAGGTGTAGAAAAGATAACTGTAGCTATACGTCAAGAATCAGCGGAAGATCGTGATATAGAAACCCCTGATGGTTATCATTTGGTTTGGCACGATGAGTTTAGTGAAGGTACGGTGCTTGGTGGCGATTGGACACACGAAGTTCAAAATGCAGGTTGGGTAAATAATGAACTTCAGACCTATGTGAACGGCTCAGCGGATGGAAAGCGTGTGACAGAGTTGGTAGACGGTAGACTGAATATTAATTGTTTTAAAGGATCTGATGGGAAGATTTATTCAGGACGTGTCTATGCTAAAGTGAATACAGGATGGCTTTATGGATATTTTGAGGCTCGTATTTTGCTTCCAAAAGGCAAAGGGACATGGCCTGCTTTCTGGATGATGCCTGCAAATAATAACTTTTCAACCAATCCTTGGCCAAATTGTGGTGAGATTGATATCATGGAAGAAGTCGGTGCTGACCCGAATGTTGTGTCCTCTTCAGTTCATTGTGAAGCCTATAATCATACCAAGAATACTCAAAAAACAGCAGCTAAAAATATAGGGACTGCTGAATCAGAATATCATGTTTATGCTTGCGAGTGGACACCTGATTATCTGAAGTTTTTTGTCGATGGAACAGAGCTCATGACGTTTGAGAATGAAGGTACGGGCAAAAGTGTGTGGCCGTTTACATATCAATTTTATCCGATTTTCAATCTTGCCTGGGGCGGTTCTTGGGGTGGATATAAAGGTGTGGATGAGGATGCTCTTCCTGTAACAATGAAAGTAGATTATGTACGCGTATTTCAAAAATAATGTAACTAGTAAATTTTTTTAAAGATGAAAACTAAATATTTTTTCTTTATTATTATGTCGCTATTTATTCTATCTTCTTGTAATGAGGAAGATAAAGTTTTGATTAGTAATAAAATGTCAGTAAACGCATTATTGCAATTAGAACAAGCTAAATTGACGATTTATGCTATGGGATTTGATACAACTTCTATCTCTGAATGGGGTAATTATTATGTAGTTGAAGGTGATATATTGATATATAAAGATAGTGTAAATCCTACTAAAATTAAGACAAGACAGTACAGAACAAATTTTTATGTTAATAATTTTAGGGAGATTACAATAGGTGTTAATAATACCATCTCTCGAAGTACTAATTGGAGGGACGCTGTAAAAGAGGTTGTCAGGTTGTATAATGAATATACAGGTCTAACTTTTGTGTATAGTGAAAATAACCCTAACATAACAATTTACAAAAGTAATATATCAGGAACAAATGTTTGCGCGAGCGGTACGTTTCCACCGTCTCCAGGAGAACCAGGGCATGAGATAATCATTAATAGTAATTTTTATAGGGATATTGATACTTATTTAGATTTAAATCAGAAGATATTTCTATTGATGCATGAGCTTGGGCATAATCTGGGATTACGCCATACTAATGGCATTTCCGAAGGAGATGGAGGTGTTGGACTAGTCCAAATACCAGGAACACCTATTGTGGATCCAAACTCTTTTATGAATGGGGGCACTTGTAGCTATTCTTGGGATGTAATTTCTACCTATGATAAAATTGCACTTGAATATCTGTGGCCTTGTTGTCGAATCTCTTTTGCAGGTAGTAGTAGACCGGGAATTAAAGTGCCTTCTGGTTACCACTTAAGTCGTTTTGTTATTCCCACATCTATAGAGGGATTTTGTGGTTGGTATGAGGACGCAGCTTTGACTATCCCGTGGAAATATGTTAATGAAATTACAAGTGATATTACACTATATCCGAAATGGATACTAGGAGGTTCGATAACTCGTATTGAAGATACCTCTGACACAAGTTATAGCACTACTTTTACATTATCACGAACAGCGCTGGTTTCGCTGCAAGCTACGGTTGGGCGCGGATTTAATGAGTGGTGGGACATTTCTAAATATACAAATCAAACAGGTGTGGCTTTAGGAAAATCATCATCAATTTATAAAATGATATATTTGGATCAGTATATTTGGAATGCAAACCCAGAGTCTTATATGGAATATATAGATAAAGACCCTATTATTTTAGATCCTGGTACTTATTGGTTGAGTGCCTTTTTTACACCTAATCTTGGATTGCAATATGGGGCTTCAGGAAAACATGGTGTAACAACTGTGACGCTAACCTATTATTGATATTCCTAGAGGATAATAATTATATGTATCAGGTAATATAGAATTTTTACTTATAGTAAATGTCATATTTCAAATAATTAAATAAGGATGAAAGTGTATAAGTTTTTTTTGCTTTGTTTATTTCTGCTTTCTTTAATCTCTTGTGCACAAGTGTCAAACCCTAAAAATGATGCGGTGGCTATTGAACAGAAAATTGAGGTTTTGTTGTCCAAAATGACATTGGAGGAAAAGCTTGGTCAGATGAATCAGATTTCTTCTTATGGCAATATAGAGGATATGAGCCGCTTGATAAAGAAAGGTGAAATAGGGTCTATATTAAACGAAGTGGATCCTGTGCGCATTAATGCATTGCAACATGTTGCAATGGAGGAATCTCGTTTGCGGATTCCAATATTGATAGCGCGCGATGTGATTCATGGATTTAAAACGATTCTCCCTATTCCATTGGGACAAGCTGCTACATTTGACCCGAAAGTAGCTGAAGACGGGGCCAGAGTTGCCGCCATAGAAGCTTCTGCTGTTGGCATTCGTTGGACTTTTGCTCCAATGGTTGATATTGCCCGTGACCCCCGTTGGGGTCGGATAGCGGAAGGCTGTGGAGAAGATCCTTATTTGACTTCGGTGATGGGGGCTGCTATGGTTCGGGGTTTTCAGGGGGATTCTTTGAATAGCCCGACTTCTATTGCTGCATGTCCCAAACACTTTGTTGGATATGGAGCAGCTGAGGGAGGACGGGATTATAATTCGACTTTCATACCGGAACGTCGTTTACGTAATGTATATCTTCCTCCGTTTGAAGCTGCGGTAAAGGCTGGAGCTGCTACTTTTATGACGTCTTTTAATGATAATGACGGAGTGCCTTCTACGGGAAATTCTTTTATCCTGCGGGAAGTGTTGCGTAAAGAGTGGGGATTCAAGGGCTTTGTCGTGACTGACTGGGCTTCGGCTACGGAAATGATTAATCATGGGTTTGCTGCTGATCCGAAGGATGCTGCTATGAAAGCTGTTAATGCTGGAGTGGATATGGAGATGGTGAGTTACACATTTGTGAAAGAATTGCCAGACTTGGTTAAGGAGGGTAAAGTAAAGGAATCGACAATAGATGAGGCTGTTCGTGATATATTGCGTATTAAATTCCGTTTAGGATTATTTGATGATCCGTATGTGGACGAGAAGAAAGACACTGTCATGTATGCGCCTTCTCATCTGGATGCTGCTAAACAGGCGGCTATAGAGTCGGTGATTCTACTAAAAAATGATAAAGAGGTATTACCTTTGAATGCTTCTGTAAAGACAGTAGCCATAGTAGGTCCCATGGCCGATGCGCCTTATGAACAAATGGGTACGTGGGTGTTTGATGGAGATAAAACTCATACCGAAACCCCTTTGAAGGCGATTCAAGAACTGGTAGGAAATAAAGTTCGCATTATCTATGAACCGGGATTAACTTATAGTCGCGAAAAGAGTGAAGTGGGAGTTGCAAAAGCGGTTGAAGCTGCAAGGCATGCTGACGTTGTTCTTGTTTTTGTTGGTGAGGAGTCTATTCTTTCAGGAGAAGCACATAGTCTTGCCGATTTGAATTTGCAGGGAGATCAGGGAACGTTGATTACAAGTTTGGCTAAAACGGGCAAACCTGTAGTAACTGTTATTATGGCTGGTCGTCCGTTGACTATCGGAAAAGAAGTCAATGAATCAGCTGCTGTTCTTTATTCTTTTCATCCCGGAACAATGGGAGGACCGGCTTTAGCTGATCTACTCTGGGGCAAAGCTGTTCCTAGTGGAAAGACTCCGGTGACTTTTCCCACTACGGTTGGGCAAACGCCTTTATATTATGCTCATAATAATACTGGTCGACCGGCTGATGGTACTGAATTGTTGTTGAGCGAAACTCCTGTTGGTGCCGGACAAACATCGTTGGGGTGCCGTTCTTATTACTTGGATGCCGGTTTTAAACCTTTATTTCCCTTCGGTTACGGTCTCTCTTATACTACCTTTAAATTTAGCAATATCAAACTCTCTGCCAATTCGTTGAAAAAGAATGATACTTTGGGCGTGACGTTCGATTTGGAGAATACCGGTAAGTATGAAGGTACGGAGGTTGCCCAATTATATGTACAGGATAAGGTTGGTTCGGTTACCCGTCCGGTGAAAGAGTTAAAGCGCTTTGCTCGGGTTACCTTGAAACCGGGTGAAAAGAGAAATGTATCCTTTACACTTCCGGTTAGTGAACTTGCTTTTTGGAACATTGATATGAATAAAGTCGTGGAACCCGGAGATTTTGGATTATGGGTTTCATCTGATAGTCGGTCAGGAAAAGAAATGTCTTTCAAGGTGGTAGATTGATTGCTGTTTTAGGGTTTAAACAAAGAGAGAGGGGCAAGCTATAAAATTAAAAGCTTGCCCCTCTTATGAAATACACACAATTAAGGATTATGAATGGAATTAGTTTTTATTTAATTCTTTTATATCCATAAACGGCTCTATCTCCAAGTTCTTCTTCTATACGTAATAGCTGATTGTATTTAGCCATACGGTCCGAACGACTTAGTGAACCGGTTTTAATTTGTCCGCTATTGGTTGCAACAGCTATATCGGCAATGGTAGAATCTTCCGTTTCACCAGAACGGTGCGAAGTCACTGTGGTGTAACCATGACGATGAGCCATTTCGATGGCGTTCAGCGTTTCGGTCAATGAACCGATTTGATTTACTTTAATCAATATGGAGTTGGCGCAACCTTCTTTGATCCCTTTGGCAAGAAAGTCAACATTAGTTACGAAGACATCATCACCTACCAGCTGACAACGGCTACCGATGCGAGCGGTAAGTTTCTTCCATCCTTCCCAGTCATTCTCATCCATGCCATCTTCAATGGAATCAATAGGGTATTTGTCAAGTAATTCTTCTAAATAAGCTATCTGTTCGTCAGCTGTACGTTTCTTACCTTTGGCTCCTTCGAATTTGGTATAATCGTAAACTCCGTCTTTATAGAACTCGGAAGCTGCGCAGTCCATAGCTATTTTCACGTCTTTCCCCGGTTCGTAGCCTGCGGCCTTGATTGCAGCTAAAATGCTGTTTAATGCATCTTCGGTACCTTCCAGACTGGGGGCAAAACCTCCTTCATCTCCTACAGCCGTACTTAGGCCACGGTCCTTCAATACCTTCTTTAATGCATGGAATACTTCGGCACCCATGCGCAGTCCTTCGTGGAAAGAAGAAGCACCTACCGGGCGTATCATAAATTCCTGAAAAGCAATGGGGGCGTCACTGTGCGATCCACCGTTGATGATATTCATCATCGGTACGGGCATGACATACGTATTGGTTCCACCAATGTAGCGGTATAGAGGTATTTCCAAATAGTTGGCAGCAGCTTTGGCTACGGCGAGAGATACTCCCAAAATAGCATTTGCGCCTAGTTTTGATTTAGTCTTGGTGCCATCCAGAGCAAGCATGGTGTTATCAATGCCTACTTGGTCCAAAGCAGATGCTCCTATCAAATGTGGAGCTATGATTTTATTGATGTTTTCCACGGCTTTCAATACGCCTTTTCCTCCGTAGCGTTTTTTGTCTCCATCACGAAGCTCCAATGCTTCATTCTCACCAGTCGATGCTCCGGATGGAACCGAAGCGCGTCCCATTACACCACATTCCAAAATAACATCCACTTCTACCGTCGGGTTGCCTCTTGAGTCAAGGATCTCACGTCCTTTAATCTGTTTTATTTCCATAATAGCACTTTTATATAAATGATTACAGTCTAAGAACAAGGGATGAAACGGGTTTGTTCAGCGAACTTTTTATTTTATTTCTATTTTGCAGAGTTCTTCTCTATTTTTCACGTTTATAATCATTCTATATTCTTATTTGAAGCCTTTCTGCTTAATAATCAGTGCCTAAACTACTTATGCAAACGTTTCCTGTTTACTATTCTATATTTCTATTTAATTCCTGTGAAAACCTCCTTTTTCCTATTTATATTTGCATCATATTAATAATTAAATAATCAGCACATGAAAAGCATGAAACTTATAAACTTCTTTTGTCTTTTGCTATTTATTTTATGTGGAAATAACAGCATAAAGGCTGAGAGTATTACTTCTCCTAATGGCAATTTGCAGTTAAACTTTTCGGTAAATGAAGATGGTGAACCTGTTTACGAACTCTTCTATAAGAGTAAAATGGTTATCAAACCGTCTAAACTCGGATTGGAACTTAAAGGAGATCCGGGGTTGATGAATGGCTTTACATTGGTTGATACAAAGACATCTGCTTTTGATGAAACCTGGAAACCAGTATGGGGGGAAGTTAAAGAAATCCGTAATCATTACAATGAATTATTGGTTACTTTAACTCAAAAAGCCCAACAACGTAATATTCTGATCCGTTTTCGTCTTTTTAATGATGGTCTGGGCTTTCGGTATGAATTCCCGTTGCAGACTAACTTGAATTATTTCGTAATCAAGGAAGAGCATACCCAGTTTGCCATGACAGGTGATCATACGGCTTTCTGGATTCCGGGTGATTATGATACACAAGAATATGATTATACTAAATCGAAGTTGAGTGAAATTCGTGGTTTGATGAAGGGGGCAATTACTAGTAATGCTTCGCAAACCCAGTTCTCTCCTACAGGAGTCCAGACAGCCTTACAAATGAAGACGGCTGATGGTATTTATATTAATTTGCATGAAGCTGCTTTAGTGGATTATTCCTGTATGAGTTTGAACCTTGATGATAAGAATCTTATTTTTGAATCTTGGCTTACTCCTGATGCACAGGGGAACAAAGGGTATATGCAGGCTCCTTGCAAATCGCCGTGGCGTACTATTATTGTTAGTAATGATGCACGGGATATTTTGGCTTCAAAAATAACGTTGAATTTGAATGAACCTTGTGCTTATAAAGATGTATCGTGGATTAAGCCTATTAAATATGTAGGGGTATGGTGGGAGATGATTACCGGCAAGAGTACCTGGGCTTATACGGATGATCTGCTTTCCGTGAAATTGGGGGAGACGGATTATTCCAAAGTTAAACCGAATGGGCGGCATGGTGCTAACAACGCAAATGTGAAACGTTATATTGACTTTGCTTCCAAATATGGTTTCGATCAGGTTTTGGTGGAAGGATGGGATCAAGGTTGGGAAGACTGGATTGGTCATTCCAAAGACTACGTATTCGACTTTGTGACTCCTTATCCTGATTTTGATGTTAAGATGTTGAATGCCTATGCCAAGAATAAAGGGGTGAGATTGATGATGCATCACGAAACTTCTTCTTCCGTACGTAATTACGAGCGTCACATGGATAAAGCCTATCAGTTTATGGTGGATAATGGCTATAATGCTGTGAAGAGTGGGTATGTAGGGGATATTATTCCACGTGGGGAGCATCATTACGGACAATGGATGAATAATCATTATTTGTATGCTGTAAAAAAGGCTGCCGAATATAAAATATGTGTCAATGCGCATGAAGCTGTCCGTCCTACTGGATTATGCCGGACCTACCCTAATCTGATTGGTAATGAGTCGGCACGAGGTACGGAATATGAAGCTTTTGGAGGGAGCAAACCCTTCCACACCACTATACTTCCGTTCACTCGTCTCATTGGAGGTCCGATGGACTATACTCCCGGAATCTTTGATACCAGATTATCCTTCCTTACTGCTAAGGACCATAGTTGGGTTCGTACTACTTTGGCTAAACAGTTAGCATTGTACGTCACACTATACAGTCCGTTGCAAATGGCAGCCGATTTACCAGAAAACTATGAACGCCATCTGGATGCATTCCAGTTTATCCGGGATGTTGCTGTAGATTGGGATGATAGCAAATACCTGGAAGCCGAACCGGGTGAATATGTCACCGTCGCCCGTGAGGCAAAAGGGACTAATCATTGGTTTGTTGGCGGCATTACCGGTTATGATGCACGTACGTCCTCTTTTACGCTCAATTTCTTGGAACCTGACAAAAAATATGTGGCAACGTTGTATGCCGATGGGAAGGATGCCGATTACGAAACAAATCCCATGTCTTATCAAATTAAGAAAGGGATTGTAACGAGTAAAACCAAAATGTCGGTGAAGCTGGCGCGTAGTGGTGGCTTTGCCTTGAGCTTGATTGAAGCAACCCCGGCAGATAAAAAAGAACTGAAGAAGTGGAAGTAATGTTTTGCTTGGATTTTTGAGACTGATCTTGTCTGTTGACAGGGTGATAAGCTATACATATACCATCGGTGTGTATGTATAGCTTATTTGCATAAATGGAGTTTGTATGATCCATTCGTAAAACCTTGTGTTTGTGGCTAATGTCATTCACTGGCATTTTATAATTGAATTTCACTCCTTCACCTTCAGCCTCTCACTAGAACGTCGCATTTATAACTTGAACTCAGCCTTTACCTAGTGTTTTGCACAAATTTCCATCACTCCGTCACTATGCATACTAACAAACATTGTATTAGGATATTATCAAGTGACGGCAAGCGTGACGACAAGTGACAACAACCCCTTTTTCGTCACTCTTTTTTTTCGTATATTTACATGAATACATAGTTAACAATCTCATTACCAATAAGCAACAGCATCTCGTGCATAATTGGTAAAAAGTATGCAAAATCCTCTGTTTTGGCTCATAGGTAGAGCTTTCTAATTTAGAATCACTCTAGACCTGGAAGTGCAATCATACGCATTCCAATTATCGTATTTCCACTGGCTACGTATATCCCCGACCGATACGTTTCAAGACCTGTCCTGTGAGCATTAGAGGGAATTTCTATGATTACCCTTATGTTTTTATCACGATTCTCCTGAAAAAATATCAGGATGCATAAGGCAAAACTTCGGTTTACAACTGTGGGCTCTCGGGGGGACAACTGTGTGCCCAAGAGCCCACAACTGTAAACCGGCGGGCACACAGCTGTGGGCTGAAGAAAAGTCACTGCTAAAAATAGAAAAAGACAGGGCTTTTCAGCAAAAAGTAACCGTATGTCTGTCTCTTTTTTCTGCATATTGGATACCTTACATACCTATATCAAACAAGAGATTAATAAATAGAACTTATATGGGTTAGTATTCCATCAATTTATTCTTTATTTGCTCCAAATAGTCAATTTGTTTTATTGGGATTTATTCACGAGTTAACATTATGTAAAAAGGAAAGGGAATTACTTGTCTGTTCACGCCCCTTTTTCTACCTTTACGTCGGGATTTGCTATTGAAAATAACTTTTTCCCTATACTCCGCTTTGATGGAGTATGGATATTATAATAGAAGGTTGATCATTTAAAAATTGGAACTATGACTTTGGTAGATCGTTTTTTAAAGTATGTAAGTTTTGATACCCAGTCTGATGAACTGACTCGTCTGACCCCAAGTACTCCGGGGCAAATGGTTTTTGCTAAATATTTGAAGGAAGAATTACTCTCTTTAGGATTGGAAGAGGTGGAACTTGATGAGAATGGCTATTTGTTTGCCACGCTTCCTGCTAATACCGATAAACCGTTACCTGTGATTGGCTTTATATCACATATGGATACCAGTCCCGATATGAGTGGGAAACATGTTTCTCCACGTATCGTGAAGGCATACGATGGATCTGATATAGAGTTGTGTACAGAAGAAAATATCACTCTTTCTCCTTTGCAATTTCCGGAACTTCTCGATCATAAAGGAGAAGATTTGATTGTGACAAATGGTAAAACACTGTTGGGTGCTGACGATAAAGCCGGTCTTGCAGAAATTGTATCTGCAATGGTTTACCTGAAAGAACATCCTGAAATAAAGCATGGAAAAATCCGTGTAGGGTTCAATCCCGATGAAGAAATAGGAGAGGGAGCTCATAAATTTGATGTGAAGAAATTCGGTTGTGATTGGGCCTATACCATGGATGGTGGCGAAGTAGGTGAATTGGAATATGAGAATTTTAATGCGGCTGTTGCAAAAATCACGTTTAAGGGACGCAACGTGCATCCGGGATATGCCAAGCATAAAATGATTAACTCCATCCGGGTGGCTAATCGCTTTTGTGCCATGCTACCCAGTCATGAAACTCCTGAGCATACCGAAGGCTATGAAGGGTTCTATCATCTGATTGCTTTCAACGGGAATGTGGAAGAGACAACGGTGAGCTATATCATTCGTGACCATGATCGGGCACATTTTGAAAGCCGGAAGAAAGAGGTTGAACACTTGGTACATAAAGTCAATGCGGAATATGGATTAGGTATTGCCACATTGGAGCTACGTGACCAATATTATAATATGCGGGAAAAGATAGAGCCGGTAATGCATATCATTGATATTGCATTTGCCGCGATGGAAGCAGTGGGAGTAAAGCCGAGTGTGAAGCCTATTCGTGGAGGAACGGACGGAGCGCAACTTTCTTTCAAAGGATTGCCTTGCCCTAATATCTTTGCAGGCGGGTTGAATTTCCACGGTCGCTATGAATTTGTTCCCATACAAAGCATGGAGAAAGCAATGAAAGTGATTGTGAAGATTGCAGAGCTTGTTGCTACAAAGTAAAATGTTGCGATGGGGAAGAAGTTTATGATAAGATTTATACTTAATTTTATAGCCAAAGAATAAAGAAATGAAAACAACTCCGTTTACAGAGAAGCACATAGCTCTTGGAGCTAAGATGTGTGAATTTGCGGGATATAATATGCCGATTGAATATTCCGGAATTATAGATGAGCATCAGACTGTTTGCAATGCCATTGGTGTTTTTGATGTTTCCCACATGGGGGAATTTTGGGTGAAGGGTCCGCATGCTTTGGCCTTTCTACAGAAAATCACCTCCAACAATGTGGCCGTCCTTGCTCCCGGAAAAGTTCAATATACCTGTTTTCCCAATGAAACAGGAGGAATTGTTGATGATTTGTTGGTCTATCAATATGAGTCGGAAAAATATCTTTTAGTAGTGAATGCTGCCAATATTGAAAAGGATTGGAACTGGTGCGTATCGCATAATGCCGAAGGTGCGGAGCTGGAAAATGCCTCTGACCGTATGGCACAGCTTGCCATACAGGGCCCGAAAGCAATTCTTGCCTTACAAAAGTTGACCAGTATTAATCTTTCCGATATTCCTTATTACACCTTTACTCACGGTGAGTTTGCCGGTGTGAAAGATGTTATTATTTCGAATACAGGTTATACGGGAGCCGGTGGTTTTGAACTCTATTTTTATCCTGAAGATGCTATGCAAATCTGGAATGCTGTGTTTGAAGCTGGAACTGAATATGGCATCAAACCAGTGGGATTGGGAGCTCGTGACACCCTTCGCTTGGAGATGGGCTTTTGCTTGTATGGTAATGATTTGGATGATACTACCTCTCCCATAGAGGCAGGCCTAGGCTGGATCACCAAATTTGTAGAAGGTAAAGACTTTATAAACCGTCCGATGCTGGAAAAACAGAAAGCGGAAGGTACGACGAGGAAGCTTATTGGTTTTGAGATGATAGACCGCGGTATTCCCCGCCATGGTTACGCGTTGCTCAATCAGGGTGGAGAGCAGATAGGTACGGTGACATCCGGAACAATGTCTCCCATTCGTAAGATAGGAATAGGCATGGGATATGTGAAACCGGAATATAGTAAGATAGGTACGGAAATTTGCCTTGATATGCGTGGGCGTAAACTGAAAGCTATAGTCGTAAAACCTCCGTTTAGAAAATAAACTGAAACGATACTAAAATTCCCCTATTCGGTCCCTGTTGGAGGATTCGGATAGGGGAATTTAATTTAAGCCGCTGCTATTCTTTGAGGCAAGAGCTCATGCTCACTCCCAATGATTATCGGGCAAATCTTCGCCGCCACAATCAAGAATATGTCGATTTACTATATACATCCTGCTTTTTCACATTCTACTGATTTTATCTAATAGCTGGTTACCCCAACCCATTTCTTTGGCTGCCCAGTCTTTGTCTTCATTAGATGCTCCTTGTTCCTGGAATTTTGAGAGAAGGGTTATATACTCCTTAAGAGTATCTGCAGCCTTAGCTTGTTTATTCATACGCAGTAATAACAGAATCTTTTGTTTGTAAATATCCAGGTTAGGACTATCTCCAGCTAGTTCCTGAGCCTTTTGCAAGAGGGTAAGGCATTTTTCATTAATTTCGTTTGTATTATATAAAGCCATTTCAGCCTTGGTAAGGAGCACATAATCGTTGTCTGTGGCTAAATTATTATCAATATTCTTTTGAATTAATTGTGCTGCTGCTTGGTAACGTTGGTCGGATAAGTTCATCGCAGCATTGAAAGTCACAATATCAGAGGTCGCTTTAAGATATGGGTGGTTGCTTAGATTCTGTACTTCACCTATTTTTTCTATTCTCTTCTGCAAATTCTTGATGCTGCCATATCGAGTTAAGTCGTTTGTCCGCTTCTGTTTGTCGTAATATGCCGTTATCTTGCTAAGTGCAGAGGATAATCCGTCTGGATTAAATCCTCTGAATGCTAATAACTTCTCTGCTATGCGATCTGCCGAAATCTCTTGTTTCACTTTGTAGTTCATCCCTAATCGATCTACAACGCGGACATTGACCAATGTCGCAATGCTACCAATGCTTGCAATAGCTCCTATGCCGAGTGCTTTATCATCATCATTCCAGTACGCAACATCGAATGCGGCATCTGCTGTCGCTGCTAATATACTTCCCCAAAATGCTGCACGCTGCACATTCCTTTCTGCACGATAGATATTATTTATCTGATGATCGAGTACATAATGAGCCATTTCATTAGCAATGATGGCCGCCAGTTCGTCTTCAGAATCAAGTGTGGAAAGTAATCCGGTACTGACCAGCATGGAACCGTTGGGTAGCATGTACGCATCAGGATCGGGTGATTGGATAACCCTGACATTTAAACGTTCTATTCGATTAGGGTCAATATTGTTAGCGGCTAATTTGGCAAATATGCTTTGTACATAAGAAGTGATATAATCATCTTTATAGGCTATACCATTTAGCTTATTTAGATAGTCGAGACATTCTTCATCCACCTCTTGGCGCAGTTCTGTGCGATAACCGGTCTCCGAGAAGTATTCATAAAGATGCTGCTCTAAATAGATGTGTTGCCAAAAGTCCGAAAAGGTTTCCGGGGGAGCAAGTTTTATCATTTTCAGGTTCTCCTTAGGCATGGGAATTTGTAAACCGTTGATTTCAACAGCGTAATAAACTCCGGCTGTTCTTTCACTGCCTGGGCCCATTTTAACAACCTTGCGTATAATAACCGGAGTTCCGGTTGGATAATTTTCATATACTTGTTGCAATTCGCCTTTTATGGCGATAATTCCGCTCAAGTCTTTTTGTCTGTTGTCAGCAAACCCTACTTGAACTAAAAAAGTGGCGAAGAATACAAAAAACAAGAAACGTTTCATAAGCATATCGTTTTAGTTTGGTAAGTAAATTTATTGAAACAAAAATAGGGAAGAATTTTCTTTCTTCCCTAATCATTTCCCTATGAAGTAATAGGAATTTTCCTATTCTTCCAATAATGTGTTGATCAAACTATCTGTAGCAATAGAGTCTGTATCTTTGCGGTGATATATGGTTCGGCAACCATACTCCTTGTTTATTTTTTCTTTAGGTTTGGGGAAATGTGCTCGATAATTTTTTAGACTATTATCCTTTAATACCTGTTCCATAAAATAGCCAAAGACCGGTAATGCCGTCCGGCTTCCTTGTCCTAAAGCTCCGGTGCGGAAGTGAATGCTCCGGTGTTCTCCACCAACCCATGCACCACCTACAAGCTTAGGAGTAACTCCGACAAACCAAGCATCCGAGTGATTTGAGGAAGTTCCTGTTTTACCTCCAAAGTCGGTATCGTAATGGAATAAATCATATCCCCATAATGCCTGAGATGTTCCTAATGGCTCAGTCAATCCGGCTTTTAGCATCTCTGTCATTAAAAAAGCGGTTTCATAGGGGATTACTTGTTTTTGTGGCGTTTTGTTCTCATAAATGGTGTGCCCATCTGAATCTTCAATACGGGTTATAAGTACAGGATCATGTTCTTTCCCTTCATTAATCACTGTTGTATAGGCATTTATCAATTCCAATAAAGAAACATCTGATGCTCCCAGGCTAAGGGCAGGTGTTTCCTCCAATGGAGTTTTAATTCCCATAGCATAAGCTGTTTGGGCTACTTCGTGTGCTCCTACCTCTTGTCCTACCTGTACCGCAATTGTGTTGACTGAACGTGCGAAGGCTGCTTTCAAGGATAGGGTGTCACCGGTATATTCTCCATTTGCATTATGGGGAATCCATTTAGCAGGTTTGCCATTCTCTATTACATCCCATGCCTGAAATTGATCAACACGGCAATCACACGGGGACATCCCTTTATTGATGCCGGCGGTGTATACAAATAGTTTAAAAGTAGAACCGGGCTGGCGTTTGGATAGTACTTTATCGTATTTCCATGATCCAAAATTGATATCGCCAACCCAAGCCTTTACATAGCCGGTTTGAGGTTCCATTGCAACAAAACCACAATGCATAAACCGTTCCATATAGCGTATAGAGTCCATTGTGCTAATAGTGGTATCGCGTGTCCCAAGATTATAGTCAAAGACTTTTAGCCGGTGCGGAAGGTTCAAGTAATAATCTATAGAATCCGGTCTGTTAGGATATTTCTCTGATAGTAATTTGTAGGCTATTGTCCGTTTAGATAAATCTTCAATGAAATGAGGGATTTCCTGATTATTCCGGTCACGCCATGGTGCCTGATTTCCCCAATGATTATTGAAGTTGCGTTGTACTGTCCGCATTTGTTTGTTTACAGCTGCTTCTGCATATTGTTGCATCCGGCTGTCTAACGTCGTGTAAATCTTCAGTCCGTCAGCATATAAGTCGACATTATTCTCTTTGTACCAGGTAGCTAAATATTCGGCAATGGCCTCTCTGAAGTAAAGAGCTTGCCCATCATAGTTCTTTTCAATGCTATAATTAAGGTGGATGGGTATTTTTTTCAGCGAGTCATATTGGGCTTGTGTAATACCATGGTGTCTCATCAAATTTTCTAATACGACGTTTCGACGTTTTAAACTTTTTTCCGGGTTTAAACGGGGATTATAAGTCGTAGTGGCTTTCAATAAGCCTACCAGGGTAGCTGCCTGTTCATAAGTAATATCTTTGGGAGTAGTATGAAAGTAGGTCTCACATGCCGTTTTGATGCCGTAAGCATTGCTCCCGAAATCTACGGTATTGAGATACATGGTCAGGATTTCTTGTTTAGTATAAAACATCTCTATCTTGACTGCTGTGATCCACTCCTTCGATTTCATAATGATCAATTTCACACCGGGGATAATTCCTAATAAGCCGGTGGAATATTGCGAGCGGACTTTGAACATGTTCTTTACCAACTGCTGGGTAATGGTACTTGCGCCTCTTGCCTCGCCTTTGGTCATGTCTTTGATAGCAGCGAATACGCCTTGAAAATCAATGCCGAAATGTTGATAGAACCGTTCATCTTCTGTATCAATGAGTGTGTTGATCAGAATAGGAGAGATTTCATTAAAAGTTACGGGAGTACGGTTCTCTCGGAAATATTTGCCTATGAGTTTTCCGTCGGCACTGTAAATTTCCGAGGCGGTAGGCTGTTCGGGGTTATGAATGCTTGATAATCCCGGAGATTTGCCGAATAACCATAAAAAGTTGATATCAACTAAGAAAAGATAGAGTATAAAGGCAGCAATGAATGTGATAAGGGCCGTTAATGTACGTCTGTACCACGGTTTGGCTTCATAAAGCCTTTTATACCAAATAATCAATCTGGAACTCTGTTTTCTTAGAAAACAGAACCCTTTTTTTATAAATAGGATTGTTTTCTCCATAATAATATGTACTTATATAGAAAAGAGGAAACCCTCGCGGTGAGAATTTCCTCTTTTCTACTTAAAAAGTAATATTATTTTTTCTTACGATCACCGTAACGATTCATAAACTTATCAACACGCCCTGCAGTATCTACTAATTTAGATTTACCTGTGTAAAAAGGGTGAGAAGTACTTGAGATTTCTACTTTTACCAATGGATAAGTTTCACCTTCAAATTCAATGGTTTCTCTTGTTGTTGCTGTTGAGCGTGACAAAAATGTATCACCATTAGACATGTCTTTGAAAACTACCGGACGGTATGATTCAGGATGAATACCTTTTTTCATTTTTATTATTAGTTTTAATTTATTATTCTATATTTAATTGAAAGTGTAATGGTCTTCATTTTCAGAGCGCAAAGATAGTGGATTTCTTCGAATTAGAAAAATGTTTCAATAAAAAATAGGTTTATAACTTTTTATTTCAGATTTTTGCGATGTATTTTAATCTACTTTTAGAATGAAGAAATTGCTTATTTTATTCTCGGTCTGGCTGTGCGTGACAACTGCACAGGGACAAAAAAACGAGCGGAACTTATATAGCGTGGCGTTTTATAACTTGGAAAACCTGTTTGATACAATTCATGATAATGGTAAAAACGATTATGAATTCTTACCACAAGGTAGCTATAAATGGACTTCGCAAAAGTATGAGGCAAAGCTTAAAAACTTGGCTAAAGTTTTGGGGCAGCTTTCACGTGATAAGGTTTCAGAAGGCCCTGCTGTTATTGGGGTTGCGGAAGTAGAAAATGACAGGGTGCTAACGGACCTTGTAAAACAACCGTCCATTGCGAAATACAAGTTTGTGCATTATGAAGGTCCTGATCGACGTGGCATTGATTGTGCATTGCTATATGATCCGGAGCAGTTTACAGTGACAAACTCAAGATTAGTGCTTTCTATTCCGTTTAATGGAGATACCGTACATCTTACCCGTGGCTTCTTGATCGTGAATGGAAAGATGGGCGGAGAGCGTGTTTGTTTTATTGTCAATCATTGGCCTTCGAGAGGAGCTCAATCATCCGTGCGTGTTCATGCTGCCGAACAAGTAAGAGCGTTGGCGGACTCATTGTTTCGGACGGATAAAAAAATGAAATTGATTGTTATGGGAGACTTAAATGATGATCCTATGGATGCAAGTTTACATACTCTCGGTGCCCGTAAATATAAAGATCAGGTAAAGAAGAGGGATTTTTACGATCCTTGGTGGACAACTTTGGAGGATGAGGGAGTTGGAACACTTCTTTATAAAGGTAAGTGGAATTTGTTTGATCAGATTCTTATTTCCAGGCCTTTGTTAAAAGCGAAGAAGGGATTATCTTATGATCATAATGAGGTTTTTATCAAAAACTATCTGATTCAACAGGATGGGAAGTACAAAGGTTCTCCTTTACGTACTTTTGGAGGACGGACTTGGTTGAATGGTTATAGTGACCATCTACCGACTATACTTTATTTAAAGGATAGGTAAATGCATTAGGTTTTGGAACTTTTGATTCTACCTGGTTGTTATAATATAAATGTGAGAGAGGTGAGGAGAGGACAGCTAAAAACAATTTGTAATATGGGTATTACAATCTTTCGTTAAAATCCCTCAATTGCTTGAAAATGGAACAGTATTGGTGGATAAAAAGCTATAATTTATAGCTATCCTGTTCTCTCTTTTAAAGTATAATGCTTACTTTTGCATGGAATTTTTATTCACTAACAATAAACTTTAAACAAAATGATTAATTACAAGGATTTAGGTCTCGTAAACACTAAGGAAATGTTTGCGAAGGCTATTAAAGGCGGATATGCTATTCCGGCTTTCAACTTTAACAATATGGAGCAGTTGCAGGCTATCATTAAGGCTTCCTCTGAGACCAAATCTCCGGTTATTCTTCAGGTATCAAAAGGTGCACGTAACTATGCTAATCAAACTTTGCTGCGTTATATGGCCGAAGGTGCTGTACAATATGCTAAAGAATTAGGTTGTGAGCATCCTGAAATTGTTCTTCACTTGGATCATGGTGATAGCTTCGAACTTTGCAAATCTTGCATTGATATGGGCTTTTCATCTGTTATGATTGATGGCTCTCAGCTACCATATGACGAGAACGTTGCCTTGACAAAGAAGGTTGTTGATTATGCCCATCAGTTTGATGTAAGCGTAGAAGGCGAACTAGGCGTGTTGGCAGGTGTGGAAGATGAAGTTGTTGCTGAACACCATACTTATACCAGACCGGAAGAAGTTGTTGACTTTGTTACTAAAACTGGTTGTGACAGCTTGGCTATCTCAATCGGTACTTCTCATGGTGCTTATAAGTTCAAACCTGAACAATGCCACAAAGATCCGAAGACAGGACGTTTGATACCTCCTCCTTTGGCATTTGATGTATTGGACGGTGTAATGAAAGAACTTCCTGGCTTCCCCATTGTATTACATGGATCTTCTTCTGTTCCTCAGGAAGAAGTTGATACTATTAATAAATACGGTGGTAAGTTAGAGGCTGCCGTAGGTATCCCCGAAGAAGAGTTGCGTAAGGCTGCCAAATCTGCCGTATGTAAGATTAATATTGACTCTGATTCTCGTTTGGCTATGACTGCTGCCGTACGTAAGGTGTTTGCAGAGAAACCAGCAGAATTTGACCCTCGTAAGTATTTAGGCCCGGCTCGTGATAATATGGAAAAATTGTACAAGCATAAAATCCTTAATGTGCTTGGTTCTAATGATAAACTGGCTAACTAAAGTTAGCTTTTATTGATAATGATTAGTCCTTGTAATATTATATTGCGAGGACTAATTTTTTATTGAATAGTCTTATTTCAATTCGTGTTTTGTCTTCAGAACTTCTCATAGTTATGACTTGAAATTAATTACTTGGTACAATTAGTTGTGGAATATTTTTTAATCATGTCTTTTAGCTTCATCTTAAACATTACTTCTTTCTATTATGTAGCCGGTATTCTGATGGAGAGCAATGTTTTAACTGTCTGAATTGTCGGGCTAGGTTTTTGTAGTCGATGAAGCCTGCATTTAAAGCAATCTCTGAAATCGGTTCATTACTTGATAGTAATGATTGTGCAAAATTGTCTATACGTAATTTAAGCATGTATTGGTAGATGGGTTCACCGGTTACACTCTTAAAACGCATTTCCAACAAACGTCTTGATAATGGTATTTGTTTTACAATGTCTTCTACACAGAGTTTATTGGATAAGTTTTGATGGATATATTTTATGGCTTGTAATACATAAGGATCATCTGTTGAATAGATATCGGTTGAGATGCGGTTGATTATATTAAGTGGTTTTATGTAAATGTCTTTATATTCTTTAGTCTTTTTCTTTATCATTTTGTCGATTAAAGCCGCCGTTTCATATCCTCCCATTTCCACATTCATATGCAGGCTTGATAGTGGCGGCTCAGACAAATTGCATACCACTGTATCGTTATCTACTCCCATAACTGCAATTTCCTCGGGAATTTTCAGATCTGCTATTCTGCAAGCTTCGGTAATTTTGATTGCCTGATTATCATCGCATGCCAGGAGTGCGGTAGCAGTTGGCAGGTCCTTTAACCATTTGATTAGTGGAGTAGACTCATAAAACCACAAATTTTCAATTTGCTCATTATGATATTCATAAAAGGAAGAACTAAACCCGTACTTGGCAATTTGCTCAAAAAAACCTTCACATCGTTCCTCTGACCATACTACATCTTTATAACCGAAGAATGCAAAGTTTCGATATCCCTTTTGAACAAAAAAATCAGCCACCATACGTCCTGCCAGATGATAATCACTTGTTATATTGGGGATGCTGGTGAAGCGTTTCTTATAGTCTTGAGCCACGGCTATTATATTATTGGCTTCAAATACACTCACATCATCGGTTATATCAAATTGTGCAATAATAGCATTTGCTTCCCATTTTTTAGCCCAATCCAGAACGCCTTTGATGCCAAATCTTTGTTTGTAGGAAGGAGGCATACGACATACAGCCCAAGGTTCCCGTCCTTTGGAATACTTTAGAATACCTTTTAATAAATATTGAGCAAAGGCTTCTGTAAAGTCAGTAAGCAAAATTAGTCGTATCATGGCTATTATAATGCTGCGGCACCCAATATGCTGATATCCGGGTTCTCAGTACAAAGCAAATGTACACTTTTTAATGTTTTTTCATAAGGAAAATCGAGAATATTTTTCTTTAAAGATTGGATAAAGAAAGGAAAAGCAGATGAAATACTACCACCAAAGATGACTGCTGTGGGGTCGTATGTAAAAAGAATAGCTTTTACTAAATTGCCCAGATGTCCACCAAATTCGTTCCAGATATCTATTGCTGTTGCATCTCCGGCTAAAGCTTTATCGTATGCTTCTTTTCCTGTTGTAGAGTGGAAATCAGTAAAGAAGTTGCTGCTGCAATAGTATTCAAAATCTTTATTTAGGTAGGATAATGAACCTATTTCTCCTGCCCCTGTGTTTTCTCCACAATATAGGCTATTATTAATAATAATGCCAGCGCCTACTCCTGTTCCAAGAGTTATTCCAATTAGATTAGAAAATAGTTTACCCTGTCCATAGAGCTTTTCTCCTAGAGCGAAACAATTAGCATCATTATTCACGGATACAGGTAATTGATATTTGGATTGCAGAATATGTTTTAAATGTACTTCTTTCCATGAAGGAATGTTCGCTACATTATACACAATCCCTTTCTGATGATCGACAACAGAAGGTACTCCTATTCCTATGCCTGTTACCTTTGAGTCCAGCATATTATCTATTAACTTATAGATTTGAGAAAGAACTTCTTCTTCTGTCCCGACAGATAAGCAAGGAATTGATTTCTTATTTAAAATCGTTTGATTTTTTACCTGAGCAATGCGGATATTTGTTCCGCCCAAATCAATGGCTAATTTCATAATGGCGTAATTAAAGTTGTTTAGTTGAGACATGACGTTCTACTTACAGAGTATCGCAATCATAATCTGTATCAATATTTATTTTATGAATTTGTTTTAAGGAAAGTGCATTCTTTTTTATTAACTATATGGATTGTTTACCCGTTTTGACCTCTATTTCTTTTTTATGATTTCCCCATAATATGATGGCTTTAAAAGGTACGTTTGTGTCTATGGTCACTTTGGGCTCTTCCTCTGCGGAGGTTCTTTTATTCACTTTGATAGAAATAAGTCCGTCCTTTCCATAAGGATATTTGCTTATACCATAGCTATCCGTCAGATTGACATCAATTATAATTTGATTCTCCATCACATTGGCTCTTATTCCAAATATATTTTCTATCAGCTCTGCAATAGGAGGCAATCCGGTCCAGCCTACGAAATCTTTTCTGGCGAGAAAGCCTGGTTCTGCTTGTTCCGGTGAATAATATTCCCAGAATGTACCGGTCTTTTCATAAACTTTGAATATGTTGTCATAATGATTTTGAGCGATTTCATAAGCTAGTTTTCTGTAACCTTTGTCAATCAGTCCGGAAATTACCATATAATCGGTCGGTGCCCATACACCTCCCAACCAATAGCGTCCGTTTGCTTTATATTTAGGGTTATTTGCTGCCAGTGAAGCTACTCTATGAGGACGGTTGAATGTTTCCGGATTATTTAACTCATTGACTAGAGAATCAAGTCTTTCTTTAGGCAGTACATCTGTGTGGAGAGCCCAATATGCATAAACACCTTTTGTTTTACTTAATGTGCCGTCAGCGTATTGATCATATAAGAAGTGATCTTTATCGTTCCACATATTTTTGTTGATGTACTCGGACAAATGCTTAATCTCATCTTCGAATTCTTCAATTTCCTGCCATCTTTCCAAATAGAATCCCATTTTTAGAAGTATTTTAGCCATGAAGATTTGTTGCAGGCAAGCATCCAGCCATATCATGTGTCCATTGCTGTATATTGTATTATATTCACTCGGTACACGTGGCATATTGTCCATACCTGTTCCCCAGCCACTACTCCAATAGGTACCATTCCGCCAGGTTCGGTTCAGTTTTAACCATTTGTAGTATGCAGAAAGCACGGGGAATATCTTATTTAGTCTTTCGGTATCGCCAAATTGATTTAGGTATGCCATTTCCGACCATGGCAGGATATTTGGTCCTGTGCTTACCGGATCATAACGTCCGAAACAATCGGAACCATCGGCACGTATTTCCCGACAGATAAAACCGTCCGGATGTTGCTTAGCGTAGAAGTTATCCAGCGTTCTTTGAAATGGAAAGAAATTTCTTCCATACCGGCAGAACATAGTGATAAAAGCATCATCCCACATAAAGATATTGCCATTGTATGCAGGGGAAATATAACTGCATACAAATCCGGAGCCGTCTACGGGCATGCATATATTGCTGATAGCCAGTTTCCAGGCTTTCCAATACATTTCAATTTCTTTATCGTGTCCTTCCCAATAGGGTGAAGGCAATACTTTCCGGGCTTGCTCATAACTTCCTGGTTTTATGGTTTCAGGTTTGGCTATGCGGAATGAGTTTTCCGTAACTAGTGCCTGCATAACGTAAGTGTCTTTATATGGAAGCTTGTATTTAGAAGAACCGGAAGAAATGGTGTTTTGTGCTTCAATATGGGGGCTTTGTATAAAGTATAAAGCGGCACATAAGAAGATGAGAGAATGATACTTTTTCATATGCAGATTATTAAAGTATAATATTTTTTGAGTAACAGATCTTTTTGCTATTTGATGTATTTGTCTAATAAGGCTTTCATTTTATGGAATACTTGTGTGTTTTTATAAACGCCATTAAAATATTGTGAACCGGGTCCGTATGCAAACAGAGGTACCATGATAGGGGTGTGGTCATCAGTCATGTAGCGTGCTGTTATCAATCCCTTGCTTTCGTTTCCGTCCACAAGAGTCAAGCCACCTGTCTCATGATCGGCCGTTACTATAACAAGAGTTTCTCCGTTACTGTCTGCAAATCTTAAGGCTTTCTGAATGGCCAGGTCGAAGCCCAATGTTTCAACGACTGAACCCGGAACTGAATTAGCATGTCCCGCATAGTCTATTTTTGCTCCTTCCACCATGAGAAAAAAACCTTTATTACTGGTATCTGTTAATTTTGTTATGGCTTGTTGGGTGGCTTGTGCAAGTAATCCAATCGTTTTTTGCGTTGTGGCCAAGTCCATGCGGTCATCAATACAGATTACTTTATCCTTTGCCTGATTGATGTCTTCAATAGATCGTGCGATGCGGTATTTCTTTTTTAGTTCGGATAAAAAGGATTGGCTGTCTTTCCTTTTTGTTAGATCTTCTATTCCGCTGCCGTTAAGCAAAGTGAGCTTGCCGTTAAGTAAGCAATTTGTTATTTCATCAGCATTGTCCCTCTCTTCTGAGTGTCCATAGAATACAGCGGGTGTTGCATCGGCAATGTTTCCCCATGTGACAACTCCTGTGGACATTCCTTTGTCGTGAGCTATTTCGGCGATGGTAGGGTATACTTTTCCGTTTTCACTCATACTGATGTGGCGATTGTAATGAGATTCACCTGTAGCCAATGCGCTACCACCAGCAGCGGAATCAGTGGTAAAGTTATCTTTTGCGTTGGTCTCGCTAAATCCGATATGCTTAAGGTTTAGTAGAGATAATCCTTTATTTACAATTGCAGCAGCGTTTATCTCGGCTAATCCCATGCCGTCGCCGATGAGGAGGATAATATTTCTCACTGGTTTATTGGCACCATCGTTCCGATAAGTAGGAGTATAAATGTCGATGCGTTTGGATAATTGTATTTCTTTGCGATTAAAGCCTTGGAAGCCAGATGTTGTTTTATCCAGACGGTCGGTTTTGATAACTCCATTTATGTCTTCATCTTTGTTTTCTGCAATACAATAATTTTTATCTTCGAAATTGCGAAAGAAATCGGTACAAGCCTCAACTTTGTCGGTGTTCATGATGTCCACGCCCATGGTATGCAGCGTATTCCATGCTGTAATGGAGTTGGGGGTTGCCCAAAAACGTATGGGTTTTCCTAAGTTGTGCACTGTTTCAATGGCTTCCGCCACTTTCTCTTTTTCCTTTGTTTTTAGTCCTCCTTTACCGTTCCAAATAGCATAATCTGTTAATGGAGCACTAATGAGTGCGACGCGTTTCAATTGATCTGGGGTGTATTCTTCATTGATGCGGCCATCAAAAGAAATGAAATCGGGGTATTTCTGAAAGTCTGCTGGTGTGGGTGTATTTCCTGTTATAACTATCCGCACAGCGTTGGGATTTACTGTGGGGTCAAAAACTTGTGGGTAAGCTTTGAGTTTGTTGATTACCATTGTCAGACTAGGAAGGGTTGGTGATTTTAATTCGATCATCAATTGAAGTGGATAGTCAGATTCTTTCCATGCTCGTCCGTTGTTCTGCTTGAATATTTTGACTATTGGATTTAGATATAAGTCATCAAATGTCATATCTGGTGACAAGTCCTTTTCATCGTGTCCCACCAGCAGTTGCCCGTTTTCTGCGAACAAGTCTACTTCTATGGAATATACCTGCTGGGAATATGCTTCATAAAAAGGCACAACTTGCTTATAGTCATTATGAGAATGAATTAAAATCCTTTGTTGAGCTAAGGAATTTACAGATAAAAACAGGGAAATGATAAACAGTAATATAAGCTGTTTGTCCTGTTTTAAATTATTTGAAGTTTTCATAAGGCTGCTATTCAGTTAATTTGTAGATGTGCCAATACGGGGCAGTGATCAGATAAGAATGTATTGTCGAAAGTTTCCGGTACAGTTTCGTACTGGGTAACATTGATTTTATCGTTAACAAATATATAATCAATACGTTCCCGCTCTTTGACAGGTAACCTATCGAAGTCATGGAAAGTCCACGTTGTTCCTGAAATGCTCTTTGCAATGCTCCTGCTATCTATTAAATGTTGAGGATCACTTTGATCTGTGACATGCTTGATGACACTTGATGAGGGGTTAGAGTTGAAATCACCCGTTAAAATAGTGGGAAGTCCTTTGCTTAACAAGCTGATTCTTTCTAAAATAAGACTTATTCCTTTTTGACGTGCAACTACTCCTTTATGATCGAGATGTGTATTCATTGCAAAAAATTGCTTTCCGCTTTTTTTGTCTTTGAATACTGCCCAGGTTGCTATTCGCCTGCATGCGCCATCCCAGCCTTTGGAACCTGCAACTTCAGGCGTTTCACTTAACCAGAAGTAACCTGTCTGTTCAGCAATAAAGCGATTGGCATTGTAGAAAATGGCACTAAATTCACCTAACTCTTTTCCATCTTCCCGACCAACTCCTATTGCTTTATATTCGGGAAGCCTTTCTTTAAGATCGTTCATCTGATTAATGAGTGCTTCCTGAACTCCGAGAATATCGATCTTTTTCAGTTCAATCATTTTGGCTGCATTGTCTTTGCGGTATTGCCAGTTATTTAAACTGTCCTCAGGATTATCATACCTCAAGTTGAAGGTCATTACATTTATATCAAGTTGTCTGCTTCCGCATGATGTAAATGCAATCAATGCTAATAGATATAGGGTCTTTTTTATCATAACTTTGATTCTTATAAGTTGTTCTTTCTTTTTCTTAACCAGACTTTTCGTTCTCGCTCTTTAAATGCCTTTTACAGGTTGTTTGGAGAGAACAAATTTCAATGTTCCTCCTTGCATAATCTGTCTATGCAGGATATAGGGTGCCGTTAATTTTTGCCCGTTGAAATAGACATCACTAATATAGGTGTTTTCTTGGGGATTATTTGCTATAATTTTTAATTTATGTCCGTTTGCTAAATTAATGATTGCTTTTTCAAATAGAGGAGTTGTCAGAATGTATTCATTACTACCCGGGCATTCAGGATACAATCCCAGACTTGTTAGAACGAACCATGCTGACATTTGCCCGCAATCTTCATTTCCACAGATTCCATCGGGGGTGGCTTGATACATTTCATTGAGTATTCTCCGTGCCCATTTTTGAGTTTTCCATGCCTGGCCAATGTAGCTATATAGATAGATGATGCCATGGCTGGGCTCATTGCCATGTACGTATTGACCTATTGAACCTGAGATATCCGGTATTTCGGGATCTACAGTTGGCTGTACCGTGAAGATGCTGTCCAAAGCTTTCCCTAATGCTGATTTTCCACCGAATAAGGTTGTGAGTCCCTTGACATCATGGGGTACAAAGAAGCGATATTGCCATGGTGTAGCTTCCGTATAAGCTGAATTTATTTTGTAAGTATCAAAAGGAGTTTGCCATTTTCCATCAGATGATTTTGGACGGAAAAAACGCGTTGACTTATCAAAGATATTTTTGTAATATTCCGAGCGCTCAAGATATGTTTTGTAGTCATCTGTGTGATTGATGGCTTTGGCAAATTGTGCAATGCACCAATCATCGTAGCAATATTCCAATAAACATGATACTGATTCATTACTCTTATCGTATGGGATAAAGCCCAACTGATTGAAGTATCCGGTTCCTTTTCTCTCTTTGTTTGCAGAAGCTTTCATGGCTTCGAGAGCCTTTTCAGCATCAAAACCCCGTATTCCTTTTAAATAGGCATCGACGATGACCGGTACTGAATGATAACCGATCATACAATATGTCTCTTCATTCCACAACGGCCATACAGGTAGTTCTCCTGTTTCATCGTAGTTACGAAGCATGGTGTTAATGATATTGTTGACAAGGGTCGTATCGAGCAATGTCATGAGAGGGTTCCATGTACGGAACGTATCCCATAGGGAGAGGGTAGAGTAGGCTTTTTCTCCTTTTGGTAACTGCCCTATGCTGTTATCCCTTTTTGCATATTGTCCGTTAACATCGTTCATTTCGTTGGGCACGACCATGGTGTGATATAGTGCCGTATAGAATTTGGTGATGTTTTCGGGAGTCTGTCCGGATACCTCGATGCAGGACAGTTGTTTTTCCCAGACTAGCTCATTTGCTGCTTGTAATTCGTCAAAAGTTGCTTTTCCGGCTTCGGTTTCTAAATTGAGCATGGCATTTTTACAGCTTACAGCAGAGATGCCTACTCTGCATACCAATGGGGAATGATCTTCTTGGTCAAATAGAACCAATGCTTTAAGATCCTTTCCGTTTATTTCTTTTTGTATTTCGGTTGTTACGGTTTTCCCGTCTTTATAGGAAATTATATTGTTGATGTTTTTAGAGAAGCGGACGGCAAAGTAGATATTTTGTCCTTTTATCCATCCGTCTGAACAACGCATGCCGATAATTTCATTTTTACTTTTCTGGCTGATCATGGCATGTTGAATGGGCTCATTATCCAAAGAGTGTTTAAGGTCAATGATTAGTTTTTGGGGACTGCTTGACTGGTAGGTGTAGCGGTGAATACCACAATGTGTGGTTGTTGTCAGTTCAGCTAAGATGTTTTCTTTCTGTAGGTAGACTTTATAGTATCCGGGAGATGCTTTTTCATCTTTGTGAGAGAAAGTCAGGGGGGACCATATACTGTCACTTGAAACCGGTCGGAATAGAATATCTGCAAGGTCGGAACAACCTGTTCCACTGAGGTGTGTATGGGAAAAGCCTATAATGGTGGAATCGCTGTAATGATAGCCTGAACTTGCATCCCAGCCCATGGTTCTGGTATCAGGGCTTAATTGTACTGCACCGAAAGGTGATGTGGCTCCCGGGTAAGTGTGTCCGTGTCCGGCTGTTCCAATAAAAGGATTTACAGTCATACAGATTGTTTCACATGTCTTTTGAGTCTTACCGATACAGGAAGAGAATAGTAATATTGCAAAGAAAGAAAAAGTCCAATAGTATTTCATTACCTCAATCTTTTTAGAATTTACTTATGGAAGGGAGGGTGGATACATTATAGTTCTTTTCCCGCCCTCCCGTAAGTAGTTTTGTTTTAGTGATAAAATTTATTCTGATGCATATCCACTATTTTGTTTTAATGCACCGTTTGACTTTATAACTTGATTAATCTCATAAGGCAAAACGCTATATGTACCATTCGGTTCATATGTTTTTGCACCCATGTTGGCCAACTGAAATACGCCTTGATAGGTTTTTCCGTTGATTGTCATTGTTGTTCCGTTGGTGGTATCTATAGCCGATTCAGCATCGGAACGGTCTACGTGCTTGATGCCATGTTTGGCTGTCTTAATTTTGGCAAGTGCATCCAAATTCCAGTTATCGCTACCTTCTGCAGCCCAACGCTTCAAATCCATGAGTCGATCGGTATATTCACCAGCCAATTCACAACGACGTTCATGCATTAAATCCATCATTGTAGGAGCTGTGTATATCACATTCTCTCCGGCTCGGGTGGCTATGCGGTTAAGCGGTGTTGCTGCCAATCCATTTTTATTTTGCATAATTAGGGCTTCGGCTTTGAAAAGCAATAGTTCGGAGAATCTCATTAACGGAACGTTCAAATCTGTTGTGGGACGGTCGCCGTTGGTTGAGATGTGTGAGTTGTTTTCTCCAACTCCATTTTCATTCAAATTTCCATATGAATAAGGTTCCATATATTTCTTGAAGTGGAATCCACATTCGTTATCTGCCGTTGAATAGAATTTCTTTGTTGTTCCGAAGTAGGTAAACTCGTCTCCATATTGCATGACGGTGGCTGCGCGGCGTGTATCTTCACTGCTATATTCTGCCCAAAGTTCCAGTGTCGGCTTGAAGTTACCCCATCCGTTGTATGCTCCCCAGCCTTTATTATCCAACATGATGCCCGGGAATATACTTCCTGCATAGTTGTTTCCGCTGGAATTAACAGACCAGATATATTCTTTGCTCCAGTTGTTGGCAATAGTAAAGACATCAGCAAAATTACCCAATAAACCGCGATTGCCTTCGCTTTCTATTTTATCTACAAGATCGGGTATCAGCGTCCATTTACTTGAATCAAATTGAGCCCAATATGCGTATACCTTTACCATGTAGCCATATGCTGCATCTTTTGAAGGTCTTCCGTAATCATCGGAATTATACTTACTAAACCATGGCAATAGGTTGGCAGCAGATTGCAAGTCTTCAACAATATATGCATAGTTGTCTGTTACCGAGCTTAATTGAGGTGGAATTTGATTTAACTGCGTATCATAGTCAGTGAAATCTTCATAGCGTTCAAAAGGTACTCCATTGTTAGCACGTCCGTAGCGATAAGCAATCATAAAGTGGGAGAATGCCCGCATGAAATAGGCTTCTCCTAATGTACGGTTGATGATAGCGGTACGTTTACTTTCGTCAATGCGTAATGCGTGGTAAATGATATTGTTGGCTACAGCCATTGTGGTGTACATCTCATTGTATATGTCTTTTATGCTGCCTTCGGTTGTTCCGTCCATTGACAGATTGGCCAGATTCATCTGTGAAGACCCACGTGTTCTAGCAAAGAATATATCATCTGATGCTCCCTGTTCCCAGAAAAGATTACGTCCCCATGTTTCTTCAAGAGATAAGCAATAGTATAGGCTGGTGGCGGCAGTTTCAAAATCTTTATCTGACGACCAGTAATTAGATTCTGTAGGAGTACCTTCGTTCGTGGTATCCAACCAGCTACCGGTACAGGAGGTTAATAAACCACCGGTAATAATCGTTAGAAATAGTATGATGTTACGTTTCATAATGATCAAAGATTAAAATGTTAAAATTTAAGTTTGAGGGCTAGGGAGACTGTTCTGGAAATTGGATATTGTCCGGTATCCAGTCCTGTGCCACCTACTTCGGGATCTATACCGCTATAATCGGTAATTGTTAGAAGGTTATCACAACTTAGTGTTATGTCAAAACTTGCATTCCTGCTTTTAAAATAACTGGCTTTGCGAAGTAGGTCGGTGAATGAGTAGCTTACAGAAACATTCTTTACCCGGAGATAGCTTCCGTTCTCCAGGTAATAATCGGACAGGTTGGTGAAGTTACTATTCGGATCGCTCATGGTGATACGTGGTACGTCGTTATTCGGTCCATTTAGTGCCTTTAGAATATCTCTTGAACGGTTGAAGTTTCCTAAAGATTCATTCAATGTCGTGTATTTGTATGCATTAAATAGTTTTACTCCGGTAACTCCTTGCAACATGAAATCGAAAGATAGTTTATTCCATGTGAACCCGGCATTGAATGCAAAGTTTAATTTAGGCATGGAATTACCCATAAATTCTTTATCGCCGCTTCCTATGGATCCGTTTCCGTCTTTATCAATAAACTTCAAATCACCGGCTTTGGCATTGGGCTGTATCATTTCGCCCTTACTATTTACATAAGATTGTGCTTCGGCATCTGTTTTGAACACGCCGGCGCTTTTTATCAGATAGAAGGAGTAAAGCGGAGTGCCTTCGGCTGTGCGGAAGGGGTTAAGGTCTTTGTAAGTACCGCCTGACGTCCATACAGGTTTGTTCCCTTCAGCATCTGCTGCTCCAATATCGGTTACCCGGTTGCGCAAGGTTGCTATGTTGCCTCCTATATAATACTTGAAGTTTTTGTTTATGTTGTCTGTCCAGGTTGCAGATACTTCAATACCTCTGTTGTTAACTGTTCCGTCGTTAACTTTCATAGCCGATATTCCAATGGTGCTAGGCCAGTTCGTGTCTTGATCCTTGATTAGTCCGTTGGTGTTTTTATTGAAATAGTCAATGGTTACATTCAATCTATTGTTGAACAGCATGGCGTCTAATCCTAAATCCAGTTGCTCTGATGTTTCCCAGGTCAGATTAGCATTGTATCCTGTTTTCAAATATATTCCGGTAGCTACAGGTGTGGAAGATCCTACTTGTCCGCCTACGTCTCCTCCGCCAATGATGCGACTATCCAACGATGGGTTACCATATCCGTAGCTAATGGATCCCAAGTTACCGATCTTTCCCCAGCTTGCACGTAACTTCAAAAGATTCAGTGTTTTGGATTTAGGCATCCAAGGTTCTGAAGTCAGTTTCCACGCAGCGGTAACAGAAGGGAAGTCTCCGTATTTGTGTCCTGCCGGTAAGCGTCCTGCATAGTCTCTTCGGATTGATCCTGTAAGGAAGTAACGATTAGCAAAGCTATAAGAAGCACGCCCTACCATGGAGAAGTTCCGGTCTTTATCGTACTTATCGGTGGCATTATCGAAATAACCGGCCTGAGCAAAGTACATCATGGACCCTATTTCGTTTGAAAAATCGTGTCCGGTAGCTATGTATTTACGATATTCATATTGGTTTGCCGTGGTGGATGCCATTAGACTTACGTTGTGCGGGCCAAATACGCGGTTATATGATAGCGTGTTTTCCCAATTCCACTCTGGCTGACGATAACTGGTATACTGTAATTTATTACTGTCATTCGGCTTACCAGCTTCTAACCGCCGGGTGTTATAATATCTTTGGAAATAGTTATTTTGCATGTATGTAAACCGGGACGTGAAGTTCAGTCCTTTTATGGGTTCCATAATATCCAAAAAGGTGGATGATGTCAGCGTAGATTGGTGGTTGTTGTCATAACCAGCCTTCAACAAACGTACAGGGTTGATGGCATCTCCGTGTATGTTGGAGTAAGTTTCTCCGTATTTAGTAATGTAATCGGCCGTTGTTGGTACTGTTCCGCTGTATGTTCCGTCATCATTGTAAACAAATACGTTTCTTGGCATCATTAAGGCCGCAAGGACTACGCCTGATTCTGCACTGGAAGTGTCGGCATCTTTCACCTGAGTATCTTTCCAACTCACGTCTTCACGAATACGTACGTATTTGCTGAGTTTCCACATGGAATTTAATCGCCCAATGATTTTTTTGCTGTAGGTGTTTATTAATGTTCCTTCTGTGTTGTTATATTCCAATGATAACCGATTGGTCAGTTGTTCATTTCCACCTGAAATAGCAATATTATGGCGTTGGGTCAATGCGCTACGGAAGATTGTACCAATCCAGTCTGTATTAGTTCTTCCATATATAGGGTCTTCGCTGATGCGATCCCAGCCTACAGGTAAGGATTCTCCTGCATCTTCGTATGCTGCTTTCCTTACTTTATATTCTTCTTGCCAGGTAAGAGATTGGGGAAGGTTCGTTGCTTGTGACACTCCAAACACACCGTTGTATTCAACTGATGTTTTTCCCGGAGTTGCCTGTTTGGTTGTTACTAAAATGACACCGGCGGATCCGGCATAAGCTCCGTAGATAGCGGCTGAGGCCGCATCTTTTAAAACAGTAATAGAAACTACGTCACTTAGGTTGAAAGGTGCTCCGGGTACGCCATCTACTACATAAAGTGGGGATTCTTTGTTTGGAGAGCCCATTCCACGAATAGTTATGGTTGGTTCGGAATCAGCACCGAGGTGACCACCATTGGATACAACGGATACACCTGCTATCTGACCTTGAAGTAATTGGCCTACGTTACTTACCGGACGGTCTTGTAACTTATCCATATTTCCTACGGTTGAAACTGCAGCGGATAAGTCTCCCTTCTTCATTTTACCATATCCTACAACGACTACCTCATTGATTAGTTTATTATCTTCTTTTAAAATAATATTCAAGGTTTTGTTGTTAGCTACTTTGATTTTTTGAGAGATATAGCCAATGGAAGAAATATCAAGAATATCTGATGGGGAAACAGATAGTGTGAACTTTCCATCCATATCGGTTGCAGCTCCGTTAGTGGTTCCGACGACAAGAACGGAAGCTCCGATAATCGGTTCTCCTTTGTCGTCTTTGATAATGCCACTTATCAGATGCTTGTTTTGTTGTTGCAGCTCATTCGTTGCTTTAGAGTTTCCTTCGTTGACTGCATAAAGTGCATTCGTGGAAGAACCTAGAATCCATAAAAATAAAGGCATGATTTTCAGAAATCGCCATTTGTCTACTAAGATAAAGTTACTTCTTTTCATTGAATCTCGATTTTTTAATTATTAAAAAAGGCCATTCTATGTAAAATTTAAATATATGTTTGTCTCGTTAATTATCTTGGGATTCCTTTTGCTGGTATAGGGTATATTTGTGTTTGTTATTGGTGCATGTTAATCATAAATTGGTTCTTTTTCATTTTGTAATGAAAGAGAGGGGGGCTTTCTTTATGTTTTTTGTATATGCAACAATAGTGTATATCAATAAAAGGTTTTTCTATATTAGATTTATTATCCTCTCTGTCTTCATGTTTGTGACATAAAAACAGCGTGAATAAGTTTTCCGGGGATAAATATAGTTGTCTTATAAATCGCCGGCTACTCTTTTAGCGTATTTATATCTTCTAATTCCGCAAAGGGGTATAGTGCTTTCTATTCCTTTAGTTGAAAAGAGTTAACTTGAACTTGGGTAAGGAATGATGCGTAAACCCTTTATAGATAGAGATCTGGGCTAGGTGTGTTATTTTGGAAAATAGAAGAACAGTGTGGAATAATCTATGCTGGAATAAGACTACAATAAATTTGAGAAGTTTTTAGGTATAGTATTTAATTAGATGAACATGTTTCATCTATATGACAATTTGGAATAGAGTTGAGCGGGAATGCAAGCCACAATGTAGATGCATTCATGTGACAACTTTTATCGGTCTTAATAATTGATGCGTGAACCTTCTTAGGCATAAAAGATAGAAAGTAAACTTCTTCAGGCTTAAAAGGATATTGAGCGAGCGATCAGTGAAACATGCATCATTAACTAGTTGTAGTGTACTGAATAAGTTGACACTTCTTTAATTAAAAAGAAAGATGAATGAATTAAAAAAGAAGTACACCCCTTACACGGAATTTGAACGAAAGTCTT
>JALCME010000017.1 GCA_022648295.1 Bacteroides sp. | reverse complement strand
TATATTGAATACTATAATAACGATAGAATTAAACTTAAATTAAAAGGAAAGAGTCCGCTACAATACCGAACTCTATACACTTAAAATCTTTATTAATCAGTCCAACTTTTTGGGGTCAGATCAAAAGTTAGGCCTTTTTTGTTCCTTTCTTGTTTCGTATAAAGGTGAAAAGAATAAGATGAAGTTGCTCCCTATATAGGCTTTGGACATTATCGGAGAGTACTCGAAAAAGAGGAATATTCTTTCACGTGCGCGTATGACCTATATTTAATCATAGCTTTTATACTATATATAATAACGCTATTCATCATTGCATTTTATACCAATTCCCATTTGAATCAAAGTGCCACTTATCTTGCAGTAGGCAGCTTATAAAGTCATTTGTCATTTTGTATATGGGGTACGCCTGAAAAAACCACGTAATATTGCTCCTCTTTTTTCAAATTGATTGCTTTGAAGTCTTTTATTAAATTCTTTGGTAAAAGCACTATTGTTGCTCGAGAGATTACTAACTGGAAGATAGAAAAGTGTATAAATATCTGTTTGATACTCCCAATAGAGCGATTATATGGCAAATACAGAATAAGGGTTGCGCCAATTGCTATTTTTGTTTGATTCAAAATTTGAAAGAAGATTGTCACCCTTACTACATTTATTTGTAATATAAAAAAACGACTTTTGTTGCAACTAATTATATAATATATTATGCGACTACGTATTTTTTATTCTACAATAGTTTTATCAGATATTCATCTAGGAACTTCTAATTCGAAGACTATAGAAGTGAGTAACTTTTTGAAATCAGTTAATTGTCGCCGTTTAATATTGAATGGTGACATAATAGATGGATGGGCTTTACGAAAAGGTAGCACTCGTAAATGGCAAAAGAAACATACCGATTTCTTTAAAATTATTATGAAAATGATGGAAAAACAAGGAACAGAAGTTATATATGTTCGTGGAAATCATGATGATTTTCTTGATGGATTGGTACCTATGAGTTTCTATAATATAAAAATAGTTAGAGAATTTATTCATGAAAGCCATGGACGTCGGTATTATGTGACACATGGTGATATTTTTGATACTGTTACAACTAGGGCTAAGTGGTTGGCTAGGTTGGGAGATGTAGGTTATACTTTTTTGTTATGGCTAAATAGTGCTTATAATAAATATCGAATAAAGGGGGGTATGTCTTATTATTCTTTGTCACAAGCCATTAAGCAGAAGGTGAAATCTGCAGTATCTTATATTTCTGATTTTGAACATGAACTGGTAAGATTTGCGCATGCAAGAAAATGCAATGGGGTAATATGTGGGCATATTCATCATCCTGAGAATACGTATTATGATGATATTCATTACCTTAATTCTGGTGATTGGGTTGAGACCCTTTCTGCTTTGACGGAAGACGAAGATGGTAAGTGGGAGATTGTTCGTTATGAAGATGTGATAAATAGTCTGGTTGATGGTTCAACTATTAATGTTGCATCGTAATAGTAGTTTTTTTATTGTATCTTGATTCTATTAAATGGTAAAGCTAATGAAAATACTTTTTATAGTTCAGGGAGAAGGAAGAGGACATTTAACTCAATCTATTAGTTTGGAAGAAATATTGAGACGCAATGGTCACGAAGTTGTAGAAGTATTGGTTGGTAAAAGCAATTATCGCCATTTACCAGGTTTCTTTAATTGTAATATACAATCTCCAATCAAGCGTTTTCTTAGTCCTAATTTTCTACCTACACCTGCTAATCAGCGAGTTAGTGTATGGAGAAGTGTTTTATATAATATAATTAAGATACCTGTTTATTTACGTAGTGTATGTTATATTTATAATCGCATTGAAAATTCTGAGGCTGATTTAGTAGTAAACTTTTATGAAATATTGACGGGAATGACTTATTTTTTGTTTCGCCCTTCTGTCCCTCAAATTAGTATAGGACATCAATACCTCTTTTTGCATCATGAGTTTGAGTTTCCTCCAAAGAATTCTTTTAGTTTATTAATGCTTCGTTTTTTTACTCGTTTAACTTGTATTGGAGCTGTTGAAAAGTTAGCACTCTCATTTGTTCCGATGAAGGTTGATAATAAAGCACGCATACGGGTCGTCCCGCCATTACTTCGCCAAGAAGTGCTATGTTGCGAGGCAACAGCAGGAGATTACTTACATGGGTATATAGTAAATGCAGGCTTCGGACAATGTATTATTGACTGGCATAGAAAAAATCCGGATATACCGTTACATTTCTTTTGGGATAAACCAGAAGAAGAAGACACAAGTAAAATAGATGAGACGTTAACATTTCATCAACTGAACGATACCGAATTTCTACGTTATATGGCTGGATGTAAGTCATATGCTACTACAGCTGGATTTGAATCTGTTTGCGAAGCAATGTATTTAGGAAAACCTATACTAATGGTGCCAGCACATATAGAACAGGATTGTAATGCTTACGATGCAGAACGTGCCGGTGCCGGGATTGTTTCAGACCATTTTGATTTAAGTCGTTTGTCGGATTTTGAAACTAAAAAATATAAACCACTATTGAGTTTTAAAAATTGGGTCCGTGGAAGCGAATGGCAAATATTAAATATAATAGAAGCAGTGAATACTTCAAGTTATTATCGTGTGCATCCTTTGGGCCGGTTAGTGCATTTATATCGCTATATCTTAAATATAGTTTAGTATTATGATAGATGATATACTTATATCTCAGTATAATAGAATGATGTGGTAATTTAGGTTATTATCAAATAAATTCTCTTAGTCTGAAGTTTTTTAAGATATAAGTGACTTCCATAGATAATATGTTTTTTATTCATTCTTGTTTGACTTTATATATAAATCATTTTGGCAAGCGTCTTTTTATAATTTGAATTCACTTTTTCAAGCATACTAAAAACGATGTGCTAGTCTCTTTATGATTATATTCTGATTAGTAATTTGGGGCATATACGTCTTGAACATCGTATTCCTTTTGGCAACGAGATAAAAAACAATAGCTAATGCCGGATTTTTGCACTGTCTTTTGCTCTTTTCTCATTATTCACTTATCCGCTTGAGCATAGTGCACTCTCATTTATCGGTAGCTTGGTATATCCAAACTTAACTATATAGTTAAATATAGTGTATTATTTACGTTAATATATTAACATATATGACGTCATAATAAACAATGTTATAAATAGAGCTGAAAAGCACTGTAAATTTGCTACATATCTACTTATCAGTATATTTGTAGTGCTTTTCATAGGTTATTAATTTAAGGTTAACAAACAAGATAGGCTGCTCGTGATGAGTAGCCTTTTTTGTTTATATGCAATTTTAATGCTTATATAGATAAATAAGTAGCTATTTACCCTATAGCTATCATATGGGATTAATATACCATAAAAAGGGTATTTCTACTGGTCACCTGTAATCCTACCTTTGTCATGTATTTAAATACCAAATAAAACCTATAGTGATGAGCAAAAAGAAATTTCTCCTTTCACGCATGTCTATGCGAATGTGCACTTGTCAGTGTCAATAACTCAATTATTTATTTCTAGTTATTAAACGACTTTTGTGAGTGGTTTCAGGAACTTGCATAAGAGATGCAAGAGCCATTCTCATATCCTTTTCGAGGGTGTTTTAAACTAAATTAATTATTAAGTACATCATCTAAAAATGTATACTATTATGCGGATTTATAGTTTCAAGATATTGTTTTTCGCTTCATTTCTGCTAGCATCTTCTTTTGCTTATGGGCAAACGGTGATTCGTGGCGAGGTGAAGGATAAGGAAGAGATAGGTATTCCGGGTGCTAATGTGGTTGTGAAGCTGTCTGACGCAATGTTGGGCGGAACGGTGACGGATGTGGACGGAAAGTTTTCGGTCAATGTAAATCATGATTTACCGGTAAAGGTGATCATTACAATGATTGGGTATACCAGTCGTGAAGTCGTTGTTCGACAGGCTAACAAGCCATTGGAGGTGACTTTAGAAGAGAACGTGAACCAGCTGAATGAGGTGGTGATTACTTCTCTTGGCATTTCAAAAGCGAAAAAATCGTTGGGTTATACCACTCAGGAACTGAAGAGTAAAGACTTGGAAAACTCCAAGGAGGGAAACTTTCTGAATAGCTTGTCGGGTAAGGTGGCAGGAGTAAGGATCACTAATTCACAAGGAGATATGGGGTCCTCACGTATCGTAATTCGTGGAGAAACATCCATTGCAGGCAATAATCAGCCGTTGTTTATTGTTGACGGCATTCCTGTGGATAATTCCCAGTTGAATTCAGGTGGAGCTACAAGAGACTTTAGAAATGCCATAGCCGATTTGAATCCGGAGGATATTGAGTCGATGAGTATTCTAAAGGGACCCAATGCGGCGGCTTTGTATGGTTCGCGTGCTGCGCATGGTGTGGTACTGATTAAGACAAAGAGCGGTAAAGGACAAAAGGGATTGGGTATCAGTGTGAATACGGGTATCAGTCTTGCTACAGTGACTTCTTTACCAGACTTTCAGAATGTGTTTGGGCAGGGATCTGACGGAAAGTTCAGTTATGTGGATGGAAAAGGCGGCGGCGTAAACGACGGAGTGGATGAAAGCTGGGGACCTAAAATGGATGGTCGTTTAATTCCTCAATTCTTTTCCAATGGTGCGGCAGTACCGTTTGTGGCTCATCCCAACAACGTAAAGGACTATTTCAAAACGGGAATTACTTACGAGAATGGCATTTCAGTAGCAAATTCAACTGAAGACTATGATTTTCGTCTTGGGGTTAACAGCCAGATTCAGAAAGGAACGGTGCCTAATACAGAGATACGGAAGAATAACTTCAATTTGAATGTGAATTATCAAGTGGCTAAATGGTTAAAGGTAGGTGCTACGGCAAATTATATTGTGACGGATGTTCCTAATTTGCCTGGTGGTCCTTCAGGTGGACGTGCCGCCGGAGTGATGTTACAGTTCTTATGGTTCGGGCGTCAGGTGGACGTAAATGAGTTAAAGAAAGATCGTGAAAATAACTGGAATAACAGCTATTATAGTAATATGTATTGGAATGCGTATTACAATACGACCAGTCAGAAGCGCAATCGCTTGATAGGAGATGTACATTTTGATGCACAATTGGCTCCGGGACTTGATTTTCGGTTCCGTTCGGGTACTGATTATTACAATGACCGGAGGAAATACAAGATTAAATACGGTACGAACGGTACTCCTTACGGATCATATGCAGAAGATGCTTATACGGTCAATGAAAATAATACGGAGGGTATTTTGCATTATGTCCGTGATTTGAATGCTGATTTTAGTTTGGACGCATTGGCCGGATTCAATGTACGTAACCGTTCTTATGAGAACAATTACCAAAAAGCGCCGAGATTGGCGGTGCCCGACCTTTATACGCTGACTAATTCAAGGGATGCGTTAACATCGTCCAACGATTACTCCCGATTGAGGGTATATAGTACGTTTGCTTCGGTACAGCTTGGGTATAAGAATTATGCCTACCTTAATCTGACGGCGCGCAATGACTGGTCTTCCACCTTGCCCCGCAATAACCGGTCGTACTTCTACCCTTCTGTCAATGCCAGTCTGGTGCTGTCCGAAGCTTTCAACTGGAAGAGTGATGTACTCGATTTCCTGAAACTACGTGGAGGATGGTCGGAAGTTGGTAGCGATGCCGACCCGTATCAACTTGCTACGGTGTATGATTTTCAAACGGCCTATGACGGAAATCCTATTCAGACATCCTCAAAAAAGAAACTGAATCCCGATTTGAAGCCGGAAACCACGCGGTCTACGGAACTGGGACTGGAACTGAGCCTTTGGAAGAACAGGGTACACCTGGATCTGGGATATTATAACACAAACAGTATCAACCAAATTCTGGAAATCAAAACTTCGGCTTCCAGTGGATACACCTCACAGCTGATCAATGCCGGTAAAATTAATAATAATGGTATTGAAATCCAGTTAGGATTGGTGCCTGTACAACTCCCCGCCTTTAAATGGAATGTGGATTTAAACTATTCCATGAACAAGAGCAAGATTGAAACCTTGGACAAGGAGGGACAGATCACAAATTACACCTTAGGTTCTTCCGGTACGGTGGATGTATTGGCTTCGGTAGGCCGGACTTATGGCACACTTTACGGAACAGTGTATTCAAGGGATGATAACGGCAATATTGTGGTTGGTGCTAACGGTCTGCCTAAAGTTGATCCGCAGAAACAGACATTGGGACACTTTACTCCCAATTGGTTAGGTGGAATATCCAATACTCTGACATATAAGAACGTGAGTCTCTCTTTCCTGATTGATGCCAATGTCGGTGGTAAGATTTATTCGGGAACAAACCGCACGGGTAATTATACCGGAGTGCTCAAACAGACACTCCACGGAAGGGATGCCGCACATGGAGGTTTGCAGTACTATTATTCCGGCAATGATAAAGTATTGCTTGGTAATGGTGGCGCTCCTGCGGGAAGTGATGTGTATGACGATGGAATGATAGTTAAGGGCGTATACTCCGATGGTACCCCGAATACAACTGTGATTAGTGCACAAGAGTACTATAAAGCGTCTTACAATGTAAGTGAGGCTTATGTTTACAGTGCCACATACGTGAAATTCAGAGAGATTAAACTTTCTTATGCCATTCCGGCTGAACTGTTCAGAAAAGTAGGAATACGGAGTGCTACCGTTTCAGCAGTGGGACGTAACTTGTTCTTTATTTACAAAGATGCACCTAATATCGACCCGGAAACAGCATTCAATACGGGTAATGCCCAGGGACTGGAGAGCTTGTCATTGCCTACTACCCGTACTATTGGCTTTAACCTGAATCTTAAATTTTAAAAGTAATCATTATGTTGAAATATATACTTTCTATTGTGTTTGCAGGTGTGGTTTTGTCGGCCTGCAACGATGAGCTGGATAAGATTAACAAGAATCCCAATGCAACCGAGAATCCGTTGCCTGCTTATTTACTTACCGGTACTTTGAAACAAGGAGCGGATCTTTATTGGGGAGCGGACAATAATTTTAATTCGTCATTGCTTTTTATACAGCAGTGGGCTAAAATCCAGTATACCGAGCCGGACAGATACGATGTATCCAATACCTCTTTCACTTCACTTTGGGATACGGGTTATGCCACGCTGATCACTAATTTGAATACTATTTTAAATTTTAGTGATGAGGAAGCTAATGCTAATTATAAGGGAGTGGCACTAGCTCTGCGTTCATGGGTCTTTCAATTGTTGACGGACGCTTATGGTGACATTCCTTATTCAGAAGAGGGACAGACCACTACCCCATCCTATGATACGCAGCGTGATGTCTATCTGGGATTATTGAATGATCTGAAGCAGGCTCAATCCTTCTTGAGTACCTCTGGTGATGCTATTGAAGGAGATGTTGTATATGACGGTGACATTGCCAAGTGGAAAAAGTTTGTAAATTCACTACGCTTGCGAATAGCTTTGCGCATAGCTGACCGGGAACCGGAACTGGCTAAAGCTACCATAGAGGAGGTTACGGCGGATGCTGCCGGATTGATTGACAGCAATGCTTCAATATTCCAGCTTACTTACCTGACTTCTCCGCAGCAGAACCCTGCTGCCGCCTGGTTTGAGACGCGCGATGATTATCGTGTTTCAAAAACACTGGTTGATTTGTTGACCGAATTGCAAGATCCTCGTTTGCCGGTCTATGCCCAATTACCTGAAGAAGAGAGCGTGCTGCAATATACGGGAGCCGCCAACGGTTTGTCCAATAGTGATGCTAACAATCAGGGGTTTGCCAAGACATCAAAGCCTGGAAGCTATTTCTTGAAAGAAGAATCTCCTGCTGTCATTTTCAGTGTTGCGGAAGTAAAATTCGCTTTAGCTGAAGCTGTGGCCCGTGGATATATTTCCGGGGATGCAGAGGCGTTATATAAGGAAGGCATAACGGCTTCATTCAATCAATTCGGGATAACGGATGCAACTGCGATTTCCAACTATCAGGCTCAGCCTCTTATCATATATGATGCCTCAAATTATAGGAAATCGATTGGCATCCAGAAATGGATAGCCTTTTATATGCAAGGTTTAGACGCATTTGCCGAATGGAGACGTCTGGATTATCCGCAGTTAACTGCCGGTCCGGCTACTGTATTGGATGGTGAAACACCTTATCGATTCTTTTATCCGGGTACGGAGCAATCACTTAACGGTACGAACTATCAGGCGGCGGTAAAGAATCAGGGAGCAAATCTATTGACGACTAAGCTCTGGTTTGATGCAAACTAAGTGATAATTATTATCCCCTGTCAGTATATATCGGTGGATACAATGAATTGTTTTCGCCGGTATATGCTGGCAGGAATTGTAGTGAAACTTAACATTTTATTGATGCCGGTATGCTAATCAGTTAACAAATATGCGTTTCGTAATAAAGCATGTTATAATTTAAGTTGTAGATAGGCTTAAGTTTGCTATTGTCCCTAATATCCGTATCTTTGTACCGTGTTTTTCATAGTATTATATTTTAAGATAAACAAAGGTTGGAGTACAGCGGTACTCCTTTTTTTATGCCTTTCTATTTGGTTGCTTTCTGCAAAAATAGTTTCTTTGTATATATGAAGTGATACCTATTTTCCATTCATAAAGATATAAATAAGAAAAAACATATTCGAATAATGATTCAACCTCAACTTAATGAGCATAACAAGCAGGAATACCCGCCTATGCATACTTGCGAGCATATTGTGAACCGGACAATGATTAATCTTTTCGGTTGTGGGCGGTCCGTATCGGCCCATATAGAACGCAAAAAGAGTAAACTGAACTATCTATTGGAAGCTTGTCCGTCCGAAACGGATGTGAAAAGATTGGAAGATGCCGTCAATTCTGTCATAGCCCGGGCATTACCAGTGACTATGGAGTATATCACTCAGGAAGAGGCTAAGGGACGCTTCGATTTGGAGCGTTTACCGGAAGGTGCTTCGGATGCGGTACGCATCGTAAAGGTAGGAGATTATGATGAATGTCTTTGTGCAGGTATACATGTGAACAATACTTCGGAAATAGGGCAATTTAAGATTATCAGTCACGATTGGGATGAGAACACCAAACAATGGCGTATCCGTTTTAAATTGATATGAAAGCGAACAATCGCAATTGGAAATCAAGTAATAATGACAGTAAATAAGCAAAAAAGGCAGTGTGTATCTGACAAATAGTCAAATATAGAGTTAAACATCAGTTGGCATATCCTTTGCAATATGATGACTGAACAGCGGTTCAGAAACATGTAGCGATGATAATTAGATGAATCTATACGGAATAAGAAAGATCTACTAATCAAATCCGACCGGAAAATTCATTGATTTAATTGCGGATGGAAGATGAACTAATGCTTCAATTTAAATTAACTAAATGTTTAACTTAAAAGATAGGAGACTATGATTATGATGCCTGTTAGAAGAACTCAAAATTGGTTGCCAAGTATTTTTAATGATTTCTTTGATACTGAGTGGATGGATAAAGCTAATGCAACTGCTCCTGCAATCAACGTGATTGAAAATGAAAAAGAATATAAAGTAGAATTAGCTGCTCCCGGTATGAGGAAAGAAGACTTCAATGTTAATATTGACGAAGACAATAACTTAGTCATAAGCATGGAGAAGAAGGAAGAGAAAAAAGAAGAGAAGAAGGAAAGCCGTTATTTGCGTCGTGAATTTTCCTATTCTAAATTCCAACAAACCATGATTTTACCGGATGATGTGGATAAAGAGAAGATTTCTGCGCAAGTAGAAAACGGGGTATTGAACATATCATTGCCTAAGTTGAGTGACGCGGAAAAACAGAAAGCTAAAAAGATGATTGAAGTGAAATAAGAGAAACCTGACCTCTTTAAGATTTCTTATTGTTAGATTACTTAACCACGAAAGGGAGACCTACCAAACGGTAGTGCCTCCCTTTTTTAATGATACTCTTTGTTTGTGGTAGAGGAATCACAACGCTTTCTTTTTCATCAGAAATCGTTTTTTCAACCATTCCCGTACAGGCTCGTCGTATAGTTTCAAACAGGCATAAGCCAATACAATTGCTCCAATAACAGTCAATACCATATAAGGTATGGCATCTGTTATGGAAAGATGATGATTGCAGACATAAGCTGTGTAGACATAAATCAGTGGGTAATGGGTGATATAAATTGGATAGGATAAATCTCCCAGAAATTTGCATACGCGAGCGGATTTACCGGTAACATTTCCACCAGCTCCCATGGAGACAATCAAGGGGAACAGGCAAATAATGCAAAAGGCTTCATATAGTCCATTCGTCCAATAAGCATCTGCTCCACCTATGCGGGGAACTATAAGGATAACCACAATGAATAAACTGCATACCCAAAATGCTCCCCTCTTAATGTGTATCAGTTTACCGAACCGGGATAATAGCAAACCGGCAAAGAAGGGATAGGTTAGGCGTACAAAACCCACGTATTGCTGCTCCCAGGTTAAGGACCAGCCACCTACAATATCTCCTGATGGAGCAGTCAGACACAAATGTAGCGTAGCGCATGCTGCCAAAAAGACCAGGATGGACAGCATTGTTTTGGAGAAACGGCGGATAAATAATCCATAAAGAATATTTGCAATATACTCATAGTAAAGAGACCATGCGGGACCGTTCAACGGGTGCATTTCTGTCCAGCCCCGAATGTCCATGTTCACTGGCAGCGGTAGTAAAGTGGCTCCTAACAGCATAACCCATAATACCGTAGATACTTTAACATCATGCATAGCCGGGTAGCAGGGAGAGCTTTGAAAGAAGAAAAGAGCTGCGCCAATTATGCTACCCATGATCACCATAGGATGTAGACGAATAATACGGCGTTTAAAAAAAGTGCCTAATGTCATCTTCTTCCAACGGTCATCGTAGGCATAACCAATGACAAAGCCGGAAAGCATAAAGAAGAAATCAACGGCCAAATAGCCATGGTTGATGAGTTGAATGAGATGATTGCCTCCGGAATGTGCTTCAAAAAGATGAAAAACAATCACCATCATGGCTGCTACACCGCGTAATCCATCCAAAATTTCATAATGGGGCTTAGAGGCTAGATAAGTAGTCTGCGTATTCATAAAAATATCAGGTATTAAATTTTGCACACAAAGATAAAATATTTATATATTCCGCCTAGTTTATTTCCCTGATTTTCTCTTAATAAAACAAAATAGACCTGTGAAGTACTTTTTGAAATATACCTTACTCTAATAACTCGCTTTTGCAATAAATTAGATAAAAACATCATGTTCTATCGTAGGCACAAGTTTACTTCTTTCATAGCTTAGGTTTACTTCTCTCCCATCCCTGGGCTTTAGGCTTTGCAGCTTAGGGATACTTGCCGTGTAGCCCAGGTTTGTGACGTTTGTACCCTAGGGCTGCGACGGTTAGTCTCCCGGGATACATTATTTCAGTTCTTGAATGGTGATATATTTAGGCTATGCAAGTTGCACGTTCCTGAAATTTCCATGAGTTTATCAGTTTGTTTTTTTATAGCTCCTAACCGCCCATACATTAAACAGCAAAGCAAATCCTGAAAGTGCGGCTAACTGTATCCACAAGTCTGAAATGCCACTTCCACGCAGATATATGGCACGCATCGCTTCCATTAAATATTTCATCGGATTGAACATTGCAATGCCTTGTGCCCATTGCGGCATACTGTGAATAGGGGTAAACAAACCACTCATCAGGATAAGAACCAACATAAAAAACCACATCACGAACATGGCTTGTTGCATGGTGGACGAATTATTGGATATAACCAGACCGAAGCCGGAAATAGCCAGCACAAATATGACACAGTAAAAATAGATAATAAGAAAATGCCCGGCAGGTAAGATGCCATATAAAAATGCAGCTAAGCCAAAACAAAGGGTCAGAACAATGAAACCTACCGTCCAATAAGGAATCAATTTAGCCAAAATGAAGGAAAGCTTCCCTACCGGAGTAACATTGATCTGCTCAATGGTACCGGCTTCTTTTTCACTCACTACATTGAGAGCGGGAAGAAAGCCGCAAAGTAATGTCAGCAGTTGCACCATCAAAGCCGGAATCATGAATCTTTTATAATCCAGGTTAGGATTAAATAAATTCTGGGTCATCACCTTCACTTGCGGAACAGCGATCTCTGCTGCAGTTGGGCTAGCTTCTATCTTCTGAATGCTTGCTTGATTAGCAGCAGATTGTTGAGAACCCGTACCGACGGATGCACTGCTAACCTCACTATTAGCTGTTGACTCCGTTGAAATTTTTATCGTAGTGCCTGCTGTTCCATTCTTGACATCTGCTCTATCAGCTTGTAGCTCCTCACTAAAACGACTGATGATAGAAGCCAAATACGAACTGCCAAGACCACCTTTTGTTCCATTGACGGCATTTGCTGCAATAAGCACCCGTGGAGAATTGCCCTTCATCCAGTTTTTTTCAAAATTACGGGGAATTTCTAATACAATATCCGCATCTCCTTCTTCGATGGCTTTCAGACCTTCATTGTAAGATTTGGGAAGTCCCTTCATCTTAAAATAAGTGGATGCTTCTATCTTATCGACTAACCTTCGTGAAATAACAGAGTGGTCATTGTCTACAATATTCAGATTGATATTTTTTATCTCCAAATCGGCTGCCCACGGCATTAGAATCATGATCATACAAGGGAAGACCAAAATCATCCGTGGCAGGAACGGATTACGAAGTAATTGCTTAAACTCCTTTTCTATTAAAAACTTTATCATAACTGCTACACTCCATCAAAAATATAACATATACTATTATTTCACCGGGTTCGCAACGTTTAAACTTATTCCAAACGTGTCTTGAACTTCTTAAAACTAACGGTTATCAGAACTACAGCCATAACAGCCAAAATAGATACTTCCGTCAATACCATCGAAATGTCGGCTCCTTCTATCATTAATTTGCGTACCGCCTGTATATACCAACGTACAGGCAAAATATCGGCAATTAACTGTAACACAAGCGGCATACTTTCAATAGGAAAAATCATGCCGGAGAGAAACATGGTGGGCATCATCAATACTAATCCGGAGGCAAGCATGGCCGCCACCTGGGTATGCGTCAACGAAGAAATAAGTAACCCCAAAGCCAAAGCAACAAAAATAAAGAGACAGGAGACTGCCAATAACCAGAACAGACTACCAGCCACTGGTACATGAAGCACGAAAACAGACAAAAGCAAGATGGTGATTAAATTGCAAAATGACAGTACAAAATAAGGCACCGCCTTAGCCAGAATGATCCATAGGGGTTTCATGGGTGATACCAGCAGGATTTCCATGGTACCCGTTTCCTTTTCACGAACAATAGAAATAGAGGTCATCATAGCGCAGATCAACATCAGAATCAATCCCATCACTCCCGGTACAAAGTTATAAGCGCTCTTCATTTGGGGATTATATAACAGCTTAATATCAGGAATAATGGATGCCGATCCTGATACACCGGCAGTTGATATATTGCCCGGACTTCCGGATATGCCAATCCCCGATTTGGCTAGTAGTTCTTTCCGGGCTGAAGCTATGACATTTATGGCATAATTAGCCTGTGTGGTAGCCATATTGGGATCGGTTGCATCCGAAATCAGTTGAATATGGGCATCTCCCGAGTAGAGGTGATTCGAAAACTGTTCATCGAAAACCATTGCCATATCAATATTTCCCTTGCGAAAGTGTTCCATTACTTCTTTTGAAGAATGAGTATATGCGGTGATCGAGAAATATTCACTGGCATTTAGGTGCTCTATAATTTTCCGGGTCACTACATTGTTGACGGGATCAAGTACAGCAACCCTTACATTTTTCACTTCGGTAGTGATGGCAAAACCAAACAAAATGATTTGTATGACCGGCATTCCCAAAAGAATCAACATTGTACGCCTGTCTCGAAATATATGGAAAAACTCCTTACGGACAAATTCTATAAACTGTTTCATATCTTAATCTGCTTTTCGAACGGCTTTACGGGCTAGTTGCTGAAATACTTCGTCCATTGTCCCGGCATTGAATTGTTTCTTTAAGGCATCAGGCGTATCAAGTGCCTTAATCTGCCCATCCACCATAATGGAAATACGATCACAATATTCGGCTTCATCCATATAGTGCGTAGTTACAAATATGGTGATGCCACGGTCAGCCGCTTGATAAATCAGTTCCCAGAACTGACGCCGGGTTGCAGGATCAACTCCACCTGTTGGTTCGTCCAGAAAAACAATCTTGGGCCGATGGAAAATGGAAATGGAAAAGGCCAGTTTTTGCTTCCATCCAAGTGGAAGGCTTTTTACCAATGCATCTTTTTCCGGCCTTAATCCAAGACGGTCGAGCAATTCTTCCGTTTTCTGTGCAATGACATCTTCGCTCATTCCGTAAATACCCCCGAATAGACGAATATTCTCCCATACTTTCAGATCTTCGTACAATGAGAATTTCTGGCTCATATAACCGATGTTCTTTTTTACGCCTTCCGACTGAGTAGCAATGTCACATCCAGCCACCATTCCCATACCGGATGTCGGTTTACTCAATCCCGTAAGCATACGCATGGCAGTGGTTTTTCCAGCTCCGTTGGCTCCTAGAAAGCCAAAGATTTCCCCTTTTTTCACTTCAAATGAAATATAATCCACGGCAGTGAAGCTACCAAAGCGTTTGGTCAGTTTCTCTACTTTGATTGCCGTTTCTCCATCTTGATGACCCTTCTCGTGATTCAATCCCATGGGACAAAGTATATCGGCAAATTGCGTCAATATTCTCTCCGGTGTGTCAATGCCATGAATTTGTCCTTCATTGATAAACGCAATGCGATCGCATTGCCGGGCTTCATCCATGATTGGGGTTGATGCCAAAATTGTGATGCCTTGTTCTTTTAGATGACGGAGCATTTCCCAAAATTCCTTCCGCGATACAGGATCTACTCCCGTGGTGGGCTCGTCCAGAAAAAGAATATCCGGTTTATGAATCAACGCGCAACTCAAAGCCAGTTTTTGTTTCATTCCACCTGATAATGCTCCTGCACGTCGCTTTTTGAAGGGTTCTATCTGCTGATAAATGTCTTTCACCAAATCGTAGTTCTCTTCAATGGTCGTATTAAAAACGGTAGCAAAGAAATTCAGATTCTCTTCGACGGTTAAGTCCTGATAAAGCGAAAAGTGCCCGGGCATATACCCCACCCGCTTACGGATGGTCTTGTAGCTTTTTACGACATCAAGTCCCACAACGGAAGCATTCCCACTATCAGCCAAAAGCAATGTGGTGAGTATTCGGAACATCGTAGTCTTTCCTGCTCCATCCGGCCCAATCAGTCCGAAAAGTTCGCCGGGATTTACCGAAAAGGAAATACTCTTTAATGCTTCCACTTGTCCGTAATGCTTGGTTATCTCATTTACCGTAATTGCCTGTTCTGTCATTCTTCCGACATTTAATGTATTCATTTACCGCTCCTCATTTTTCATCCCGATTATTTCTGATTAGTTATTCACTTTTCAAATCCATCCCTCCATACATGCCAATTTTCAGGTAACCATCGTTCTTTACTGCTATTTTTACGGCATAAACAAGATTGGCTCTTTCGTCGTCGGTTAAAATGGTTTTGGGTGTAAACTCCGAACTGTCTGAGATCCATGTCACTACGCCGGGATACGTTTTCCGCTCCTCATTGCCATAATCAGCATAAACTGTCACCTTTTGTCCCAATTTCACTTTGGCCAACTGTTCGGAAGTGATATAGGCACGTAAATACATCTCATTGACATTGGCTACTTTGAAAAGAGGTTTACCGGGAGTGGTAAATTCACCGACCTCCGCATATCTAGCCAACACCGTTCCCGTTATAGGAGAAGTGATATGGCATTTGTTTAACTGATCATTTACTTGTGCCACTTGTATGCCAACCGAAGAGCTTTGCCACGTCAAACTCTGACGACTGTTATTCAAGGTAGAACCTTGTGCAGCAAGTTCTTTACGTAATACTTCGAGGTGCATCTCGGCATCATCCAGTTGTTTTTGGTTTGCAGCCCCTGCTTTAACCAAATTCCTCATACGGTTTCTATCTTTCTCAGCGGTAGTAATTTGCTCTTTAATAGCTGCCACTTGTTTTAAAATATCAGGACGCTGTTGCTCAACCGACTTTACACTGGCTTCCAGCTGCATCTTCTTTAAATATAACTGGAGGGTATCTACAATTCCTACTTCTTCTCCTGCTTTCAACTGTGTACCTTCATCCACTTTAAAACTCAAGAGTTTGCCGGAAGCCTCTGCAGAGACCACAACCTCGGTTGTTTCAAAAGTTCCCGTAGCATCATACTTTGTTGTTCCGTTTCCACAAGCCGTGAGTATTGTCAGTGGAAAAGCTATTACTATCAAATTCTTTAAATTCATAATTAGCTAATATTTAATTAGATACATACTATTTGCTCAATGTGTATTTCAATTGCCAGATATCCATTAGTAATTGCACTTCGTGCATTGCTTTAGTCTGTTTAGCAATGCTTTCGGATGTAATTTCGCGAAGCATATCGGTCACGGTCATCGTGCCATTGGCTACTTTAGCTTCGGCCGCCCTGCGAATGTTAGAGCGTAAACGGATAATTTCATCATCATCTACCATTTGCTTACGCATAGCGCGAATAGTTTCATCCTGTTGTGTTGACTGTAAACTGGTATTGAAAAGAAAAACGTCACGGTTGGTTTCTAACTGACGACGGTTATTATCAATCAATCTGCGGTCATTATGTATGGTATATAGGCTGCCAAAGTTCCAGGATAAGTGCATACCGGCTACATAATACGGAGTAAATTCGTTTTTAAGCATATTCAATCCGGGATTACCGTATGCTCCTTGTACAAATAATCCCAAGTGAGGCATCAACCGGGTGTTCAGTGCCTGCTCTTGCACTTTTAAGCGTTTGCTTTGGGCATCATACCACGCTAATTCAGGCCTGTCATTCATTGCAGGCGATAAGGATTCTTTCCATTTATTGGGTTCGGATAGATAATTGGAAATGAAGCTTCCATCGTTTGTACCACTATCCAATTTACCGGAAGTATCAGTCAGAGGTTGTTCCAAAACTACCTCAGGAGCAATTTTCTCTCCTAAAAATAAAGAGAGCATATTCAGATATGCTATCCGCGAACTCTCTAGTTGGACACGTTGTTGTCGCGTATTTAACTGTTCTACACTCACGGCATCTAAATCAGCCTGATTGGCCAGTCCATTCTCCAGATATGCTGCAATTTTCTGATAAGTACGTCCTAAGTCATCCTGTAGTAATTGATTTTGAGTTAATTGCCTGTCCAGTAATAATATGCCGAAATACAACTGATTTACACGGTCTATCAGGGCGTACATATCAACATTGAGCTTCTCACGATCTACACTTGCCGTAGCTTTCAACAGTTCCTTTTGGGAATGGATCTCTCCACCGTCCCAGATGTTCTGTTTTACCTCAAGTAGCATTTGATACTGATCTTTAGGCATTTCCTTGATGGTAATATTAGGTAAATGTACCGGTAGTTTGGTCACCGCACTTTGGTATGTAGCTTTACCTGATAAAGAAAATTGAGGCAAATATCCCTTCGAAGCATTTGTCATATTATAATCTTTGCTCTTTTCTATAAGATCGTACTGTCTCACCAGCGGATAGTTATCCTGTGTCTTCTTTTGACACTCCTGTAGCGTAAGCTGTGTTTCAGGCAGTGTGCGTTGGTTCGTATACGACTGGCCAAATGCAAAAGCAGCCGTTAAAGGGATAAGCAAAAGGATAATCGTTCGTTTCATATTCAATTGATGTTTCTTTTTTTATTTGAGCGCAAAGGTATAGTATATAAACATGCCAACTGTATCCATTTGTTTGCAGATGTGTTCTATTTGTTCGATTATTGAAGAAAAAAAGGCCAAAAATGAGATTATTACTTATCTTTGTAGGAGTAGAAGGGAGGTGAATATGAAGAAAGAAAAGCCGGTGAATCTGGCTCTTAATATGCTAAATCAGCTGGGTATAATAGAAAATACAGACTATCGTTTCATTAATCAGGAAGTCGGTATCGTAACCAGTTTCATTAAAATGAAAAGCAAAGTTTTCCATATAGGACAGCCATACCGTATAAAAGAAGGAAGAGTCATGAGGGTATTAAGAGGTCAAGCCAAATTTAGTGTCAACTTAATGGAATATACATTGAAAGACAATGATATGGCGATTGCCCCTCCTGGATCGCTAGTTCAAATTTCAACAATGACTCCTGATTATGATGCCCAAATGATAGCTGTGGACAATGATTTTCTTCCTACCATACATCGGGAAAGTCTGACGGATTCATATCAAATGCACGGCATTGTCGTGCATTTAACTAAAAAGGAATGGGAGCAGGCTGGTGAATATATTAAGTTAATATGGGAAACGGTACAAGAAAAGCCCTTCCGCAAAGAAATAGTGCAACATCTCATCACTGCACTACTCTATTACATTATGTATATTGACAAACGAAATCAAGATACTTTTCTTCTTCAGGCTTCCCATCAAGAGAAATTGTTTCGTCGATTTGTTGCTTTAGTCAATGAATATGGGAAAAATGAGCGAAGTGTTGGCTTTTATGCGGATAAACTTTGCCTCACTCCCCGCTATCTGAGTACTGTTATTCGCCAAGTCAGCCAGCGTACGGTGACAGAATGGATCAATCAAGCCGTGACTCTAGAAGCAAAGGTTCTTCTTAAACATAGTGATCTGTTAGTTTATCAAATATCCGATGAGTTACGTTTTCCTAATCCTTCTTTCTTTTCTAAATTCTTTAAAAGAATGACTGGCATGACTCCACAAGAGTATCAAAAGGAAACAAATAACTCCTATACTAATGGAGTATAAATCACAATACCTGTGTTGGGTGATAAAAAACAGACGGTCTATCTCATTGCGATAAACCGTCTGTTGACCTTCAATACATTATCTATTAGCACCTAACAGATGATCTGTTGAGGTTCAACAGACCATCTGTTTTTGCTATTTATATTCAGACCAGCTTTGGATAGCTAGATCATCTAATGTCATAGTGCAAAATGCATTGATAAATGCACTGGCTAAGCGCGCGTTTGTAATTAACGGTATATTCAAGTCAATTGCTGCACGACGAATCTTGTAACCATTGCTCAACTCTCCGGCAGTTAGGTTCTTTGGAACATTTACCACCATATCAATCTCCTTGTTATGAAGCATTTCGAGAGCTTGAGGATGTTTATCTTTATCACTTGGCCAATAAACCAGCGTATTATCTATGTTATTATCCATAAGATAATTGTGTGTTCCGGCAGTAGCATAAATCTTATAGCCTTTATCCGCTAACATCCGGGCTGCATCAAGCATATCAGCTTTCTGCTTCGGCGTTCCCGTAGACAACAAGATATTCTTTTTAGGTATGCGGTAGCCAACAGAGAGCATTGCTTTAAGCACTGCACCGGAGGTGTCGGAAGCGATGCATCCAACTTCACCTGTTGAAGCCATATCTACTCCCAATACAGGGTCAGCTTTTTGTAAGCGGTTGAAAGAGAACTGACTGGCTTTAATACCAACATAGTCCAACTCAAACAGGTTCTTACTTGGCTTTTCTACCGGTAGTCCCAGCATTACTTTTGTGGCTAGCTCTATAAAATTGATTTTTAATACTTTGCTTACGAATGGGAAAGAACGGCTGGCACGCAGATTACATTCAATAACCTTAATGTCGTTTTCACGTGCCAGATATTGAATGTTGAACGGACCGGAAATGTTCAGTTCGCGAGCTATCTCGCGGCTGATTCGTTTGATGCGGCGCACTGTTTCTACATAAAGCTTTTGCGGTGGGAACTGTATCGTTGCATCACCAGAGTGTACCCCGGCAAACTCTATATGTTCGGAAATTGCATAAGCAACAATTTCACCATTTTGTGCCACAGCATCCATTTCGACTTCCTTGGCATGCTCAATGAACTGACTTACAACTACCGGATGTTTCTTTGACACATTGGCTGCCAATTTGAGGAAACGTTCCAATTCTTCCTGATTGGAACATACATTCATGGCAGCTCCGGACAATACGTATGAAGGACGTACCAATACTGGAAAACCAACTTCCGCAACAAACTCATTAATATCATCCATGGATGTCAATTCACGCCAGCGCGGTTGGTCTACTCCAATACGGTCGAGCATGGCAGAGAATTTCTCACGATCCTCGGCATTGTCAATGTTTTTAGCTGTTGTTCCAAGAATAGGAACTTGTTGCTCATCAAGCCGCATTGCCAGGTTATTTGGTATCTGACCACCAGTGGATACAATGACACCATAGGGATTTTCCAGTTCCAGAATATCCATCACTCGTTCAAATGTCAGCTCATCGAAATAAAGGCGGTCGCACATATCATAATCAGTAGATACGGTTTCTGGATTATAATTGATCATTACGCTACGGTAGCCTTCTTTACGGATTGTATTTAAAGCTTGCACTCCGCACCAGTCAAATTCTACAGACGATCCGATACGGTAGGCACCGGAACCAAGTACTACAATGGATCTATGGTCGCCCAAATAATGTACATCATTGGCCACTCCGCTATATGTCAGGTACAAGTAATTAGTTTGTGCCGGATATTCAGCAGCCAATGTATCAATTTGTTTCACAACGGGAGTTATGCCTACATTCTTACGATGATTACGGACATAGAGAATGCCATCTTCTATCTCTCCGTCAAAACCTATAGCACGGGCAATCTGAAAGTCTGAAAATCCTTGAATTTTTGCCTTACGAAGCAGTTCTTCAGGCATATCAGCAATCTGCTTATGATTATTGCCCCATTTTTCCAACTCTTTGGAAGTCGTTGTAATATTCATCAGCTTTTCCAAAAACCACTTATCAATCTTGGTCAGCTCATGTACCTGGTCAACAGTATATCCGGCACAAAAAGCCTTGGAAATGACAAATATACGCTTATCTGTAGGTTCATGCAGAGCTTTATCAATGTCAGGAATCACAAGTTCTCTGTTTTCCACAAAACCATGCATACCTTGCCCGATCATCCGTAATCCCTTTTGAATTGCTTCTTCAAAGGTGCGACCTATAGCCATTACTTCTCCAACGGATTTCATTGAAGACCCCAGTTCTTTATCAACACCATGGAATTTACCCAAATCCCAACGTGGAATTTTGCAAACCACATAGTCCAATGCCGGCTCAAAGAATGCACTAGTTGTTTTTGTTACAGAATTCTTTAAGTCAAATAGTCCATAGCCTAATCCTAGTTTAGCGGCAACGAAAGCCAATGGATATCCCGTAGCTTTAGAGGCCAAAGCTGATGAACGGCTTAAACGGGCATTTACTTCAATAACTCTATAATCTTCACTTTCAGGATCGTACGCATACTGAACATTACATTCTCCGACGATACCGATGTGGCGGATAATGCGTATGGACAATTCGCGAAGTTTATGATAGTCTCTATTGGATAGAGTTTGTGAGGGAGCAATCACTATGGATTCTCCCGTATGAATGCCCAGTGGGTCGAAGTTTTCCATGTTACAAACTGTAATGCAGTTGCCAAAACGGTCACGTACAACTTCGTACTCTACTTCTTTCCAGCCACGCAAAGACTTTTCCACTAATACTTGTGGAGAAAAGGCAAATGCTTTTTCCACTAATACATTTAATTCTTCTTCATTATCACAAAAGCCTGAACCTAAGCCACCTAAAGCGTATGCAGCACGGACAATCACCGGATAGCCCAGCTCTGACGCTGCACGTCGTGCATCCACTACATTCTCTACGGCTTCACTTTTAATGGTTTTGACATCAATCTGACGCAACTTTTGTACAAAGAGTTCACGATCTTCCGTGTCAATAATCGCTTGTACGGGGGTGCCCAGTACTTTCACTCCATACTTTTCCAGGATACCTTCTTTATAAAGTGCCACGCCGCAGTTCAACGCAGTTTGTCCGCCAAATGCAAGCATAATGCCCTCAGGGCGTTCCTTCTCGATTACTTTCTCCACAAAATACGGGGTTACAGGAAGAAAATAAATTTGATCGGCAACACCCTCTGACGTTTGTACGGTTGCAATATTAGGGTTAATAAGAACAGTATAAATACCTTCCTCTTTTAATGCTTTCAAGGCCTGCGAACCAGAATAATCAAATTCACCGGCTTCACCAATTTTTAGTGCACCGGAACCGAGTAGCAGGACTTTCTTTATATTGTTTTCTTTCATTATCATTCTCAAGTTAATAGTGAATGGGGATTTAAAGTAGTTTTACAAACTCGTCAAAAAGAAATTCTGTGTCCGTAGGTCCACTGGCAGCTTCCGGATGGAACTGAGCCGAAAACCACGGATTTCTTTCATGTTTGACGCCTTCATTGGAACCATCATTCATATTAATAAAGAGAGGTTTCCAATCTGCTGTTAACGTATTATTATCTACTGCATAACCGTGGTTTTGAGAAGTGATAAAGCAACGTTCAGTGCCCACCATGCGCACCGGTTGATTGTGACTGCGATGTCCATACTTCAATTTATAGATTTTAGCTCCACCAGCTTTACCTAACAATTGATTCCCCATACAAATTCCAAAAATAGGCAATGTTTCATTTGTCATTGCCTTACGGATATTCTGCACAGCAGCATCACAAGTATCAGGGTCGCCAGGCCCATTAGAGATAAACAAACCGTCAAACTTTAACTCATTATAATCATAATCCCATGGTACACGGATCACCTCCACATTTCTTTTTATCAAACACCGGATGATGTTACTCTTTACTCCACAATCTACTAAAACGACTCTCTTTTTGTCAGCTCCTTCATTGTAGCGAATCACCTCTTTACAACTTACCTTATCCACATAGTTTACACCTGCATAAATGGCTTCCGGTACATTATCTGGCTCATCGTCAAATACGATTTTTCCCATCATCACACCGTGCTCACGCAATATTTTCGTCAATTCACGGGTGTCAATCCCTGTGATTCCAGGTACTTGCTCACGTTTCAACCATTCACCAAGACTTTCCACTGCATTCCAATGACTGTAGTTTCCACTATAATCACTAACTATTATAGCTTCAGCGTAAATTCGCTCACTTTCCATAAACGTGGGTAACCCATTTTGCTCAATAGTGAAAGGTGGCACACCGTAATTGCCCACAAGAGGATAAGTGAGCGTCATCAACTGTCCGGCATAAGAAGGGTCCGTCAAGCTTTCAGGATACCCCATCATAGCAGTATTGAAAACAACCTCTCCCGCCACCGGCTTTTCATAACCAAACGACTTGCCGTGAAAACGGCTCCCGTCGTCAAGGATAAGAGTTACATTTCTCATCTGTATATTTACCATTTCCCTTTATAATGTACTGTATAAATCATTCCTGCCTCAAAATCAATATTACTTAGAATTGATAGACCTGCTCTACATAGTTTATAAATGCATTATTAAGCATTTTCACTCCACCCGGAGTAGGATAATCTCCACTAAAATACCAATCGCCCTTGTGATTGGGGCAAGCCTCGTGCAGGCCTTGTAAAGGTTGGTATACGATCTGTACTTTAGCTTCTATTCCTTTAGGCGTGAGTAGTTCCACCATTTTAGCAGAGATTTCTTCATCTGTAAAAGGTGCATAAATATCCTTCACATAGTTCACCATCTGCTCTTTAGGTAATTCCACCTGTTCTTTTGATCTACGGTATGCAGCTTCAATAATGTCCTTCATATCTCGCTCTTTCAGCAATTCTATGGCTGCTTTAAAAGCTATAAACTCACTCATCTTAGCCATATCAATGCCATAATAATCAGGGTAGCGCACCTGAGGTGAAGATGAAACTATCACAATCTTTTTAGGTCCAAGGCGATCAAGAATACCAATAATGCTTTGCTTCAGTGTAGTTCCTCTCACAATGCTGTCATCAATAATCACTAAATTATCTACTCCAGGGACTAAACTTCCATATGTTATATCATAAACATGCGCAGCCAAATCATTACGACTATTACCTTCTGCAATAAAGGTACGTAACTTAATGTCTTTAATTGCCACCTTTTCACTCCGAATACGACGAGAAAGAATATTCTCCAGTTCATCATGATCTGGATTGTGTCCTAATGCTGCTATTTGCTGCACTTTCTCTTCATTCAGAAATTCGTCTAATCCTTGCAGCATTCCGTAAAAAGCAACTTCTGCCGTATTGGGTATAAAAGAAAAAACGGTATGGTCCACATCTGAATTAATAGCTTTCAGAATATTTGGGACCAATTTTCTTCCTAATTGTTTGCGTTCCTTATATATATCAACATCGCTTCCACGAGAGAAATAAATTCGTTCAAAAGAGCAAGGTTTCACTTCCCGCACTTTATTTACCTGAACCGTGCGTACTTTTCCGGCTTTATTCACAAGCATTGCTTGTCCCGGTTTAAGCTCCTGAATAGAATCTACCGAAACATTAAAGGCTGTTTGAATGACAGGACGTTCCGAGGCTACTACTACAATCTCATCATCTTGATACCAGAATGCCGGGCGAATGCCCCAAGGATCACGTAATGTGAATGATTCTCCGCTACCTGTTAATCCACACATCACGTATCCCCCATCCCATTCTTTACTAGATGTACGCAATACATTTGCCAAATCAATGTATTCTTCTATATAATGAGTGACTTCCATGCCTGTCAGCCCTTCAGCTTCGGCAAGATTAAAAAGGCGCTCTACCTCTCTATCCAGACGATGCCCCACCTGTTCCAACATAATATATGTGTCGGCATATTTGCGTGGATGCTGTCCTATGGCTGTAATACGAGCAAAGATTTCATCTACATTCGTCAGATTGAAATTACCGCAAAGAGCTAGGTTTTTAGCTCTCCAGTTGTTTCTGCGAAGAAAAGGATGCACATATGAAATACCTGAGTTTCCAGTTGTTGAATAGCGTAAATGCCCCATATATACCTCACCGACAAATGGCAAGGCACGTTTTGCATATTCTACGTCATGTAACTGTTCTTTCGTTAGATTTTTGAAATAGTTTTGTACTGTACCAAATATTTCCGTAATAGCTCCAGATCCTAAAGCACGTTCCCGGAACATATATTCCTCACCCGGATGCGCTTCTAGTTTTACACATGCCAATCCCGCGCCTTCTTGTCCGCGGTTATGTTGCTTCTCCATTAATAAATAGAGTTTGTTTAAACCGTACATCCATGTACCATATTTTTCTTCATAATACGAAAGCGGTTTCAACAAGCGTATCATAGCCACACCACATTCATGCTTCAGTTGTTCCATCGATATCTTTATATTAGACTATATTTTTTATTTTATATTTCGTACTTAACGGGTATTTAATTAACCGACATACATGTTTTAAAAACTACTCTACTGTCACCGATTTTGCTAAGTTTCTTGGCTGATCTACATCCATTCCCTTACATACAGCGATATGATATGCCAATAATTGCAAGGGAACCGTTGTTATTAGCGGATCAAGACATTCCAGCGTTTCTGGCAATTCAATGCAAGTATCGGCTATCTTGCTTATCACAGTATCTCCTTTAGTTACAAGAGCTATAACTTTGCCTTTACGGGCCTTTATTTCTTGGATATTACTTAATACTTTTTCATATAATCCATTTTGAGTGGCAATCACTACTACCGGCATCTCCGCATCTACCAATGCAATGGGACCATGCTTCATTTCTGCCGCGGGATAGCCTTCGGCATGAATATATGAAATCTCTTTCAGCTTCAGTGCTCCCTCTAATGCTACAGGATAACTGTAACCGCGCCCTAAATAAATGAAATTGCTTGCATAAGTAAATATCTTAGATAGTTCGGCAATGCGATCGTCTAAATTCAAAACCTCTTCCATTTTTTCAGGGATGTGATTCAACTCCTGTACCACTTTTAGGAATAGGTTTTCATCAATTGTTCCTTTTTGACGTCCGAGAGTTAAAGCCAACATTGTAAGTACCGTTACTTGTCCGGTAAAGGCTTTTGTAGAAGCAACGCCAATTTCAGGACCTACATGAATATATGATCCTGTGTGTGTAGCTCTTGGAATGGACGAGCCAATAGCATTACAAATGCCGTAAATAAAGGCACCGCGACTTTTAGCTAATTCTACAGCTGCAAGGGTATCAGCCGTTTCTCCACTCTGTGAGATAGCAATTACTACATCATTACTATCAATTACCGGGTCACAATAACGAAACTCTGAAGCATATTCCACTTCTACAGGTATACGACAGAAACTTTCAATTAAATGTTTTCCAATGAGAGCTGCATGCCAGGATGTACCACATGCTATAATTACAAAACGCTTAGCAGCAAGCAACCGTTCTTTATAATCAATTACGGCAGAGAGTACCACGTTAGTTCCCTCTACATTTATGCGTCCTCGCATACAATCATGAATACAGGCTGGTTGTTCAAAGATCTCCTTTAGCATAAAATGAGGGTATCCTCCCTTCTCCAGTTGACCGATTTTAAGGGCCACAGTCTTTATTTTATGCGGACATTCCACATTATGCAGATTAACTACTTTTAGTTTTTCTCCTTTGCGGATCACTGCAATTTCTTCATCTTCCAGATATACCACCTTATCTGTGTATTCCACAATAGGTGTAGCATCTGAAGCTAAAAAGAATTCATCTTTGCCAATGCCCACTACTAATGGACTACTTTTGCGCGCTGCTATAATTTCGTCCGGATTATTTTTATTGAGAACAGCGATGGCATATGCCCCAACTACTTCTCCTAAAGCTAATTGTACGGCAGTAAGTAAATCAAGATCGTTTGTAACCTGAATATATTCAATAAGCTGCACTAAAACCTCGGTATCAGTAGTGCTTCTAAATTTATAACCTTTAGCTTGAAGCTTTTCTTTAAGGACGGCATAATTTTCGATAATGCCATTATGAATGAGAGCGAGTTTTTCAGAGGAAGAGTAATGGGGATGTGCATTGGCTGGACTTGGCTCTCCATGTGTAGCCCAACGAGTATGGGCAATACCTATATTACCGGAAATATCCTTTTGAGCAACGAAATTAACTAAATCAGAAACCTTCCCTTTTGTTTTATACACATTCAATTGTCGGTTATCACTGATTAATGCTACCCCTGCACTATCGTATCCGCGATACTCCAACCGCTTCAAACCTTTGATAAGAATGGGATAGGCTTCTCTTTTACCAATATAGCCTACGATTCCACACATAATATTTTAGTTTTGATTTTGCGATGCAAAGATATATAATCTTGTGAACATAAAGTTAATGTTTTCCTCATTTATTTATCAAAAGATTAGAAAAGAATGCGTCTTTATCTATAAATGCTACAAATGAGAATGCTCCTTATTATATAATAAGAATATTACTATTTATAATTATATTGAGCTGTTTTTGTTTCAATTTGAATTTTTTTATGGTTAAAAACATTATATTTGTAACCAATTTCTTTTTGATTCTGATTTAATCGGTCGGAAGTATCTATAAAATCAAATCACTTTGCAATTAAATTATTATATTTGCAGGACATTTTGACACATCCAATAGGTATTATCAAGCATTTAAGTAAACTTAGAATGATGGAAAAAGAACTTTTTAACAACGAAACAAAAGCAAAACCCTACCAGCGACAGCCCAATCTGCTGGGCTTGTACAATGCAACCAATGAACATGATGCCTGCGGTGTAGGTATGTTAGTTAACATTCACGGAGGAAAATCTCATGAATTAGTAGAATCAGCATTGAAAGTGCTGGAGAATATGCGCCACCGAGGAGCAGAAGGTGCAGATAATAAAACAGGGGATGGAGCAGGAATTATGCTACAAATTCCCCATGAATTTATTCTTTTACAAGGAATACCAGTCCCTGAAAAGGGAAAATATGGAACAGGGCTTTTATTTCTTCCTAAAGATGAAAAAGATCAAGCTGCAATCTTAAGTATTATTATTGAGGAAATAGAAAAAGAGGGATTAACATTAATGCATTTGCGTAATGTTCCTACGTGTCCGGAAATCTTGGGAGAATCTGCATTAGCAGCTGAACCAGATATTAAACAGATTTTTATTACAGGGTTTGCAGACAGCATGACTGCCGATCGTCAACTTTACATTATAAGAAAGAAAATAGAGAATAAAGTACAGAAATCGGAAATAGCGACTCGAAAAGATTTTTATATTGTCTCTTTATCAACTAAAAATATAGTCTATAAAGGGATGCTTTCCTCATTGCAATTGCGTAATTACTTTCCTGATTTAACCAATAATTATTTTACTAGTGGATTAGCACTAGTTCATTCACGTTTCAGTACTAATACTTTTCCTACATGGGGATTGGCACAACCTTTCCGCCTTCTCGCCCACAATGGGGAGATTAATACTATTCGCGGTAATCGTGGATGGATGGAAGCCCGTGAGAGTGTTCTTTCTTCACCAGCATTAGGAGATATCAAAGATTTACGCCCTATTATTCAGCCAGGTATGAGTGATAGTGCATCTTTGGATAATGTGCTGGAATTTCTTGTTATGAGTGGGCTTAGTTTACCGCATGCTATGGCTATGCTTATACCTGAATCTTTTAACGAGAAAAATCCGATTAGTGAAGATTTAAAAGCATTCTATGAATATCATTCTATTTTAATGGAGCCTTGGGACGGACCGGCTGCTCTGCTTTTTAGCGATGGACGTTATGCTGGCGGTATGCTTGATCGTAATGGTTTAAGGCCGGCACGCTACTTGATTACCCATAATGATATGATGGTTGTTGCAAGTGAAGTGGGTGTTATGGATTTTGAGCCCACTGAAATAAAAGAAAAAGGTCGCTTACAACCTGGAAAAATATTAATGGTAGATACCGAAAAAGGGCAGATCTATTATGATGGTGAATTGAAAAAGCAATTGGCGGAAGCTAAACCATATCGTACATGGTTAAATAATAACCGAATTGAACTTGATGAGTTAAAGAGCGGGCGTAAAGTCGATAATAAAGTGAAAGACTATGATCGTTTGTTGCGCACGTTTGGTTATTCAAAAGAGGATGTTGAACGTATAATCACTCCGATGACATTAAATGGAGCTGAACCTATCAATTCGATGGGTAATGATACTCCTTTGGCTGTTTTGACAGATCGCCCTCAACTCTTTTTTAATTATTTCCGTCAACAATTTGCGCAAGTAACTAATCCTCCTATTGACCCATTACGAGAGGAGTTAGTGATGTCGTTGACCGAATATATTGGAGCTGTGGGGATGAATATCTTAACACCAAGTTCCAATCATTGTAAGATGGTGAGCCTGAATCATCCTATTCTAAGTAACACGCAATTAGATATTCTTTGTAATATTCGTTATAAAGGATTTCAAACTGTAAAACTTCCTATGATATTTGAGGTGGCTAAGGGACGTGCTGGATTGCAAGAAGCCATAGTAAATCTTTGTAAACAAGCAGAGGAATCAGTCACAGAAGGAGTTAATTATATCGTATTATCTGATCGTGATATAGATGAAACTCATGCCGCTATACCTTCTTTATTGGCTGTAAGTGCAGTACATCACCATCTTATTTCCGTTGGTAAACGCGTACAAACCGCATTGATTGTGGAAAGTGGTGAGATCCGTGAAGTAATGCATGCAGCTCTTTTACTTGGTTTTGGAGCTAGCGCCCTAAACCCATACATGGCATTTGCCATTATCAATCAATTGGTGGAAAAGAAAGAAATCCAATTGGATTATGCTACTGCCGAAAAGAAATATGTTAAGGCTATCTGCAAAGGCTTACTTAAAATAATAAGTAAAATGGGCATTAGTACAATTCGTTCTTATCGTGGCGCTAAAATATTTGAGGCCATTGGTTTAAGCGAAGAATTGAGCAATGCTTATTTCGGTGGTATGCAATCAACAATTGGAGGTATTCGACTGGAGGAAATCGCGCGTGATGCTATTGCTTTCCATGATGCTGGTTTTGTTGAAGACATCGAACATGATTTATTACCCAATAATGGTCTATATGCATACCGCAAAGATGGTGAAAAACATGCCTGGAATCCTGAAACAATCAGTGCTCTACAGTTAGCTACACGTTTAGGTAGTTATAAGAAATTTAAAGAATTTACTTCGTTAGTCAATAACAAAGAAGTACCTATCTTTCTACGTGATTTTTGGGACTTTCGTCGTAAGCCTATTTCCATTGATAAAGTGGAGCCAGTGGAAAACATCATGCATCGCTTTGTAACAGGAGCTATGAGCTATGGGTCCATTAGTAAAGAAGCTCATGAGGCAATGGCTATTGCTATGAATAAAATACATGGCCGAAGTAATACAGGTGAAGGTGGAGAAGATAGCGCACGCTTTACTCCGCTTGCAGATGGTACTAGTATGCGCAGTGCTATTAAACAAGTAGCTTCTGGACGTTTTGGTGTAACAGCTGAATATTTGGTTAATGCTGACGAAATACAAATAAAAATAGCACAAGGGGCAAAGCCCGGTGAAGGTGGACAACTTCCAGGCTTCAAGGTTGACAATATAATTGCTAAGACACGTCACTCAATTCCTGGTATCTCGCTCATATCTCCTCCCCCTCATCATGATATATATTCTATCGAAGATTTGGCACAGCTTATTTTTGATTTGAAGAATGCCAATCCGAAAGCGAAGATTAGTGTAAAATTGGTAGCAGAGAGTGGTGTAGGAACTATTGCAGCTGGTGTAGCAAAAGCTAAGGCTGATCTCATTGTTATTTCAGGTGCAGAGGGAGGTACAGGTGCTTCTCCTGCTTCTTCTATCCGTTATGCTGGCATTTCTCCTGAGTTGGGCTTGAGTGAAACTCAACAAACTTTAGTCTTAAATGGATTACGTGGCCAGGTGATGTTACAGACTGATGGACAACTGAAAACAGGACGGGATATTGTACTCATGGCTATGTTAGGAGCTGAAGAGTTTGGATTTGCTACTTCTGCATTGATTGTTCTAGGCTGCGTTATGATGCGTAAATGTCATCAAAATACGTGTCCTGTAGGAGTGGCTACTCAAAATGCAGAACTTCGTAAACGCTTCCGGGGACGGAGCGAATATTTGGTGAACTTCTTCACTTTCTTGGCTCAGGAAGTACGTGAGTTGCTTGCCGAAATCGGAGTTGAAAAATTAGATGACATCATCGGTCGTACTGATTTGATTGTTCGTAAACCTGATGATGGAATAAAGAAACATCAATTAATCAATTTTGATAAAGTATTGACTCGCATTGATAATGGTGCTGCTATTCATCATGTTATTAATCAACAACATGGCATAGAACATGTAAAAGATGTAGAGATGATTCATGCCGCTGCAGATGCTATTGAAAAACAAAAAGAAGTTTCATTAGAATATACAATTGCCAATACTGATCGTGCTGTTGGTGCAATGCTCTCAGGAACTATTGCTACTAAATACGGTGAGGCTGGATTAGCCGATAATACACTCAGTGTGAGGTTCAAGGGATCGGCAGGGCAGTCTTTTGGAGCATTCCTCGTATCAGGAGTTAACTTCAAACTCGAAGGAGAAGCCAATGACTATCTGGGTAAAGGATTAAGTGGAGGAAGAATTGCTGTGTTACCGCCGGTACGTAGTAATTTTGAAGCAGAAAAAAATACAATAGCTGGAAATACCATACTTTATGGTGCCACTAGCGGTGAAGTATATATTAATGGTCGTGTTGGTGAACGTTTTGCAGTACGTAATTCTGGTGCTATAGCTGTAGTGGAAGGTGTGGGCGATCACTGCTGTGAATACATGACCGGTGGACGTGTTGTTGTGCTTGGTAAAACTGGACGTAACTTTGCTGCAGGGATGAGTGGTGGTGTAGCTTATGTCTGGAACAAAGATGGAAATTTTGATTTCTTCTGTAATATGGATATGGTGGAACTTTCTCTCATCGAAGAAGCTTCTTATCGTAAAGAACTGCATGAACTTATTCGTCAACATTACCTTTATACAGGATCAAAGTTGGCGCGCACTATGCTTGATGATTGGGGGCATTATGTTGATCAGTTTATACAGGTAATACCTATCGAATATAAGAAGGTTCTTCAAGAAGAGCAGATGAAAAAGCTCCAACAAAAAATTGCAGATATGCAGAGAGACTATTAATTATTTTGAATTGAATGTATATTAAATAAAAGTACATCATTCGAAACTTAAAAATCAACTACAATGGGAGATCCTAAAGCTTTTTTAAATATACCGCGACAGGAGGCGGGATACCGCCCTGTTCACGAACGCATTACCGACTTTAGTCAGGTGGAGCAAACATTAAACAGCCACGATCGCAGATTACAAGCATCTCGCTGTATGGATTGTGGTATACCCTTTTGTCATTGGGCATGCCCGTTAGGTAATAAACAGCCTGAATACCAAGATTCTCTATATAAAGGGAAGTGGCGTGAAGCTTATGAAATATTAACGTCAACAGATGATTTTCCTGAATTTACGGGGCGTATTTGTCCTGCCCCATGTGAAAAATCGTGTGTCTTAAAGTTGTCATGCGATGAACCTGTCACTATTCGAGAAAATGAGGCTGCTATTTCTGAAGCAGCTTTTCGTGAAGGATATATTCAACCGATTATTCCTAAAAGGAATGGAAAGAAGGTGGCTATAATCGGTGCTGGTCCTGCAGGTTTGACGGCTGCAACTCGCCTTAATAAAAAAGGCTATGAAATAACAATCTTTGATAGTAAGCCAATGCCTGGAGGACTTCTTCGGTATGGTATTCCTAACTTTAAATTGGACAAGGGAGTAATAGACCGTCGCATGGCAATACTTCAGGCTGAAGGAATTATATTTGAGATGGGGGTTACTGTAGATGCGAAAAATCTTCCAGCAGGATTTGATGCTTATTGTATCTGCACAGGGACCCCTACTGCCCGTGATTTGAATATACCCGGAAGAGAATTAAAAGGTATATATTTTGCATTGGATATGTTGGCACAACAAAATCGGATTTTGGATGGTGAAGTGTTTCCTAAAGATCAATTAGTAAATGCAAAAGGTAAAAAAGTCCTTGTCATTGGAGGTGGAGATACCGGATCCGATTGTATCGGAACAAGTATTCGCCATGGAGCTGTCAACGTTACTCAGATAGAAATCATGCCCGAGCCCCCAATAGGCCATAATCCTACAACTCCATGGCCACAATGGCCGGTTGTATTAAAAACAACTTCTAGTCATGAAGAAGGATGTCTCCGTCGCTGGAGTTTGGCATCAAACCAGTTCATGGGTAAGAATGGGAAAGTATGTGGCGTAGAAGTAGAAGAAGTTGAATGGGTTTCTCCAAAAGAAGGGGAACGTCCAATTATGAAACCTACTGGGAAAAAAGAAATTATTGATGCTGATATGGTTTTACTTGCTATGGGATACTTAAAGCCCGAACATCCTAAGTTTTCGGAGAATGTATTTGTGGCAGGTGATGCAGCTAGTGGTTCTAGTCTTGTAGTACGTGCTATGGCTAGTGGACGTAATATTGTAGAAGATATTGATAATTATTTGAATAAATAGAGCATTTACTAAAAAAACGCAGCAAAGTTGTAAAGCTAAGGCTGCGTTTACTATCATAAATAAAACATTCTAATAACCCCCAAAGAAATAAACTATTATGTGTGGAATAGCAGGCATTTTCAACATAAAAAAACAGACTCCCGAATTACGTTGTAAAGCCCTGAAAATGGCGCAAAAAATTCGTCACCGTGGACCGGATTGGAGTGGTATCTACGTAGGAGGATCGACTATTTTGGCTCATGAACGTCTTTCTATTGTTGATCCTCAAAGTGGAGGACAACCCTTGTATTCACCGGATCGTAAGCAAGTGCTTGCTGTAAATGGTGAAATATATAATCATCGTGAAATTAGAGCCCGATATGCAGGTAAATATTCATTCCAGACAGGGAGTGATTGTGAGGTAATTCTTGCTCTTTATAAAGATAAAGGCATTGATTTTCTTGAAGATTTAAATGGCATATTCGCTTTTGCCTTATATGATGAAGAAACAGATGATTTTTTTATAGCTCGTGATCCTATAGGAGTTATACCTTTATATATAGGGCATGATGCTGATGGAAAAGTTTATTGTGCGAGTGAATTAAAAGCTCTTGAAGGTTTTTGTGACGACTATGAGCCGTTTCTCCCCGGACATTACTATCAGGGTAGCAAGGGAAAAATGCATAAATGGTATAAGCGCGACTGGATGGCGTATGATGAAGTGAAGGATAATGAAGCCAAAGTAAGCGATGTGCATGATGCCCTTGAGGCAGCCGTTCAACGTCAATTAATGAGCGATGTACCTTATGGTGTATTGCTTTCCGGGGGGCTTGATAGTTCTGTTATTTCTGCTATTGCTAAAAAATATGCTAGTAAACGCATTGAAACTAATAACCAGTCAGAGGCGTGGTGGCCGCAATTACATTCATTTGCTATTGGGCTGAAAGACTCACCTGATTTACTAAAAGCTCGTGAAGTAGCTCAATATATTGGTACAGTACATCATGAAATACATTATACTATTCAAGAAGGGTTAGACGCTTTACGTGATGTCATCTATTTTATTGAAACCTATGATGTAACGACGGTTCGTGCATCTACTCCGATGTATTTGTTGGCACGCGTTATTAAATCAATGGGAATAAAGATGGTACTTAGTGGTGAGGGTGCAGATGAAGTATTTGGAGGGTATCTTTATTTTCATAAAGCCCCCACTCCACAGGCTTTCCATGAAGAGACCGTTCGTAAGCTGTCTAAGTTGCATATGTATGATTGTCTACGTGCCAATAAGAGCCTCGCTGCCTGGGGAGTTGAGGGAAGAGTTCCGTTTCTAGATAAAGAATTTCTTGATGTTGCTATGAATCTCAATCCTGCAGCAAAAATGTGCCCTGGTAAAGAAATTGAAAAGAAAATTGTTCGTGAAGCTTTTGCTGACATGCTGCCTGAAAGTGTGACATGGCGTCAAAAGGAGCAATTTTCTGATGGCGTGGGATATAATTGGATTGATACATTAAAATCCATAACAGCTGGTGCCATTACCGATGAACAAATGACTCATGCTTCTGAGCGTTTCGCTATCAATACTCCTCTCAACAAAGAAGAATATTATTACCGTAGTATTTTTGAAGAACATTTTTCTAGTGCAAGTGCAGCTCGCAGTGTTCCAAGCGTTCCAAGTGTAGCTTGTTCTACAGCTGAAGCTCTTGCATGGGATAAAACATTTCAAGGAAAGAATGAACCAAGTGGACGTGCGGTAACAGATGTACACGAAGAAGGTTATACGAAGTAGTAGTGATTAATATTTCCTCATGTTTGTTTTAAGAAGCGAATATGAGGAAATCATTATTGGGTAGTTTGTTTATTCACATTCTGTATTGCGAAATGCAGAAAAGACTTTTGTAAATCATTTAATCTAAATTTAATAGTTCCTCTTTCTAGCTCTTTCCTTTTTTTCTATCTTTGGCAGCAAATGCTAAAAATAAGAAAAATGAAACTAAAAAACATTTTGCTTTCTTTTGGACTGTGTATTGTATCATTAAGTACAATTCAGGCACAAAAGACTCAAGTTATTGCCCATCGTGGTTTTTGGAAAACAAAAGGAGCTGCTCAAAATAGCATTGCTTCTTTAGTAAAAGCGGACTCTATTCATTGTTATGGTTCTGAATTTGATGTATGGCTTACGGCTGATGATCATCTAGTGGTAAATCATGACGGAACGTTCAAAGGTGTCAAAATGGAAACTTCTACTGAGAAAGAATGTACTGCTATCATTTTAAAGAATGGAGAGAATCTACCGTCTTTTAAGGAATATGCCAAAAAGGCTAAACGGTTAAAAACTCATCTTATTCTGGAATTAAAAGCACATAGTACTCCTGAAAAGGAAACAAAGGCAGTAGGAAAGATCCTTAAAAAAGTAAAAGATGCAGGTTTAGCAGCCAGAACAGAGTATATATCTTTCTCACTTCATGCTGTGAAAGAATTTATCCGCTTAGCACCTAAAGGTACCCCTGTCTATTATCTCGAAGGAGATCTGTCACCTCAAGAATTAAAAAAGATGGGATGCGCTGGCCCTGACTATCACATTAATATTTATAAAAAGCATCCTGAATGGATTAGTGAATGCCATATGCTAGGAATGAGAGTTAACGTATGGACAGTAGACAGTCCTAGTGATATGAAGTGGCTCATATCTCAGAAAGTAGATTTTATTACAACTAATGAACCTACTTTACTTCAAAGTATATTAAAAGGAGATTCGAATTAAAATACATATAGATATAAAATATAATTTTTATATTTCAAAATGACAATCATTAAATAGTATATCTATCTTATTTAGTCTTGTTTTTCAATAAATTCAATCTATATTTTAACCATAAAAGAAAAATAGAAGATGGCAATCTATATAAAGTATAACAATTATGCAAAAAAAAAGCTTTTTTAATTTCATATTGAAATTTATATTGCCTTTATTTAGAGCGATTGATATTTTTTATGAAATAAATGGAAATAAGATAAGTGATTTGACTAAATACGATTCAAAATGTCGTATATTTGCATAGTAAATAAACAAAAGGATAATTTAATCAACCAACAAAGTGCAAAATGACAAAAGTGATTAAGTTTACCAAAATGCATGGTGCGGGTAATGATTACATATACATAAATGCAATGAAATACTCCATTGAAAATCCAGAAAAAGTTTCGATAGCATGGAGTGCTTTGCATACGGGTATTGGCAGTGATGGTTTAGTACTTATAGGCCATTCCAGTTGTGCCGATTTTAATATGCGTATTTTTAATGCGGATGGCTCAGAAGCTAAGATGTGCGGGAATGCAAGCCGTTGCATAGGAAAATATTTATATGAATATGGTTTAACCGATAAGAATACTATTACTTTAGAAACTTTATCAGGCATAAAAGTCTTAAATTTATATTTAAAGGACGGAAAAGTTGATACTGTAACAGTAGATATGGGTATTCCCAGTGAAGAGCCTGTGGACTATGATGGAAATGGTGTAAAACCGATGAAAGATAACAGTATTGAGATTGAAGGAAAGTCATTTTTGGGAACTACTGTTTCTATGGGAAATCCTCATTTAGTGATTTTTGTAAATGATATAAAGAAAATAGATATTGCTGATGTAGGGCCGAAATTAGAAACTCATCCTCTATTTCCTGGGCGTATAAATGTCGAATTTGCACAGATTCTTAATGACGAAAAAATAAGGATGCGAGTTTGGGAAAGAGGATCAGGTATAACTCAGGCATGTGGAACAGGGGCATGTGCTACAGCTGTAGCTGCTGCTATTACCGGCAGAGCCGGCAATAAATCGATCATTGTAATGGATGGAGGTTCGTTATTGATTGAATGGAATACAATAACGAAACATGTATTAATGACGGGAGGAGCCACGAAAGTTTTTGATGGAGAAATAGATTTGGATGATATTTGACAGACTTACAGAGCAACAAAAAAATAACTTAAAACAAAACAACCGAAATTATGGCTTTAGTAAATGAACATTTTTTAAAATTACCAGGAAGTTATTTATTTTCAGATATAGGAAAAAAGGTAAATACATTCAAGATAACACACCCTAAGCAAGATGTGATTTCACTTGGTATTGGAGATGTTACACGTCCTTTACCATCAGTATGCATCGAAGCAATGCATAAAGCAGTCGAAGAAATGGCAAACGAAAATACGTTCCGGGGATATGGACCTGAGCAGGGTTATGACTTTTTAATTGATGCCATTATAAAACATGATTATGTTTCGCGGGGTATTCATTTTACGTCTACGGAAGTGTTCGTGAACGATGGAGCAAAAAGCGATACAGGGAATATTGGTGATATACTTCGACATGATAATAGCGTAGGAGTGACGGATCCAATTTATCCTGTTTATATTGATAGTAATGTGATGAGCGGCCGTGCTGGGATATTAGAGGCAAATGGTCAATGGAGTAATGTAACATATATGCCGTGTAATGCTGAAAACAATTTCATTCCTGACATACCTAATAAACGAGTTGATATTGTTTATCTATGTTACCCAAACAATCCAACGGGCACTACATTGACTAAACCCCAACTAAAAAAATGGGTGGATTATGCACTAGCTAATGATACTCTTATCTTGTTTGACGCAGCATATGAGGCGTTTATACAAGAAGAGAATGTCCCCCATTCTATTTATGAAATTAAAGGAGCGAAGAAATGCGCTATCGAATTTCGTAGTTTTTCAAAAACAGCAGGGTTTACAGGAGTTCGTTGCGGATATACTATTGTACCTAAAGAACTCACTGCTGCTACTTTAACAGGAGAACGTGTTCCACTTAACCGTTTATGGAATCGCCGTCAATGTACAAAGTTCAATGGAACTTCTTACATTACTCAACGAGGTGCCGAAGCTATTTATACTTCAGAGGGTAAAAAACAAATAAAAGAGACGATTGATTATTATATGGACAACGCCAAAACGATGAAGAAGGGATTGGAATCAGCAGGTATAAAGGTATATGGTGGCGTGAATGCTCCATATATTTGGCTGAAAACACCTGGTGACATCGGATCATGGCGGTTTTTTGAACAGATGTTGTACGAGGCCAATGTGGTCGGGACACCAGGTGTTGGTTTTGGTCCTAGTGGAGAAGGATATCTCCGATTGACAGCTTTTGGCAAAGCAGAAGATTGTGTGGAAGCCATGAGACGAATAAAAAGTTGGCTGGCATAAAGAAGACCTTTTCCATCTTAGTACATATCTTATTGAAAAAAATGATACCGGCGACAGGAAACCGGTGCTATCCCACAAAATAAAGGATTTATTATTGATAGTTGAGCGCTATACTATAAGTTGTGCCGGACTGATCATCCGCAATTTTTCTAAACTTAAATGGTAAAAAGTATGAAAACAAAAAACGTAAAATTGGGGGTAATAGCATTAGCGTTATTATCAGTGGGAATGCCTTTCACTGTAAAGGCTCAAGACAAAGTGGAAGTGTCATTAGGTGCTGACGTAGTAAATAAATATGTTTGGCGTGGTTTTGACCAAGGTTCAGGTTCTTCTATCCAGCCATCTCTAGGATTGACATATAAAGGCCTTTCTTTATCAGCATGGGGAAGCACAAGTACGACAGAATTGAATCCTAAAGAATTTGATATTGCTTTGAGTTATAGTATTGGTGGGCTAAGTTTAACAATGACTGATTATTGGTGGGCAGGCGAAAGCGCAAAGTATGGTTATTACAAAGACAGTCACTATTTTGAGGGAGCAGTAAGTTACTTTTTTGGGGAGAAAGCACCTTTAACTCTTTCTGTGGCGACCATGTTTGCAGGAGCAGATAAAAATCTGGATGGAGATCAGAATTATTCCACTTATTTTAATGCTTCTTACGACATAACATGTGCAGGGGAGGTTACATTAACTCCTTCCATTGGCGTATCGACCAAGTCTTATATGTATACGGGAGATAAAATCAGTGGATTAACGGATATATCATTAAAAGCAGCTAAAACAATTAAAGTAACTGATAGCTTTTCAGTACCGGTCTTTGTTCAAGCAATTGTATCTCCTGCTGCAGACAAAACATATTTAGTATTCGGTATAAGTTTTTAAATATGGCATAAGCTTTTAGATAGCACACAACTATAATTTGCTAAAACACTTAATAAATGTAAGGTATGAAAAAGATTGAAGCAATTATCCGCAAAACCAAATTCGAAGATGTAAAAGATGCATTGCTCGAAGCGGACATTGAATGGTTCTCCTACTACGAAGTAAGAGGCATCGGGAAAGCTAGGCAAGCCCGTATCTATCGTGGTGTGATGTATGACACTAGTTCTATTGAACGTATCCTAATTTCAATTGTGGTACGTGACAAGAATGCAGAAAAAACTGTTCAAGCTATCCTTAAGGCTGCTCAGACAGGAGAAATAGGAGATGGACGCATTTTTGTTATTCCCATGGAGGATGCCATTCGCATTCGTACGGGGGAACGTGGTGATATAGCTCTTTATAATGCTGAACAAGAAAAATAGTTTATGAAGAGTAGTACAAATCACAATTAACAGATATACAATACAACTAAATAAAAGTAAAGAGAATATGGATAAATATATAAAATGCAGTAGTACCAAACTATGGATAGCAGGGATTATCCTTATGGTATTCTGCTTCACTACAAATACATTTGCGCAAGATTCAGTAGCGACTGATAGTATTGCGGCTGCAACACAAGTCATTGCTGCAACAACCTCACCTGTTGAAGCTGGAGTTCCAGATACGATAGGAGATTTAGTAAACGGTGTGAATACAGTATGGATGTTGTTAGCAGCTATGCTTGTATTTTTCATGCAGCCAGGATTTGCATTGGTAGAAGCGGGCTTTACCCGTACAAAGAATACTGCCAATATTTTAATGAAGAATTTCGTAGATTTTATGCTTGGCTCTTTGCTATATTGGATAATAGGTTTTGGATTCATGTTTGGAGCTGGTGGTTTTATCGGAATGCCTCATTTCATGGATCTGTCATTCTATGACGGAGGGGGACTTCCTAGCGAAGGTTTCCTTATTTTCCAAACAGTATTTTGCGCTACAGCTGCAACAATTGTTTCCGGTGCAATGGCAGAGCGCACAAAGTTTTCCATGTACATTATTTACACAGTATTTATTAGCGTATTAATCTATCCTGTTTCTGGTCACTGGACATGGGGTGGCGGTTGGCTAATGAATGGAGATGAAGGATCATTTATGATGAATACTTTTGGAACAACATTCCATGATTTCGCCGGTTCTACTATTGTTCATTCTGTTGGTGGTTGGATTGCTTTAGTTGGCGCAGCCATCCTAGGTCCCCGTATAGGCAAATATGGAAAAGATGGAAAATCGAAAGCTATTCCCGGACATAGCCTTACCATTGCTGCTTTAGGTGTATTCATTTTATGGTTTGGCTGGTTCGGATTCAACCCAGGTTCTCAATTAGCTGCTGCAACAGCAAGTGATCAAATTGCTATTGCACATGTATTTCTTACTACAAATTTAGCAGCTAGTGCAGGTGGTTTCTTTGCCCTCCTCGCAAGCTGGATAAAATATGGCAAACCTTCATTATCTCTAACTCTTAATGGTATTCTTGCAGGGTTAGTGGGCATTACAGCAGGTTGTGATGCTGTATCCGCACTTGGTTCTGTATTTATAGGTGCTATTTGTGGTATCGTAATGATCTTCTCTGTAGAGTTCATTGATAGAGTATTGAAAATAGATGATCCTGTAGGCGCATCCTCTGTACATGGCGTTTGTGGATTCCTTGGAACAATACTTACAGGTCTGTTCTCTACAAGTGATGGATTATTCTATGGTGCTGGAGCTTCTTTTTTACTCGCACAATTGTTTGGTGCGATCGTTATTGGTTGCTGGGCAGCTGCTATGGGCTTCATTATCTTCAAAGGGCTTGATATTGTACACGGACTTCGCGTACCACATCGAGTTGAAGAAGAGGGACTTGATATTTACGAACATGGTGAATCTGCATACAACTAATCATCAATAAAAATACTACCTGGGCGGGCTTGGCCGCCTTCCCGGGAACAATAAAAGCAAGAAATTTTTTACTCTAACATATTTATAAACCAACAATTTCAACTCAAGGTATTATGTCAAAATTGAGATTCAGAGTAGTTGAGACGGCGTTTAAGAAAAAACCCGTTGAAGTAGTAATTCCTACGGAACGTCCGTCGGAATATTTTGCAAAGAATGTGTTCAACAAAGAAAAAATGTTCAAGTATTTGCCCAGCAAGGTGTATGCTAAACTAATTGACGTCATAGATAATGGCGCTCAACTAGATCGTAGTATTGCTGATGAGGTGGCAACAGGTATGAAAAAGTGGGCTATCGAAATGGGAGCAACCCACTATACTCACTGGTTTCATCCATTGACCGAGGGAACAGCTGAAAAGCACGATGCTTTTATTGAACATAATGGTAAAGGTGGCGTTATGGAAGAATTTTCAGGCAAATTGCTCGTTCAGCAAGAACCAGATGCTTCCAGTTTTCCAAACGGAGGTATTCGTAATACTTTCGAAGCTCGCGGTTATTCCGCATGGGACCCTTCTTCTCCAGCTTTTATTATAGACGATACACTCTGTATCCCTACTATATTTGTAGCTTACACTGGTGAATCTTTGGATTATAAAGCTCCACTGTTAAAAGCTCTTCGCGCAGTAGACAAAGCAGCTTTAGATGTTTGTCATTATTTCAATTCAGATGTAAAAAAAGTCTATGCATATTTGGGTTGGGAGCAGGAATATTTTCTTATAGATGAAGGGCTATATGCTGCTCGTCCGGATTTATTAATGACTGGACGCACATTAACTGGGCATGAAAGCGCTAAAAATCAGCAATTGGAAGATCATTATTTTGGTGCTATTCCTCCACGTGTAGCTGCTTTTATGAAAGATTTGGAAATAGAAGCTTTAAAGCTTGGAATACCAGTAAAAACTCGTCATAATGAAGTCGCCCCGAATCAGTTTGAGTTAGCTCCAATTTTTGAAGAATGTAATTTGGCTGTAGACCATAATATGCTGATTATGGCTCTAATGAGAAATATAGCCCGTAACCACGGTTTCCGTGTCTTACTACATGAAAAACCTTTTAAAGGTATTAATGGTTCTGGGAAACACAATAACTGGTCACTTGGCACTAATACTGGTATTCTTTTAATGGCCCCGGGTAAGCTTCCAGAAGAGAATCTTCGTTTTATTACTTTTGTAGTTAATACATTGATGGCTGTTTACAAGCACAATGGATTATTGAAAGCCTCTATTTCCAGTGCAACAAATGCACATCGTTTAGGGGCAAATGAAGCACCTCCTGCTATTATCTCAAGCTTCTTGGGTAAACAAGTTTCACAAGTACTGCAACATATTGAAGAAAGTACTAAAGATGATTTAATCAGTTTAAGTGGAAAGCAAGGTATGAAATTAGACATACCACAAATTCCGGAATTGATGATTGATAACACTGATCGTAATCGTACTAGTCCATTTGCTTTCACCGGTAATCGTTTTGAATTCCGTGCAGTAGGTTCTGAAGCAAACTGTGCAAGTGCTATGATTGCTTTGAACGCAGCAGTAGCAGAACAACTTGTTGATTTTAAGAAAGATGTAGATGCCCTTATTGAAAAAGGTGAACCCAAAATATCAGCAATCCTTGAAGTTATTCGCAAATATATCAAGATATCCAAACCTATCCATTTTGATGGTAATGGTTATAGTGATGAATGGAAAGAAGAAGCGATGAAACGCGGTTTGGATTGTGAAACTAGTGTACCGGTAATCTTCGATAATTATCTTACTCCATCAAGCATTGATATGTTTGAAAAAACAGGTGTCATGAGTAAGATCGAACTAGAGGCTCGTAACGAAGTTAAGTGGGAAACTTATACCAAGAAAATCCAAATTGAAGCCCGTGTCTTAGGTGATTTGGCTATGAACCATATCATACCTGTGGCAACGCAGTATCAAACAGATCTAATTGACAATGTCTATAAAATGAAAGATTTGTTTCCTGCAGAAAAAGCAGCAAAGCTATCTGCTAAGAATTTAGAACTCATTGAAGAAATTGCTGATCGTACGACGTTTATCCAAGAACATGTAGATGCTATGATTGAGGCACGTAAGGTAGCTAATAAGATTGAATGCGAACGCGAAAAAGCTATTGCATATCATGATAAAATCGTACCGATGATGGAAGAAATTCGTTATCACATCGATAAGTTGGAATTAATTGTTGACAATGAGATGTGGACGTTGCCTAAATATAGAGAACTTTTGTTCATTAGATAACAAAATAGTGGCTAGTAGAGAAAAGTGACTGATTAATAATATTAATCAGTCACTACTAAGACCTACTTAATCACTATTTGAAATTATCTATTTCTTTTGTTGGTTGTTTTAAGTTTGCAGGGGGAGGGTTGCCGTGAGGCACTCCTCTCTCTTATTTTAATAGCTTAAGAAAGCGTTAACCAGCCAAAACAATAAGGAATAGTGCTATTTAAGTTTTGTAGATCTATTATTCTTAATCTATAACTTTAGTATCTTCAAATATTTCTTTTTCATCGGAGTTTATAAAATTTTTGGGACGACAGCGTATAAATACAAACCAGTGTATTAACTCTGATATGGCATATATAAGATTAGTTATGCCAATAATAATAAAGGCGGTAGATCTGACACCCATAGGATTGATTATAGTAATCAATCCAGAAATTGCAACTAACATAGGTACAACATAGTACCTTTTCTTCACTGACATCCAATGACGCGCTGCTATTAACGATGCGATTTGTTGTACCCCTTCTATTACGATAATAAATCCAAATATAAAAGTAAGAAAATCCGCGAAGAAAGTAGGCATAATGACTAACCACAAACCAAATAAAAGGCTCCCTATTCCACTCAAAGGAAAAGGGATTCTTTCATCTGCACGTTGTGAGTAATAGGTAATGATACTAATTAATGCAGGAACTAAAAAAACAATGCCAATCGTTATAACAAAATAATCACCAGCTTCATTGGGGAACAGAACCAATATAAGACCAATAATCATAGCGAATATCGCTCGAAGAAATGAATAGCTTTTCATAAGTCGTTAAATTCTTAAAATTGAATATTTAATAATATTATAATATGAAATATTGAGCAAATTTATTATAAAAAAAGTTCTTTCCAATAAAAAAATGGGAAAAACTTTTGGACCTTATTAAAATTACTTATATTTGCGCACATTAAAGATCGAATAGTAAAATGAATACAATACTTATTAATACATGTTGGTGGTGGCGCCTATTACAACTTCAAAAGTCGTAAGGGATCAGTGCTCGTATGTATAAGATATAATATAAAGAAAGAGCCCTGTCGCACCTGCGACAGGGCTCTTTCTTTATATTACCGATATTATAAATCAAAATTGAATTATAAAAATAAAAGAGAAATATGAAAAGCTTTTTAGTTGATCAGGATGGTTATTACGGAGAATTCGGGGGAGCATATGTGCCCGAAATACTTCATCGTTGCGTGACAGATTTGCAAGATACTTATTTAGATGTGCTGCAAAGTGAGGATTTCCAACGAGAGTATAATCAATTATTGCATGATTATGTAGGGCGTCCTTCCCCACTCTATTTTGCACATAGACTGTCCGAAAAGTATGGTTGCAAACTCTATCTCAAACGAGAAGATTTGAATCATACCGGTGCGCATAAGATAAATAATACTATCGGTCAAATTCTGTTAGCTCGTCGTATGGGTAAACATCGTATTATAGCAGAGACAGGGGCAGGTCAGCATGGAGTAGCTACAGCCACAGTCTGTGCTTTAATGAATATGGAATGCATTGTGTATATGGGTAAGACAGATGTGGAACGTCAACATATTAATGTTGAAAAGATGAAAATGTTGGGTGCTACTGTTGTTCCTGTAACTTCTGGTAATATGACATTGAAAGATGCTACAAATGAAGCGATTCGCGACTGGTGTTGTCATCCTACAGATACCTATTATATAATAGGTTCCACAGTAGGCCCTCACCCCTATCCAGATATGGTTGCACGTCTACAGTCTGTTATTAGTGAGGAGATACAGAAACAACTGATGGAAAAAGAAGGGCGTGATTATCCCGATTATCTCATTGCTTGTGTTGGTGGAGGAAGTAATGCTGCAGGAACAATTTATCATTATATTGACAATCCAGAGGTGCAAATTGTGCTGGCTGAAGCTGGTGGAAAAGGTGTGAATACCGGAATGACCGCTGCTACAATTGCCTTGGGGAAAATGGGTATTATTCATGGAGCACGGACATATGTCATCCAGGATGAAGATGGACAAATAGAAGAACCTTATTCTATTTCCGCTGGGCTGGACTATCCGGGTATTGGTCCCATGCATGCCAATCTGGCTGCTCAAAAGCGAGCTATTGTTTTGGCGATCAATGATGATGAAGCTATTCGAGCTGCTTATGAATTGACTAAAATGGAGGGCATCATTCCTGCTTTAGAGAGTGCACATGCTTTAGGCGCATTGGAAAAATTGAAATTTAAATCTAATGATGTAGTTGTTCTCACTGTCTCGGGGCGTGGAGATAAAGATATAGAAACTTATCTTGCTGCATCAACGGAATAATTATCAAAGGGTAAAATTACATATTCTGTAAACATATAATAATTGAGCCTATTATATTTTCTCAATATATTACTAAAAAAATATCAACTAAGCATGAAACAATATCATTATCAAACTATTAGTAAAACAGTGCTTGGAGATCTCCATACCCCGGTAAGCACTTATTTAAAGGTACGTGATCTTTTCGCACAAAGTGCATTAATGGAGAGTTCCGATTACCATGGCAGTGAGAATAATCGTTCATTTATAGGCCTTTGTCCAATAGCGAGTATTAGTATAGAACATGGCAATGCCATCTTTCACTTGCCAGATGGAAATCGCGAAGAATACTCCATCACTCATGAATACCGGGTTGAAAATGCCTTACGTGATTTTCTCGATTATTTTCAAGTAGAGGGAGAATATGCTAATTATTGTGGATTATATGGTTATACTTCATTCAATGCTGTCCGCTATTTCGAAGATATTCCGGTAAAAGATAGTCGTGAAGCAACAAACGACGCACCGGATATGCTATACATACTGTACCGATATATCATTGTTTTTAATGATTTTAAAAACGAAATGGTACTTCTTGAAATGCTTGGTGATGGACTAATGAGTGGATTAGATGTAATACAACGGGCCATTCACAATCGTAACTATACTGCCTACGATTTTCATGCTGTAGGTGAGACTTCTTCTCCGTTAACCGATGAACAACATAAAGAAAACATTCGTCAAGGTATTGCTCATTGTCTCCGCGGAGATGTATTCCAGATTGTTCTTTCCCGGCGTTTTGAACAACACTATGTAGGAGACGATTTCAAACTTTATCGTGCATTACGCAGTATTAACCCTTCTCCTTATTTATTTTATTTAGATTTCGGCGGCTTCCGTATTTTTGGCTCTTCACCTGAAACACACTGTCGTATCGAAGAAAAATGTGCATACATAGATCCCATTGCCGGTACAACACGACGTACTGGAAATCCAGATGAAGATACTGCTAATGCTCAATATCTGCATGATGATCCTAAAGAAAATGCGGAACATGTAATGTTGGTAGATCTGGCACGCAATGATTTATCTCGCAATTGCCATGATGTAAAAGTCGATTTCTACAAAGAAATGCAATATTATAGTCATGTTATTCATTTAGTCAGTCGTGTCAGCGGTACCCTTTATGACGGTGCCGATCCAATCAAAACTTTTATCGATACTTTTCCAGCAGGTACACTTAGTGGTGCTCCCAAGGTGCGTGCCATGCAACTTATCAGCGAAATTGAGCCTCACAATCGTGGTGCATATGGTGGATGCATTGGCTTTATCGGTCTGAATGGCAATCTAAATCAGGCAATTACTATACGTACCTTTGTCAGTCGTAATGGCATTCTTTGGTTTCAGGCCGGAGGTGGCATTGTAGCTAAAAGTAACGACGAGTATGAATTACAGGAAGTTAATAATAAACTTGGAGCGTTGAAGAAAGCAATTATCATGGCAGAGAAAATGTGAGAGCTAACAACGTTCAATGAAATGAAGAAATATAAATAGAAACAACAATGAAAATAGTCATTATAGATAACTACGATTCCTTCACTTATAATCTTGCTCACCTGGTAAAGGAGTTAGGTGTAAAAGTTGAAGTATTACGCAACGATCAATTCAAGCTTGAAGAATTATATATATATGATAAAATTATACTATCTCCCGGCCCGGGTATCCCAGAAGAAGCCGGATTGTTACTAGATGTCATTCGAACTTATGCCGGACGTAAATCAATGCTTGGCGTTTGTTTAGGTGAACAAGCCATCGGCCAGGCATTTGGTGGAAAACTCACAAATCTAAGTAATGTCTTTCACGGTGTACAAACTCCGGTTCTTTTGGCACAAAATAGATTTTACCAGCAAGAAAATAGCGATTGTCGTGACAGCATTCTTCAAGAAAGTCAAAAGGGAAAAGGTCCATTTGGAGATGCTTTAGAGCCCGATTATATTTTTGACGGGCTATCTTCAAAAATACTTGTGGGTCGTTATCATTCTTGGGTGGTAGATTCTGAAGGTTTTCCAGATTGTCTGGCTGTAACAGCTACCAGTGCCGAAGGACACATCATGGCTTTAAAGCATCGGACTTATGACATTCATGGAATTCAATTTCACCCAGAGTCTGTGCTCACTCCAGATGGGAAGGTAATCATGAGAAATTGGCTTTCCGGTAATCCCAATCCTGTAGTAGACAGATGGTAAAAGCATTATTTCAATAATCGAAATTTAGAACAAACTACCTATATAAATAAATTAAGATGAAAGCAATTTTGACCCGGCTTTTCAATCATGAGGAGCTAACTTCAGAAGAGACTAAACAGCTCCTTCTTAATATTACCAAGGAAATGTATCCAGATGCTCAAATTGCAGCTATGTTGACAGCTTTTCAGATGCGCGGTATCACAGTAGACGAATTGATAGGATTCCGCGAAGCCCTCATGGAAACCAGAGTTCCCATAGACTTTTCTCCATATAAGCCTATTGATATTGTTGGTACTGGAGGTGATGGAAAAAACACGTTTAATATATCCACATGTGCTTGTTTTATCGTAGCAGGTGCAGGGTATAAAGTAGCGAAACATGGTAACTACGGAGCAACGTCGGTGAGCGGTGCAAGTAATGTCATTGAGCAGCATGGCGTACACTTTACCAATAATATGGAAACGTTGAAACGAAGTATGGAAGAATGTAACATAGCCTATTTACACGCACAATTATTTAATCCGGCTATGAAATTTGTTGGTCCTGTACGTAAAGCCCTACAGGTTCGAACATTTTTTAACTTGCTCGGTCCATTAGTCAACCCATGCAAACCTGCATATCAACTACTCGGAGTAGCCGATCTTGCCCAGATGAGACTTTACACTAATGTTTTCTATAAGTTGGGTATTGACTTTGCCGTAGTCAACAGCTTGGATAGTTATGATGAAATCTCTCTTACAGATGAATTCAAAGTCATGACTCGCAATTACGAACACATATACCGCCCGGAGGACTTGGGATTTAAAGCTGCTGCTCCTGAAGATCTATTTGGTGGAGTCTGTAAAGAAGATGCTGCCCTCATTTTTGATAATGTACTTAATAACCGTGCCACTGCAGCTCAGAAGCAATGTGTTATAGTGAATGCAGCTTTTGCTATTCAGATCATAGAACCCCAAAAGAGCATTGAAGAGTGCATTAGTATTGCACGCGAATCATTGGAAAGCGGGCGTGCATTGAACACTTTGAAGAAATTTGTTACAATAAATAGTTAACTCATTAAAACATGAAAGAGCAAACAACTGTGTTCACGGATATTCTGACTAATATTGTCGCGAACAAACGTATAGAAATGGAACGGCAAAAACAAGCCATATCAATTGAGCATCTCCGTGAACAAGTGGAAGCTATTATGGACGATACAGATCGTTCAAATAATAGAAGAAGTATGAAGCAAGCTCTTGCTTCGTCAAATACAGGCATTATAGCCGAATTCAAACGAAAGTCTCCTTCTAAGGGGTGGATAAAAGAAGCCGCGCAATCAGAAATTATTCCCCTAGCCTATGAATCTGCTGGAGCAACGGCTCTTTCTATACTTACAGACGAAAAGTTCTTCGGAGGTTCCATACGCGATATCCGTACAGCACGTTCACTTGTCAATATTCCTATTCTACGCAAGGATTTCATTATAGACGAATATCAATTACTTCAGGCACGTATTATTGGAGCTGATGCTATATTGCTTATTGCTTCGTGTCTTACTAAGGAAGAGTGTCATCAATTGACACTACAAGCTCATGCTCTTCAATTGGAAGTTTTGCTTGAAGTGCACAAACCAACCGAGCTTTCTTACATTAGTAAAGAAACAGATATGATTGGTGTAAATAACCGGAACCTTGGTACTTTTGTTACTGATGTAGAAAATTCCTTCCGCATTGCAGAAGAATTGAAGAGGGCCGTTGCAGCGATAAATACCTCATCCCGTGCTAATTCCTCCGACATAAAAGGCTCATTTACTGAAGAGAAGAATATAAATTCTCCCTTACTGATTTCAGAGAGCGGCATTTCCAATCCAGAAACGATTCGTCAACTTCGGTCTGCAGGCTTTCAGGGATTTCTTATTGGAGAAACTTTTATGTGTACAGAACATCCGGAAGAAACATTAGCTAATTTTATTCGCGGAATTTAAAACTGATATTATAAATTAAAAGCAAATCATCTCAATGAATACAATTATCAAAGTCTGTGGAATGGTAGATACGGAAAATATCCGTGAAGTGGAAAAATTGGGAGTGGATATGCTTGGTTTTATCTTTTACCCCAAGTCTCCCCGTTACATCTACGAGTTACCGGAATATCTGCCCACGCGTGCCAAACGTGTAGGAGTATTTGTCAATGAGAACAAGGAGAATATCTATATGTATGCTGATCGTTTTGGCTTAGATTACATTCAACTACATGGTAACGAATCGCCAGCCTACTGTCGTTCCCTTCGTAATTCAGGTCATCGTATTATCAAAGCTTTTTCTATTTATAATCCTAAAGACTTGTTGATAGCTTCCGATTATCAGGGATTTTGTGACTACCTCTTGTTCGATACCCGTACGACAAGTTTCGGCGGTTCCGGCAAACAATTCGATTGGAATATACTTTACCGATATAATGGTAGTACACCATTCCTCTTAAGTGGTGGAATTAACTCATATAGCATCAGGGCTTTGAAAAATTTCCACCATTCCCGTATGATAGGGGTTGACCTCAATAGCCGATTCGAAACTTCCCCTGGTATTAAGGATGTAGAACGTATCAAAAAGTTTGTTGAAGAGATACGTGAATAAAAAGGAAGCTTATCACACAACGATAAATAAAATAATAAATCATAATTCATATGACATCAAATAGAATAAACCAGCTTTTTGCAAGTGATCCTAAAAACTTGCTATCTATTTATTTCTGCGCCGGATGTCCTACATTAGCCGGCACAGCAAATGTAATCCGCACCCTTGAACATAACGGTGTGAACATGATTGAAATAGGCATTCCATTCAGCGATCCTATGGCCGATGGTCCGGTGATTCAAAATGCTGCAACTACCGCTCTACGTAATGGAATGTCGTTGCACCTCCTTTTTGAACAATTGAAAGATATTCGCACCGACGTCAAAATTCCACTTATTCTCATGGGGTATCTCAACCCTATTATGCAATATGGCTTTGAATACTTTTGCCAATCTTGTAAAGCCTGTGGCATAGATGGTGTCATCATTCCAGATCTTCCCTTTAAGGATTATGAAATGACATTCAAACCAATTGCCGATCGTTACGATATTCGCGTCATCATGCTTATCACCCCCGAAACAAGTGAACCCCGTGTGCGTAAAATAGATGCCCATACCGATGGCTTTATCTACATGGTGTCTAGTGCTGCTACTACCGGGGCACAAAAAGATTTTAATGAACAAAAACGTGCCTATTTTCAAAAGATAGCCAATCTTCACTTACGCAATCCCCGTATGATCGGTTTTGGTATAAGCAATCGAGCTACTTTTGAAGCAGCATGCACTAATTCGTCCGGAGGTATCATTGGAAGCCGGTTTGTTACATTGCTTACCGAGTTTAAAGGTGACGCTCAAAAAGCAATTCTACAGTTAAAAGAAGACTTGACGCAATAAAGCACAATTCTCATTTTTATAACAGTCTATAACAGTCTTCTATATACAAGATAAAAGTACAAAGTTTTTTTATACCTTTGCGGCAAGAAACAAAGCCGATTATGTATATGAAGACAAGCTATCCCTCCGTGCTATTGATATATACCGGAGGGACTATCGGAATGATAGAGAATGCAGAGACCGGTGCACTCGAAAATTTCAATTTCGATCATCTTCTCCGATATGTCCCTGAATTAAAACGCTTTAATTATCGTATTGCCTCCTATCAGTTCGATCCACCCATTGACTCTTCTGATATGGAACCTCTTTTCTGGGCGAAAATCGTTAAGATTATTAATTATAACTACGAACATTATGATGGCTTTGTTATTCTCCATGGTACTGATACGATGGCTTATACAGCCTCTGCGCTCAGCTTTATGCTCGAAAACTTGGCGAAACCGGTTATACTTACCGGTTCACAGCTTCCTATTGGAACACTGCGAACCGACGGGAAAGAAAACCTCATTACAGCTATTGAAATAGCTGCGGCTAAAAAACCGGACGGTACCCCAGTGGTACCAGAAGTCTGCATATTTTTTGAAAATGAGCTTATGCGTGGTAACCGTACCACTAAAATCAATGCAGAGAACTTTAATGCTTTTCGTTCTTATAATTACCCTTCTTTGGCTCATGCAGGAGTTCACATTAAATATAATGCACATTTCATAGATAGTCCTGATTCTTCGAGACCTATGAAACCCCATTACTTGTTCGATACCAATGTTGTGATGCTTACTCTTTTTCCCGGAATTCAAGAAAGCATCATTCATTCCGTCCTTCATGTTCCAAATTTGAAAGCCGTTGTCCTCAAAACATTTGGAATAGGCAATGCACCTCAAAAAGAATGGTTTATTAATCAAATTAAAGACGCCACTGATCGCGGCATAGTCATCGTCAACATCACCCAATGCCAATCCGGAGGCGTCGAAATGAAGCGTTATGAGACAGGACTCAAGCTTCTTCAGGCAGGTGTTATCAGCGGATATGACAGTACGCCCGAGTGTGCAGTGACCAAACTGATGTTTCTTCTTGGACATGGACTTTCCCAACTTGAAATCCACCGGCAAATGAGTTCTAACCTAGCAGGCGAAATTACTAAAGATTAGAAGTCTATCTTTTTATGGCAATACTCCCTATTAGCTAGCTCCTTTTAATATGAATGAAATATGCAACTTTTCTAAATTATAGCCATTTCAATCGTTTAACCCCTCATTTTAATCCCTCAATTAAGTATATCAGAGAAAAAAACACTTTTTTTTGAACAAAAAACAATGCTTATCAGTTATAATCAGAAAAATAACATTAACTTTGTGGCGAAAATATACAAGTAGAGCATTCTGGAAGTAAATAAATGAAATTAAATATTATTTAATTATGAAGCAAATAAAGGGATTATTATCATTAGCAACTATCATTGGAATGATTGTTGTGTCCGGTTGTACAAAGGATGTGTATGACTCCAGTAAGACCCCTGACACAACTCCAACTGACAATCCGTTAGGTGAAGGTTTCTCCGCTCCAAGCGATTTTAGTTGGTCTATGGTCAATACTGTTAATTTAAATGTGCAAGTAAAAGATGAATTCGGTGGGCCATACGATTACCTCATTGAAGTATTTACCACTAATCCATTATCCAATACTTCTGCGACTCCTATTGCGGCTGGTGTAGCTCAACAAAGCACTGATTACATATACACAGCAGAAGTTAGCGTCCCAAAAACAGTGGAACGTTTATTTATTCGCCAGACTGACCCTAAGCAGCGGAAAGAAGTTTATGAATACGCTGTGCCCGAAAATGGCGGTGCACTGAATTGCAAGTTGTACTATTCAGAGACATCTACAAAAGCATTGGCTACAAGAGCTTTTACAGGAAGTACTTCAGCCTATGACGCTGCTAGAGCAAATGGAATTATAGAATTAGCAGATCAAAGTTATACAGATGTAGCTCCAACAATACCTACGGTACCGAGTCACTCTGATCCATCCGTAAGTTGGAATAACTGGACATTCCCCAATAATGCAAAAATCCTTGTTGCAGAAAATCAAACATATAATGGCACTATTGCGATGAGTGATGGAACAACAGGCACCATCTTTGTTAAAGGAACATGGGAAACGAGTAGTCTATACTCTAACTTCAACATCTATATCTTGAATGGAGGAAAACTAATTATTAATGGCATAACCCTTGCTTCTGTAGGGAAATTGGTTGTACAAGAAGGTGGAACTTTAGAATGCAAAAATACAGTAGGATTTAAAAATATAGAATGTTACGTCGGAGGTACCTTGAGTGGAAATTCTGTAACATTTGAGAGCACAGCTAATTTAACTATTGGAACTAATGGATCAGTAATAACATCTGGAACATTTGCTCCATGTGGTGTTACTAAAAATTTTGGTACTATAACTGCTAATCAAATAAGTTGCAATCAGGGAACTCCATCTATATTTAATGCGGGAACAATAACTACAGCAGGCGAATTCTTCATAAATAGAACAAACTTTATTAATCATGGTACTGCAACTGCTGGGACATGGCTTAGAATGAATAGTACCAATCAAGTGCTGAACAAAGGAACTATTTCTGCTACTAACATAAACAACACAAGTAGTACTATAGCTAATTATGGAGATTTCTTATTTAATGAGACAAACGGTCAATTAACTTTTAATAACAGTTCAAGTAGCGCAATTATTATAAATCACGATGGGGCGACAATAAAAGGCTATAATTGGAGTGGCGGACTTTCGTTCTATAATGATGGCTTTATAGAAGTATATAATTGCGAGAATACTTCAACTGACCTTCTGTATAACAGTTGTACTCTTATTATAAAGAATAAGTTTGTTTTTGCCAAAGTAACGCTTGACAAGGGCTCTATTACAGGTGGAAAACCTGATGATATAAATGCAACTAATGATGCCAGCCTATGGAAGCCGGTACCATTGTTAGAAACCAGCAATCCAGTTACCTTTATCCTAAAAAATGGTTCAATGATTAAGGCAACTAAATTATTCATAAAAAATAGTCCTAATCTATTTGATGGTCAATCCGGGGATATTTCAGGTATGCAAGTAGATAATATTACGCTTGATGGAGCTGCTGGTGGCAACACAACCTTTAATGGAAATTTAGTATTCTCTAACCCTACAATCACTAATAATGCTCATGGGAATATTATTACCCAAAATGGCGTTTCCATGGTAGGATCATTCGATGAATCTAAATATACCATAGCAACTTGTGGCGGATATTATGCACCGGGAAATCCAGGAAATCCAACTCCAAGCAATCCAACATTCCCAATCACTGTAGGTGATGCTACTAATTACACTTATGCATTTGAAGATCGTTGGCCATCATATGGTGACTTTGATCTCAATGATATAGTTCTCTCAGTGAAGAATAAATCAGCAGAAACTTATGGAAATGGCTCGTTAAAGAGTGTGCAATTTCAAATTTCCCTTGATGCTGTGGGTGCAAGCAAAATGTTGGGTGTAGGTATTCGATTCCTTAATTTACCTGCAAACACGAATCTTAAAACATTTACGGTAAATGGAAATAATGCTTCTTTTGAAAGTGGACAGACCATGCCGACATTGATATTGTTCACCGATGCTCATAAAGAATTTGGATTTACAGATTCCAGACCATTTATTAATACGTATCAAAATTCATCTACGAATAAAGCTAGTAAAGCATATAATGTTGTGCTGACCTTCAATAGTGGTAGCACAGTGTCTTCTTCAGTGTTTAATGTAGCAAATCTTGATATGTTCATAATTACTGAAGCTGCAACGACAAGTACCAAACGTATGGAAGTGCATATGGCTGGATATGCGCCGACAGATCTAGCAAATACTTCTATGTTTAAATCAGGAAATGATGATTCTTCAGCCGGACACTATTACCTCAGTAATGAGAATTTAGCATGGGGTGTAATAATTCCAGGTGATTTTGCATGGCCATTGGAGACCAAGAAAGTAACTGATGTATATAGCTTGTTTAAATCGTGGGTATCTAGCGGGGGAGCTGAAAATAGAGAATGGTATACTACTCATAATAACGAAGTGTACACTAATCAATAAATAATGGCATGATGATAAAAAAGCCGATGGACTTTTTAAGTCCACCGGCTTTTTATTGTAGACTAGATATTAATTTTGAAGATATAACTCTTAATGGTTAAAAAAGACTAATAACTTCTTTTTTTAAGATTACAAAATTGAAAATATCATAAATGTCTGTATTTTTGTTTCATACCAAGTAATGCAATGATTATGGGGAATAGATTATATATAAAGCAAATAATATCAGCCGCATTTATCATTATAATAGCTTTCTTGGGTAGCTGTGAAAAAGATGTATTTAATCCTGAAAAAGTTAAGGCGACCTATGAAGATCGATTCCCGGTAAAGGACATTGATCCTCAAATGGATTGGAAAATGACTGCTTCTGTTAACGTAAATGTAGCTGTTTATGAAGATGTAGGGATTGATTATACCGTACGCGTGTATGACGGTGATCCATTAGAAAACAACTCTTCTGCAAAGCTATTAGCAGAAGGAAGTGCTAATGATAATCAACCGTTTACGACAGTAATGGACTGTCCAATTGCAACGACAGAAGTCTATGTTTGTCGTATTGATCCAGATAATCGTAATGTGGTTAAATTAGTATCTATAAAAAATAACAGTGTAAATACTACATTTGGTATCTCTCCTACTATATCCCAGGCATCAACTCAAACAAAGAGTCGGTCAATAACCCGCTCCGGAAATGTAACTCCACAATCACCAGATCGCAGTGAATCAGAAATAGAAGCATTAGCTAAGAATGCTAAAGAATTAACAACTGGCACTAATCTTTTTGCTGGTGACATCTATAAAATATCCCAAGGAACAACTTTTCATGGAAATATAGCTACATGGGGAATTTATAATACACCTGCTACTGTTATTATTGAAGGCACTTGGTCCCCTACTGGTAATGAAAGCATAAATGCCGGTGTAGATATAATAGTTATGAAAAGCGGAAGAATCATTCTTCCTGATAATTCAACTTTATCTCTGATAGGAAATACCCGTTTTATCTCCTATGTGGGAGGGAGCATTGAGGGGCAGAATGCATCTATTCGATTAACCAATGCCTCTGGGCAACGTACTAGCTACAATGGTGGCAATATTAATTTGGAAGAATTTCAAATGAATGGAACCGGCATCTTATACAATAGTGGTACATCATGTCAAATAGGTTATTTAAATATCACCAACGTAGGGGGAAAGTTGGTCAACATGGGACATGCCATCATTGCTTCCACAAATAATAATTGCAAAATAGAAAACGGATGTTTGTTGGAGGTTACTGACCAATTAAACGGTGATTTAACAATGGGAGATAACTGTAGCACCATGATTAATAATTACGGTAGAGGAGGTAATTCCAATAAAAACATTATCATGGGCAATAATTCCATGCTTTATATTCAAAATGAAGCATACTTTTCGTATGGAACATCATTTACGGGGCCGACAAATGGTTATGCTTTGGTCAAAATCAATAAATTGACTAGCATGAATGGTTTTAAATATAATGGTGGAAATATATACTATGAAGTGAAAGATGTGGAGATAAACAGTAGTTGGGAAAAGAATACATTTCTGAAATATTTGGTAAATTCAGATGGAGTTCTTTCTAAATGGGGAGAATCCCCTATCTTGATTCCGGCTGGTGATTGTACTGGGAGCGGAAACACTCCTAATAATACAGGATCTGATACTCCCACTGATCCTATGCCCTACACTTACGTTTTCGAAGATAATTTTCCATTGGTAGGAGATTACGACTTCAATGACGTTGTTTTAGATGTATCCCTCGCCTATGATCGTAAAGCAAAGACCAATGCTATTAAACAAATAGAGATGGATGTTACTCTTACTGCTGCAGGAGCTCGTAAAATATTGGGTGGAGGATTACGTATCATAGGCATCAATAAATCGGCAATAAAAGATATTAAGACTAGTGGAGATGATACGCGGTTCCAGGCTACGTTAACTAGTCCGCGTGACAAAGCATATACCTTTTTTGACTATGATTCAAAAACTTACATGGAAGATAATGATGCCAATATAGTGATACCACTATTTAATAATGTTCATCAGGTCTTTGGTGTAGATGACGGGACAATCGTTAATACTCAAAGTACAGCTCCCGAAAGTGTGAATGGACATGATACGTACACCTATAAAATAATTTTTAGTCTATCTGATCAGACTCAAACAGATCCGATTTTTTCAAAAGACAATCTTGATTTTTTTATTTGTTACAAATACAAAAATATGGAGAAACGTATGGAAGTACATCTCTATGAATTTTGGAATTATGGAGCAACTACAGCTGGTACCATACAGCAGGAAAATCTGGATTTGGCCGGAAATAATACATGGGCAGTATGTGTGCCAAATTTCCGTTATCCCAAAGAGAGAGTTAATATATCAGTCACATCTTCTCCGTCTGAGGGTGCATACCCATATTTCTTAAATTGGGCACGTAATCGTGAGGTGAATCAAGACTGGTACCTTTTTCCAAATGAAGACAAAGTTTGCAGATAGATATATAACAAATAACAAACAACAAATAACAAACAACAAATGTAATTCGAGATAATAGATAAATAACGTATTATTAAATGAAAAGAATATTATTAGTAGATGACAAGGCTTCCATAGGAAAAGTTTTGTCGATGTATCTGGATGAGTACGATTTGGTGTATTTCGAAGATCCTTTAAAAGCAATTGATTGGTTACAGGGTAATGAGCCGGATCTAATTATTACAGACATCAGAATGCCAGGTATGAGTGGCGAAGAGTTTATTCATTATTTAAAAAGTAATGAACTATTTAAAAACATTCCGGTTGTAGTATTATCAAGTGAAGAAAGCACAACTGAGCGTATTCGGTTGCTCGAAGAAGGAGCTTCAGACTATATTTTAAAGCCATTTAACCCCATGGAGTTGAAAGTTCGCATTAAAAAATATCTTTAATAACAAAGGTGTAAAGAAGCATGTTATACTACGTTTATATCGGAACCAACCATGCGGTCATCAATCATTTGAATAATGTGACCGAAGGACTATTTGTAGCTGTATCTAATCAGAAGAAAGCTATAAAAGTAATCGCTGGTATCCGTGAACGGTATAATACGACCATTTTATATGAGCAAACAGTACCAGATACCGATTATACCAACATTTCTTATTTACATAAATTGTTTCCACGTGTTTACATCATTCTTATTACGGAAGAATTGCATAATGAGCAACGAAAAGAGTATCTAAAAGTCGGAGTCAATAATACTCTCCCACCCGATGCAAAAGAGGAAAGCATCGAGAGTATGATGGAGTACCTCGAAAAACGTCAGGAATATAAACTAAGAGAATTTAGTGAAACACATCGCAAAACACTCCGAGTGTTTCATTTACCATTGTGGAAGCGCACATTTGACATCATGTTCTCAGGTATTGCGATTCTCATCCTTTCACCTTTGCTCATTATTACTGCTGTTGCTATCCGAATGGAAAGTAAAGGGAAGGTCATCTACAAGTCACAGCGTGTAGGCAGCAATTACAAGATCTTCAATTTTTTAAAATTCCGTTCCATGTATACCAATGCAGATAAACGGCTGAAGGAGTTAAACGCTCGCAATCAATATACGACAGAAAAAGAAGAAGAGCAGGAAGAAGCTATTGAAATTAAAAACGATTTAGATCAACCTTCAGAAGGAGAAACAATTTTGATTTCTGATGACTTTGTAGTCTCTGAAGAAGATTTTCTCAAACAAAAGTCCAGAGAGAAAAAAAATGCATTTGTCAAAATAGAACATGATCCACGTATCACACGTGTGGGACATTTTATCCGTAAATACAGCATTGACGAACTTCCCCAACTATTCAACATCTTCAAAGGAGATATGAGTATCGTTGGTAATCGTCCACTCCCTCTCTATGAGGCGGAACTGTTGACGAGCGATGCTTATATTGATCGTTTTATGGCCCCTTCCGGTTTAACCGGACTGTGGCAAGTGGAAAAACGGGGGGATTCCGGCAAGCTGTCGGCCGAAGAACGTAAGCAATTGGATATTCAATATGCCAAAAAATTTTCATTCTGGTTAGATTTGAAAATTATAGTTAAAACGTTGACTGCATTTATCCAGAAAGAAGATGTGTAAAGTTGAATTAAAAATAAGATTTATTGATTAGAAGATATATGAAACCAAGAAACTCAATATTCTTTTTTTGCAGTGTAGCTATCACCGGAATGATGGTGTTCTCGCAATCTGTTTTTGCACAGCAAGACTCTTTGACTCGTGCAGGGCGTTTAAAAATCATAGAGCGATTAAATGCGGAAGAAGCTCAGACTGATGCCCAAACTCTGGGACAAGCAAGTAAAAATGTTCCGTCTTATATTGATAAGTTGGAACTTCCACCGCTCTCTGTGTTTTTGGATGCTGTAACAGAAAATGCTACCGTCAAAAAAGCACGTTCGCAGGTAGAGCAACAAAAAAACGGATATCGCATTGAGAAGCGTGAATGGTGGAACTATTTCCGGCTAAATGGTACATATTCCTATGGTCGTTATAATATTTTGAATAATACGAGTGACGAATTTACACCGATGTATCAGACTTCCATGGCAAATACGCAACAAACCTTCTATGTTGGAGCCAGCGTTAGCGTAGGCATTGGTGATCTTATTAACCGTCCTTTAAAACTCAAAAATTATCGATATAATATTGAGCAATTAAAATATGCTCAGGAAGAAGTAATGGAAGAAAGGCGCTTAAAAGTATTGGAAGCCTATAATGCGGTAACAGAGCAACTGGCTACCATAAAAGCCAAAGCTGAAACCGCTGCATTATACAATGCACAAATGAAAATATCAGAAAATAACTTTATTCAAGGGAAAATAGATATTATTACGCTTTCTTTGGAACGTGGAAGACGTTCCGGAGCAGTAGTTACTTACGAACAAAGTCGCGTTGCTCTACACAACTCTATCATATTGTTGGAAATGTTGACAAACGTGAAAGTTATCAAAGATAAATAAGAAAATAATTATGGATATTACATTATTCATATCGCAATTTTTATATCGCATCCGTTATTGGTTGTTATGGGGTACTCTATTTGTTACGGGATTAGTGTACTACTTTACTCAATTTTTGCCATATAGTTACACCGTGGAAAGCAGTCTTTATGCAGGAGTCACTAATACGACATCGATTGATGGTGTCTCTATTAACTATTCTGCAATAAACAGTACTTTTGACAATCTTATTAACATTGCCAAGTCTCGGGGAATCTTGGAAAAAGTATCTATCCGGTTGCTTGCAAATTCACTGACATACGGCGAAGAATGGAAGGATAATTATTATATACAGGCACTACACTATCGTCAATTGCTGCAAGTAGTTCCTAAAGAAGTATTGGCATTGGTAGACCGGAAAAATGTAGAAAAGACGGTAGCCAATTTAACGGCATATAAAAAAGAAAGTGCCAATAATTTTGTGTATGCTATGTTCAATCGTCCCGTACCCTTTTACAGTGCAGCGGCATTAGATGGAATAGATATAAAGCGGGCAGGTAATAGTGATATTCTTAATATCATTTATACCTCTGCCGATCCCGGGCTCACCCAAAAGACCGTCAGCATTTTAATTGAAGAATTGATCAAAGCATACGAATTGTTGCGTTTCAAGGCAACTTACGATGTCATTGCGTATTTCAAAGAGCAAGTGAGGCTTGCTAAGATAGAGTTGAATAAACAAGAGGATGATTTAATGAACTATTGTGTTGATGAGCAAGTCATCAATTATCCAGAAGAAACCAAAGCTCTGGCTGTTACCCGTTATCAGGTGGAAGACCGCTTGGAAAATGTGGAGCGACAATATAAAGGAGCAGTTGCACTTCGAAATATGCTCGAAAATAAAATGGATATACGTGCTAAAATTATTCGTGATAACACCAATTTCTTACAAGAATTGCAGAAGGTTAGCACATTGAACCAGAACATAATGGAGCAGGAAATCTTTATTTCTGATAAAGCACAATCGAATCACGAACAACTGCAAAAGAATAAAAGGGAACTGAAGACAGCCGAAAATAATATCAGTCATATTTCTGATAATTTGAATCAGTACAATTTTTCAAAGGAAGGAGTGGGCATCCAAAACATGGTTAATGAATGGTTAACGGCATGTATTAATGAAGCCAAAGCCAGAGCGGAATTAAACGTACTGTCAGAACGCCGGAATGATATTTTTAGCCAATATAGTCATATGTCCCCTATTGGCACTCAGGTCAATCGTAAACAGCGGACCATAGGAATAGCCGAAGACAATTACCGGACCCAGCTGAAAGGACTTGCTGACGCTAATTTACGTTTAAAAAACATAGAGATGAGTACCAGCAATTTGCAAACGGTAGCTCCGCCTGATTACCCGTTAACTGACAACGGTCGTAAACGCGTATTGTATGTGTTTATGGCTATGATAGGCAGTCTTATCTTTGTCATTTCTTATTTCCTTCTTATTGAATTACTCGATCGTACCTTACGCGATCCGTTCCGTAGCAAGCGACTTACCGGTTTACGCGCTATTGCTGCATTCAATGGAACCAATAACTTGAAGTACCGTGGTTTCTTGAAAAGGTGCAACCGTTTGGCTGCGGCATACAGTTGTCGTCAGTTGAACAATTATTTGCACCCTGGCAGGCCAACGGTTATTAATTTGCTAAGTATGGAAGAGCGAGAAGGTAAAAGCTTTTTATCTAAGTATTTCACTAACTATTGGCTTACGGAAGGGCTTACAGTGAGGATTGTTAAAGCTAATCTTGATTTTGACCCTGAATCTCCCCAATATGTTAATGCCCGGCATTTATCTGAATTTTGGAAGCGCAATGTTGCTGAAAACGAGTCGGATATTATTATAGTGGAATACCCGGCTGTCAATAGAGCCTCAATACCATTATCGGTATTGCAGGAAGCTGACGTTAATTTATTGGTTGCTAATGCATGTCGTTTATGGCGAAGGAGTGATTCAACCGCTTTGGCACCAATAAAAGAAGCTTTGCAAAATAAAGCATTCTTCTTATATCTGAATAATGCTGATCGTGAAGTCGTAGAATCGTTTACCGGAGAACTGCCGCCAAACACATGGATGCATTCGTTCTTCAATCGGCTGGCACAGCTGGGATTGACTTCTCAGAAAGCAGCGGTAAAGTAAAAGAAGCATTAAGATGGCAGCAATATACAGTAACAATAATTTCAGCATAGCTCCTAAAGGATTGGTATATTTACTATTGATTTTAGGGCTTTCAGCCATTGTATATGCATTTGTTTTGGAAAGTTGGATTTTACTTGTTGCCGCCGTATGCTTTCCTGCTGCCCTTCTTTTAGGTATCAATTGCATCCGTGAACCTATAGTGAGTTATTTTGTCTATGTATTGTTGACAAGCTATTTTTCCGCTATTTATCGATACTCACATATTGAAGGACTTAGCCTCATATTGGATGCATCCTTACTGATTTGCCTGTTTTCCATTCTGTTAAACACTGTAATTAAAAGAGGATCTTTTTCTTGGAAGCAAAGTTTGAACCCCTTAACGTTATGCTACTCTTTATGGTGGATATATTGCATTTTACAAGTTCTCAACCCCAATATCACTGTGGATGAATGGATAAAAAACCGCATTGAGCTATTTACGCTTCCAGTGACATTTATAGTGTCCGGAATTTTACTTGACTCTACAAAGAAGCTGAAATATGTCATTTATTTCTTAGGAATATTTGTCATTACAGCTGCTTTTAAGGCTTATTGGCAAAAGTCCCATGGGTTTGATTCTACAGAAATAGCTTGGCTTATTGGTGGAGGAGCATGGCACACTCACTTGTTGCAAAGCGGCATAAGATATTTCTCTTTCTTTACGGATGCAGGTAATTTCGGAACAATAATGGGAGTGTTTACTGTTGTTTTCTCTATACTATCCTTCACCACTCAAAAAAGATATGCGCGTATCTTTTTCATAATAGTAACTGCATTATCCATAATTTGTATGCTTATGTCAGGGACACGTGGTGCTGCGGTAGTTCCGTTCGGAGGAATCGCGCTGTATTTATTATTAAATAAGAAGATAAAAGCCATTATCTTGTCTTGCATTACCCTTATTGCGGCCTTTATCTTTTTTGCCTATACCAATATCGGCAATAGCAATCAGTTTATTAGTCGCTTCCGCACGGCTTTTCATCCCACCGAAGACGCTTCGTTCAATGTCCGCATACAAAATCAAAAATACATTGCTTATTATCTGCAAAACAAACCTTTTGGAGTAGGATTAGGGAAAGATATACTAGATAGTAAGAATTTTATGGAAAACTCCACTGAAGCATATATTCCTACAGATTCATACTATGTTCAAATTTGGGCGCAAACGGGGATTGTAGGCTTATGTCTTTACATAGCAGTATTGGCAACTATTTTGATATATGGCTGCTACATCATATTGTTTCGCATTCAAGATTATGAATTGCGAAGTGCTCTTACCGCTTTTCTTTGTGGAATATTCGGGTTATGGCTTAGTGGATATGTAGGCATGGGTATGGCATTCCATAATGGCAATATTCTTACTGCTATGTTCCTTTCGTTCGTATTGAACGGACCTCTTATTGAGAAGAAGTTAAAGAGAGAAGCTGTTTTAAAAAAGCTAACATCTGTCAAGTGAAAAATAAAAAACTAATATAATATGAACGATTTTTTTTCCATATTTAATCCCGATTGGTGGATGGATGAAAATAATAATGCTTTGCAGATAGCAGATGCAGTTTTATTCTTCCTCTTATCGATTCCGGTTTTGTACTTGTTAGTTTATGCTCTTGCGTCGCTGGTGCGCTATAGGAATCCCTATCCAACAGCAAAACAACAGCATCGTTTTTTGGTCTTATTTACAGTGTTGCGTGATGGAAAAGAAGTTATTAATTCTATTAATCATTTTCTTGATACCCAGCGGTATCCACGCGAGAAATACGATATAGCCGTAGCAGCGACACAAATTCCTGAAGAAGACCTTATCACTTTACTTAAAATGCCGGTAAATATTGTTGTTCCGGACAAAGAAGTATGTACCAAAGTATATGCCATCCAACAGGTTATGGAGCGTTACTCTCCTAATGAATATGATGCCATTGTCATATTCAATTCTGACAATCTAATTGTACCGGATGCACTAACTCTATTTAATAATGCCTACTATTCAGGATGTGATGCCATACAGGCACATCGTATGACGGAAAATTTAACAAGTAGAATCGCAATACTCGATGCTACGACAGAAGAAATCAATAATCATTTATTTCGCAAGGCACATACCACTTTAGGTTTTTCTTCCGCTTTAATTGGTTCGGGAATGATGTTCGACTTCGAAATGTTCCATCGCATAGCTCCCCGCCTAAGTGGCAGTGATCTCACGAAAACCATGGAAACAGAACTTTTAAAGGAGAATATTTATACGGAGTACATGGAAGAGATCATTTGCTATTGCAAGAAAAGAGAAGATGCATCAGGATATATTGAACAACGGCAAAGTTGGAGTGGTGCTACGATTCATAGCAAATTTTATGCTTTTTTTCATTTTCCACTGGCTTTTCTCCAGGGAAAGTGGGACTTGTGTGACAAATTTTTCCAATGGATGCTTCCTTCCCGGTTATTGCTTATAGCATATATCATGATAGGTGCTGTTGTACTAACCCTTGCAGAATGGCCACTTAGCATCAAATGGTATATTTTATTGTTTGTACTCCTCGTGTCATATTTAATGGCTCTTCCTGAAGGAGAAATCAGTAGAAAATTCCGTAAATCATTCTGGGCGTTACCCGCTCTCATTTTCACGTCTGCATTTGGCCAATTCAATATCTTTAAATCTAAAAATAAAAAGCAAAAGAAAGAAAAAGATGCAATACCCGAAAAGACAGATCCTAAGAATGAAGTAAAAAGCAAAAAAACTCAAGAAAAGAAAAAAGTAGTGGAGCATGCTAACCCTACTTCGGAAAAAATAGATAAGAAAAGTGAATAGGAAATGATTATAGGCATCGAAGCACAACGAATATTCCGCAAAGACAAGCATGGAATGGATTTTGTGGCTTTAGAATTTATTCGTTCACTGCAACGTAAAAACGATTCCAACCAGTACCTTGTGTTTGTAGCTCCGGGTGAAGACCGTTGCCTGGAAGAAAGTCGTAATGTCCACATCATTGAAATATCCTGCCCCACTTACCCTTTATGGGAACAAGTGGCACTGCCCATAGCCGTAAGAAAATACAAACCGGACATGCTTCATTGCACTTCAAATACAGCTCCTGTTTATTGCCCGGTTCCTCTGATACTCACTCTTCACGATATTATTTATCTTACCCAAAAGCAGAAAAAAGGAATGTCGCTCTACCAACAGTTAGGATGGCACTACCGTCGATATATAGTTCCCCGTATTTTGGGTAAATGCAGGGCTATTATAACGGTGTCTTTTACGGAAAGAGTAAATATTATGAAACGTTTTCCCGAACTAACTAATCGCTTACATGTGGTCTATAATGGGTATAGTGACTGCTATTTTCCAATAAGCAATTATTCACAGATAACGCGTCGATATGTTCTGGACGATACTTATCTCCTGTTCTTAGGGAACACAGACCCCCGTAAAAACACAATCGGAGTGCTTAAGGCTTATGCCGATTATCTCCGCCGTTCGTCCCGGAAATTGAAATTGGTCGTCACGGGGTTGGACGAAAGCCTTATTAGCCGGATTGTGGCACAACTGCATGCTGATGGCTGTGCCAGGCAGATTGTTTCTACTGGCTATGTGCCCGGGGAGGACTTTCCAGCCTTATATAACGGTGCTTATGCTTTTCTATACCCTTCTTTTCAGGAAGGTTTTGGTATTCCTATATTGGAGTCCATGGCTTGTGGCACCCCTGTCATCACAAGCAACTGCTCAGCCATGCCCGAAATAGCAGGAGACGGAGGTATCTTAGTCAGACCGGAGAATCCCGTTGAAATAGCCAATGCTTTATTGAAATTGGAAGCAGATACAGAGTATTACAAACAGCAGGTTGGTTATGGACTGAAACGGGTAAAAAACTATTCATGGGAAAAGACAGCCTATGGATATCTGGAAATTTATCATGAACTATATGCTACCGATCGACAGGATGCATAATGAATATCAGACAGAGCCTATGGAAAAAAGAGATTTCATCATCACCAGCCTCGAAAAATGGGATAGTGCTTCCAGGGGAAATGCTAAAGACATAGCGCTTGAACTTTCAAAGGAGAACAAGGTCTTGTACGTCAATTCCTATGGAGGCCATTCTTCTGTGAAACAAAATAGGTTGGATGAAGTGAGCCCCAACTTGTGGGTCTTGAATTATTTCTCTTACCTCTTTCCGGTTAACCGGTTGCCCGATAATTTTATGTTTGATGCGGTGAACAGGCTTAATAACCGGCAAATATTCCGGGAGATAAATCGCTGTGCAAGCAAACTGGGTTTTCATAATGCCATACACTTTTGTGACAATGATGTATATCGCAGCTTTTATGCACGCGAAATGCTTTCCGCTTCGCTTTTCATTTACTATAGAAGAGACAATCTTCATCCTGTTTCATACTGGCAAAGACACATACAGCGATTGGAGCCTGAATTGATTAAAAAGAGCGATCTGGTGATGTGTAATTCTTCGGAATTGGCAGCATACGCGCTTCCATATAAAGATGCTGAATTTGTTCTCGATATTGGTCAGGGAGTGGATCTATCCCTCTTCCGCCCGGAATGTAGCTACGATAAACCGGAAGAATGCAGAAAAATTTCCGGTCCGATTATAGGATACGCCGGCAACATTTCTTCTAACCGCTTAGATGTGGACTTGTTGTACACTCTGGCAGTAAATCGTCCTCAATATACCTTTTTGCTTGTAGGAGAATGTGACAGGACGTTTGCAACCCATAAAATCAACCAACTGTCAAATGTCCTTTTCACCGGTCTTAAACCAATGGAACAGATACCCGCTTATATATCGGCTATGAATGTATGCCTCAATCCTCAGCTTATCAATGAAATCACAATAGGAAACTATCCGCGCAAAATAGACGAATATTTGGCAATGGGCAAACCGATAGTGGCTACAAAAACACAAACCATGCGATTATTTGAGAAATATGTCTATCTTTGTTCATCGCCAAACGACTATCTCGAAGCAATGGACAGCGCACTTCATCTGGATTCCGCGACTGTGCAGCAAGAACGCATTAAATTTGCGCATACTCATAGTTGGGCACATTGCATTGAAAAAATACACAAAGAAATTACTAAATATGAAAGTTCGAAGTCCTTATAACAGAGATGGCCTCTCTATCCGCAAAACGGATAAAGTAGTGGAAATCGGGTCGGGAAGCAATCCCCTATTCCGCTCTGATGTCATTGTGGAGAAGTTTATTGACAGTAACTACCATCGTGACGGGAACGTTAAAATATATCCGCACCAACACTTTGTTAATGCGGACGGAGAACGGTTACCTTTTAAGGATAAAGAGTTTGATTACATTGTCTGTAATCAGGTATTGGAGCATGTGGAACACCCCGAAGCCTTTGTCAACGAGCAAAGCCGGATTGCAAAGCGGGGATATATTGAGACTCCGAGCTTAATTGGAGAGCAGCTGTTCCCCAAAAAAGCGCATAAATGGGCTATTTTGGATATTGACGGTAAACTGGTGATGTACGAAAAAAGTAAGATGGAAGAAAATTATGCCAACGATTACGGGCGTTTGTTCCTGAACTATTTACCTTATCAGTCGCTGGCTTATAAAATGCTTGGGCTAACCGAGGGGGCATTGCTGACCAACCGCTATGAATGGGAAGGTGAAATTGAGATACTTGTAAACCCTACCGATGAGTATTACCTTTCTTTTTTTACAAAGCCCTGGGACGATGAAATGATACGGAAAATATTCCCTCCGCGTAGTCTTTTCTCGGAGGTAAAGAAGCTGATGGCTTCGTTTTGTTTTCTATTAAAGTATGAACTTTTTCTGAAAAAGAAGCCTGAACCCCTACTCGATTTAAAAGAATACATCAACAAATATCGGGACCAATATCCCGAATTGTATAAACTGTGCCATGAACCTCGCAACGATTAAAAGCAAAGTGGTGCGCAATCCTAAGCTGAAAGCACTCGTGCACCGAATGATGATTGGGAACTCCCGTCCACGCCGATGGGTGAAGTGGATTGTGAATCCCATTGTGTTCAGGCATGGAAAAGGGGCTGTCGTAAGATGGCAAACCGTGATGAATATATCTCCGCTCAATTCGTTTGAATTAGGAGCTCATAGCACTATTGAAGAATACAGTGTGGTGGATAATAGTGTGGGAAGTGTGACGATTGGCGCCCATACTCGCATAGGATTGCGTAGCACCATCATAGGACCCGTATGCATAGGCAGCCATGTCATCCTGGCACAAAATGCGGTGCTCTCCGGGCTGAATCATACGTACGAAGACGTCACCATACCGATACATCAACAGGCCGTCACTGTAAATCCCATTGTGATAGAAGATGAGGTATGGATTGCGGCAAACAGCGTCATTACAGCGGGGGTGAATGTCGGCACGCATGCGGTGGTGGCCGCCGGAAGTGTGGTTACCAAAGATGTGCCCCCTTACAGCATTGTAGCAGGAAATCCGGCAAAAGTGATTAAAGTCTACGACAGAAGCAGCAATACATGGGTTAGTACTAACTCCTCCCTCCGGTGATGAAAATCGTAAATTTCGGCAAAAATCGTTTTAGTATGGCATAAATAAGCAGGTCCATTAGAATAATGGTGACCGGCGAAATCAGATAAATAAACAGAAACTGCCCGTCACTAACTGGATGAATCAACCGGAAAAGAATTCTCACCATTATATTCAGTGGCAATTGATGAAATGCATATACCAGAAAACAAGATCCGGTGAGAAAGACGGAAGCCCTCCACTTGCCTTTTTCCACATAATGTGCCGTCAACGCTATCACTGCTACAATGCCAAGTAGTATACCAGCGTTGGAAACGTATACAAATCCTGTGTACTCTCTTGTGGCAACTGTTCCCAAAGCGTAGATAAAATAAAGCAGAATGCCCCACGGAAAAAACGATTTGAAATCGGCCACAAAATTACGCCGGTTAATGCTGTACCATGCCCCGAGAGTGAAGAAGAAAATAGCGCTCATCTGTGGTATATCACAAGTCACCCCCGACAACCATATCCCGCCGATAAGGAGCACGGCAATCCAACGTAAGTAACGGATCATAAAATAGACCACCGGCGATAGCACCATCATAATCATCAGATCACGTATAAACCATAAAACGCCATTTATCGGCATAGAGCCATTCACAGCCCAGAAACTACGCAAATAATCCCACCAGGTATAGTCTTCAATCAGTTTATAGGCTCCTGAGGTTAATTGCACTGGCGATAATAATGTCACCATCCAATGCCCGACAATAATCACCAGATTCCAAAATAAATAAGGTATCAGCAATGTATGCGCCCTCTTCTTTAACTTTTTCTTATAGCTTTCAAAAGAAAAAGACGTATGATAAAAAAATAGATAGGCCGAGATAAAGAAGAAGAGCGGAACAGCAACGAAAACCAGAACTCTGGAAATAAAAAAAGAGGCATGGTGGTATATGGGCAAACCGCCATCGGGAATATTCAGCCCTCTGATATCTTCTAAAAAGGCATGAAGCAAAACGATGCCTACGATCATTGGGAAACGAAGGAAATCAATAACTTTAGACTGTAGTTCTTCATTACTCATATATGATACTTTTTAGTTAAGCGAAAGTAGGAAAATTATTCAATAGGAAAAAACATTATCACGAATTTATTCTCTTACAATTCAGAATTTCGTATATTAAGACAATTGTCTTAATTTTGCATGAATTTATTTATAAAAATGTATCATGACAAAAAAAAGAAGAAAGCAACGTTTTCAATGAAGAAAACGAATTGGTGAAAAAGTACGCAGTGATAAAGCACTATAAACCCGAAATAAGCATTTTGGATTTTATGTGCAATTTTCTGGATGATTTACTTGCCAACAAAGAAAAAATAACCAATAGGGAACTGAGAATGTTGATACATCTCAAGGTAAAAATGGACAAAATATTGGGTAATACATAGCCTGTTCACTATAATAGCGGTTAATAAGTTAAAATAGTATAATTCGCTAAATGTACGGTTTTATCCCTTGCAATAAAATAAAATCGGCATTGTAGATACCTGTGGCCCCTGATTTCTGAAATGTAAAAAATCAAAACCGTACATTTTAACACTATATGTAATTTTATTTATTCATATATTTGTAATCATAATTAGTGAAGGAAAAAACGAGATAAAATGTATGCAATATTCTATAATAAACTGTTCTGGACATTAAGATCCTCCGGTTGAAAACACAAAAAGAGAGTCAGTTCTCCTATTATTTACGCACATATATTTATTGTTTAACGGGACTATCTTTAAAGTATATTTCCGCATTTATGTACCCGCAACTTTGTTTGGCCAACAGGTTGCGACAGGCCACCTATTTGTTCGGAAAAAAGCTCAAAAAGAAGGTCTCATATACCTAGAATAAATCACATATGAAAGCTAACAGCTGGTTTAAGCACAACAATTGTGCTTCGTTCGATGAGCGGATGACGAAACTCATCGAAAAAGAAAAAAGTAAAGGATACGGTGCTTATTGGTACATTGTGGAAATGATCTGCCTGCAACCGCATACTAAAGTCAGTTTTGAATATCTGAAAAATATCAAGCGACCGGGATTCAGTCAGCAATACATGAGAAGAATAATCACGCAATACGGATTATTCAAAATAGAAGATGGTTACTTCTCGTCCATCATACCATACGGCATGCAGGACGTTGCGGGTCAAAGCCCCAAACAGCAAAATGATAGTATTGTCCCGGAGCAAACAGAAAATGCCGGAAAAGGGGTAGGTAAAACAGTGCAAAACACTTCGGAAACTGAACCGGATAATGATGATGTTTTGCTCAAAAACGAGCAGAAACCGAACAACTTTCTGCTCAAAAACGAACAGGTTTTGAACGAAAACCAACCAGAAAATGAGTCTTTTCCGCAGATTTCAAACGTACCGGAAAGCAAGCATAATGTACTAAATAAGAAGAAGTTGCGTCTTTGTGGAAAGAAAAATAAGCCTTACGTACGTGCACGCGCAGGGAGGACAGATAAGAAAAGAAGAGATAAGAATGAGATAAGAATAACAACAGCAGAAAAGAAAGAAAGAAAAGATGCTGCTGCTGTTGCTATGACTTCTGCTACTGTTGTTGCTGTGATTACAACCGATGACAAACTTCATTCTGCCGAAGTAGTAAATGTTCCCGCTGCTGCTCACAAACTTTCTTTTTCCGGTAAAGGCAGCGCATTCTTTGACAATGAACAAGATGTTTCTTGCAAAAGCAAGACATCTCCCGATGATGAACAGTGCTTTTCCGGCAAAGGCAGCGCATTCTTTGACGATGAGCAAGATGTTTCTTGCAAAAGCAATACATCTCCCGGTGATAAACAGTGTTTTTCCGGCTATTTGATTTTAAAGCCAAACGGTGAAAAACGTTTCATCCCCTCTCCCGCTCCGCTTCATTTCCGGCAAAGGGAGGCAGGCTACTACGCACCACAGCCTTATGCACAAAGCAGCAGAATGGCTTACCGCGGATCGGGAGGCTATGCTGCCACATACGGGCAAACTTACGGCATGCGTTGCCAAAGCTATGACGACCAGAAAAAAAACCACGCAAATGCACCTTGTGACCAGCAAGGCAGCATTCTGGAACTGGCAACTTCCGGCGTCAAAAAAATCGAGATACGCCCCTGGCAGGAGCTGGTGGATGAGCTGCACGAAGACAGTACTTGGGTAGAAAATGCCTGCATGAAGTGCGGCTACGGGCTCCTGTTGAAGCGTTACTTTAAAGAGGCTGTAGAAGTCTTCAGAAAACACATTGAGCTGTACGACAAAGGAGGAGAATTACTCCAAAGCAGAGATGTGAAACAGTACTTTGCTAACTTCACAGCTCCCTGCCAACGAACATCCAAGGCTTTGAAAGCCTACCTGCTCAGCCTCGATGCCAAACGGACGGACAGCCCGGAAGAGGACTACAGGTTTGAACAGCTCATTGACGGACAGCGGACGTATGGAGGGCAACCCATCCCCCATGATGCCCCACCACGCCCCAACGCATCGTCCATTTGGAACGAAGAAACCCGCCAATGGGTCACCCTGAGCCAGTCTGCCCGAAGCTAAAAGCACTTGCGCTCATAAACAGTTTGCCTTAATAAGCAGAGCAGATCCGCCCTTTCCACCCGCGGCATACCTTGTTGTACCCGGGGCAACAACCTTCGCAACCCTGGGCTACAACATCTGTTGCCCAGCTTTACCCGGTTTGCAAACCCGGGCTGCGACGCACATTGCCCTAAGCAATGAAAATAGAATTTAAACTAATAAACATATTTCAACGATCATGAGAAATTTTAATACCTACCACATCGACACCAAAGGACGTGTCAGTGGAAAACTCAAAACCACTTGTCCACAATGCAATGAAACCCGCCACCACAAAGGTGATAAGTCACTCTCTGTCGACCTCGACACCGGACTGTGCTATTGCCACCATTGCGGCTGGAAGTGCTACGTGCCGGACGAAGCCGAATTGCGTGAAAAAAAGCGGAAGGAAGAACAACGCCGGAAGTCCCGCAAATTTCCCGCCCACTTTCATCGCCCCCAGTTCAATGCATCCCGCCTGACGCTCTCGGAGAAAACGGAAAAGTACCTCGTGGAAACCCGCTGCATCCCGCAAAGCGTCATCCGCGAGCTACGCATCACCGAACAGGTGGAATACATGCCACAGTCCGGCAAGGAAGAAAACTGCATCTGCTTCAACTATTTCGAGGACAACGAGCTGGTGAACACCAAATTCCGCAGCGGGCAGAAGCATTTCAAAATGGTGAAAGATGCCGAACTCATCCCCTACCACATCGACGCCATTTATGGCACGCCAGAGTGCATTGTCACCGAAGGCGAACTGGATGCAGCCTCGTTTATGGCCATCGGGCGGACAGACGTCATCTCCGTGCCCTCAGGAGCCAACAGCAACCTCACGTGGCTCGACCGCTTCGTCCCCACCCATTTCGAAGGTAAACGCACCATCTACATTGCCTCGGACATGGATGCGCCCGGTTCTAAACTGCGCGATGAACTGGTACGCCGTTTTGGAGCCGAGCGATGCCGCATTGTGACCTATGGGGCGGACTGCAAAGATGCAAACGAACACCTGTGCAAATTTGGCTGCGAAAGCCTTCGCATAGCCCTGGAGCAAGCCGAAGAAATCCCCCTGGAGGGAGTATTCACCGCCGAAGATTTGCACGACGAATTGCGCGCCCTCTTTGAGAACGGTGTAGGCAAGGGAGCCGAAACAGGTTGGGATAATTTTGACAAATACTGTACGCTCGAGCTGCAACGACTCATGATCGTCAGCGGTCAGCCCGGCGATGGTAAATCAGAATGGGTGGACGAACTGGTGCTTCGCCTCTGCCGGCGGCATGGTTGGAAGATTGGCTTCTTCAGTCCCGAGAACATCCCGATAGTCTACCATCTGCGCAAATTGGCAGAAAAGCTCTCCTCCCGCGCCTTTTCTTCCAGAACGGGGATGACGGAAGAACTCTACACCAAGGCGGAACACTTCCTCACGGACAACGTTTTCCACATTCTGCCGGGAAACGATGACTATTCGCTGGACACGATACTGGAAAAAGGACGTGAACTCGTGGCGCGGCAGGGCATCCGCATTTTTGTCATCGACCCGTTGAACTGCATCGACCAGCAACTGCCGCCCAATCAGACCGAAGTGCAATATCTTGCCTCATTGCTCAACCGTCTCCGCCGATTTGCCGTGCAGAACCATTGCCTGGTGATCCTCGTAGCCCATCCGCGCAAAATCAACCGCAACACCTCTACCGGTGAACGTCCCCGTGTAGAAATGCAGGATATTTCCGGCAGTGCCGATTTCTTCAATAAGGCGGATTTTGGTATCATTGTGGAGCGGAATGATGATACCGGACTGGTCACCATCCATGTAGATAAAGTCAAGTTTAAGCACTTAGGCTCACGTGGCGAAGCTCTGTTTGTTTACAACGTGGTGAACGGGCGTTACTCTCCATGCGAGGAAGGCATTGTGAGGGGTCGTGAAGGTGACAAACCCGGTCCTGTCAATACCGTGTTCGATACCGAAAGTTGGATATAACTATCAGATTATGGTGCTCCGAGTGCATCAACAATGAGCCGCACTTGTGCCGGTGTATATCGTCTTCCGGTGCGGCTCAATCCTGTTTCTCGCAATTTGTCTTCCAGTCCGGGTGCTGTATGTATCCACATTTTAAATTGATTGACAGCCGTTTGTTGTGTCACGCCATGAATGTAACACATAGCCAGTTCCCCTTTTCCATAACTGCGCACGGGGAAATAAATATCATCTTTTTCTGTAAGGCAACTCATCTTATTCTATTGTTTATTTATAAATATTATATTACAAATATAGCAAATAAAGGCGTAATAACCAAGCAAAACTTTCTCTTAATTTATAATTATAAGCGAACATTTTCAAGCATTTACATACCGTTTGAAGCAATAATGAACCGTTTTATGCAGGAATGAACGTTTTCAAACAGTTACAAGCCGTTTGAAACAGAAATGAACCGTTTCATGCAGGAATGAACGTTTTCAAACATTTACAAGCAGTTTGAAACAGAAATGAACCGTTTCATGCAGGAATGAACACCTTCAAGCAATTACAAGCCGTTTGAAACAGAAATGAACCGTTTCGTACAGGAATGAACGTTTTCAAACAGTTACAAGCAGTTTGAAACAATAATAAACCGTTTCATGCAGTTACAAGCAGTTATAAACCTCCGTGAACCTCTGAAAAACGTCGTTTTCCTCCGTAAACCTCCGCAAACCTCCTTAAACCTCCGAAATGGCCTAACGCAGGTAGTATCTTTGTTTCAACGAAACGAAATAAAAAACGTTTCGTTGAATTAACTCTATTTTTTTAACTTAAACCTTAACCATTATGGCTACAATTACCGTAGTGCGCTGTCTGCGCAGAAAGAAGCTGGGAGATAAAACCTCCCCGCTTGTAAATGCCCTCAAACGCAAAGCAGGAGATGCCAAAACGTATGACATCAAATACCTTGCTAATGAGATTGAAAGTATCGGCTCCCTCTCCGTTGAAGATGTGGAGCATGTCATCAAATCACTTGTCCGCAGCATGAAAACCATTCTCTGCAATGGCAACCGACTGAAGCTCGATGGATTCGGCACTTTTTACATCACCTTTCATTGTAATGCCACTGATGATGCAAAAAACTGTACCGTCCGGAATATCGACTGTGTGCACGTCCGTTTCAAAGTGGACAATACCCTCCGTCTGGTCAACGACTCCCTTGCCACCACCAGAGGAGCAGCCAATAATCTGGTTTTTGAACTGGAAAAGCCCAAAACGACCGACTCTTCGGACGGAGGATCCTCATCTGATGGTGGTAATACCTCAGGAGACGGAGGGAATACTGGTGGAAGTGACGGAGGAGTGATAGATGACAATCCGTTAGGCTGATGCACTCCTATCACCTATCAACCAATTTATTAATCATTAAAAGCTTAAATTATGAAAAAATCTAGTTGGGACTTAATTTTGAAAGTGGTAATCGCCGTAGCATCCGCAGTTTTGGGTGCCATAGGTGGCAATGCCATGACGTTTTAGGCTACAAGTCTGAAAATTCTGAAGAAATGACATCTTCTGAAAACCCCTGAGTTTACAAATCCACTCCTCGCCTGCGATACATCCGGGCAGGAGTGGGTTCTTTTTGCACATGCCCACTTATTCTATAAATCAATATAACTGATGAGAAAAATAAACTTAATTGTGATACACTGTTCCGCTACCCGGTGCGACCGTAACTACACGGAACAAGAACTGACCGCCGATCATTTGCGTCGCGGATTCAGTGAAGCCGGTTACCACTTCTACATCCGTAAAAACGGTGACATCAAGACCCTTCGTCCGTTGGAAAAAGCCGGTGCACACGCCCGTGGATACAATGCCCATAGCATTGGCATCTGCTATGAAGGCGGACTGGACAGTCATGGCATAGCCCGTGACACCCGTACCGAATGGCAACGTCATTCCCTCCGGGTACTCATACGTACCTTATTATTGGACTATCCGGGTGCAAAAGTGGTAGGCCATCGTGATCTTAGTCCCGATTTAAACCACGATGGTGAAATAGAACCGATGGAATGGACCAAACAGTGCCCCTGCTTTGAGGTGAAACGATGCGACTGGGAATAAACTGACAAGCCACAACCGCTGTGTCCACTCCTGATAGAAGGCTAACCATGAGAAGTGTGAATGAACTTTTTACTTGCTTTCTTTAACCGGAACAAATCTGCCACCATCAATAGAAACAAGTAAGGAGTCATGAGTAACACTTTAAGGGTGCGCCTTCTCCAGAAACAACGCGGGACAGCCATTATTAAGGCAATGACCAGAACCATAAATAGCACCCACCATTTGTGAGACAATGCAGGTGCCACGCAAGATAAGAATAAAGCTATCACAAAAATAAAACCGATCAAGAGTAATCTCGATATGGAAATCTGCTGATATAGCTTATCGCAAAAATCCCAGTTACGATCACGGATAGCCGGAACAAGATGATGGATAAACTCCCCGATACTATAGTATTGCGCAGATAGCCAACGGAGTCGTTGTTGATAAAACCCATTCAAGTTCTTTATTTTTTCGTCCTTCACATAGACATCTGGCAAATAATGAAAAAAGACACGCTTATAAAGCAATTTCATCTCGATCACTCTATCGAATCCCCCCACTGATTCGTTACTCATCATTGCCGAATAAAACAAATCGTAATCAAAAGCCATGCCCGAGCCGATTAAAGCAGCCGACCTCCCCAAATTGATATGCCCCAAACGGAATATGGAGTTGTTTATTTCTTCACTGATTGCATCCAGATAGGCCATATCCGTATCTATATTTTTGGCAATGCGATGTGTTTGCACAACCTGTACTTCCGGGTTTGCAAAGGCTCCATTCACGTTTGCTAAATAATCAGGGGCTATTATATTATCAGCATCTATCACCAGGGCTACATCATACGCAGCCTTATCCAAATAGGCCAAAGCTGTCCGCAATGATTTGGTATTCGTGCTATTCTCAAAATTGACCGTTAACAACGTTATCGGATATTGGGACAAGAGTTCATTGGTCTCCGGTTTCATTTTATCTGAAATAACCACCACTTCATATTTATCGCCCGGATAGGTTTGTGATACGCATGCTTTCACCGTGTCTAAAATCACGGCATCTTCTTTATAAGCAGCAATAAAAACTGCAAAACGCTTATTCTCTTTTACCGGAAAAGCAATTCGGGGTCTTGAACGCCACGAAGCCAGACTATACACCAAAAGATATAGAACGTTTATAAAAAGCAGGATATAACAAAGCCAATCCAGTATATATAATATAATAATCATGTTGGTTATTGTTTTTTATTAGCGCTACTTAGCCATAACTATTTTCCAGTAGAACTTTAATTTGGTTAACATACTTCGTAGCCAACGCCGCTTTCGCCAACTACCTTTGCTTAGGTGCACCGCAACCGTGTCTTTAGTGACTTGTACGTATGCAGCTCCTAAAATGCGCGAAGGATAAATCACCATTCGTTCGTCCAAATGTTGCTCCACGTCATTGATATATTTCAATCCAAATTTTTCGGCAGCCAAAGCCAGCACATCCGGGGCGATTTCCTTGATGTACCAACTTCCGTCTTCTTCGATAAAATGGCGTTTTTCATAAAACTTCATGGCTTCCGCTACAAAAGGATGCCCCTTTTCGGACGCCAATATGGCCGACAATAAGCCCAAGCCGGGAACGCGCTGTCCGGGAAAACGGTTTGTGCCGTCCGGCTCCAGGCGTTCTTTTGACAGTTCATCAGCCTCAATCATTTCCGGGTGAAACTCTATGGCCGTGAAAAAGCCATCATTCATAAGCGGATCAAACGATTTTTTCACCAGCACATCTGTATCCATATAAATCCCTCCTTCGGTATACAGTGCATACAAACGAACATAATCTGCCACAAAAGCCAGCGCATTGGCTTCATAAGCTTCTTTTGTCCATGCCAGGGAATTAATGTCGAAAGCACGAAGATTCCATAGTCTCCAGCGATAGTCTGGCAATTTCTTTTTCCAGGAATCCATACACATCCTCAAACTGGGAGGAATTGGAGTATCGTTGAACCAACAATAATGAATTACTTTAGGTATCATTTCTCTTTCATTTAAATTTATTTTTTCCACCCGAATGAATGACTTCGTCATCCTTTTTACAAAAAAGACCGCTGAAAGTCCCCGCAACTGTAGCTTTTAGCATTTTCCATTTACTGTGAAATAAATATTTCACCATATTTCTTGTCATAACAATTCCTGCTAAATAGCAGCATGAAGCTATTTTATAGAATCCCCCTAAATTTCGACGGGCAAATAGAACGCGTCCCCGCGTAAGATAATATTCACGAAAAGGAGTTTCCAGCCTAATTGTTTGTCCTTCCTTATGGAATACAACAGAAGCCGGTTCATACCATATTTTATAGTGACGTTTCAATATCCGGTAGCTCCAGTCGAACTCTTCATAGAACAGGAAATAGACTTCACTCATCATTCCCACATCCTCTATGACCTCCCGGCGCAGCATCATCGCAGCTCCGTGCATCACTTCAACCTCTCTATCTATTACGTACTTTTCAGGATGCAAAACGTCGTATGGAGGAGTTGCATGCTTCAATGTAACAGGAGTCATTTTCTGATGACCGTAATATTGAACGTCATTGGGCGGATAGAACCCTCGTATCATAGGGGAAACGCCGCCAATAGAAGGATCTTTCAACCGTTGTACCAATGGCTCAAGTACAGGCCCCTTCAATACAATATCATTGTTCAGGAAAAATAGATATTTACCTTTAGCCTGAAGGCAGCCCAAATTGTTACCTCCGGCAAATCCCAGATTCTTTTCACTGCATATAAGCGTTACATCTGGGTGTTCATCTAATATCCGTTTGGTGTCCTCCCCACTCGAGGCATTATCCACAACGATTATTTCATAAGGATATTTTTCATAGCGTTTTAAGGAAGCTATAAGCTCACAAGTATCCTTCCAACCGTTATAGTTAACGGTTATAATTGAAACCAGTTCGGATATTTTTAAACTTTCCTGAGTCATTTTTTATAATCTTCTTCTTGTTTATCCTTATTGGAGTTTATTAAATTATAATCACGGTCTTTGTACGAAGATTTAGATACAAATAGATGCCCCACACCGCTTAATGCTCTTATAAGACGTTCCCACATATTTTGCCAGAGACTCCCACCGCCGCTTAATGTGGAATTGCTGGTCACAGGTCTCACCTTTTTGGTCTTTAAAAAAAGTAATTTTCCATATTTTTTCAAGCCAAGTGCCATCATGCCGTCTTCACCACGAATAATATGGGTACGGAACCCTATTTTACGTCCAAACTCCATGTTGAAAGCCATTGTCATGCCACGTACACAAAGTTCGGGACGTTGGATATTTTGCAGTCTGAGATAGCAATCCCTCATAAATTCATAGCAACTCAATTTCATTCCGCTATATTTTTCATCAGGAATAAAACTCCATGACCCATACGTGCAGACAACTCCTTTTCTTTGTAAATGATGCACGTGGGTAGCAATATAATACGGCGGATATATGGTATCGGAATCTATACAAATATAATATTTTCCACGGGCATGATCCAATCCGCATTGCCGTGCATGCCCCGGTCCTCTCTTCTCCTCAGGAAACCATGTTACTCCCATCTCATCCAAGATGTTCTCCGTAGCATCTGTGGATGCATTACTCACCACTATAATTTCAATGGGGAAATCACAAATATTATCTACCAATGACCATAAGCACGATAGAATCTTGTCTTCTTCATTATGAGCAATTAAGACGACCGAAGCCAATGGTAATTTCGAAGAAGTCGCTTTTAATTTCTCAGCAATTTCCTGCTTCACCCCATTCGGTATATTCGTGTAAGGAACTCCGAATATGCTCAGATACTTATTATACCAGATCTCCTTTTTCATGGTCTTCGTTGTATTCATCAATCTTCTTTTTCCCCTTCAATAGCAGATAAAAATAATGGATTTCAGAGAATTTACAAAAATAAGATACGCCTATATAAAAGAATAAACCTATAAAGAAGCCAAACACTAATTGTTGCCACGGGGAATCAAAATAGCGTATTATCCAGAAAATGAGACCTCCCATGCTAATAGAAGCTAAAAGCAGGGGAAGCAATACACCTGCTTGCCATCGGTAACCACGGTTCATCACTTTACGGGAATAACTTATAATGATGGCCATATCAGCAAAGGCATAAAGGACAAGTCCTCCGCAGATAGCCTTCATTCCCAATGGGATGGACAAAAATAGAATGCCAAATGCGACTATCTTTTTTAGAATCTCGGAATACAGTCTGTAATCACTCCGCCCTTTAGCATCCAGAGCTGATGCATTGATCTTCATTACAGGGTCCCACATCTGTGCAATGCAAATGATCTGCAATAGAGGAACGGCTGGTAACCACTTATCTGTCAATAAAATGATAACTATAGGTTTTGCTAAAGCAGCGAAACTAATCATTAGTGGAAAAAGGATGAAGCATGAAAGGCGTAGATAATTGATGAAAATATAGTTGAACTTTTCATTATCGTTTTGGTAATGGCATTGAATAGGATAAATAACTTTCAATACGATATTTGAAAAATTTTGTACCGGGAACTGTCCTAACGTATAAGCGCGATTAAAATAGCCTAACGTAGCTGCATTAAAAGCTTTACCAACGACCAATGAATACATGTTGGTATAAATTGTATGTAGCATTGCGGAAAGCATGATTTTAGAACCGAATGAAAATAATTCATGAAATGAACGCCACGAGAAAATCCAGCGGGGAGTCCAATGGGCATAGATCCATAGAAATATAGAATTGAAGGTCGCACTAATCAATGTTTGCCAAACCAAAGTCCAGACCCCATATCCATGATAAGCCATCCAAATACCAACTCCCCCGCCTATAATCACAGACAGAAGAGAAGCAAAAGCCTGCTTTTTAAAATCAAGCAATACCGTAAGATGCGCTTGTTGCACAATAGAAAAAGAATTAATGATTAAAGTCAGTCCCAGTACACGGGTAATCAATGTCAATAAGGGCTGATCGTAGAACCGGGCTATCAAAGGTGCGGTAAAGTATAGAACCAGATAGATTAGCAATGAAATAACAAGGTTAAAGTGAAAGGTCGTACTGTAATCCGTATCTGTTCGATTATTCTTTTGAATCAAAGCATTGGCAAAACCACTATCAACCAAAGTTTGGGCAATAGATAAAAAAATGCTAAGCATTGCCACAAGCCCATAATCATTAGGGGACAAAATGCGTGCAATGACAATTGTGAGTACGAACTGAATGCCCTGAGTAGAAAAACGTTCTACCGAATTCCATAATACTCCCTTTATTGCTTGCTTCTCGATTGACATAACATCATTTGTGGATTATAGCACAAATATATAAAGAACTGTGAAAAAACTACCATTTCTTTGTAAAAAGAAACTATTCAAATGGAAAGTAATGATACAAAAAAACGAGTCAGCTCTCACGAACTACCCGCCTTAGCGAAAGAAAAGCCACATTAATAAGGCTTTTCTTGCAATTTCATCTAAATGTTATACCCAAAAACAAATCTTCTTTTTACCTAAGTCAAACTTTCATACGAAATGAAAACTTCCTTTTTTCTTTTTACCTAATTAAATCCAAATCTTAAGCCTATGAAAAACAATAATAAATCTATTACACAATTAAAATCTTAATGAAAACTATTTTATTTTATCAAAAAATCATATACAGTTTCCCAACTGCGATACAAAGGTAAGTCCTTTTCTTCTTACGTACAAATGCATAGGGGAAAAGAGTGTGTTATATAACATATTTTTAACTTTATCCAATCTTGTTTACTTAACAAATTTAAAAAACCATCGAAACTGCTATGATGGCGAGTTCCGATGGTTTTCCCTTTAAACACCTTTAAACAAAATGAAACTTTATTGAATTGATCTATTACTTTCTTGCTTCATTGATATAGTCTAATGCTTCAACACATTTAGTTGTAATAGCTGCCCAATTTCCTGATGCAACCACTTCTTTCGGGAATAACTTGGAGCCCATACCTACACAATAGACTCCGGCTTTTATCCACGAAGTCAGATTCTCTTTAGTCGGTTCCACTCCACCGGTCACCATCAATTTAGCCCAAGGCAGTGGAGCTAACAAACCTTTAACCAGTTTCGGGCCGAGAACATCCCCTGGGAATATTTTACAAAGATCGCAACCTACTTCCTGGGCAAAGCCTACTTCACTTACGCTACCGCAACCGGGAGTATAAGGAACAAGACGGCGATTGCAAATCTTGGCAATTTCGGGATTGAACAACGGACCTACAACAAAGTTTGCTCCTAACTGAAGATAAAGAGCTGCTGTGGCAGGATCAACAACCGAACCTATACCTAAAGCCATCTCCGGGCATTCTTTGGCTGCATATTTTACCAATTCGGCAAATACGTCTTGTGCAAAGTCACCACGGTTAGTAAATTCAAAGGCGCGTACGCCTCCTTCATAGCAAGCTTTTACCACTTGCTTTGCTATTTCAACATCTTTATGATAGAAAACGGGAACCATACCGGTTTCACCCATTTTTCTTAAAACTGCAAGTTTATCAAATTTAGCCATTTCTATTACTGATTAATTTTCATCATTAAGAATTAACGTTGTACACGTCCGCTGGCATCCCCACCGGCCAAAGCTTCCACTTCTTCAGGAGAAACAAGGTTGAAGTCACCATTGATAGTATGCTTCAATGCAGAAGCAGCTACTGCAAATTCAAGAGCAGCACCTTGGTTGGCTTTCGTCAGCAATCCATGGATAATGCCACCGGAAAAAGAGTCTCCTCCACCTACACGGTCAACAATAGGATTAATATCGTAACGTTTTGACTCATAAAATTCTTCGCCATTATAAATCATAGCTTTCCAGCCGTTGTGTGAAGCGGAGAATGATTCGCGCAAAGTAGAGATGACATAGTTGAAACCAAATTCTTTAGCCATCGCCTTGAAAATGCCTTTATAACCTTCTGCATCGGTATGTCCACCTTCCACATCAGCTTCCGGTTTGAAGCCCAGACAAAGTTCCGCATCTTCTTCATTGCCGATACATACATCAACGTATTTCATCAAAGGTTTCATAATAGACTGTGCTTTCTCCTTCGTCCAAAGTTTCTTCCGGAAATTCAAGTCCACAGATACCGTGACGCCATGACGCTTAGCTGCTTCACAAGCCAATTTGGTAAGTTCGGCTGCTTTATCGGAAATGGCGGGAGTGATGCCGGACCAATGGAACCAGCTGGCTCCTTCCATAATAGCATCAAAATCAAAATCAGAAGGATCAGCTTCAGCTATAGCAGAATGTGCACGGTCATAAATCACCTTGCTGGGACGCATGGATGCACCTGTCTCTAAATAATAGATGCCGACGCGATCTCCACCACGGGCAATATAATCTGTTTTAACTCCATACTTACGTAATGCATTTACTGCTGACTGGCCGATTTCGTGTTTCGGTAGTTTTGTCACAAAATAAGCATCATGTCCGTAGTTGGCACAGCTGACAGCAACATTAGCCTCTCCACCGCCATATACTACATCAAAAGAATCTGATTGCACAAAACGGGTATTTCCCGGAGTGGACAATCTCAACATGATTTCTCCTAATGTAACGATTTTCTTTCCCATAACTTTATACTTTATTAATCTATGATATTAAATCTCTTTCAATTTATCATTTTTGCTTTAATCCACACCTAATTAATTGATAACATGAATGATAAGTGTATCACCTTTCGTTATTCAATATCTTCGTGTGCGGGCACAAAGATACTAAAATTTTCGTAATTACAAAAATTGTCATATATTTGTGTCGAAAATATTAAGATTATTAGTGTGTGCGAGCACAAATCTGTGATGCAATGAATATTCCAGAACGAATACGAATCAAAGACATTGCCAAATTGGCGAATGTATCGGTGGGAACGGTAGACCGCGTTATACACGGTAGAAGTGGTGTTTCGGAAGTCAGCCGGAAACGGGTAGAAGAGATTTTAAAGAAATTGAACTATCAGCCCAACATGTATGCCAGTGCATTGGCATCTAACAAGAAATATGCATTTGCTTGTCTGCTTCCTCAACACGATCCGGGTGAATATTGGACGGCGGTAGAGACTGGAATTCAGGAGGCTATAGAGGCTTATTCGGATTTCAATATTAATGTAGACCTCTCCTACTATGACCCGTATGACTATCATTCATTTGTAGATGCTTCCAATAAAATATTAAATGATGAACCGGATGGAGTGATGTTTGCTCCCACAGTGCCTAAATACACCGCACCCTTTTCTGAAGAATTGAATAATCGTGGAATACCTTATATATATATAGACTCCAATTTAAAGGATCTGCCTGCCCTCTCCTTTTTCGGACAGGATTCACATCAAAGCGGTTTCTTCTCCGCACGGATGTTGATGCTTCTCGCCGGAAAAGAAAGGGAAATAGTGATCTTTAGAAAAATAAACGAAGGTATTGTCGGATCTAACCAACAGGAACGTCGTGAAGTTGGTTTCAGGGAGTATATGAGTAAATATCATCCGGATTATAGGATATGGGAACTGGACTTACATGCTAAAAAAGATAGTGAAGATACACAAATGCTGGATGATTTTTTCCATGCACATCCCAATGTAAAAAGCGGAATAACTTTCAACTCCAAAGTCTATATTATCGGGGAATACTTATTAAAAAAACAGATAACCGATTTTAAACTAATAGGTTATGACTTGTTGGAACGGAATGTGCAGTGCCTGAAGAAAGAAAGCGTCTTCTTCTTGATAGCCCAGCAACCTGTGTTACAAGGTTTCGACGGGATAAAAGCTTTATGTGAACACCTAATCTTTAAAAAAGAAGTGCAACAGGAAAATTTGATGCCTATTGATTTATTGACGAAAGAAAACATTGAGTTTTATTCGAACAAATAAACACCGGGTCTGTTTCATAACGATAACTATCACGAGCGATAAAATAAAAAACCAAATATAAATCAAAGAATGGAAACCAAGTATCTTAAAATTAATCCGGCAGACAATGTAGCAGTAGCTATTGTAGCATTGCCCGCAGGTGAAAAACTCACGATAGATGGAGCGGAAATCACTTTGAACGAAGCCATTCCGGCGGGACATAAGTTTGCTCTAAAAGATTTTACAGAAGGAGAAAATGTTATTAAATACGGTTATCCGATAGGACATACCCAAACAGCCAAAAAGCAAGGGGACTGGATGAACGAAACAAATATTCGCACTAATCTGGCCGGATTGCTGAATTATTCCTATAATCCGACAAAAGTGACACTAAATATCCCACAAAAGGACCTGACATTTAAAGGCTACAGACGCAAAAACGGAGATGCAGGCATACGTAATGAGATATGGGTAATACCTACCGTAGGATGTGTAAATGGCATCGTAAACCAGTTGGCGGAAGGCTTGCGTCGGGAAACGAACGGAAAGGGTGTGGATGACATCAGAGCCTATACTCATAATTATGGTTGTTCTCAATTGGGAGATGATCACGAGAATACAAAGAAAATTCTTCGTGATATGGTGTTACACCCCAATGCAGGTGCTGTACTTGTAGTGGGACTGGGATGCGAAAATAATCAGCCGGATGCTTTTCGTGAGTTTCTGGGTGACTATGATACGGAGCGTATCAAATTTTTAGTAACTCAAAAAGTCGGCGACGAGTATGAAGAGGGCATGAAACTCCTGCGGGAACTCTATGAAGTGGCTAGTCAGGACCAGCGTGTGGATATGCCTTTGAACGAATTGCGTGTAGGTCTGAAATGTGGAGGATCAGACGGTTTTTCGGGTATTACAGCCAATCCGTTATTGGGGATGTTTTCTGATTTCCTTATTGCTCAAGGTGGAACGTCCGTGTTGACGGAAGTACCGGAAATGTTCGGTGCGGAAACTATCTTAATGAATCGCTGTGAAAATAAACAGTTGTTTGAACAGACAGTCCACCTCATCAACGACTTTAAGGAATACTTCCTCTCTCATGGCGAACCGGTAGGAGAAAATCCTTCCCCGGGAAATAAAGCGGGAGGAATCTCAACACTTGAAGAAAAAGCACTGGGATGCACGCAAAAATGTGGAAAAAGTTATGTAAGCGGAGTATTGCCATACGGTGAACGATTAGAAGTGAAGGGGTTAAACCTGCTATCTGCTCCGGGCAATGACTTGGTGGCTTCCACTGCCCTTGCTTCCTGTGGCTGTCACATGGTCCTGTTTACTACAGGACGAGGCACACCGTTTGGTACATATGTACCGACTATGAAGATTTCAACGAATTCTACTTTAGCTAAGAATAAACCGGGATGGATAGATTTTAATGCCGGAGTGATTCTGGAGAATGAGTCAATGGAAAAAAACTGCGAACGATTCATTGATTATATTATAAGAGTAGCTAACGGTGAATTAGTAAATAACGAAAAGAAAGGTTATAAAGAGATTGCAATTTTCAAGAGTGGAGTAACTCTTTAAAGAACAAAAAAGAGCGGTATCTGTTCTAGAATGCCGCTCTCTCTTTTTTGCTAACCAGTTTATATAGGAACAGACCGCTTCCCAACGCTCGGTTTCCTAGTTTAGTTCAGATATACTAATCTGTAAATTAGATACCTGCCCAGCCGCAAAGATAAGTATAATACCCCAATGAAAGATTTCAGAAAGGTTCCAAATCTAATTCAATAAAACAAAAAAACGAGCAAATAAACAAAAATACATGCTTTTCGTATCTTTGTACATGCTAAATGAAGGAAAATGCCCCAAATAAATACAACGGACACTACAAACCAGAAAAAAGGAAACTGGTGGGCTTTAAGCCCGCTCATCGTTTTCCTTTGCCTCTATTTGCTAACATCACTTCTGGCGAATGACTTCTATAAGGTACCTATAACGGTAGCGTTTATGTTGTCATCATGCTATGCCATTGCCATCACGCGTGGATTAACATTGGAACAGCGGGTATATCAATTTTCCGTAGGAGCTAGCAACAAAAATATCATGCTTATGGTATGGATATTTGTTCTTGCAGGAGCTTTTGCGCAGAGTGCTAAACAAATGGGAGCCATTGATGCCACAGTAAATCTCACGTTGCATATATTACCCAATAATTTATTACTGGCAGGGATATTCATTGCTGCATGCTTCATTTCATTGTCTATTGGAACCAGCGTAGGCACAATAGTAGCTCTGACTCCTGTCGCCATTGGCTTAGCACAAAAGACTGGAGTTGACTTGCCATACATGGTGGCTATTGTTATGGGTGGATCCTTTTTTGGTGATAACCTTTCATTTATATCTGATACGACTATTGCGTCAACCAAAACTCAAGATTGCGTGATGCGTGACAAATTCCGGGTAAACTTTATGATTGTAGTACCGGCCGCTATAATAGTATTGGGCTTTTATATTTTCCAGGGATTGTGTGTTTCATCGCCGGGTTATATACAGGATATTGAATGGATAAAGGTAATCCCCTACCTCATTGTATTGGGAACTGCAATCTCTGGCATTAATGTAATGATGGTGCTGATACTTGGAATATTCAGTACGGGCATCATAGGCATCTGGACGAGCTATGCTGGAGGAACAGATGTGAGTACGGCATTCTTCAACTGGTTTGGTTCCATGGGGAAAGGAATTACCGATATGGGAGAATTAATAATAGTTACTTTGCTTGCAGGCGGTATGTTAGAAACAATCCGGTACAATGGTGGTATAGATTTTATAGTTTCCAAACTAACCCGTCATATTAAGGGAAAACGTGCTGCTGAGCTTAGTATTGCCGGTTTGGTGAGCATAGCCAATCTGTGTACAGCAAATAACACAATTGCAATTATTACCACAGGCCCCATAGCCAAGAGCATTGCAATACGCTTCCATCTAGACCGTCGTAAAACAGCTAGCATCTTAGATTCCTTTTCATGCCTGATACAAGGTATTATTCCCTATGGTGCACAAATGCTGATTGCCGCCGGACTGGCAAATATCTCTCCTATCAGTATTATCGGGAACTTATATTATCCGTTTATGATGGGAATATGTGCATTATTGGCTATCCTGATTAGATACCCCAAAAAATATTCGTAAAAGCTTTAGACATTGAAATAAAAAATATACCTTTGCACCCGCTATTACGAGTTAGTAGCATTATTCAAATCATTTATTAATATTTAAAAACAAAAAATGGCAACAAGAATCAGATTGCAGAGACACGGACGTAAAAGCTACGCTTTCTACTCCATTGTTATTGCAGATGCAAGAGCACCACGTGATGGTAAATTTATTGAAAAGATTGGCACATACAACCCTAACACCAATCCTGCCACAGTAGATTTGAAATTCGATCGCGCACTCGACTGGGTAATGAAAGGTGCACAACCTTCCGATACAGTGCGTAACATTCTTTCCCGTGAAGGTGTTTATATGAAAAAACATCTATTGGGTGGTGTAACAAAAGGTGCATTTGGCGAAGCTGAAGCAGAAGCTAAATACGAAGCTTGGAAAAACAACAAGCAAAGCGGTTTGGCAACTCTTAAATTGAAAGATGAAGAAGCTAAAAAGGCAGAAGCTAAAGCACGTTTGGATGCAGAAAAGAAGATAAACGAAACGAAAGCAAAAGCACTTGCTGAAAAGAAAGCAGCTGAAGAAGCTGCCAAAGTTGCAGCAGCAGCTCCTGCTGAGGAAGCTGTGGTAAAAGAAGTGCCTGAAGCCCCTGCTGAAGAAGCACCTGTAGCTGAAGCACCTGCTGAATAAAGCAAGTACTGTTTATCCTAATAATTGGAATTAAAACTATAAAATCCTCTCCGTAAATTCGGAGAGGATTTTTTATTGCTTATATTTGCAAAAAACACTCATAAATTCATCAAAATCAAAAAAAACAATGAAGAAGAAACTTACTTACCTATTCGCTATCGCTGCAATTATTGCTGCGTGTAGCGGGAATAAAGGTTACGTTGTAACCGGAACCGTTGAAGGTGGAGCTGATGGCGATACCGTATATCTGCAAAAGGTGGATGGACGTCAACTTGTTAAATTAGACTCTTCTGTAATAGCTAACGGCACATTTACTTTTAAAGGAGTTCAGGATTCAACAGTGAACCGTTACATCACTTGCAAATCGAAAGAGAATCAAAGGCTGATGATAGATTTCTTCCTGGAGAATGGAAAAATCAATATTAAACTAACAGCAGACAACGATTCTGCCACAGGTACTCCAAACAATGATGCCTATCAGGTAGTCAGAAGCCAAATCAATGGGCTGAACAAACAGATGATGACAGTCTATGAGTCCATGTCGGATACGGCGTTGAGCGACAAAGAGCGCGAAGCAAAATCGAAAGAGATGAATGATTTGGAAACTAAAATGATAGACGTAGCCAAAGCAGGCATTGCTAAAAATATCACAACTCCTGTAGGTATTTATTTACTTAAGAGTAATTACTATTATCTGGATGTGAAAGATATTGATCCTTTACTACCACAAATACCCGCAGCATACCAAAACGATGAAACAATCGTAAAAATTAAAGAGAATGTTGCAAAATTGAAAGCAACTGCGGTAGGACAGAATTTTACAGATATTGCCATGCTTACTCCTGGAGGAAAGCCTATAAAACTGTCAGACTACGCAGGTAAAGGAAAGGTCGTGCTTGTTGATTTTTGGGCTAGTTGGTGTGGACCTTGTCGCCGGGAAATGCCCAACTTGGTGGAAGCATATGCCAAATATAAGAACAAAGGTTTTGAAATTGTTGGCGTATCATTAGATCAAAATGGAGATGCATGGAAAGATGCCATTAAAAAGTTAAATATCACTTGGCCGCAAATGTCGGATCTGAAATATTGGAATAGTGAGGGTGCACGATTGTATGCTGTAAGCAGTATACCCCACACTGTACTGATCTCCGCAGACGGCACTATTCTTGCCCGTGGACTTCACGGAGAAGAATTACAAAGCAAATTAGCTGAGGTGCTTAAGTAATTACACTAATTATACTTAAAAGAAGCCGGTTCAAAAGTGTTTTTCTGAAATAGCCCCATTATTTACGGGTCTTTCTCCTTACTAAAACATTCAGAACATCAGTACTTTTGATTCGGCTTCTTCTTTTACTACAGACACGCTAACCTACTCATAGCCAGAGTCCACTTTCATTGGGCTTGCCTTCAATATATCATAATGATATTCTTCTACAAGGCTATGCCAGCCTAAAAACGATCTTCATATTCATAAACCTTAAATATTGCTACTCTATTTCGACGAAAAAGCGTACCTTTGCGGCGTTTTTCATTAGGTAACAAGATTAGGATAATATTTCTGTAATGAACTCTCCAAACCAATTAAAAGACATTACCCGCTTTTTGCTGGAATATGCCAATAGACTTATGGGCTCAGGGGTACATACTTCACGGGTGATAAGAAATACCAGACGTATTGGGAAATCACTGGATGTAGACGTTAAAATGAGCCTATTCCAAAAGACAATGGTAATGAGCGTGTGTGACAATGAAAGTCAGGAAGTGTATAATGAAGTAACTATCATTCCTGCTTTTCCCATCAGTTTTGAACTAAATTCAGAATTAAGTGCACTAAGTTGGGATGCTTGCGACAACCATCTATCTTTAGATGCATTATGGGAAAAATATAAGTATATTATTTCCCGTCCTAAGATGGATCCGCTTTGCGTATTGTTCCTGGTAGGCTTTGCCAACGCCTCTTTCTGCGCATTGTTCGGAGGTGACTGGACTGCTCGAATCATAGTCTTTTCTGCCACGCTCATTGGCTTTTATACCAAACAGGCAATGCAAAAAAGGAAAATCAACCACTATATTATTTTTGTGGTGTCAGCTTTTATCGCTTCTTTAACAGCTTCATCTGCTTTAACGTTAAATACTACAGCGGAAATAGCTATAGCTACTAGTGTACTTTATTTGGTTCCGGGTGTTCCTTTGCTCAATGGAGTTATTGATATTGTAGAGGGACATGTACTAACCGGATGTACCAGACTTATTCAGGCTTTACTTTTGGTATTATGTATCTCCGTAGGACTTGCATGTACACTTATGTTAATTAGCAACAGTTTATTATGATCGCCATAGATATTCTTACAGATGCTTTTTTTGCTGCTATTGCGGCCATTGGATTCGGAGCGATATCCGATCCCCCTTTGCGTGCATTTCCATCTATTGCATTACTCTCCGCCATCGGACACTCCTTACGCTTTTGCCTCATGACTTACCTCGGGGTAGATATTGCTACAGCTTCTCTATGCGCTTCTTTTGCAATAGGTATGGGAAGTTTGGTATTGGGAAAACATATATATTGTCCAATGACAGTACTTTACATTCCGGCATTATTACCCATGATTCCGGGTATGTATGCTTATAAAATAGTTTTTTCCCTGATTATGTTTATGCAAAATATGAAGGTGCCGGAACTACAGCAGAAGTATCTAATAGATGTATTTACTAACAGTATTGTGACATGTAGTGTTATTTTTATGTTGGCGGTTGGGGCTACATTCCCATTGTTTTTATTTATCAAACGAGCCTTCTCTTTGACGAGACATAAAAAGATTTAATAAGAAGAATAAAAAGATTGATTTATGGAAGTTTTCTGGAAAACCATCGCATTGTATAACGAAGAAACGTGGATAGCTCAACTCATCATTACTGTCTTGGGAGTATTAATAACGATTCTCCTCTATAACAAGCCCACCAAAACAGTAAAATATCTGATGAAAGGATACATGGTATTCTTAAATGGATGGATATCAATTGTCTATTATTTAATTTATTGTAGTGAGCGGGACTATAATTATATATTCTCCATTTTTTGGGGCATCATTGCACTTATTTGGCTATGGGACTTATTTACCAACTATACTCCGTTTGAACGGCATCGCAAATATGATAAAATGACGTACGTTCTATATGCCATGCCGTTTCTCTACCCCCTACTTTCATGGGCAAGAGGCATGGATTTTCCCATGATGACAACAAGTGTTATGCCTTGTTCTGTTGCAGTATTCACTATTGGCCTATTATTGGCCTATTCGCGAAAAGTAAACTTGCTCGTCATTTTGTTCCTTTGCCATTGGGCACTTATTTCATTTTCAAAAGTCTATATCTATAAGATACCGGAAGATTTGTTGTTGGCTAGTGCCAGTGTCCCGGCTATCTATTTATTCTTTAAAAACTATTTTGATCAAAATTTGCATAAAGAGACAAAACCGAGTGCCCGGATCACCAATATGATCCTCATCTTCCTATGCATTGCAATCGGTATATTCTTGACTATTACGCTAATAAATGAATTAGTCAAATAAACATTTTGTTTTTATATCGAAATCAGAGTGTGTTAAAACTAAAATAATCACTCCAAAAGGTCCTAAATTGTAACTAACTAATAAAAAGAGCCCTATCAAACTCTCTTTCTGAGTAATGGTAGGGCTCTTTTCTTTGCTGATAAAGATAGTCAAGTTTCAGATTACAAGTTATTCTTTTCAAATATAAAGTTTCGACATACCCTCATTTCTCGCTCTTGATTCCTTTCAGTAGAAAAGGTAGTGCTGAGTTAAGGGCTTTTTCTGCTTCAAATATTCTTTTTTCTTTATTTTTTCTTTCCTTGATTTGCTACAGCTTCCATTAGCTTTTTTATCTCTTCGGGATCGCCAAGAAAATAATCTTTGGTAAGATTAAGCTCATCATCAAACTCAAAAACATAAGGTACGGCTGTAGGTAAATTCAGTTTTACAATGTCCTCATCTGATATATTTTTAAGATGCTTAATGATACCGCGCAAACTATTACCATGAGCTACTACTAACAATTCATCGGCTTTCTTTAAATTAGGAAAGATGACACAATGCCAATAAGGCATGATACGGGCAATAGTGTCTTTAAGAGATTCTGTACGTGGAAGCTCAATATCAGGAACCTCATTGTAGCGGGCCTCAAAACGTGGATTACGTTCGTCCTCTTCTGTTAGAGCATGGGGAGCGATGTCATAACTCCGACGCCAAACGAGCACTTGTTCATCACCATATTTAGCAGCAGTCTCAGCTTTATTCAGTCCTTGCAATTGCCCATAATGTTTTTCATTTAAACGCCATGACTTTTCTACCGGAATCCAGTCCAGATTCATTTGATCAAGTACGGCATTTAATGTTTTAACAGCTCGTTTTAGATACGAAGTATAGGCTTTCTCAAAATGAAATCCATTTTCTTTCAATGTCTTACCTGCTTTTTCGGCTTCTGCAACACCTTTTTCGGTCAAGTCAACATCTGTCCATCCGGTAAACCTATTTTCTTTGTTCCACGCGCTTTCTCCATGGCGGAGTAATACAATTTTTTTCATATAAGTATATTGTTTTTTATAATCGTATATAAAAAACACACTGAAAGATGGAGTTGTTCACCATAAAAGACGCTTCTTTCTTAAGGACGTCAGCGGTAAGTTCACTTCAACAGACTGATGTAAAAATATCCCCGCTATAAATACTCTTTAGCGAGGATATTTTATCTATATAAGATTCTGATTCTACCTTACCTTAGTAAAGACAACGATATTCTTTTTGTCTTTCATTATACACTTTATTCAAATCGTCATTTCGATTAGATAAACCAACGAACATAGCAGAAGTCCTGACGATGAGGTAAATCAGAATTTTTTGGAAACATACGATAGGATACTTTAAAACTACCTGAATTTTCCAGCCTATGCTTTGCATGGAACGTATAAAGATTTCCTTCCCGCTTCACCACGTCAAACGGTTCAACAGAGTATATATGCTGTTTGCCATCTGCTGCAATGTATGTGGTTACCAGTTCCAATCCAATTGCATCATCCAATCCTCTTTCATCAATAATGTAAGTAATATCATATTCCTTACCGCTTTCAATAGACCCTTTGATCAATGCTTCCGATTTATTGCAAGAAACCACTTCAATACTATCCCATTTTGAAGCAACTTCTTCCTTCCATGCTGCAATCTCTTTGGCTTTGGCACAATGGTCAGCTTCCAGCATGTGGAAACGTTTGGCTTCTTTATTATAGAATTTATTGTAATAGTCGTCCAACTGACGCTTCATGGTATAATGAGGAGCAATCTGGGCTATGGAATTTTTAACAGTTTTAATCCAGCCTTCAGAATATTCTTTCTCTCCACGTGCATAGAACAAAGGAAGAATTTGTGTCTCCAAAATGCTGTAAATCGTTGCTGCATCAAGTTGGTCCTGATGTTCCTGATTCTGGTATGTGCGTTTCTCTGTCAGGGCCCATCCTGCTCCTTCACGATAGCCTTCCAGCCACCAGCCATCCAAAACCGAGAAATTCACTACGCCATTCATCAATGCTTTTTCACCTGATGTTCCAGATGCTTCAAGCGGACGTGTAGGAGTATTCAACCAAATATCCACTCCGGTTACTAAACGACGAGCCAACTGCATATCGTAATTTTCCAAGAAGATGATCTTGCCTAAAAATTCCGGACGACGAGATATTTCAATAATCTTTTTGATTAACCCCTGCCCTGCTCCATCATGAGGATGCGCTTTCCCTGTAAACAGAAATTGCACCGGATAGTCGGGATTATTAACGATTTTAGATAAACGATCAAGATCGGTAAACAACAAATGCGCCCGTTTATAAGTTGCAAAGCGGCGTCCAAAGCCTATCAGCAAAGCATTGGGATTAATCTTGTCCATTAAAGAAACAATGCGTGACGGATCACCCTGATTCTTCAACCAAGATTCACTAAACTGTCTGCGAATATAATCTACTAATTTTCTTTTTAGCGTCATTCGCGTTTCCCATATCTCTTCATCGGGCACATTGTATATGGCTTCCCATATTTTGGGATTGGACTGATCGTACATAAAGTTTTCATCAAAATGTGCTGCATAGAGATGCTTCCATTCTGTTGCACTCCAAGTTGGAAAATGAACTCCGTTCGTCACATATCCCACATGCAATTCTTCCGGGAAATACCCTTTCCATATTGAAGAAAACATTTCCTGTGAAACTTTTCCATGCAACCAGCTTACGCCATTGACTTCCTGAGAAGTATTGCAAGCAAACACCGACATACAGAAACGTTCCCCTTTATCGCCCGGATTATTACGTCCAAGATCCATTAAGTCGTCCCAGGAAATTCCCATTTTAGCCGGATAGCCACTCATATATTTACCAAAAAGACCTTCATCAAAATAGTCGTGACCGGCAGGTACCGGAGTATGCACAGTATATAAAGAAGAAGCACGCACTAATTCGATAGCCTGATTGTAGGTTAAACCTTCTTCCACATAGTCGCATATGCGTTGCACGTTGATCAGAGCGGCATGCCCTTCATTACAATGATAGATATCTTTCTTAATTCCGAGTTTTTTCAAGGTCAAAATGCCGCCGATACCTAACAGAATTTCCTGTTTCAAACGGTTTTCCCAGTCGCCACCATAGAGTTGGTGGGTAATGGGACGGTCAAATTCACTATTCATTTCGTTATCTGTATCCAACAAGTAGAGCGAGATACGTCCCACGTTTACACGCCAAACATAAGCATGTACAAAATAGTTCAAATAAGGAACGTCAACCACCATTTGCGCCCCCCCTTCATCCAATACCCGTTCAATGGGTAATTGTCCGAAGTTTTGTGCCTCATAATTGGCTATTTGTTGTCCGTCCATGGACAAGGTCTGAGTAAAGTATCCATAGCGGTAAAGGAATCCTATTGCACATAGATCTACGTTACTATCCGAGGCCTCCTTTAGATAATCTCCGGCAAGTACCCCCAGTCCACCGGAATAGATCTTTAGAGAGTGATGCAAACCGTACTCCATACTGAAATAGGCAATGGATGGGCGTTTATCATCCGGTTTTACATCCATGTAATCCCTGAACTTGGCATACACATCGTTCATTCTTTTCAATATGATCTTATCATTTGCCAATGCTCCAAGTTTTGCATAGCTCATGCGTTCCAACAAAAGTATCGGATTGTGCCCTACTTCTTTCCACAAAGCGGGATCAAGATCTCTAAACAATTCAATCGCTTCATAATTCCACGACCACCAAATGTTCCGAGCCAGTTCAGACAATTTTTCCACTTCGGCGGGGATATGAGATGTTACATTTACCTCTCTCCAATTCGGAGCGTTCACATTACTAACTTTGATCTTCATTATATGATAACTTTAATTAATAATTCGTTTTGATTTTAATTGAGCTGACGCTTCTTTGCACAACGTAGAGCAAAATCATAAGCTTCATAATAGTATTTAATAAAATGCTTCCACAATGCCAATTCAGCCAATTCTCCCGCTCGTTGACGGATTGCTTCTATATCTTCGTCCGTCATTGCAGAAAAAGTAGAAACCGTATTTTTAATTCCATCGGCCACTTCAGAATAATTATAATCCGAACGGTGTAAGACCTCTACTCCATCACGAATTCCATTTCTGTCCTTTAAACCGTCCACCCACAATCCAAATCCTGCAAGATCGGTCGTAATGGTGGGAACCTTAAAAGCCACACTTTCCAATGGAGTGTATCCCCACGGTTCATAATAAGAAGGATAAATACTCAGGTCTTCCCCTAATATCAAATCATAATATTGTTTATTGAAGATGCCATCCTTTCCATCCAAATAGCAAGGAACAAATATCACCTTCACCTTATCTTCAGGACGGTTCTCCATTCCCAAATATTTCAGCATACCAAGTACTTTGTCCTCATTCATATTGTTCAGCCAATGCGTGATGAATGGATTCTCCAATGCGGTATTGTATTTTTCTTTACTCTTGATCCGTTCTTGCAAATCTATTCGTGGTTCCTTTATCCATGCCGGTACATTGACGAAAGCCAGCACCTTCTTTTGCAAGTTTTTATCGGAATTTAGACGTTTCAACGATTCTAAGAATACATCAATTCCTTTATTTTTAAATTCATAGCGCCCACTAGTCCCTACAATCAACGTATCATTATCCATCTCTATGCCCAACAAACAGTTGGCTACGTGAAACATGGATGCCTTCGCCCGTTTACGCTTTCCCGTAAATGTAGACCCTTTGGGTACAAAATCATCATCAAAACCATTCATCAATACGACATCCGCAGGTTTATCAAGCAATGTTTTGCACTCATTGTTTGTAATTTCACTTACGGTCGTAAAGCAATCCACGTGATGAGCTGTTTGTTTCTCGATAGAATGCTTTGATTGCATATTGAGTTCCCCTGCCATCTGATCACCATTGTAAGCAAAAAGGTAATCATACAAAGGCTTGTTATTCCCGGCTATAGATCTTCCTATTGATGTGGCATGTGTAGTAAAGATAGTCGCAATTTCAGGTACTTTAGCCTGTAGATACAAGGCTCCCATACCGGTCATCCACTCATGTGCCTGATAAACAACCTTATCTGTTTCAGTCAGATTGTAGCGATAAAAGCTTTCTACGACTTTTCCCGCTGCATACGAAAACATTGATGCTTCATCGTAATCGCCGTATGCATGTAAAGAATCCACCTGATAATGATTCCACATTTCAGTATAAATACTATTTTTCTGTGCAAAAAACGGTTGGAAATCAACCAATATAACGATAGGATTACCTGGTATGTTCCAACGTCCTATACGAACAAATAGCTGTTCATCGTCTTGTGCATGCTTCTTCCACGCTACACAAAGGTCATCAGACTCAATAAACAACGGATTCTCTTTCCCTTTCCAAACATCAGGTCCTATAAAAAACAATCTATCATGAAATCCTTTCTCCAAAGTATTTGCCCTTGTAGACAAAACCGTATATATACCTCCTACCTTATTACACACTTCCCAGCTTGCTTCGAAGATGTAATCGGGAGCCAGTGCCTCATTAATCATACTATGCTCTTATAATATCTAATACCAATTGCAAATGTAGCATTATTCTTTGAATAATAGAATATTAATACAAAAAACTAAAAAATATATATCATACAATCGTTTGCATGGATAACATGCTCTATTCATGCTAAAGCAAGTTGTTTTTTCCAATAATTATGTATAACAAATAAGCGGATCTACACCCCTGGGATAGTACGGAGATGTCCCTGGGCTATAACAGTTGCAGCCCTGGGATGGAAGGTTAAAAGACCTAAGATGGGAGGGCACTAAACCTAAGGTGCGAGAGTTATAAACCTGAAGTATATGCCGATGATGAGTTTTACTAAAAGAATATAAATTCACCCCTGCCACATATATCTGTAACAGAGGTGATTTATTAAAATGAGTGTTTTGATACACTCGTGTATTTCACTTATTTCTAAGCAGCCAAGGCACTACCTATCAGGAAGGTAGCAGCTAATGCTACAATTGCATATAATTCAGGGAATACGGCAAGAATCAGTGTATTACTGAATACGTCGTGTCCTTGTCCGATAGCAGCAATACCATTGGCACAAACCTGTCCCTGACGAATAGCTGAGAATAAGGCAACTAATCCTAAAGCGATACCGGCGCCAAGAATAGCCGCTGCCTGAATTGCAGTCATTTGAGGTGTCAAAATACCAAAGATAGTTTGGAACATAAAGTAACCAGCAAATCCATATAGTCCCTGTGTACCGGGAAGAGCTGTTAATACCAAGAAATTACCAAATGCACTATCGTTTTTCTTCAATGCTCCAATAGCGGCATTACCAGCAATCGTTACTCCATAAGCACTGCCGACACCCGACAAACCAATCATAATAGCGATACCAATGTAGGCTACCAATAAATTCATTTCCATAGTTTTACTGTTTTTATTGTTTTAATTTTTAATTATATACTATTTTTAAAAGGCTTATATTCTTTTCCACCGCCTTGATAACCCGAATTCTTAAAGAATTCAACAAAGGTCAGACGCATAGGATGCACCATTGCTCCCAGTACATTCATGAAAATATTAATAGCATGTCCCGCTACAAATATCAAAACCATGACGATGGGACCTAAAATCACATTGTCCGGACTCATGCCTACAGCTAAGCTGTTAAATACTCCCGCCAAGATGCCTCCGGATAAACCAAGAGCAAACAGCCGGACATATGAGAGTATATCACCAAGCAATCCGGTAGCCATATTGTAGGAATCCCATACTCCTAAACCAATATTGAGGAAAATATTTTTTCCCGGACTATTATAAAAAAAGATTGCGACAGCAGCTACGCCAAGAATGCACAAGTGTACAGTTCCGCCCAAAGGCAATATCCCTGGGAGTAAAGCGGCAAAACCGGTGGAAATTAGTAAAACGAGCCAACCGATAGTTGCTATAGCGTATTTAAATCCAAATTGTATAGTCTGGTTCACCGCTTTCAGTGCCATTCCGAACAAGACTTGTATCACTCCCAGAATCAGAGAAAGGCGAAACATTTCATTGTTATCCATAAAAATTCGTCCCTTCATATTCTGCAAGAATGGCACGTCGATACCGTAAATATTCGCTCCGAAGAAAGTGCCGGTCAATAGTCCGCAGAAAAATGTAGATACAGCCAGTACTTGTATCAATGACAGGATCGGTTTCATGGTTGCACTCACATTTTTGGCAAATATACGATAGCCTGTTGCACCCAAGAATAGGAACAAGCCATAACCGGAATCACCCAAACAAAGCCCAAAAAAGATCATAAAGAATGGGGCAAAGAATGGGGTCAGGTCAAGCTCATTGTATTTTGGCAACATATAAAGCTTACAGATCGGATCAAACCAAGCAAAAAAGCCTTTGTTATTGAGTTCAATAGGCACATCATCTTCTGGTGTGGGATCGGCTATCTCATAATAAACCTGTTGTTGATCGAGCCATTCCCCTATTTTAGTCGTTTTGACGGCTGGAGCCCATCCCTGAAGAAGCATCAATTTTTCTCCTGCAATGGCTTCAGTATTAAGTAATACCTTAGAAAACTCAATGTCGCTATTATTCTTTTTCAGGGTCTCAAGCAATGAAGCCTGTTCATTAGCCAGTTCGGTCAATTTATGTTCATTCTTAACCAGCGCTTCTTCAATCTGAGCACAACTGTTCTGCAGCTCTTCCAGCGAAGAGGAAGGCAGTTTCATTTGCTCGGCATCGATGCTGATATCCAATGCATTTTCAGTTGCAGTAATGAAATAGATGTGCCCTGATAAACGGTTAATAATAAATGCATTATAGCTATCTTCCCATTCCAGATTGTATTTCTTTTCGGGACAGGTATAAAAGCCTATAGTCAGCCCTGCATCCTTTAAACGCGTCAGATTCCGGGGATCGAAATTACCCCAAGGTTCCAATGTAGCCTGTTCCTTCTGATAGGCTTGTAATTGTTGTTGAAGTTTAGACTTTTCACTTTGTAGGGCATCCACTTCATTGAGGATTTCCAACCCCCGCTCCGGAGAAGCTGAATTCGATTCAACATTTGGAGACTGCGCTAGACTTTGGAATAATTTTAACGTCGATTTTAAACGAGCCGATAAACGAATGCTTTCCTGAAGTTCTGCATTATCGGGTACGCCTTTCTGCTTCTCCGCAATATGCACCACTCCGAGGTTACGCACTCCATCCAGGAATGCATCATACTCCTTATGATATACAAGGAACGTGAGCTTTTTCATTTTCGTAATCATGCTCCTACCTCCTTTCTTTTCTCTTGTTGCGATTTCAGGATTTTCTGCGATGATTTCGATAAGTTTTCTTCATCTTCCATGAAACGCTTAATCTTGCGCAAGGCATCCTGATAACCGGGTATCTGTACTTTTTCAAAAAGATTCACTTTTTGAGTAGTCTTTTTCCGTGCATGTTCCAGCAAATTCAATTTAGCCACAGTAAACTCCCGTTCTATAGCTGTATGTGCCAATTCTTTCAATAAATGCACCCCGTCAGCGTACCATTTGGGAGCATTGAACAAGCTGTATGGACGAATCTTAAAGTCAATATTTTCAAGTAGCGGAACACGTACTCCCGCAATCTTTTTCACTCCAAGGTGAACATCGTTGACTTTGATCAGAGACGGATCAAACTCGTTCCACAACGCAAACATGGCTTCATACTTCTGAATTTCCCGTTCCAATTGCTCTTCCAGCAAAGCTGCTTCTGCTTTACAGCGCTTCACTTCCATACGCAGCGCACTTTCCTTATTCTTTATAATGGGAAGCGTGCGCACTCGTATTTTCAGTTGTTTTTCCAACTGCTGGAGAGAGGTTTTGTTATATTGAAACTTTATAGCCATCTCTTTTTAATTTTTTGGCCAATACTGATCTACAATATCTTTCTTTATATTCACTTCTTCCGGACGGAAGTACTTACCAAACAAGCCCCATGCCACATCGAGCATCTCAGTCGTATTGAGATTGACATCAATGGCAAGTAATTGATTGGAATAGTCTTTGGCAAAAGCCAAGGTACGTTCATCATAATTCGTCAGGTCGAAGCCATTTTCCTGTTTGGTCTTGGCATTAGCCGCATCGGCATATAGACGTACGGCGGCATTCATTACCTGAGGATGATCCTTACGCGTCTTCTTACCGGTAACCAACTGTTTCAAACGGGACAGCGAACGGAACGGATCGACAATAACCTTACCAATATCACTATCGCGACGAAGGAACAACTGACCTTCCGTAATGTATCCCGTATTATCCGGTACGGCATGCGTAATATCACCTCCCGAAAGTGTAGTGACGGCAATAATGGTAATAGACCCGCCGGTAGGGAATTGAACCGCCTTTTCGTAAATCTTTGCCAAATCGGAATAAAGTGATCCGGGCATGGAGTCCTTCGATGGGATTTGATCCATACGGTTGGATACAATGGCCAAAGCATCGGCGTATGAGGTCATATCGGTCAGCAGAACCAAAACTTTTTCATTGTTATTTACTGCAAAGTATTCAGCAGCTGTCAAAGCCATATCCGGTACCAGCAGACGTTCCACCGGTGGGTTTTCCGTTGTATTCACAAAACTGACAATACGATCCAATGCACCTGCATTGGAGAATACATTCTTGAAATACAGGTAATCATCATTTGTCATACCCATACCTCCCAGAATAATTTTATCGGTTTCCGCACGCAGGGCCACACTTGCCATTACCTGATTGAAAGGCTGATCCGGGTCTGCAAAGAACGGAATCTTTTGTCCGGATACCAATGTATTGTTCAGGTCAATGCCGGCAATACCCGTTGCAATCAGTTCCGACGGTTGTTTACGACGCACCGGATTCACGGACGGACCACCGATTTCTACTTCTTCTCCTTCAATATCCGGTCCCCCGTCAATAGGATCACCGAAAGCATTGAAGAAACGTCCGGCAAGTTGCTCGCTCACTTTCAGTGTAGGCGACTTGCCCAGAAATACAACCTCTGCATTGGTAGGAATACCTTCCGTACCTTCAAAAACCTGCAGAGTCACTTCATCTCCGACAATCTTCACCACCTGTGCCAGCTTGCCGTTTACGGTCGCCAACTCATCATACCCCACTCCTGCCGCTTTCAGCGAACAGGTAGCTTTCGTAATCTGAGTGATCTTGGTATATATTTTTTGAAATGCTTTTGTTGCCATATTCTTAGTATAATTTATGTCTCATCATGCTTTACGTTCATCAACCAATTCTTTCAATTGCTTACGGAAGCCTTCATATTGTTCCGATTTGAATTTCGAGTAGTTCATCTGTTTGCAGACGTTAATCATCTTTTTGAAGTAATCCATAACTTCATTGAAGTTATCAAATTCAAAATCGGTATGGCAGATGTCAATGACCATGTTCAGAATATCTTCCTGACGTTCCATCGGAGTCACAGCATCAACTTCGTCAAAAGCATCCTGCTGAAGAATAACGAAGTCTATCAATTCCGACTTCCAAAAGATGACGTGATATTCCACGGGAACACCATCATCACCCAAGATATTGATCTGTTCGGCAATTTCCTTACCACGTTGCAAACGCGTCTTTACTTCGTTTACTTTTTCAATCCACTCCTTATTAATATGTTTGGCAATATATTCCTCAAATTCAGGGTACTCAATATATTTAGAATAAGAATCAATCGGGTTCACCGCCGGATAGCGCTTTCTATCGGCACGGTCTTGCTCCAGCGCATAAAAACAGCGGGCCACTTTCTTCGTGTTTTCGGTTACCGGCTCCTTCAGGTTACCACCGGCGGGTGATACCGTACCGATAAAGGTTATAGACCCTGTTTCACCGTTACCCAATGTCACATATCCTGCACGCCCATAAAAGTTAGAAATGATAGAAGACAAATCCATCGGGAATGCATCCGGTCCGGGAAGCTCCTCCATACGATTGGACATTTCACGCAAAGCCTGTGCCCAACGGGAAGTAGAATCCGCCATCAACAAAACTTTCAGTCCCATGCTACGATAATATTCCGCAATAGTCATTGCCGTGTATACCGATGCTTCACGGGCAGCCACCGGCATGTTTGAGGTATTGGCAATGATGATGGTACGTTCCATCAACTTACGTCCCGTATGCGGATCTACCAATTCAGGAAATTCGGTAAAGATTTCCACAACCTCGTTGGCACGTTCACCACAAGCGGCAATGATCACGATGTCTGCTTCCGCCTGTTTGGAAATGGCGTGTTGAAGCACGGTCTTACCAGTACCAAACGGTCCGGGTATAAATCCCGTACCACCTTCTACAATTGGGTTCAACGTGTCTATAACGCGAACACCCGTTTCCAGCAATTTGAAGGGTCTCGGCTTTTCCTTGTAATTCGTCATGGCACGTTTCACCGGCCATTTCTGAATCATATTCACCTTTATCTCATTACCCTCTTCATCGGTTAGTACAGCTATGGTATCTTCAATGCCATAATCACCTTCGGCAACAATATTTTTCACGGTACACAATCCTTTCTGCGTGAAGGGTACCATAATTTTTAAAGGTTGGAAGTTTTCATCCACCTGTCCCAACCATGCAGAAGATTCCACTTTATCGCCAACTTTGGCCAGTGGAACGAAATGCCATTTTTTTTCCTTATCCAACGGATAGGTATACTGTCCGCGTTTCAGGAAAACACCATCCATTTTGTCGAGATCATTTTGCAGACCATCATAGTTTTTCGATAGCATGCCCGGTCCCAATGTCACCTCAAGCATGTGTCCCGTAAACTCAGCCCCGGCTCCTACTCTCAGTCCACGTGTACTCTCGAACACCTGAACATAAACATTAGAACCTACTACTTTAATTACCTCCGCCATCAGCCGGTCTCCACCGGTCGAAATGTAGCAAATTTCATTTTGCGCTACCGGTCCGTCAACGACGAGGGTCACCATATTGGCTATAACGCCACTCACAGTTCCTTTTGTTGCCATATTATTATGTGATTTATTTTATCTAAATTCTGCGGGTATCTGCACCTCATCTTTAAGCGATGTAATCATGCTGCGGAACAATTGGTTACCTTTTTCCTTATCCAATGATATCCAACGTTCTATCATCTCCAACTGCAACAAGAAAACAAACAAACGTTCAATGGTAAAATAATCAAAGAACGTAGCATCTTCCATCCACTTCCAACGAAGCATATCTGTTTTCTTTTCCCGTTCCACCAATTCTTCAATCTCACTGATTTTCATTAACTGATCGAGGTAATCCACTTCGCCTGTCAGTCCGAAATCACGCGCACCGGAAGTACGGAGTGCTTCACAGACATCGGTATCACCCACTATCAACGAAGCAACATCAAACTTAAATTTCCGGGCTGTCAGTGCCACCAGTATATTATTTACCGTCAGGTTAAAAGAAAACCATGAAGCAACAAAATGATTCTTACACTTCATGGCATACTCATAATAGAGGGTAGCCAACCGATCTTCGTGCAAGAAGTCCTCTTCTGCCGGAATATTAAAGTAATCAGAAATAAAGCGGGACAGATAAGCAGGAAAAACCGCATCAGGCACTTCTCCGCCCTCTTTCAATAAAGAAATGTATTCTGTTAATTCTTCGGCGGAATAATTACCTCTGACGTCAATTGCAGCATCTTTATCCTTTATCAGTTTCAATACATTAGCATTGTCGAATTTCAGATAGAACAAATCTATCCACTTTTTGTCCGACTCTGACAAAGCGGGATAAAGTTCCGTTTTAAAATCAGCTACCGTATAGCTCAGTTTGCTATCTTCCAAAGAAAGCTCAGGCAAACCGGCTACCAAGTAATAATATTTACTCATATATAGTGGAATTTTAGAAAAGCATTTCCACTAATTGCGGACGCAGAAATTCTTTAAAGTAATTCATAAATTCCTCTTCACCGAAATTTACCTTGTAAGAGCCATCGGCGGGTGAAACGGTAAACAACGTTTTGAGACCGTTGACTTCTTCAATCTTCACTCCCTTATCAAGCAAATCTTTGGCTTGTGCCGCAAAATACTTTTTCAGGTTTTCTGCATCAGCGGTGGAAATGACAACGGGTTCATTTACACTCCATTTTGAAGCTAAAGTAACGATAAAGGAATTAAGGAAATCCTTATTATTAGCAAAACCCTTTATATCCGCCGCTACAATTTTATTCGAAACCAAAGTTGCAATTTCCGACTTCAGCGCATTTACAGCCTGTCCGGCAAACAACTTTAATTCCGATTTTGTATTTTCTGCAAGTTCATCGGCAGATTTACGAGATGCTGCCAAAATGGCCTCCGCTTCTTTGTGAGCATCTTCTACTATCTTTTTAGCCTTATCCTGAGCTTCTACGATAAGTTTTTGGGCTTCTTCATTCCCTTTTTCAACTCCTTCACGGTAAATCTTATCTGTCAACTCTTGAATTTTGTTTTCCATATCCACAGGAATTATATTATTAATTATGTATGTGTGCTATGTAATTTCCCCTTTTATCAGATTCACGCCAAAAGTACAAAAATACATTTGAATAGGAAGAAAAAAAACAGAAGAAATAAAGCGATAAAAGGTCAAAAAGAACATTCTTAAAGTGATTTACACAACTTGTAACGGTCAAATATCTATTTTATAACCCCAATGGTAAACGGCACAGATACCACAATACGAGAAGCAGTGTCCAAGCCAGAAGAATAGAGACAGAATATCTCCACGTATATTTTAATAAAGAGCCATAAGTGGATTGTGCATCATACTGTTGCATATATGTTAAGATTAAAGGCAGGTAAAACATAAAAGGTGCAATAGCATTTGTTGCGCTGTCACCAATGCGGTAAGCACACTGTACTAAATCCGGAGAAAACCCCATTCCGGCAAACACCGGAACAAAAATAAACGACATAAAGGTCCATTTAGCCGTAGCGGATACCATGATTAGATTGACCAACGCAATAAAGAAAATAAAAAGAATTAGAATCCAAAGATTACCCACATGAATGGACGAAAGTACATCGGCACTAATAATGGCTATACATTTATTTAAATGAGAATAATCAAAGTATGCAAACATTTGAGCTGCAAAGAAAGCAATCACAAAATAGGCACCAAGCAACTTCATCGGTTGTGTAAGTCCCTCAATTACATCTCCATCCGTACGATACCTGCCGGAAGTAAAGCCGTAGGTCATTCCCATCAACCCTATCCCGAAAGATAATAGAAATAAGCTTCCTTCAATAAACGGGGAACGTGCCAATCCACCGCTGACACTACGTAAGATTCCCCAGGAAGAAAACGTAGCCATAAAAACGATAGCTGCATATATCAACCCCACAATAACCGCACTCCATAATGCACGGCGTTCCTTGCGCGAGAGCTGTTTGTAACCATTAAATTTAACGTCCCCTTCGTATGTCCCAAGCATTGGCAACAAACTTTTACGGGTTATTTGATAAATGATGAAAGCCACCAAAAAAGTAGATACGAAAAAGAAATAGAAATTGGACAAAGGTCCGGTATTCCCGGCAAGTACATTCATATTATCGGCCGCTTCCTGCGTCCATGAAGCAAGCATCGGATCAAGAGTCGTCAACATGACATTGGCACTATAACCGCATGATACCGAAACGTATGCCGTAATAATCCCCGCAATGGGATGCAAGCCAACGGAATGAAATAAAGTAGCGGCTATGGGTAGTAATATGATATATCCGGCATCACCAACCACATTGGAAAGTAATCCGGCAAACACCACTAACAGTACAATACGTAGCGGGTTATGATGACGACGTATTCCGATGCGGATGCAGGCATCTATGAAACCCGAATGCTGGGCAACCCCTATACCAAACATGGCAACGATGACCAATCCCAACGGAGCAAATCCCGTGAAGTTGGTAACCGCATTCCGAAGCATCCAACGCATGCCTTCCGGACTGAGCAGACTCTGTACCCGTATCTCTTCTCCTGTCTGTGGCAAATGCACACTCATTCCATAGATTTCGAATATCCATGAAAGAAAAATGACAGCCAGGGTCATTAAAAAGAACATCGTCGCCGGATGTGGCAAGCGCCATTTATTCCTCATCTTCCTTTAAATTATCTATATCAAGAATACGCAATTCCAACGCGCGTACCGCCAGACGGGTGGCGTTAACCCCTACCCGCTCTCCTTGTGGGAAAAGACGGTTGATCAGATCATTCTGGCGCTTTTCCAAAGACTTCACTCCAAAAGGCATACCTTTGAGGTTCGCAATCATTTCCTTGGTATAACCTAGAGCAAGGTGTCGCAAAAAGCGTTCATCATATTCGTCAATATCATAGCTGATAATAGCCTCCTGCCGTTTGGTTTCATTGATGACAGATTGTTTAAAGCGTTCCACTATTTTTTCCAGTATGGGATAGTTGAATACCAGTTTCTTTCCATCCATGACAGCTTGTACGTCCGTTTTGGTGAGTAGTTCCCCGGTTTTAAGAACAATGCCATCGGCTCCTGCATCCAGCACATCCACCCATAGTTTTTCATTCAATATTTCCCCGGTGAAAATCAGTACATGGACTCCCGGATAGCGTTTGAAAATATTACGGCAAATATCCACACCGATGGTGGTAGAGCCACCCAAACCCAAATCCAGCAAGACAAGATTGGGTACATTGGTTTCCATCAGTGCCCAGAACTCCCGCTCTGTCATGGCCGTACCGATTACTTCCGCATTCGGGATTTCGTGCCGGAAGATTTCTTCCGTGCCTTTCAACTCCAACTTAACATCTTCTACAATAATCACCTTAAATTTCTGCTCTTCCATATATCGTTTCATTTATTATTTCCTTAATATCGTGAAATATACAGCAAATCCACCTCCTTCCGCAGGTTCGGCATTGATGCGACAGCCTCTCCGCCCCGAGAACTCATCATGATCACGAACAATTTGCTTGCATACTAAATATTCTGTTTCCACTAATTTGCCTCTGTCTCCCGACATCCGTTCCAGATTGGGATAGAATAACTGATTGAGTTCTTCACGGGTCTTCTCCCTCCTTCTGTCTATAAAAAGAAAACGGATATAATCACCATCCACTTTCGCCTGTAAACAAAGTTCCCCTTCTTGCGGACAGGACAGGGCTTCATCTATTAGATTCTCCAATAGAAAACGCAATAAAATAAAATCGCCCACCACGTGTTCATTGATAGCTTCCGTGTGGAATGTAACGGCATGCTGCAATCCTTTGCCCACATAACGGAAATACTTTTCGGCAACACAGAACAAATCGGAGACAGCTACAACACTGCGCCTGAATGTGGCTTCTTCCAACTGGCGTGAAGCACACGAGCTGAGGATCGAAAAGATACCTTTATAATATTCTATCAATTCACTGATAGCCTGTACCGTTTCAAGTTCTTCTCCGGCGGTTAAACGTCCTGAACGAAGCTTTCCCACAAGTTGTTTAATCTTATTAGGATAGTAGATTGTTTCATGTTTAATGGTGGATAGACAGTTATCCAACACCATATTCTGCACATGAAGCACATTATCTTCCCACGAAGCCCGGTAAGCTTCTTCATGGGCGGCCTCAATATCACGGTATTTTGTTGCTATTTTAACAACGGCATTGAAAATGACAATCGCCACATAACTGGCTATCAATTCCAATAACAGGTGATCCGCTTCCTGTTCCGTATTCTCCCTACGTTCCAGATATAACACCCCGATACAGCGTGAACCGTCAACAATATCCACTAACAACGGCAAAGCTTCAAAATCGCCTTCCGATAAATGCACTTGTTGCGTAAAACTGCGCTGAACAAAATCTTTCAACGGCTCTTTCTCCTGTGAATCAATAGAGAACTCTTTCTCTCCAAAGGAGTTTGAAGTATATTCCAACTGATTGACCGGCTCATTATATACGGCTATGCCCAGTTTATTAATCATGAGTAACTCATTGACAGCGTCAAAAGCATCGGTGACAATCTTCACGGGTATATCTTTCAGCATGTCCCCTTCCTGTTGCAGGATGTTTTCAATTTCGGGTAATTGCACCAGAGATGCACTAAAGACCTGCTTGTTTATTTCCAGTACTTGCTCCAAATTCCAACGATTGACAAGGCGTTTATGGAAATACAGAATATAATATCCCACTAATAAAACAAGCATTAGGACTACCAACAGAATGGCGCTTACTATCTTATTTCCGGTGGAATGTTCCAACCTCCTGCAATATTCCCCCAACGACTGGTCTTCGCCCAACAGTTTATAAAGAGTAGTGTATGCTGCGTTATTGTAACTGTATGCCTCCCACTGCTTCAATGCAAGAAAAGATACGGCGGCTTCGTTACGAATATCGAGTATGACATGAAAATCAGAATTAAACAACCTTTTCCACCAGTCGAGTTCAGCCGGTTCGCCATCTCCTGTCAACGCCATATAACGATGGGGAAAGCGGGCATACTTTTTATAATGGGCATTTAGACAGATTATGGCAGAGTCCACATATTGCAAAGCCATTTTGTATTCACCGTCCACATTGCAGTAATAAGCATCATCTGCATAATCGGAGGCTTTGTCGAGCAACGTTTCATAGGCATTTTCAGCCTGAACGGATAGACTGTCTTCCGCAGCTTTCACCTGTACATAGTCCGGCTGTTCCAAACTATCATCAACAGAACCCCGGCAACCGCCTGCACTCCATAACATGCAGATGCACACCCAGCCCATCAACACCTTCCGTATGCCTTTCGGCAAGCGGAAATAAAAACGACTTCCTTTTCCCAACGTACTTTCGGCATTGAATAAGCATACCCTGAAAACTTCGTTTGTTTTCCGGTACTTTTCAATGATCCCCTTGCAGTTCATCAGCCCGAATCCACTGCCTTTATTCTTGCGAAGTTCTTCCTGATCGGATGCATCATAAATGCCAATTTCTTTGGAGTTATAGAGTTTTTCACCTATGATGCTTGCTACATCCTTCTCGCTCAGTCCACACCCGTTATCTTCTACCGAAATCTCCACATACTCGTCCGTGGCGTGGGCATATACCTTCACAATTCCTCCCTGAGGCGTATATTTACGGGCATTTTCGGCTAGTGTATTGATCATAAACAGCGTCAGTGCCTTATCCGCCTTTACGTATGCATCGGTCGGGGTGACTTCCAATGTTTGTTTTTTCATTTCAAAGGAGCGGCTCCCCTTTCTGATCAAATTAAACAGCTCATTTAAATCGAAGGTCTCTATATTCAGGTTTATGCTGCCTTGCTTCATCTTGATCCATAAGGCAAGAATATCATTATAATCATTAATGGTGGTGACCAGCTCATCTATGTACTGGTATTTTTCCACCTTAATGCGTTCATCGTCAATAAAGCCTTTATCCGTTAACTTATGCACCTCATTAATTATGCGGTCTATATAAGGGTGAATGCCGCTTACAATAGCCAGACAAGCCTTCTTGATCACATTTCCCCGTTTATTGGTGGCGATGTGCTGTTCGTAAATGTAACGTTGCTTCTCCAATCGCTTCCGCTCATCATTTAAAGAAATGGAGTTCATGCCATTGTCCAAAGCCCATGTGATGTATGGAGTGATGACACGTACCATGGCCCTTTCATCCTTATTTATTCGCTTGGCAAAAAGCAACTGGCGGTTTTCAATCCGGAATTCTTTTCCTTCGAATAGCTGTTCTATATCCGAATGCACCGCTGCGTATATAGCGTTCACTATTTCATCTTCTGTCTGTGCATCCGCCGGAATAGATGCTGTTATCTTCTGGCAAATATCCAGCATCTGTTTTAACCGATGCACATGATTTCTGTTACGTATTCTCGACCGTTTATTGAATATGACCAAAAACGTCACTACTACAACGAAGCCGGTAACAACGATCAAGAGCAAAATGTTAAGCTGCCTTCCTTCATTTTCCAACGACTGATACCGGCTCTCCAGTTCTTTATCTTGCCGGGTGTCTTCCAATATATCCAGATAGATATTTCGGTTATAATCGGAACGTTCTTTCATCCCCAAACCAGCATAAGTCACAGTCAATTGCTCACGAATGCGTAGAATCCATTCGGGCACAGTCTTCAATTTCCGTTGGATCCATGCTTTTTCAGTACTGATGGTATCCCTGCGGTCAAACGGTCTGAGCCAGTCCAGACTGTCACGGCAGTCGTAGTATCGCCGATGATGTTCATTGACACACTCCAATGCCTTGGTAAGCGTATCCAGCGCCACACTGTAATCACCATGCGTATTCAGGTACTTTCCGATAGATACATACGTACCGGCTATTTGATATAGATCATTATATTTACGGAATGTCTGCAATGCCAATTGTCCGAAACGCATCGGCAGCAGCGAATCAACCGGTACGCTGAATTGCTTTAAACTCTGCAAGCGGTTATCCAAAAAGAATTCATAATCATGGGGTGAAACCATCAGATTGGCAAGCCCTTGCACTCCATTCCCTTCAAAATAGAGATACCCTCCATGCGAAGCTAGTTTCCATGTCGTATAGAGCTCATCAAACTCCTGTAAACGTCGTTCATCTTTAGTCTCGGCATCGCACAGTGAAGCTGACCCTTTGATATAATGATAATACAATAATTGACTGGTATCGGCGGCAAGTTCTTCCTCCGGCTGAATTTCCCGGATAGATGCAATGGCTTCCGGACGTTGCTGTAAATAAAAGTAATATATGGCGGAAACGATATAAAACTCGGAACGCGCATAGTTCAATCGCTGGCGTTCGTGCTTATCAATAAACAAATTATTATCTTCATCAATCCGTTTCATGCGGCTAAGCGCACTGATGCGGTAGTCATAAAACTCTTTATTCATAGCCGTACGCTGATAGATTTTCATCAATCCTATATCGGCCACAAGTAATTCCAGTTCGTTTTGAGTGAGATCGTAAACCTCTTTATAAAGCTTCTCGGCTTTTTCAAAGTCCATTCTCATAAAAGCACAAAAGCCCAGATTGTTCACAGCTTCCGCCTTGCCCTGACGATAGAGATTCACCTCCTTGTACGCCTTTAACGCCGCATGATAAGAAGAATCCAAATTTTTATAACGGAATGTATACGCCACCTGATTAAGTGAGTCAATATGCCGCACCTCCTTTGTGGGAGCGGTACCTACACACGAAGAAAGAGACATACAGAAGTATAGCAAACCTATTAGCGGTATATAAAGATTTGGTTTCAATGACAATATATATATATTCTTTTTTTGTTAGTCCGGAAATCATACATCCGGTTAGCAAAACTACAAATAAATCCGGTAAAGAAAAACATTTTTTCTACAATAAGTCTTGTTATATCTAATCGGAAATTCCTACCTTTGCACATCCAATTTAAATAAAGAGGTAATATCTATTACAAAATGAGCGAAAAAGCACCTTTTATGGTATTTTCGGGAACAAACTCGAGATATCTAGCAGAAAAAATCTGCGCTAGTCTTGGTTGCCCTTTGGGGAAAATGAACATCACCCATTTTGCTGACGGAGAGTTCGCTGTTTCTTACGAAGAATCTATCCGGGGCGCCCACGTATTCCTTGTTCAATCAACATTTCCAAATTCCGACAATTTGATGGAGCTTTTACTAATGATTGATGCGGCAAAGAGAGCATCAGCCAAAAGTGTCATTGCGGTAATCCCATATTTCGGATGGGCCAGACAAGATCGCAAAGACAAGCCCCGCGTTTCCATCGGAGCAAAATTAGTAGCAGACCTACTTTCGGTAGCAGGCATCGATCGTTTAATTACCATGGATCTCCATGCAGATCAAATCCAGGGTTTCTTTGACATTCCCGTTGACCACTTATATGCATCGGCAGTATTCCTTCCCTATATCGAGTCTCTGCATTTGGAAAACCTGGTCATTGCAACTCCCGACGTAGGAGGTTCCAAGCGTGCCAGCACATTCTCTAAATATTTGGGAGTGCCTTTGGTTTTGTGTAACAAATCCCGCGAGAAAGCCAATGAAGTGGCATATATGCAGATCATTGGAAATGTAAAGGATAAAAACGTAGTATTAGTTGATGATATTGTAGACACTGCCGGAACAATAACCAAAGCAGCCAACCTTATGTTGGAAGAAGGTGCAAAATCCGTTCGGGCCATAGCCAGTCATTGTGTAATGTCCGACCCTGCTTCTTTCCGTGTGCAAGAATCTAGTCTGACTGAAATGGTGTTTACTGATAGTATTCCTTATTCTAAAAAGTGTGCAAAAGTAAAACAACTTAGCATAGCAGCTATGTTTGCCGAAACCATCAAGAGAGTGGTTAACAACGAATCCATTAGTTCACAATATATTATTTAATTGTGTTTAGATTCTTGTTTGAATCTGAATAATTAGTAAATGAAGTCTCCTGCGTTTGTAGGAGACTTCGTTTTTAAAGACTATCTCAATAGTTTATAAATTACTGTATTAAATAGAATATTTTTATTCTAAGCGAGACGCGATCTTCTCAATTTTTCAATACTGTAATTTCTCGAGCGTTTCTATCCATGCACCTACACGAGGTGCGACTTGAAACGGCTTATGTCATTGGTGCTCTTGACAATGTTTCTATCCACGCACCTACACGAGGTGCGACATTTTCTTCCACAAAAAGGGCAGTAGTTAATTTTGTTTCTATCCACGCACCTACACGAGGTGCGACTTAGCAAGGGTCTTTATGAGACATCATTATCTAAGTTTCTATCCACGCACCTACACGAGGTGCGACATTCAACGAAAGGAATTGCAACGCGCAATGCAAGTTTCTATCCACGCACCTACACGAGGTGCGACCCAGCAGAAGATAATGCATCAGCGATTTGAATATGTTTCTATCCACGCACCTACACGAGGTGCGACGACCGTGGATGGGTCTCAACTGAATCTGGTTGGAGTTTCTATCCACGCACCTACACGAGGTGCGACTCCTAAGCGCGTGGCTGAGAGTGTGTGGGATGCAGTTTCTATCCACGCACCTACACGAGGTGCGACTATTAGGAGTGGATTCTGTTACCGGCATTTGGAAGTTTCTATCCACGCACCTACACGAGGTGCGACTATTACTGTCGTTCGCGCCGAATACGGCTATCTGTTTCTATCCACGCACCTACACGAGGTGCGACGGGATGACGTCTTGCCAAATCTTCCAGATATGAAATGTTTCTATCCACGCACCTACACGAGGTGCGACCCACATAATCTTTCTGTGTAAGATCATAAGGTCTGAGTTTCTATCCACGCACCTACACGAGGTGCGACTGAGGTAATTCCTGCATCAACGATCAGCGCTTATGTTTCTATCCACGCACCTACACGAGGTGCGACTACGTATGTAGGTTATAACCCTTCGGGCTATCCGGTGTTTCTATCCACGCACCTACACGAGGTGCGACGATATACAAAGTGTATCTTTAGGTATTCAAAAGAAAGTTTCTATCCACGCACCTACACGAGGTGCGACTTCGAATGTATTGTTACAGTCTCTGTACCTACCGGTTTCTATCCACGCACCTACACGAGGTGCGACAAGGGGCGTATGAACGAAGTTATTGAAATCGCTAAAAAGTTTCTATCCACGCACCTACACGAGGTGCGACTTTAAATAGGAAAGATGGGAAATAATTAATTAAGCAGTTTCTATCCACGCACCTACACGAGGTGCGACTTATTCTTTACATACCAATCTATTGATTTGATACGTTTCTATCCACGCACCTACACGAGGTGCGACGGAACTAATACCCTGCTTCAAAGATGATAGCTTTGTTTCTATCCACGCACCTACACGAGGTGCGACGAAAACTA
>JALCME010000016.1 GCA_022648295.1 Bacteroides sp. | reverse complement strand
TGCCAGACAGGCTTCCAGTTCTTCAAGATCCGCATTCAACAGATAATTATCACTCCGGACACTGGTATCCGGCATTTCACTACATTCCACAACAGTATAGTTTTTATTTTTCAATTAAGTTTTTATTAAATCTCTCTCATCAGCTTTACCTATTGTAACCACAAAAGAATTGTGGCAAACTGACCGTCTGTTAAGTATCAACAGACTATCTATCAGAGGTTAACAGATTATCTATCTGTACTCAACTGACTATCTCTTCCGGTGCAACAGACCATCTAATTTCCATGATCTACGAACTCGATTTATATTCCATCTCTACATGCTTTTTAGTTTCAACTTTTAAAAGTTCCCCGTGCACGCCTGCACCGGGAAACTTTCAACAAACAAACAAAAAAATTGAATGCCGCGATTCACATCGCAACAAGCAAATAGCTTAATATCTCTGACTAATAAAACAGCATTGCATAAAAGGCAATAAAAAAAAAGCAATATATGTTACTAACCTCAGCCATAAATTTCCTGTAGTTTTTTTAGAATAAACCTATTCAACCCTTTCTGCATGTATCCATAACGAAAAATCAAATTGCTTTTATTGAACAAAAGCTGTTTCTTGACATTATAACTTCGATAGTGCTTCATCAAACCCAAATACGAATTAACCACCGTACGAATTTGTTCAATCTCCGTTAGAGAGAGTTGACGCATGACTATAACACGGTTAAATCGCCGAAGACAACCCTCGAAGTTCTTTATCGAACGCCTTGACACATAGCAACGGTAAGGCTTAATACAAGCCCCAATAAATGAAACTCCTTTACTGTAATGTTGAAAGTAGATTTTACCATTAACTTTTGAAGTTCTTCCACAAGCCGCATGCAATCCATCGGAGTAGCAGCAGACAAGCGAAACGAACGAAGCCGCTCATAAATCAAAGACATTTCAGAAGAAGTAGACGAACTATCCGTACCAGAGGACAGCAATGAAGAAGTCTGAAGTGAAGTCGTCCGAATTTCTATTCCGGCTCTCCAGCGGACAAACTCCTGATCATCTATCATCTCTTTTACTGATGCACAAACATACTGCGGCTTACGTTCTTTTACCTCAAAATGAGCTAAAATACTTTCGAGCACCGAGTCGGGAAAGCCCACACTCACCACATCCTGCTTTACCGCTTTCACATATTTGCGTGAAGGACGAAGTTGCTTCACTGCACACAACCGGAAAGCATCCTGTTCATAAGCCACCCAAAACACCCCTTCCTTGTAAAGATGAAGCGTATCATCATTCAACAATGATAATTTTTCCAATAATTTCATTTCGTATCCATTCTTCTAAATTCGTTTATTTTTTAAATACCCTATTCAAATCCCCCGCGCTACCGCGCGGAAAATAGACAAATAGACAAATAGTCTAATACGCGACACTACGTGCCGCTTTAATTCTGGATGCACCGTACTGCGAACCCGCCCTGCCGATGGTAGTCGTCCGCCGGGTACACGTTGCTGCTGCCGAAGTACAGGTAGTACCCAGTCGAGTTGGAGATAGCACTACTGCTCCAATAGCGGCCGGTCTGGCCAACGTTGCTCAACGTGCCATTAGTGACACGATAACCCGACGCAGGAAAACTGCTACTACTACCATTAACCGTATAAGTACCACCACCGGGAAGCGCAAATGTACCTTGTGCATTGACTTTACTAATTTGGTTACCAAAGCTACCGAAGTATGCCCAAGTGGTAGCGGTGGACCACGAAACAGAAGCATTATCAGCCAAACCTTCCGAATTATATTTCTTTGCAGTAGGCATACGCCAACTACCACTTACGGCACCCGTTTTACTCAAATACTGGCAGATATCGCCTTTATATACCGCGTAGTTAGCATCCGTGTTTTGAGCGGCATCATTTAAAAAGGTATTGGTCTGACCATAATCGGAACTGGCAACAGAAATGTAAGCAACAGAAGAAAAATCGCTGTACGTTCCCGCAGCCGAAACCCATGAACTTTCCGTTGGATTATCTGAATTATAGGTGGGTGTATAAGTAACATAATTACTACTTAAAGAAACACCTACCAAGGATCCCCAACGGAAGCATACTCCCTGCTTCTTATTATTAGCATCACTCGTTTCAGTATCAAAAGTCAACTTCGTACCATCCCAGTAGATATTACTACCAGCCCAGATAGTACCGGATTTCTTGTAGCTTATTCTCGTATCAGAATCATTGGGCTTCAAAGTTATATTACAGGTATATTGGCAATTACGCTTGACATTGAAATTGCTCGTATTGTTGGCTCCAAGATAGACCTTCCACGAAAGACTGCTGTAACCCGTAGCCTTACCGTAAATCATGACATAAGCGGCGGAATCTGCCGGAGTACCGGGTACTTTGGCCTTAATCTTATTCTTCTGTAACGTGATGTCCGCATTGACCCCCGGACGGTTCTCGTACATATAGAAGCTGGCATTGAATGAGGTCACCTCAGATAAGCTGATCAGTCCGCTATCCGTCCAGTTCGAAGCATTGGCGGGCAAACAGGCATCTTCGGCACGGGTGGGCTGCGTATCCGTGGTCTGCTCTTCCGTAGTCAACGGATGAGCCACGTAGTAAGACTTCTTAGGTACACCATATATACGATAGCCCGAAATCGTCACCCCGCTACCACTGGCAATACCCACATTGAGCCTGACTTTGGCCACCAGCCGTTTCACCTTCATACCGCCGTCAAGGGTGGTCGACCCGGCACTAATGTTTACCGTGGTGCTGCCACACATCGGAAGGTAAGTGGTTGTAGCGGAAGAATTATTCAGGTCGCCCCATGCCGTAGAGGAAGTTGCAATGGCTTTCAGTTTCTCTTCGGTATTGGCAACGGTGCCGTCAAAAAGGGTCGAGCTATTGGTATTATTGGTATTGGCAATGGCGTAGATTTTACACCCGTCTCCGCTACGTGCATTCACCGTAACGGTATAGACGGATTCCGATTCGTCAAAGGTGGAATAGCTTTTACCGGTCAACTCGCCCGAACTGTTATAAACCAACACGTGCAGGTTGTGTATTTTGTCTTCGTTTACACTACGGGTGGAAGCGCTCTGCGGAGTTGCGGCATTGATAGTAAGACGAATCACAGCATCGGTCTGCTCATCACCGCCGGAAGACCGGATATCATCCGTACAAGATACGGCAAGGAAAGCCGCAACAAGGAAGGCCACAACGGGTAAAGCCGGACACAATCCGATTCCCGAGACAAACAGCCGAGTCACTATTTGATCTATACAGCCTATACAAGGGCGCATTTCGGTTTTCTTCCGCATACTTTCCATACTTTTACTGTTACTTTTACTTTCGCTGTCGTTTTTTATGTGACTCTTATTTCTTCCACATTTCATCGTCAATCCTCTTTTCTCTTTCAACTCTTTTATAAAATTTACTCTTACGCCTCACTGCTGGAATCAGCCGGTGAGGCGTTTTGGCTAATGGTTTAGAGTTCAACATTCTGATCCGTACTTCCCCAGGGCTTCACACTTACCGAAATATGCAGGCGGGCAAAACGGAAGTCCATGGTGACATGGGTTTCCTTGCCGGGAAGGGCACGAAGGGTGTTACCCTGGTCATCCGTGGTTATGGTGAACAGCAGGGCGTCATCCCGATACAAGTCGATGGATATGCGTTGGTCTTCACCCGTGGGGAACACCCGGAAGAGCGGAGTCACCCATTCGTCGGCTCCGGTGACCGGTTTCAGCACGGGGGCATAGTCGGCTTCCTCATCCGAGGGTTCGCCCAGAAAGTTCAGAAAGGTGCCGGTACCACGTACCACGAGATGCAACTTGCCCACCGCACTGCCGAAGTATTCTGCCGCATGGCTCACATGTACCGACAGCGCAGCCGAAAAGCGTTTCATCACCAGTCGTATCGTATCGCTTTGCATGCCCCGTGTTGTGGTACTGTTGATCTCCCGGCGACTATAGAAGAGGTCGGTCACCGGAAGATCATAGCCCCCCATCGTTTGCAACAGTTCTATCTTGGCATCCTCAAGCGAAGTGCCCACCGACAGCTGGGGCAAGATCAGGCTATCACCTTTCAGATTGCCCCAGGCCACCAAGGTAAGTGCATCGTTTTTGTCCGTACTGAAAAGGTAGTTTGTAGAACTCCCTTTCGGCAAGGAGCGCACAAAGCCGTTTTCATCGAATAGATAAAGATTGATTGAAGTTACCGCACCGGAAGAGATTACATCTCCTCCTTCCCCATCAACAGCATTCACCGTCAGTTCGTACTGCACGCAGTCGTCCATCTGCTCACGAACACAACTCTGCATGAGCAGGCAGGGCAAAGCCAGTTGAACGATCAGATTCAGCCAACCGAGCCATGTCCTTCTGGGCTGGTCGGAAAAGAAGAACAATCGAACGACAGGTGTGCAAAAGCGATGCAACAGTCGGAAAACCAGCGAGGATGTCTTTACGGTAAACTTCATTAAAATAAACCTCTATTAATTAAATTCTACAGTCTGTTCAATAGCTGTAGGCCAAGGGGCAACTGTTACGGTAATAGATAAATTAGAAGGACCTATATTTTCCGTAGGAGAAGAAACACCTTTACCCTTAATAGCAACGCTAAGATTATACAAGTTATTGCGTGTAATGCTACCGGTAGAGCCTGCAGTAACACCGGTAGTACCATCTTGGGCTTTATTGATAATCACCGGATAGAAAACAGGCTCATCACTGTAGGATGTACCGCTACCATCCTGATCGAACAAGCCTTGTATGACGAAAGCGGTAGGATTGGTACTACCGCTGTTGGCAAAAGCATAAAACCAATAATAAGGGACTATCACTGGAGTTTGTCCAATGGGTGAAGTCGTTCCAATGGCTTCTGCCGTTCCTAATTTATCATATAGAAATAGGTTTACATCACCATCATCGGTCTTCCAAGCTTTAGTCGTTTCATCCCAGGCTCCGCCGCTTATATAGCTAGCACCAGAAGGCATGGCATCTGCAGGAGTAGTCGAAGTGGTTACTTTAGTTGTAGCAATCGCATCCCGAAGAAACACTCGTTGCAATTTAAAGGTGGCACCGGGATCGGCTGTACCTGTGAAATCAGCAGTAAGAGAGGTCAATGTAATACGCGACACCATTCTTACAAGAGAAACAGCCAGACTGGTTGTGCCTGCTCCCGTAAGAGAAAAGGTAGTAGCGTCACCGTCTTTCACCTCGCCCGACATGGGAAGAATCGTTGATACTTGCACATCCCCGTCTCCATCATCATCTTCATCGGATCCGTCTAAAGTGGTAGCATTTTGCAGAGAAATCGTTTCTCCCAGAAAAAGAGATTTAGTAGTGGCGCTTTTCAGTGCAGAGAGACTTGCTGCGGGCACATTGGCTACGACTACCCCGGTGCAATCGCTTATAGTACCTTTTACCGAAGGAACCGTAATGGTATTGGCGCTATTGGTACTCGGCGATGATACTTCCTGAATGACCAACACATTCTCGTCCTTAAAGATGCCAACCACAATATTGCCGACTGTTGCTTCAGCAGTAGCAACACCCGTGACAGGATCCGCTCCGCTTGCACGTGTATTGGCATTACTCCCCGTAAGGGTCAGCTCTATTTTCGCTGTTTGTCCCTGTAAGGAACCGGAAGAAGAATCATCGTCGCTACTACAGGACGAAAAAACGGTCATGCATAAGGCGATGACCAAATAAATGCTCTTTTTCATAATTACTTGTTTCTATTGATTAACTAATTCTATCATGTTATATCTCACTGTTCATTTACCATGCAGATAGGCCAGCGTTCGCTTCGCCTCCTCCACCCCGTTGGCGGCAGCCATCTGCAAGTACACTTCCGCTTTATCCCGATTGCCCTCGAGCAGGTAAAGGACACCCGTATTGTTGTAAGCCAATGGCAACGTGGCATACTTCGCAAGGTAAGCGCGGGCTTTCGGCGCATCACATTTACTTAGGGCTACGGAGGCTGCATTGATGGCAGCTTCGGGACTATCGGGGAACAAACGGGCGGCAAGATCGAAAACGTCATTGTATTCGTTGGAGCCTTTCGGGTAGCTCATGCCCAAAGCGAAAAAGTCGGAGAGTTTCAACACACGGGAATCTAACTCAAACGACCGGCGCCCTTCCATTGCATTCAACCGGTATTTGCGGATGTAACCGATACTATACTCCACCCGTCTGACCCGGGGAAAAATATGATCCCAAAGATATTTGTAAGAAGCTCCATCCGCCAGGTCTGCCAACATATGTTCACGCCCCCTGTTGACATCAATGGTCGTGATAATATCAGTCACAGCCTGCTTCAGGGGCATTTCGGACTGCATGACCAGCGCACGGATGGAATCCCAGTCTTCGGCAACCCATTTCACTTCAATCGGGGCATTATTCACCAGATAGGCATCACGTAAATAGTTCTTCAGGGCCAACGCCCGTAAAGAGGCATTCTTTTCATTTTTCAGGTAATTACCTTCCGGCGTGCCATAACCGGTTATTTTTAAGTTTGTGATGTTAGCTCCGCTTTGTTCCTCTAAGGAACGGACAACTTGCTTCAAATGAAAATAGATTTCATTAGCCACCTTTTCCTCCGATTTGCCTAATCCATAAGGGATAACTCCCCGAATAAAGTCAAGAGTATCCCCTTTATCCGTAACCGGAACAATATTCACCATATTTAAATAGAAATGATCTACATCTGCCCCTATCGGAGAAGTACGGATCAGGGGAAGTGTCACCCCGTCCGCTATCTTATCTTCGAAGATACCGGCGGGTTTACCATTGCAACCGCATTCGCCGGTGCGCAGAAACAGCATACCGTTTTTCATCCAGGCAGCATACTTCACCTGATATTTATAAGAAAACAGCCTTGATTTTGCAGGATCGTCTTTCAGGATCATTAAAGAAGGATGTATGGAACTGCCCGACGAAAGAGCTTGCTCACGACGATAGATTCGTTGTTCGAAAGTACCGTTAATCTGTACGGAAGGTAATTCAAGCACCTGCCCTTCTCCTTTTAAAACAGGAGTAATGGTCAGCGACTCATTGGAAGGTAAGTTCAATCTTTCATAACTCACGGTCAAGGTTATATCCAACGTTCCGCGCGAAACGGACAGATTCTTGTTAGTGATGTACAGTTTTCCTTGATAAGCCGGTTGTCCAGACATCACATGACTTAGTAACAACCATACAAAAACAAGAAAAATCTTGTTCACAAACATCTTCGATGTATGCCATTCCTCATATTTCATTTTCTCAAACTCCATATCTCATTATTTCAATAGATATACAATGGAGACTGCAACTTTCGTCGGTCCCAGATAATTCTTATGACCTTCCGCCATCTTCTCCCCGCAATGGGGACAACGATAGCGGGAATAATCAGCGTAGACATAACCAGCCCCTATTTCTGTTTCCATCCCCCAACGCGGAGACAGAATCCACTGGTAACCATAAGAAAAGCCCGCACCCATCACAAAGCCCTCATAGCGACTGCTTCGCGTACCTTTATACCATCCGAAAGGGAGTTTCCGTCCGGCAATATTATATTCGCCGGCCAGTGTATGGACACCCAGAAAATGACCTGCAAACGGTTTACAGAACCAGAAACGAAATTCCGGTTGCAAAAGCCAGTGTTTCCAGCGATGAAAACTCTCTTTGGAGGAAAAAGGATAATAATGACCACTCACATCCAGCGTAAAGCGAGAACCCAGTTTCACTTCCAAGTTGGCATTAGGAGAGACTATGGCATCAGCAAGCACATTTGTTTTCAGGGCCAATACCTGTGCAGTAAGTCTGAAACTAACCAGTGAGCAATAAAGCAAACCTAATATGAGCGCCCTAACCTTTATCATTCTTTCATACCCAGTCTTTCCGGTAAAGCTATTTCCACCAATCTAATTTCCGACAACAGACGGCAAGCCATGTCATTGACTACATCCAAACGACGACCGACAAGACCATAGTCATCTGCCATCGACTCATCATCCATCGATAAATGAATATACCCTCCGGTTATGCGTAATATATCATAAAGAGTCACACCGGATAAAGGACGGCAAAGGGCATAACGAAAGCAAAGAGGATCAGCACCAACGTTATCAACGACCCGCAATAGACCACTATCACACAGACGTTTAAGCACTCCACGAACAAATATCCGCGAAGCTTCCGGAAGCATCTGTTCTGTAACAAGACGTCCTTGTCCATATTCAATTCTCTTCAATAGCAATATGGCTTCTTTTACTTCATAAGTCAGCATCTTCCATCTTATCGTTTACATTATCTGTTACTTTACAGGTAACGGAAATAGGTGAAAAGAATGTAAGTCTGAGAGCTGTAAAAGGCTTTTCTGACAGTACGGAAACATGACGTTCTCCCTTTGGTATGCAATCATTACCATAGGAAGAGATGGAAGCTTGCATATAAATTAAGGAGAAAAGGAACAAAATATGAAAAAGAGTTTTAACAGGAAAAGAGTTCAAGGAAAGTAAGTAAAAAGCCACATTTCAATAGATAAAGTGCTCTTGAATAATTCCTTTTTAGTTATTATTGCTAAAAAAAAGCAAAATAGAAAATGGATATAAAGGCTTAAAATGTCCATATATCAAAATCAGGAGGAACAGAAATATTATCATACACTCCTTTTATGAGCAATGGAAAAGCATAAAACGAAAAAATCAACCCCTAAAAAGCGCTTTTTAGACCAATATCTGATTTTATAACACATTTATTTGGCTATTAATGAAAATATTTCAATATTTGCACTCACAAACAAATCCGTTACCTGTAAAGTAACGGCGTGTTTTCAAGCTTTCAAAACAGCCTGTTCATAGTACTTTTAATCAATTCACGACTTAACAGGAATGTTATATTCAATCTTATTTCACACCTCCAACCTCCGGGAAATATTATTTAACCAGAGCGCTATAAATTCCATCGACCTGAGGTCCGTTTTCCGAACATCTCATGACTAGATGCATCATCACGGGTCACCAGAGCAATAACCTTACGATTCGCACGGTTCAACGTCCGATTATCAAAAGAAGCCAGATAAGTATAAGTCACCTTCTCCGAAGCATGACCAAGGGACTCACTGATCACCGAGACAGGAATGCCCTGATGATAGGCAGCCGTAGCCCATGAGTGACGAGCAACATAAGAGGTCAGTTTCACCTTTAGCCCCAGTAGCGCAGATAGCTGCCCAAGATGCTGGTTATAACGCCGGAGCGCACTCTGATATTGGCGATAACCCGCATACCCCTCCTTCGTGATTATCGGAAGCAGATAGGGAGAATCTTTCACCCGTGAAGCATACTTTCTCAGTATGGCCCAAGCACAAGGTTCAACGGACACCGTTAGTAAACGGTCGGTCTTACTGCGGCGATAACGAAGCACATCTTTACTGATATCACTTTTACGAAGGCGGATCAAATCCACAAAGGGAATGCCACGAAGGTAAAAAGACAACAGAAAGCAGTCCCGAGTGGCCTCCAATAAAGGATAATCACTTAAATCGGCATCGTGCAGGTTACGGATGACTGAAGGAGACACAGCACGCTTCTCTGAAGTATCGGTGCCCGTAAACACATCGTCGAACAAGCCCGGTGGAATCTGTGCGAGGCCACGGCGGGAGGCTTGGTTACATATAGAGCGCAACATGCGCAGGTAGAGGGACACCGTGTTGCGTTTACAGCCTTCCAACAGCAGATGCTGTTCGTAGCGTTTCAACAAACACGGGGTTAGAACACTAAAAGGCATTTGGGAATTTCCCGTAAAACGGGCCAACCGCTTCATTGAAGAGCGATAAGAATGAGCCGTTCCATGACGCCCGGCAAGGGCAAGTTCATCCACCAACAAAGAGACAAAAGTGTTTAGGGATTCCATTAGCTTTGTTCGTTCGCTTGTTTTTTGTCCAAGTCGTTTCATCATAACTCTTTTATTTTTAAGTTTACCCTATAATGATAAACGAAATACAATACAATCCAAAAAAGTGTTAAGATGACGTTAACTTGAATTTTATTGAAATTATAAGATAGTTAATTATTTGTTTTGTTTATTAACACGCAATAAGTGTTTAATTTCAAAAACGAACAAAGCTAATAAATATCGGGCTTACTCTTTGCAATTTTCACAGGTAAATTGATCGTAAAAATAGAACCCTTTCCTTCCTCGGACTCCACAGCTATTTCACCTCCCATAGCCCGAACTATTCTTCGGCAAATAGCCAGACCAATGCCGAGCCCGTCATAATCTCTGGTATACCCATCTTCACTCTGGGTAAAGAGTTCAAAAATCATTTGCAGTTTTTCTTCCGGAATGCCTCTCCCCGTATCTTTAAGGGATATAGATAAAACATCACCATCTAACAGATCAACCTGAAGCAAAATATAGCCTCTCGCAGTAAATTTCACGGCATTTTTTATCAAATATGACATGGCTTGCCTTACCTTTGACTTGTCCGTAATGATTTTCTTCGTAAAAAGGCCTTTATCAATCTGAAGCTTTAGCTCAATATCGGCACCTTTTCCCGATGACAATAAAGTCTCCTTTAGTTCGTTTTCCTGTTCGAGAAACAAATCGATGATACTTATTTCATTTTCCCTAATGACAATTGTAGACTCTTCCACCAATGCTAGTTGAAAAATATCATCGATCAAATTTACCAAATTGGCGCAGCTCTCATGAATCAAATCAGAAAACTCTTTTATATCATTTTCCTTTGACATTTCGGATATCAGACTGGAAAATCCAAATATATGATTAAGGGGCGTTCTTAATTCATGACTTACCGTTGCCAAAAAAGCAGATTTCATCCGATTGGCTTCCTCTGCTTTCTCCTTAGCCTCGACAAGTTCGTCAAAGAGCATTCTCTTATCAGTAATATCACGCACCAAAGTAACAATCAGTACATCCCCGTTTTGAAGATACATGGGACTAATGCTAACATCAACAGGAAACTCATCGCCGTTTTTCCGCAAACCGTATAAATCGTTAAGCATTCCCATTCGCCTCATTTTAGGCTTCTCCGCATAAGTAGTCCGGTAACTAACATGTTTACTCCAAAATCTACTCGGAATCAACACTTCAATTTTTTGATTAATGAGCTCCTCTTTCTTGTATCCAAAATCCACTTCCGCCTTGCAGTTAACAAACTGAATCACGCCGGTTTTATCAACCAATAAAATGGAGTCAGGGGCTCTTTCTATAATGACTCCATAATCACACTGACTATTGCTTTCCATAGCATTCACATAGATTATTTAATAACTAAAGTATTAGGTTCTATTAATGTTCAAAGATAGGTGATCTTACCCTCTTTACAAAGTATTTTTTAAACAGTCTATCAGTTATTGGAACCGGGAGTTAAAATTCTTGTTTTGGCAAAACAATCAGGATATTCCTTATTTAAAAAATCAATCATCTTTTCACGAATATCCACCCGCAGATCCCAATTTCGGGAAGAGTCAACACTACTTAATAGAATACGAAGCTCCATATAACGCTCTTTGGTATCAGTAACTTGTATATTGGCAACCCGACCATCCCATTTTGGATGATTTTTCAAGAAGACATCCAATTGTTTGCGCAAAGCATCAACAGGAACCGAATAATCAGTATATAAAAAGACCGTACCAAGAATATTCGAACTGGTACGCGTCCAATTCTGAAAAGGCTTCTCTATAAAATAGCTCACCGGTAATACCAATCGGCGTTCATCCCATATTCTCACCACAACATAAGTGAGGGTAATCTCCTCTATCCTCCCCCATTCACCTTCCACAATGACCACATCATCCAGACGAATGGGCTGGGTAATAGCAATCTGCACTCCTGCGAGAAAGGTGGCAATGCTCTTTTGGGCAGCAAAGCCTATAATGATACCGGCAATACCGGCCGAAGTAAGCAAACTGATACCAATGGCACGAACCTGCTCAAAGGACATCAGGCAGGCTGCAAGTGTCAGTACGGAAATAAGAGCCACAGCCAACCTCTCAAAGACCTTCATCCGCGTTAAATTACGCCGTGCATCTAGATTATCGACATTTTGAATATCCAAATGATTCTGAAAGTAGTAGAAAGCGATCTTAATTATTTTGACAAGTATCCATCCAATGGTAAGTATCAACAAAATAGTATTGATAGCTGTCATCGTATCATAGAACTCGGTTTGTGAAATGAACGAGTAAGTTGTAAACATGGACAGCACAATCCAATAGAGGAAACAGAGAACGGGAATGCGGAGCAAATCAATCATAAAATCATCAAGCAGGTTTTCCGTGCTCAAAGCCTTTTTGCGTATCCGTTTCAATACTAACCGATAGATGAAAAACACCAAAACCAGCGTTAAAACAAATAATACCGGCGTTGCAATCACTCGAAATTTCTCACTCTGAAGCAGGTCGTTGATATAAGTCATAAGTTCTATGTTTTTTCTATACCGACCAAATATACAAAAATACCGCAAATTATGCAAACTCCGTCACCGCACACCAAGACCGGGGCAAACAAAAAAAGAAGGCAATTGCTATTACTCCCGGTTATGAGAAGAATAACAATTGCCCGTATAAACTTATAGCCGAAGAAAAACTACTCGCCTTCAAATCCTCTGGAAGAGGAACCGTTCTCATACTCGGCTAACTCCCGTTCTCCGGAATCAGCAAAGTTATATGACTCATCGTGTTGACTCAAATCAAGGCCGATCTTTTCACTTTCCGCCGATACACGCATGGGGATCATTTTGTTTGTAAGCCAATATAACGCATAGCTGACAACGAAACTATAAACTCCGACAATGACCACAGCAAGCACATGGATAAGGAATACTTTCACATCGCCGGCCACCAATCCATGGACAAACACTCCGGTAAGTATGGTACCTAATATCCCCCCCACACCATGCGTAGGAAATACATCCAGTGCATCGTCCACATTCGTGCGGTTTTTCCAATGCACGGCGACATTACAAACCATGGTAGTGATCAATGCAATAAATATGCTCTGCCCCACTGTGACATATCCGGCTGAAGGAGTAATAGCCACCAAACCGACCACAGCCCCGATGGCAGCTCCCATTGCCGAAGGTTTCCGTCCACGCAGGCAATCGAAGAAGATCCATACCAACATAGCCGTAGCAGAAGCCGTATTGGTATTCAGGAATGCTTTAATAGCAATACTATCGGCAGCCAGTGAAGAACCGGCATTGAAACCAAACCAGCCCAACCAAAGCATTGCGGCCCCCAATATGACATAAGGTATGTTGGCAGGCACATGAGACTGGTCTTTCCTTTTTCCCAGGAATAAAGCTCCTGCCAATGCCGCAACTCCCGACGAAGCATGCACCACAATGCCACCGGCAAAGTCCATTACTCCCATTTGACGGAGAAACCCGTCGGGATGCCACGTCCAGTGTGCCAGAGGACAATAGACAAATATACAGAATAGAATCATGAAAACCATATAGGCCGAAAAACGTACGCGTTCGGCAAAAGAACCGGTTATCAGGGAAGGAGTGATAATGGCAAACTTCATTTGAAACAAAGCATACAAAGCCAGTGGAATGGTCGGTGCCAGAAAATCATTTACCTTGGCGCCCACATTATTGAACATAAAGAATGTAGCCGGATTCCCCACAAAACCGCCTATATCGTCACCAAAAGCCAGACTAAACCCAAAAACGACCCAAAGTACACTAATAATCCCCATCGCTATGAAACTTTGCAGAATAGTAGATATCACATTTTTCTTTCCTACCATACCCCCATAGAAGAAAGAAAGTCCCGGAGTCATCATTAATACAAAAATAGTAGCTGTAAGCATCCATGCCACGTTGGCCATGTTCATCTTTTCGTCAGGTTCCCAAATGTCGGCTGTTTCAGGTGTAAAAACTCCAATTAAACTAATGATGACAATCAGCGCCATCATAATAATCCATCTTTTTTTCATTGAACTCTTTGTTAATTAAATAAAGTAATATCTATATTCCATAAAGAAATTTGCGGTTGCTTATATATGTCTTTTAGGTATTAAGCTGCAAAATTATAAAACATTTTGGAATTATAAAAATCAAAATCATTACTTTTTGATTTAACATTATAGAAAAGTATACGATTACAAATAGAAACAATATACATGTTTTATCTGTCAAAATACTCAAAATAAGAATACAAACACATCAAAACAGCTAAAAGCAACATTTTAAATGATTAAGTATATAAATCAATATTCTTATAGATAAGACTGCACACAGACAGGAACAAAATCTCTACTTTTACAAGTATAGTGTACCCGAATGAGGATAAAATTTATACTTTTGTAGATATAATGTACACAAACGTGTATATAACATAAATCGCACTACTTCTTATGGAATTATTGGTATACAAAGCATCCGCCGGCTCGGGAAAGACCTTCACACTTGCCGTGGAATACATTAAGCATTTGATTCTTAATCCACGGGCATACCGGCAGATACTGGCGGTGACCTTCACCAATAAGGCTACGGCAGAAATGAAGGAGCGCATCTTGCAACAGCTATATGGCATATGGAAGGAAGATCCGGCTTCCGATAGTTATCTGAAACGAATTTGGGATGACCTGCAACAAGATGGCAAACGTACTAACGGAGAAGAGCATAGTAAGAGCCAGTCTTATACAGAAAAAGATATTCGTCGCGCTGCAGGCACGGCACTACTTTATATCCTGCATGACTACAGTCGCTTTCAGGTGGAAACAATAGATTCCTTTTTCCAGTCGGTGATGCGCAATCTGGCACGTGAATTGGAACTTAGTCCCAACTTGAACATCGAATTGAACAATGGAGACGTTTTGAGTGATGCTGTGGACAGCCTCATCGAGAAACTCACACCCGGATCACCTGTGCTGGCATGGCTGTTGGAATACATCAACGAACGCATTGCCGATGACAAGCGTTGGAATGTTTCCAATGAAATCAAACAATTTGGCTGGAACCTCTTCGACGAGAGATATATTGAACGCGGGGAAGGGCTACGGGAACAACTCAAAACGCCGGATACCGTGAAACTTTACCGGAATGAACTCCGCCAAATGGAAACGGACGCCCTGGAACAAATGAAAGGATTCTACGATCAATTTGAGGGAGAGCTAGAAAGCAATGGACTGAATGCCGACGACTTGAAAGGCGGAGCTAAAGGCATAGGTAGTTACTTCCGTAAATTACGGGACGGCAGATTTTCGGATAAAGATGTGGTAAACGCAACATTAGGTAACAGTCTGAATAACGCCAACAACTGGGCGGCAAAATCATCTCCCCAAAAAGATGAAATTATCCGTTTAGCGGAGACAAGCCTGCTCCCCTTGCTCCAGGATGCGGAAACCTACCGCCCCAGAAACAACAAGATAGTAAATAGTTGCCGGCTCTCCCTGCAACACCTCAATAAATTGCAGTTACTGGCTCATATTGATGAGGAGGTACGCACACTGAACAAAGAGAACAACCGTTTCCTGCTATCCGATACCAATGCCCTGCTCCACAATCTGGTGGAAGATGGAGATTCCTCGTTTGTATTCGAAAAAATCGGTTCCAATATCCGTAATGTCATGATCGATGAGTTTCAGGATACCAGTCGGATGCAATGGGACAATTTCAAGATTCTGCTACTTGAAGGGTTATCGCAAGGAGCCGACAGCCTCATTGTGGGAGACGTCAAACAATCTATTTATCGCTGGCGTAACGGTGACTGGAGCATCTTAAACGATTTGGGCAACAAACGTTCGGGCTTCCCCTTCCCCATACGGATAGAAACGTTAAAAACCAACCGTCGAAGCGAGACAAACATTATCCACTTCAATAACCAAGTGTTCAAAGCAGCAACCAACTACCTCAACAGTATTTATCTGAAGGAATTGAAAGAGGATTGCCAACCGCTACTGCAGGCATACTCGGATGTCGCTCAGGAATCGCCACAGACAGAAATAAAAGGATACGTAAAAGCCACATTCCTTGAACCGGACGAAGAACACGACTATGCGGAACAAACCCAAATTGCACTAGGTGAAGAAGTGAAACGGTTATTGGCACAGGGAGTAAAGCTAAATGAAATCACCATCCTTGTACGGAAAAACAAGAATATCCCTCCCATTGCCGACTATTTTGACAAAACGCTGCATCTGCCTATTGTCTCCGACGAAGCTTTCCAACTAAATGCTTCATTGGCCCTTTGCATGCTAATAGATGCCTTGCGTTACCTCTCCAACCCCGAGGATGCAATAGCGAGGGCTTCCCTTATAGCCAATTACCGCACGCAAATTATGGGTCCACAGCGCACAAGTATTTCACAGAGTACGGAAATTTCACAGCACACAAGCACCTTACAAAACACAGGAACTGCACAGCACACAGATACTTCACAGGGGGAAAGTATTTCACAGCAAACAGGAATTTCACAGCGTACAGATACATCACAGAGCACAGGAGCTTCACAGAATATAAGAACAAAAGTTCAGGAGCACCCCTTGACAGAAAGCAATCAAGGAACCGGTCTAACGTCCCAAAATGCCTCCTCCAATCCGTCAGGTGACTGGAATAATATTTTCACAGCAGATGAAAAAGAAACCTTGCCGAAGGCTTTTATTTCACAAATGAAAACGTTACGCCTCATGCCGCTCTATGAATTACTGGAAGAGTTGTTTAGCATATTCGGCATGAGTAACATTGAAAATCAGGACGCTTACCTGTTTTCATTCTTTGATGCAGTGACAGAATACCTGGAAAACAATTCATCAGACATAGATGCCTTTATCCGCTATTGGGACGAAACGTTATGCGCCAAGACCATCCCCAGTGGAGAAATGGAAGGAATACGTATCTTCTCCATACATAAATCAAAAGGATTGGAATTTCACACGGTATTAATTCCTTTCTGTGACTGGAAGTTGGAAAATGAGACTAATAATCAGTTGATCTGGTGTACTCCTCCCGAAGCTCCGTTCAATGCACTGGACATTGTCCCTGTAAACTACTCCTCCACTATGGCTGAGTCTGTTTACAAGAACGACTATCTGCATGAGCGCCTACAACTTTGGGTGGACAATTTAAATTTGCTATATGTTGCCTTTACCCGTGCTGGAAAGAACCTGATAATTTGGAGTAAGAAGGGGCAAAAAGGAACTGTATCCGAACTTTTGACCAATGCTTTGTCGGAAGCTGCAAAATCGTTGGATATGGAATGGAATGAAGAGGAACCCTTTGAGTTAGGGAATCTATATTCAACAGACGAAAGTGAAAAGGAACAGCAAGCAAAAGGCCTAAAAACAAAACTGCCCATCCATATGGAAAGCATGCGGCATGACATTGAGTTCAGGCAATCCAATCGTTCAGCTGATTTCATTCAGGGACTTGATGAAGAGGAATCAGGAAGTCGCTTCATCAACCGTGGACGCCTGCTGCACACGCTCTTCTCTGACATTGAATCCAGTGATGATATTGACGGAGCCATTGATCGCCTGGTTTTTGAAGGTATCATTGGTAAACCGGAAACCGAAAAAGAAATCAGGGAACTTACCCATAAAGCATTCTCTCTTCCACAGGTACAGGATTGGTACTCGGGAAGCTGGCGGTTGTTCAATGAATGTGACATCATTTGGCAGGAAAACGGAGAGTTGCAAACCCGTCGTCCCGACCGCGTCATGATGCGAAACGGCAAAGTAGTAGTGGTGGACTTTAAATTCGGAAAGAAGAGTAAAAAGTACAGCGGACAGGTAGCCGGGTATATGCAATTGCTTGCCCGCATGGGATATTCCAAAGAAGACATACAAGGCTATCTCTGGTATGTATCGCAAGGTGAATTGGAAAAAGTAGGAACCAGTAATCCTGATTAACCCCGTAAAACAAAAGAACAGTATGCAGACATTTCTTCAATTAGTAGCACAGGACCTTTATCATAAAATAGGAAACGACCTCTCACGGGTTGCCATTGTATTCCCAAACAAACGTGCCGGACTTTTCTTCAATGAATATCTGGCCATGCAAAGCGACAGCCCGTTATGGTCACCGGCTTACATCAGTATCAGTGAGCTTTTCCGCCAACTGTCTTCCCTCAAAGCGGGAGACCCCATCCGTTTGGTGTGCGAATTATATAAGGTATTCTGCGAAGAGACTCATAGCGAAGAATCTTTAGACGACTTTTACTTTTGGGGCGAACTTCTCATCAGTGATTTTGATGATGTAGATAAGAATCTGGTTGATGCCGACCGTCTCTTCTCCAACTTGCAGGACTTGAAGAACATCATGGACGATTATGATTTCATTAATCCCGAACAAGAGCAAGCAATCCAGCAATTCTTCCAAAATTTCTCCATTGAGCAGCGCACTCAACTCAAAGAAAAGTTCATCTCAATGTGGAATAAGCTGGGAGACATTTACCGTCATTTCCGGACTAATCTCACCGAAATGGGTATTTCGTACGAAGGTATGATGTACAGGCAGGTCATGGAAGAACTGAAGACCGATGAATTGAAGTACGACCACTACGTATTTGTAGGATTCAACGTACTGAACAAAGTGGAAACACGGTTCTTTGAGCAGTTGCATGATGCCGGAAAAGCATTGTTCTATTGGGATTATGATGTGTTCTACACCAAGCTTCCTCGTGAGCAACAGCTCCCTTATACGCATGAAGCCGGGGAATTTATTCTCCGTAACCTTAAACTGTTTCCCAATGAACTGCCGGAAAGCTGTTTCGACGTCATACGGCAACCCAAAACCGTACGTTATATTTCTGCACCTACCGAAAATGCACAAGCCCGTTACCTACCGGAATGGGTACGCAATACCATAATCAAAAATCCGGATATAAAAGAAAAAGAAAATGCGGTGGTTCTCTGCAACGAAGCTCTGCTACTGCCTGTGTTGCATTCCATCCCACAAGAAGTGAAGAATGTGAATATCACGATGGGATTCCCTCTTGCGCAAACCCCGGCCTACAGTTTTATCAATGCGCTGACAGAATTGCAAACCACGGGATACCGTACCGACACAGGACGATATATTTACGAAGCGGTGCAGACGGCATTAAAGCATCCTTATGTACGCCAGCTCTCCTCTAAGGCGGAATCACTGGAGAAGCAGCTGTCTAAAGACAATCGCTTTTATCCGCTGCCTTCGGAACTGAAACAGGATGAATTTCTAAACAAGTTGTTCACGCCACAAGGTAACGCTACCTCCCTATGCAGCTATCTCACTGACATGCTGCGCGAAGTATCCGTACTCTACCGACAGAAAGAAGAAACTGAAGACATCTTCAACCAGCTTTACCGGGAATCTCTCTTCAAAAGCTATACCCTGATTAACCGCTTGCTCAATTTAATGGAAAGCGGAGAGCTCAATCTACAAATAAGTACATTGAAGCGGCTGCTCAATCGCTTACTGGGCTCTGCCACCATTCCTTTCCATGGTGAACCTGCCATTGGTATGCAAATTATGGGAGTACTGGAAACCCGTAACCTTGATTTCCGCAACCTGATTATGCTCTCTCTCAACGAAGGACAACTGCCCAAAGCCGATGGGGAATCTTCATTCATCCCCTACAATCTACGCAAAGCTTTCGGCATGACAACCATAGAACATAAAAATGCGGTTTACGCCTACTATTTTTATAGGTTAATACAAAGGGCTGAGAATATCACCCTGCTCTATAATACCGCCTCGGACGGATTGAACCGCGGAGAAATGTCCCGCTTCATGTTGCAATTCCTCACAGAGTCACCACATCACATTTCAAGAGAATACCTTGAAACGGGACAGTCTCCCCAAAACAGCCCGGAAATTAGCATTGAAAAAACGCCAGAGATGATTACAAAGATGCATCATACTTATGACATCAATGTCCACCCCAAAGCTTTTCTTTCTCCTTCGGCACTAAATGCTTATCTGGACTGTCGGCTAAGATTTTACTACCGTTATGTGGCAGGACTAAAAGCGCCGGATGAAGTCAGTGCAGAAATAGACTCGGCTTTATTCGGTACTCTCTTTCACAAATCGGCACAGTTGGCATACAAATCACTCTGTACTCATGGAAAAGAGGTAAGCAAAGAAGATTTAGAACAATTATTACACAACGACATAAAGCTACAGGATATTGTAGACCAAGCCTTTAAAGAAGATTTCTTTCATATCCCCATCAACGAGAAATCGGAGTACAATGGCATTCAGCTTATAAATGCCAAAGTAATTAACGAATACCTCCGTCAATTACTGCGTAATGATCTGCAATACGCACCGTTCTGCATTGAAGGTATGGAAAAAGGGGTCAGTGAAACAGTAATGGTCAATACTTCTGTGGGGGAATTACAACTTCAAATAGGAGGTACCATAGACCGCATGGACAGCAAAGGAGACACGCTGCGAATAGTAGACTATAAAACCGGAGGTAAACCACAAACGCCTCTAAATGTGGAACAACTATTTACTCCGGCAGAGAAACGTCCCAACTACATTTTCCAAACCTTTCTATATGCCGCCATCATGTGCCGTAAGCAGGCTTTAAAAGTAGCCCCGTCCCTCCTCTACATCCACCGTGCTGCATCGGATGCCTATTCTCCGGTCATAGAGATGGGTGAAGCACGCAAACCTAAAATTCCAGTGAACAATTTTGCTTTTTATGAAGATGAGTTCCGTGAACGTCTATACACACTTTTAGAAGAGATATTCAGTTGGGAAGAGCCTTTCACACAGACATCGGATACCAAGAAATGTGAATTTTGTGATTACAAGAGTTTGTGCAAACGGTAAGTTAACAGAATTGAAATATAAATCTCTTAACGCCCTGATAAACTTAATAACAAGAGCGAAGAAACAAAGAAACAGGTAAAGAATGATCCAAAGAAAAACCGATAGTCTCCATTAGCAAAGCGGCAAACCATCGGCTTCAATTATAAGATCGGGACTCTTACTCTTGTATCGGAATAGAAAAACTAAAAGTCGATCCTTCGCCCTTTTCTGATACAAACCAAAGATTTCCGCCATTTTTCTTAACAAAATCTTGACAAAGAAGTAATCCCAATCCGGAACCTTCTTCATTTTTTGTACCAAATGTACTGAAATGCGTATCAGGATGCAAGAGTTTCTTTTGTCCATCTGCGTCAATGCCGCAGCCATGATCTTGTACACTTACCACTGCCATATTCTCTTGTTTTGTCAACCGCACCACAATCTCCGTATTTTCATTACTGAACTTGATTGCATTACTCAGCAAATTACGTATGACCGTCTTAACCATATCAATATCACCATATACGACCAACTTTTCGGGTTTCTCAACTTTAATGTTGATTTTCTTCATACCGGCCATCATATTGAATATCTCAACCACACTATCCGTCAACTCTACAAGATCAACATCCTGATATACCACATTCAATTTACCTATTTGGCTTTTAGTCCACTTAAGCAGATTATCCAATAAAGAGAAAACGTCTTCCGTAGTGTGATTAGCTGTAGTCAGCAAATCGTACAATTCATTGCCAATTTTATCAGGATGCAACTTCATGATAAGCATATTCAGCACCATCTTTATAGAACCAATAGGTGAACGCAAGTCATGCGCAATAACGGAATAGAGTTTATCACGCCCTGCAATGGTATGTTGCAACTCTTCCGTCTTCTTCACAATAATACGTTTTGCTGCTACCAAAGAAATCTGATGAGAAACACGAATGATTAACTCTTCCTTATTAAACGGTTTTGATATAAAGTCATTGGCACCTACCTGAAAGCCCTTCACTATATCAGTAGTACTATTCAATGCAGTCAAAAAGATAATGGGAATATCAGAAGTGTCAGGATTAGCTTTCAATTGTTGAGCCACTTCAAAACCACTCATATCCGGCATCATCACATCTAATAACACTAAGTCTGGATTTTCCTTTTTTACCTGTTCTAAAGCTTGGCGACCGTTAGTTGCGGTCGCTATTGCAAATTTCTCATTCGTCAAAAGAACTTTAAGCAATAGCACGTTCGACATGACATCATCAACGATGAGAATCTTATACTCCGAGGGGTTAATTTCCATATTCATCTTTTCTATGCAGTTTATTCCCGTTTACAATTTTATTTTAATCAAGAACGATAGTCCTTAAAATATTCTATCATATAAAGCAAACCTTCTTCCAACTCAATAGTAGGTTGCCATTCCAGTTTTCTTTTAGCCAACGTAATGTCCGGTTGGCGTTGTTTTGGATCATCATGGGGAAGAGGCTTAAATACTAGCTTTGATTTAGAACCACTCAATCGTATCACTTTCTCAGCCAGTTCCAAAATGGAAAATTCCATAGGATTGCCAATATTTACCGGGCCTATGAAATCCTCTTCCGTGTTCATCATACGCACCATACCCTCTATCAAATCATCCACATATTGAAAGCTCCGTGTCTGATTACCTTCTCCATAGATCGTGATGTCCTGATTTTGTAAAGCCTGAACCACAAAATTAGAAACCACCCGCCCATCATTAGGCAACATACGAGGCCCGTAAGTGTTGAATATGCGAATAATTTTTATCCGCACTTTATTTTGCCGGTAATAATCCATAAATAAAGTTTCAGCACAACGCTTACCTTCATCATAACAAGAACGAATGCCAATTGGATTTACATTTCCCCAATAATTTTCTATTTGTGGGTGAATTATAGGGTCTCCATATATTTCACTTGTAGATGCCTGCAAAATTTTTGCATTATTTCTTTTAGCCAGCCCAAGCATATTTATGGCACCCAATACCGAAGTTTTTATAGTCTTAATTGCATCATATTGATAATGAATAGGAGAAGCTGGACACGCCAAGTTATATATTTCATCAATATCCTTTGCAAAATAAGGATATTCTACATCGTGAAATACAAACTCAAAATTCGGATTATTCTTTAAATGTGCGAAATTTGCCTCAGAACCCGTAAACAGGTTATCCAAGCAAATTACATAATGACCATCTTTTATCAATCTTGTGCAAAGATGCGACCCAATGAACCCCGCACCTCCACTAACCAATATCCTTTTCATTTTACATAAGTTTCTATTAATATAAAAGAACTAATAAAACCTATTTTGCAATTAACATTGGCAAATGTAACAGATTTGGTTAACTTCTGCAAATAAGTTACCAGATATTTCAAATTAAAATATAGTCTTGGCAATGTGCTGCAAAAATTCACCAATCGACTAATACAAGCGACTTTAAAAAAGAAATAAACTTCGCCTGATACTAAAATTAGAATAATAAGCATATATTATTAATAGCTAATTATTATTAAGCAAGAATAAGAGTCCTAATAAATAGTTTTATTTTTAATTATTCAAAAAACATTAAACAGTATCTGTTATGAAAAGCTATCCCTATTTTCTTATCATCAGCCTATTTGTACTGTCCACATCCTGTTCAAACAAGGAAAAAGACCCTCTTCCTTCATGGAATGAGACAATAGTAAAAAAGGAAATCATCGATTTCGTGAAGAACAAAGTACCCGCCATCCCTACTGAAGACCGGATCGCTGTATTCGATTTGGATGGAACAATAGCTTGTGAAGAACCGCTTTGGCTGGAAATGTATGCTGCCGTAAACGGGCTCTATCAGCAAACGCAACAAGATTCCACTTTGCTAAACGATACCATTTATCAATATGCCAGGAAGTTGCAAACCAATCCGGGTGATACAACCGTATTAAACCATTGGGGAAGCAAAATTGAAGCTATGGTACTCCATGCATTTAAAGGGAAAGATAACGAAGACTACATTAAATTCTGCCAGAAATACTTTACCGAAGCCAAACAACCGGATTATCACATGACGCTGAACAAGACCTACTACCCTCCTATGAAAGAATTAGTTGAATATCTGAAAGAAAACCAATTCAGTGTCTATGTTGTTTCAGGATCACTACAAAGTTTATTATGGAGTATTTGCCCCGAGTTATTGGGCATAGACCGTGCCCATCTTATCGGGACAAGACAGGCAAAAGAACCGGTATACTCCCCAGATAAACACACTGCTTTCAATCTGCTGCCCAGCATGCGCGAGCCCTATAATAATGAAGGCGGAAAGACACTGAATATTTATAACCGCATTGGCAAGACCCCAATATTTGCTTTTGGAAACACTACGGGAGACTTTGGAATGTTCAGATTAACCTCAACCAATACACTGCCCCACTTGGTTTTCCTTCTTAACCACGATGATGCCCAACGGGAATATGCTTATCAGCCGTGGCATGGAGAAGCACTGCCGGCATGGAGGGACACAATGAAAGTGAATAACTGGCATATTGTGAACATGAAAGAGAATTTCAAAATCGTATTTCCACAACAATAGGCGTCCGTCCTTATTCTTTATACGAGAATGTACTAAAATAGAACGAAAACATCAGGTCTGATATGCGAACTCCCCAATAGCCGGTTTTAAAAGAACATAAACGGGCAAACAAAGTTCCTTAAGGAACTGTTTTTACTCACAAACAGAAGAATATAAACATTCTATTATGAGTATAAACATAGCCAGAAATAATAAAAAGAGAATCGTCATTGTAGGTGGCGGATTCGGAGGACTGCAATTGGCCAATAAGCTGAAAGGTAGCGATTATCAGGTGGTGCTTGTAGATAAAAACAACTATCACCAGTTTTTACCGCTAATCTATCAGGTGGCGACTGCCGGTATGGAACCATCTTCCATCGCTTTCCCTTTCAGAAATGTATATAAAAACCGGAAAAAAAACTTCTACTTCCGTATGGCCGAAGCACGGGCTATTGTTCCTGAACATAATCTATTGCAAACTTCCATTGGAAAAATAGAATACGACTACTTGGTATTTGCGGCGGGTACAACGTCCAATTTTTTCGGCAACAAGCACTTTGAAGAGGTTGCAATGCCCATGAAAAGCATTTCAGAAGCAATGGGACTACGCAATGCTTTACTCGCAAACTTCGAACGTGCCATCACCTGCACTACGGAAGAAGAAAAGCGGGAGTTACTCAATATTGTAATTGTCGGTGGAGGAGCCACAGGTATTGAAATAGCCGGTGCATTGAGTGAAATGAAGCGCTACGTCGTGCCAAAAGATTACCCGGAACTAAATTGGGAGGATGTGCATATCTATCTGGTTGAGGCCAATGATAAACTATTGCATACAATGTCGGATAGTGCTTCAAAAGCAGCCTATAACTCATTGGAGAAAATGGGAGTGAAAATAATCCTGGGGCAAAGAGTGGCCGATTATACCAACCGGGAAGTAGTGTTTGAGAATGGAGATACGATCCCTACCCGATCCTTCATTTGGACAAGCGGGGTGACGGCCGTACGCATCGGAAACTTCAACACTGAACTGATAGGTCACGGCGGACGAATCATGGTAGACGAGCACAACCGTGTAAAAGGATTGAATAATGTTTTTGCCATAGGTGATCAATGTATACAAACGGAAGATGCTTATCCTAACGGACATCCGCAACTCGCACAGGTCGCCATCCAACAAGCCACGTTACTTGCTGCAAATTTTAAACGCTTATCAAAAGGAAAAGATTTACGGCCCTTCCACTATAAAAATTTGGGAAGCATGGCTACCGTAGGGCGGAATTCTGCTGTGGTAGATTTACCTAAATTGCATTTTAGCGGATGGGTTGCCTGGCTGACTTGGTTAGTAGTGCATTTACGTTCAATACTGGGGATTCGTAATAAGATATTCGTCCTATTAAACTGGATATGGAATTATATCACATACGACAGTTCCATCCGCCTCATTGTCTATGCACGGAAAGCCCAAGAAATAAAAGACCGCGAATTGCGTGAGTCACAAACTCATTTGGGGGAGGATGTATTAACATAGCATCTCTTTCAATATATGAACATTTAATCCTATGTCTTATGACAGGATTATATCATCATTTAATTGCTTACAATTAAATAATACGCGGATGAGAAAAAGTCACTATCTTCATGCCCGAATTTAACGTTATACGTCTTAAAACAGTGAATAATGATTCATACCATACTGGATACCGACCTTTATAAGTTTACGACTTCCTATGCCTATATCAAGCTATTTCCTTATGCCATAGGAACTTTCAGTTTCAAGGACAGAGATGAAACAGCCTATACGGATAAATTTCTGAAGAAACTTAAGGAGGCGGTAAACGAAATGGCGCAAATAAAGCTGACTGAGAATGAATTGGAGTACATGACCTGTCATTGCCGTTTCTTACCCAGAGTATATTGGGAATGGCTTTCTTCCTTTTGTTTCCAGCCGGATAAAATAAGAATCAGTTTGGATGAAGATCACCATCTTAATATTGAAATCACGGACCATCTATACAAAGCAACGCTCTATGAAGTACCCCTGCTTGCCATCGTATCTGAAATAAGGAATCAAACGTTGGGTAATGAAGCTGATATGGAGGATATTATCAGTAAGCTATCCGAGAAAGTAAATTTGTCTAATGAGCATGCACTATCTTTTTCTGAATTTGGCACACGGCGGCGCTTTTCCTTCGATGTGCAGGATCAAGTCATAGGCTACTTAAAAAAGACTTCGAAATATTGTACGGGCACTTCCAACTGCTATTTTGCAATGAAGTACGACATGAAGCCTATGGGTACACATCCACACGAATGGTTTATGTTTCACGGCGCCCAATTCGGATACAAACATGCCAACTACATGGCATTAGAGAACTGGGTGAATGTTTACGATGGAGATCTGGGCATTGCCTTGTCCGATACTTATACTTCTTCCGTTTTTCTAAGTAACCTGAGCCGCAAACAAGCCAAACTTTTTGATGGTGTACGCTGTGACTCCGGTGATGAATTTGACTTTACCGACAAGCTTATTGCACGTTATCGCAAGTTAGGAGTTGATCCAACCACAAAAACCATCATCTTCAGCAATGCGCTTGACTTTGGAAAAGCACTCGACATTCAGCAGTATTGCGAAGGGAGAATCAGATGTGCTTTTGGAATCGGTACGAATCTGACCAACGATACCGGGTTCAAACCTTCAAACATCGTGATGAAATTGACGCAATGCAAAATGAATGCTAATCAGGAATGGTGCGAATGCGTAAAACTATCCGATGATGACGGGAAGCATATTGGTAGTGAAACAGAAGTAAAAGCATGTTTGTATGACCTGCGGCTACAGTTATAATCCGTTTTTAGTATCCCTAATCGGGGAGTCTACCACTCACAGTTCTAATAGCATATCTGGTTGGAGTAAAAAGACGGTCAGTTGAGATAAAACAGATATGCTGTTGAGGTGCAATAGACCATCTACTTGAGCTAAAGAGATCATCTGTTTACTATCAACACACGGTCTTTTTTGCCCTTGCAATAAATAATTATACTCTTGACTTATTTATTTTTGCTCTTACCAAACGAAATTATTGCAAGAGCTAATTTTATCTTACCTTCTCAAGTCTTTATTATAACAGAGATAATATGATTATTGGGAAAAAAGTTTCTTCAATAAAGAGATACAATATGATTTTAGTTAATGTCTGTTACTCTTCACAAATCGTTCTATTCTCGAATACACAGAGTGCCTTTAATATCTATAAATAGTCGGAAATGTTGCTAATATATCCACAAAAAAAATGGGACGACGGAAGAGGAGAAAATCGTTATAGCTATTGAGATTTTACAAGGATATATTTGTTATGCCGCCAAATGTAATTAAGTCTAAATTAATATACAAATAAAATTATTTATATATTCGACTTCTTTTATTGATTTATATATGTAACTTTGCTACATCTTTTTATATTTACAACGTTATGAGGAGGAGATTAATACTGTATTGGCTGTTCTGCTTAATGGCTGTCATGTCTTTAAATAGTTGTCTGAAAACTACTGATCTCTACAAAGGAGATAAACCTGACGACGGAAATGAAGAAACGAAACTTCCGGACTTGAGTGTTCCTACAACATTTGACTGGAATGAAGTCTATGTAACTATTCCTCTTTCAGGAGGAGTTAACGTGAATGATGTGCAGGTTTCATTTCCTCAATTGAAGTATAATAAAAAGTTCGTCTATAGTTATACTTTTGATGACGATGTAGCGCAAGCATACGGTAAGGCTTTCTGCACAATAAATAAAAAGTGGGTAGATGATAATAAGTTTTTCCATGTCGGACAAACGAAAACAACCGGATCAACTCCGACAAAAACACTGGGATATACCGATGGTTGTGGAAACGAACGACGATTTGCTTTTGGAGTATCCATTTGGCCTGATAATAGTAATTCTAGTATTGATAATTTTATGGAACCGACAAACCATGCAGTGGATCAATATTATCCCTATCTGGTGTGGAAAGATGTAGTTCCTTTGGTTGATTTTGGATGTGATCTCTATCTTCATGATGTAGATTCTACCTTTTTTAATATAAAGGAAGTATCCGGTATATTGTCTGGTTTAAAGATTTGTAATCAAAAGACCAAGGATATGATAGGTCGTAAAATGAAGATTCTTGCACGTCCTAATGGAAATGATAATTATGTAACTGCTGCTAGAGAATATGAGGACGTTGTTTTTATATTGGATGGTCCTGATCCGATAACGCCCTCTCTTGCAGCTGATAATATCAATCTCAAAAATAAATGTATTGCCCGTCGTTTTATTGAACCAACACCAAAATATGATGAGCTGATACCAGCTATTGATGTAGCTGCTGCTAACAGTACTTATGATTGGCTGAATGACTTTTCTCATGCTCCTGAAAAGTTCCAATTTATTCTTGACTTATTTACTGCAATCAATGATAAATATGGTAAAGACGGAACGGATATTGTTTGGTTTGCAACAGCGGATGAAGTTTATGAATATAACTACCTAAAAAGGAATTGTGTTATAACAAAAAGTGTATCAGGTAATACCTTAACATTGAAAATTGCTTGTCCTTCAACTGATTTATCTAATGAATTCATTTATCATCGCGATTTTTCAGTTCTTTTAAAGGGTGTTACGATCCAATCTGATGCAAAGCTTTCATCAGGTAAAAATGTATATGGCTTATCATGCGCAAAACAGAGAGATGGCAGTTGGCTAGTTAATGTTGATTGTAACAAGTCTTTATTAGATAGAGCTGAAAGATATACTAATACTTATGAAGCTAAGAAAACTTCATCTGCGAAGGAAGATGCTTTGTACTTTATTAATCAATTGAAAGAAGAATATAGAACTGATGCAATGAAGAGCATTAAATAAATGAATGGTATTCAATTATAAAGCTCCTCACGAAAGACAAATGCATTACTCAATTGTATTTAAAAGGCGCAAATCAAGTGAAGTATAAAAACAAACTATACAAATGGATTTTAGCTAAATAGTATCAATCAATACAAAGCGTTTTGAAAGGCTATATATAAAATGTTTTACAGCTTTTAAGAGAAGGAAGGAAAAAAGGCTCCGAAATCATTAAATTTCGGAGCCTTTTAACTACTATATCGTTATGAGCGGTGCGTACGGGACTCGAACCCGTGACCCCATGCGTGACAGGCATGTATTCTAACCAACTGAACTAACGCACCAATATTTTATTTTGAATCAATTTCTCTCAATTGCGGATGCAAAGGTAGATAAATCTTTGAAATTTGCAAGGCATAAAAAGAACTTTTTTTATATTTTTTCAAGAGGACTTGATTATAAGATAATTATGTTAACTTTGCAATACCAAAAAACAAGATGGAACATTTCAGCATATAAGTTCAAGAGGAAAAACTATGAAAAATACTCCCATTAAAAAAGAGTTGGTTGACCGAATTATACAAGAATTTGATATCAGAGACTTTGGTAAGGCAACCATTCGTGAAGTAAAAGCCATTGCAGCCAAGGCAGAAAATGAATCGGGTGTGGAATTTATAAAAATGGAAATGGGAGTTCCTGGTCTGCCCCCTTCCGCTATTGGAGTAAAGGCGGAAATAGATGCCCTGCAAAGTGGCATAGCCAGCCTCTACCCGGACATTAACGGACTACCCCTATTAAAAGAGGAAGCATCACAATTCATCAAAGCTTTTATCAACGTAGATTTGAAACCGGAAGGTTGTGTTCCTGTAACCGGTTCCATGCAAGGCACCTTTGCTTCATTCCTCACATGCAGCCAGTGTAACGAAGAACGGGATACCATCTTATTTATCGATCCCGGATTTCCCGTTCAGAAACAACAGTTGGTGGTGATGGGACAAAAACATGAAACCTTCGACGTCTACAATTACCGGGGAAGTAAATTAAAAGAGAAACTGGAGAATTATTTGAAGAAAGGGAATATCTCCGCTATCATTTACTCTAATCCGAACAATCCCAGTTGGATATGCCTGAAAGAGGAGGAACTCCGTACCATCGGTGAACTGGCAACTCAATATGATGTCATTGTTTTGGAAGACTTGGCTTATTTTGCAATGGATTTCCGCCGGGATCTCAGTAAGCCGTTTGCACCTCCATATCAACCCACTGTAGCACATTATACCGACAATTACGTACTTCTCATTTCCGGATCCAAGGCATTCAGTTATGCAGGACAACGCATTGGAGTAAGTTGCATCTCCAATAAATTATATCACCGTTCCTACCCGGGACTTACCAAACGATACGGCGGCGGAACATTCGGGTCTGTATTTATCCAACGCATTCTTTATGCTTTATCCTCCGGCACCAGTCATTCGGCACAGTATGCTCTGGCAGCAATGTTAAAAGCAGCCAACGAAGGAAAATACAATTTCCTGAATGAAGTGAAAGTATATGGCGAACGTGCTCATAAACTCAAAGAGATTTTCCTGCATCACGGCTTTCATCTGGTATATGATAATGACCTTGGAGAACCGGTTGCAGATGGCTTCTATTTTACGATTGGCTATCCGGGAATGAGTAGCGGAGATTTGGCTAAGGAATTGATGTATTATGGGGTCAGTGCCATATCTCTTATCACCACAGGAAGTGATCAGGAAGGATTACGGGCTTGTACTTCATTTATTCAGGAACATCAATATAAGCAGTTGGATGAGCGTATGGCACTCTTTGCCATGAACCATCCTGTAAAATAAAAAGGAGAGCTTTTTGTAAAAAGGATACTTATTTTTTGCTTTTCTCGAAATTATTTGTATTTTAGTGGCATGGATACGAATGCAAATATATTCAGAATAGAGACTAACAACGTTATGCCTGCCCGGGGAAAAGTCTTAATATCAGAGCCTTTCCTACAAGATCGTATGTTTGGCCGTTCTGTAATTCTATTAGTGGATCATACACAAGATGGAACAATGGGGATCGTTTTAAATAAGCCTCTCCCCTTATATTTGAATGATATACTAAATGAATTTCAATATACGGAAGAGATTCCTATTTATAAAGGAGGTCCGTTGAGCACCGACACTCTATTTTATCTACATACAATAGAGGAAGTACCTGATGCATTGCCTGTAGGCAAAGGTGTCTACTTAAATGGAGACTTTGACATCATTAAACAATTTATACTGGAAGGTAATTCATTTGAAGGAAGAATCCGGTTCTTCTTAGGATATTCCGGTTGGGAGTACGAACAACTTCTCCAAGAAATAAAGGAGAATAACTGGTTAATAGGTAAAGAAGACGCCACATCCCTGATGGATGAAAAGAACAGTGCCGAACTTTGGAAAAAAGCATTAGGCAAATTAGGTAGCAAATATGAAACATGGTCGCGATTTCCACAAATACCAACCATGAATTAGGCCTCACGAATTCGCTGCAATAAAACCACATCCTTGAATCCCCCTTCCAGAAACCACCAGGACTTTAAAAGTCCACACCGTTTAAATCCGCAAGATGTAAATAGGTGCAAACTGGTCTCATTGTCCACAGCGATATGAGCCGTTAACTGTTTCAAATACAAGAAGTCGAAGGCATAATCACAAAGCAACATCAAAGCATCTTTTGCATAACCTTCACCACGGAACTCTCTTCGTATCACAATGCCTACTTCACCACGCGAATGCATAGGTATAAAATCGCTAATATCAATGATCCCTATTACAACGTCATCCGCACGGCGAACAATCATCATACGGAGTTGCTTATCCGCAAACATATCACATTGCGAATTCTCCATATATTGTTTAATCGCATAACGCGAGTAAGGGACTGTGAAATTACTGATATCCCATCCCTTCGGCTCATTTTCTATCTCATATATAACGTCCAAATCCTCCGGTTCCATAGCACGGAGACGAATACGATCATTCAAAAAATAAGGATGTTTCATTGAAATATTGTATTATCTAAATAGAGTTAACACCTTCAAAATCTCAAAACAGTGCAGTCGCACTAAACATATTCACTCCCCCTCTTCTTTATCAATATGCAGTTCTTTTCGTAATCTCTCTTCGCTTGGCAGGCAAAACAATGATGCAGTCAAAGAGATGAGCGCACAAAGTGCTCCCGTATTGCTTAACACCATATAATAAATCATAAAGCCAGTGGCGACAGGAAGAAATAACAGTAACATACGTATGCAACTCCAACGCCAATACAACCGCAAAGCATGAGGGATAGTTACTTTATCTATCTTTTTATTCATGACAACCGCAAAAAGCTTTAGTGAAAACGGCACACAAATAGCTGTTAATAAAATTATCAAAGTTTCAGCATAATATGTCGTACTAACATCACCGGCATATATGCCCACCCAGTCTTCTCCTGTTTCGCCAACAATCACTCCTAGCACGGGCAACGCCCAAAAAAGAATAAAAATCAGTTTAAGGCGGTTCGTTATAAGTTTTATCTGTTTTTCCATGTGTTTGATTTCTCTTAATTTGCTCCTGTAAAGGGAGTACGATTTACAATGCTACGCCCTAAGGTTATTTCATCGGCATACTCCAATTCATCTCCCACGGAGATGCCCCTTGCTATAACAGAAAGTTTTACATTCATTTTCTCCAATTTTCTATAAATATAGAAATTGGTGGTATCTCCTTCCATCGTAGTACTCAATGCCAGAATAACCTCTTTCACTCCACCGCCAGCTACACGCTGCACCAAACTATCAATCTGCAAATCACCGGGCCCTACTCCATCCATCGGGGATATTATACCGCCTAATACATGATACAAGCCCCGGAATTGCTGTGTAGCTTCCACCGCCATCACGTCTCTTATGTTTTCTACGACACAAACAGTGGATGCATCCCGTTGGGGATTGTTACATATCCGGCAGATCTCGGTATCGGAGATATTATGACAGACCTTACAATATTTTACTTCATGTTTTAAAGTGATTATGGCATTACCAAAAGCTTCTACTGCCATTGTATCCTGTTGTAAAAGATGCAAAACCAAACGCATTGCTGTTTTCCGTCCTATCCCCGGAAGTTTGGCAAATTCACTTACGGCTCTTTCCAATAATATAGAAGAAAATTGTTCACTCATATTTCCATATTCAGCTGTTGCGGGCAAAGATAAACAGAAATCTGCACACTAAACGAGGATTTTCAAAATAAGTACTACCTTTGCCACAGTAAGAGAAACCGAACTAAACACAAGAAATGGAAATAACAAGTGCCGAATTTACTATTAGTAATACAGATGTGCGTAAATGTCCTGCAGGAAACTTACCTGAATACGCTTTTATAGGACGTTCCAATGTAGGGAAATCCAGCCTCATCAACATGCTGACCAATCGGAAAGGACTAGCATTGACCTCTTCCAAGCCGGGAAAGACAATGCTTATCAATCACTTTCTGATAAACAAGAACTGGTATATAGTGGACTTGCCAGGATATGGATATGCCCAAAGGGGACAAAAAGGATTGACCCAAATACAACGCATTATTGAAGACTACATACTGGAACGGGAACAGATGACAAACCTGTTTATACTGATTGACGCCAGGCTGACACCTCAAAAAATAGATCTTGAATTTATAGAATGGTGCGGCGAGAACAATGTCCCCTTTTCTATTGTTTTCACCAAGACTGATAAATTGAAGGGGGGTAAATTGAATGCCAACATCGCTCAATATCTCGAAAAGTTAAAGGAAAACTGGGAAGAAATTCCTCCTTATTTTATTACTTCTTCTGAAAATAGAATGGGGAGAAATGAAATATTAAATTACATAGAACAAATAAATAAAGATCTTTTTTAAAAACAAAGTTATTTAACAACATGAAAAAGTATGTATTTTCAATGGCAGTAATTGCTTTAGCATTAATATCTACCAAGAGTCAGGCTCAATCGCTTAAAAGTTTGTTTGGCGGGGTAGAGAAGGCTGTCAATACCATTACCGGAACAAACACAGCAGATATAACTGGGACATGGACCTTTACCGGTTCAGCCGTAGAATTCAAATCAGAAAACTTACTGATGAAAGCCGGAGGAAGTGTTGCGTCAAGTACGGTTGAAGGGAAAATTGACCAACAACTGAGAAGAGTAGGCATTACAGCTGGTAAAATGACCTTCACCTTCAATACTGATAGTACTTTTAATGCAAAAGTAGGAACGAGAAATATGAATGGTACCTATTCATATGAGGCTTCAGCAAAAAAAGTAAATTTAAAGTTTGTATCACTGATCGGATTAAGTGCAAAAGTGAATTGCACCTCCGATAAAATGGATTTATTGTTTAATTCAGATAAACTCCTAAAATTGATTACCTTCTTATCCAGTAAAAGCAGTAACACAACGTTAAAAAGCATCAGTTCGCTGTCAAACAGCTACGATGGAATGCTAACAGGCTTTTCGTTCAAATCACAGAAATAAATAAAAAAATAAGCCCTGTAGGAATAAACCTTGCAGGACTTTATTTTTATCACAAAAATTAAAATGAGCGGAAAACGAGATTCGAACTCGCGACCCTAACCTTGGCAAGGTTATGCTCTACCAACTGAGCTATTTCCGCATCAACAACAGATTAGTGAAGAGAAGGAGACTCGAACTCCCACGACATAATTGTCACTACCCCCTCAAAGTAGCGCGTCTACCAATTCCGCCATCTCTCCAGATCAAGCCATCACACAATAATATGGATGACTTCTCTGTGCCCAGAACAGGACTCGAACCTGCATGCCTTGCGACACACGCACCTGAAACGTGCGCGTCTACCAATTCCGCCACCTGGGCATAATGTATAAGATCGACACTCTAAAAATAGAGAGCGGAAAACGAGATTCGAACTCGCGACCCTAACCTTGGCAAGGTTATGCTCTACCAACTGAGCTATTTCCGCGATTGCGGATGCAAAGGTAAAGAAATTCCCTAAAACAGCAAATATTCCGCATACTTTTTTCAATACAACATCAGAACAGTCACTCCCTTATCAAAGGCAGTGTTTGATTATCAACTCATTCGATCCCGATAATCTTCATAAGTAAACTCTTTGAATATTTTAGCTTTTCCATCTCTCGTCCACAATGCAATAGCCGGATGATGAATGCCATTGAACATATTTGTCTTCACCGTAGTATAATGAATCATATCTTCAAAAACAATACGCTCGCCAAGTTGCAACTTGTGATCAAAACTCCAATCTCCCATATAATCTCCACTCAAACAAGAATTTCCGCCCAATCGGTAAAGATGTCCGCCACCATTGTCCCCTATTTCTGCACCACGTACAGCCGGCTGATAAGGCATTTCAAGACAATCCGGCATGTGACAGGTAAAGCTAACGTTCAAAATAGCTGTACGAATGCCTCGATTTTCCACAATATCGACAACTTCCGAAGTTAACACCCCTGTTTGCCAGGTGAATGCAGAACCGGGCTCCAAAATAATTTGCAAATGAGGATAGCGAACATGCAGAGCCTTTAACAAGCCTATCAAGTGTGCTACATCGTAGTCTTTACGAGTCATTAAATGTCCCCCACCAAGATTCAGCCACTTTATCTGGGAAAACCAATACGAAAATTTATCTTCCAAATGCATTAAAGTCCGTTCCAATTCATAAGAGGAAGATTCACAATGGCAATGACAATGAAAACCTTCAATACCTTCGGGTAGAACTTCCGGTAGTAAATCGGCTGTTATGCCAAACCGGGTCCCCGGAGCACAAGGATTATACAGATCGGTTTCAACCTCCGAATACTCAGGATTGACACGTATGCCACAAGATATACCACTACCCTCTTCTAACGTCATTGGATAGAAGCGACTGAACTGCGCCATTGAATTAAACGTGATGTGACTGCTACATCGCATAATTTCCGGAAAATCAGCTTCCGTATAAGCAGGAGAATAAGTATGAGCCTTGCTGCCAAATTCCTCCAATGCCAAACGGGCTTCGTACACGGAACTAGCAGTGGAATGATCTATATACTCCCGGAAGATGGGAAAAGACCGCCACATGGCAAAAGACTTAAAAGCCAAAATAATTTCTACACCGGCACCATCGGAAACACTTTTTATCAATGCGAGGTTCTTCCTAAGCAAATCTTCTTCCATGATATAGCATGGAGAAGGGAAACATGCAAAATCTATCATTTTCTTAATTCATAGTTCAAATTACCATAGAATGTATCCATAGCGTATATAAAATCTAACTCTATTATCAGGCAAAGCTCTTAATCAACAACTTTAAACCGGGCAAAACGCAATAACAATTGTTTTTCACCGGCATTTTTAAAACGAATGGTGGCTTTTGCATTATCGCCTTCACCTTCCACACGCAAGACTTCACCTATACCAAAACGTTCATGTTCTATATGCTGTCCGGACTTTATGGAAGCGTTTGACGATGCAAGAGAAGAACGGGAACTGTCTAAAGAGGAAGTTATTCGTTTCAAATTGCGCGGAGTGGCAGAAGTCACAATTTGCTGTTTAGAGCCACCAGCACGATGATTTTGAGACGGTTCGGAATTAAATGCCGGACGGGAAGTACGTATCTGATGCTCTGTCCTAAATGCAGAAGCTTCTCCATCGATTTTAGTTTGCAGTTCCATTTCCTGAGGCAAACGCAAAAAACATAAATCGATATCCTTTAAGAAACGGCTGGGACTACTAAACTCCATCTTCCCATAACGAAAACGACTACGTGCATAAGACAAGAAACAATGATCTTCGGCACGGGTTATAGCAACATAAAACAAGCGCCTCTCCTCTTCCAATGCCTTTGGCGAATCCCCCACCATACCGCTGGGAAAAAGATTCTCCTCCATTCCGACTACAAAAACATTCCTAAACTCAAGCCCTTTTGCCGAATGAACAGTCATTAAAGTAATCTTTTCTGTATCTCCGTCCTTATCAGAATCCTGATCGGTAAGCAGAGAAACCTCTGATAAATAGTCCGTCAATGAAATATTCATATTACCTTCTTCCTGTCTTTGCGCACCAAAATCACTTATTCCATTTACCAGTTCTTCTATATTTTCTTTCCGGCTAAGATTCTCCGGTGAGTTATCCTGACACACTTCATTGATGATGCCGGACTGGCGGATAATTTCCGTACCAACCTCATAAGCGTTCTCATGCATTGCTTTTTCTATAAAACCGGCAATCAATTCGCGGAAACCCTGTAATTTTGTATGAGTTCCCTTATTTATATTTATTCCGTAGGTCAATGGTTCTGTCAAGACTGTCCATAGACTAACCTGGTGCTCCGTCGCCGCTGCAATAATTTTGCCCACAGTCGTATCACCAATGCCACGTGCAGGATAATTAATAATACGTTTAAAGGCCTCTTCATCATGCGGATTCACTGCTAAACGAAAATAAGCAATAACATCTTTAATTTCCTTACGCTGATAAAAAGACAGCCCCCCATAAATCCGATAAGGCATACTGTGTTTACGCAAAGCCTCCTCAAAGACACGGCTCTGTGCATTTGTCCGATACAAAATAGCAAAATCGGAATATGCATAATGCTGCTTCCGGCGAAGTTCCACTATTTTGTTTACAACAATCTCCCCTTCTTCAACATCACTGTAAGCCTGAAACACGCCTATGGCTTCTCCTTTCTCCTTCTCCGAAAAGACATCCTTGTGTATTTGTCGTTCATTCTTTTCTATCAAGCTGTTGGCAGCTTTCACAATAGTCTGGGTCGAACGGTAATTCTGTTCCAACTTAAACACCTTCGTATTGGGATACACCTTGGTAAAATAGAGAATATTATCAATATCAGCACCCCTGAACGAATAAATGCTTTGTGCATCATCGCCCACAACACAAACATGCTGATGTTCTTTCGCCAATTGCAAAACAATGCTATGCTGAGCAAAATTAGTATCCTGATACTCATCTACCAGTATATAGCAAAACTGTTGTTGATAATGTGCCAAAACATCAGGATGATCCCGGAACAAAATATAGGTATAAAACAATAAATCATCAAAGTCCATAGCATCCGCTTGCCGACAGCGATTCCAGTAACGACTATAAATATCACGAATAGCTGGCATTTTAGCAGTACAATCACTATTGTAAGCTTCTTTATTAGCAGCATATCCCGAAGGAGAGACCAAATGATTCTTGGCATTGGATATCCGTGCCTGAATACTCCCCGGCTTATAAACTTTCTCATCTAGTCCCATCTCCTTTATAATGGAACGCAACAGGCTCTTGCTGTCTGCCGTATCATATACCGTAAACTGTGAAGTAAAACCGAGACTTTTCGACTCCGCATGTAGAATGCGCAAAAAGATTGAATGAAACGTCCCCATCCATAAATAACGGGCACGCTGTTCCCCTACCTGACGGGCAATTCGATCTTTCATTTCACGAGCCGCCTTGTTGGTAAAAGTCAGTGCCAGAATATTCCATGGTTGATACCCCGTCTCCAACAAATATGCAATTTTATAAGTCAGCACACGCGTTTTCCCCGACCCTGCCCCGGCAATCACCAATGACGGACCATCATTATAAAGAACGGCAGCGCGTTGTCCCTCATTCAATTCATCTATATAATCAGACTTCATTTGTATCGTCTCTAAAAAAAAGCTAAAGTATGTGCAAAGATAGAGAAAGTTCAATAATAGCCGAACATTTCTAAAGTATATCACGTTATTATAACAAAAGTTTCAAATATAAATACTTGAACTTATGAATACATTACTAACAACTTTAATGATTTCAATTATGTCATACACAATGCCAAAACTTCCTTACGCTAACAATGCGTTGGAACCTGTAATCAGTCAGCAAACAATAGATCTTCATTATGGCAAACATTTCCAAGGATATGTTAATAACCTAAACAATTTAGTTCCTGGAACTGAATTTGAAAACAAATCAGTGGAAGCAATTGTCGCTAGTGCACCCGATGGTGCAATATTCAATAATGCAGGACAAGTATTGAACCACACGCTCTACTTTTTGCAGTTCTCTCCCAAACCTGCGCATAGTGAACCAACAGGTAAATTGACCGAAGCAATTAAACGAGATTTCGGTAGCTTTGACAACTTCAAAAAAGAGTTCACTGCAGCATCTGTAGGCTTGTTCGGATCTGGATGGGCATGGCTATCGGAAGATAAAGAGGGAAAACTCATCATTACAAAAGAGACTAATGGTAGCAATCCTGTACGCCATGGATTAAATCCATTATTAGGGTTTGACGTATGGGAACACTCATACTATCTTGATTATCAAAATCGACGTGCAGACCATATAAATGCATTATGGAGTATCATTGATTGGGACGTTGTAGGCAGTCGCTTCAAATAATAACAAGCGAATAAGCTATTCCCAAAAACACATCAATAAAAAAGTTTTTATTGATGTGTTTTTTATTGTACCTATTGCATCTCAAATACAAATCCATTAGATTTGCACAACCTAAAAATGCGAATCTTTATGCCGACAAACAAATATATAAAAAGCGCTCCATATTCTCGATTGCTTTTCTTTACATTACTACTGGTATCTATTAATTACATGTATGGGGACAATATGCCTTCAAATCAAATAAAAATACTTTTCATCAATACTTATACGGCGGAAAACAGATATGTATATAATACGATTAATCATTTTGTAGACGAGTACAAAAGTTGGGGAGGTGGAGGAAGCTTTATTGTAGAAAACTTAAATGCAGGCAGTTTTTCGCAATCTTATACATGGAAACGGAAATTCATTAAGATACTTAACAAACACGAGAATTCAGACCTTATCATATTGTTAGGAGGAGAAGTATGCAGTTGCTACTTATCCCTGGCAGACACCCAATATTATAAGACGCCTGTTTTTTTGGCCATGACAACCAATTTTGGCATCAATATACCCTCACAAAAAGATAGCGTTTCTCTTTTTAATCCCCGATGCTTTAACTTCATGGATGAAATGAAATCTCACCCCAATATACAGTGCACCGTTACATACGAATATGATATAGATAAAATGATAAAGCTCATTAAAGATTTTTATCCAAACGTGCAAAATATAGCATTTATATCTGATAATAGTTATAATGGAATATCTCAAAAAAGTTATGTATACGAAAAACTTCATAAGCGTAAAGAACTCAATCTTTTTTTTATCGATGGGAATAAGACTGATTTAGAAGAAGCTATTAATCAATATCACCATCTGCCACCTCATACCGTAGCTCTTTTGGGAACATGGAGAATAGACAAGAACGACTATTTCTACATTAATAATGCAAACATTGCATTTGAACAGGCTAACCCAACCATACCTGTTTTTAGTTTAACCGGTACCAGCATTAGCAATTGGGCCATTGGCGGATATATTCCCCAATACGACGGAGTAGGAAAAATACTGGGAGAAAAAGCATATAAATTATTATCACATAAAAAAGATCATCCTGAATACATCACATTACCCAACCAGTATAAATTCGATGCTCAGAAATTAGAGAAACTGAAATTATCCGAGAATAAATTGCCCAAACAGGCTTTAGTGATTAATCGCAAACCTACATTTTTTGAGGCTAATAAGTATGAAGTAGAAATAGCTATTGCTATTTTCATCTCGCTTCTTACCGGAATAATCATATCTATCTATTTCTTTATAAAAGCACATGCACTAAGTATCCGTTTACAAGCTTCAACTAAAGTACTTCAGATGGAAAAAGCACGGCTGGAAGCTTCTCAAATAGAACTACGTACAGCCAAAGAACATGCGGAAGAAGCTAACCAGATGAAAAGTGCTTTTATATCAAACATCAGCCACGAAATACGTACTCCACTCAATTCAATTGTTGGTTTCTCCAGTTTACTGGTTGGAACATCCAATGTCACCGAAGAACAAAAAGAATATGCTACAATAATAGAAAAAAGCTCAAACCTTTTATTACAGCTTATTAATGACATTTTGGACACGTCACGCATTGAATCCGGAAAAATGCGATTTAAATATGAATGGTGTGAAGTAATAGATCATTGCCGTAACATTTTAATGTTAGCAGATCATAACAAACAAGTAGATGTTAAATTTGAATTTATCCCTTTTGCAAACAAATACAAACTGTATACCGATCCACTACGCTTACAACAAGTTATTACCAACTTACTAAATAATTCGTTGAAATTCACTCCGGCAAATGGAATCATCACTCTGCAAATAGAAAAAGATGAAGCAAACCAAAGGTTAATATTTTCAGTAACAGATACAGGAAGCGGTATCCCGGAGGATAAGCAGGAAAAAGTATTTGAGCGATTTGAGAAGCTAAACGAATTCGTTCAAGGAACAGGTTTGGGGTTACCCATTTGCCAACTTATCATTCGTCACATGGGAGGTGAAATCTGGATAGACAAAACATATAAGCAAGGGGCACGTTTTGTGTTTTTCCACCCTATACTATCAATCTAACATCTTTTAAAAGAAAACATTGGTAGATAAGGTATTTTATGCTTAGTTTTGCTGAGCCTAAAATATTTATCAAAAGAAGATGAAGCTCATAGTGGTCACAACGCCTACTTTTTTTGTAGAAGAAGATAAAATAATCACAGCGCTCTTTGAAGAAGGGTTAGATATTTTACATTTAAGAAAGCCAGAAACTCCGGCTATGTACTCTGAAAGACTTTTAACATTAATTCCAGAGAAGTATCATAGACGGATTGTTACTCACGAACACTTTTATCTAAAAGAAGAGTTTAATTTAATGGGCATTCATCTCAATATAAGAAATCCTAAAGAACCTCATGACTATTCAGGGCATGTAAGTTGTAGTTGCCATTCCGTAGAAGAAGTAAAAAACAAAAAGCACTTTTATGATTATGTTTTCATGAGCCCTATATATGACTGTATAACAAAAGTAGGAATGCTTTCAGGCTATACAGCGGAAGATTTACGCCAAGCTAATAAAGAAAAAATCATCGATAACAAAGTAATGGCTCTAGGTGGCATTAACATGGACAACATATTGGAAATTAAAGATTTCGGATTCGGAGGTGCCGTCGTCTTAGGAGATTTATGGAACAAGTTCAATGTCTGCACCGATTGTAATTATTTGGATGTCATCCGCCACTTTAAGAAACTCAAAGAAATAGCTGATTAATTATAGTTATTGAATAGTCCATATTTTAGAATTTCCCGTATTCATTATACTTCATACTGGCAGGTAAAGTAAAATAGAAAGTTGCCCCTTCATGCTTCTTAGACTCAACTCCAATTCCTCCACCATAATGTTCAACAATTGATTTCGATATGGCAAGCCCCAACCCAGTGCCACGAATATTATAATTCATTTTAACAAAACGTTCAAAAATGACTTTACGGTTCTCTTCATCAATGCCGCATCCTGTATCTACTACATAAAAATAAAAATTTCCATTGGATAATTGGCGATAACCAATCTTTATACTTCCTTGTTCGGTAAACTTTAACGCATTCTTCAACAAATTGCTTACAACTTGCGTAAAACGCTCACGATCTATTCTAAAGCGGCATTGTGGTAATCTCTCTACAAATTCAATCTGAATGCCCGAAGGATAAGAATGCCTATTTTCAGCAAGACATATTTCTTGAATTAATGCATTTATATCAACCTCCACATCGTTATATTCCATTGTATGAGCCTCAATCTTAGAATAATCTAGCAAATCATCCACCAGCTGAATAAGAACATCTTTATTTTCATTAATTTCCTCCAAGAATGACATACGTTCTTCGCTACTTAAATTATCTGTTTCAGCAAGTACAGTAGTAAACCCTACAATAGCATTTAATGGAGTACGTATTTCATGAGTCATATTAGCAATAAATGCATTTTTTAACTGTGTACATTCCTCTATTGCATTTTGTAACTGTTCCTTCATCTTCATCTTTTGAGTTCTCACTATTGCAACAATAATTACAATAATCAAAAATAATAAAACAATTAATCCAATACAAAACAACACAACCTCATTTCTTTGAAAGAAATCAGTGACTCCCTCTTTATATAACGCAACAGAGATCAGTTTCATTGAAATTTTTACTAATTAACAAGATAGACAAGTACAAATATAGAAAGAAAATGCAAACAAATGAGCAGATAATACATATTTTTTCATCATAATAGGCTGCACATTTCATATAAAACGAGATGTACAACCTATTACCAATAAGACAGAAAGTCTTTAAAAAAGTCTTCAATAGACTACATGCTAATGGTCTAAAAACTTAAGGGAATAAGTAGTTTTATACCAAAATTACGCCCCATATTATAGACCCCCTTTCTTCCGGTCAACGCATTTTCGTCAGCATATTTCAAACGGCTTAAATGATTCTGATATGCTTTATTCATTAGATTATTAGCTGTTAAGTACAGCGAAGCTATAGTACGCCCCCTATGCATAAAATCTGTACCGATAGATGCATTAAGTAACGTATATGATGGCGTAGCTGTTTCAGTACCGAAAGCAGAGTAAACATGATCTTGCTTCAAATTACATTCAAGTCCTAACGATACATATGTGTTATTTAGCGTTTTACCATGACGTATGAGATCGTAGCGTATTTCCGATATCCATTTAGGAGCAGGAGTAAAAGGCAAATATTTAGTGGAATCGGGCTGGTTAAGTTGTGCTGAATTCACATAAGAAAATGTATTTTGAAAATGCATCCGTTCCACAGGATGAATATCAACACTCACTTCACCTCCTAATATACGCGCATCTCCCGAAACAAACTGATACGTTTTATACCCATCGGTTAACAAATCCTCCCCAGTGTCATCAAGTAACTTATGAGAGAAAATATAATTATTGATCCTATTGGCAAATAAAGAGAGCTCCCCAGATATAATGGGAGAAGAATATCCAATCTCCCAATCCGCCTGCCAACTACTTTCCGGCTTCAAATTTATATTTCCTTTTTCATAGCGTATAGTTCCTTCATGGGCACCATTGGATGCCAATTCACTTATATTCGGTGCTCTAAACCCTCTTGACAAATTTAACTTAGTATACCAAGCATCAGAAAACTGGTAGGTTGCTCCTAAACTACCACTAATACCTTGAAAATTACGTGAGAAATCAGTAAATTTCTCTTCTGATCCAGCCGTGTTTTTGTTAACGACCTCTTCATTTTCATTCAGATACAATGATTTACCATGATTATGGCGATGATCAAAACGTATACCTCCACTGACATCAAGTTTATTAAAATTACGGCTAGCCATCACAAAAGTACCAATATCGAACAAATTATATCCAGGAATAAGAAATTCCGTACCTTTATTCAACGAACGCTGATACATGCCATTTGCACCTATAACCACCTTATAACCATGAACTTCTGGCAATGTATAACGCACATCATAATTCAACGTATGCAACTGGAAATAGAGCCCATAATCATCTGGCGATACAATATCCTCAAACTCCTGACGCCTATTTTGCTGATAGCCAACAGTCGTATTCAAATGGCCTTCACCCAGTACTATACTGTTGTCCCATACAGCCTTATAATGATATATTTGCTGATATGGCATTTGATGCCCATACGACCTCCCATCTTTATCTGTAGCTATAGCTTCGCCCTCTTCACCATTTACAACCACCGGCTTCAAAAACTTTCCAGTTTCTTCATCCCGTTCCCCTTCTACTATCCCCGGGGTGAGATGATAGTAGTCAAGAATTAAATGGGAATAGCCCCAATTACGGCTAATACCTAACAAACCGGAAACAGCCCTTTCTCTAAATCCGGAATCATACACATACCCGTCGTATTTGTTTTTATAAGAATGTGCCATTTTATCACTATACCGCCAGTTCCATATAAATCCTTTTTGATTTCCTGCCGTATTTATCGAATAATTAAACAAACCGTTATTCGTTTGATATTCGGAAGAAACATTGACTTTTACAGAACCAACAGGCAATATTGGGGCCGATTTAAAGTTTATGACCCCAGCCATTGCATCAGAACCATAAATTAAACTGGCAGGTCCTTTCAATATCTCCACGGAATTTACACCCTGAGCATCAATTTCTATACCATGTTCATCTCCCCATTGTTGTCCTTCTTGGCGTATCCCGTCATGAATCACAACCACCCGATTATATCCTAGCCCTCTAATAACAGGTTTTGAAATACTGCTCCCCGTCGTTATTTGGGACACTCCGGGCTGTTTGGCAATAGCATCTATAATGTTAGTAGAAGATTGCTGCTCCAAATCTTTTTTTGAGACATAAGAAATGGGTGAAGGAGTATGTTTTATTAATGAATTTCCTGTCAACGCCGTAATAACAACCTCGTTGATTTCGGCATTCGACTCTTTCAAAGAAAAATTAAGCACTCTTACAGCTTTCAAGTCTATGGTCCTCACTATAGTCTGATGCCCGACATAAGTTACTTGCAGAGTAGTTTTAATCGTCGGTAAATTGGTTATAACATAACGTCCCTCATTATCTGTAATAGCTCCTTCTTTCAGTTCCGGGAAATATATATTCACTCCAATCAATGGACTTCCATCCCTCTGGTCTGTAACTTTACCTTTCAGAGAGACATTCCCCACAGGAGTATTTGCCAATATAGCATTAAGAGAAGAAAAAAATAAAATAAGAATTATATATAGTTTTTTCATTATAAATAAAATTATAATATATCTACCTCAAATATTTAAGCATTTAAGTTCCGATCATATTAACAAATAGTAAATATCTAAACCCTACAAACCGAATTACAATGATGCAGGGATAAAAAAGTTCTTATCAAGAGTATTGTCTCCTAATAATAAAAATGAATAATAATTAAGCTATACAAGGTGGGGCACGTAATCCATAAGAATAAGGAGTATCAGATAACACGTCCTTATTTACATATACAACAGGCTCCAATGCTATTAGCTCTGCTATAAACGATACGGATATTGTAGTAGATGGAACAAAAGGTGATAGGACAAACTGACAAATAGGACAAGAGTCTTGAGAATTATTGTTTTGTCCACACGTACCATGACAAGAAGATTGAATAGAGTCATTATGATGGTGAGTAATCTTCACCACACTGATAGGCATGAGAGTTAATAATAACAGCCATGCAATCCTTATTTTTACTCTATTCCTCTTTACACTGTTAAGCATAGTGATGCAAAAATAAAGATAAACTCTTAAACAGATTAAGATTTTGGTATATAATTAAGCCTTTTAGTTTTTATTGTATTTTTATTAAGAATAGAAAAGGCTATACAATCAAAAATCGATTGTATAGCCCATATATCAAATTCCTATGCAGAAGCTAGTCTTCTAATGCTGCCTGAGCTGCTGCCAAACGTGCTATAGGCACTCGGAACGGAGAACAACTTACATAGTTCAACCCAACTCGATGGCAAAACTTCACGGAAGAAGGTTCTCCACCATGTTCTCCACAAATACCGCATTTCAAATCAGGACGTACTGCACGACCTTTTTCCGTAGCCATACGTATAAGTTGCCCTACCCCTTTCTGATCCAGAACTTGAAAAGGATCTACTTTCAATATTTTCTTTTCCAGATAAACAGGAAGGAAAGAAGCAATATCGTCACGCGAATAGCCAAATGTCATTTGTGTCAAATCATTAGTTCCAAAAGAGAAAAATTCAGCGGAAGACGCAATACGATCAGCCGTCAAAGCTGCACGAGGTATTTCAATCATCGTCCCCACTTTAAAGTCAATGCGATCTCCCATTTCTGCAAAGAGTTGCTCGGCTTCTTCACGGATAACCTTTTCTTGCTCTTTAAACTCATATAAAATACCAGTCAGAGGAACCATGATTTCCGGCCGGGTATCCACTCCCTTTTTTTTCAAATCCAACGCGGCACCAAGAATAGCACGCGTTTGCATCTGAGTGATTTCAGGGTAAGTATTTCCAAGGCGGCAGCCCCGATGTCCCAACATTGGATTATGTTCACAAAGAGCATCAACCCGTTGCTGAATATACTGCAAAGTAACTCCCATGGAGTCTGCCATTTCCTGTTGTCCTTTTAAATCATGAGGTACAAATTCATGCAAAGGTGGGTCAAGCAAGCGTACTGTTACAGGAAAGCCTTGCATTGCTTCAAAGATTCCCTTAAAATCAGCCTGCTGATATGGCAAAATCTTAGCCAAAGCCTTTTGACGACCTTCGGCATTTTCAGCCAAAATCATCTCCCGCATTGCTTTAATTTTCTCGCCTTCAAAAAACATATGCTCCGTACGACAAAGTCCGATACCAACTGCACCAAAGTTGCGTGCAACTAAAGCATCATGTGGGGTATCAGCATTGGTACGAACCTGCAATTTTGTATACTTATCAGCCAACTTCATGAGTTCAGCAAAATCACCCGAAAGTTCCGCAGCTTTTGTTTCGACCTTACCGTTGTAAACCTCACCTGTACTACCATTCAAGGATATATAGTCACCTTCTTTCAAAAGTACGCCATCAACTTCCACTGCCCGTGCTTTATAATCTATACTTAAGGCACCGGCACCGGAAACGCAACACTTACCCATACCGCGAGCCACCACAGCCGCATGGGAGGTCATTCCACCACGAGCGGTCAAAATGCCTTCAGCCACTGCCATACCGGCCAAATCTTCCGGTGAAGTTTCAATACGGACCATTACCACTCTCTTACCGGCAGCATGCCATTGCGCCGCGTCATCAGCAAAAAACACAATCTGTCCGGTAGCTGCTCCCGGCGATGCTGGTAATCCCCGTGTTAATACTCTGGCAAGCTTCAGTGCCATTTTATCAAAGACCGGATGAAGCAGCTCATCCAATTTGTTTGGTTCACAGCGCATCAATGCAGTCTTCTCGTCAATCATACCTTGGCTCAACAGATCCATAGCGATCTTCACCATAGCTGCTCCCGTACGTTTTCCGTTACGAGTTTGTAAGAACCAGAGTTTCCCCTCCTGAACAGTAAACTCCATGTCCTGCATATCTTTATAGTGATTCTCCAGCTTGGTTTGAAGGGCATCCAATTCCTTATAAATTTCCGGCATTGCTTCTTCCATCGAAGGATATTTAGATGCACGCACAGCTTCACTAATCCCCGTCAGTTTAGCCCAACGTTGAGAACCTATTTTGGTAATTTGCTGAGGAGTACGGATACCAGCAACCACATCCTCCCCCTGGGCATTAATAAGATATTCTCCATTAAACAAATCCTCACCCGTAGCAGCATCCCGGCTAAAACAAACCCCCGTTGCTGAGGTTTCTCCCATATTTCCGAAAACCATCGCTTGTACACTAACAGCAGTTCCCCACTCATCGGGAATGCCCTCCATCTTACGATACAGTATAGCACGATCGTTCATCCACGAATTGAATACAGCGCAAATAGCTCCCCATAATTGCTCATAAGCCGAAGTCGGAAATTCTTTATTTGTTTGCTTTTTAACAGCAACCTTAAAGCGTTTCACCAATTCTTTCAAATCGTCTACTTCCAACTCATTATCCAACTTCACCCCTTTAGCATGCTTTACCTCCTCAATAATAGCTTCAAACGGATCAAGATCTTCTTTATTAGTGGGTTTCATCCCTAATACCACATCTCCATACATCTGAACAAAACGGCGATATGAATCCCATGCAAAGCGAGCATTTCCCGTTTTCCGGATCAATCCTTCCACAACTTCATCATTGAGTCCCAAATTCAAAATAGTATCCATCATACCCGGCATTGAAGCGCGGGCGCCGGAACGTACGGAAACAAGTAAAGGATTCTCTATATTGCCAAATTTTGAGCGCATCAATGTTTCAACATTCGCAATGGCTTTTTCTACATCCTCTTTCAATAAGGCCACTATTTTATCCTGACCCATTTCATAATATTCCGTACAAACATCTGTTGTTATCGTAAATCCGGGAGGAACAGGAACTCCAATAAGATTCATTTCGGCAAGATTAGCACCTTTGCCCCCCAAAAGATTTCTCATGTCGGCCTTTCCCTCGGCCTTACCATTACCAAAGGTATAAACTCTTTTTTTATCCATGAATTGCAATTTTAAGTTTTTTGATTGTGATTTTTTTCATCTCTGTTCGCAAATCTATATATATTTCCTATATAGAAAAACTTTTTTAAGAAAAAACTTTCCATCAAAATGCAATTTAGACATTACAATATTTAATATTTCACTTCACTAATAGAATTATAAAAAAAATAACTACTTTTGCCAAAGTTATTATTAGATTGGTGTAGAAGTGGCAAGAAAGAAAAAAGAACTTCCTTTATTAGAAGGAATAACAATAACGGATGTGGCTGCCGAAGGAAAAGCCATTGCAAAAGTCAATGATTTGGTTGTTTTTGTACCTTATGTCGTCCCGGGTGACATAGTTGATCTTCAAATTAAGAAAAAAAAACATCATTATGCTGAAGCAGAGGCTGTGAAGTTCCACAAATACTCTGCAGAAAGAGCAGTTCCTTTCTGTGAACATTTTGGTGTATGCGGCGGCTGTAAGTGGCAAAATCTCCCCTATTCCGAACAACTTAAGTATAAGGAAAAACAGGTAATAGATAATCTTACCCGCATTGGAAAAATAAAACTACCGGAAATATCACCAATCTTAGGATCTGAGAAAACCCAGTTTTACCGTAACAAATTAGAGTTCACTTTTTCTAACAAACGTTGGCTCACGACAGAAGAAATCAAGCAAAATATTATATACGATCAGATGAATGCCGTCGGCTTTCATATTCCCAACGCATTCGATAAGGTGCTGGCTATAGAGAAATGCTGGTTACAAGACGACATCTCCAATCGCATCCGTAATGCCGTAAGAGACTATGCTTATGCCCACAACTATTCATTTATTAACCTGCGTACCCATGAAGGCATGCTGCGTAATATGATTGTGAGGACTTCAAGCACCGGTGAATTAATGGTCATTCTAATCTCCAAAATAGAAAAAGAAGAAGAGCTCTCCCTCTTTAAACAACTATTGCAATATGTAGCAGATACTTTCCCCGAAATCACTTCCCTACTCTACATCATTAATAATAAATGTAATGATACTATTACCGATCTCGATGTATATACATTTAAAGGGAAAGATCATATCTATGAAGAAATGGAAGGTTTACATTTTAAAATCGGACCAAAATCATTTTATCAAACTAATTCGGAACAGGCATACCACTTGTATAAGATAGCTCGTGACTTTGCCGGACTTACCGGAAAAGAACTGGTCTATGACCTTTATACGGGTACCGGTACCATTGCCAATTTCGTATCTCGCCAAGCCAAACAAGTCATTGGTATTGAGTACGTACCGGAAGCCATTGAGGACGCCAAAGTAAATGCAAAGATCAATGAAATAGAGAATGCCCTTTTCTTTGCCGGTGATATGAAAGACATACTGACACAAGACTTCATTAATCAGTACGGTCGTCCGGATATTATTATTACTGACCCTCCCCGTGCCGGCATGCATCCGGATGTTATAGATACAATCCTGTTTGCCCATCCGCAACGCATTGTATACGTCAGTTGTAATCCTGCTACGCAAGCCAGAGACTTGCAACTGCTCGATGTGAAATATGAAGTGAAAGCAGTTCAGCCCGTTGACATGTTTCCACATACCCAACATGTGGAAAATGTAGTACTACTCGAATTAAAGAAAGAAATCTAAAATATAAACCAATAATTTTCAGAAAATAGTGGCAAAGCAAAAATTAGTAGCAAGAGCGCGTACCCAATATACTGATTATTTAGTAAAGGAACCGATGGAGCTCATGGACTTTCTGGCAAACCAGATGCCTCAAGCCAGTCGTACAAAACTGAAATCTTTCCTCAGTAAACAAATTGTATTTGTAGATAGTGTCATTACTACTCAATACAATTTTCCCCTAAAACCGGGAATGAGAGTCCAAATCAGCCGTGAAAAAGGAAAAAGAGAATTTCATAACAGGTTATTAAAAATAGTCTATGAAGATGCCTACATCATTGTTGTAGAGAAAATGCAAGGATTATTGTCTGTCAACACCGACCGTCAAAAAGAACGTACGGCATTTCATATTCTAACTGAGTACGTGCAACGTTCCGGAAAGCAACATAAAATCTATATTGTCCACCGCTTAGATCGCGATACATCCGGTCTAATGATGTTTGCTAAAGACGAAAAAACGCAGTACACCCTACGCGACAATTGGCACAATATCGTTACAGACCGCCGATATGTAGCTGTTGTCAATGGAGATATGGAAAAAGACAGTGGTACCGTAGAGTCATGGCTTACCGATCGCACGCTATATGTATATTCCAGTCCAACAGACGATGGAGGGGCCAAATCTATCACCCACTATCGTACCATAAAACGTGCCAATGGATATTCTCTTATAGAGTTAAATCTGGAAACCGGAAGAAAAAACCAGATACGTGTACATATGCAAGATCTGGGACATCCAATCATTGGCGATGGGCGTTACGGACTCGAAGATGTAAACCCCATAGGGAGACTAGCTCTCCACGCTTTCAAACTTTGTTTCTATCACCCCGTCACTGGAGAATTAATGCGGTTTGAAACTCCCTACCCATCGGCATTCAAGAACTTATTTATTACCCGATAAAATAACAGAAAGGCGGAGAAATAATCATAACTCTCCGTCTTTCTGTTATTCTTATAATATCTCGATCAAGAAAGGTTGCCTGCTACCCGTCCTAATTATAATAGGCATTATCTACAAACATCACTATCGTTCCATCCAGTTTACCTGAAAGATTATGTTCACGCACCCACACATTATCAAAATAAATAACGTCATTACCTCCGTAATTTATCTCCAGATTTTCCATTGATGCATCAATCCAGTTCCAACTGAAATTATACGAAGTCTCTTTGTACGATGAAGTTTCGCCCGAACGATAGAAATCGAACATTTCTCTTCCACTATAATTCATTGAGAAATTCAAATAGTGCTTGCAAAGATCTCCATTCTCCATAGTATATTCTTCCACCCATGTATTAGCACACAGTTTCTCATCACTATTTCTTAGATAATCATCGGAATAATAATTATCGCCACATGCTGACAGTCCCAATACCATAATCAGCAAAAGCAGCAGCTTTGTCTCTCTTACTATTTTCATATTCGCTATGTTTAGTCAATATTGATGTACAAATATAAAGAAAATATTTATAATCAGTCCTATTAATGAGAAAATAAAACAAGACATTCCATCAATAAATAACACTGCTTCTACACGATGCCATCAATTGACCAACCTTCCCATTTTATATGTTCCCTTTCGGATAATCTTACCATCTTTATCTGTCTCTACAAATGGTCCGTCTTTTTTCCCCTGTCTAAAGAAACCCTCATATCGATTTCCTTCTTTATCTTCTTGTATGCCACTTCCTTCTTCCATGCCATTTGCAAAACTGCCCTTGTACTTTGTTCCGTCTGTCATCACCAAAGTGCCCTGACCATTGAATTTATTATCTTTCCAATCTCCCTCATACGAATCTCCCACATTCCACTTATAAGTGCCGTAGCCACTACGAACATTATTCTGCCATTCTCCATCATATACAGCACCATTACTCCACGTAAAGACTCCTTTTCCTTGTTGCATGCCGTCTTTAAATTCTCCTACATATTTGTTACCGTTTGCATAATAGTATATTCCCGCACCGGTACGTTCGCCCTCAACATACGCTCCCTCATAACGATCGCCCGTATGAAAGAAATAAATACCCTTTCCGTGTTGCATATCTTCCAACCAATCTCCCACGTATTTATCCCCATTGGCATATTCAAACGTACCCTTAGCACTACGCATATCTTCTTTCCAATGACCTTCATACTTGGAACCATCATTCCAAATTAGCGTACCTTCACCATCCTTTTTATCATTCTTCCAGGAACCTGTATACTTCGAACCGTTTTTCCAGGTATAAGTACCTTGTCCGCTACGCTTATCCTTCTCCCAATTTCCCTCGTAAACATCACCATTATAGTAATACATCACACCGTGTCCCTGCTGATAGTCCTGATACCACATACCATCGTAGCGGTTATTATTCATAAAATAGTAAATACCCTTTCCATGCTGCTGATCCTGAAACCACTGTCCTTCATACTTTTCCCCATCAGTAAAGGTATAAGTACCGTAACCCTGTCTTTTCCCTTTAACATATTCACCTTCGTAGACATCGCCATTTTTAAAGATTGTCTTTCCTTTTCCATCAGGCTTCCGCCCGCTGATTTCACCGGTATAAACAGCCCCATCCTTAAAAGTATAACTACCGATTTTTATTTCCGAAGAAAACACATTCTTTACTTTATCAATAAAATTTGTTTTTTCTTTTTGTGCCACTGCACCAAACGGACATAAAAAACACAAGATAAGTAGAGTATATAGATATTTCATTTATAGTCAATAATTTATTGTTAATCAGTATTAAGCATCATACATGATGTGAAAAAGCGCTTTAGTTTCACAAAAGGTAACCCTATGAAAGACGTATAAATTTAGTAAGCTGTTACATCTCTTAGGATAAGAATAGTACAAAGATATGTTTTATCCGTAATAAGTCTGAATCTTCCGTAACTTTTTATGATATTTTTTTGCCGGAAACAATTTCTTTTAAACTCTCTTTACACAAATATTGTTCCGCAAGTTTGCGAATCTCGGCAGGGGTGATTGACAACGTAGACTTCCACATGTCTTTCACATAAGTATCCGGCAATCCGGAAGTTTTTATAAAGATCCATGCATCAGCTAACGAAAAAACAGATTCGTAATTGCGGCACATATCGCCTAATATATAGTTCCTCACCATAGTTAGTTCTTTATCGGATACAAGGTCATTTTGCAGACGCTCTATTTCATGATGCACTTCACTTATCAAAGGTTCCACAAATTCATTAGCTGCCTCAGCACCAATTACAAGCATACTATTGCCGGGATAAAGATGAAGACCCGCCGAAATGCCATAGGTGTAACCCTTATCTTCCCTGATATTAGACATTAGCCTACTACCAAAATAGCCTCCGAATAAAGTCATTAATACCCGTAATTTCAAATAATCGGGATGCAGACAACTGACAGAAAGCATTCCCAAACGAATGGCACTTTGTAAGGCGTCAACACGTTCTACGAAAAGACGCTTTTGGGAAGAAGTGACCGGCAAATATTCTTTTCTTGCTTCTAGGCTCTCTGTTTGGCCAAAAGCCTCACTCCCAAAGGTTTTTTCAATCAGACAAACCACTTTCTTAGTCACCTTACCGGAAAGGTAAATGTAACAATTCTCCGAATGATAATTCTTAGTATAAAAATCACGTAACAGTTCAGAAGAAATAGAACGGTAGTCGCCTTCTTCCACTAAATGCCCGCAAGGGTGTTTATCCCCATATAAAGCTTTCATCAATGCGCGGTTAGCCAAAAAATCGACTTTAGATTGATTAACCAAGAACTGCTGAATATTATTCCCGATAATAACTTGTAATTCTTTCTCCGGGAAAGTTGGCTCTTTTACAACCGATTCAAGAATTTCCAACGTTTGAGGAAGATATTTATTCAGAGAATAAAGAGTTATATAGGCGTACTCAGAGGATGTGGACAGATCCAACCATGCTCCATAGTAATCCAACTTTTCCGCAATAGCAGCTGAAGAATAGTGTTGAGTTCCTTCCCGCAACATTCTATTGGTAAACAATGCCTGCAAAGGCTTCGCTTGTCTCCACTGTCCTGCTTTGATCAGTAAATCAATTCGTACCACTTCATGGTCCTCCGCATTAAAAATATATAAGGGGACACCATTGGGCATTATCCGATATTCTGGTTTTGGTACAATTAATTGCTCCGGTTCACTAATCAGAGGTTGAATAGTTCTATCTATCATTCAAAAAAAATTAGACTATTGTTTGTAAATATGCTTCAGCTCTCTTTAAATCCTCAGGCGTGTCTATGCCAATAGTTTCCACTTCAGTGACACCAACCTTGATGGTATAACCGTTTTCCAGCCAACGAAGTTGTTCCAACGACTCTGCCAACTCCAAATCAGATTGAGGTAATGAGGTTAGATCTTTCAATACTTCCGACCGGTATGCATACAAACCTATATGTTTATAATAGGTATGGTTTCTCACCCAATCCTGCTTATCAACATTTCGTTGGTAGGGTATAATGGAACGACTAAAATAAAGAGCATTCATGTTTTTATTCACTACGACTTTGGGTGAGTTGACATTAGCTAATGACTCAAAATCGGTATCGACAGTGAAAGGCTTTACAAGGGTGGCAATCTGAGTCGTCTCATCATCAAAGCAAGCCTTTATAGCTTCCAATTGTGAGGGTTGAATAAATGGTTCATCCCCCTGGATATTAACTATTACATCAAATTTTCCATCAATTTTAGTGTATGCTTCATAACAACGATCCGTACCACTTTTGTGATTCACGGAGGTCATCACTACTTTTCCACCAAATGCTTTGACAGCTTCTTCTATACGTATATCATCTGTTGCCACGTAAGCATCATTCAGAACTGCGACCACCTGTTCGTATACTCGCTGTATCACCGTTTTACCCCCCAACATAGCCAACGGTTTTGCAGGAAAACGCGTAGAAGCATACCGGGCAGGGATAATTCCTAAATATTTCATTTTATCTTCAATCAATAACTATTAATCTAACCAGCCTCATCAACTTTGCATGAGTCTAAAAGAGAACCTACTTTGTAATTTCCTTTAATAAAAAAAGGTGGAGACTATAACGATTATGTTTCCAATTCTTCCAACTGCTGCAAGCCATGTCGCACATAATCACGCTCCCAATCATCCACTCTATATATATTCCCATCACAAGCCAATAAATCAATATCAAGACGGATAATCTCCTTAGCCTTCTCCTCTACAGTCCGACCGGCTTCCTTTTCAATACCTTTCAGAATAGAGAAAACTTCATCGGCATTGCTATCAGATGCAAAACGGGCTACCTGATTGGAGAACAAAGCAGAGCGGCACATATAAAGCGGCTTTGTCTCTTCTTCCCTGGAAAAACTAATATTAGGAAAGAAAGATTCCAAGCGTCTACGCGCTAATAGAAGGTTTTGCTCCCGACATTCATTGCTTCCTATGCAGATTGTATAAACCATTCTGCTTAATTATATTGCTTGCTAATAAAAAGATCATTTAAAAAGATCATCCAAACCTTTCTCTGGAGCAGACCCCGTACTTTCTTCCCCGTTGCTTGCGCATGGGTCAAAACCTTCGGGCAATTGGAAACGATCATTTTCGTCATACCCCAAAGATTTATCAGCAAATACTTTAGACATATACTTAGCCCAAATAGGCAAAGCCATTGCCGCACCTTGTCCATATCGCATGGTATCAAAGTGGATGTCACGATCTTCTCCACCAACCCAACACCCCGATACCAACGAAGGTGTAAAACCAATAAACCAACCATCAGAGTTATTATTAGATGTCCCCGTTTTTCCTCCCATGTCAGCCTTTATTCCTAAACGACGGACACGTGCTCCGGTTCCTTCGTTAATAACAGCGCGAAGCATAATCAGCATCTTGTAAGCACTTTCAGCACTAATCACTTCTTCCATGTCCGGAGTAAAATTAGCCACTACATTACCTTCGCTATCTTCTATTCGCGTAACGAACATTGGAGCAATACGAATGCCTTTATTGGGGAAAGCCGTATAAGCACTGACCATTTCTCCTACTGAAATATCACAAGGCCCCAAACATAACGATACGGTGGGTTCAATATTGCGGTTACGCACTCCGAAGGTATGAATCAATCGGGCAAAAGCATAAGGGTTCAACTTGCTCATCAAATAGGCCGTTATCCAGTTATCAGAGTTTGCCAATCCCCATTTTAGCGTTACCATTTCCCCATATCGTTTATCATTATCATTACGTGGTTTCCATGGCGTTCCATTGGCATCAATCAACGTATATTCCACATGACGAGCCTCATCGCAGGGGGAAAATCCATTCTCCATGGCCAAAGTATAAAGGTAAGGCTTGATAGTGGAACCTACCTGACGACGTCCTACCATAGCCATATCATATTGAAAATAGTGGTAATTAGGTCCACCCACGTAAGCTTTCACATGCCCGTTATGCGGGTCCATAGACATAAATCCCGCACGAAGGAAGAATTTATAATACCGGATAGAGTCCATAGGAGTCATAATCGTATCTTTTTCCCCGTTCCAGCTAAAGACGGACATTTCTTCGGGAGTGTTAAAGGCTTTTCGTATTTCTGCATCAGATGCCCCATTGCTTCGCATAACACGGTACCGATCACTTTGCTTCATTGCACGATCTAAAATTTCATCCACTTGTGCCTGGGTCAGTGATCTGGTATAAGGAGCGGTTTTACGCCCCTTCTTCTCTTTAAAGAAGTAGCCCTGCAATTCTTTCAGATGCTCATCAACAGCCTCTTCAGCATACTCTTGCATACGTGAGTTTATCGTAGTATAAATCTTTAAGCCATCAGTATACAGATTATATTTGGAACCGTCTTTTTTGGTATTTTTGTCACACCAGCCATACAACGGATTAGTTTCCCAGTCCAAAGAGTCTTCATAATATTGTTGCATTTGCCATCCGCGATAATCACTGCGTACCGGCTTTTTAGCCGTCAACACATGTCGCAAGTATTCTCTGAAATAAGTAGCAAGTCCCTCTTTATGATCCACACGATGATACTTAAGGGTAAGCGGCAACGCTTGCAATGAATCACATTCTTCATCTGTTATATAATCCGCCTTGCGCATCTGATTAAGCACCACATTACGGCGACCACGTGAACGTTCATTGAAGCGGACCGGATTAAACAAGGCCGGATTCTTACACATACCGACCAGCGTTGCAGCCTCTTCAATTTTTAAATCTTTCGGGTCACATCCAAAATAAGTATACGCCGCAGTTTTCACACCAACGGCATTGTTTAGAAAATCAAATTTATTTAGATACATTGTCAGAATTTCCTCTTTCGTATAGTACCTTTCCAGTTTAACGGCAATGACCCATTCAATAGGCTTTTGAAACAGGCGTTCCATAATATTACCTGCACTGGGCGAATAAAGCTGTTTGGAGAGCTGTTGGGTAATAGTACTACCACCTCCGGCATTTTTTTGAAAAAGGAGTCCCCGCTTCACCAGGGCACGAAACAAGGCAATGACATCAACCCCGGAGTGTTCTTTAAACCGAACATCCTCCGTAGCAATCAACGCATTGATGATGTTTGGAGATAGCTCGTTATATCCTACATAGATACGATTTTCCTTACTATATGAATAAGTTCCCAATACTTGACCGTCTTCCGACATCACTTCCGTTGCAAACTTGTAATGCGGATTCTCCAAATCCTCCACCGGAGGCATATAACCTATCCACCCCTTTGCTATGGCAACAAAAAGAATGATGCACGTCAATACAATTACCCCTAGGAATATCCAAAGAAATTTTACGATGTTTTTTATCATGCTGATTGAAAAATTCAATATTCAATAATGGAGCAAAGGTACGGAATAAAATTGGAAGCATGACGAAATGAAATACTATTTTGACGGTTTTTAGGAATAAGGCATGTAGCTCGGGGATAGCTCCATCGCAAACCTGGGCATGAAGAGTCGCAGCCCAGGTTTAGCTATGTCATAGCCCAGGGATAGAAGGGAGGTAAACCTGGGCTGCGAATAAAACATCCCTGAGATACGAGAGAGATAAACCCGGGCTACGAAACAATCTGTACCAATGAGAGAAAAAAAGAAATTCATTTGAAGAAAATAGTCGATTACAAATTTCTATACCCAGCATATTTTGTTTAACTTTACACTCTCGAAAGAAATCAAAAACGTAAACGATATGGAAAACAGGAGTTTAGTCACCATTGCCGACCATAGCAAGGAAAAAATTCTCTATATGATCGAAATGGCGAAGCAATTTGAAGCTCACCCCAACCGCAAACTTTTAAAAGGAAAAGTTATCGCTTCTCTTTTTTTCGAGCCATCCACCCGCACAAGACTTAGTTTTGAAACTGCTGCAAACCGACTTGGAGCAAGAGTTATAGGGTTCAGCGATCCCAAGGCTACAAGTTCGTCAAAGGGTGAGACATTGAAAGATACCATTAAAATGGTAAGTAATTATGCCGACATCATTGTCATGCGTCACTATTTGGAGGGTGCAGCCCGATACGCCAGTGAAGTAACCAACATCCCCATCGTCAATGCAGGAGACGGGGCCAACCAGCACCCTTCACAAACCATGCTTGATCTCTACTCTATTTACAAAACGCAAGGCACTTTGGAAAATCTAAACATTTTTCTTGTAGGCGATTTGAAATACGGGCGTACGGTTCATTCACTATTAATGGCTATGCGACATTTCGGTGCAACCTTTCATTTCATCGCTCCGGAAGAGCTGAGAATGCCGGAAGAGTACAAAATATACTGTCGCGAACAAGGTATCAGATATGTAGAGCATACTGAATTTACAGAGGAAACAATAGCCGATGCAGACATCTTATACATGACGCGCGTACAACGCGAACGTTTTACCGATCTCATGGAATATGAGCGTGTAAAGAACGTCTATATTCTGCGGAATAAAATGCTGGAGCATACCCGCCCCAATTTACGTATTCTTCATCCGCTTCCCCGTGTCAACGAAATAGCCTACGACGTAGACGATAACCCTAAAGCTTATTACTTTCAACAGGCTCAAAACGGATTGTATGCCCGAGAAGCAATTCTATGTGATGTACTCGGCATTACACTTGAACAAGTCAAAGAAGAATTTAATTCGTAAAACCCTTTAAGTTATGAGCGAAAAGAAACAAAAATTACAGGTAGCCGCGTTAGAAAACGGCACCGTTATAGACCATATTCCATCCGAAAAGCTATTTACAGTCGTTTCTTTACTAGGATTGGAACACATGAGCAATAATATTACCATCGGCTTTAATCTCAAAAGTGAAAAACTGGGGACGAAAGGCATTATCAAAATAGCCGATAAATACTTTTGCGATGAAGAAATTAATCGCATCGCCGTAGTGGCCCCTTGTGTAAAGCTAAATATCATCCGTGATTATGAAGTAGTAGAGAAGCGTGAGGTCAGCTTGCCGGATGAGCTTCGGGGTATTGTAAAATGCGCTAATCCCAAATGTATCACCAATAATGAACCGATGCCTACACTGTTTCACGTAATAGACAAAGACGACTGCATTATTAAATGCCATTACTGTGAGAAAGAGCAGAAGCGGGAGGATATTGAGATCATTTAATTAATGTCCAAAGCAATATCCTGCAAAAAGCATAAGAAACTAAACCCTTTAAAACGTTTAAAACGAAATGAGATGAAAACGGATTGGAAACCAGGAACGATGATCTACCCGCTACCTGCCGTATTGGTGAGTTGTGGCAGTACACCGGATGAATATAACATTTTGACTGTAGCCTGGACGGGAACCATTTGCAGTAACCCGCCAATGTGCTATATATCCGTACGTCCGGAGCGTCACTCCTATGAAATTCTAAAGCGCAATATGGAATTCGTAATAAACCTAACTACCAAAGATATGGCGCGTGCCACCGACTGGTGCGGGGTTCGTTCCGGAAAGAACTATAATAAGTTTAAAGAAATGAATCTCACGCCCGGTAAATGTTCCATTGTACAGGCTCCTCTAATTGAAGAATCCCCTCTATGCATTGAGTGTAAAGTGAAGGAAATTGTTTCCCTTGGCTCGCACGATATGTTTATTGCCGATGTCGTAAATGTCCGGGCTGACGACCGGAACATGGACGAGGGAACAGGAAAACTGGAACTTGCAAAGGCCAATCCGCTAGTCTATGTTCATGGGGGATATTATGAATTAGGTAGCAAAATTGGTAAATTCGGATGGTCTGTAGAACGCAAAAAAGAAGAATAGTTGATGCATATGAGAATCGCTGCTTATATATGTATGTGCTTTTTTCCTACAATGCTATGGGGACAATTAAGTTATCCCCCCGGTACAATGGACGAATCCGCACCAACGAAACATCATCATAACCAGCGAATAAACTTTGGCGTTAAGGGAGGCTTTACCTCATCCCTCTTTCTTGTTTCCGATCTTGTTATGGACGGAGTGAAAATAGATGAAGTACAGAACAACTACAAGATAGGCTATTTCAGTTCCCTCTTTATGCGTATAAATTTCGGCAAACATTTTATACAGCCGGAAGTATCATATAACGTCAACCGTTGCAACATTACTTTTGAACAACCGGAAAGCACGGAAAGCAACCCGGCTTCCATTACTTCTTCTATACATAGCATTGATATTCCCATAATATACGGATATAACTTTATCAAAGAAGGACCCTATAGTCTGGCTGCATTCGGAGGACCGAAATTCCGCTATATCTGGAATAAGAAAAGCGAAGTCACATTCGAGAACTTCGACCGCAAAGATATCCACGAAGAGTTATACCCGTTGAATGCCAGCTTCACTCTTGGGGTAGCGGTAACTATATCCCGTGTTTTCTTTGATTTTCGCTATGATATCGGGTTGCACAACATCTCTAAAAAGATAACCTACGATAACGGTACAACGAATAATAATGCGGAAATCACTACCGACGAAACAACAACTACCGATGAGATCCGGTTCCATCGCAGAGACAATGTACTCAGCTTTTCCCTTGGAGTCTTCTTCTAGAGTATTTATTGCTTCAAATAAAGCAGAGTCGTTAAATTGTAAGCTAAAAAAGGCACTTTCTAACATTTTATTCATTTTTTTGCTGTAAATTTGTGCGCTTAAAAGAGATTATTGATTTACCAATTATATATCTACTAAGCAAGAATGAAAAGAGACGACTTAATTTTCGAGATCATCGAAAAAGAACATCAACGTCAGCTCAAAGGCATTGAGCTGATAGCATCAGAAAATTTCGTAAGTGACCAAGTTATGCAGGCAATGGGTTCCTGCCTTACCAACAAGTATGCTGAAGGATATCCGGGCAAACGCTATTACGGAGGATGTGAAGTCGTGGATCAAAGCGAGCAGATCGCCATTGACCGCATAAAGAAAATCTTCGATGCAGAATGGGCAAATGTACAACCACACTCAGGAGCGCAAGCTAATGCTGCTGTTTTTCTCGCAGTGTTGAACCCGGGTGATAAGTTTATGGGATTGAACCTTGCACACGGAGGACACTTGTCACATGGTTCTTTAGTAAATACTTCAGGCATTATTTATACTCCCTGCGAATACAATCTGGATAAAGAAACCGGTCGGGTTGACTATGACCAGATGGAAGAAATTGCACTACGCGAAAAGCCTAAAATGATTATCGGAGGTGGTTCAGCTTACTCACGTGAATGGGATTACAAACGCATGCGTGAAATAGCAGACAAAGTAGGCGCTATTCTAATGATAGATATGGCACATCCTGCCGGATTAATAGCTGCCGGTTTGCTTGACAATCCTTTAAAATACGCACACATCGTTACTTCCACCACACACAAAACATTACGTGGACCTCGTGGCGGTATTATTCTCATTGGCAAAGATTTCCCTAATCCATGGGGTAAGAAAACTCCTAAAGGTGAAATCAAAATGATGTCCCAACTTATTGATTCCGCCGTATTTCCAGGTATACAGGGAGGACCGTTGGAACACGTCATTGCAGCAAAAGCCGTTTCATTCGGTGAAATCCTGCAACCGGAATTTAAAGAATACGCTAAACAAGTAAAGAAGAACGCAGCCGTATTAGCACAAGCTTTAATTGATCGTGGATTTACTATTGTTTCCGGAGGTACGGACAATCACTCCATGCTGGTTGACCTTCGTTCTAAATATCCCGATCTGACTGGTAAAGTAGCGGAAAAGGCTTTGGTAGCTGCAGACATCACCGTAAATAAGAACATGGTTCCGTTTGATAGCCGTTCTGCTTTCCAGACTTCCGGAATACGTTTGGGAACTCCTGCTATTACTACCCGTGGAGCTAAGGAAGAGTTGATGTATGAAATAGCAGAAATGATTGAAACCGTACTGTCCAATGTGGAAAATGAAGCCGTTATTTCTAAAGTTCGTGCACGTGTCAACGAAACAATGAAGAAGTATCCACTCTTCGCCTATTAAGAAATTCTCCATAGAAAAAGGAGGAACGGATAAATACACGCGTTTTCTTTTTATTCTGTTTCTCCTTTGAATAATCGATCTCATTTGATAAAATATTTTTTCTTTAGCCTCTTCCTGCTGCACAAGTGTTTCATTATCTTAATCTCAATAAGTTGGCCAAACAGTCGAAGTTCATATCCTTCTTCATTTCAGTTTTCCTCATTAACAGTATGTATATATTCCGCCTCGTTGGCAGAAAAACATAACCCAAGCATATTTCAAGCATATCAAGAGCTGCATTTCTCTATTCTCTATCTCATCCCCTAAAGAAAAAGTGTAACGGAATGTAACTCACGTTATTTAAGAATAAAGCATATCCTTTTTTTTACTTAAAAAATAACTGCACAATCCGATAAGTAGATTAATCATTCCTATCGCTGTTTCTTTAGGAGCTTCAATAATAGTAAAAAGGATCATCCAGAAAGAGAGCAGAAGATATATTATTTGAAACAAAGGAAACAACGGGCTCCTGTAACCTTTCATATCTATTTCTTTCCCTTTTATGCGCAAGATAAAAACTCCATATACAACTAACATTGTCGAAATGGTGAGCAAAACTCCGCAATAAATCATTATTTGCTCAAATGTTCCGGAAACAATTAGAATAGTGCTGATCAAGAATTGAAGCCACAAAGCTCTCTTAGGAATCCCATTTCTGGAAGGTTGGAAGAAACGCCACATATAATATTTCTGTGCAATACAAGATGTAACTCTCGGTCCAATCCAAACCATAGCGCTAATACTGGAGATAAGCAATAAAGAAATAGCAAGGCTAAAAAATCTCCCTATACTTTTCCCAAGCATGGCATTGGCAGCTATTGCGCCTACATTTACTTGTCCGGCCAATTCATCAGAAGATACATGTTTAAGAAAAACAAATTGTAACAATGAATATAAGACTGTAACCAAAAGCGTACCTCCGATCAAAGCAAAGGGAAGAGCTTTTTTAGGCTTTTCAAATTCTTCTGTAATATAGGCAGCTGCATTCCACCCTGAATATGAATAACTCACATAAATCAGTCCTACAGCAAACGGCATGGAACTTATTTCAGAAAAATAAGATTGTCCAAGAGTAAAGGTATTTCCTGAATCTCCGGATAGGAATAGTCCTATAACTATAAAACCTGTAATCAGTATAATTTTAAGTATAGTAAAGATGTTTTGAAACCTTGAACTTGTTTTAAGATTTTGCATATGAATAATCGTAATAAAAAGAATCAAGGCAATTCCCATCCACTTTGAATTCATATTCATAAAAGGGAAATAGTCAACAAAAGCTATTGCAGAAAGTGCTATAGGAGCTGCAAATCCAACAGTCAAAGAAATCCACCCTGAAAGATATCCAATTATAGGATGGTATAATTGGGAAAGAAAGGAATACTCTCCTCCTGATTTATTTATAGTAGTTCCGACCTCGGCATAGCTGAATGCCCCAGCTAAAGCCAATATACCGCCTAAAACCCATAGAGTAAGAATCGCAACTGGATTGTTTAACTCATTCAATTGAAATCCGAGGCTGGTAAAAGCCCCGGAACCAATCATATTAGCCACAACAATAGCAAATCCAGTAATTGCTCCTATCTTGTTACCTTTCATTTATCTATTGACCTTTTTGAACATACTGCTGAAGAAGTTTATAAGATTGTAAAGTACTATCCGAATTCAAATAAGATTTACGAATTCTTTTATACTTCTCCAATATTCGCTGTGCCTTATTATAAATAACAGAATCTACAGAAGCCGTCGGAGCATAATCTTTAGGATAAGCATATACAAAATAGCCGGTTTTCCCAGCATAGGTAGGAATCTGAAAGAAATTCCTTTCCACATATTTCTTCGTAGTATCAGATTCTTGGAAGGCCTTGACAAAAAAATCAATGGCATAATCAGGATATCCGAACAAGTATCCATACCCTCTCAACCGTTCATAACGATCATTATACTCTATGGTATTGACTACAATGCCCGGATCTGTTCCAGGAACTAATCCGAACTGCCCAAAAAAACTTTCCTGCGCTTTCAATAGACTGTCCAAAGCACTTACACGGACAACGTTAATTTGAATGGTTCGCATTCCATGATATGGAGATTGATAAGCAAGCATGACAAATTTAAGATCAGAAAAATTCAGTTTATTTATAGCATTTTGGATCCGATACAATTTGTCTAAATAAGCCCCATGTTCTCTACGATTAAGAATGTTTCCGCTTGTTTTAGTTGTACTATCCGTATTAGCGATAGGAAAACTAAATGAAACCAAGGAACTCATGGGTTTCAAATTACCAAACAAGGTAAATAGTGCTTCGTGGTCAAGTCCTTCCTGTAGAATAGAATCAAGAAAGTGACATTGAGATGTTGCTAAAGAAACTTCCGGATCGCTTTGGATACTTGTTTTTGAGGTTTTACATCCTCCTATCGTAAATAGAAAGATAAGAATTATTAGATATAAACAGTTGAATTTCATATGCACTTTTTATTAATAGTATAATATAAACAAAACTTCGGCTCAAGCTATTCTCTTCTTCTTATTATATTTAGCAGAAAGATTGAGTCAAAGATGAACTGAGCTAAAAAGCCAGACCAACTTTAACTTCCCATGTTGAACGATTAGTGAACAAATCCGAAGAAGGATTGTAGTAGTTGAATTTTCCGCTGATGTAGAGAGATGATTTTCCATTGGCTATTCCACGATAAGCATAAGTCACGTTAGCTCCAACCTTTGTGTAATTACTTGTCAGATACTTAAAGTCAACTACTGTAAAGTCTGTATAGCAGACATCAGTAAGGTTATAGCCATTATAGTTCAGCTCGTCTTTTAGATTGGTGCTATAACCGGCGTTTAGGCTACAAAGAAGTTCTCCACTCTTACCTAAATCGAAATTATGAGTGACATAGGCATTTAAATCAAATGTTTTAATATTTTGTGTTGTTTCGGGCAGATAATAAATATAATTGTTTTTCAAAATAGAACCGTCCATTCCCATTTTCCAACTATAAGAGTTTCCTTTGTTTATCATGTAATCCACTGCTATTTTATCTTCTATCGTTGAGTAGTTGGAACATATAAACTTGGCATCTGTTATCCACGACTGAATTTCGTAAGTATTATCATAGGTTTGCAAATACTCTATACCATCCATATCATTATCAGAGTGTTTATAATTAAAAGACAGCGTTTTCTCGCCTAACTTGTATTGAACAGCTAATTGGGCATTCCAAAACGCCTCCTTTACCGTTCCTGCCATCTTGGGTTTAGTATAAGAACACAGTGCATCTTCCACACGATACATATAGTTGGCTGCAATCAACATACTCAATTTCTTTTTACGAAAACCATATTGCAACCCGCCACCCATAGCTTGTGCCTCGTAGTTACGCAAAGAATTGATACTGCCAAACGGACCGTTTTCTCCTTGTGAAAAGTAACCGGGTGCCACTATCTCCCACGCGTGAGGAGTAGACAGGTGGTTGGAGTTAACCGCATCTCCATCTTCTTTTCGATTATAAAAATCGAAGTTTATACCTATCAGATGCTCCTTTCCTAGCGTAAAGAGCAGTGACGGCTGTATCTCTATCTTTCCCAATTTAACTAATGGACGTGGATCTACCTGCTTGGCTCCTTCGCCTGCTTCATAGGAAACACTGATTCCTGCATACATAAAACCAAAAAGTTTGGGCGTAGTAGCTTTCATGTTTAGTCTGTAGCTCTGATTTATCCATTTGCTAGATGTACTGTCGGCTAAAATAAAGGGCATTCCACGCAACGGATCAATCAGAGAAGCATTATAGCGCGTTCCCATCAAACGGTCGCGACTGTAAGTAATGCTTCCGAACAGATAGATTCCGCTCAGTTTCTTGTAGATGCCACCACCTTCGGCATGGAACGAGATAGCACTGTTATCATCTCCTACTTGAACTCGCTTAAAGTTTCCTTGCTCTTTAGAATAGCCAACCTCAACCTCTCCCGATTTCAATGGGGCATCAATCATTCCTCCTGCTGCATTATTAGTGTTATTCAGCCAGAGGCTTTCAAAATTGATTCGCTCATTTGAAGCAGGAGTGGTTATTTTTTCTTGGGCATTAGCAGTGAGTGAAGCTATGAATGTACCCAATATACATCCCGCTATTCTTATATATTTAGAATTCTTCATTGTATACTATTCTTTTATTAAAGTTTGATGCTTATTTATTGTACGCTTTACTCCATGACGGTGCCTTCTGACTGTCCCTACGAATAACCGGATGATCATTAATCTGGAAATCATAGGTTGAGTTGTTGGTATCACTGTAGATAGGTGTACCGTCCGTACGGGTTCCTATAACCTTTCGGGAAACACTTTTTCCACAATAGGTAGCACCAACAGACGTTCCTCCAGCATCAATAAATCCAGGAATACGTTTCATGTTCATCGCATCCATATTGGTCAGAAGTTCTATTCCATCAAGTATCATGCCTGCCGGAATTTTTGCATAACGGGTTGATTCATTGACCGGTGCTTGCAAATGAGATGGATCTTCGTAGTATGACTTGTTCAAAAGATTATCGGCATCTCCTTGATAGAGGACAAAAGCGCCACCAAAAACCGATGTTAGCCATTGCATGGTATTCAAATAACCTGCATAGAAAATGTAAGGCATATTGTCAACAGAAGCATTATCGCGAGTAACATTGCCTGTATTACATTCCCAATCAGCCATAGAGTTGTCATAAGAATTAGGATTGTTTTTGGTATGGTCTCGCGCCTCTTGAACAACAACTACTGATTCACCCGGAGCTAGCGGATAATCTGTCCCACTTCCGGGAAACTGCCAAATCATTTTGCCGTAAACATAGTTGTCTGTTCCATCCTCATCAGGCCAAGTAGGAGGAGTAGCTGTAGCAATATTGGGCTCTAGCTGAGCAAAACAAATACCATCAAGATATACTGTCTCTTCTCCGTTATTATAAATTTGATAAGTTTGGTCGCGAAAGTAGTATGAAGCAACTCCACAATAATAAATTTCACTAAAGCATAAAGAACTGACTTTGGCCGGACGGATAATCATGCCACTACCACTTGCAATTGCTTCGACTTTGGAAACAGACCTAAGGAATGAAAGACTTGACACATTACCGTTAAGGTAGTATTCAGAGCCTTCATATTTTGTAGTACCAGTCACACTGACCGAATAAACGCCGGGAACAAGTGATACGGTGACAATACAGTCTTCGTCTGTGAAACCTTTTACTATTGCTCCGGTATTATTATTAGTAAATACAACCTCAACACCTTGAGTCGAAAAATTAGGATCGGGAATTACATTCGCACCTTTTTCAATGAAACCTGTAGCCGCACTAACTTTATAGGAAACCTCTATGGGTTCAATCTTATCTGTATCAATAGCATTATTCATCATGTCCGAACAAGAAGAAAAGAAAAGTGCTACAATAGCGAAAACCTTATATGTACTTAATTTAATATTCATACCAATATGTGTTATTTAATTCTTGCCGTTAATTGTAATCCAAAGAAGAATGTTTCATCGTTCCTTCTGATGTAATTTCCAGGACTCTTCACAAGTTTTTGAAGAGGAGTGGAGCGAAACAGATTATTCGCAAAGAAAGAGACATCGAAAAGCTTAAACTGTTTAGTGATGTTTACATTCATACAAAGAACAGGATTATAAGCAGGTTCAACTACTTTTCGATTGGGAGTTACGGCGCCATTGTCCTCGTTACGGAGAATACTTAAATATTCGTTATATTTTTCCGAAGATGGATCAGCCCATGAGGAATTAAAATCGTGATATTTTCCGTCGGTAGTGATGTAACCAATCGGTGTAGTATCGTCATCGGCATAAGAAGTCCATCCCTTGTAATTCCAGTTTACATTACCTGTTAAACTCACAACGAATCCTATACTTGGTATATTGTGAGTAACAATAAGGTTCGTGATGGTATTGCTGCGGTTGAATACACCATAAGAATTTTTGGAGTTATAAACACCATACATATTACTACCTTCGTCGGCAACATAATTAAAATATCTTACACCATTTATCCAGCTCTTGTGATGATACCATTGACCGTTCAGTGAGAATTGTGTGCGAATGGCATCAATGTAACCAAAATTAAAGTCAAATTCAACACCTATTCTCTCATAAGAAGCACTATTCCCCGGGCGAGTGTATGAAAGCAGATAAGGCTTATTGCTAATTTCTTTAAGTGTGGGCAATGTGGTGCCATCTTCTGGATACTCGTTAGCTCCATATTGTTTGAAAGTTGTTGGTTCAAGGATTGGATCCAAAGAGTAGCCGTTATGACAGTAATCTTTGTAAGCAGTAACCGAGAACATCATTTTCTTGATTCGAAAGTCAAGACCTATTTCACTTTTAACCTGCTTTGCCATCTTTAAATCGTGGTTTTCAGTAGGATAGACATGAGTGGTAATCAACTGAAATTTCTGAGCATCAGGTATATTACTTTGCAACGCATTATTAAAGTTTGTCATATCAAAATAGGCATTGTCAGGATAGAGATATGCCAATGTCGGAGCTTTGTAAGTATAGCCGTAAGCACCTCGTACACTAAGCATGCTAGGTAAAATTTCAAATGAGGCATTAAGACGAGGAGCTACACTACCACCGCAATCGCGTACATAGTCATAACGGGCACCTGCTACAATTTCAAGTTGTCTATTTGCTATATTCATACGAAAGGTTTCTTCAGCAAAAGCACTGAGTTGAATTAGGAAAGGGATATTTTTGTAAGGACGTTCTCTTTGTGTCTGATAGGTGTAAGAGGCACTGCGGTAAGGAGGATTATCCATATCAAATACTTTTCCATCACCCACATTACCATCTGCTTTAAAATCTATTCCGCTTACAATTCGATGAGAAGTAATACCTAACTTTCCAGCCAAGTTAGCTTTAATTTGTACATAGGTATTAATTTCTTTACCAAAAACATCATATTGATAAAAATATTCGGCTGGCGTAATCCACGAATGTTCATTGGTTGCCCCATTACCGTAATTTGTAAGTTCGTTACCATCCGTATCATAAACATGCCCGTTTTTAATACTAGAAAGTACAGTTCCATCTATCTTTGAGTAAGAGTAAGCTACATCAGCATTAGTCCCATTGTCAGCAAAGAAACTATGCCGATAAGTGTAGCTGCCTTGTAGCACGTAGCTGATGTTTTTCAACCAGCCTTTGCTTAAGTTAAATGTTCCTTTGGTGTTTAAACTAGCCATTAAATCTTTCTCGTTTGATGTCGTGAAGTCATTCGGATCATCCGGATTAGGCTCTCCTTTATCTTTCGTCCAATAGAGATTGAATGAAGTGGTTGAATTTAGCAGACCATGAAACAAGTTAGGGTTGCTATAAGCCAATCGCATTGTATAACGATTATAGGTGTCATAGCTTTCACGAGGATCAGCTACGCTGTAAGCATAGTCAAGACCGTAATTAAGAAAGCCTTTTTTTCCGCCTAAAAAAAGACCGTGAGAAGCTGCAACCGAATAAACATTGGGATTTGTATTGAATTTAATAGACAATGGTTGACGACCGACTTTGGAGTTTATGATGATAGCACCACCACCCATATCGCCATAAGCAGCAGATGCGACTCCTCGAATAACTTCAACAGATTCTATATTATCGGTTGTGATCGTACGTAGGTCTGTTCCTACATTAGGAGTAACACTTCTTGTTCCTGGCACCGAGCCTCCGATTGCCGAAGACATAATTTGCATATTTGCATTACTGGACAATGGGGCACCATCCAAAACAACGGAGGTTCCAAAACTTGCTCCGCCACGAATAGAATGTGTTGACACACCTTGTAAATCTGCTTTATAACTTGAAATGTCTGCACCCGGTAAAAGTTCCATTACATCGGATAGGGAAACAGACTGCATGTGCTCCATTGCCATCTTTGAGATAGTTGAAGCTGTTGAAGCACCGGCTTTTGATGTTTGAGCTGTTACTACAATTTCGTCTAGAGAGAAATCTGCAACCTTAAGTTCAAGCTGTAACTCTTTGATAGAATCGGTTAGTTTGAGTATTGTAACATAATCTTCATATCCTAAACACGAAACCTTCATAGTATAGGTGTCTGGAATTACATTGGTTAATTCAAACTTACCATCGTTGTCACTAATAACGCCGACTGCAATATTCTTCAATTGAATGGTTGCATAAGGTACGGCCTCGATCTTTCCTTTATTTTTTGTAAAGATACGTCCTTTTATATTTAACCTTGTTTTATTGTCAACCAGTATGTCACAATTTTGCACTTGAGAAAACAATAACTTTTCTCCCTGATTAGCATGTGCAAAGATAGATGCAGAAGCCAATAAGGCTACAATCATTCCTCTGCATATTTTTGGGGAATTTTTCATATAGGTATTCTTTTTATTTTATATACATAGATATACTATTCACAGCATCAACAGCCTGCAAATAGGTTGATGAAATAATAAAAATTCCAACATATACAGAATATCTCTGATATGCACAATTTTTAATTATTTCAACTCAAATTGACAAAAATAAATTATAATATGGAATAGAATATAGGAGGAGCGCGTAATTGATAAGAAAGAATTATAAAAAAGAGTCTCTTATAAACGTAGTAAATGGGTCGAAAATAAAGAAAAGAGAGAAAGACATGAATATGAAAAATCTCTACCGATGTGAAAGGAGATAGTAAAAAGTGGCAGATAGGACATTTATCAGCGTTATGAGATTGCCCATTTTCGGATTGGCAGGTATGAGCATGTTCAGTGTGATAGTGGGTAGCTTTTACTATAAAGAAAGGCGCAAGAGTCATTAGTAGTACCCATGCAATAAAAGTTCTATTTCCAACTTTTTCTTTCATCCTTAAATCCGTATAGCCAATTAAATATTTATAGATCCAAATCCCTTGAGAAAGAATATCATTCTCAAGGTTTGGATATATCCTAAGATTCACCTAAATTAGTGCTACCCAACAATTCAATTCAAGTACTTCTTATAACTAAAGCAAAAGTAGCATTAAAATATGAAAAGGCCCTTCCCTGGTAGTTTTTTTTTTATGTAAAGCATGCTATTCAAAACGTGGCATTACATATTTATCTTTGTATGAGGTGAAAGACAAACCCGGAATATACTTGTTGTCAAATTCTCGCTTCAACGATCTTATCAGGGAATAGTCATTTGCATTCACAGCATAATAATTCTCTGCCTGAGCAGTTGTAATGCGTACCGTCCAGTCGAACATATTACCCAGAATCGTCATGTAATCGGTTTCCGGATTGAACGAAGGTATGTCTACCTTAATCACTTCATAAGCCGGGGTTAGTACATAAAGCCGATTATCAACATCAGTCATAAGAGCAAGTGTCTTACGATTTCTAAACTCCGTAATAAAAAGATGTTTAAGCTGTAAATTCTGCGAAAGTTCCACAGCACGAACGTATGGGCGTCCCTTCACTTGTTTCAGATGAAACAAATGATGTTCAGCATCCAGCAAGACATAACCTTCATCATAATCCTTTCTAGTCGTCGGATTCCCGGCAATTTCAACAGCCGGGAAATGAAATCCTTTTTTAAGCAACATTTCCGTAAACAGTCTACTCTTCTTTATCTCTACACTGTTGGACTCCATATCAATGAATTCAATCCTTTTACGCGTAATACGAAAGACGTCGCCGGGCATTTCCAGATCAACACGTCCTGACATTGATTCAAGTAAAGGGTATAATCCAATATGAGGCGCATTAATATCCGAAGGCACACTGCGGAACACAATATTTGATAACTGCGCCATCCGTGGAGTAACCGCCACCCCATTCAGCGTGTCGGGAAAACGTTCGTCAGTCATCAACTGACGATAATAGAACAAAGGCAAAATACTGTCGAATTGAGCCTGACTATATTCATGCCCCGAAGCATCATAACGCACAATCCCATTTCCGTCTTTCTGCCCAATTATAGCAAAATCGCCAATAACACTGCTATATAGTGTAAACCCTGTTTTATCAGGCTTTACCGCAAAGAAATTGTAGCACCACGGCAGTTGCCACAGCAAAAGTAGCGCTATGGTTATATATAATAATATACTACTGAAACGTTTCATTTTTCTTTATTTATTAATTGTAATCAGACATTTATCAATTCGTTCAATCTTGTTTTCCTTCCTTAAATCGTATAACGGAAAGCCACGAAAATGAAGCAGTCAATAGCGTATAAATACCCAATCCTGAAATAAACTTGTCATAAGCTTCGGGAGTAGCGGATAAAAAGAAAATCCTCAGCACCAGTACGGTCACAATCAAATTCAATACCCGCCGTTTCCAGGATGGTTCCAAACAAATCCACGAAACCATCAGGTAACCACATATTCCAGCTAGAAACCAAGGTAAAGAGGTAAGCAACACATGATTCTTCAACTCCGATGCCAAAACCGTACGCATATAGACATCCATCAGTAACAGATTTAAAGCAAAACAAAGAAGCAACAAGGCCAGCCCCGCAAGCAACATGGTAGCCACCATCTTCAATTGGGGATAAGGCAAGTGTAAGGTCAGTTTCAAACATTTGCGCTGCATCTCGGGAACAAATTGAACAACAGCCATTAAAATTCCTATAATCAGAGGAACATACTGGAGCAAATCAATAAAAACGGCGTCCCGTTCCAACATCGCTCCCCAGATATGTGCCGCGCCCTTCAACTCTATTGCCCGGTTTATGCGCAGCATACAATAGCCGGAAAATCCCAGTGTAGTAACCACAGCCAGCAGATAATACCAGCGTGTTTTTATCCATTCTTTATAAAATATTGCATTCACGTTTCATTAGCAATTAAATAATTACACATTTTCAATTTAACACTTATCGGTCATCAATACTTACCGGTCAGACCGATAAAAGCGTCTTCAAGACTTACATGCTCACCGTGTAAATCCTTGAAAGGCACTCCCATTGCCTTAAATCGTGTTTCCACTTCGTCTGGCAAGAGAAACGAATAGGTTTCAAGTGCATTGCGAATGACTGAAGGATGATGAAAATCATCGGACTTTGGAAATTCATACCCATCCGGCACCACACAAGTATATCGCCTAATCCCGTCCAACAGCTCCTTTACAGACTTTTGAATCAGTATTTTCCCATAATCCATGATAATGCAGTCGTCAACCAGACGCTCCATATCCTGAATGATATGTGAAGTCAGGAAGACTGTTTTATTCTCCGCACGTGCATAATCGCGCAGATAATCCACGAACAACCGTCGGTAACCGGGATCCAGTCCGAGAGAAAAATCATCAAGCACCAGCAATTCAGGATTCTGCGCAAGGATGAGTCCCAGTGTAACTTGTGAACGTTGCCCGCACGACATACGCGAGATACGTTGTCCGGGAGCCACCTTCAACTTATTCATCAATTCATAATAGGCGTCCTTCCTCCATTGCCCCGGATAAAAAGCGGCATAAAATTTTTCAATTTGCGTGATGGTCATGAACTGATATTGCACATGACCTTCAATCAGCAGTCCGATATTACGGCGCAAAGCCGGATCCATCGTCTGTATATCCTGCCCGAAAATACGACATTCACCGGAGCGGGGTTTAAGATAACCGCTCAATATATTAATCGTCGTAGTCTTTCCCGTTCCGTTTTTACCCAACAATCCCAGAATACGACCTTGGGGAACCGAGAAATTCAGATTTTCATAAATAAGTCTCTTCCCATAGTAATGGGTCAGATTCCTACACTCAATAATACTTTCCATATTATACTATTTATTAAAAGAAGAAAAGAAAGATAAGAGGAACCAAAACGCCTACGGCCAGTTCTATTCCTCCACGTCCTGCGATACCTTTGCCACCTTTCAGCATAATGATACCGGATAGTGTAATCACAATGAGTCCTATGGCAAAAGCGTCCGCAAAATAAGTCCACCATTTGCCCGGATTATAATGCAGCCGTGCCATGGAACCAATGAGCGAACGACGGGTTACCGACTCGTAAACCGCGTCTCCGGTCTGTATATTGACATACAAGTTGGAGCCGCCTTTGAGAAAGACCTTCATGACATCCGCTTTCGGGAAATAATGCTTTGTATAATTAGCTGCTTCTCCCAAAGGTTCAAGTAATTCCAGCACCTTTGCCTCCGTCATTTGCTCTTTCCCCGGAAGTTGTTCACTAATCCGATACTCTTTCCGCGTTATGGAAAAGTTCGGATTGATTGTATCACGATGGTTCATCACAATGCCCGATATGGCATAAATCAGAACCATACCCGAAAAGAAAAATGAAAGATCACGGTGAATAGCCCGACACCACTTACGCAGATTATTACTCTTGAATTTCATAAGAATCAGCCTCTACATAATAGAAAGATAGATAATCTTTTCCCGTTTTAGCTTTTCGATCAGCTATTTTTGCACGGAAATCAGCAATCCGCCCTTCAGGAGTATTGGCCTGTTCACCACGCGCTTTCTTTTCAGAATCGCATCCGGCTTCACCGTCACCATGCTTTTCTTGAGCCTGTGCCTTCAACTGCGCTTCCCAATTCTGTAAATAAGCCTCATCCACTCGTTGTTCCTTTAAAACGCCCGTTACACGCACTATGGCATTGACACACTTCGAGCTGAATGAACCCAGTTTACCAGCTTCCACCCGGATAGTCTGCGTATCATCACTTCCCATTAAAAATATCTTTGTCGCACCATGTTTACACGTATGCGTACATACTCCTTCTATCGTAACCTCTTTTCCAGCCAGAGCATCGGCATTAGTCAACAAACTGTCTATTTCCATAGCACTGGAAACTAGTTGTCCAGAAGAAGTGCTTACTTCCTTACTCTTTTGTTTATTACTGCAAGAACTGCCAATGAAAAGAAATGCAGCAGCTACTGCGATGATGATTGATTTACTTGTTTTCATTACTTTAGTTTATTAATTAGTTAGTACTTTATTCTCTTCTATTTAGAACGTGCATCCCAACGTCCATTTTACTTCATAAAAGCTATCGCCTTCCACATATTCCACGTCGAATGCTTTTGTTATGCCACAACGAACGGATGTATATCCCTTCATGCCTTTTTTCCCTATCACACGGGAATATTTGAAACCGATTTCCCCTTTCATCTGCTTAGCCGTGAGATATTCAAATTCACGATACAGAAAGGTATCCATGCTTTTGGGGGCCGACTGACTCTCTGTAGGTGTAGCGTAAGTGGCATCTTCTTTCACATCTCCGTTACCCGAAGCATAACTTCCGCCGATGTACAAAGTATATCGGTCTTTCGGTTTACAGATATTATATTCTCCGGACACATGAAAGGTTGCCGTATGCAAGTTTTGTTTCCGGTAATAAGGGTAAACGGAAGCAAGAATATCCCTGCTATAATAAGCAAATCCTCCCTTGGCCACCCATGCTGGACATCCTCCGGTTACTCCGAAACTTCCCGTATATTCAGCATTAACGTTCCACGTTGTTTTGTCCGTAGTATGCAACTGCCCGTAATAGCCTACATAAGAAATGCCTCCGCTTTCGTTGTCATACCGGTATATATTCTCAAAATTATCCAGCGCTTCCCACTGGAACTCAACATGTAGGCTATGCAGATTTTCTTTTTGCTGAAGCGAAAGCGTTCCGCTATAGGATAATATATCAGACTCATGTTCACTATAAACCACTGTGGTCGGAGATTTTCTCCCGTAATATCCGCTACGGGATTTATAGGCAAACTCACTGAAGAAATTAAGTTTCGGGAGGATGTTCCATTTCACTTGCAAAGCACCACCATGATATTCATTAAACAGCGGCTTCTCCTGATTTTCTTTCGTATAACCGTTATCACCGAACTGTTCCATCACTCCGAAAAATCCACCATAGCTGATCAGCGAATTATAAACTTTATCGGTAGTGCCATACATATCAAACAACAAGCCTTCCGTACTCCGGCGATAATAATAATCAGCCCCCAGCTCCAATTTTTTATTGATGCGATAGCTCACTCCTGCGGTTACATACATATCCAGCAGTTTATTGATGTGCCGCAAATCCTTTTGTTTGGCATAGTTGGCTGCGGTATAATCTATCTTCCCTCCCACAAATAACTTTTTAGAAAGCTCTGCACTCACCGCCCCTATCAAGTGATAATCCTCCAGTTTCTTTTTCCCCCGGTTATCGTCGGTATATTCCACGATATCAAACGGCGTATTCTGCGGATCAATGAAATACGAACCACCCATATTCTTACCCGAGAAATTCCGGTAATCCACTTTTCCATAAAACACGATTTTAGAATTAAGGCGATAGAAGGATTCTGAACGGACACCAAACTCAAAGCTGTTATCCGACTGGTAATAGTTTATAAAATTCCCGTCCTGCTTACCGGCATACACTTCAGCCATTGAAATGCGTGGAATAGCCAGTGTATGCAGCCCGGCAGCATTTTCGCTACCGAGCCACGCCTCCGACTGTTTCAGATAGGAAATAGTCATCCAGCCAATAGAGTCTGACGATTGTGCTACAATAGTGGAGCAAAAGGCTCCGCCAAATAGCATAAGCAGAAATATTCTTTTATTTAGCGACATCAATTACTGAACAGTTTTTTTAGTATTCAATATTCAAACAAAGCTCTCATTTACTTCAGCGTAACTAATCTCTTAAAGAAGATTGGCTACGTTGATGAAAGTCGTTTGTTGAGTTATTCGTATCCATATAGATGATGCGGGCACCGTTCTTGATTGATGCTTCAGCATCAATTCCACTGGGATCGGTACTACCATCCGTTCCGTAAGCATAACCATATACCAACTTATCGGAATTTCCTTCAATAGCTTCGGTTGCTTCCTTATCTACATTACGGTAAGAAGTATGCCCCTGATAATTAGTCAAAAGCGTATATCCGGCATCAATTACCGGTGTCAGACGTTTATGACTTTTTGCAACATTGGCTTCTGAATATATCTCAATTCCATCCAATATCCAGTCTGTTGGCACTTTGGCACAACGCCAAGCAGCTTTACCCTCATTTCCACTTCCTATGTAATGATAATCAGGATTGCTGGCAAAGGCTTCGGGAGTAACATCGCGGGGTGAAAAGATAAAGAAAGCCGGGGAATTGTTACTTAATGTCCATCCTGTGCCTGATCCGTATTTATAGGCCGAAAAATAATGGCTAGTCGGAATAGCTTCGGAAGGAGAAGGATAGTAACTTGTATGACTGAAATCTTCTATATCATACGTGCAATAATCGGCATGGCTCAGATCCACTGAATTCGAATAAGTCAGCGTATGATTAATTGCACCATTTAAAGCTATGACCACTTGTTTACCGGATTCAATAGCCAGATCTGTGGGTAAATACCAAATGGCGCATCCTGCCGGAATATAATTGTCGTTGGCATAAGAAAGCACTCCGTCCACATAATCGTTCGTACCTGAATATGAATTGGCCGGATTAGCGATTCCCAAACAAAAATTTTCCAACGTGGCTGTCTGAGCAGAATTATTATACAGTATCACATATTTATCGAATTGATAGTTCCCGGAACCGTCATCTTTGCTACATCCACCCACGTACAGCTCCTTAATGATAACTTGTCCCGACTTCGATTCAGTCAGAGTTACGTCAACAACATCTTCACCTGTCCAGGTATCTGTTACGGTAATACCGCTCTTGATTCCATTCAGAATATAAGAATAACCATCCAAAGCACGTTGTTCACTGGCAGAAGCTTCATAAATACCTATCGGCACAGTGAAATCAGCCTTACCATTGGCATCGGTCACCGCATCATAAGTCGTACCGCTGCTCCCTGTTAATTTCACGGCAACTCCTTCCACCGCAGTCAATTCACTGTCCGAAGGATAAGTCAACTGAACGGTAACCGGAAAAGTCTTGTATGCATTATCATTATCATCGCTACACGATGTAAAGAACAACACGATACTGAGAATTAGAAAAATAGATTGTTTCATCTCTCTTTTTGTTTTTTATTTGATTAAATATTTATAATTTGAACCTGACAGACAGTCCATAATAAAACTGAGGGATATACGAACTGTTATAAAGTGATGTTTCCAAACCGGTCTGCGATGACTTTACGCGCCCCATGTGGTTGAGAAAATTAGTGGCATAGAACGATATGGAAGCATAATCTCCTATTTCTTTCGTCAGATTGATATTAGCCGAGAAATAAGAAGATATTTTGTTGGGATTGAAATAATAGTTAGTATTCGATTTAACGACTAATTTCGCTAATTCATTATACAACGCTGTATCATTCTCCCTGGCCCATGCAAACTTTTCTGCAAAAGGGATTCTGGAATCCGGATCTTCCCACGTGGAATAATATAATGGATAGACCGCCACATATTTACTCTTACCATAGATGTCATAATCACTGCCAAAGTAATCTCCGGCATTTTCTAATGCAAACCCTCTATCTCCTGTACTGTTTTCAGATAGATTCTTTTCGTAATGATAGAAGGAGCCTTCTATTTTCATGGATAGAATCATCCGTATCTTTGGAATATGCGTAGTAACAGTCAGGTTCATATTCAACTGTTTGGATAAACTGCCGTTAGCCACAGAGGCGGAAGCCGAATAAGAAGTAGAAGTTACGGAAGCCCCCTCATAATAGCCCACATATTTATAAGGATTCCCGTCTGCCATGGTTGATGCCGAACTTGGCATCCATGCAATCAAATTCTTATTCACTCCCTTATAATAATAGTAGTTCCCATCCAAACGGACCGAAGTCTTCAGCGCAGGGATTTGTGCAAAATCCACAATCCATTCAAGCCCTCTTCTTTCAACCGGAGAACCATTTACATAGCGGGTATTTGTTTTAAACGTGTTGCGAACATTATAACCCAACTGCTCACTCGGATAGGTACCTGTTTTATCTGCTACTGTAACGACTCCTGTGGTCTGATCAATAGAATAGGTCCTGTTTTCCGAAGGTATTTCACTATTATTCAGTTGCTCCTGAGTAGTCTGTTTATAAGAATAAGGGGTATATACATTCACACCCATATACGGATTATATGTTTTGTTCCGAAATGCCGATATGGATATTTTCGTTCCTTTAACAGTAGCTTCCAGACCTATCTCCGTCTGACGGGTATACTGCCATTTTAAATCGGAATTGTATATGGCCTTTGACGGAATGGTATAGTAGGCATAGAAGGTGGTTCCGTCACTCATGGTCCCCGGAGCAAAGGCAAGTTTATCTGTATAAGAAGGCGACGGATAAAGAATCTCAAAGGATGGAAGTTTGACGGATTTGCCCACCCCGGCATACACATTCAGACCACTGACCCACTTATCTTTCTTCTCCCATAGCATATATTTGGCATTAACACGGGGAGAGAAGCTGCTTACCGTTCCATATTCGGAATTTTTTATATAAGTGATATCCGAACGCAATCCCGCTGTCAGCTGTAAAGAGGAAAGCTTTCCTAAAGGAAGGATCACTTTGTCCTCCAGATAACCGGCTATATTATTCAGAAAAGGGAGTTCATCGTAGCGATATTCCCGCCAGGTGGGTGCATAGCGCATATCGTCATAATAAACACCCCGACCTTTATTACCACTGCTATTCAGTTCAGCCCCCACCATCAAAGCATTGGATACCCTGTTCCAACGTTTTGCCCAATCGGCTTTCAACTTCATGGCATAACTGACAGGCTTATTATCCACATATCCCAGTTGATACCAATAACCAGTAGGACCAAGAATAATTTCAGCATCAGGATTTTCATCATAATCCGCTGCTATGAAATAACCTTCTTCGGCACTATGGATGAACGGTTGTGTGGATGCACTGCTCTTATTGGTATTTACTTTCGATAACTTGTCAGAATAAGACATTGAAGAGGTCAGGCTTAAGTTGGTAATCCATGACTTATTCAACAACCAATCCAACTTGATATTTCCACGAAATGTATAATCACGGTTCTTGGTGTACGTATCTTGAAAAGTGTCCGGATCGGATTCTGAATCATACCCACCGATATTTCCGGTAACTCCGGCTGTCAGGGAAAGCGGATGCCTGGTATTACGGTTCAGCGTATTAGAATAAGTCAAAGTCAATGAATTACGGTCATAGGCAGTATGGGGAGAAGCCAGATTGGATATTGATTTAGTCCGTTCAAAGCCGGCATTCAGCGTTCCCGCCCTACTACCCAGTAGAAAGCCCTTGCTTAGGGCAAATTGTTTTGTCTTAGGCTGTGTAGCCATCTCTACAATAAACGGGGTTTTCCCTTTCCGGGTATTGATCTTCACAATACCATTTGACAGGTCGCCATATTCCACAGATGCTATACCCGTTAATATTTCTATAGATTCTATATTTGTAGAACTGATATTCCGTAAATCGGCACCTTCCGTTTCACCCATTATCGAGTTGTTTTGCAGACGTACTCCGTCTACGGTGACAGCTGTTCCGAAAGAAGCGTTTCCCATCTCCCCTCCTTCGCTTCTCAAAGCGATACGACTATCTGAAGAAGCTAAATTCGGATCTTTAACCGACTTACCGCCAGGTAGTAGGGTACCGATATTATTGACATTCAAGATTTGAGCATGATCCAGTGTGGCGCGGTCTATAACATACGAGGTACTCGGATCGCTGACTTTTCTCTGGGCTGTTACCACCACTTCATCAAGCGTCAGATTATCTTCCCATAGCCGGATAAGCAATCCCTTAATATCTGCCTGGACATTCAGTTCCAAAATCCTTGGAGCATATCCCAGACATTGAACATTGATTCGTATCTTTCCCGAAGGTACCTGTCTTAAGATAAAAGCACCTTTCTCATTGGTAACAGCCCATATCTCGTTATCAGGGAGATAGATCGTCACAAATTCCATAGGCTGCTGATCCTTATGATTAATAATCCGCCCTTCTATCACAAAGTGTTGACAAAGGACAGGCTGCGCAAAACCTAATGCAAAGAAAAGTAATATGATATATTTGCTCATGTGAATCATTATGCAAGAACAACGGCTTTTATGCCGGTCTTTTTTCTTTGCAAAGTTACGGCTATCCTTATTGTCAGGAAATCGCTATTTATAGGTATATTACACAGTTGGTTTGCCGCTATTATACTTATAAATTAGTACTACCCACAGAAAAGGTTCCGAATAAACGGCTCTGTATGCAGTAGTACGGCTTATACCGCAAAGAAAAATTATACGAGCAAACTATAGCTGATATGACGCGATAAGCAGTCAATAAATCGGATGGGAAAAAGAGTTTAGAACTACATTGGAAGAAGAAGAACACAAATGAAAGAAAGATACAAGCATCAAGAGTAGTAAGCGTTTATATATCAACCAGTTGCTACTCCATATAAAAACTCTACGAGGAAAGGCCCGTTGGTCTACGAAGAAACATACCTTTCTCGTAGACCAACGAGCCTTTCCTCGTAGACAATCCATCTCTTCTTCTTAAAGTCCAACAAACAAGAAGAAAATATGTAGTATGAGGATGAGGATGTAATAATAAGAGAGCTAAGTTTTTCTCTCTCTTTAACTTAATCCTTCTATATTTCCGTCTACAATATCAATATGCATTGCCTGCGGATTCTTAGTCATGCCAGGCATACGAAGTATTTCGCCTGCTATGGCAACAATCATTTCGGCACCATTATTGATGACAATATCTTTAATATTAAACTCAAAGTTATTCACCGCCCCATATATCTTAGGGTCCGCAGAAAAGGAATATTGTGTTTTTGCAATGCAGACAGGATAATGTCCAATGCCCATTTGCTCAATGAGTTTCATCATTTTACGCGAGTGGCTGCTATACGTCACAACGCTTGCGCCATACAAGTCACAGGCTATTTTCTCTATTTTCCGCTCCACTTTATCACCTTCTTCATAGGTAAACAACAGTGGTTCAGACGGTTTATTCTGAATACTTTCTATGACCAACTTAGCAAGTTCCTTTGCTCCTTCCCCACCTTCGGCAAAGGCTTCATTCACAGCAAAGCCAACTCCCAGCTTTTCTTCGCAATGCCGACGAACAGCTTCCACCTCATCCGGCGTATCACTGGTAAAATGATTAAAGGCAACCACTACGGTTTGCCCAAAAGAATGCAGGTTGCGCACATGCTTGTCTAAATTAGCAAAACCTTCCCGCAGACCTTCCATATTAGGCTCTTTAATCCGTTCAAGACTAACACCTCCATGCATCTTCAACCCTTGTGCACTGACAACAATCACCGTCAATTTGGGTTGCAAACCGTTTTTACGACACTTGATATTATAAAATTTCTCTGCACCAAGATCAGCGCCAAATCCGGCCTCCGTCACCACATAATCGCCAAAGGTCATCGCCATCTTAGTGGCAAGTACGGAATTACATCCATGTGCAATATTGGCAAAAGGGCCACCATGAACAAAAGCAGGCGTACCTTCGGTGGTCTGTACCAGATTTGGATTAATGGCATCCTTCAACAGGACCGTGATTGCTCCGGCAACGCCCAGTTCCTTAACAGTGAATGGAGTGCCATCGAAACGAAAACCCAATATAATATTCTCAATGCGCCTGCGCAAGTCATCTATATCTGTGGCAAGGCAAAGAATAGCCATGATCTCAGATGCCGGAGTAATATCAAAACCGGACTCCTGTGTTACACCGTTTGTACTGGGACCCAATCCCGTCACAATGGAGCGTAACGAACGGTCATTGACATCGAGCACACGCCGCCAAACTATTTCTTTCAAGGCAAAGCCTTCCGCCTGATGTTGATATAAATAGTTATCAAGCAAAGCGGAAATCATATTATGCGCTGAAGTAATGGCATGAAAATCGCCCGTGAAATGCAAATTGATCTTCTCCATTGGAAGCACCTGTGCATATCCGCCACCGGTAGCACCGCCTTTCATTCCAAAGCAAGGACCCAATGAAGGTTCGCGCAAAGCTACAATCGCCTTCTTACCTAATTTGTTTAATCCTAATGTCAAACCTATGGAAACCGTCGTTTTACCAATGCCGGCCTTTGTGGCTGTAATGGCTGTTACCAATATCAAGTTGCTCTTCTTTACCTGCTCTTCATTAATCAGATGGGTTGGAACTTTGGCCATATACCGCCCGTAATTCTCCACCTCATCCCGTGGTATTCCGACACTTTCGGCAACTTGCTTTATTTTCTTTAGTTCTACGCTACGAGCAATCTCGATGTCCGATTTCATATTTTGTTACGACTTAAATAAGATTTGACACTCTATTTTTTTGAAAGTTACAAAGTTACAAAATTACTCTGAATATTGAGGCGAATGCCAATAGGAATAAAAAGAAGGCTGATTCAAATTTAAAATCTGAAACAGCCTTACTTATAACTTATCATCTATAGCGGAATATCGCTTATTATGTGCTTCTTATCCTTCAATAAAAGGAACAATAAGAAAGATGCAATCTCCAAAGAACCTCCCTCCTTCTTCAAGCAAGAATCACCAAGATCTCTTATTAAAGCAAAAGCTTACAGTTCTATAATTCAGCGCTGATTACAACCTTGAAAGGAGATATAAACAATCTTCTTTTAAAGAGCTTTTTTGTATAGATCAAGAATGATTTCTTTGGTCACCTCACGGGGATTACCCGGAGTACAAACATCGGCTATGGCGGAAGTAGCCAACTTATCCAAATCACTTTCTTTAATTCCAAGTTCGGAAAGATGTTGTGGAATACCTACTTTTATTGACAGAGCTTTAACAGCATTTACTGCTGCTTTCGCCGCCTCTTCCTTAGTCATGCCATCCTTATATACTCCCATCGCTTTAGCAATCAAAACATATTTATCGAGTGCAGCCGGAGCATTGAACTCCATAATAATAGGTAATAATAATGCATTGGCAACACCATGAGGCACGTCAAAGATGGCTCCCAGAGGATGCGCCATGCCGTGAACAACTCCCAAACCTACATTAGAGAAAGCCATACCTGCAATGTATTGTGCAACAGCCATTCCATTGCGAGCTTCTGCATTAGTCGGCTCAAATACAGCTGTTTCCAAATAACGGGTAATCATTTCTATGGCCTTAATTTCAAACATATCACTCATCTCCCATGCTCCTTTGGTTATCAGCCCTTCAATAGCATGAGTCAAAGCATCAAGTCCCGTAGAGGCAGTCAGCCCTTTCGGCAACGTATACATCAGTTCGGCATCAACAATAGCAATGGCAGGAATGTCATTAGGATCCACACATACCATTTTCTTCTCATGCTTTTCATCGGTGATGACATAATTGATCGTTACCTCGGCAGCTGTCCCGGCAGTCGTAGGCAAGGCAATGATGGGTACGGATTTCTTTTTAGTCGGAGCCACTCCTTCCAATGACACCACGTCGCTAAACTCCGGATTAGTCGTGATAATCCCAATTGCTTTCGAAGTATCAATAGACGACCCTCCACCTATTGCAAGAATAAAATCGGCACCGGAATCGGCAAATGCTTTCACACCTGCTTTCACATTACTAACCGTTGGATTGGGCTTGATATCGCTAAATACAACGTATGGAATCCCTGCTTTTTCAAGAACGGACAAAACTTTATCGGCCACGCCGAATTTAATTAAATCCTTGTCAGTCGATACAAATGCTTTCTTCAAGCCCAGACGATTGATTTCCTGTGGAAGCACTTCGCGTGCACCAGGTCCGAAGTAAGAAACTTCATTTAAGACAAATCTGTTAATCATAATACATTCATTTAAGTTCCGCACCATTTGTTATGGGTTGTAGGTAACATTACTTTATCTACAAATGTAATTCCAATCTTTTTTGTATAAACAAAGTATTATGACCTTTTTACTGAGCAGAATGCTTTTGAATGGTCAATTAGCGATCAGTTCAGAACAGACTGTGTAATCAACTGCAACAGATGATGTGCCGGACCGTAACAGACCATCTGTTTGGGTGCAACAGACGGTCTATTTGACCTCAACTGACTATCTATCTGATAGCAAGTGATGGTGTGTTTCTATTTAAAGCGTGAAGTATCCACGTTTTCATGCTGCTTCTCTTTATAGCCGCCAAACTTGTATGTAAAGGATATTCCTATTTGGCGGAAGCTTTTATAGTTATTTTGAACATACTGCGTTGCATAACGAATGCGCGGAGTGATTTGAGATGTTTCAAAGATATCATTAGCACTAAGACTTAGGATTGCTCGTTTCCCCGCAAACGTATAGCGTAAAGCTGCATCCAAATTGCCGGAAGAAGGCAGATCATAAACGCCTTGTATTGCTTTTGAACGTATCATTCCCTTCACCGTCAGTTTCAAATCAGGCTTGGAAGAGAGAGTGAACGTATTTGTCAGGACAGCCATACCGTAAACCACATGACGGTCGTAAGGAATATCCCAATAATGATCATTTTTCTGGCGATCGTAAACCCCGATCAACATCAAACGGGAGTTTAGCCATTGCCCGGCCTTAAAAGGAATGACGGATTGTACTCCGGCTTGCTGGTCAAAATTGGAATTAAATACTTTATAGATCTCAACCAATCGTTCGGGCGACTGATAAAGTAACTGTTTGAAATCATCTTTTTCATAACTATACCAAGTGGTAAACACATACTTACCTTTAAGGATATACGTCAATTGAGCCTGATAATCAATACTTGGCTTCAAATCGGGATTACCGTGAATTTCAGAGTAACCTCCACCCATGTAGGATATGGCATCCTGCGTAGCCCAGTATTCGGGATATGATTTATCACTGGTAAAAGAAAACTGCCAGACATTTCCTGCCGAAGGAGTATAATTAAGATTCAATGTTGGGAACCAGTTCCAATCCTTCCACACCGTCGTATGATATTGCTCGGTGGCAAGCGAAAAGTCCATAGACAATTTATCCCCGAAGTTCTTGTTGAAACCAGCATAGAAATTCCATGTCTGCTCGCGACGACGGCTTTTCATATTATCCTTGTCCGTCAGCAGGTCTCCGGTCTCCACATCATAGTAGTATTGGTGACTGTGGTCAAGGCTTGTGGTATAGACCACACCATAGTTCATGCCCCAGCCTTTGCCCAACTTATATTCCTGTGAAAGGAAAAACTTCCAACGATTGATACGTTGAACATCCCGACTCACGAAGTCAAGTTCATCACCATTCAAGGAACTATGCAACAACTGACTTGAAGGTGTATTATAATAAGTGAACTCCGCCCCCGATTTCAATCCGAATGGAGTACGATAATCCAGCCTCCCATTGTGTAACTGGCTTGTATTGCGTGTCTGTGTATTCGAAATTTGAGCACCTTCAACCGAAGCCCGGTTATGATTATTGTCGTATTTACCGGTATAAACAAAACTCAATTGATGATCTTTGGAAAAATTGTAATCCATACCCAAGCGCACATTATGTGAATTTCCCCTTATACGGCTCATTTCATGAGTGTCCATATTGTGTTTGCTTCCATCAGCAAGTGTATGTATCGCCCGTTTATCCGTGACAAAGATCGTACGTCCATTTTCATAGGAATACAGCATATCAGCCGAGAACTTTCCATACGAATAAACCAAACTTCCCCTTTCCTTAAAATCTTCATAATGCTTCTGATTGTATTCACTGAATAATTCCCCCTGCAAAGAAGGTGCTTCCGATTCATTTTGCTTCAGCGTGATATTGATTAACGCTCCCCTGACCTGATAACGAGCCGGAGCGGAATACATCACCTCCGCCTTATCAATGCGACTGGACGGAATGCTCTTCAACAAAGTATTTAATTGCTCGGTGGTGAGTGTGCTGACTTTCCCATCCAGTATCACAGTGACGCTCCTTCCGGCAAGTGTCAGCCCATCATCCTGTGCCACAACACCGGGCAGCTCCTTTATAGCATCATAAGCATTATCCACAGGCAAATCACAGATTAAACGGGGTAAATCATATATCAACTTTCCCTGCGTAGCCTTAACAATAGGGCGTTCTCCGGTTATCATCACTTCGGGAAGGCTCCGGTAAAGACTGTCCCAACGTCCATCGGAAGTCACAAGACTATCAGCGGACAAGGTTCGGCCTTTAGCAGATGAAATATTGCTTTTCCCCGCTACGCCAGCCTTTGAAGTATTATTCTGCTGAGCCGATGTAGAAACATAAAAACCAAATGCAAACGCTAATGTTATAAGAATTTGTCTCATCATAATTACTTATTTTTATCTTATTTATTCATAAATAGTTTTTCCCTGCTATGCCTGTACCTGCAACGAAACAACTAATTCATCCGATCTTTCAAAACAGGCGTCATTTTCCACCTTCAGAAGAGATGAACCCTCATCTTAACAAGGACACTGCAAAGGTCGCCAAAACAAGTTTCCGTCAAGGTTATCAACAACTTATTTAGTCTTATCTACTGTTATTGGAAGTGTTATTTAGTCTTACCATTAATAGCTTTTTTGAACAACTTTCTTATCTTTGTTTCTGTAAACAAGAAGAATGCAATGAAGTTGCCATTTAAGCCAATTGCCATATTAGTGATGATATCCCTGCTCGGTATCTTTGGTTACCAAATCTATTGGCTCACCAAGCTATATCATACAATGAAGGATGATATGGAAAATAATATCACCGAGGCCATGCGTATCAGTGATTATAACGAAATGATGCTACGGGTGGAGCGTTTAAAGAAAAGTAATAAAGATCATGGTGAAGTCTCTGTTTCCGCCGGTTACGATGACAACGGAAAATCATTTGTCCATAGTTCCACAAGTGTTACGACGGCAGACAAAACCGGAATTTCAAATCAAAAGATAAACATAAGTTACACCTCGCAAGCTTCATTAGACAGTCTTTATTTAAAACGGATAAACGATTCAACCGTAATTAAAACATCGATACGCCGTGACACCTTAATAGACCATAAAAAAGATGCAGCACTACGCGTTAATGAAGGACTGGATATGCTCCTGTCCAGTCAGCAGAACATCATGGAACTTGCTTCCTACTTTCAACGGGGATTGCATGCCGGACTGGATATTATATTGGGCCCTCAGGTTGCTGTCTATGATAGTTTGCTTACCGAGCAATTAACTAAGAAAGGAATCAATCTACCCCATCGCCTGCAATACCTACACTCCGGTTCCACAGTAGACTCATCATACATCTATACTGATACGATGGCTGTTGTAAAGACTCCCGGATACATTTCCGGCAAACGCGACCGTAACTATGACTATGTATTCGATCTTAATACCCATTATACGTATCGCCTGACTATTGGATCTACCACTCCTTTAGTGTTCAAACAAATGAGTGGTATATTGCTGACCTCATTGATCATCCTCCTTATCTTAAGCTTTTCATTCTGGTTTCTCATCCATACCATTCTGAAGCAAAAAACACTGGAAGAGATGAAAACAGACTTCACTAACAATATCACTCACGAACTGAAGACCCCTATTGCCGTGGCCTATGCGGCCAATGACGCTTTATTGAATTTCAATCAGGCTGAAAACAAAACACAACGGGATAAGTATTTGCGTATCGGTCAGGAGCAATTGCAACGATTGAGCGGACTTGTGGAACAGATTCTTTTAATGAGTATGGAAAGGCGTAAAATGTTTCATTTACATCCGGAAACCGTCTGCATGAAGGAGATGCTCACTCCTTTGATTGAATTGCATAAGCTCAAAGCAGGCAAACCCGTAACCTTCGATGTAAACATAGAACCTGAGAGTTTAAACCTGTTTGTAGACCGAACGCACTTCAGCAATATATTAAGTAACTTGATAGATAACGCCATTAAATATTCCAAAGAAAAGGCGGAAGTGAACATCTATTGCCGGAAGACGTCTGATACGGAAATAATAATTTCGGTCTCCGACAGTGGAATAGGCATTGCAACAGATAAAATACCACATGTGTTCGACAAGTTTTATCGCGTACCCAATGGGAATATACATAACACCCAAGGATATGGGCTGGGACTGTTTTACGTGAAAACAATGATAGAAAAACACGGAGGAAGTGTTACGGTAAACAGTGAACCCGGACGCGGCAGTACTTTCACCCTCAAAGTACCCGCGGGTTAAAAGGTAAACACACAAAGAAAAGGGGAAAAGAATGCACGAAGAATATATTAATGCGTTTTGTATGAGGAAGAGGCACTAAAAATAACAGAAATCGTAAGCCATATAAAATAGAGAAAATTTGCAATGGATAAGAAAAACAAGATGGACAAAATCAACGTATTACTGGTTGAAGATGAGCAAACTCTCGCCATGATAGTTAAAGATACGCTGGAAGAACAAGATTTCATTATACATACCGCCCGCGATGGCGAAGAAGGCCTGCGCACTTTCTTTGATCTCCATCCGGATGTTCTTGTTGCCGATGTTATGATGCCACGCATAGATGGTTTTGAAATGGTACGCCGTATCAGACAAACAGACAAGACCACCCCTGTACTCTTTCTAACCGCCCGTTCCGCCATCAATGACGTTGTGGAAGGTTTTGAGCTGGGAGCAAATGACTATCTGAAAAAACCTTTCGGAATGCAGGAACTGATTGTCCGTATCAAAGCTCTGATGGGAAAAGCTTTCATTTCGCCGGAGGAATTCGGTTGCACGAAGAAAGTCTTTGAAATTGGGAAATACGATTTTAGTTCCACAACACAACTCCTCACCTATGAAGGGATTGAACAAGAGCTATCATACCGTGAATCGGAAATACTGAAACGGCTTTGTGAGAACAGAAATCAGGTAGTCCATACACAGGATATACTACTTGAACTATGGGGAGATGACAGCTTTTTCAATTCGCGCAGCCTTCATGTTTTTATCACCAAATTACGTCACAAACTGGCAAAAGATGAATCAATCCGTATTATAAACATTAGAGGAATAGGCTACAAGCTAATAATCAACTAAATACGACCTCAATAATGAAGCAGATACTTATCCTTTTATTCATGATGCCCGCTATCATAACGTATGCACAAAATGAGCAGTCCAAAGATAGTTTGAAGAAAGCTTTCCCCACGGAAACTGATAAAGAAGGATATATCGTATTTCCTCTACAAGAAGTCATTTTACCGAAACCGACCCCAACAGCTATCTTACCGAGTAACGATTCCGTTTATATGAAAATTCCATCTCCTATAAATACGTTCCAATATCCATGGATGTCATCCCGCATACGCAATACTCAAAACCCCTACTTCATGGATTATGCGAGATATGGCACATTTCTACTATCTCCTAAAAGCATATTCAGTACCTCCAGCACATATGAAACCTATCCGACGATGGGAACCTTTATTCAGGCAGAAGGAACCTATACCTTTCGCCCCAACAATCGCTGGGAAATTAGCGGAGGCGTATATACCACAAAATATACAATGCCATCGCGTATGCACGGATCTCATCCCGATCTCGGTTTAAATGCTGCTGCCGCTTACCGCATTAACGATCGATTACGCATCCGCCTGTTCGGCCAATATTCAGCATTCGGCCAGCATAATGCGACTTTCGGATACATGAACCCCATGTACCCTCAAAGCAATTTTGGAGGTATTATGGAACTGAAAATCAATGACTATTTAGAAATACATGGTGGAGTGGAACGGGTATATAGTCCGGAGAAAATGAAATGGATAACCGTCCCTGTACTTTACCCCGTCATCAACCTAAAAGGAAAAAAATAGCTTACCCCGCTGTCCTTTTTTCAATCCTCCACTGATTCATAATTTATGCAAATCTTAATAAAAGCTATTATAATCCAGAGTATTTTCCTATATTCGCTCCTATAAAAAACTTATTGGACGATGAAACGCATAGGACTTTTCATTTTTTTCATCTGTTTTGCTTTATATATAAGTGCACAGAATGAAGTAATTTCCGATAGCATACGGACTAATGCTTTCCCGGAAGTGAAAAATTATGATGGATTCCTGCTGGATATGAATATAATGAAGTTGAGTGCTCCAAAACTACCTGATTTCAAATTAAAGATACCTGACGCAAGCAAAGACTACAGTTTCCTTTTCCGACCAGATCCCAATGTGACCTATACGCAAGGATTATCTAATATTTTCTCTCCAGATCAATCAACCGTGTATGGTATGAATCCATTTGGCCTGACAGGATTCTTCTCCTCTCCGGAGAATTTACAAATGGGAAGTTTCAAACTCAAAAACGGTATGCGCCTCAATACCTATGGGGAATATAATTCCGAAGGATATAAGGTCTATAATCCTTCCGCCTTGCCATGGGAGCGTAATAACTTCAAAGGAGCTTTTGAACTGAAATCAGCCAATGGCTCTTTTGGCATACGAGTGGAGGTACAAAAAGGAAACTATTCACCTTATTGAATCTGATCGCCGAAACCACTCTAAAACACACTAGTATAGGAATATGAAGAAGAAAGTATTAATTATTGGTGCCAATGGCTTTATAGGACATCGTTTATTATCTGATTTCTCACAAAAGACTGATTACGTTACCTATGGAAGTTCCTTGCACAAAGACATAAGTCCCCAACCAGATAATTACCATTTTTTCTGCTCCGATATTTGCCGGATAAAAGATTTGGACCATCTATTCCAATCGATAAAACCGGATATTGTCATAAACACCTCAGCTCTTTCCGTTCCTGATTATTGCGAGCTGCATCATGAGGAAGCGGAAAGAATAAACATAACGGCTGTAGAAAACATGGCACGCTACTGTGAAAAGCTTGGCTCCCGCTTTATTCACTTATCCACAGATTTTGTCTTTAGGGGAAATACGACCCGACTATATACGGAAGAAGATCAACCCGATCCTGTCAATTACTACGGTTTCACAAAGCTTAAAAGTGAGAAATGTATCGCGGAGATCTGTAGCAATTATGTCATAGTCCGTGTAGCTGTTGTATATGGAGCCAGCTTACCGAACCAACACGGTAACATATTGCAGTTGGTCGCCAACAGACTGAAGTCCGGACAAACAATACGGGTTGTCAGTGACCAGTGGCGCACGCCTACATTCGTAGGAGACATTACTCAAGGGATAGAAAAATTAGTGCCACATCCATATAACGGAATTTATCACATCTGTGGCGCAGAATGTGTGACAATTGCAGAAATAGCTTATAGAGTTGCCAATATACTGAAATTGGATGATTCTCTCATTGTTCCGCTAACGTCAACAGAGATGAACGAAGCAACACCACGACCACTTTTCAGTGGTCTAAGCATAGATAAAGCCCGTAAAGAACTAGAGTATAAACCTTGTATGCTTAATGAAGGAATAACACGGATGTTTGGTCTGACCAATAGCAATCAGCGTGGATATAAATTGAATAAAGAAATACAATAGTTGTTACTTTCATTTCTAAACCTCACATCAGCATATATACAATGCAGTATATGAAAGTACTTCATTCATATATGCAATTCACCATCCATAAAAAATATTTTAGTATAAAAATGGCTTTGGAAAAAAATTAATCTTGTGTTATACTATTGATAAGTTTTGCAGGATTACCTCCAACAATAGTATTAGCTTCCACATCTTTCGTTACTACCGAACCTGCCGCAATAATTGCACCATCCCCAATTTTAATACCCGGAAGGATAGTTGAGTGCCCTCCAATCCAAACATTATTACCTATCTCAATCTCTATGGCATATCCTGTTTGATGCCGGGCTATAGGTGAATAATTGTGCCCGGTAGTATATATACCCACATCTGGACCAATCAAACAGTTATCTCCGATCCGTATTTCCGCAAAGTCCAACATTGTACAGTTATAACCAACATAAAAATTATCTCCAACATAGATGTGGCAACCAAAATCACAATGGAAGTTATGTGAAATGCTAGGATTTGCTCCCACACTACCAAACAACTTTCTAATGATTTCTTGTTGCTCTTGCTGTGCCTCAAGTGGAAGATCATTCAGTTCTCGCACCAAATGGTCTGCTTTAAGCATTGGTTCTACTAAGTTATTCCTTAATAGTTCCTCGAGATTTCGTTTATAATATATTTTCTTTCCCATTTTTTATACTTTGAGAAAAGCTCGATAAAATGTGCTTTTCTATATTTTTCAAAATGAGTTTTATACATATTATCACAATTACCGTTTAGTTCAATCCGTTATAATGGCACATAAGTATTCTCCTCCTATGAAAGCTGACCTTAATAAATATCAAGAGTTTTTTGTTACTTCATACTTCCGCCAATGATATCCAATAGTTCATTTGTAATAGCTTGCTGCCGGCCTTTATTGTACTGCTTCGTTAAATCCTGTATCAATTCATTCGCATTGTCTGTTGCCGTTTGCATGGCAAGCGTACGGGCCGCATGTTCGGATGTATGGGAATCAAGTAAAGCCGTATAAATCTTTTCACTTAGTACTTTTGGCAGTAAGTCGGCGATCAACTGCCCAGTAGAAGGTTCCACGATATAGTCATCCCTATACTCTCTCTGACGGATAGTATCCTCCTTAGATTCAGACGTTAATTTGCCAAGATCAATAGGCAAATATTGTTCTTTCATAAGTATCTGCGACCCCATTGATTTAAAGTGATGATATATCAGGTCTACCCGGTCTATCTGTTTTGTGGCAAACTTTTCCATTAGTTCTCCTGCAAGTTCATGTGCTTGTGAATAAGAAGGCTTATCAGCCATCTTTTGAAAATCACCTTGAGGAGTATAGCCCAACTTCTTCACAGCCATCCCCACTTTTTTCCCTACAGGATAAATTAGAATATTCTCCTTTCCTAACGCATGATATTCTTCCAAAGACCCTTCCATCAATTTTATTACGTTGGCATTAAAAGCACCGCATAATGAAGTATTAGAAGAAAAGACTACTATTGCGACCCTTTCCACCGGACGTATTTTTGTATATGACGATTCAAAGGTAGCATCAGTTGATAAAAACCTTGTCAGGATTCCATTCAATTTACGTTGATAAGGCAACATGTTCTCTATCTGACTCTGAGCTTTGTGCAGCTTGGCAGATGCAACCATTTTCATCGCCGATGTAATTTGGCGCGTACTTCTGACGGAACCTATCCTACTTTTTACTTCCTTTAAAGAACTCACAATAATTAAATTTAAATTATGAACTATAAACGTTGAATCATAGATATTGCTTAACCATCATTCTAGCAGTATTCTCTATTTTACCGGTAACATCATCATTAATGATGCCATCCTTTAGTACATCAAGTACATCCGTACGGTGATTCATTTCCAGCGATTCAAGAAAACTCCTTTCAAAATCAGGAACTTTGTCAAGTGGCACATCACGCAGTAACCCATGAGTACCACAATATAAAATAGCAATCTGCTTTTCCACAGACATCGGGCTGTACTGAGGTTGCACAAGCAAACGTGTATTCTTCTGGCCTTTATCAATAGTCAGGGCAGTAATAGGATCCATATCCCCGCTAAACTTCGTAAAAGCTTCCAATTCAGCATACTGTGCCTGATCTATCTTCAATGTACCAGCCACTTTCTTCATGGCCTTAATTTGTGCATTACCCCCCACACGGCTTACGGAGATTCCAACATTGATTGCAGGCCGAATACCTTGATTGAATAAATCAGTAACAAGAAAGATTTGTCCATCAGTAATGGAAATAACGTTGGTCGGAATATAAGCAGATATATCCCCCGCCTGAGTTTCAATGATAGGTAACGCAGTCAATGAACCTCCTCCTTTTACTTTACCTTTCAAGCTTTCCGGCAAATCATTCATTTCACGGGCCACTTCCTCTTGATTAATAATACGTGCCGCACGCTCCAACAAACGGGAATGCAAATAAAAGATATCACCCGGATAAGCTTCACGTCCGGAAGGACGTCGCAAAATTAAAGATACTTCACGATAAGCTACCGCTTGCTTGGATAAATCGTCGTATACCACCAAAGCATGACGACCAGTATCACGAAAATACTCACCGATTGCGGCACCGGCAAATGGACCATAATATTGCAAAGCAGCCGGATCCCCAGCCGTAGCAGCCACTATTATGGTATAATCCATTGCTCCGTGTTCACGAAGGGTATTGACAATAGAAGCTACCGTAGAAGCTTTTTGACCAATAGCAACATAAATACAGTATACCGGATCACCAGCTTCAAAATTAGCCCGTTGATTTATAATGGTATCAATGGCTATAGCTGTCTTTCCTGTTTGACGGTCGCCAATAATCAATTCACGCTGACCACGTCCAATGGGAATCATGGCATCTACCGCTTTCAACCCTGTTTGCAAAGGTTGATTTACCGGCTGACGAAAGATAACTCCCGGAGCCTTACGCTCCAACGGCATCTCACATAGCTCACCACCGACAAGCCCTTTACCATCCAATGGTTCTCCTAATGGATCAATTACACGCCCCAGCATACTCTCTCCCACCATAATAGAAGCAATACGTTTGGTACGTTTCACTATAAAGCCTTCCTTTATTTTATCGGTAGATCCCAGCAAAACAGCACCGACATTATCCTCTTCCAGATTCATTACGATTGCTTTGATCCCATTATCGAACTCCAATAGTTCGTTCGCCTCAGCATTGCGCAGCCCATATATACGTGCCACACCATCACTGACCTGAAGCACAGTACCTATTTCGTCCAATTGCACACGAGCATCAATCCCTTCCAGCTGACGGCGAAGGATATCGGAGACTTCACTTACTTTGATATTTTCAGACATGATTTTTTAATATAAAGTTATTGATACAAAGTTCAAATCATAAACGACTTTATTTGCATCAGCTATTTACACAATTCTTCTATTTTTATCAATGAACTGTTGTTTCACTTTCTTAAGTTGCGTAGCAACACTTGCATCTAAACGATAATCATTAATATCGAATATAAAGCCACCTTCAATAGAAGGATCTACTTCTGTCTGCAATTCCATTTGGGCATGCAATAAAGCAGATGCATTATCCCGAATACGCTCCCATACAGCTCTACTTACAGGAACAGCCGTTATAAGTTTGCCTACTCCGATATGTTTTAACTTTCGGTACAAATCTAGAAATCCCAAACAGATATAATGCAAGAAGTTCTCACGCCTGTTTCTCAGTATCAAAGTGATGAAACGGGTAAATTCACGACTTGCAACTCCATCTCCCACTGCTGCCGTGCAAATCAATGCAAACTTTTCTCGAATTGTCAAAATAGGATTATCCAATGCACCACGCATATCAGGATTCTTTCGGAAACTACGCTCCAACATACGAATTTCACCATATACGCGTTCTTCAACTCCAGTACCATGGGCATATTCTATTAGTGCTTTGGCATATCGCATCGACACAATTCCTATATCCATATCAATAAAGATTATAAATCAAAAGCCTATTCATAAAAAGCTCAATACTTTCAATATCAGGTTTCAATTTCAATTATCAATTACTTTTCGACGCAGTCAATACCTCGTCCAACATACGGTCTATCATATCCATCTGTTGCTGAGGTTGATCCAATTCCTTACGAACAATTTTTTCAGCAATATCCACAGATAATGCCGCCACTTGACGACGTATGTCACGAATAGCTTCTTCTTTCTCCTGCTGTATCCGTAACTTCACATCTTCCAACTCTTTTTGCGCTGCAAGGTCTGCATGTTTACGTGCTTCAACAATTATCTTATCACGCTCCTGCATTGCCTCACGCAAAATCCGTCCTTGCTCTTTGCTGGCGTTGGCTACTATTTCGTCACCCTTCGCCTTCAACTCAACAAGCTGTGCATTAGCTTCCTTTGCTACTTCCAATGACTGATTAATGTACGCCTGGCGATTTTCCACCATCTTTGTGATAACCGGAAAACCATATTTAGCCAATACGACAAATACTACGCCAAAAGACAGAAGCATCCAGAATAGCAGCCCACTATCAGGTGTTAATAACGACATTATTTATACTTAGTTTAAGAGGAATACCAACAAACATACGATGACTGCCAACAAAGCAACACCTTCAACCAATGCAGCGGCAAGAATCATGTTCGTACGAATTTCTCCTGCAGCCTCCGGCTGACGACCTATAGCTTCCATAGCAGAACCACCGATCCTACCAATTCCCAAACCTGCGCCAATAACGGCAAGACCAGCACCTACTGCTGCACCCAATTTACTAATACCTACTGCTGCTGCAGCTGCTTGTAATAATACAGTTAATAACATAGTTCTTTCAATTTAAAAATTATAAATCAAAAATCAAATTACTTATTCATTTCATTCCGGCTTTCATTCACAACCAGATTAGATTCTTTCTTACTATTATTTTCTTGCGCCAAGCCTATAAATATAGCCGACAACAAAGTAAACACATAGGCTTGAATAAAAGCGACCAATACCTCCAATGCGTTCATAAAGATATTAAAAGCAACGGATGTAATTGTTAGCGTCCCATTCACCACCGGCCCCATGCTAACAGATATAAAAACCAGGGAAGTTAATACCAACATAGCCATATGACCTGCCAACATATTAGCAAACAAACGAATCATCAAAGCAAACGGCTTGGTAAAGATTCCAAAAAGTTCAATAAACGGCATCATTGGTATCGGCACTTTTAACCACCATGGGACATCAGGCCAAAAGATATCTTTCCAATATGTCTTTGTACCAAAAAGATTAACAGCGAAAAATGTACATAATGCTAACACAAAGGTAATAGCAATATTGCCCGTCACATTAGCACCTCCCGGAAAGAAAGGTACAATTCCCATCAGGTTATTAATGAGAATAAAGAAGAAGGCAGTTAGTAAATACGGAGCATATTTATGATAATTAGAACCTACACAGTTCTTAATGACATCATCATGAATAGCCATTATAAACATCTCCATCATACCTACAAAACCTCCGGGTGCTGTGTCTCCTTTTGGATGACGCCGGTACCATCCGGCTACACTTAATACGATGATAATTAATAAAGCACTGTTGAAGAGTAAAGCAAAAGATACCTTAGTAATAGAAATATCCCATGGACGAATTTCACTCTCAGCTTCATCATGTTCCACCAGCTTACCTTCATATTTACTTCCTTCAGGTGCGATGGAAAGTCCTTCATAAATTCCTCCATTTTCTTCCAGCCGGGAAGCGAGAAAGACGTGCCATCCTGTACGCTCACTATAGATAATTACAGGTAAAGGGATAGATATTTTAGTATGCCCCCATGTCGTAATATGCCATTCATATGCATCGCCGATATGACCAAAAATAAGACCTTTTACATCAACAGGATTCTTTGCCTTACTAGTAGACTCTTCGCGATCTTTCTGGGTAGAAGCCGTATCACCTTCCACTACTGTTGCTTTCACAGCTGATATGGGAGGCTGAGAATGTGATGTAACCTGAGAAGTACTATCACTTTGCGCAGCAAGAGGTAATGCAACACAAAGTCCTAATACCCAAAGTCCTCCGATCAATAGATTACGCAATTGTTTCATTTTTTACCTTTTTCTTTTTGGTTCTTTTTTGCCGTTTCATAAACTACAAAAAACCATGTCTCGTGTACTAAATAGACTATATAATAAACAATGAACGTCAACAAGAATGCTTTTATATCTTTATGTATTCCAATGCAATATACTACTAAAAAAAGCACTGAGAAGACAAGCTTCATCATTTTCACCGCTAAATAAAAAAACACCAGCCTTTTGGGTGTATACTTGCGACATGCATCAAAAATTGAGATTTCAACTCCTCCGAACAATAAGAAATATACCGGTATAAAAGGGTATCCTTCAAAATAAAGTCCGGGCAATACATACTGCAAAAAAACAGCGCCAATTCCGCCCAAAATCATAGTCAAAAGAATGAGCTGGACAAAAAAATTACGCTTTGTCAAACTGATGTTCATGGTGTTAGTATTTAAGAATTAGCGGTTAAAAAAAGACTCAACGAAAAACGATTACCGACTCAATCAACACAAGCCGATATAATACCTTCGCTAAGTTCTACAAAACCGCCTTGAATATCAAAAGAATGTTCTTCGCCCCCTTTCGTCAAATAAATTACTTTTCCGGAGCCTAGTGAAGAAACAATAGGAGCGTGCTGAGGTAAAATGGTAAAAGTTCCCATCGTGCCTGGCAATGTGACACTCTCCACTTCTCCATTATAAATTTCTTTCTCGGGAGAGACTATATTTAAATGCAATTCACTCATCTTATTAATTATTAATTAGAATCATCGGTACTGCATCACAATATCATTCACTACTTTTTTTGGCTTGTTCCAAAAGTTGCTTACCTTTCTCTATAGCTTCTTCAATCGTGCCTACATTCAAAAAAGCAGATTCCGGTAAATAGTCAACCTCACCATCCAAAATCATTTTAAATCCTTTAATGGTATCTTCTATTGCAACCATTGTTCCGGGTATTCCCGTAAACTGTTCAGCAACAGTAAAAGGTTGTGACAAGAAACGCTGTATACGACGTGCACGATTCACAACCGTACGGTCTGCATCAGAAAGTTCCTCCATGCCAAGAATAGAAATAATATCTTGTAACTCCTTATTACGCTGTAACATTTGTTTTACACGTTGTGCTACATTATAATGTTCTTCTCCTACAATATGAGGATCAAGAATACGAGATGTGGAGTCCAACGGATCCACAGCCGGGTAAATACCCATTGCTGTAATTTTACGATTCAATACTGTAGTAGCATCCAAATGGGTAAAAGTTGTAGCTGGAGCAGGGTCTGTCAAGTCATCAGCAGGTACATATACAGCTTGTACGGATGTGATAGACCCACTACGGGTAGAAGTAATGCGCTCCTGCATAGACCCCATCTCAGTTGCCAATGTAGGTTGATACCCCACTGCAGAAGGCATACGTCCAAGCAGTGCAGAAACCTCAGAACCCGCTTGCGTAAAACGGAATATATTATCAATGAAAAACAATATATCACGAGACCCTCCGGCTTGTGCTCCCATATCCCTGAAAGATTCCGCCACCGTCAAACCAGACAAAGCTACTGACTGACGTGCACCAGGAGGCTCATTCATCTGACCGAATATTAAAGAAACCTGAGACTTTTCTACTTCATCATAATCCACCTTTGACAAATCCCAATCTCCTTTTTCCATACTTTTCTTGAACTCGTCACCATAGCGAATGACTCCTGACTCAATCATTTCACGTAACAAGTCATTACCTTCACGGGTACGTTCTCCAACTCCGGCAAACACAGAAAAACCATGTTGTTTTTTTGCGATATTATTGATAAGCTCTTGGATAAGAACCGTTTTACCCACACCAGCACCACCAAATAATCCGATTTTACCACCCTTACTATAAGGTTCCAATAGATCAATAACCTTAATGCCTGTATAAAGTACTTCCTCTACAGTTGTTAAGTCTTCAAATCTCGGAGGGTCACGATGAATAGGATAGGCACCTGCACGATCCAAATCTTTCATTCCATCTATAGAATCACCAACAACATTCAGCAAACGTCCTTTAATTTGATCGCCTATCGGCATAGTAATAGGGCCACCTGTAGGATATACCTTCACGCCTCGCTGCAAACCATCAGTACTATCCATAGCAACCGTTCTCACCGTGTTTTCACCGATATGCTGTTGCACCTCTACAATCAATCTTTTACCATTTGACTTTTTAATTTCTAGAGCGTCATGAATACTTGGAAGAATTAGTTCGCTATCCGTACCTTCAAAATAAACATCCACAACCGGTCCGATGACCTGAGAAATATGTCCGATAATTTGTGACATAAGCAATTATTTTATAATACCTTATTTGAAATAACAAGTCGTCATACCACTATTATTCCACTGTTTTATAACGTCCACTACGTAGCCTTTGTTCAGTAAAATATTACATAGTTACATAAACAACGTCGCAAAGGTAGCACAAAAAAAAAACTATTGTACCTCAATGACATTTTTTTGGTTCATTTATACCCTTTTGGACTATTGTTGCTACAAATGGAGCAGATAACAGCCTGATTTTAACGTGACTTAAACAATCATACAGACCATGCATGTGCAATGATATTAAGAATCGGGGAAAAAACAAGACAAGATACTAATCACTCCAAATTATATATAAAAAGAATGATTAGTATCTTAGTTATATCGAAAATAGCGATGGAGAGCATCTATAAGAAGATCAATAAACCTCAACTTTCGCTGCCAAACGTTTTACTTTATCACGTAATGCCTCTAAATCAGAGTTTAAAGGAGCATAACAAAGTACAACTCCCATACGACGATTAAGCCGTGTAAATGGCTTACCGAATATACGTATATAAGTATCTTCTTCTTTAGTAACTTCTTCTATACCCCGATAATTAGGACGTTCCTTACTAGCAATAGGAGAAAGCACAACCGCACTGGCCCCCATACGTTCCTGCTTAATATTAGGTATAGGCAATCCTAAAACCGCACGCAGATGAAGTTCGAACTCATTTAGATTTTGCGTGCCAGCCAATGTCACCATGCCGGTATCATGAGGCCGGGGAGATAACTCAGAGAAATAGACTCCATTTTCATGACTTAAGAAAAATTCAACTCCCCAAAGTCCGGCACCCGTCAAAGCCCGCGTCACTTTTTCTGCCATTACTTCGGCCTCTTTTAAATGTTCCGGATCAATATGCGCAGGTTGAAAACTTTCACGATAATCCCCACCCTTTTGCACATGTCCTATAGGCGGGCAAAATAAAGTAGGACCATTCTTCTGTGTAACCGTAAGAAGAGTAATTTCACTATCAAATTTGATAAATTCTTCGATAATCAATTCCTTGATATCACCACGGCTACCATTACAACCATACTCCCATGCATGCTCCAGTTCACCAGCATTCTTTACCACCGATTGCCCCTTACCAGACGAAGACATCAATGGTTTTACCACACATGGAAATCCAACCTTCTCTGCCGCTAGCTTCAACTCATCAAATGATTTCGCATAGAAATATTTAGCAGTTTTCAACCCCAGTTCTTTTGCAGCAAGATCACGAATGGCCTTACGGTTCATCGTGAAATTAACGGCACGGGCACTGGGAACTACCTGAATACCTTCTTTTTCAAAATTATATAGACGTTCTGTACGGATAGCTTCTATCTCAGGCACAATAATATCCGGTTTATGCTTACGTACCGCCTGGTCCAATGCATCACCATCAAGCATGCTGAATACTTCACATTCATCTGCCACCTGCATAGCTGGAGCCCCGGCATAGGAATCACACGCTATGATATGCTGCCCCTTACGCTGAGCTGCAATAACAAATTCTTTACCGAGTTCACCGGATCCTAATAATAATATTTTTTTCATTAAACTATATAGATTATGACTTTTTTATATCAAAACTACACTAATACTCTATTCATTGATGCTGCTCACGAAGCAGATCATTTACAGCCTTTACCGGATTGAAAGTACTCAACGGAACTTCTACGAATACGGTATTCCAATCACTCATTGCACCGTTCCAGAGACCGGGAAGTTCAAGAGCTTTAAGATTTCTTCCGTTCTTTGATTTATATGAAATAAAACCGGTAGCTTTATCCACGTAATCCGTAAGATTAAATTTAGTTCCTTTATAGTCCCGCACACCACAAACCAAATCCACCGGATTAAAATGAGTCCCTTTCTCAAACATTTCTTTCTTTTCAGGATCACTCATATCTATCTGTGAGCTCTCCAATATTTGCAGAGATATAGTTCCATCACTATTATAAGCAAGGAACGGTCCACCTCCAGGTTCTCCAACATTCCTTACCATGCCACAAACACGTATAGGGCGGTTTAACTTATTCTTTAGATAAATAACAAGTTCAGCATCTTCTAAATATTTTGTCTCCGGATTCTTACAACAGAACTTCTTCTGCAAGAATTGCAGAATCTCCAGAACTTGTTCATGGGTATATTTGCCACTATCCAACAACTGCAAATATGTAAAAGCCTGCTGTTGCAGAAGTATAAGTACCCCGGCTATAATTTTCTTGTAAAGTACAGTATCTCCCTTCAATTTATCCGGGACCACATTATCAATATTCTTAATAAAAATGACATCGGCATCCAGATCATTCAAATTCTCAATAAGCGCCCCATGACCACCCGGGCGAAAGACCAATTTTCCATTATCTCGGAAAGGATTATTGTCCATATCAACAGCAAGAGTATCAGTAGAAGATTTTTGTTCAGAGAAAGAAACTTCATAATCCACTCCATACTTCCGGGCATAAAAACTTGTTTTACTTTCAACTAACGTTTCAAACAAATTCCGATGCTCGGGAGAAACCGTAAAGTGTACATTCACTTTTCCACTCTTGTTTGTAGCGTAAAGAGCACCTTCCACCAAATGTTCTTCCAAAGGGGTACGGCTTTCTTCTTCATATTTATGGAATTTCAACAAACCTTTAGGCAACGAGCCATAGTTAAGTCCTGAAGCATTAAGCAATAACACCACCACGGACTTATAAGCTCCCACTGATAGCAATGCCGAAATATCTTTCCCTTCAATCTTCCGACAAATCGCATTCAAATCATTGTAAAAAGCAAACTTCTCAATTTGTTCGAAGAACGTTTTTTCAAACTCCGTAGTAGGAATATCACCATCAGAAGAAAGAAACTCGAAAAGATTCTTAAACATCCTACTGGCAGCGCCAGACGCCGGTACAAATTTCATTACCACTCTGTCCGTCTGCACATAAGCTTCCCAAGCGTCAAGATAAATTCTCTGCTGGTCTGCATCAGGCACCATAATACCTTTCTCTACAGAAGCGGCAGCAGCTAACTTTAAATAGGGAAAACCCTTCTTAAAATAAGCCAACTGTTCGGCTATCTGTTCTTCGGAGATGCCTTTTTGAGCAAGCAGCTCCTTATCTTGCTGTGTAATCATAATAGCTAATCATTAAATCATGCCCAAAAATACAAAAAAAGCACAAGCACTATGAAGAAAAAGAAGAAAAAAACTACCTTTACAGCACAAAAAATGGACGATTATGGACAGAGATGATTTTTTCACTACCGAAGAAAAAGAACAACTCTTTTTGCTTTACCGGAAATTATTGAGATTAACGGGAGAAACATTGAAGAGGGGCGATTGCAAGAAACTAAAAACACATCTTGTTAATTCCATAAAAAACAACCACGTCCAGCGCGATACATTCGGACTGAATCCCCTGATCAAAGACATGCAAACGGCCGTCATTGTGGCCGAAGAAATAGGTATGAAGCGAGCATCCATACTCGGTATCATGCTGCATGAAAGTGTAAAGAGCGGAGCCTATACCACGGAAGAAGTACAGAAAATGTATGGAGAAGATGTGGCCGGTATCATTCGCGGACTTATCCGGGTCAATGAATTATATTCCAAAAGCCCCACCATCGAATCGGAGAACTTTCGGAACCTTTTGCTTTCATTCGCTGAAGACATGCGCGTCATCCTGATTATGATCGCCAATCGCGTTAACGTCATGAGGCAAATAAAAGACAGCCCCAACGATGAAGCGCGAAAGCAGGTGGCCAATGAGGCCGCATACCTATATGCTCCAATTGCACATAAACTAGGATTGTATAAGTTGAAATCGGAGTTGGAAGATCTCTCGCTAAAATATACGGAAAAGGAGATTTATTACCATATCAAAGACAAACTGAACGCTACCAAAGCAGCTCGTGACAAATACATAGCCGCATTCATCGCCCCGGTACAAAAGATGCTGGAAGAAAGTGGATTAAAGTTCCATATTAAAGGACGAACCAAATCCATTCATTCCATTTATCAGAAAATGAAAAAACAGAAATGTCCGTTCGAAGGGGTATATGATTTGTTCGCTATCCGTATCATATTAGATTCTCCTCTGGAAAAGGAGAAACAGGAATGCTGGCAAGTCTATTCTATTGTAACAGACATGTACCAACCTAATCCAAAACGCTTGCGTGACTGGTTATCAGTACCCAAAAGCAATGGATATGAGTCACTTCACATTACGGTTATGGGTCCTGAAGCCAAATGGGTGGAAGTACAAATACGTACCGAACGCATGGATGATATAGCGGAACGTGGTCTTGCTGCTCACTGGAGGTATAAAGGAGTTAAAGGGGAAAGCGGGCTAGACGAATGGCTGACATCCGTACGCGAAGCTCTGGAAAATTCCGACAACGGCTTAGAGGCTATGGACCAGTTCAAACTAGATCTTTATGAAGATGAAGTTTTCGTTTTCACTCCCAAAGGTGATCTATTTAAGCTAGGAAAAGGTTCCACTGTCCTTGATTTTGCCTTCCAGATCCATAGTAAGCTGGGGTCTAAATGCATTGGGGCAAAAGTAAATGGGAAAAATGCACAATTGCGCCAAGTCCTGCATAGTGGTGACCAAGTGGAAATCATGACCTCAAACACTCAAACACCCAAACAAGACTGGTTGAACATTGTCACCACTTCCAAGGCACGGACTAAAATACGTCAAGCCTTAAAAGAGATGGCGGCCCGTCAACACGCTTTTGCCAAAGAAACGCTGGAGCGTAAATTCAAAAACAGGAAGATTGATTATGATGAAGCGGTTATGATGCGTCTCATCAAACGCCTCGGATTCAAAACCGTGACGGAGTTTTATCAAACCATTGCAGATGGTGCATTAGAAGTAAACGATATCATAGACAAATACCTCGAACAGCAAAAACGGGAAAACGACACTCATGATGAGGTCACTTACCGAAGCGCCGAGGGTTATAATCTCCAACCCATACAAGAAGAAGAAACAAAAGGAAAAGAGGATGTCCTCGTCATCGACCAGAACCTGAAAGGACTCGATTTTAAACTGGCACGCTGCTGCAATCCGATCTACGGAGATGATGTATTCGGCTTTGTCACTGTATCCGGAGGAATAAAGATACACCGATGCGACTGTCCCAATGCAAGCGACCTGCGTGAACGTTTCGGCTATCGTATTGTAAAAGCACGCTGGGCGGGAAAATCTCAAGGGACGCAATATCCTATTACATTGCGCGTTGTGGGACACGATGATATTGGCATTGTCACAAATATCACTTCCGTCATTTCAAAGGAAAACGACATATCACTGCGCTCCATAAGCATTGATTCCCATGATGGCTTATTCTCCGGAACATTGACAATCATGGTAGGAGATACGGGACGCCTTGAAGCATTAATCAAAAAACTCAGGACAGTCAAAGGAGTGAAACAAGTTTCACGAAATTAAGGAGCAAGAGAGTGTATAAGTCATATATAGTATGAAATACGATTATAAGAAACAATTGCGAAGTTTCGGTTATGCATGGAAAGGCATCAGAAGCTGCATCGGAAAGGGACAGAACCTTAGTTTCCATCTCATTGCTACAGCTATCGTAATCATGGCAGGCTTTTTCTTTGGCATCTCCCCTACAGAATGGACAATTATTATTCTCTGCATTGGCTTGGTAATTGCCATGGAATTACTGAACACGGCTATTGAAAAATTGGTGGACATGATTTCCCCCGAGCGTCATCCTATTGCCGGTCAGATTAAAGATATTGCCGCCGGAGCAGTACTGATATGTGCTGTCACAGCGGCAATTATTGGAATCATTATTTTCGCTCCCTATCTCACCTTCTTCTTCTTATAATATGGATAAACCAGTAAGAAGAAAAACAATAAAGCTATTACAGCGATGATAGCTTCATACTGATATATCTTCCAAACAGGCAGTTTCTCCAAGAGATGATAAGCAATAACCATCCCCACTAAAATTCCTGTTTCCATGGACAAGTGGCAAGTTGTATTAGCCGTTCCACGTTGACAATGCTGAGATAGTTTCACAAACATTCTTATATATGGAATAGTAAGAAGAGCCAGAATAAACAACAACAGCAACGAGCTAAAATCCCCCTGCCCCAATAAAGGTATAAGCATTCCTGGTATAAAAGCCACTAGTACCAGATCAACAGCCGGAAGCCATCCTCTCAACAATAAAAAACGATCAAAATTGCAACGACTTATTCCTATAGGAGCACGGAATGGAACATATACCCGCCCTGCAAACCACATACATACAAGCCCACAAGCCACGGAAATATACAATAAAGTTTGAAAGTCTTCTGACAAATAAATCCAATACCCTACTCCTACTCCCACCAGCATACCCAACCGGGCAGCCAATGCATGCGCCATATTTCCCGAACTGCGGCAAAAAGACGTTGTTATGTCAATAGCAACCGTAATTCCGGCAGTAGTTGCCAGACTAAAACAGCCTCCCTGTATTGCAGCAAGCCCTAATAATTCAAAGTAAGAACCAACGACCCAATATCCCATCGTAGCCGCCAGCATAACGAAGACAGAATATAAAAGAACACGCTTCCGCTTATAATGATCACCCAAATATGAATGAAACGGACCAACTGCAAACATGCCTACAGCGAAAGCCAAAAACATATAACTGGCCTGGGCAATAGAGATGTCCAACCGTTGCCCCATGACTACAGGAAGCACCGGAAAAAGCATGTAAATGGATGCAAAAAGAAAAAAATTTGCTATACACATCCGTATAAAACCCATCGTCCAAAGAGTGTTATGATTAGTATTGCTCTTTCTCATTCGGGAAATCTAAATTTTTCACATCTGATACATAATGGCTGATAGCATCAGTCATTACCGTATGAAGATCTGCATAACGGCGCAGGAAACGCGGGCGGAAACCATCGTTCATCCCCAGCATATCCTGTATAACCAGAACCTGACCGTCTACGCATCCACCAGCACCAATCCCAATAACGGGAATGGTAAGTTCTTTTGCCACACGTTCGGCCAAAGCAGCCGGTATTTTTTCCAAAACCAGAGCAAAGCAACCGGCTTCTTCCAACAAGTGGGCATCACGTACCAGCTTATCCGCTTCAGCTTCATCTTTAGCACGAACCGTATAAGTTCCATATTTATTAATAGATTGCGGCATTAGTCCAAGGTGCCCCATCAACGGAATACCCGCACTAAGAATACGTTTCACCGTATCAATAATCTCTTCGCCACCTTCCAATTTCAAGGCATCCGCATGACATTCCTTCATCATACGAATAGCAGAAGCAAGCCCTTCCAGCTCATTTCCCTGATAAGAACCAAATGGCATGTCAATCACCACCATAGCTCGTTTTACTGCACGTACCACTGACTTACCATGATAAATCATCTGATCGAGCGTGATAGGAAGTGTTGTTACATTTCCAGCCATCACATTGGAAGCAGAATCTCCCACTAAAATTACATCAACACCGGCACCATCCACAATTTGCGCCATGGTATAATCATAAGATGTCAACATAGATATCTTTTCGCCTCTTTGTTTCATTTCTACAAGGCGATGAGTAGTCACTTTACGAGTGTCATCAGAAATATATCCCATTTCTTTTGTTATTTAAAACGTCTTTATTTCGTTCTGTGGACAAAGGTATAATTTTTCATTAATTTATCATAGGTCATACCCTTGAAATCATTAATGATAAAATGTGCTTTTCCTTCAATTAAGTTTCGGGGGTTGGTTGTAGCCAGACCTATCACTGTAGCTCCGGAAGCCATTCCTGCCTTCAAACCGTTAAAAGAATCCTCAAAAACATAAGTAGTCTGTGGAGTCGTACCGAAAACATCCATACCCAACAAAAAACAATCCGGAGCCGGTTTGGAGTGCGAAAACATTTCCGCCGTAAGGATGCGGTCGAACATTTTTTTTATTTCAGGATGCCTACGATAGACAGCTTCCATCTTCTCATTATTGGAACTGGTCACCACCGCCAGCTTCACATCATGGTAGCGGAGATCTTCTATAAACATTTTAACACCCGGCACATAACTATAGTCCATTTGTTGTTCATAGCGTTCAAGCGCTTCAGTAATAGCCAATTGCTCATTCACTTTTCCCGGGAAAAAGGTGTCATAAATAAACTTCAATGTCTGTCCTTTCACACGGGTTTCCAAATCCTCCATGTCTAAATAGTCCACTCCCACTTTATGCCAAAAGACAGAATACTGACTCTCAGTATCCATAACCACCCCATCAAAATCAAAAAGAACGGCAATCATTTGTATATCAATCATATAAATTATCCTTATCAGCGAAAATCATTAATACCTATTAGTATTTCACCGCACAAAGGTCTGAATAATCCTCGAATGAAGCAAATATTTCGTACCTTTGCGCAAAATTAACTGGAAAGACTTTATGGATAACAACCCGCACATCCTGAGTACCGAACGAATAGGTAAACTGCTGCTCCAATACTCCATCCCCGCCATCATTGGCATGACAATCACTTCCATATACAATATTATAGATAGTGTTTTTATCGGTCATGGCGTGGGCGCTATGGCTATTGCCGGGCTGGCTATTACGTTTCCCCTGATGAATCTTGTTGTGGCATTTTGTACGTTAGTTTCTTCCGGAGGATCTACTCTTTCATCTATCCGGTTAGGACAAAAAGATTTAAAGGGAGCGACGGAAATCCTGGGACACACCTTAATGCTTTGCATTATCAACGCATTCATATTCGGGGGATTGTCATTCCTCTTTCTCGATAAGATATTGCTTTTCTTTGGGGCCAGTCACAATACACTCCCCTATGCACGCGATTTCATGCAGATTATTCTCCTTGGCAGCCCTATCGCTTATGTCATGATCGGGCTCAATAATATAATGCGTGCCACAGGGTATCCTAAAAAAGCCATGCTTACTTCCATGGTGACTGTCTTTTCCAATATCATTCTTGCTCCTATTTTCATTTTTTATTTCCACTGGGGCATACGCGGGGCAGCTACGGCAACGGTTATCTCACAGTTTATCGGCATGATATGGGTGGTGAAGCATTTTATTAATAAAAGCACCTATGTCCGGTTTGGAAGCGGTTTCTGGATAATAAAAAGACGTATTGTCAGCAATATTTTCTCCATAGGCATGTCTCCTTTCTTAATGAACGTATGCGCCTGCATCATCGTCATTATAGTAAACAATAGTTTGCAAAAATATGGAGGTGATATGGCTGTAGGAGCTTTTGGTATCATCAACCGCATGATGACCCTTTATGTCATGATTGTCATCGGATTAACAATGGGAATGCAACCAATTGTAGGATACAATTTCGGAGCTCAAAAGCATGACAGGGTAAAACAAACCCTAAGATTGAGTATTATAGTAGGAGTATGCATCACGAGTAGCGGTTTCATCATCTGTGAACTTTTTCCGAATGCCGTATCAGCCATCTTCACCAACGATAATCAACTGATCAGTATTGCATCAAGAGGAGTTCGCTTTTGCCTTGGCATGTTCCCCTTGGTAGGCGCTCAGATTGTTATCGGCAATTTTTTTCAAAGCATAGGAAAAGCAAAAATGAGTATTTTCCTTTCACTCACCCGGCAATTGCTGTTTCTCTTACCCGGACTAATCATCTTTCCCCATATATTTGGTCTGGATGGAATTTGGATAAGCATGCCGGTATCCGACTTCTTGGCTGTCATCGTGGCAATTATCAGCCTAATGGTTTACATCCGGAGATCCGCTCATACATAACACTATATGGTGGTAGCTTGTAACGTTTCTACACTTGCCACGATACTCCCGTCGAACAATTGTATGGTCCGATGAGCAAAAGAAGCATCATGTTGGGAGTGTGTCACCATGATAATGGTAGTGCCTTCATCATTTAGTTCTGTCAGCAAACTCATGACTTCAGCTCCATTTTTCGAGTCCAAGTTACCGGTAGGTTCATCAGCAAGGATCAATTTAGGGTTTGTCACTACAGCTCTTGCTATGGCAACACGCTGTTGCTGGCCGCCTGAAAGTTGCTGTGGAAAGTGCTTTGCCCGGTGTGAAATATTCATGCGTTTCAAAATTTCTTCCACCCGCTCTTTTCGCTCCGAAGCCTTTACTCCAAGATAAGTTAACGGCAACTCCACATTCTCGTACACATTCAGTTCGTCTATCAGATTAAAACTCTGAAAAACAAAACCGAGCTTGCCTTTGCGCATACGCGTACGCTCTTTTTCCTTCAACCGGGCAACTTCACATCCAAGAAGCTTATATGATCCTTCCGTTGGATTGTCCAATAAGCCAAGAATATTCAGTAGCGTGGACTTACCACAACCCGAAGGCCCCATAATAGCCACAAACTCACCCTCTTTCACTTCAAGGTTTACGTGATTCAAAGCCACCGTCTCCACCTCAGAAGTACGGAACACTTTACTAACGTTATTTATTTCAATCATCATATTATTAGTTTTTTACCTATTTTCCTTTCATGCCTCATTCACTCTTGATGCTATTTACCGGATTCTCATTTGCAATTCTCCACGATTTCCAGATCACGCACCCTACAATAATCGCCAGCAGAATTATGCCAATCAACGGATAGACAGCCCAACTTAAATCCACCTGCTCCGCAAATGCATTCATCCATATTTGATTCACATACCACGCAGCCAACAAGCCCGCCACAATCGCAGGAAAAGCAACATACAACACATCGCGCGAAAGAATATGCAGCACATCCGCAACTTCAGCGCCGTTGACCTTACGAATTGCGATTTCTTTTGAACGACGGCGTACTTCATCAGCTGTATATCCTATCAATCCCATAAGCATGATAAATACCATAGCCACAGTAGCCATAATGGTCGCATTGCGAAAGACACGTACCGCATTGTAGTTATTCGCCAAAATCCATTCCAACGAACGAAAGTCCACTACTTTATCCGATAATGCCTCGGAAGCATCTTTGTTCAGTTTTCTAAGATTCTCCACAAAAGGCTCTTTCAAGCGAATATGGATACATCCTCCAAAAGTTCTTTGCCAGTGTACAACAAGTGGCTGCTGGGGTTCATAAAAGCTATTTGTACGGTAATCCTTCATCAAGCCAACCACCTTATAGTTTTTCCCTCCCATGCGGATAACACGCCCCACAATATCATTCCCCCACCTCATCCGGTCTGCATAGCATTCATTCACCACCACCTCATCTTTTGAATGAGCCATTTTTCCGACTTTTATTTTCATTCCCATCATTTCGGGATAATCTTCCAATGCACCGACAATACGTGTGGAAAACAAAGACTTTCCGCTATCATCATTAACAATTTCACCACTATATCCCACACATGGATGATACCATGCAGCGGAAACAGCTTCCACATATGGCAATTTACGGAAAAAAGTGCCTGCATACTCACTCTCTTCATCGGTTTTAAAGTTAGTATCGGACACTACCACACGTTGTGCATCGTACCCTACATCTTTATGAATGACATAATAATACTGGGACAATACCACACACATCACACCCGTAATAAAAGTGACCCCTGCAAACTGCACAAACAACAGTGAACGCTTCCATCCCTTTTTGCCTTCCGTATACCGGCGAAATACCTGAGTAACCGGTATAGATGAAAAAATGCGTCCAGGCAATGCTCCCCCTATTATAAAAAGGACAAATACCGTCAGTGCAGGTACCCAAAGGCGATTAAAAGCAAATAAAGAAGAAAGGCTGACAACCACAGTATCTTCCACAAAATCCCGGAAATTATAGATAAGCAATCCCATCAGCATCAACGCTAATAATATGATGATGCCGGTTTCCCACAAAAACATACCGAAAATCGTTTTTCCCGATGCTCCGTTACACTTATGCACCCCAATACTTTTAGCACGATAAGACAGTGAAGAAATAGAAATCAACACATAATTCAACGAAGCAATAAACAAAATAGCCAGAGCTAAGGTACTCATAATCCACACCATGCGCTTTACCTCTTTTGAGCTACGATATACATCACGCAAAGGTTTTATCTGTACCTGATAGCCCATATTTTCTTTTGCCCAGCTCGAAGGTAAATATTTTGCAACCATTGCATCCAACCTTTGTTCCACCGTCACCTTGTCTGCTCCCTTACGAAAACGGATATATTCAAAATAACTGTCGCCGCCATTCCATGAATAATTCATATGGTATCGATTCAAGATAGTAGGCAGAGAAATAACCGCTTCACAAGGCAAAGTTGTATTATCAGGCAAAGTACTATAAGTCCCCTTTACTGTTAATGCCAATTCTTTATTAAGCATAAGCACCTTACCTACAGGGGAGTCATTCCCAAATATTCTTTTAGCCAGCCGATCGGAAAGAAATATCACATCCTGATTTATCAGTTCACGAGGGTTCCCCTGCAATAATTGAATACCCATTGTTTGAAAAAAGAGAGAGTCAGCAGCCACAGACCTGTTACCAAAACGTACGCTCCCGTAGTATAAAGGAGAATCACTATAAAGAAGTGAGGTTGCAGACTCTACTTCTTTTGGAAAGTTTTCAAGAATTGCACCCGCCACCGGTCCCATATTCTGTTCTTGCGCTTCATTCTTCTCACCTCCAGTGATAAAAACAGATAATACTTGATATAAATTATCCGTGTCCTTAAAACAAGAATCATAACTCAATTCAAAAGCTACGCGGGAAAAGAGCAAAATGCTCATTGTTAAGCCTAAGCTCAAAGATATAATTTTAATGGTATTTGAACCGCGTGCGCGCAGCAAAGTTCTCACCACATAATACAACTGCTTCATACTAAATATAGATAAAGATAAGATAGTAGTTCCTTTAAAAGAGTAAACGTATAAAATAACTTTGATGTTACAAAGCTTATACTATTTTTTCTATACAAAAAAAATCACACCTGTTCCCACAGGCGTGATTCTAGAGAATTTATGGAATTAAATACGTAAAAAAGGATGAAGTTAGTTTGTCTGTGTATTACTACACTTAAACAAACTCCTCCACCATATACATGTCGCTAACGAAATCGTCAACGATACCAGCCAAATTATCACAAGCCTCTTCAAGGCTATCTCCGTAAGCACAACACAGAATGTTACTCTTCAGATAGGCATAAAATCCTCCATCGGCAGTTGCCTCAATAGCGTAATCGCTTTTACTTAGTTTCATTTTATAACTCCTTTCTTTTTAGTACATCGCAAATGTCGCTCTTTACTATTACGAAAGGATGTATGAAATATGACAATGCAGAGACAACATAAAAAATCAATTTTTCCAATTATAGAAGCAGCTGAAAACGAAAAAAGACGAAAAGATTAAAATAATTTGCAGATTAAAATATTATGTGCAATTTTGCAATAGATAAAAAGGAATATGATTGATTCTATAAAAATAGAAGGATATAAATCCATAAAATGCATAAATTTAGAACTGAAGCCAATAAATATTTTAATTGGTTCGAATGGTTCCGGTAAGAGTAATTTTATCTCATTTTTTGAATTTCTAAACCGAGTATACGATAAAAAACTGGCCATTTATGTCAATCTCAATGGAGGCATGGACAAGATGCTACATAAGGGAAGTAAAATTACTGAATGTATTAATATTGACATAGAGTTTGATAACAGCAAAAATGGATATGCCTTTAAAATAATACAGGGGGCCGATTCCTTCATTTTCACAAATGAATACTTAGTATATAATAGAGAAGAGGGACAGAATATCTCTGGAGGAGGAACGGAGGCAAACATTAAAAGTACGGATAACTTTAGAAAAAAATATGTAGAGAAATATTTAAAATCATACAAGAAATATCATTTCCATGATACAAGTGTAAATTCACCTTTCACTAAATCATCCAATATACAGAATGATATTTATTTTCTCTATGAAAAAGGAGATAATCTGGCTGCATTTTTATATCACATAAAAGAGACTAATTCCATTGTTTATAATCGCATAATAAAAACCATTCAAAGTATAGCACCTTATTTCTCGGACTTTTATTTAGAGCCGAATAAAGAAGGACTTATCCGTTTACAATGGCAAGACAAATACTCCTCAACCGTTTACGGTGTAAATGATCTCTCCGATGGTACTATCCGTTTTATAGCCCTGTCGGTATTATTCCTTCAACCGGATTTACCATCAAGCATTATAATAGACGAACCGGAATTAGGTCTACATCCATTTGCCATTGCAAAGTTGGCGGGTATGATATCCTCGGCTGCCGCAAAAGGTTGTCAAATAATTACAGCCACTCAATCAACCGATCTAATCAGTCATTTCCAACCGGAAGATATCATCACTGTAGATCAGATCAGAGGAGAAAGTCAGTTTAACCGATTAGACACAGAAGAACTTTCTTCATGGCTAAAAGAATATACAATAGATGATTTGTGGAAACGAAGTATTATTCAAGGAGGTCATCCTAACAACGATTAGCAATGAAACGACTTATTATAATTTGTGAAGGGGAAACCGAGCAAGAATTTTGTAAAGACGTATTATATCAGCACTTTCAAAACAAAGACATATACATTGAAACTCCTTTAATAAAAAAGTCATTAGGAGGAATTGTTCCTTGGAAGCAAATAAAAAATCAAATATTACTTCATTTAAATGAAAAAGAGGTATTCGTCACTCTCTTAATTGATTTTTACGGCATCAAGGACTATCATAGATTCCCTAAATGGGATGAAAGCAAAGGAATTGCAGATAAAATCCAAAAAATGATTTTTTTGGAACAAGCTATGAAGGAAGACATTAGCAACCATCGATTTATAGCATATATACAATTACATGAATTTGAAGGCTTACTATTCAACAACATAGCTGCTTTTAAAAACAATATACCTCAAAACGAAATTACAGACCTTACCACACTTGAAGACACCATAAATTTGAATCCAAACCCTGAACTCATAAATGATGGTCCAACAACAGCACCATCCAAACGCTTGGAACGATTAATTAAAGGGTATAATAAAGTGGTATACGGAGCTATTTTAGCTACAGCAATCGGTTTACAAAACATAAGGAATAAAGCCGTTCACTTTAATGATTGGATTACCCAATTAGAGAATATACAAGAATAGCTCTATAACTTCCACCCCGGCATCCCGGGTACAGGCTCCTCCAACAACTTCGATGCTTCAAAGCAGGGACATTGCTTAATCCATTCCCGAGGCTCTATCTTCCCGTCATGATTCAAATCGGGACTCAAATCACGGTGACCACAGACACGGCAACCGGGATAGTCACGCAGCAAAAGCAGGACAAGCACACGCAAAGAGTGCTTTTGATACGGCGTTCGGGTATCTGCCGGACGTCCCTGCTCATCCAGCCCACCCTCATAGCAGATGCCAATGCTGTGGGCATTATGCCCATACACATGCGCA
>JALCME010000015.1 GCA_022648295.1 Bacteroides sp. | reverse complement strand
GGGATAGTGTTAAAATCATTTCGGGAGTTTTATCGGATTTCTTTAAAGCCATAGCATAAAGATCATTTAATACATTAAAGAAAAAGTGAGGTTGTATTTGGCTGCGCAAAAAAAGAAGTTCTGCATTTGTCTTTTCGTGTGAAAGGGTTAAGATGCGATTCTCCTTATTGGTAAAATAGCCATAGACTTTAACAAATAAAGGAATGATTAAAACCGCATTTATATTAATGATGTATGGTAACATGTTGGCAGATGTGAATAAAGGCGCTTGGGGATCGTCAAATCCGAGTGAAGGTATGGATGAATACCGGACTAACAAAATCTGAAGCATAGCACTTATTATCATTATAAAAATAAATGCAAAGCTCATAGATATATATTTCTTTCTAAGTAAGAAATTGGGTAGAATGTAGTATATGCAAGTATAAACAGCTCCTATCCTAATCGGAAGGAAGACGATCTCATTATAAAAGCAGATCCAATAATTATTGGAGCGAGCTCCCCATGAGATTGTAAAAAATAAAACAACGCTTGTCCAATATATAATGTGTAGTAGGAGAGGGCACCTGTATTTGATGATATTCATATTGGATTTAATTTGTTATTGATATGTGGCAAAAGTAACAGTTTTGACGGCTTAGGCTAACTATCACTTAAGTTTTTATGTTAATCCACTTCTTTTTTATGTCAATGAATATACTGCTACTTGTTCATATATTATGAGAAAAGGCTGCTACATCAGTCATTTTAATTCGTTCCTTTAAAAAGAGAAATGAATAAAAAGCTAGTGTAACAGCCTTTTGCCGTTTGTTAAAACGACAGAGAAACTGCGTTTTATGATTTCTTTACCGGAATGTGTATCAGTATATCCAATAGATGTTCCCAGAACTTGGCAACGGATGGAATATACATTCTCTCATCAGGAGAGTGTACGCCGCGCAATGTGGGACCGAAGGATATCATATCCAGCGTGGGGTATTTGTTCAGGAATAATCCGCATTCCAGCCCAGCGTGAATGGCTTTCACTTGTGCTTCTATACCAAACAATCTCTTGTACGAAGCAGTAGCTATTTCCAATATTTCAGAATGAGGATTAGGCTTCCAACCGGGATATCCATCGCCAAAGCTGACCTTAGCACCACCCATTTCAAACACGGTGCGTACCATGTTGGCAATATCTTGCTTGGATGACTCTGTAGAACTGCGTTGGCTGGTCTCGATACGGATTGTATTACCCGGTTTCATCTTGACAGATGCCAAATTGGTCGATGTTTCTACCAATCCCGGTATATCTTGACTCATGGCATATACGCCGTGGGGAGTAGCGTAGATAGTTTGTAGTAGACGTTTAGTTGTATCTTTGTCGATGGCCTTGCTGCGAGGTGATTCCGATTCAAGAATAAGTTGTAGTCCCGGATCCACTGCATTATACTCGGCTTGCACTTCCGCTGCAAAGATATTCAGTTCTGCCCGTAAGTCGTGCTTGTCCGCCTCTGGGATCGCAATAATGGCGTGAGCTTCACGTGCAATGGCATTGCGCAGGTTACCTCCCTCTATCTCGCAAAGATACATATCGTGTTTCTTGAATGTTTGGCTTAAGAAACGGTTTAATATCTTATTGGCATTACCAAGCCCCAGGTGAATGTCACCACCGGAGTGACCGCCTTTCAATCCTTTTATTTGTACTTTACAGCCGAAATGGCCGGTAGGGACATCTACCTCTTTATAAGTAAATTCCGCTATGGAGTCAATTCCGCCAGCACAACCGATAAAAAGCTCTCCTTCATCTTCCGAATCAAGATTCAGTAGAATCTCTCCGTTCATGAAACCTTTTTTGAGAGCGAAGGCTCCCGTTAATCCCGTTTCCTCATCTACCGTGAATAAGCACTCGATAGGTCCGTGTTGAATGGTATCGTCTGCGAGGATGGCTAGTTCTGTAGCTACCCCGATACCATTATCAGCTCCTAGTGTTGTACCTTTTGCCTTAAGCCAGTCCCCATCCACTTCTGTTTCAATAGGATCGGTAAGGAAGTCATGTTTTACATCGTTGTTTTTTTCGCATACCATGTCGATATGGGATTGCATAACAACAGGTTTCCTGTTTTCCATACCCCGCGTAGCAGGCTTCTTTATTAGTACATTGCCGGTTTCATCGGTCATTGTTTCTAATTTATGTTTTTCACCGAAAGCTTTTAAAAAAGCAATCATTTTTTCTTCCTTCTTAGAAGGGCGCGGAACTTGGCAGATTTCATTGAAGTAATGAAAAACACCAGCCGGTTTCAATTCATTCTTTTCCATATTTATATCTTTATGAATGTCTGTTTTTAACCATTTATTGCTAAATATGGTTAAATAGGTTGACTATTTTGTTCTTGTTTCTTTTTTTTAGGGTAAAAAAAGCAGGTTAGTCATACAAAACCCTATATTTGCACTCACAAAATTAATAGAAATGCTCGATACAATACTGATAACTTTGTTAATTGTTGCTATTTGCATCCTACTTTTAGGTATAAAAGTCTTTTTTGTTAAGGGTGGAAGATTTCCCAGTGAGCATGTAAGTGCAAATAAGGCGATGCAGAAGAAGGGCATTGGATGTGCCCAGTCGCAAGATCGGGATGCGCAACAAAAAAATCGTTTTTCCATTGGCGAATTGGAAAAGACCTTGAATAATAGTATGAACTAATTTTAGATTACAGAAAACAATATTTACAAGTTATGAAGAGATTAAACTACCTCGTGAACGGTTTGTCTGCACTTGCGCTTATCGTTTTATTTTCTCAATGTACCGGTAAAACAAATAATCAAACAGAAGCTAAGACTACTCCGGTGGCAGCTGGTTTATCTGGAATGAAGATTGCTTACGTTGAAATAGATACTTTACTGACTAAATACAACTTTTGGAATGACCTTAACGAGGTTATGATGAAGAAAGAGGAGAATGTCCGTGCGACTTTAAACCAGAAAGCCCGTGAATTAGATACTGAGGTGCAAGACTTTCAACGTAAATTACAAAATAATGCATTTGTAACTCGTGAACGTGCTGAACAGGAAAATGCCCGCTTAGTAAAGAAACAACAGGATTTGCAGGATTTGCAGAAAAAGTTAACAGCTGAGTTGCAGAATGAAAATGCTAAGAATAGCTTGCAATTGCGCGACTCCATCAATGCCTTTTTGAAAGAATATAATAAAACTAAAGGCTATAGTATGATTATTAGTAATACCGGATTTGACAATCTATTGTATGCTGATAGTGTTTATAATATAACCAAAGATATTGTGTCTGGTTTAAATGCCCGTTATTCTTCGGTAGCAAAAAAATAAAGTTTCTATTATAATATTGATCCCTTCGCATTAGGAATAAAACACTGATGCGAAGGGATTTCTTTATATTCTGTTCTCTAATTTTGTATTCAGTAGAGTAAGGAGATTACTTTCTGTACCTTTATATTTTACTGCATGACATACCCATCTTGTGTGCATTGACATATACATATTATACGTCTTGACATGCTCATCTCATACACTTTGTAGCCTGAAATCTATACCATCAGGGCTATCTCTTTTCATCTAGGCTCCCATTTATTTTATTTTTTCTGGTAAAAAGCGTAGGGTTTTCTTCTTCTGACAACTCTTTTAAATAGAAAGCGCTTATTAATTCACCTATTAAATCATAACCAGATGAAAAATTTAGTTAGAAGTTCAATGATGGGATTGCTGGCATTATTGATGCTCGATGCAAATCCTTTATGGGCACAACAAGAGGAGGCCGTGAATTATTTCACCGTCACCGGAGTTGTGAAAAATAGGGATAACAGGAAAAAGTTGGAGAATGTAAATGTATCGGTACCTGGTACCAATATCGGAACCGTGACAAATGCAGATGGATTCTTTTCCCTGAAGATCCAAGATACACTGAATGTGGATGGCTTAGAGGTGTCACATATTGGTTATCTAAATAGCCATGTTATTCTGAAGAAGAGAGAATCAGTGTCTGGTTTAACCGTATGGATGTTGCCGGCACCTAATTTGCTGAATGAAATTGTGGTTTATGGCAATACTCCCCGTGCTCTTGTAGAGGAAGCTATTAAAAAAATACCTGTGAACTATTCTAATCATGATAATTTGTTGACAACCTTTTATAGGGAAACAGTCCAAAAAGGGCGTCGGTATATTAGTATTTCGGAGGCAGTGATGGACGCTTATAAGACGGCGTATAGCGATCGGTCCACCATCAACGATAAAGTGAAACTGGAAAAGGGCCGTCGTCTACTAAGTCAGAAGTTAAGTGATACATTGGCTGTTAAGGTAATAGGTGGACCTAGTCAAGCTATTTATCTGGACATTGTAAAAAATGAGAGTGCATTATTGAATCTGGATGAACTGAATTATTATGATTTCTGGATGGAGGATCCTGTAAACCTTAATAATCGCATGCAGTATGTAGTACGATTTCGCCCAAGAGTGGATTTGATGTATGCTCTTTTTTATGGGAAAATTTACATTGACTATGAGAAACTTTCCATTACCCGTGCAGAGTTTTCTCTGGATATGAAGAATAAAATAAAGGCTATTCAGGCCATCTTGCATAAGAAGCCTGTCGGGCTGCGATTTAAACCACAAGAAGTTTCTTATTTAGTCACTTATAAGGAGAAGAACGGTAAATCTTACTTGAATTATATCCGTAATGAAATGCGTTTCAAATGTGATTGGAAAAGAAAGTTGTTTTCTTCTGGATATACTGTACTTTCAGAAATGGTAGTGACCGACCGGAAGGAGCATAATTTCCCGAAGATTCCTTACCGGACTTCTTTTAAGGATAAGCAAGTGTTCTATGATGTAGTAAACGAATACTGGAATGAAGATTTCTGGAAAGCGTATAATATCATCGAACCTACCGAGTCGTTGGAACATGCCGTAAACAAATTGAAAAAGCAATCTCGCTAGATTCCAGTTATTTTTTATATATTTGAGATCGGCTATTAATTCATAAGGCATGCTCGATGAATTGTTCACACTAACAAAGATAAAAGAGGGAGATATAAAGGCTTTTGAGGAAATTTTCCGCCGTTATTATTCCCCTCTTTGCTGGTATGCAACCGGCATTACGGGCGATGCGGAAGCCGCGGAAGAAATTGTGGAAGAGTTATTTTATGTCTTTTGGAGGGATAAGGAGCATTTGCAGATTTTCCAGTCGGTGAAGAGCTATTTATACCGGGCTGTCCGCAATGAATCCCTTCAGTATTGTGAGCACAAGGAGGTCAAGGATCGTTATCGGGAATTTATTTTGTCCCGTCAGTCGGAGGAAGTATCCGATCCTTGTCAGCAAATGGAATATCAGGAGCTACAGGAGATTATTCGACATACGCTCGAAAAACTTCCTGATCGCAGGTCTCAAATATTTAAGATGCATCGTATAGAAGGAAAGAAGTATGCGGAAATAGCGGCTTCGCTTTCTTTATCTGTAAAAACAGTAGAAGCTGAAATGACAAAGGCGCTTCGGACATTACGGAGTGAAATCAATAATTATATTCAAACAAGATGATTGAAAACCACAAAGATAGGATAAAGACGGATGAAGCATGGAAGCGTGTGTACGCTCGTCTGGATAGGGACAACTTGCTTGCGGAAACAACTGCAGGTAGTTCCAGATCCCGCTATTATAGAATGATGGCTGGATGGGGAGCCGTTGCAGCTGTGCTCACCGGATTGGTTTATTTGAGCGTTACCTGGTGGTTTGTGCCGGAAAATAAGATTTCAGAAAAGAGCTTGATAACTCAGGAAAACCGGGAAAAGTCAACTCTGGTCACAACGCTTGAGGATGGGTCGATAGTCTATCTGGCGCAGGCAAGTACGTTAAAGTACCCTGAACATTTTGCGGGGGATAAAAGAGAGGTGAATTTGCAGGGAGAGGCTTTCTTTGATGTCGCGAAGAAGCATCAGCAGGCTTTTTTGATTGAAACGGAGAAAGTGCAGATAGAAGTATTGGGCACTGCATTCAACGTGAGAAGTAGTGACAAGATCCCTTTTTGCTTATCTGTTAAACGTGGTAAAGTGAAAGTTTCTTTGAAACAAAACGGGCAGAGTGTTTATGTGAATGCTGGTGAGATGGTTACTCTACAAGCTCACAGGCTGCATTTAACGGAGAATGCGGATATTGATTTCTTTAATCGTTATATGAGTACGATACGGTTTAAAGACGAATGTTTGGACAATATTTTGCGGGTGGTAAATAAGGAAACGCCTTCTTTACAGATTCAAACGGATTCTCCGGTTCTGGGACAGAGGAGGCTTACGGTAGAGTTTTCGGAGCGTTCACCCGAAACGGTGGCTGAACTGATCTGCCTGGCATTGAAGTTAAAGTGTATGCATCAGGGAAATAAGTTGGTTTTGTCTGAGTAGAAAACTGTTACCATTAAGGAGGTTGGGTTATGAGATTACATCGTTTCTTTGTTATTCTTTGCGGGTTGCTTTTTATAGTAAACGGCCTGAAAGCAGAGGGGGATGATGTGTTGAACCATATCGTTAGGCTTCCTAAAATGAAAGGAACAGTCTATGTATTGTTGAGCAAAATTTCGGAGCAGGCGGGATGTCTTTTTGTATATGATAGTCAAGTTGTCAGTAATGATGAAATAGTTAAGTTGAAAGAAAGGGATTGTTCCGTACGGGAAGCTATTTATGAGATAATTGGTAACAAAGATTTGGAACTTAAGGTATTGGGGAGACATATCCTGATTTTACCGCCTTCTGTGAAAAGAAGTGTAAAGGAAAATGTAACGGAACTAGCTAAAAGTAACTATTTCATCATTAGTGGGACGTTGTTAGATAAGGATACCGGCAGACCGGTACAGAATGCTACGGTTTTTGTTCGGAGTGCTTCGATAGGAAATATAACGAATCAGGATGGAGCTTTTAAGCTTAGTTTACCAGATTCTTTGGCGAATAGTTTGGTTGCCTTTTCTCATTTAGGCTATGTGGCACAGGAAATTGAGGTATCTGCTTTGATTGGTCGCGACAATATCCTAAGCATGGAACCCAAGATAATTCCTTTACAGGAGGTGCTCATTCGGTTGGTGGAACCTAAGAAGTTGCTACGTGAAATGATGGATTATCGAAGTAAAAACTATTCATTAACTCCTGTATATCTGACTACTTTTTATCGGGAAGGAGTTCAATTGAAGAATAAGTTTCAGAATCTTACGGAAGCGGTCTTTAAGGTTTATAAAGCTCCTGTGGTTGATCCGTATGCTTTGGATCAGGTAAAGTTGTTGAAGATGCACCGGATTGATAACAGGGAAAAAACAGATAGTTTGGTTGCAAAGATAAGGGCGGGCATCCAGGCTTGTCTACAACTGGATATAATGAAAAATCTGCCAGACTTCTTTTCATTTGATTCCTCGGATAATGCCTATGTTTACACTTCCGGTGATGTCACTTATATGGATAATCGTTCCGTCAATGTGGTTTATTTTAAGCAGAGGAATGAAATAAAAGGTCCGCTTCATTGTGGAGAACTTTATATTGATTCTGAGAATGGAGCTTTGTTGCAAGCTCGTTTTGAAATTCAGCCTAAATACATTAAGCAAGCTACAAGACTATTTGTAGTGAGGCAGGCTCAAAAAGTGAATTTAACGACTCAAAAGATAGTATATACGGTGTCTTATAAACCGTGGAATGGAATTTATTATGTTCATCATATACGGGGTGATCTTTATTTCAAGATGAAGAGAAAGCATTGGTTACTTAGTAATCCTACACTCCATACTTGGTTTGAGATGGTGACATGTCGGGTTGATACGGAACAAGTTGAACGCTTCTCGCGTGCAGAACGTCTGCCTACTCGTACTGTTTTTGCCGACACTCAGTTTAAGTATGATGAAAATTTCTGGGAGGATTTCAACTTTATTCCGTTGGAAGAAGAGTTAAGCAAAGTAATGGAAAAGGTCTCTTTAAAAATAGAAAGAATAGGAGACGAAGAATTAGATCATTGATTATTTTTATTTTTTTAGGTATAAGATTGTTTTCTCTCTCTCGGTGCAAAGGAATGTTCCTCGTAGAGGAGCGCTCCTTTGCTCGTAGAGGAAGGCCCCGTTTCTCGTAGAGCAAGCATATGTTCCTCGTAGAGGAACTTTTTAGGCCAGATTTCCTATCTCATCCAAGTTTTTCTGAATATCTTGATCGCTTAAGGCATAATTTACCAAATCGCCGGCCAGATACTGGTCGTAAGATGTCATGTCTATAAGTCCGTGACCAGATAAGTTGAATAAAATCACTTTTTCTTCTCCACTCTCTTTGCATTTGTTTGCCTCCCGAATGGTAGCGGCAATAGCATGACACGATTCCGGTGCGGGAATGATACCTTCAGATTGTGCAAAGAGACAACCTGCTTCGAATGATTCGAGTTGCTGAATATCAACGGCTTCCATCAGTCTATCTTTTAGAAGTTGTGATACAATGACACCAGCGCCGTGATAGCGCAATCCTCCGGCATGGATATTTGCCGGAGCGAAATTGTGTCCTAAGGTAAACATGGGTAATAGAGGGGTGTATCCAGCTTCATCACCAAAATCATATTGGAATTTTCCCCGGGTCAATTTGGGGCATGATGCCGGTTCTGCTGCTATAAAACGTGTCTTTTTGCCATTTAGAATGTTGTGACGTAAAAAAGGAAAAGAAATTCCTCCGAAATTGGACCCTCCCCCGAAGCAGGCTATGATCATATCGGGATATTCCCCAGCCATCTGCATTTGTTTTTCAGCTTCCAGTCCAATTACTGTTTGATGCAGAGTGACATGGCTAAGAACCGAGCCGAGAGTATATTTGCAGTTGGGCGTGGTCTGTGCCAGTTCAATCGCTTCCGAGATAGCAGTGCCCAATGATCCCTGATAGTTGGGATGAGCGGTCAAAATGTCTTTTCCTGCGCGGGTGGACATGGAAGGTGAAGCGGTAACCTGTGCACCGAAAGTTTGCATAATACTGCGGCGGTAAGGCTTCTGCTCATAACTGATTTTAACCTGATAAACAGCGGCTTCCAATCCAAATACTTTAGCAGCATATGCTAAAGCCGCTCCCCACTGTCCTGCGCCTGTTTCCGTTGTTACATTCTTTACCCCTTCTTTTTTACAATAGTATGCTTGAGCCAATGCGGAATTCAATTTATGTGAACCTACCGGACTGACACTTTCGTTTTTGAAATAAATATGTGCAGGAGTACCCAAAGCCTTTTCCAAACCGTAGGCACGTACTAAAGGAGTACTGCGATAATATTTGTACATCTCCCGTACTTCTTCGGGAATTTCAATCCACGGGTCTATTTGGTTAAGTTCCTGCTTGCAAAGTTCCTCGGCAAAAATAGGATATAGATCTTCGGCCTTTAATGGCTTTTTTGTTCCCGGGTGAAGCGGAGGCATTGGTTTGTTTACCATATCTGCCTGTATATTGTACCAATAGTGTGGAATTTCGTCTTCCGGAAGGATAAATCTTTTTGTTTTGTTGTTCATAGTGGTTAATTTTTTTAATAAGATAATTTGTGAGCTCAAAAATAGCCAATCTTTTTAAGATCATATATTTTTCACCTTGTTTTTTGCCTATGAATATTGTTTTGTTTATGTTTGTCTACCATTAACGTACTTTTTCATGAAAATAGATCCTAAGTTTCTGTTATATCGTAATAAATGGATTAGCTCGTATAAACGTGTCCTTTTGGGAATATTGACTTATGCGACCTACCTATTTTCCATTTTATTAATAGCTGGATTGATCTACGAACATGGCTTTACTATCTCGGCAAATGAAATGTATCGTTTACACCACCTTTACAGGTGGGTTTGGCGAATTTTCTTGTTGGATGTTTCCTTGCGTATTTTGCTCGATTATACCAATACGAAACGGACATTTAATAAATTGACATGGCTTTTGTCCGTTTTGTTATACCTTACCCTTATACCTGTAATATTTCATCGCCCTGAGGTAGAAGGTAGTATTCAGCATCTTTGGGACTTGTTGAATGGGTATCCTTTTCATACCGTTCTTTTGCTGTTTCTTTCTTTCCTGCACTTATCTAATGGATTGGTGCGCTTATTGGGACGGCGTACGAACCCATCTTTAATTCTTGCGGCTAGTTTCTTTATCATAATTCTTATAGGTACTGGGTTGTTGATGCTTCCACGATGTACTTTGCATGGCATTTCATGGATAGATTCTCTGTTTATCTCAACCAGTTCGGTATGCGTCACAGGCTTGACTTCTGTGGATGTATCTTCTACATTTACCACTGCAGGATTTGCGGTTATTATTTTATTGATTCAGATTGGAGGTCTGGGAGTGATGACTTTGACCAGCTTTTTCGCCATGTTCTTTATGGGAAACACTTCCCTGTATAATCAATTGGTGGTGCGTGATATGGTGAGTTCCGATTCCTTAAATTCTTTACTCTCTACTTTGCTTTACATTTTGGGGTTTACATTGGCAATAGAGAGTATCGGTATGCTTGTTATTTGGAGTGATATTCATGGTACAATGGGAATGACGACGGAAGAAGAACTGGCTTTTTCAGCTTTCCATTCTATTTCGGCTTTTTGTAATGCAGGTTTTTCCACTTTGCCGGGTAATTTGGGAAATCAGTCTGTGATGACGGGACATAATCCGTTCTATCTTTATATGTCTTTATTAATTATTTTGGGAGGTATTGGTTTTCCTATTTTGGTGAATTTTAAAGAAATCTTGCTTTATAACTTACATCGATGGTGGCATTCTCTCCGTTCATGGAAATGGGAGCGAAAGCCTTTTTATCATCTTTATAATCTGAACACGCGGATTGTACTTATTATGACTTTCATATTACTGCTTGGAGGTACCTTGCTTATTTTATTATTTGAATGGAACGGAGCATTAGCGGGCATGCCTGTGGTTGATAAATGGGTGCATGCTTTTTTTACAGCTGTTTGTCCCCGTACCGCCGGATTTAATAGCATAAATTTGACGACACTAAGTGTACAATCCATTTTGATTTATATTTTTTTGATGTGGGTTGGTGGTGCTGCCCAATCAACTGCCGGTGGTATTAAAGTGAATACTTTTGCTGTTGTCGTAATGAACTTGGTTGCTGTTATACGCGGTACTGAACGTGTGGAAGTACTGGGGCGGGAATTGTCTCATGATTCTATTCGGCGTGCCAATGCAACAGTGGTGATGTCCCTGAGTGTGCTATTTATTTCCATTTTTTTGTTAACGGTATGGGAGCCCAATGTCTCATTCCTTTCCATTGTATTTGAGAGTGTGTCAGCATTAAGCACAGTCGGGGCTAGTTTGAATGTTACTCCCTATTTATGTGAGAATAGTAAATTGCTTATTATATTGTTAATGTTTATCGGGCGCGTTGGTTTAATTACCTTGCTACTGGGCATTATCAAGCAGAAAAAACATACAAAATACCATTATCCGAGTGGTCAGATTATGATAAACTAATAAAATTATGAAATACATTATTATCGGTTTGGGGAATTACGGACATGTGCTTGCCGAGGAACTTTCGGCATTGGGACACGAAGTGATTGGTGCAGATATCACTGCTGCACGTGTAGATAGTGTGAAGGATAAAATAGCCACCGCTTTTATATTGGATGCCACTGATGAACAGGCACTTGATGCTCTTCCTTTGAATACGGTGGACGTGGTGGTGGTAGCCATTGGTGAAAATTTTGGTGCGTCGGTTCGTGTCGTTGCTATGTTGAAGCAAAAGAAAGTGGAGCATATTTATGCCCGTGCCATTGATTCCGTACATAAAGCTGTTCTCCAGGCTTTCGAACTGGAACGAATTCTTACGCCGGAAGAGGATGCTGCTCGTGACTTGGTACATTTGATGGAGTTTGGCGCCAACATGGAGACATTTAAGGTTGATAAAGATTATTATGTTATTAAGTTTACTGTCCCTGCAAAATTGGTCGGTTATAATGTCAATGAGCTGAATCTGGATAAGCTATTTGGCCTAAAGTTACTAGCCTTAAAGCGATCATCTGTATTAAAGAATTTTGCAGGGGTTTCTTTTACAGAACACGATATAGCTAATGAACTATCAGAAGATGAACCTATAAAAGTTGATGACCAATTGGTTTGCTTTGGCAGGTACGATGATTTTCGTAAATTTTGGAAAGCGTTATAATAGGCTAGTATTACTGAAGCATATTATTATGGTAGAGCTCTATTTCTAGTAGGCGTTCAAAAGCTGCATAAGCGGAGACTGCCCATGCAAGTTTTCTTTAATAAATGTTTTTCTAGAGTTATTCATTTTCTTGCTCGCTGTGGAACATGCTACTAAAATCATTGGTTGGATGAAAATGCTCACGTACGCTATTGCCTCCAATTGAGATACTGCGATTTTTACTACGGCTGTCCAGAAAAAACGTGGCTTTATTCCATGATTGATTCCCTTCCAAATATGCATCCCGTAGTTCCGCATAGAGCTTATGAATGTTATAGAGCGGAACCCAATGCGCGTTTAGGCTGAAACTTGAGCTTATCTTTCTTCCATCTGGTACTCCCATAAATAGCCATCTCCTGCAGCATCTTGACAACGCTTTAATTCTTTTAGCATATAGTCAAGCCGTTCCTTGATTCTAGAATTTTCGGTTGTAGCATACATATAGGACAGTGCTGAAAGATAATGATTGCCAATGTGCCCAATCCTAATAAGTAACAAATGTCCATATCTTCGGCATGCTTAAACGGTCCGGTAGTAAGGCGTACTTCCGAAATGGGAAAGTTATTTACTTTAATAGGTAGTTGTGCTTCGCCTGAAATGAGAAAGTTTAAACATACCAATACTATTACAGCGCGGCATAGCGTGTTTTTAATATTCATATTCTACGATTGTAGTTAATGGATTTAATATATAAACCTTTTATTTAAAAACTAATTTTTATCTTTTTGCCTTTATAGCGGACTTTTTTCCCACCACTCATTGGTTTGTCAGCCTCTTCTGATTTAGCGTTTACTTTTATAATGTTGAACAATCTGGTTTTTAATATGCCAGGAAATTCTCCCTTACGTTTTTCTATAGTAAGCGATTGATCAGTTTCATTCCATGAAAAGTTGATGGTAGAGTAAATGCCCTTTTCATAATTATAATTGTCGTTTTCATCTTCGTATAGGGTAAAAGAACCATTCTCTCCCGGATAGATTCTTATTTCTAAATTATTCCACTTCTTTTCAGTAGAGTATTGTACATCCGGTCCGAAAGGTAGAATGCTCCCTGCTTTGACATATAAAGGGATAGTTTCTTTGGATGTTGCTCTTTCTATTTCTTGTCCCCCCTCCATTAGAGTATTTGTCCAAAAGTCCCACCATTTGTTTCCTTGTGGCAAGTACACTGGCCATGTGTGAACTTTTGGTTTTGTGATCGGAATGACTAATAGAGAACGTCCGAACATATATTCGCTGCCTAAATCGTAGACTCTTTTATCTTTAGGGAAATCCATTATTAACGCTCGCATAAATGTTCCATTGTTGTGAGAAACATCCCATGAGGTACTGTAAATGTATGGTAGCATTCGATAACGGAACTTAATCATTTTTTTCTGAGCATCAAAGCACCATTCCCCCGGTTCTCCAAAATTCCATATTTCCCTTGGAATATCTGTTCCGTGCGAACGCATCATGGGACAAAAAGTTCCGAATTGCATCCATCGAACATAAAGTTCTTGATAGTTTGGATTTTTTGCTCCTCCTCCACTGTTCCATTGTCCTGCAAAAAAGCCTCCAATATCGCTGTTCCAGTTAGGAATGCCCATTAGCGTATAGTTTAAAGCCGCAGGAATTTGCTTTTGGAGCATATCCCATGTGGATGATACGTCACCACTCCAAGTATTGGAACCATATCGCTGTTGGCCGATAAATCCCGAGCGGGTGAGAATTACGACTCGTTTATTTAGTGTTTCTGCTTTTTGATGATTGAAGATGCCACTATTATGTTTTAAGGAGTATATATTCTTGACATTTCGGTAAGAACCTAGATAGGTGTGAGCCTCATAGTCTTTTTCTCTGCGGTTAATATGATCTGGCTCTGTAGAATCCAGCCACCAACCGTCATTATGAATGTAATCAAAAATCCTTGTTCTTAGATATTTCCAGTAAATATCCAAAGCTTTAGGATTATATACATCGTAAGGACGTGCGCCTCCTTGAGGAGGCCATGTTTCAAAATTTAACATCATGTTTTGAGCTTTCAATTCTTCATATTGTTCGGTTTTCGGCCCGAATCCGGGCCATGTTACAATCATAAGCTTTGCGTGAAGCTTATGAATCTCGTTAGCCCATTTGGGGGGATTTGGAAAACGTATGGAATCAAAACGTTGAGAGTTCCATGCGCTATCGGTTTTGTTATACTGGGGCCAGTATCTCCAATCCTGAATAATACAATCTATTGGAATTTTAAGTTTTCTATATTTTTGCAAAACTTCCAAGCTCTCTTTCTGGGTGTGGTAACGTTCTTTGCTTTGAAGGAATCCATAAGTCCATAGGGGAAGCATTGGAGCTTTTCCTGTTAGACTCCGTACTTTGGCTATTATTCCGTCAGCTGTTTCTCCATAGATAAAATAATAATCTAAATAGGAGCCCAAGCTTGTTAAAGCTAATCCTTGCGGAGTGTCTGTAAAATCGGATATAGAATAATTGTCCCAGTAAATGGCGTATCCTTTGGTTGGTGAGATGAAGTAGGGCGAATATGTGGACATATTTTCATTTTGAAGATGGTAGGTAGAGTTTCTTCGGTTTAATTTACCATCCATCACTTGCCCGATGCCATAAATAGGTTCATTCTTGTCTAGTAAGAAGGAGCTGCGAATATGGTATGATGGTATTTCTGAACCATTAATAGAACTGAATGTGGTACCGTAATCTTTGTCTTTTATCAGTTGCTCCCCTGTGTTAGTACAAAAAACTATTCCGCCTGTAAATATATTTACTTTAACCGAAAGTAACAAAGATTTTATCCTTAGGTTATTAGAACCTATTTCATAGTCAACATGAGTTGATTCAGCCTCTTTTTGGATGATTTGGCTTTGTTTGATATCTGGATCTCCAATGGGGATTTTACTAATTCGCACAATAGAATTAGTATAAAACTTGATCTCCACCTTCATATTTTGTGTTGTCAATATGACTCCTTGTGGTGTTTTTTTATAAGTTTGTCCTTGTAGAGTTAAACTTATAAATAGCAATATCCCTATGAATGTACAAGCTTTCATTTTTTGTTATTTGGTTTTGTTGTTAGACTACCTCTTGTTTTTAAACTGGTATTTTTGATATCATAAAGGCAGACTCCTGTTCGCTCTTGTGAGAGCCACATGATGCCATCTCCACTATCCGCCAATGACATAATAGCTGGATTGCAATTAACTTTTCTCCTGAGAGTAGGTAAGGGGTATTCTTTAGGCGTATCTTTTATAAAATGGACAATAAAACTAGGTTGGTCAAAAGCGGAGACCCATAAATTTCCCCATGTACTGACCCACATATACCCTTCTTTATCCTGAAATATGCGATGAATGGCATTTACTGGCAGCTGTTGTAGGCATGGTATATTATTAGTTGCGATGTACTGTGCATTTGACCGGAATAGGATTAAACATATTATCAGAATAAAAAGTCGTAGACGTTTCATAGTATTATTATCTCGTTTTAAGTATAAAATATTAAGCTTTACAAAGATATAAAAAATATAAATGTTTTTTTGTCTCTCTCAAACACTTTGAGAATAAAATGAGATTGGAGCATTTATTCTTTTTTGTTAAAAAGAGAATATGCATTAAACCTCTGTCCTTTTTGCATGTCATATACCTGTTGCAACATGATAGGTATATTCAAGATCTGGATAGTATTAATTTAAAAGAATGAAAATGAAACGAATATTTATTGTATTTATAGTCGCCCTTTTTGCAGGTGGCATGATAATGGCTCAAGAATCGCCGAAAGGGGTGCGAAAAGTTGACCCGAAAGTACGGGCTGAGCAGAGGGCAGAGCGCATGACTGAGCATATGAGTAAAAAATATGCTTTAAATGAGAAGCAACAAAAAGAATTAAAAGAAGCTAATCTAGCTTTTGTAGAGAAAATAGGGGATATGCCGTTTTATCGGCATCATGGAATGCGACCTGAGATGAAGAAGCACCATAAAAAATGTTGCTGTGAATGCGGTAGAAAATACAGAGCACATACGAAGCATCGGGATATGGCTGAGTGGAGAGATAGGCCTAAACATTTGACTAAAGCAGAACGTGTAGCATGGAAAGACAAAATGGAAAAGAAGCGTGAAGAAGTGAAGTCTGCTCGTGAGGCATATCAGGTTGAGCTGCAAAAGATTATGACTAAGGAGCAATATGATACTTATTCCAGCGAAAGACGCCTTAGAGGTATAAATGCACATCGCTAATTGGGTGTTATCATTATTGAACTCTTTTATATTTTCTGAGAATGGGTGTGTCTATTCAATTTTAGAGAAAGATCACTTTTAATCTGAAACATGACTACCCTTATCATTAAGGAAGGGAGGAGCTATATCATTTACTTGCAAGTAGAGTTTGATATGGCTCTTTTATGTATATTAATTATGAGTTATTTTTGGAATGGTAATTTGGGATCTATTAAGCATTGTAGTGGTAAATACAATAATCAGTCGCAGACAATTGTGCCAAAATCGTATTTTAAATAAGTAATCTTCTTTTTTTAAGGTGGAATTGATGCTTTATTTGTATATTTGTTGCTAAATTGATCTAGAATGATATTTACTATGTTTTTAATTATACTATTGGTGATGTGAATCACTTTTTATTGTTTGTTTGTTGAGGGCAGAGCCTTGAGGCTTTCTTAGGGCTTTGCCTTTTTTTAGTATGATGTTGGCAGTCTGTCTTTTTGATTTATTTTTGCTCTTTTCTTGTATTTTTCCATCCCTTTTCGTTTCTTTGTTCCTAGTTATAAAATGAAATTTATTATACGATGAAAAGTCTGCTTTACTTTTTGGCGTGTATGGCATTAGAATGTCTGATTGCTTGTTCATCTCAGAAAAAAAATCAAACGGATGATATTCGTGTTTTAACTGAAGATAGTATATCTGCCAATTCTATGCAGCACATGCCTGTTTCCGACACTAAAATAATAATTAATTATAAAGGCAGGCAATATCGTTCGGCTGTATTGCGTGAACCTGATGAAAAATTATCTATTGTGGTAAATGATCAAGGTACTCAATTTGTAGACAATCACATCTCATTAAAGCTGACTTGTGAAGGTAAAGTCATACTTGATAAGGTCTTTACAAAGGATAATTTCTCGGCGTTAGTGGATGGTGATTTTTTGGATAATGCCATTCTTGAAAGTCTGGTTTATGATAAAACAACTTCTCAAGGTATTCAGTATACTGCAAGTATTTGCTATCCTCAAACAGATCTTTATATTCCTCTTTCCATAACAGTTACTCCGAATGGCAAATTATCAATGGCTAAGGAGGAATTGATTGAAGATTTATACAATGATTCTGATAGTATTAAACAATAATTGTTTTGTTTTCTAGCTAAAGTGTTATAAATAAAAGAGACTGACTCACTTCGAGACAGCCTCTTTATTGTATCTAGAATCCTATTTTAAGATTAGCGCTTTTCCTATATGTAGGTAGGAAAATTTCATTTTCCTTTTTTTAGTTCTTCAAAAATAAGTACTTCCAATTCTTCTGCTAACTCCGGGTTATCAGCTATACATTGTTTAGCTGCGTCACGCCCTTGTCCCAATTTAGTATCATTATAGCTGTACCATGAACCGCTTTTTTTGATGATGCCATGGTCAGCTCCCAAATCTATAATTTCACCTGCGTGGGATATTCCTTCGCCAAACATAATATCAAATTCTGCTTTACGGAAAGGAGGAGCTACCTTATTTTTTACTACTTTCACACGCGTCTGATTACCGATAACTTCTTCGCCATCTTTCAATTGCTGTCCACGGCGAATGTCCAGTCGGACAGAAGCGTAAAATTTCAAGGCATTACCACCTGTAGTTGTTTCAGGGCTACCAAACATTACACCTATTTTCTCACGAAGCTGATTGATAAAAATGCATGTAGTGCGTGTCTTACTAACCGCAGATGTTAATTTACGCAGAGCCTGCGACATTAAACGGGCTTGTAGTCCTACTTTATTCTCCCCCATATCTCCTTCAATTTCAGCTTTGGGAGTAAGAGCTGCTACAGAGTCTATGACGATGATGTCTATTGCCGATGAGCGGATTAGTTGTTCCGCTATTTCCAAAGCTTGTTCACCATTATCAGGTTGCGACATTAACAAGTTGTCTATATCCACTCCCAATTTGGCTGCATAGAAGCGGTCAAAAGCATGTTCGGCATCGATGAAAGCAGCAATCCCGCCATTTTTTTGGGCTTCAGCAATGGCATGGATAGCCAATGTCGTTTTACCGGAAGATTCCGGACCAAAGATTTCAATGATACGTCCACGGGGATATCCGCCTACTCCGAGAGCGACATTTAATCCGATTGATCCTGTAGGAATGACTTCTACCGGCTCAACGCTATCGTTTCCCATCTTCATGATAGAGCCTTTGCCGAAATCTTTTTCTATTTTGTCCATTGCAGCTTGCAATGCCTTCAATTTTTCATTTGGAGCTGTGCCATCGGGATTGGTTTCGTTCTTTTTTGCCATAATATGTTTAATCTTTAAAGAATTTGTGCAGCGTGATCTTTGGTCTTTATTTCTTTGGGAGTAATGATACGTTCTACGATACCTTCCTCATTTAGAATAAAAGTAGTGCGGAAGGTTCCCATATATTTGCGTCCATACATGCTTTTTTCTCCCCAGACGCCAAATTGTTCCACTAGTTTTTTGTCGGTGTCGGCGATTAGGGTGAATGGCAGGGTGTTCTTTTCAATAAACTTTTGATGGGATTTCTCGTTATCTATGCTTACGCCGATTATTTCGTATCCGGCTTTTTTCAGGTCGGCATAATTATCTCGTAAGTTACATGCTTCTGCCGTGCAGCCGGAAGTCATGTCTTTGGGATAAAAATAAAGTACTACTTTCTTCCCTCTATAATCGCTTAGGCGTATTTCATCACCTTTTTCGTTGCTACCCAATATTTCAGGTGCTTTATCTCCTACGTTCATCATAACTGTTGTCTTTTGTTATTTCAATCAACTTCTAGATTGCCATCAAATACTTCATGCCATGGCAATCCTTGTTTATTTAGTTGCTCCATAAAAGGATCAGGATCAAACTCTTCAACGTTCCATACGCCCGGCCTTTTCCATAGACCCTTGAGGTACATCATTGCACCGATCATGGCAGGGACTCCCGTGGTATAGCTTACACCTTGCATTCCGGTCTCCTTATATGCCGCCTGATGGCTACAATTGTTGTATACATAATAAGAACGTTCTTTTCCGTCTTTTGTTCCCCGGATGCGGCAACCTATGGATGTTTCACCGTCATAATTTTCTCCCAGATCCTGTGGATTTGGAAGTACGGCTTTTAAGAATTGGAGTGGAACAATTTTTATTCCGTTGTAGTCTATCTCGTCAATGCGTGCCATACCAATATCTTGAATTACCCGTAAATGAGTCAAGTATTCCTGTCCAAAAGTCATCCAGAAACGAGCACGTTTGATACTAGAGAAATTCTTTACCAATGATTCCAGTTCTTCATGGTAGAGGAGGTAAGAGTCACGCGGTCCGATATTGGGGTAAGTCAGATCTTTATGCATTTCTAATGGTTCGGTTGTAACCCATTTCCCGTTTTCGTAATAACGTCCGTTCTGCGTGATTTCACGAATATTGATCTCCGGATTAAAATTGGTTGCAAATGCTTTGTGGTGGTTTCCGGCATTACAGTCCACAATATCGAGATATTCTATTTTGTCAAAATGATGTTTGACTGCATAAGCCGTATATACTCCGCTGACACCTGGATCGAAGCCACATCCGAGTATGGCTGTTAATCCGGCTTCTTCAAAACGCTTTTTATACGCCCACTGCCAGCTATATTCAAAATGAGCTACATCTTTTGGTTCATAATTGGCTGTATCTAAATAATTCACTCCGGCGTTAAGGCAAGCTTCCATAATGGTAAGATCCTGATAAGGAAGGGCTACATTGATGACAATCTCCGGTTTATAGCTATTGAGGAGTGTTGTCAACTCATCTACGTTGTCAGCGTCTACCTGTGCAGTCTGAATGCTTGGATTACCGATAGCTTTTACAATAGCATCACATTTAGACTTTGTACGGCTGGCAATCATGATTTCAGTGAATACTTCCGGATTTTGAGCAACTTTGTGTGCAACAACGGTTCCTACACCTCCTGCACCAATAATAAGAACTTTACCCATTTCTTTAAATTCCCAATTGTTTATGATTTATTTATATTCAAGTCTGTTCGGTCAGCGACCGTTTATTATCGAGCAAATATAAGAATTTATTCTTGGACAGAACATGAAAAGTGAAATACTTTATATAAAACTGATAGTATTTGAACGGATGCCAGGTGTTTGATTTCTTTTCTGTATATTTGTCTGCAGAACATTATAAAACGATCAGTAATTATGCGAAAGATAGCAGTTTCTTGTTATTTATTTCTTTTTCTAGTCGTATTCTCTTCCTGTTGTTCAACGAAAAGTATATTGCCTTTGTCTTCCCTTAATGGAGACTGGGATATTATAGAATTGAATGATGCGGTAGTTGTACCACCACCCAATCAACCGTTTCCTTTTATAAGCTTTGATACTGCTTTAGGAAGAGTATCCGGTAATAGTGGCTGTAATCGGATGACGGGCTCTTTTGAGGTGAATGACAAGCCGGGTAAAATCTCTTTTGGTCCGATGGCTGGTACCCGAAAGGCTTGTCCGGATATGAGGTTGGAACAAACTATTCTAAATGTAATGACGGCAGTAAAAAAATATAAGCAATTGGGGGAAGATATGATTATTTTGCAGGGGACCTCAAAGCATCAGACTATTGTGCTGCGAAGAAGAGGTATCCGTTAATCATGAAAAAAAATTATCCTGTTAAAGTGCAACTTTAGCAGGATAATTTTTTGATTTAGGAATATTCCAGATACTCTTGGTATATTACCTACTGTTTATTATGAGGTGAAAATGTTCAATTACCGTTACCCGTTTGATTCAGTATTTTTTTGAGTAAGTCGGGTACTTCAATTTCTTCACATCTTATTTCAGATAAACTTTGCTTGCCTTTTTCGGTTAGCGAAAAGTACATTTGACGTTTATCTTTAGTCCCCAAAACCCGCTTGATTAGTTTTTTGTTCTCAACGGATCTGATCACTTTTGATGCATTTGAATTGGTTAATCCTAAAATATCCGCAATTTCGCCAGATGACAGCCTATCTGCACTAGACAGACTGCATAGGAGCATTCCTTCATTTAAACAGAGATTGTGCGTTCGCTCCAACTCAGATTCAAAAGAGGCGATTGCGCGATAAATGTCTCTAATCTGGCATAGTGTTTCCATTTTCTTATTCTTTTTTAAGCAAAACTTTTTCTATGGCTTTTTTAAACTCAGCTTTAGGCATAGCCCCCATGGACATTTGAGGTTGTCCGTCCATTGGGATAAACAGGATAGAAGGGATGGAGCGTATACCGAATGCTCCGGCCAATTCTTGTTCTTTATCCGTATCTACTTTGTAAATATAGATTTGATCTTTGTATTCTTCGGCCAACTCTTCCAGGATAGGAGCTACTGCTTTACATGGTCCGCACCAAGTTGCATAGAAATCTACAATGGCGGGTTTATCACCTAGATATTTCCATTCATTGGGATTTGTTTCATAGTTGGCTACTTTAGTTAAAAAGTCTGCCTTTGTTAATGCAATTGTTTTCATATTGTTTTCTTTTTGATTTAAATTCTGACTTCTATTTGAGTTTTGGGCGTTTCCACAAGCTGTAATTGCAACTGAGAGAAACATCGATAAAATAATCTTATTCATTTTCGATCAGGTTTATAGGGTTTAATAATATCTTTATAAACTTGCTTTGGAGCATTTGTCCCTGAGGAACAGCCGCCTGCTCCACAGCAGGAGAGATTAAATACAGCTTGGAACAGGAATAGTGCTGCCAACAATAAGAATACGTATTCTTCCGAAGTTATGGCATAAACTCCTGCTGCAATGCCTGCTACTAATCTGAGTATGCGGCTAAAATCCCAATTTTTTAATAGTGTATTCATTTTTCTTTCTTCTTTTCAAATGTATTAAATAACAAGCCTCCTAAAACCATTCCCCAGAGCGTACTATTAATGGGGGAGGAGGTGATGGGGCAAGTGCCACTTTGACAACCGACGAATTTCCAATAGAGGAAGCCGCCTAATCCCCCGATAACTATTCCTATAATTGTGAGGGCATGTTGTTTGATCCATTGATTCATGTCCGTCTCCTTTCCTTGTATTATTATTAAATAAATAAGTTCACATTTGCATCTTCTGCACGCTCCATATAAGTGGCCACACCACCTACGGTGACTTCATCCATCAATTCTTCACGTTTCACACCCATCACATCCATTGACATCTGGCAGGCGATGAATTCCACGCCGCTGTCCAGTGCCTGCTGGCGAAGGGTTTCGAGAGAAGCGATGCCTTTGCGCTGCATGATGAAGCGCATCATCTTGTCACCGATGCCGAACATGCTCATCTTCGAGAGATGTAGCTTCAACGAACTGGATGCCAGCATCATGCCGAACATCTTACCGAAGATGTCTTTTTTCACTTTAGGTTTCACCACTTTCTTGATAACGTTCAGTCCCCAGAAAGTGAAGAAGATGGTCACCGGTTGTCCGGTAGCTGCCGCACCATTGGCTAATACGAAAGTAGCCAGCGCTTTGTCCAGATCATCGCTGAACATGATCATTGTTTTCGACTTCCGGTCGCATGAGGTAATAATGTTACATGCTTTCGGGGAATTCTTTTCAATGGTCACTGTATATATTCCTTTATTTTCTGTGTTTGAAATCAATTGGTGCCCCGTTGTGTTACACCATGCTTGTGCGTCACGGGAAAATCCGGCATCGGTTGCTTCTATTTCAATCCGTTCTCCTTCCGCTACCGAATCAATGGCTTGTTTTACTTTCAGGATAGGACCGGGACATTGCAGACCGCAGGCATCTATCTTTACTATTTTGGTATCTTTCTTATCCACCCGTTGCGTATCTATATCTCCTCGTTCTGCCGATAGTATTTTAGGTTCCACATTTGTAATTGGTGCAGTAGCCGTAGAATAAGTTTTGTAACCTCCTGACAGGTTCTTTACTTTTGTATATCCCCTGCCTGTAAGGATGCGGAGTGCGAGATAACCGCGCAATCCGATGGCACAAAATAGAATCACTTCTTTATTCATCGGTATCTCTGAAAGATGCTCACGCAATTCGTCCAGTGGTATGTTCACCGCTCCGGGAATAGAACCAAACGAAAATTCATCACGTGTGCGTACGTCAACCAACATGGTGTCTGACAGATCAGCATTTGCTATATCTCTCCACGAAACTATCGGCATGGCACCACTGATAATGTTACTTGCCACATAGCCGGCAATGGCAATAGGATCTTTAGCCGAAGAAAATGGAGGAGCATAGGTATGTTCCAGTTTGATGAGATCGTATACCGTACCATTGTTTTTAATTAATAAAGCAATCTGGTCAATCCGTTTGTCCACTCCTTCATAGCCTACACATTGTGCGCCGTATAGTTTACCACTTTTCGGATCAAAAGTAAGTTTCAGGGTCAGCGGCAAAGAATTCGGATAATATCCGGCATGTGCCGCGGAATGTGTTGTCGAACTTTGGTAAGGAATTTCCATTTGCTTTAAGCGTTTCGCTGCCAGTCCCGTAGAAGCAACTGTCATGTCAAAAACTTTGGCTATGGATGTTCCTATTGCACCTTCGTAGCGGGTTATGTCACCAAATACCATATTATCGGCAACGATTCTACCTTGACGGTTGGCCGGATTGGCTAAGTAATTCAGCCATGGTTTACCGGTCAGTGGATGCGGATATTCTATAGCATCGCCTACAGCATAGACGTCTTTCGCAGAAGTTTCCAGATATTCGTTAACCCAGATGCCCCCGGCTTCCCCAATTTTCAGCCCGGCGGCTTTAGCCAGTGCAGTTTCCGGGCGTACACCGATTGACATGATTACCAGGTCGGTTTCTATATTTTCACCATTACTGAAAAAGAGTTTCAATCCCTTGCCGCTACGTTCGAAGTGTTCCACGCTCTGTTGCAAATGTAGTTGTACTCCTTTTTGCAACAAATGTTGATGTACGTGTGAAGCAATGGAAAAATCCACGGGAGCCATTACCTGATTCCCCATTTCAATGATGGATACCTGTGCCCCGGCATGTTGTAGGTTCTCAGCCATTTCCAGCCCGATAAACCCGGCACCTACTACCGCTGCACGGCCAATTTTATGGGTGGTGATATAATTCTTGATGCGGTCGGTGTCTTCTACATTTCGTAGTGTGAAGATACCGTCCAAATCAATGCCTTTTAACGGAAGACGTACAGGAAAAGCACCGGGCGATAATAGTAATTTGTCATATTGCTCGGTATATGTGGAGCCGTCTGAGCGGCGTACTGTTACATTGTGCAATTCTACATTAATAGCCGTGACTTCACTCTCTACTCGTACATCCACATTGAAGCGTGTGCCAAATGAGGCTGGGGTCTGGACAAATAATTTGTCGCGATCGATAATGGTATTACCTATGTAGTATGGAAGTCCGCAGTTGGCATAAGAAATATACTTGCCTTTCTCAAGCAAGATGATTTCAGCAAACTCGTCCGCTCTCCGTATTCTTGCTGCAGCTGTTGCTCCGCCGGCTACTCCTCCGATAATGATGTGTTTCATAAACTGTTTCCTTACTTATAAGACGTTGTCCTTTTGTTTTTATTATGTTGCAAAGATAACTATAATTTCTTATGTAATAAATATCCAATGGAAAATATTTCTATTAAACTTAATATATAGAACTTAATAAAAGCAAACTACTTCACGTTAAATTTATCCAAGATCATTTCTAATGGACAAAACTTGGTGAAAGATGATTGTACTAAGTTGACTCCAACGAATATGGGCAGAATGATCCAGCCCGGAGCTACAAAATATGCGAGTAATGAGCCAGCGGTAACCAATGTACCGGCTACGGCTCTGATGATATATTCCTTTTTCATTATCAGATTAATTTTGAATAAGATTCTACGTCTAATATAAAAGCATGTACCGGAAACGGATTTTGCGTTTCGATATTACAAGTATCCAGTGCGGCAATGGCCTGTTCAGCCACCTCTTTGGTGGTGAAGCTGAACAAGAGTACCGAATTTGTTTTGGCATTTCCCGATCCCTGACTAAACCAATTCAGGTTAGGATTTGCTTTTCGCTGTTTGTACCCGTTGATGTGGGTTGCGCTAAAGCGGTTGACTCCCGCTTTTTCGAGTATCTTGGCCACTTGGTCACGATACTCATCGATGCTCAATACGATTAGTAATTTCATGGCTACAGTTATTTTACTTTATTTTTCAACATCTTGAAATAGAGTAGGGGAACAACAACAAGGGTCAGTATCGTTGAAGTGATGGTTCCTCCCATTAATGAGATGGCCAGTCCCTGGAATATCGGGTCGAACAACATTACGATTGCTCCCAGTACAACTCCACCTGCTGTTAATATAATAGGTGTGGTACGTACTGCGCCCGATTCAATGATGGCTTGTTTCAACGGAATGCCTTCCTTCAATCGGATGTCGATGAAGTCGATCAAGAGTACGGAATTACGTACCATGATACCTGCAAGGGCAATGAAACCAATCATGGATGTTGCTGTGAAGTAGGCTCCTACTACCCAATGTCCGATAACAATTCCGATAAGTGAAAGCGGAATGGCTGCCAATTGTACCAGTGGAGTGATGAAGCTTTGGAACCAGCCTACTATCAACATATATATGATGACTAATACGAAAGCAAATGCAAGACCTAAATCACGGAATACTTCATACGTGATCTTCCATTCTCCGTCCCATTTTAAAGAAAAGTTATCCTCATATTTCGGTTGCTGACTGAATTCTTCTTTTAATGAAGCACCGTCAGGTAGTTTGATTTTGGCAAGATCACCGGACACATCTGTCATGGCATAAATCGGGCTTTCCAGCTTTCCGGCTACATCCGCCATTACGTATACTACATTCTTCTGATTCTTGCGGTAGATGCTTTTATCTTTCAAACCTTGTGTCACTTTTACAAAGTTACCAATCGGTTCCGCTTGTCCCTGAGGATTGAGTACACTGAGGTTCATTAAATCTTCCATACTCGATTTATCTTTTTCCGGCAATTGTAATACAATACCGACTTGCTCTACGGAGGATGGTTGATGCAAAATACCGACGTTCATACCAGATAAAGCACCATACATAGTTTGTACAATTTGCGCACTGGCAATGCCATGCTTCATAGCCTTATCTTTATCCACTTCCAGTTTGTATTCCGTTTGATCACTTTCCACACTCCAGTCTACATCTACTACATTAGCTGTTTTGGCCAGTGCTGTTTTCACCTGTCCGGCTACTGCGATCTGTTGTTGATAGTCAGGACCATAGATTTCAGCAACAATGGTCGACATCACCGGAGGTCCGGGTGGCACTTCCACTACTTTTACATTGGCATTGTATTTCTTTCCGATGGCTTGTAAACCTGCACGCACTGATTTGGCAATGTCGTGGCTTTGTTCACTACGCTCTCCCTTATCAATCAGATTAACTTGAATATCTGCCACATTCTCACCTGAACGTAAGTCGTAGTGACGAACCAAACCGTTGAAACTAATTGGAGAAGCTGTCCCTACATAAGTTTGATAATTGGTCACCATCTTATTTTTGCTGAGATATACAGCCAATTCTTTGGCTACTGCATCCGTACGCTCGAGTGTAGTCCCTTCCGGCATGTCAACAACAACCTGGAATTCGTTCTTATTATCAAACGGTAACATCTTGACGGGTACTGAACGGGTGAAGAACAACACCAATGAGCCTAATAGTACAACGGTCAATCCAATCATAAACGCCCAGCGTTTTTTTCTGCTTTCAAGAAAAGGAGTTGTAATTGCGGAATAGATTTTATAGATTTTGGTTTGTTGTACTTCAACTCCTTCTTCACTTTCACTGTTCGCAGCTTCCCGCTCTTCTTTTGCCTTTGCTCTCTTACTCTTATATCTCAGGAAATGATAACCGAAATAGGGGGTTAGTGTCAATGCAACGAGCAAAGAGAACGTCATAGCGATGGATGCACCGATAGGCATCGGACTCATGTATGGCCCCATCATTCCTGAAACGAAAGCCATTGGAAGTACGGCTGCAATAACCGTTAGCGTCGCGAGGATGGTTGGATTACCTACTTCATTGATGGAATACAATGCAGCTTGTAAGGGCGGAAGTTTCTTCATTTTGAAGTGGCGGTACATATTTTCCGCAATGATGATAGAGTCGTCCGTCACAATACCCGTTACAAATACCAATGCAAATAAAGTGATGCGGTTCAGGGTGTAGCCCATAAAGTAATAGGCGAATAGTGTCAATGCAAAAGTAATAGGTACGGACATGAAGACTACCAGACCTCCACGCCATCCCATGGCTGCCATCACAAACAGGGTTACGATGAGAATAGCGATGGATAAGTGTAACAGTAAATCGGAGACCTTGTGTGATGCAGTCAATCCGTAGTTACGGGTTACTTCTACATTCAAGTCGTTGCTAATCAAATCTTTTTTCAGGTGATTTACCTTATCTATAATAACGTCGGAAAGTTTCATGGCATCCGCACCTTTCTTTTTGGCAATAGAGATTGTTACCGCAGTGTAATCATTCGGGTTGCTCTTTTGCATATCTTGGTTGGCGGCTCCATAACCAAATGATACATAGTCGTGGGGTACTTCAGGCCCATCTTCTACATTGGCTACCTGATAAAGGTATACGGGCTGTCCGTCGTTGACTCCTACGATCAGGTGTTTGACTTCTTCTGCATTACTGAAGAACTTACCGGTGTTGACCGAGTATACCTGATCATGGGTGATAAAATCACCACTGGTCATTTGTGAATTATTAGCCTTTAGTGCTTGTGCAATAGAGTTGAAATCCACTTTACTGCCAGTCATTTTCTCCTTGTCCAGCGTAACCTTTACTTCGCGGCTTTGTCCGCCAGTTACTTTTACCTGTGCCACATCGGGTATTTTCTTGATCTCGTTGCCTACAACTTCGGCTACTTGTCTGATTTGAAAACCTCCCATCTTATCACTCCACAAGGTAAAGGCCAGTACCGGTACATCATCAATTGATCGTGATTTTACCAGAGGCATGGTAACTCCCTGTGGCATCTGGTCCATGTTCTTCATTAACTCATTGTATAGCTTTACCAGCGAACGTTCCACATCTTCACCTACATAAAACTGTACGGTGAGCATAGCCATTCCATTCATCGCTGTGGAATAAACATCTTCCACGCCTTTTATATTTGAAACGATCTTCTCCAATGGTTGTACAACACTTGATGTTATTTCCTGGGGTGTTGCTCCCGGATAGCCGAGCATAATGTCGGCCATTGGCACTTCAATCTGAGGCTCTTCTTCGCGTGGGATAAAATAGACGCTGAATAAACCTAAGAGCATAAATGCTATCATCAGCAGGATGCTCAGCTTTGATTGGATGAAGGCCTTTGCTATTTTTCCTGATATTCCGTGTTCCATAATTCATTCTTTATTTAGAGATGATCACTTTCTTTCCGTTATAAAGTTCACTGCCCGGATTGATGATTATTTGGTCGTTGCTATTCAAACCGGAGAGTATTTCCACTTGATTTCCTACCTCTTTACCTAATCGTACCCAACGTAGCATGGCTTGGTTTTCACTATTCACCACATATACTCCTGTCAACTGCTCACGATTGAAAACGGAAGATTTGTTGATGAGAATGGTAGAAGTCGTTGCGCCTTCAATTTTTTCCGGAATATGAATTCCTGCGTACATTCCTGCACGCAGATTGGCTTTGTCTTGGTCGGTCAGAACTATTTTCATGGCATATTGTCCGCCACTGAGATAAGAGGAAGTACTAAGCTCACTGATTTTTCCTTTAATCACTGTATTCAGTGATTTGATGTCAATGTTTACCGAATCCCCCGTATGGATATACTTAATAAAGTTCTCAGGTACGGAAGAGGTCACTTCCATCTCTCCTGATTTCTCCATGGAGAGGAGGGGCATACCCGGAGAAGCGGTACTGCCTTCATCAATCATCTTTTGAGTGACTGTACCTGAGAAGGGAGCAGTGATATTAGTATATGCCAGCATAGCATTTACAGCATTAAGTGACTGGTGGGCCATTTTGACCTTCGATTGCATTGACGTGTTGTTCAACGCCATGTTTTCAAGTTCCTTGTCCGATACGCTGTTTTGTGTATGTAGCGTTTGGTAGCGTTCATAATCGCGCTTGGCATTCTTAGCAGCAGCTTCGGCTTCCGTAATCATAGCTTCCGCCTGTGCCTTTTGTGCATTCAGGTCGTCACTATTGATTGCAATTAGTAGTTGACCTTGTTTTACCTTTTCTCCCGGTTTTACATATATTTTCTTCACAAAACCCATAACGCGGGTACTAATGACAGCCGTTTGCTCGGCACTGACTACACCACTCAGATAAATATCATCATTAGTAAGCTGAGCGGGGGAATAGGTCTCTACCTTTATTGCATGCTCTTCCTTCTTATTGTCTGTTGACGATGAACAGGATGACAGGGCAGCGATGATCAAAATTCCCGGTATAAGTTGTTTTCTTGTTATCATAACTGTATATTTTTATATTGTTAATTCATTGTGGATTGTAAATTCAAATAATAAAGTGTGATGTTGTAGGACATGATGGCCTGTGCCAGTTGAAGCTGCTGTTGCGAGAGTTGTGCCTGAGCCATAAGCAGGTCTGATGTCTTGGTCAGCCCTTCGGCATACCGGTTTGACAAGATGCGTAGCGCTTCGGCTGCTTGGTCCACACTGGTTTGCTGTTTGTTAATTTCTACTTGCAGATCGCTCAGGTCACGTTTGGTCTTGTTAAATTCCACCTGACTTTTGTCAATGTACAAGTTATATTCCTCTTTCATTTTATTGCGTTGGAAAGTAGATGATCTGAGTTTGCTGATATTCCGGTTACCTGAAAAGAGGTCCCAGCTCAGGTTGATTCCCAGCAGGTAAGAGTTCTGGTTGAATCCAAATGCTTTGGAATCGCTCAGGCTGTAAGTACCAAAAGCATTGATTTTAGGAACAAAGCTTAGCGCCGATGATTTTACCATCATATTCGAGGCATCCATTGCTTTCTTCATAGCCATTACATCAGAGCGCATGCTCGAAAAGCTGGAATTGTTGTAAATAGCAGATGATTGGGAAAGAGAGTCCGGCTCATAAACCGTTTCATCTCCCTTAGCTCCCACTAATAGTTTTAATCCATCCGAAGCATTGCTAACGTTACTTTCGGCCTTAGCTAATGCACTTTCTACAGTGTTCACTTGTACCTGTGCATTAAGTACATCTGATTTCTGTACTAAACCCTGGTCGTAGAAGTTTTTCACCGATTGGTGGATTTGCTTCACGTCACTCAGTGTTGAACGCAAAATGCTTTGGGCCCGGTAAGCAAACTGTAATTGGGTATAAGCCTTCTTCACTTCAAATTCAATCATATCCTTTGTATATTGTTTCTTATACTGGTATACTTCGCTTTGTAATTTAGCTCCTTTCCGCGCGAATATCATATCCGGATTGATTAGCGGCATTTTTACACTGATGTCAGCGCCATAATTTTGCGTCGCACCCGGATGATTTAATTTTGCCGGATCAAAATCCTGTGAGGTCACAGAACGTTGTTGGAGTAGAAATCCGAAAGCGTTTAATGCATTATTTGTAGTAACGGCAGTGTAACCTACTGAGATTTGTGGTAAGAATACTGCATCGGTTTGATGAAAATCCGCTTTCGAAATTTTGTGCTCCCATTCAGAGATTTGCACATTCGCATTATTCTGAGCTGCAATATCAGTAGCTTGATCTATTGATATATAGCTCTTCTTTTGTGCGCTTGCCGTGAGTGATGTAGCTAAGGCGCAAATGAGGACTATTGGAAACTTCTTCTTTCTATTCATAACTTAAATCTATTATTATCGTATTGGAAATATGTTCCACTGGAAAACGATGCAAAGATATGTATAATTTCTAATAAAACAAATTTCCAATGGAAAAAATAATAGATTGGAATGTTTTTTTTAGAAAATAGATTTTTTTCCTGTTATTTAGGACTTATATGAGGCGTTTCTTTCTGTGTTGATAAGTTCTTGTGTACGCAATATATATGCAAGGAATGGGGTAGGTATCTATAAATTAGTCCCGTTTTCGATATTTTTCGATAAATCTCTTATAAACCGTGCCATTGGAGCGCCGTCAATTATATCATGATCCAGTAGGATTGACATATTTAATATTTCTCTTATTTCTATTTTGTCGTCAACTACAACCGGCTTTTTTGTGATGGAACTTAATCCGAAACAAATAGGGTGAATGGAAATCGGGATAAACCATCCTTTAACTTGTCCCATCATTCCTATGGAGGTGATTGCTACGTTTCCCATTTTTTTATAAGCAATTTTGGGATGCTTTAAGAGGTATCTCCAGAAACTTCTTCTTATAAATCCCGGAAGGGAGTAGTATAAGCTTTCAAATCTGTTTGTTTTCTTTTGAAGCACAATGTCCTTATCTGTAAGTTTTTGATTCTTTGCATCATTGATTTGCTTTGATATGTTTTCTATACTTATATTGTTTGCTTTTTCAATGATGAGTGGAAATGGTACTTTTTGTCCGTTCAGGCTTTTTTCTACGATAACGGATACATTGATGTCTTTAAAAATTAGTTGTTTGTCTTTTCCATTAAGGTATGATGCTACGGTCTCGTATTGATGTATGGTGTGACCGATTACACTAATGATCCACGCATTAAAAGAAATCTTGTTGCTGCTGTGATTATTGTATGCTCTAATCTTTTTCCGACTATTGGTAATATCGAGTTCAATCAAACTTGTAATGTGATGTTTCTGTTTGCCAATTTCGCAAACATCTATCGTGGCTATTCGTGATTTTGGGAACTTATGTATTTTGTATTCTGGCATTTAACTGCTTTTTAACTAAAAATATACGAACTTGTGTCTGTTGCACAATTTGCCAAAGTTACTATTTTTTGCCATTTTACGATATGAAAGAGACAAAATATGTCGGAGAGTCTCTGTTTTTAATCCAGTATTTTTTGAATGGACGGACTTCTTTACTGCAAATTATTAATAGCTTGTCTTTATGGTAAATATAGCTTATTGTGATATTGAAATATACTTATGTATATGTCTATTATCTCTTTTTGCTACGAATTGAGTCTATTTTTTGATTTGTAATTTAAAAGTTTAAGTCAATTTTGAAAATGTGTGTAGCGTAAATATTTTGTTTGTAGAGGATTAATCTCTGTACATGCGACGTACTTTCTCCGTACTTGTTTCGCTTTTTTTCGCTCCAGCTGAGGCTAACAGAATGCTTTATTTTACTCTTAGTGTGCTAAGAAAGAGCGAAGGTGGTACGAAGATGGTACGGAGAAAGTGCGGAGAAGGTACGAATGATTTGCATAGCCTAAAAATATGTATTAAAATCGTTGCAATAGTGATGCTTGATTCTTTACTCTGTTTTCTGCTAATTTTTTCGTTGTTATCAAGCATCTTAGCAATTTCTGATTCTGACAATCTGGCAGCCTTTCTGTCATCTCCTGGCTTTTATCCGGGGAAAAGGAAAATGGCACAGGGTTTGTTTTTTACTTGACGTCTGCCAGTAAGGCGGGTAACAATGAATAGTGAATAATAACAAGTAAAATAATAAAGATCATGGGAAAAATAATTGGTATTGATTTAGGAACTACAAATTCTTGCGTTGCTGTTTTCGAAGGTAACGAACCGGTAGTTATAGCGAATAGCGAAGGTAAACGTACAACTCCTTCCGTTGTCGCTTTTGTGGACGGGGGTGAACGTAAAGTTGGTGATCCTGCAAAACGGCAGGCCATTACCAATCCAAAACGTACGGTTTACTCTATCAAACGTTTTATGGGTGAAAACTGGGAACAAGTACAAAAAGAAGTAGCCCGCGTACCTTATAAGGTGACAAAGGGTGATAACAATACACCGCGTGTGGATATTGACGGTCGTCTTTATACTCCGCAGGAAATTTCAGCAATGATTCTTCAGAAAATGAAGAAAACAGCTGAAGATTATTTGGGACAAGAAGTAACAGAAGCAGTAATTACTGTTCCAGCTTACTTCTCTGATTCTCAACGTCAGGCAACTAAGGAAGCTGGACAAATTGCTGGTCTGGATGTAAAACGTATCGTGAACGAACCGACTGCCGCTGCTTTGGCTTACGGCATCGATAAGGCTCATAAGGATATGAAAGTTGCAGTGTTTGACCTTGGTGGTGGTACATTCGATATTTCCATCCTTGAATTTGGTGGCGGTGTATTCGAGGTCTTGTCTACTAATGGTGATACTCATCTTGGTGGTGATGACTTCGACCAGGTAATTATCAACTGGTTAGCAGAGGAGTTCAAAAACGACGAAGGTGCAGATCTGACTCAGGATCCAATGGCTATGCAACGTCTGAAGGAAGCTGCTGAAAAAGCTAAAATAGAATTATCTTCTTCTACAAGTACCGAAATCAATTTGCCGTACATTATGCCGGTAGGTGGTGTGCCTAAGCATTTGGTGAAGACTTTGACACGTGCTAAATTTGAAGCATTGGCTCATAGTTTGATTCAAGCTTGTTTGGAACCATGCAAAAAGGCAATGTCTGATGCAAGTTTGAGTAACTCCGATATTGATGAAGTGATCCTAGTTGGTGGTTCTTCACGTATACCGGCTGTTCAGAAATTAGTTGAAGACTTCTTTGGTAAGACTCCTTCCAAAGGTGTTAATCCTGATGAAGTTGTTGCCGTAGGTGCTGCCGTACAGGGTGCTGTTTTGACGGATGAAATTAAAGGTGTGGTATTGTTGGATGTTACTCCGTTGTCCATGGGTATTGAGACATTGGGTGGTGTAATGACCAAGTTGATTGATGCCAACACGACTATTCCTTGTAAGAAGAGTGAAACATTCTCTACTGCTGCCGATAATCAGACAGAAGTAACTATTCACGTATTACAAGGCGAACGTCCGATGGCTGCACAGAACAAATCTATCGGCCAATTTAACCTGACAGGTATTGCTCCTGCACGTCGTGGTGTACCTCAAATTGAAGTAACATTTGATATTGATGCCAATGGTATCTTGAAGGTATCTGCCAAGGATAAGGCAACTGGTAAGGAACAGGCTATCCGTATCGAAGCTTCCAGCGGTTTGAGCAAGGAAGAGATAGACCGGATGAAGGCTGAGGCTGATGCTAATGCAGAGGCAGATAAGAAAGAGCGTGAAAAAATTGACAAGATGAATCAGGCTGACAGTATGATTTTCACTACAGAGAATCAGTTGAAAGAGTTGGGTGATAAATTGTCAGCAGATAAGAAAGCTCCTATTGAAGCTGCTTTGCAGAAATTGAAAGATGCTCATAAAGCTCAGGATGTAGCTGCTGTAGATGCTGCCATGGCAGAATTGAACACAGCTTTCCAAGCTGCAAGTGCTGAGATGTATGCACAAAGCGGTGCCCAAGGTGGTGCTCAAGCCGGTCCTGATATGAATGCCGGACAAGCTAATGCAGGCGCTGGTGCAGGTGCTCAAGGCGGAGATAGCAAACAAGGTGATAATGTACAGGATGCTGATTTTGAAGAAGTGAAGTAAAATCGATAAATACCGAAAGGCAAATCTATATAAATAGCGTGTGGCTCAATGAGTTGCACGCTATTTTGTTTTAGTTAATCTATGTATTTCTTTCGTTTGTTTTCTATTTTTGGCTTATATATGCTACATATTTGCAACGCGACTTAAATAGCGACTACTTGCAACTTATACATACGTATCACGATTAATACTACTTTAATAGGAGAATATATGCCAAGTGCAAAGTTAGATTTTCAAAGGAAGTGTATTGTCTGTGGGGAGGCTTTTACCCCCAAGACGATAACATCGAGATGCTGCTCTGCTAAATGCACCAAGATTGCATCTAAACGAAAGAAGGAGGAAGAATGAAAGGCAGAAGAATTGTCGGAACTAATTAGTCAGATTCCTGAAGCGAGAGACTATATTACCGTTCCTGAGGCTGTTGCTATGTTTGGCATCAGTCGGGATACCATTTATAGATTGATAAGGAAAGGAACTATTCCATGTGTAAATCTCGGTGAACGTCTAACTCGAATCAGTAAGGACGAACTAAGTAAAATGTATCCTGTACGAAATATGGTAGCCAAGGAGGATAAGCCTATCGCCAAGCTCTATAGTCTGGAGCCCGAGGATTGTTATAACATTGGCGAGATAGCGAAGAAGTTTCATATCAATGAGGGAACGGTCTATTCCCATATCCGCAAGTATTCTATTCCCACCCGACAGATAGGTAACTATGTATATGCTCCTAAATCAGAAATCGACAAACTATATAAATAAGGTGAAGTATGAAGAAAGCATTAGCACATACCAAATGTACCGTTAAACTTCGTAGGTCAGAATATAGAGAAGAATGGTATTTGACGGTTGAATGGGATGAACGTTGCAACAGGATGATAGAAAGGCTGATCAAGCAGGCAAGCTTCCGCTATAAGGCATATATGGAAGAAATGGATTACGGCATAGAAAGAGGGTTGGACCGTAACTTGTTAGAAAGGCTTGCTGAACTCACTTTTGTCAAAGAGAACAAGGATCTGTTTATAACAGGAAGTTCCGGCACAGGGAAGAGTTACATAGCTACCGCTTTGGGCTACAAGGCTTGTCAGAAAGGAATGAAAGTGTTATACGCCAATACGGCCAAATTAATGGGACAACTCAAAGTAGCCAAGGCCAAAGGAAGCATACTGCAAGAATTGAAGAAGATTGAACGTATGGATCTACTTATTTTAGACGACTTCGGAATACAACCTTTTGATAACGGAGCCAGAATGAACCTGATGGATATCATTGAAGATAGACATGATAAGAAATCCATACTAATAACATCACAATTACCTGTAAATGGATGGTATGAGATTATCGGAGAAAAGACGATAGCGGATGCGGTCTTGGATAGGATTGTTCATCAAGCTATCAGGATAGAACTACATGGAGACTCTATCAGAAAGCTGCAATGTAAAAAATAAAATCACTATATTTACAAAGAAACATTAAGTAGAACCCTGCATACTGATAGCGAACAGAGCTGTTTTGAAAGTGATGATTTTAGAAATTTGAAGAGAAAGAAACAGGGGGGCAATTTACATTGGACACTAGGGGGCAGTTACGTTGGATTTTCCACATATATGGACAAAGGTAGGTGATGAAGAATATGACGTTAGTCGTAGTGGTGTGTCGTATGACCTAGTGAAGCAATTCTCAGAAAACAAGATAACCATTCACGAATTGGTGAACGAAGTATTCGAGCCATGAGAACAGGTGAGTGAGGCACAAGCTAATTTGCTCGGTCAAGCATTTATCCTTGCTTGCGGTGGTGAAGGTCAGGTGCGTGTTGGCACTGGTAGTGGTGGCTCTCAATCTGAATTGCCTTGGAGGGATAAGGACAAGAATAAGAACAGAGGTGCGAGACGATAATGTTAATGCTGTTTTAGCAAGGTTTATAGGGGGCATCGTTTTAGTGACCCCCTATTTCTCGACTATGAATAGACGTAGGTAGGGGGTGAACGTTTTTGGCACCCCATGCTTTTAGACTTGAATTGCTTGAAATATGCACCTTATCACGACAAAATAGTCAAATCATCGGCAAAACACTTCATTAAACAAAATAAATATGTAATAATATTCACTATTTAGCGTAAAATGCCATATCTTCGTAATTAAACAATTAAGGAAATGGCAAAGAAACTGAATCGAATAAAAGTAGTTCTTGTTGAGAAAGGTATTTCTCAAACAGAATTGGCAGAAAAATTGGGCAAAAGTTTTAGTACTGTTAATGCTTATTGTGCTAACCGGCAACAACCATCATTGGAAGTGTTGGCGCAGATTGCAGATTTTCTTTCAGTCAGCATGAAAGATTTAATAGTGGATAGTGCAGACTAGAGTATGACAACAGAAATGAATAATGCAAGAGTATTAACCCCATACCAGCAAAAGTATATTGCTTGGCAACTTTATCGTCGTCGCAGTTCGAGCGATGATGATAAGTTTACAGGTGTGTTATCTGAAGCGAAAGTTGACTTAAATCCACATCAGGTTAATGCTGCTTTATTCGCATTTCGTTCTCCGTTGAGTATGGGTGCGATTCTTGCTGATGAAGTGGGACTTGGTAAAACAATCGAGGCTGCTTTGGTTATTAGCCAAAATTGGGCTGAGCGGAAACGGCATATTTTGATTATAGCTTCGGCTACACTTCGTAAACAATGGAGTATAGAATTGGAAGATAAGTTTTATCTACCTTCTGTCATTCTTGAAAAAAGAAACTTCGATAAGATTTTGGCAGAAACATACGCAAATCCATTTGATACGTCTTCCAATATCGTAATTTGCTCTTATTCATTTGCAAGAAAGAATATCATGCATATTAGCCGAGTTAATTGGGATTTGGTTGTGATGGATGAAGCTCATGCTTTGCGTAATGTTTATCGTAACAGTAACAAAACAGGTATTGCTCTAAAACTTGGACTTCAGCCATTCAAAAAAATATTGTTGACTGCTACTCCTTTGCAGAATGACATTAAAGAACTATATGGATTAATATCCATCATTGATCCGGCTTATTTCGGTGAACTATCCAGTTTTAGCTCTCAATACAGTAAAGTGGCTTTGCGTGATGATAGCAAATATTCAGAACTTCGACGAAGAATATTGCCTATCGTGCATCGTACTTTAAGAAGTCAGGTGCAGGCCTATGTGAAATACACAAATCGTATTCCGTTGGTACAGGAGTATTATCCAACAGAAGATGAAATAGAATTGTCTAATCGGATTAATCGTTATCTTGAACGTGATGAGAGCTATGGTTTACCTAATTCTCAACGTACACTTATAACATTGGTACTATATAAGTTATTGGCTTCTTCAACTTTTGCTATTGCTGGCACTTTGGAAAGCATCATTCAACGTTTGGAAGATAAAATAAAGAATATTGTTTCTGACGATGCAGATACTATAATTGATGATTTTGATGCCATTGAAGAGATTGAAGATGAATGGATTGATGAAGAAGATGAGGAGATAGAAGAGAGCGAACAAGACGAACTATCGGCTGATGACATAGAATCTATCAAAGAGGAAATAGTAGAATTAAAAGAAATTCATGCTCTCGCTCTAAGAATCACTACAAATAGTAAAGGTGATTGTCTTGTGAAGGCTTTGCAATTGGGCTTCAAACACATGGAAGAAATGAATGCGCCAAGAAAAGCATTGATTTTCACAGAAAGTCGTCGTACTCAGCAATACCTTTATAATCTATTGGAAGAGCAAGGTTACAAGGGAAAGATGTTGTTGTTTAATGGCTCTAATTCCGACCCTCGTTCAAATGAGATTTATAAAGATTGGTTCAGCCAAAACAAAGAAACGAGTCGGGTATCTGGTTCAAAGACGGCGGATAAACGATTGGCTTTAGTGGACTATTTTCGAGATAAGGCTGAAATTATGATTGCAACTGAAGCTGCTGCCGAGGGTGTTAACTTACAATTCTGCTCTTTAATAGTTAATTTTGATTTGCCATGGAATCCTCAACGAGTGGAACAGCGTATCGGGCGTTGCCATCGTTATGGGCAGAAGTATGATGTTGTGGTGGTAAACTTTATCAATAAGTCTAATCGCGCTGACCAACGTGTGTATGAACTGCTTGACCAAAAGTTTAATCTGTTCAAAGGCGTCTTTGGCGCAAGTGATGAAGTGCTTGGCTCTATAGGCAATGGCGTGGATTTTGAGAAGCGTATTCTTAATATCTACAAACAATGTCGCACCACAGAAGATCTTGATCGGGCGTTTGACCAATTGCAGGAAGAATTGCATGATGATATAAAGGATAATATTCAGCAGACCAAGGCTTCGCTCTTTGAAAATTTCGATGAAGAGGTTATTGAAAAACTGAAGATTCGTGAAGAAGAAGAAACTTCACGGCTTGACCAATATACAGAATTGTTGTGGTGTTTGACGTGTGGAGTGTTGCGTTCCCAAATAAAGGTTAGCAAGAATGGCAAAAATGAGTTTCTTTTGCCAAACGATATTGACTCTAACATACATCATGGCATTTACACTTTGACAAAACAAGAAAGTCATGGTTATAACTACCGCATTTCGCACCCTTTGGCTCAATACGTCATCCATAAAGCGATCAATGCTCAAACCCCTATTGCAGGAGTGGAGTTCGATTATTCAGGTTGCAAGAAAATTGTATCAGTAATCAAGGAACGTGTTGGTACATCGGGCTATTTGAAATTCCGTTTGGTACGATACCATTCTCTAAAAGAAGAAGAGGAACGCATCCTTGTTGTTTCAACGGATGAAATGGGTAATGTATTTAATGACAACTTTACCCAACGCCTTCTATTGCTTCCAGCAGTGGTTACTGAAGATAAGGTTTTAAGCGACGAGCTAACAACCATTTCTGAAGTTCTTGATAAGCGAGAAGAGGAGCTAACGGAAGTGTTAGAAGCTCGCAATGGCGATTTGATTTCTGATGAAATAGTCAAAATAGAGAATTGGGCTGAAGATAATCGAAAAGCATTACAGCAACGGCTCAATGATCTTGATAAGGCGATTGAAGAAAAGAATGATGAGTTTATGAAAGAACGCAAAATTCGTAAGAAACTTGCTATTCAAAAAGAGAAAGATGCTTTGAACGAAAAACGTGACACCGCTTGGCGTGAGTTTGATGAAAAGAAAACTCAACTCAAATCCGAGAAAAATAAATTGGTAACGAAACTCTATGACCTTGCCGAAGCAAAAGTGGAAACGGTTGATGAGTATTCAATAAAGTGGAGGATTAAATAGATGAGGGACTTTAGTAGTTTTGAGAAAGACGTTTTGTCTAAGATGGTTGCTCTACAGAATGAAGGTAAATTATGTAGATATAATTTGCTTTATAGTATTAATAAAGCTATAGAAATTGAAGAAATAGACTATGCTGACATACAAATAGTTTCAGATACTATAGAGAAAAATTCATTGAGAAAGATTTTAATACAGTTATCATTGTTGTTTGAATATTTAATATCAAATTATTACCTCATAGATTTTGCCAGAGATATAGATAATAAAATTGAACTAAATAAAACCTCTTCAAAGAAATTTATAATAAAAGCAGATAGGTCTTATCCTAAAGAATGTTTCATATATAAGTATAATTGTTATTATGAATTACTTCTTTCAGAGACCATTGTTGATTTAGTTAAACATCAATTCAAGACAGCAGAGCAAAGAAGATTTGAAATACAACTAATGGAAGCTAGGACGCAATATAAGCATACAATTTTTTGGACAAGAGCTTCGTTCTTTGTGGCTTTATGTGCTGCATTAGCCGCTATTATTATTCCGTTCTATAGCTCTACAAAGATAGAAAAATCACAATATAAGGAAATAAAACAAGAAATCAATGGGATACAATCTGCTTTAAAAGATACATTACAGATAAGACCCATAGACGAAAATTTGACAATTAAAAAATAAAACTATATATGGACAATTTAAATCAATTCAAAGAGCTTGAAAAGCTATTACGTAATGAAAGCCGATATTGTACCGAGGATGGGCACTTGCTGAAGAATGCCATAGTGGAGGCTGCACTTGCTATGCGTCCCGACTTGCTGCGACTACTTTTGTCTCACAAAGCTCTTCGTAAGAACTTCTTTACCGAGGTGGATGGACTAACCGTATTCGACAAGGTGAAGTTTCAAAAGTTTGTAATGAACAAACGCTTCCTTCCGGATAGCTATACTTGTTTTAAGAACAAAGTGGGTATCACGGACGCAAGTGGAGATAACTTTTTGTCTGAGAGTCGTGAGGTTGTTCTGTCTTGGCCATATAAAGATTGTATGCTCGAAGGGGGGCAAACCAAAGAGGACGCAAAACGCAATGAGGTGTTTTGGAATGAGATTCTTGCTCCCGATGAAATCAATCGACTTACAGAACCTAAAGCTTTGAATAACTTCCGTCGCTATGATGCTGATGGAGAGCATGAGGTAACTAGTGTTTCTAAAGATGATAACTTCATCATTAAAGGAAATAATTTATTGGCTTTGTATTCTTTATATAAAAATAGATCAGTCTGTGGTAAGGTTAAGTTAATTTATATTGATCCTCCATATAATACAGGAAATGATGGCTTTGGGTATAATGATAATTTCAATCAATCAACATGGTTGACTTTTATGAGGAACAGATTATTAGCAGCTAAGCGTTTACTAAGCTCTGATGGTGTTATTTGTGTCCAATGTAGCTTTCATGAATATGGATATTTAAAAGTTTTGATGGATGAAATATTTGAGAAATCATTATGTACTTTTAATATTTTAGTAAGACATCCTGATAGAATATTAACAGGAGATAAAGAGTTTAATGATGTAATTGAATATAATTTGATTTATTCAGTTTCTTCTGAAACAAAGATGCCTAAAAAAATTGAACAAAAACTTGTTGACGATTATGTATATAAGATTGTAGAATTAGGTGAGCCAGAAGTAATATACTTTGATGAAAAGAAAGTTGAAATATTTACTCCGGAAAAATATAGTGTGGCCAAAGAAGAACCAAATGAAATGCTGTCAAAAACGATAAGCGTCAGAGGTTCAATAAGAGAGAAAAACAGCAGTGGAAGATTATATGTAAAATTCATCGAACCAATAGCTGCGAATTATCCTCCTGAAACTATCTTTAAAGTTGAAAATATGGGTGATGACAACTTTGGTTTTAGACGTTTTTATACTCCACCTAAAGGAAATAAAAATGGGGGATATTATCAAGGTAAACCAACAAGTTCTGATGTAACAGAAAAACCATATCCTAATTTCTTTGACTTCCAATCAGATTATAATAATGTCAATGATGAAGGTAATGTTTCCTTTAGAAATGGGAAAAAGCCAGAGGAGTATATTGGCTTTTTAATTTCAATCTTTACAAAAGAAAATGATATTATTTTAGACTATCATTTAGGTAGTGGTACAACAGCTGCAGTGGCTCATAAAATGGGGCGCCGTTACATCGGAGTTGAACAAATGGATTATATTCAGACAGTTGCTGTAGAACGATTAAAGAAAGTAATCGAAGGTGAGCAAGGTGGAACTAGTAAGGCTGTCAATTGGCAAGGAGGTGGTTCTTTCGTCTATTGTGAATTAGCCACAGCCAACCAACAATTTGTTGACTCAATCGAGAACGCTACTTCTACAGCCGAGCTTCAAACAGTTTGGACTGAAATGCAAGCCACAGGCTTCTTGTCGTGGAAAGTAAAACCGCAGGAGATAGATGAAAATATCAAAGAGTTTGCGGAGTTATCACTTGATGAACAAAAACGCTTCTTAATAGAGTGCCTTGACAAGAACCTGCTATATGTGCCATATTCTGAGATTAACAATGAAGAATTTGGCATCAGTAAAAATGATAAGAGCTTGAATTCTGACTTCTATACAAATAAGTGATATGGTAAAGAAACAAGCATTTAGCATGGAAGATTATCTCCGCAACAATCTTCAAAGTACGTTGCGTGAGGAATTTGGTAGAAAAACTATTGAGCGTACCGAGATGCCGGAATATTTTGGCACCTCACTCAACCCGTTGATGCCATTGCGTCCTTATCAAAAGGAAGCGTTTCAATATTTCATTAATTTTTGGGAGAACGACTATGAGAGTAAGCCACTAAAGCCACATTTGCTGTTTCACATGGCAACCGGTAGCGGTAAGACGCTTATCATGGCCGGTCTTATACTGTACCTTTACAAAAACGGCTATCGTAACTTTCTGTTCTTCGTAGGAAGTAGCAATGTGGTGGGTAAAACAGAAGATAACTTCTTTAATGCTGCATCTTCTAAATACCAATTTGCTCAATCTATCAATATAGATGGCAAGCAAGTAGAAATCCGCAGAGTAGATAATTTCCAAGCTGTAGATGATGACTGCATTAACTTCTGCCTTACTACAACCCAAGGACTACATAGCGACCTTAATACTCCGAAAGAGGGTGGCGTGAGTTACAATGATTTCAGTACAAAAGGACTGGTGCTGATATCGGATGAAGCACATCACATGAATGGAGCCGCTAAGAAAGGCGTAGATGTAGCAGCTCAGTTGGAGTTGTTTGACGATGATGAGTATGAGCCATCTGATGATTGGGAAACAACTGTTATGCGTATATTTCAACGCACCCCCGAAGATGGCAATACCAATATACTGCTTGAATTTACTGCTACCGAAGATTTTACCGACCAAAACATTGCAGATAAATATGCAGATAAGATAATCTTTGACTATCCATTAAAACGATTCAGAGAAGATGGATATTCAAAAGATATTGCTGTAGTGCAAAGTGATGCTTCGCCATTGGAAAGAGCAATACAAGCAATGATTCTGAGCCAGTATAGACGAAAGCTGTTTACGGCTATCAAACAAGATGTGAAGCCGGTTGTGATGTTCAAGTCTAAGACTATTGCTGCAAACAAAGCTTTCCACGATGAATTTGTTCAGGCTGTTAAGACGTTGAATAATGAGACATTGCAACGCATTCGTTCTCACGCACATGATGATATACTGTCTGCCTTTACCTATTTTGAGGAGAAAGGCATCACGAATGAAAACCTATTATTGGAATTGCAGGAAGACTTTAAAGAAGACAACCTATTGTTGGTAGATGGTAATAATATCAGCCCAGAGAAACAATCGTATTTGAACTCTTTAGAGGAAAAGGACAATGAATTTAGAGCCGTTTTCGCTGTAGATATGTTGAATGAGGGTTGGGACGTGCTCAATCTTTATGATATTGTACGTCTTTATGATACTCGTGACTCCAAAGGAACTGCACCTGGCAAAACAACGAATGCGGAAGCACAGTTGATTGGGCGTGGTGCTCGATATATGCCATTTATAGCGCCAAAAAGTGTAGTTCAAGAAGAACCTGCGGAATACAAGACAAAGCAAGAAGTAACCAAAGAGAATACTGAAACGCCTGTATCTCAGAAACAAGAGGAAGTAGTTCTGTCAGCCCCAGTAGGTTCTCGCAAGTATGATAACGACCTTACTAATAGATTGAGGGCATTGGAAACTCTTCACTACCATAGTTCTCACAATCCAAGATATGTGCAGGAGTTGAATACAGCTTTGACAAACTCCGGTATTATAGCACCCAAAAGTCGTGAAGTGTCAGAGAAACTAAAAGATAGTTTCAAAAAAACTCGTCTATATACTGATGGTTATGTCTTTGCCAATGAGCCAGAACCTTATTTACTTAATGAGGATATAACAAGTATTGGACAAAATATTTTAGATCGTGAGTTCCAAGTTCGCATCAAAAGTGGCGATATGGAGCAAAGTCTAGCTTTTAGTAAAGCTACAGCACAAGATACAATAGCTCTTCAACAAAGAAGTATGACTCTCGGTGATTTTGGTAAGCATATCATCAGAGCTGCTATCAATAGATTGCCTGAGTTTACATATAGTTCATTGTCTGATTTCTTTCCCAATCTGAAGTCAGTAAAAGAATTCATTGAAAGTGATGCTTATCTTTCAAGTATTAGAGTAAAAGTAGTTGGTCAAAAAGACGTAATTGATAACCTTTCTCAGAAAGAACAACTTAATGTCGTTTTGCAAGTCTTGCGAGATATGATCCCCATGCTTGCTAAGGGAGGTATCGGGACTCGTGGTACGAAAGCATTCAAAGGACACATGGTTCGTGATGTTTTCAAAGATCATACTTTTAGGGTTTCAGAAGGCTCTGATAAGAAAGAAGAAGGAATATCTATCAAGGCAACAACCAATATTCTTTTACGCTGTGATGTTGATAAAGCTGACTGGTTTGCCTATGATGACAATTATGGAACTGAAGAAGAGAAATATCTTATCAAGTACATTGAAAGCATCATGGATAAGTTAGCTGAAAAGTATAACGAAATCTATCTTGTTCGCAATGAAAAGGATTTGAAAATATTTGATTTTGAGACAGGTAGAGCAACTGAACCAGACTTTGTGCTATTTATGCGACGTAAATATACCGAAGGAGTCTTTGATAATATTCAGATCTTCATTGAGCCTAAAGGTCCTCAATTAAGAGGAACCGATTCTTGGAAAGTAGACTTTCAAAAGAGAATCCATTCGGATGGATTTATTCAGTTCCATACTGAAAACCAAGATTTCGAGATTTGGGGTATGCCATTCTATACTGAGTCTGTAAAGAAAGAGTTTGAGGATGCAATGAAAGCTAATTTTGATATTTAAAGTGAATTATTATGGATAAGATGTTTGCTTATTTAGACGAATGCGGTGCTTATGGTTTCAACTTCTCTACGAAGTCAAACTCGACAAAGTTTATTGTTGTGGCAGTATTGGTGAAAGAGACCGATGTAGACTCTGTAAAAAATGCGTTGTCGATAATTAGAGAAGAGGAGTTCTCTGGAGAGGAAATCAAATCCAATCGTATAAAAGGAAATCAAGAAAGAAGAATAAAAATCTTGAATCGTGTATTACACCTTCCTTTTAATATATTGGCTCTTGTTGTTGATAAAAAAAGCTTATTTGCAGATAGTGGCATTTATAAAAGTAAGAAGACATTTTATAAGTTTATAAATCAACTTATTTACAAAGAACTGCGAGCTAGTTATCAGAATATTAGAATCATTACAGACAAAGTAGGTGAACATGAATTCGCTGACGAATTTACAAAATATGTAAAGGAATACCGACAGCCTATTAGCCTTTTTGATGAGGAAGAATTCGATGTGGTAGATAGTAAATCGGAAAATGCAGTCCAATTAGCTGACTTAATAGCCGGTACATTGTCGTATGTTTACGAGGATAATAAGAAAAAAACAGTTCCTGCTAACATTGATTATAAAAAAATGTTGGATAAGAAATTATTGAGCATAAAGTTCTTCCCTCAAAGTTATGACGAAAATCTTTTTGAGCATTTAGAAGGAGATGATAGTTATAATAAAGAAATTGTGTTAATTGCCTATCGTAAAGCAGCTGAATTTATTAAAGCAAACGATTCTTCTGAGGATGAAGATATACGTAGGCAGGTATTTACATTAAATTATCTTCTGTTTCGTTTTAAATATAACAATCTTAGAAGATACATACCAACAAAAGAATTAATGTCAGCTTTAAATAGAAGCGGATATTCGCCAATGTCAGAGCAAGCTTTTAGAAACAAAGTCTTTGGAAAATTGCGTGATGAGGGTATAATCATATCTAGTTCTCCAAAAGGATATAAACTTCCATCTACAGAAAGAGAAATATGTGATTATTACCAACATGTTGGTAGTGTTGTACTACCAATGATTCATCGATTGCAAATTTGTAATGACTTATTAAAATTATCTTCTGCTGACAATACTGATTATCTTCAGAAAGGAGAATTTTCAGGACTTCAGGCTGTAGTTAATGCTATTAAGGAAGTAGAACATAAATAAACATTCAAATAATTGAATTATGACCGAACAAGATATACATAACCTACTTGTAGATGGTGAGCGTGTTACTTTGGAATGTAAGAAAACCCAAAATAACTTGCCCGGCTCGTTGTGGGAGACCTATTCAGCATTTGCCAACACCTATGGCGGAACAATCCTTTTGGGTGTGTATGAAGACATGGCTGAGAAGGACAATGCAAAGCGTTTCACCATTACGGGTGTGGAAGATGCAGTGAAAATCAAGAAGGACTTATGGAATACCATTCATAGTCGTGAAAAGGTGAACCTCAATCTTCTGCGTGATGAAGATGTCGATATAGTTACGATTGATGGCAAAGATGTGGTTTATGTGAACGTACCACAAGCTGAATATACGGTTCGTCCTATTTATATCAATAACAATATACAGCGTGGCACTTACAAGCGCAATCACGAGGGTGATTACCATTGCACAGAACAGGAATTGAAAATGATGCTTCGTGATGCAAACGAGGCTGGCAACGACCGAATGTTCTTGGAGTACTACACCATGGATGATATTGATATGCCGACTTTGGAACGTTACCGCATCATGTTTCGACTTTCCAATCCAGAACATGTTTGGAACGATCTTGATAACAAAGAGTTCCTGATGCAGTTGGGCGGATATGTGGTGAATCGCAAGGATGGCACTGAGGGATTGACCATGGCAGGACTGCTGATGTTTGGTAAAGGTTTGCCTATTCGTGATCGCTTTGACAATCTGCGCATGGATTACATTGATAAGACAGATCTTATTGGCGAACAACGATACAGCGACCGACTGACGTATGATGGCACATGGGAGAATAACCTCTTTAACTTTATGCGTATGGTGTTGCCTCGCTTGACAAGAGACTTGCCTCGTCCATTCAAGATGGAGGGCATGGAGCGTAAGGATGACACACCACAGCATAAAGCGGTGCGCGAGGCATTGACCAACGCCATTATCCATGCTGACTTGATGCTCAATGGTATTCTGAAAGTGGAGAAGTATGATGATAAGTTTGTGTTGACTAACCCAGGATTGCTGAAACTCCCGATAGAACAGATATATGCTGGTGGAGAATCGAAATCTCGTAACCAACGAATGCAGGCTATGCTTCGTATGATAGGTTATGGTGAGAACTTAGGCTCTGGCTTCCCTCTCATTCTGAGTGCATGGAATGAGAAGCATTGGTTGAAACCAGAGTTGATAGAACAGCCTGACTTGATGCAGGTAAAGTTGATTTTGCATATAGAGAATATCGGTGATAACCCAAAGAATGACCCAAAGGAAAACGATGTCCTAAAGAATGTCCCAAAGGATGTCTTAAAGAAAATATCTGACCGACAGCGCTTAGTCTTAGAAGCGTTAGCTGCTGATGCTTCCTTATCCGCAAAAGCGATTTCGGAAAAGATTTCGGAAAAGACTTCGGAAAAGGTTTCTGTTTCGGATAGGACGATTGAGACAGATCTTGCTCAATTGAAAAAGTTAGGTATTCTATCTCGTGAAGGTGGACGCAAAGAAGGTAAATGGATAATAAAGACAGATGAATAGTATGACTACAGTTAACAAATGGTTCATATATGCTTTGGAGGCGTTGTTTGCCTTACTTGCCATTCTCAAGTCAATGGACATCTGTATTGCCAATCATTGGGGGTACATACCATGTGCTGCTATTGCCATTGCAATCTTTGCGTCTTTGTATTGTTTCCTGCGCTTATGCTTTAGAATAGCAGGGTTTGTTACAAACAAATATGTCGATGTTTATAAAAATTAAGATGTTACCACGTATTGAGATGCAAGCCATTGACAGATACATAGCCGAACATCCTCTTCCTGAAGTTAAATCGGAAGAGAGGGAAGAGGTGGCGTCTGATGTTCAAGGAATGAATAGCTCTAATGAACTGAAGAATGCTCAGATGAATTTGGAGCAGTTTATGGCAACCTGCAAGATAGAACGTGAGGCAATGAAGGCAGCAAAGGAGAAGGCAGATGCCGAAAAGCTTGAAAAGATCCTTTTATATACTCGTAGTACATTCATGAAGTTTGATTTCACGGATGAAGAACTCTTCCAACTGAATGAATGTGTCAAGATGTTTGTAACACTGCGTGCAGTGTTGCCTGCTGTAAGTATTCATATCCTCAAAAAGAGAACGCTTACATAGGGGGATTTGAAGAATTTCAGTTGGAACATCGCCAATCAATATGGTGTAGAACCTGCTTTAACAGCGCAGTTCGTGCTGTCAACGTTCAAGATGTGGTTTGCCAATACAGAGGTTTCATCACTAATGAAGAACCCAAAAGTGACCAGTGGTAAGCTGAATATAGAGATGGATTTTAACATGTTAGAACACTTAGATGTGGCAAATAAGGATGTCACTGATAGTGATAAATCACCATAGATATGCCTATGGATGCTTATTCCAAGCAGTGCGTTTTATATCTTATATTTGCGGCAAGAGCTATTTTCTCGTAATAGAGGAACTTCTATCTCTCTGGTATTATACAAAGCTTTGACTTTCTTTCCTATGTATTTGCAGAGAACACTGTAATAATGACTCTCAACACGTATATGGCCATTCTTCATGACAGTGGCGGTATGGGCTCTGTCTGAGCTCAAAACATAAAAATCTGCACGTTTATATGCTCAAAGATATAATGACTCGTAGATTTATTGAAACATATCTGTTAGTATATTTCTGACTATCAGTTTATAAATCGTTTCTTAAGAGACGACTAATTATTATAATGCATATTAGCAACATCGTATGTATGCTGTATATGATAAATGTTACATCGGTATAGTAAATTGGTTACATGTAACATAATTCATAGAAACTTGAAATAATACTTATAATTCACTTGTTTTATTTCATTTATCTTCGCAGCATAATATTTCAAACATTAAATTAATACAAATGAAAAATGCAAGAGTTTCTCTAATAGGATTTCTCCTGTTTGTCTTTGGGTTGACAGCCATGGCGCAACAAATCCAAATTCAAGGCTCGGTCATTTCAAAAGCTGATAATGAGCCAATTATTGGTGCTTCTATTGTACAACAAGGCACTACCAATGGCACTATCACTGATTTTGATGGTAAGTTTTCACTAAATGCACCTAAGAAATCAATTTTAGTTATCTCGTACATTGGTTATAAAACTCTTTCATTGGAAGCTAAATCCAATCTGAAAGTTATTATGGAAGAGGATGCCAAGATGATTGAAGAGGTTGTAGTTACGGGCTATACTACTCAGCGCAAGGCCGACCTTACAGGTGCTGTTGGTGTGGTTAGTGTAAAAGAACTTCAAAAACAGAATGAGAACAATCCAATGAAAGCACTTCAAGGACGTGTGCCTGGTATGAATATTACTGCCGATGGTTCTCCATCTGGAAACGCAACAGTTCGTATTCGCGGTATCGGAACATTGAATGATAATGATCCATTATATATTGTGGATGGTGTACCTACCAAATCCGGAATGCATGAGTTGAATGGTAATGATATTGAGTCTATTCAGGTTCTTAAAGATGCTGCATCAGCATCTATATATGGCTCAAGAGCTGCCAATGGTGTAATTATCATTACTACCAAAAAGGGCAAGGATGGAAAGGTAAAAATAGATTTAGATGCAAGTGTTGCTTCTTCTTTCTATGCTAACCGCATGAAAGTGCTCAATGCTGAGCAGTGGGGACAGGCTTATTGGCAAGCTAATGTGAATGATGGTTTGGATCCAAATAACAATAATCTTGGTTATCACTTTGATTGGGGATATGATGCACAAGGTAATCCACAACTAAACAAAGTATCTATGCAAAAGTATCTTGATAGCGCTAATATAATTCCTGCATCAGATACAGACTGGTTTGACCAGACTACCCGTTCTGGATCTATTCAGAATTATAATGTTGCTGTAAGCAATGGCTCAGATCGTGGATCAAGCTACTTTTCTTTAGGATATTATAAGAATATGGGTATCATCAAAACTACCGATTTTGAACGCTTCTCGGCCCGCATAAATTCTGACTATAATTTGATAGGTAAGATTTTTACCATTGGTGAGCATTTTACTTTGAACCGTACATCCGAGGTGCAGGCTCCTGGAGGATTCTTGGAGAATGTACTTCAGTATAACCCTTCTTTTCCTATTTATAATAATAATGGTGAGTATGCAAATCTTACAGGTGGTTACTCTGACCGTGAAAATCCTATAGAGGTGCTTGAACGCAACAAGGATAACCGCTATACTTATTGGAGAGCATTCGGAGATATATTCTTGAACTTGGCTCCATTCAAAGGTTTCAATGTACGTACTACTGCCGGTCTAGATTATGCACAGAAACAACAACGTATATTTACTTATCCTATTACAAATGGTAATGTATCTTCTTCAACCAACGCCGTAGAAGCAAAACAGGAACACTGGATGAAGTGGATGTGGAACTTGGTTGCTATATATAATTTTGAGCTTGGCAAACATCGTGCAGATGCAATGGCTGGTATGGAGTTAAACCGTCAGGATGATACCTCATTTTCGGGTAAACGTTATGGATTTGCAGTGCTTAATCCTGATTATATGTGGCCTAATGCGGGTGTAGGTAAGGCAGAGGCTTATGGTGCAGGTTCCGGCTTTTCTTTGGTTTCATTCTTTGGTAAGTTGAATTATACATATAATAATCGTTATATGGCAAGCGTCACAGTACGTCGTGATGGATCGAGCCGTTTTGGTAAGAATAATCGTTATGGTACATTCCCTTCAGTAAGCGCCGGATGGCGAATTAACGACGAAGAATGGCTCAAGGGTACATCTTCATGGCTCGATGATCTTAAGTTACGTGCATCATGGGGCATGACAGGTAATCAGGAAATTTCGAATACAGCTCGCTATACTCTCTATGAATCAAATTATGGTGAAGCTGGTTTTGGTGGTCAAAGTTATGGTACAAGTTATGACATTACCGGATCGAATGGTGGACAGACTCTTCAAAGTGGTTTTAAGCGTAACCAATTAGGTAATGATGATATAAAATGGGAATCAACAACTCAAACCAACGTTGGTTTTGATTTTGCTATGCTCAACAACTCTCTTTATGGAAGTTTTGACTGGTATCACAAGAATACTAAAGACATATTGGTACTGATGAATGGTATTGGTGTGATGGGTGAGGGTTCGTCAATGTGGATAAATGCAGGTAAGATGAATAATAATGGTATGGAACTTAACCTTGGTTATCGTGGAAAGGTTAATAAATTCCAATATGACTTGTCGGGTAATATCTCTTTTTATCGTAATGAAATTACCAAACTTCCAGAAACAATAGCTGCAAAAGGAACATTTGGCGGTAATGGTGTAAAAAGTGTAGTCGGACATCCAATGGGTGCACAGGTAGGATATCTGTATGATGGTATTTTCAAGAGCCAAGAAGAGGTTGATAACCATGCTATTCAAGAAGGTGCCGGAGTGGGGCGTATGCGCTTCAAAGATCTTAATGGCGACGGTGCTATAACTGAAGCTGATCAGGATTGGATTTATAGTCCGGTGCCTGATTTTACTTATGGCTTAAATATTTATTTGCAATATGCGAACTTTGACTTTACTATGTTCTGGCAAGGTGTTCAAGGAGTGGATGTGATATCTGATTTGAAAAAAGAGACCGATTTGTGGACTGGTGTGAACGTAGCTAACCTTAACAAAGGAACACGCCTTCTAAGTGCTTGGACAACTGCAAATTTAAGCTCAGATATACCTGCTCTCTCTACATACAATAACAATAATGAGACTCGTGTTTCCTCTTACTTTGTCGAGAATGGTTCTTATTTGAAACTGCGCACTATTCAATTGGGTTATAACTTTGATAGTGAAATATGCAAAAAACTCTTTATGCAGCGTTTGCGCCTGTATTTTTCGGCTCAGAATCTACTTACAATTAAGAGCAAAAATTTTACCGGAGTGGATCCTGAGAATGTAAACTTTGGTTACCCTATACCTGTCAATGTAACTTTTGGTGTAAACGTTTCTTTCTGAAATTAGAAGATTATCAATCATTAAATGAAATAGCATGATAACAATCAAATTTAAATATATAGAAATGGTTAGGACTATAGCTTTGTACTTTACTGTTGGAGCTACTATCCTTGGTACATCAACTTTGACATCTTGCTCAGATTTCCTTGAAGATCAAATTCCACAGGGTACATTGAGTGACGAACAGGTAAAACAACAAGCTTATGTTAATAATGTGGTAATATCGGCATATGCCATTTTTACTTCTGCAGAAGATATTAACTCATCTTTCTCAATGTGGAATTTTGATGTCCGTTCTGACGATGCTTATAAAGGTGGCTCTTCTGTAAATGATGGTGATGTGTTTCATCAGTTGGAGGTGGAGCAAGGTGTGTTATCCACAAACTGGAATATCAATGATATGTGGGTGCGTTTGTATAACTCACTATCGCGTGTGAATACTGCTATTGCCGTATTAAATGAATGTGATGATACTTATTCTCTGAAAAGTGAACGTATTGCTGAAATGAAGTTTTTGCGTTGTTATGCACATTTCCTTTTAAAAAGATTATATAAGAACATTCCATTTATTACTCGTACAGATATTTCATATGATGAGTATGCTCTACTGTCGAATACTGAATATACAAATGATCAGGGTTGGAAAATTATAGCAGATGAACTTGAACAGGCATATAAAGATTTGCCTGAAGAGCAAATAGATAAGGGACGACCAACAAAGGCTGCCTGTGCGGCATTCCTTACAAAAGTTTATCTATATAAAGCTTATCATCAGGATGATGTCAAGAGTAATAGTGTAACTTCTATCAATGAAAATGATCTTAAGAAAGTTATAGAATACTCTAATCCTACTATCTATACATCTGCAGGTTATGGTTTGGAGAGCGATATCCACAATAACTTCCGTCCTGAGACTCAATACGAAAATGGTCCTGAGAGTATTTGGGCTATTCAATATTCTGTCAATGATGGCTCTACTTATGGAAATCTTAACTGGAGCTATGGTCTTATTGTACCTAATATTGCAGGTGTTACCGATGGAGGTTGTGACTTCTATAAACCTTCTCAGAATTTGGTAAATGCCTTTCGTACTGGTTCTGATGGCTTGCCTTTGATTGACAATTTCAATAAAGCCGATTATAACAAGACAACCGATAATGCGGACCCAAGATTGTTCCTTACTGTTGGTATGCCAGGTCTTCCATATATGTTCAACAAAAATTATATTATGGATGAATCTTCCAGCTGGAGCCGTTCAGGTGGATTGTATGGTTACAATGTAACGTTGAAACAGAATGTAGACCCTGCTTTATTGGGCACATATCTTATTCATGGTTCATATTGGGCAAGTCCTATGAATAGAATTGTATTCCGTTATGCCGACGTCGTTTTGGAACGTGCAGAAGCATATGCACAATTGGGTCAGTCAAATGAGGCGGTAAAACTGGTGAATACAATTCGTACCCGTGCAGCACAGAGTACACAGATGATAGGCAGCTATCAGAGTATTTATGGTGTGAAGATGTACTGCAAGAACTATGATACAGCTAAGTCCTATTCAAAAGAAGATGCTATAAAAATAGTTAAGATGGAACGTCGTTTGGAATTGGCTATGGAGTCAGAGCGCTTCTTTGATCTTGTTCGCTGGGGCGAAGCAGCTACAGTGCTGAATCAGTATTTTGCTTACGAGAAGTATAAATGTACTGTATATCGTGAGGCTAACTTTACAGCCAACAAAAATGAATATCTTCCTATTCCTTACGAACAGGTAGCAGCTTCTAATGGTCATTATATACAGAATATTGGAAACTGGTAATCAATTGTTTTTTTAATTAAATCATTTGTTATCGTATGAATACACATAAATTTATATATAAGCAACTGACAGGAGCAAGGCTGTTTAAGTCTTTCGGTCAAATAGCAACTATCTTGATTGTTTTTACTACCGTATTTTTTACGGCTTGTTCTGACGACAATGTTAGTGATTTACAGCTTTCGGGGGATTGCTCTATCGTATCGGTTAAACTTGATGAGTATACAGGTAATGTAAACTTAGCCTCACGTACAGTTGAAGTACGTGTGCCGGAAACATATAATACACAGGTAATGAAAGTTACCGAACTCTCCATCTCTGAAGGAGCAGCTTCAAATCTTACTAAGGGACAGACTATTAATATGAGTGCTGCACAGAATATACATGTTACCAATGGTGATTTATATCTTGACTGGACACTGTATGTGTTACGTGATGAGGCTAAAATTACTTCTTTTGTAATCAATGATGTCTATACAGGTATTATCAATCAGGAGGCTAAAACAATTACCGTTTATGTTCCACAGAGCGTTAGTCTTACAGGACTTATTCCTACTATTGAATATAGTACTAATGCAAGTTGCCAGCCTATGACTGGTGTGCCAGCTGACTTTACAAATCCGGCTGTTTATACCATAGAAAATGGTTCTGCCAAGAGTGAGTATACTGTCAATGTAATTGCAATAGATAAGCCTCAGACTCTTTTTGTTGGTGCAGCAGCTAATATGAATGAACTTGATGAAGAAGCACGTACTGCATGTACTTGGATGTTGGCTAACATACCTAATTCTCTGTATGCTTCGTTTGCAGATATTCAGTCTGAATCACTTGACTTATCTCAGTGTAAAGTAATTTGGTGGCATTATCATAAAGATGGTGGAGTGGATGGGCACGATGCTTTTGTCGCAAGTGCTCCGGAAGCTTTGGCCGCAAAGAATCAATTGCGTAACTTCTATGAAAAAGGTGGCTCATTCTTTTTGACTCGCTATGCAACTAACTTGCCATCATTTATCGGAGTAACCGGTGATGATGAATGGACTACTCCAAACAACTGTTGGGGCCAGAATGAAGATGCTGCCGAGGTTTGTGCTGGTCCTTGGACTTTCAATATCTTTAATGGACAGAACTCACATCCATTATATGCTGGATTAATAACTGGTGATGATGTTAATGCTGTTTATTGTACAGATGCAGGTTATCATATTACAAATTCTACGGCCCAATATCATATAGGGACTGATTGGGGTGGATATGATAATGATGAAGCATGGGAAAACCGTACAGGTGGAGAGATTCTCGGTGTTGGTGGCGATGGTGCTGTTGTAGCTTGGGAATATCCTGCAAAGAGCGGAAAGGGTGCTGTTATTTGTATTGGTTCCGGTTGTTTTGATTGGTATTCTTATACTTATGAGGCTGGCTATACAGAAAAATTCCACCAGAATATTTCTATTATGACAAAGAATGCGTTTAACTACTTAATGAATAAATAACTATGAAATCAATGATATATTCATCCATTTTGATGTCGGTTATTGCTTTTACAGCATGCAGCGACGATAATTTTGTAGGCGATCAGTCACGTGATTGGGAAGAAACTACAAATACTTTTATTACGCATGATGATAATTGCTTTACCACATATTATACTCCTGATGTTGGACGTGTTGGCGACCCTATGCCATTCTATGATGCTAAAGCTCAAGAGTTCAAGGTAATGTATTTACAAGAGTTCGACAATAATGATTCTTATTGCTATCATCCTTTTTGGTGCGTAAGTACAAAGGATGGAGCAAACTATAAATCATTAGGTGAGGTATTGCCTACAGGTAAGTCATCGCTACAGCAAGATGCAGCTCTTGGTACTGGATGCTGTGTTTATAACGAAACAGATGGATTATATTATATTTTTTATACAGGTCACAATCCTAAATGTATTAATACTGAGGTTGTCATGCGTGCTACTTCACCAGATTTTAAGACTTGGACGAAAGATAATAGTTGGGTTATAAAGGGTGATGAATATGGATATTCTAGTGTTGACTTCCGTGATCCGCAAGTATTCAAGGCAGAAGATGGTCTTTACCATATGATAATCGCAAGCAAACTGAAATTTGCAGAATTTACTTCATCTGATCTTAAGACATGGAATCATGCAGGTATATTTAGTTCAATGATTTGGGACCGTATGTTGGAATGTCCTGATATCTTTAAAATGGGTGATTATTGGTATATGATTTATAGTGAAGCTTATCAAGCAAGTTGGAGCCGTAAAGTAAAATATATGATGGCTACATCTCTTGAGGAATTGAAGAAGTGTTTCAATGAAGGACCTAAATGGCCGAATGATGGTCGTGAAGGAGTGTTGGATACCCGTGCTTTCTATGCCGGTAAAACAGCATCAAACGGTACCGATCGCTACATTTGGGGTTGGTGTCCTTATCGTACTGGTTCTACAATTTATGATAAGAATATTAATGTAGGTGCAGGAGGTGAACCTAATTGGTCGGGTGCTTTAGTTTGTCACAAGCTCATCCAGCATGCCGATGGTACGCTTTCTTGTGGTGAAGTGCCAGCTATTAAAGAGAAATATACTCAACTTCATGAATTGAAAGTGATGGAGTCAAATGGTGCTTCGCTAACGGCTGATGGTGGTACTCTTACTGGTGAAAATGCTTATATTCTTTATAATCGTTTGGGTACTCATAGTCATATTTCCTTTACTGTGACTACTAAGGGCTATACGGACAAATTTGGTGTTTCATTGGTACGTGGTACTGATAGTAAAAAGTATTACAGTATGGTCGTTAATCCTGAGAATGACTCAACTCGCAAAATTAACTTTGAAGAACAAGGTGAAGATGGTAAGGGGTTCGTTGAGGGGATAGATGGTTATCCATTTGCGCGTCCTTCTGATAATACATATAAAATTAATATTTATACAGACAATTCAGTAATGGTGATGTATGTGAATGGAAATGTTTGCTATACAAACCGTATCTATGGTATCCAGAAAAACTGCTGGAGTATCAATAGCTATGGGGGTAATGTAACTGTTAGCCAGATCAATGTACAGGAATATTAATCTATATGTTTTTTGACTAATAGATGGCTTCAATATTATGAATAGGGGAATTAGATATGTTTTATTGTCGTTGGTTGTATGCTTGTGCACAGCCAACGCACAAGAGCCTTCGGTTTTAGGAGATCATCATGTTATTATGCATATGGTTAAATCAGGTAAGTTTCTGCTTCTTCCTATTGAGGAACAGGCTCAAGAATGCCATATACGTTTACTATGTAAAAACAAGGAAGTAAAGAATCTTAATGCAAGACTAGCTGTAAAAAAAGTGGATTACGTGGTGCCGGTAGATTTATCTGTGCTTGATGGTTCGGAATTTCTTATTGATGTTGATTTCTGGAATAAGAACTACTCTGTTGACGAGTTGGGTAAATTGTCTTGCTGGAGCGAGATGAAACAAGCCAATAGTTTCAATACCGTAAATCGTGAAAAATATCGTCCAGAATTTCATCATACTCCATCGTATGGATGGATGAATGATCCAAATGGTATGTTCTACAAAGATGGCGTGTGGCATCTCTATTTTCAATGGAATCCTTATGGTTCATATTGGGAAAATATGAATTGGGGGCATGCTACCTCTACTGATCTTATTAAATGGGAGAACAAAGGACTTGCAATAACACCTGATGCACTTGGTACAATTTTTTCAGGATCATGTGTTGTTGATAAGGATAACACAGCCGGCTTTGGAAAGAATGCTATAATAGCAATGTATACTTCGGCTGGTGATAATCAGACACAAAGTTTAGCTTACTCATTGGATGATGGCATGACATTTACAAAGTATGATGGTAATCCTGTTCTTACAGCCAACATACCTGATTTCCGCGATCCTAATATGTTTTGGTATGAGCCAACCCATCGTTGGATTCTTATCATATCAGCTGGGCAGGAGATGCGTATTTATTCGTCTGCTGATTTGAAAGAGTGGTCGGAAGAATCACGTTTTGGTCTTGGTTATGGCAGTCACGATGGTGTTTGGGAGTGTCCGGACCTGATGAAACTGAAAGTTGAAAATGGTTCAAGGAAAGGAAAGGAATATTGGGTATTGGTATGCAACATCAATCCCGGTGGTCCTGCAGGTGGTAGTGCCACTCAATATTTTGTTGGCAATTTTGATGGACATATATTTACTCCGTTGGATGATAAAATCTTGAAGAGTGAATCTTTGTGGCAAGATTACGGGAAAGATCATTATGCAGCTGTTAGTTTCTCGAATGCTCCAGATAACCGTCATACTATGATAGCATGGATGTCTAATTGGCAATATGCCAATAATGTGCCAACAATGCAATATCGTGCAGCAAACACAATTTGTCGTGAACCATTTCTCTTTGAAGGTGATAAAGTGAAGGGGAAGAAGAGTTCATCTCTTTATTTAGGAAGCCGTCCATCTCCAGAGTATTCAGGAAAAGGATTAGACAAAAAAATCGCAGTTAAAGGCTCTTGTGAAATAATACTTAAAAATATTGAGGGTGAGAAATTTGGTATTAATTATGATGAAAAAAATATGATATTGTCCATCGACCGTTCAAAAAGTGGAGAGGTGGAATTCTCAGAGGATTTTGCAGTTCCTGTTATAGCTCCTGTACATAAAAAACTGACTTCTTTGCGCATCTTTATAGACAACTCGAGTGTAGAGGTGTTTGGCAATGATGGTGAAGTTTGTATCACCAGCCAGGTATTTCCTAAATCGAAGTATAATAAAATATCAATAAAGGAAAAATAAACTACTATGAGTAAACAAGGTTCTTTTGTAATGCGACTCATTCCCGTGATGTTCTGCTTTTTTTCCATGGGATTTGTGGATTTGGTCGGTATTGCATCCAATTATGTGAAGTCAGATCTTTATCTCACTGATGCACAAGCCAACTTATTTCCGTCTTTGGTTTTCTTCTGGTTCCTCATTTTCTCGGTGCCAACAGGTATGCTAATGAATAGAATAGGACGGAAAAATACAGTAATATTAAGTTTGATTGTTACCCTTGTATCGTTATTCATTCCTATTTTTGCTGATGGCTATTTGCCAATGTTGGTATCATTCTCTCTGTTGGGTATTGGTAATGCACTGATGCAGACATCCCTTAATCCATTATTAAGCAATGTCATACTGGGCAATCAGATGGCAAGTGCGCTTACCTTTGGTCAGTTTGTGAAGGCTATTGCTTCATTTCTGGCACCATATATTGCAATGTGGGGAGCTACTAATATGTTGCCAAACTTTGGCTTGGGTTGGAGAATTCTGTTCCCTATGTATTTCATTATAGGAATGTTGGCAGTGGTATGGTTAGCTTTAACACCTATAAAGGAGGAGAAAGCCGATAAGTCATCTGGTTTTATGGATTGTATCCGCTTACTGGGGAATCCTTTCATCCTGCTTTGTTTTCTTGGTATTATGTGCCATGTAGGTATTGATGTTGGTGCCAACACTACTGCTCCAAAGATTTTGATGGAGCGTTTGGGCATGACACTCAATGAGGCAGGTTTTGCCACAAGTTTGTATTTTATATTTCGTACAGCAGGTTGTTTTATGGGTGCTTTCATATTGCGTCGCATTTCATCTCGTGTTTTTTTTGCATTCAGTGTAGTAGTAATGTTGTTAGCTATGGTTGGTCTTCTTTCATCTGCATCACAGACCATAATATATATATGTATAGGAATGATAGGATTTGGTAACAGTAATGTGTTTTCTATTATTTTTGCACAAGCGCTTGGTTCACAGCCATACAAGAAGAATGAGGTTTCTGGACTTATGATTATGGGATTATTCGGTGGTACAGTCTTCCCTTTGGCTATGGGCGTGGCAAGTGATGCCATTGGACAGAATGGTGCTGTGGTAGTTATGACCATTGGTGTAGCTTATCTCTTGTTTTATACTCTTAAAATTAAAAAATCATGAAAAATATTGTGGTGGGTATGGGCGAGGCACTTTGGGATGTGTTGCCCGAAGGGAAAAAAATAGGTGGTGCTCCTGCAAATTTTGCATACCATGTTAGTCAGTTTGGGTTAGAAAGTTGTGTTGTTAGTGCCGTTGGCGATGATAAGTTAGGTCAGGAAATACATACTAATTTTCAAGAAAAGGAGTTGCAGACAATGATAGAGACAGTGCCTTATCCAACAGGTACAGTACAGGTAACTTTGGATCAAGTTGGTGTACCATGTTACGATATCAAGGAGAATGTGGCTTGGGATAATATACCTTTCACTTCAGCATTAGAGGAGTTGGCAAGGAACACACGTTCAGTATGCTTTGGTTCATTGGCACAACGTAGTGTAGTTAGTCGTGAAACTATCAACCGCTTTTTGGATGCAATGCCCGATGGAGATAACCAATGCAAGATATTCGATGTTAACTTACGCCAGGGATTTTATAATCAGGAGTTGCTTGACAATTCTATGTGTAAGTGCAATATCTTAAAGATAAACGATGAAGAGCTTATTACGGTGAGCCGTATGTTTGGATATCCAGGTATAGACCTTAAGGATAAATGTTGGATTTTGCTTGGTAAGTATAACCTGAAAATGCTTATCCTTACTTGTGGAGTTAACGGAAGCTATGTATTTACGCCAGGTGAGATTTCATTTGTAGAGACACCTTGTGTTGAGGTTGCAGATACAGTAGGGGCAGGTGATTCATTCACTGCTACTTTCGTAGCCTCTATACTAAAAGGGAAAAGTGTTCGTCAGGCTCATCAGTTGGCAGTTAGAGTCTCGGCTTATGTTTGCACACAAAACGGAGCCATGCCATTGCTTCCTGCCTATTTACTAAAGGAACTTGATTAAGTTGATGTTATAGATATTCGGTATTAGAAAGATTTTAAAGAAAAGAATAGGATGACGGAAAGGAAAGTGTGCGTGTCATGCTTTCCTTTCTTTTTATGGATTATAACTTTTTTCCAAATATAATATTATCTTTACCGCAATATGAAAAATAAGCTTTGTTTTTTGACTATGCTCCTATGTGGAGTGATGTTACTATCATCTTGTCGAGATGATAAGCTCACTTTTCGTATAGGAATTTCGCAGTGTGCAGGTGGTGAATGGCGTTCAATGCAAAATGAAGAGATGCTGGTAGAGTCGACATTCTATGATGGTGTGAAGTTGGAATTCCGCAATGCAAAGGATAATGATTCTGTTCAGATAAGTGATATACAGCATTTCATTGATCAGAAAGTTGATATGCTTATTATTTCGCCAAACACACTACACGCACTTGTACCAATTATCAAAAAAGCTTATGATGCAGGTATACCCGTACTGTTATTCGATCGTAGAATAGAAGCTGACTGTTATACTGCTTTTGTTGGAGCCAATAATCGGCATATTGGTGAATTGGCTGCAACTTATTTAGCTGGTAAGTTGGAAGGACATGGTAATGTGGTAGAGTTACTATATAATCAGAATTCAGCTCCTTTTCGTGAACGTCACGAAGGCTTTTTAAAGGCAATAAAGAAGTATCCAGATATTAGAGTTTATTCTGTACTTGTAGGCTATACAGATCAACATACTCAGCATATTGTGGATTCACTTGTGAATAATAGAGTTCCTATGCAGGCTGTTTTTGCTGAAATAGATTTGGGACTTCGCCCAACATATGAAGCACTGAAATTATATGGGTTAGAAAAACAAGTTCTCACTGTCGGTATTGATGGTATGCCTTTCTCTGATATGGGATTAGACCGGGTATTAAATCATCAGCAAACAGCAACATTTGTCTATCCGTCGGGAGGTGACCGAATCATACAGGTGGCAATGGACATTCTTCAGCATAAGCCATTTAAACGTGAAACAGAGCTTTCATCTTATGTCATAGATCAATATAATGCACGTAGCTCTCGTTTGCAGCAGAACTTAGTGATGGATCAAAACAAGAAGATTGGTCGTTTGCATAGACAGGCAGATAAATATTTTGATCAAGTGGCGCGGGGTAAACTATACTTGGCAGGTGTAGCGTTTATCGTTTTTCTGCTATCTATTCTTGTCTTTGTACTATATCGTGCATATTGGCTTAGAAACAAGTTTAATGAGCAACTCTTACGCCAGAATAAGTTGATTAGCAGTCAAAAAAATGAAATGCGTGAACAGCGCGATAGATTACTGGAACTAACGCAGCAACTCGAAGAGGCTACTCAGGCTAAGTTGGTTTTCTTTACAAATATATCGCATGATTTTCGTACCCCTCTTACTCTAATAACTGGTCCTTTGTCACAATTAAAAGAATATTCACATTGGGATGGTGCACAACTTCGTCTATATGATATTATTCAGAAGAATGTAGGTATACTTATGCGACTTGTAAATCAAATTATTGATTTTCGTAAGTATGAGAATGGTAAGATGTCTCTTTCATTGACAAAACACAATCTTGCCGATTTGCTTCAAGGATGGAGTCAGGCATTCTATGCACTTGCCGAGGAAAAGCATATTTCATTTCAACTTTCTATTAATTCAGATAGTTCTTTGACTATGAATTTGGACGAAGAAAAGGTTGAACGAGTATTCTATAATTTAGTATATAATGCGTTTAAGTTTACCCCAAGCGGTGGAAGTATAAATGTAGCACTTGATGTAGTAAATGTAAATGATATGGCACAAGTGCAATTGAAAGTGTGTGATACAGGTGTAGGGATGTCCGCTGCTCAGATTCATAATATATTCGATCGTTTTTATAAAGTCGACTCTCATGATACAGGTTCGGGTATAGGGCTTAATCTTGCAAAAGCATTTATTGAACTACATGGAGGAAATATTCAAGTTGAGAGTGAACTGCAACACGGTACTTCATTTATAGTTTCATTACCAATGAATCTAAGCGCTAATACATTGCAAACAAATATTCATCTTGAAACTGTAGCGGTATCTGATGCTGACGCTTCACTTATCAATGAATTGGAACTGGAAATACGCAATAATGATAATGATTCAGAAGTTGCTCCACTAGATGAAGGTTCCAAAGAAATGGTACTCGTGATTGATGATAATTCAGATATTCGAGAATATCTGAATTATTTGTTGGGTGATAAATATAAAGTTATTCGTTCACAGGATGGTCAGTTGGGATTGGAAGCAGCCCAGAAATTTATCCCTGATGTTATTATTTGCGACGTAATGATGCCTGTAATGGATGGCTTAGATTTTTGTCGTCGTGTGAAAGATAATCTTTATACAAGTCATATTCCGGTACTCTTACTTACAGCATGTTCACTAGACGAACAGCGTGTGATGGGGTATGAATCTGGGGCTGATGCATATATATCAAAACCTTTCACTGCTGAACTATTACTATCCAGAGTGCGCAATTTAATAGAAAATCGCAAGTGTTTCAAACCAAATACTCTTTCTTTAAAAGTTCAAACAAATGATATAAAAGATTTGGATGAGGTTTTCGTACGAAAATTTAAAAAGTTACTTGAGGAACATCTGTGTGATTCAAACTTATCTATCGATTGGTTAGGAGAGCAATTGACAATGAGTCGTGTACAACTTTACCGTAAAGTAAAAGCATTGCTTGGAACAACTCCAAGTAATTTGATTCGAGAAGGTCGCATGAAAAAGGCAGAGACATTACTGCATATGCCTGGAATAACTGTTGTTCAGGTAGCTTACGAGGTAGGTTTTACTTCGCAATCATACTTCACTAAGTGTTATAAAGAGTTCTTTGGCAAACTTCCTACCAAGGATAAGGAGTAATTTTTATATCGAACTTATGTTACTGAAGGTATTGTAACAAGGTTATATTGTTAATGAGTATTAAAAGCCTTATATTTGTAGATGAGCATAAAATCAAGCTTAACTATGTGTATGCAGTGCTTCACTTTCTGCTTGAGGTGATGGTTCTATGCATGGAAGAAGGACGAAGCATAAGGAGCTTTTTGTCTTATCTTTGGCCTTGATAATCTGCTAAGTATCATGAGACAAAGGTTCTCAAATAAATGTGTCCTTCATTTCTATTTATCTGCTTATATAGAATTTATGTTAAATATTAATTTGTAGTTTCTATGGAATCAAAGTGTAGTGAATGCTCTATGCGGGCAAAATTTGATAAAAATTCCAAGTCATTTATTGGAAGGTTTTGGCGTTGGCACATTAACTTCTGTCCGGGGTGGAAGGCTTATTTTACTTCTCTCTCTTTGGAAGAGCAAACTGAACTTCGCAAGAAATATAGCTTTAACAAGTATACTGAAAGAGTATACTGAAAGTAAGAATTAAGAATATTCTGTTTATATAGAATAAATGCAACGACCAATAAAAAAATAGTTGTGATATTCTTTCTTTTAATGGTTGTAGTAATGATTGTTATTAATGGACTTTACTGCGCTTTCTTTATCGCTTTTGGTATAAACTGTGCAAAGATGAGAGAAGCACCTGCTAACACAGCACCGACGATATAGGGAATACTATAATCCAACATCCACAAGTAGCCTCCTATAACAGGGATAACTACAGCTGATATGTGATTTATGGCAAATCCTACAGCCATGGAAGATGCAACATCTGCTTTCTCTCCAACCTTTTGGAAGAAAGTATTGATAGCGATCGAACAACTGAAAAATAGATTGTCTATGACATAGAGTAGTGCGATAATCCACCCGTTCTGTATGAATCCGTATCCTAAAAATACAAAGATCATAAAGCTGTATTCTAACGAAAGGATGGTACGTTCACCGAATCTATTGATGCCTTTACCAATCAGTGGAGCAGTAAAATAGGTGATAATATTATTCAGAATGAAAAGTACAGTGACTTGTATAACGCTGAAATGATATTGTTCTACTAACATGAAAACGGCAAATACTACAAAGATTTGTCTACGTGCACCGCTTAAGAAATTTAGAATATAAAATAAGGTATATTTCTTCTTTAAAATCATCTTAGTGTTCTGGCGTCCTTCTTCTTCTTTATTCGGCTTGAACCGGAGGAGAGGAATTACAAGCAGTAAGACAACAACTCCAATTATTACAAAATTCCACTTTAAAGTCATAAAATGAGCACTGAGCAATAGAATACCACCGATACATATATTGGTGATGGCTTTCAAACTTTGTTGTTTGCCGAATACTAATGGTGCCTGTTGTACGTTGAAATACTGAAGGGTTTGTGATTTATTTGTTGTTTCATAATAGTGGAAACCGGTAGAGAAAATAAAAGTGGTAAGAATACATCCTAAAAAGGAATCGAAGAAACCGGTAAATATAACACCTATGGCTGCTAATATTACTGAATAGATAGATAAACGATGCTCTTTGAAAATTAACAGTAAGTAGATCACTAAGAACGTCAAGAATCCCGGGATTTCGCGTACTGATTGGATTACTCCCATCTGAAAACCATTAATACCTGCATTATCTACAGCAAAATTATTGAAAAGCGTACGCCATCCTTGCAAACAAATTGTTGAAGCAATAACAAGAATCATCAAAAAATTATATACTCTACGTTGCTCCGTTGAAAAAGAACTTTTCATTTGATACCTTTTTGTTGCTGCAAAGGTATGGAAAATAACAGCTTGATACGTAGACTTTGCAAAAAACTTAATTCTTCAGATGTTTGCATTTTAACGAATATTTTTCGCTAAAATGCAGTTTCGTTGGTTTTATGATAGTATATTTGCCTTTTAAAGGACATTTTGTCCTTTTTGTTCAGGCTTTTGTTTTGCTGTTTCTTAATTGTTATTGTTTGGGGGAAATGCAAAAGATTTGTGTAATAGCTGATTATAAAGTCGTAATTCATGTATATTTGTGGCGTTAACCAAATATTAATGGGAAATTAATGCAAAGTCTAAGTACAGATATTCAGTTGTTTAATGCCTTGTTTTCAAAGTATCAAAGACGATTTATTCACTTTGCCGTGAGTTATGTGTGTGATATGTCTGCTGCCGAGGATATTGTAATGGAAAGCTTCTTATACTATTGGGAGAACCGAGCTTCTATCGCTCAAGAAACTAATCTTCCTGCTTATATTCTTACCGTGATTAAAAATAAAAGTCTTAATTATTTGCGTTCCCAGGCTATTCATGCTAAGGCTGAAGATCATATTCGTTTACATCATGACAGAGTGTTACAGGCCAATTTAATCTCATTAGAAGCTTGTGATCCTCAAGAACTCTTTTCTTCTGAGGCTGAACGCATTGTAAGGGAAGCATTGAATGCTTTACCTAAACTGACAAAAGAGGTCTTTATTAAAAGCCGGTTTGAGAATCAGAGCTATAGGGAAATTGCATTGCAATTAAATATGAGTGAAAGAGCGGTAGAATCTCATATTAGTAAGGCTTTGAAAGTTCTAAGATTAGCTCTGAAGGATTATTTGCCGGGCTTATTAATTTGGCTTTCTTTTGGTCTTTGATCTCTTCTTCTAATTAAATAAATTGTTATTAATTGTTAAATGAATTATTTCGTCGCGGGAAACTTCCTTCGTGATGTGCTATCTATTATAGAATGCAAATTATGGATAAAAATAAACTATATAGATTCTTCTCAAGAAATTCGACTCTTGAAGAGGAAGAAGAAATTCTTGATTGGGTAGAAGGATCAAAAGCTAATCAGCAAGAATTTTTAAAGGAACGTAATATGTATAATATGACGTTGCTTCATGCTGAGGATTATGCTACTAATCTTAAGAGACAAAAAACGGTCTTTCCGCGATGGGCAAGAGAAGGTCTTAAGATTGCAGCGATGATAGCTTTGTTGTTTGCTATGCATTCTTATTATTCAGCGAAAGAAGAGAAAATGTCCTTGGCAATGAATACGGTGAAAGTTCCTTCAGGGCAACGGGTTGACTTGGTATTGCCGGATGGGACAAAAGTTTGTGTAAATGCTTGTTCTGAGCTTACATATCCGGCTGTTTTTGCAGAAGGGCAGCGAAGAATTAAGCTAAAGGGAGAAGCGTTTTTTGAAGTAGCCCATAATAAGAAAAAACCTTTTATTGTTGAAACAGAGTTGTGCGATGTGGAAGCTTTAGGCACGGTTTTTAACGTGACGGCCTATCCTAACTCGGGTGAGACTTCTACCGCCCTTTTATCGGGGAGAGTAAGGATCACTGATCGATATAACCCTGCTAATCGAGTATTCTTGAATCCGAATCAGGAAAGTATTTTTACCGGAACAGATTTTAAGATTAGCCGTATTGAAGACCCTGATCGTTTGAGGTGGAGAGAGGGATTATTGTGCTTCAGGAATATGACCGTTGCTAAGTTGATAAAGGATTTTGAAAAATATTATGATGTACATTTTGTTGTGAATAAGCCTGATATCTTGTCCCATGTCTTGAGTGGAAAGCTGAGGATTAACGAGGGCATTGATCATGCATTGCGAGTGTTGCAGAAAAATATTTCTTTTGAATATAGACGTAATGATGAGAGTGACAACGTGATTTATATACGATAAGAAGGAATGTTAACTTACAAAGCTTAATGTTGGCCTTTATATTCAACAATATTATTAACAAAAAGTAAAAGCCTATGATGAAAAACAAATTGAGAAGAACCGCTAAGTCTAAAATTAAAAAAAGCCTATCAATGTTGCAGCATTGACAGGCCGGAAAGAATTCAATCTAAATGTAATTTCAATTAAACCCTTAATCGAAGTAAAAGTATGAATAATAATTATTTATCCGGGGCTTTTTTGCATAAAAAGAGTTCAGGTAAACACATTTTAAGAGTTATGAAAATAACTTCTTTCTTTTTATTCTTTTTATGTTTCTGCTTGAATGCAGCAAATGTAAATAGCCAGAACACACAGGTTACTCTTAACAAGCAAAATGTTAGCTTGAGTAACGTACTGAATGAAATTGAAAGGCAAACGGATTATTTGTTTGTCTATGATAAAAACGTGGAAACTTCACAAAGGGTCTCCATTCGTGTTAACCGTAAGAATCTAAAAGAGGCTCTTACTGAATTATTTAAAGGAACCAATATCGTCTATACGACCGAGGGTTCGAACATCATTCTTAAGAAAGTGGCGGAAACCAATTCTCCACAGCAGGAAAAGAATATCACCGGATACGTGAAATATGCTGATGGAGACCCTATTATAGGGGCTTCCGTTGCTGTAAAAGGAACTACTATGGGTACGATTACCGATATTGATGGTAAATTCTCACTGTCTATTCCTGCTAATGCTACAACACTTATCATCTCTTATGTGGGCATGAAGACAAAGGAAGTTGCTATCAAAGCCGGGGCTTCAAGCTATAATATTGTATTGGCTGATGATGTCAAAACGCTTAATGAAGTAGTGGTAGTTGCTTATGGTACACAGAAAAAAGTGAATTTGACCGGTTCCATATCTGCCTTGAATAGTGATGAATTAGTTAGTAAGCCTTCCGGGCAATTGTCTGCAACATTGCAAGGTATGGCTCCTGGAGTAACTATTACGAGCTCTACGGGACAGCCGGGATTGAATAAGGGTACAATCAGAATTAGAGGTGTCGGTACATTGAATAATAATGCTCCCTTGGTCTTAATTGACGGTGTAGAAGGTGATATTGACGATGTAGATGCTAATGATATAACTTCCATGTCTATTCTGAAAGATGCAGCGGCATCTTCCATTTATGGCATACGGGCGGCAAATGGAGTTATCCTGATTACTACAAGGCGGGGAAAGGAAAACCATTCTAAAATTACTTACTCTAACTATTTTGGTTGGCAAGATGCTATGGGTGTTGCCAAATATGTTGGAGCACAGGATTTTATGAAGTTGATGAATAGAACCTATGGTACGGATATTTATAGTCAAAGTCAGATTAATGCTTATGATGATCCTAATAGGGATGTTAACAGATATCCGGACTCTTATTTGTTAGGCGATTTAATGAAAACCGGCAGTGGATTTCAACAAGAACACAGCGTTGGCTTTACGGGTGGTGGAGAAAAAATAAAATATGCTTTATCAGCAAATTATTTTGATCAAGACGGATTGATTGAGAATATGGGATTTCAGCGTTTAAGCGTTCGTTTGAATACAGATGCTGAAGTGACTAATAACTTTCATCTGAGTGCTGATATTTCTGCGCGCTTACAGAAGCGTACTGAACCGACTACGGCATGGAACCTGACTAATAATCTTGCTGTTGCAAATCCCCTTAATGCAAGTCGGTATACCGACGGGAGTTGGGCTATCATCCGAGGCTCGAGCAATCCGTTAAGAATCGCTGAAGAAGGAGGTGACCACGCGTATAAGAGTGACTTGTTTACCGGTAATTTCAGGGGTGTTTATACTCCTATAAAGGGCTTGACTATAACCGGTAGCGTAGGAGTTAAGATGGAATACATGAATAACAGCATTCAAGATTTTGCATTAACTTATAATACGGAGTACCCATCTAATGGGGAGACTGTTACGTTTGGCCGGAATCAGTTGACAAAGCAATCTAATAAATATTTCCAAGGTAATTATCAGGGACTGGTTAATTATAAAAAGAGCTTTGGGGAACATGAATTTACGATATTAGGTGGTATAAGCTATTTACGTGAGCGCGAAGACGATCTGGAGGCTTATAGATATGGCATTCCTAATGGTTTGGACCAGATTAATGCCGGGGCTGAGAGTTCCCAGACAAATGGTGGGACGGCATGGCAATATGGCTTGATGTCTTATTTCGGACGCTTGAATTATTCTTATCAAGGTAAATACTTATTTGAAGCCAATGTAAGACGGGATGGCTCATCACGCTTCTCAAAAGATCAAAGATGGGGCGTATTTCCTTCATTCTCTGTAGGATGGAGAATATCTGAAGAGAATTTCTTGAAAAAGTACAATATCTTTGATAATTTAAAGATCCGTGCTTCATGGGGGCAGTTAGGAAATGACCAGACAATAGATTCCTATGGCTCTTTAATTTATTATCCTTATCAAACGCAATATTCTTCTTATAGCTACCCGTTTGGTGGAATATTGAACTCTGCTGCCGGTTTGGAAATTTATCCTAATAATAATCTGACATGGGAGACAACCGAAATGACTGATTTTGGATTTGATGCGACTGTTCTCTCCGGCAAATTAGACGTTACGTTTGATTATTATATCAAAAAGACAGATGATATTCTTCTTCGTTTACCGATCCCTTATTCAGTAGGTTTATCTGCTCCTGTACAGAATGCCGCTTCTGTAAAGAACAATGGCTGGGAATTTGCTATAAATTATCGGGATAAAATAGGAAAAGACTTCAATTATTCGGTAGGCTTTAATATTGCAGATGTGAAGAATAAGGTTGTTGACTTGAAGGGGACTGATCGTTTGACATCTGATAATAACAATGTTGTGACAGGGCTGGTTGTTGGAAAGCCTATCAATTCATTCTATGGATATCAGGTACTGGGTATGTATCAGACTCCTGAGGACTTGAATAAATATCAGAAATTCTCAGATAATGTGACTTTGGGAGACTTAATCTATAACAAGAAAGTTAATGGAGCCTTTGGTTTTGATGATATGTCTTATTTAGGGAGCAATATACCTCGCTACACTTATGGAATAAATTTGGCTACATCTTATAAAGGCTTTGATTTCTCAACTTTCTTACAGGGAGTTGGTAAAGTGAGCATTAATACCGTGGTTATGCAACGTGCGCCGGTAAATACAGATGGCAATTTTAAGAAAATACATTTTGATAGTTGGACACCTGAAAATACAGATGCATCCTTCCCTCGCTTGAGTACGGGGTGGCAGAATTATCAATCTTCATCATTCTGGGTTAAGAGCGGTTCTTATTTGCGGGTGAAGAATATACAGTTAGGTTATACTCTCCCCAAATCTTTGCTTAGTAAAACATTTATTTCTAAATGCAGACTATATGTCAGTGGATCCAACCTCTTTACATTTACGGGACTTCCCGACGATATAGATCCGGAAGCTCCTAACGAGAGCAGATATTATCCACAGGTGAAAACCTATACATTCGGTATGAATTTAGAATTTTAAAAAGATGAATTATGAAAAGATATAGTATATATATATTGTTATCATTATTACTGGGATTGAATTCTTGCGATCTAGATTTTCAACCGTTGGATAGTACGGTGGATACGACTTATTGGAAATCTCAGGATGATGTACAGAAAGCTGTAAACTATGCTTATAGACGTTTGGGAAACACCGATTTACAGGCTTTTATATCATGTGCTACAGATGATAGCTATTCTTGGTCTAACTGGCCGTCGGATATTCAATATGCAGGTAACGGTAGTGCCACTACATCTACAGGAGTATTCTTAAATACATGGGATCATTATTACAAGATGATTGCGGCTTGTAATAATGTACTGGACAATATTGATAAGGTGACCAGCTTGAGCACTGAGATGCATAACAGGTATAGTGCTGAAGTACGTGTTTTACGTGCTTATGCTTATATTCAGTTGACAGGCTTCTTTGGCGATGTTCCTTTGATTGATCACATCCAGAGTATTGATGAATTTAAGGCTTCACGTACATCGAAAGCAGCTATTATTGATTTTGTGGTTGCAGAGTTGAAGGATGTGACGGACAACGATTATTTGCCCGTTAGTTATCCTGAATCGGACTATGGGCGTGTTACCAAAGGGGCTGCATTGGGCTTGTTGGCAAGAGCTGCGTTGTTTGATGGTAGATGGCAAGTTGCTATAGATGCTTCAAAGCAAATCATTACTTCGAGTGAGTATAACTATGCCATTGATGATAATTATCTTAGTCTATTTAACGGGACGAATAAAACGAGCAAGGAGATAATGCTTGCCGCTCAGTATATTAAAGGTACATATACCAATCCGATGGCAACTTGGGTTGGAGCTCCTTCACTTACTGGGTGGGGACAGGTAGTTCCTTTGAAAGGTTTGATTGATGCTTATGAGTGTGTGGATGGCAAAACGATTGATGAATCCCCATTATATGATCCTAATCATCCGACGGCAAATCGTGATCCACGTTTAGCTTTAACGGTGGTTTTACCTGGTTCTTCTGTAAATGGAGTGACGATTGATATCACCAAGTCAAGCTCGGCTGACCGTTTGGGGGCAAGTAACGCTTCCTTCAGTGGATATTATTATCGTAAATATATTCCTGCTGATATAGAAGGTAGCTGGGATACTAATTCCTATAACGACATTGTTTTGCTGCGTTACCCGGAGGTCTTACTAACGTATGCCGAGGCTGTCGTAGAATCTGGGAATCCAATCGATGCTTCCGTCTTAAATGCAATCAATGCCGTAAGAGAACGTAAAGGAGTGGGTATGCCTATTGTGACTACCACAGATAGAGATGCATTACGCAAGATTATCCGTCGTGAGCGTCATGTGGAATTTCCTATGGAAGGTATCCGCTTATTTGATATAAGAAGATGGCATATTGGAGAAGAGGTTATGAATGGTACTGCTTATGGAATTCTAAACAACTTTGATAATAGTAGAGGAGATTATGGTAGTTATGTTAAAGTTGAAGATAGAAGCTTCAATTCACAACGTGACTATTTATGGCCTGTGCCTTTAAATGAAGTTGGACTAAATAGTAATTTATTACCTAACAATCCTGGTTGGTAATAGGGAAAAGAGATGAAATAGAGAAAGCCAGTATCCCCCTTAAAGAGAACTGGCTTTCTTTTAATCGTTTTATTCATGCAAATGTACATAAGAATGAGAAAACTAAGTTTTTTGCTGTTTCTTTTTATATTTTCGGTTGTTGCTAAAGCACATCGCATACAAACCTTTGAAATAAAGAACGGGCAGTTCGTTTTTGACGGGTGTCCCATTCAAATACTTTCCGGTGAAATGCATTATAATAGGATACCCCATGAATATTGGCGGCATCGGATGCAAATGCTTAAAGCAATGGGGCTAAATACTGTGGCTACTTATGTTTTTTGGAATCAGCATGAGCCGGAACCGGGGAAGTGGGATTTTAGTGGTGATAAAAATATAAAGGAATTTATAAAGATTGCACAGGAGGAGGGATTACACGTCATACTCCGGGTAGGTCCTTATGCTTGTGCAGAATGGGAATTTGGTGGTTATCCATGGTGGTTACAAAATATTAAAGGCTTGGAGCTACGTCGCGATAATCCTCTTTTCCTTAAATATACTAATTTGTATATCAAACGTCTTTATCAAGAGGTGAAAGATTTGCTTGTTACCAATGGAGGTCCGATTATCATGGTACAGGTGGAGAATGAATTTGGTTCTTATGCTTCACAACGCAAAGATATTCCATTGGAAGAGCACCGACGTTATAACGAGAAGATTAAAGAGCAATTGGTTGGTGCCGGCTTCAATACGGAATTGTTCACTTCAGATGGGACTTGGCTATTTCAAGGAGGTGCATTGGATGGAGTATTACCTACTGCAAACGGCGAAAATAATATAGCTAATTTAAAGAAAGCGGTGGATAAGTTTCATGGTGGAGTGGGACCATACATGGTTGCTGAGTTCTATACAGGATGGTTGCATCATTGGGCCGAACCTTTTCCGTCCGTAGATGCTTCTACGGTAGCTCGTAAAGCAGATGACTATTTAAAGAATGGTGTGTCTTTTAACTTGTACATGGTTCACGGAGGAACGAACTTTGGTTTTACCAGTGGAGCCAACTATGATAATAAGCATGATATTCAACCGGATTTGACTAGCTATGACTATGATGCACCGATTAGTGAAGCTGGTTGGGCAACGCCTAAATATGACTCTTTGCGGGCCGTGATTGGGAAATATGTCAAACACAAACTCCCTTCCGTACCTGCACGCATACCCGTTATCGGAATACCTTCCATCAAGCTGCAACGTGTCGCAGATGTTTTGGGATATATTGAGAAAGAATCTGTTAAAGTGGAGGGTGAAACTCCAATGACTTTTGAGCAACTTGGGCAAGGCTATGGTTATGTACTTTATACCAGGCATTTTAACCAACCTATCAACGGCACATTGGAGGTTCCCGGGTTACGTGATTATGCGGTGGTTTATGTTAATGGAGAAAAAGTAGGGGAATTGAATCGTTGTTTTAAGAAGTATTCATTGGATATTGATATTCCTTTTAATTCGACACTTCAAATCTTGGTAGAAAATATGGGCCGGATTAACTATGGCTCTGAAATAGTGCATAACAATAAAGGTATTATTTCACCGGTGAAGATTAATGATATGGAGATGGATGGAGACTGGGGAATGTACAAATTACCAATGGATAAGGAACCTGACTTCTCAAAACTTCCGTCGCCAGATGTCTACTCTAATCAGTCACGTGCAACTACTTCCTTGAAAGGACGTCCTGTGGTTTATGAAGGTACCTTTAATCTGGACAAGGTTGGTGATACGTTTATTGATATGAGTGCATGGGGTAAAGGAATTATATTTATTAATGGGCATAATATTGGCCGTTATTGGAACATTGGTCCCCAACAAACCCTTTATATACCTGGTGTTTGGTTGACAAAAGGAGCAAATAGAATAGAAATCTTTGAGCAGCTTAATGACCAATCTCAATCAGAAGTGCATATGTTGAAGGCTCCTATTTTAAATCAGTTGAAAATGAATTAAAAGACATACTCGGTTTACCATGAAAAAAATATCTGTTAGATTCTTATTGTTGGTTTGTTTAATCTTCTCTGTATGCTCTGCGGATGCCAAAGATGGTGTTGTGGAACCGTCTCTCATACCTTTTCCTCAACAGCTGGAAATGCAGAAAGGAAATTTCGTGTTATCATCTGCAACGCGTCTTGTTGTCAAAGATGAAGGACGTTTTGTGAAGGAGGTGGCTTATTTTCAATCGTTGGTGAGTCCGTTGCTTGGGCGGGGACTTAGTTTTGAGAAGGGAGCTAATTCAATAGAGTTTGATTATAGTGCCGAGTTGAAGGAACCTGAAGCTTATCGCCTTTCCATTACTCCGGAAAAGATAACCGTTGAAGCTTCCGGTAGTGCCGGAGCCTTTTATGCTATACAAACCATCAGGCAATTATTACCTGTAGAGGTCGAAAAGGGAACTAAAGTGGAATCTGCTATTTCTTTGCCGGCACTACGCATTTCCGATCAACCGGCTTTTTCATGGCGCGGTTGTATGGTCGATGTCTCCAGACATTTCTTTTCTATTGATTATTTGAAGAAGCAGATTGACCGGATGGCTTTGTTCAAAATGAATAAGTTGCATTTGCATCTGACCGATGACCAAGGATGGCGTATTGAAATAAAGAAATACCCGGAGCTTACTATGCAAGGGGCTTGGCGGACATTTAACAATCAAGACTCTCTTTGCATGAAGATGGTAAAGGAAAACCCTGATTTTAAAATAGATCAGCGTTATATCATTAATAAGGACGGAAAGCAACTTTACGGGGGTTATTATACGCAAGAGCAAATCAGGGATTTGGTGCGTTATGCCACCGTCCGCCACATAGATCTTATTCCTGAAATAGATATGCCGGGGCATATGTTGGCTGCCATTGCGGAGTATCCCTATTTGGCTGGTGTTGAAAAAACAGGTTGGGGAGAAACGTTCACGACTCCGCTTTGTCCATGCAAGGAGGATGTTTATACATTCGTGAATAATGTCTTGTCAGAGGTGATGGATTTGTTTCCTTCAAAGTACATTCATATCGGAGCGGATGAGGTAGATAAAACGGTATGGTCGCATTCCGAACTCTGCAAAAAGTTCATGAAGGATTCCGGTATGAAAGATTTTAATGAGTTGCAGACCTATTTTGTACACCGGGTTACTGATTTTATTAAATCGAAAGGACGTCAGGTCATTACTTGGGACGATGCAATTGATGGAGATCTTGATCCCTCGGTTAATGTGATGTATTGGAGAGGGTGGGTGCATACTTCCCTGCCTAAAGCTGCGCGCAATGGTAATCCTGTGATTATGTCGCCTACTAATCCGTTATATTTTGATTATCCTCCGGATAGAAGCTCTTTGGAAGCAGTCTATCATATGAATGTTGCCGGTAATGATTTTCCTGTTGATAAGGTACAGCTGATAAAAGGGGCACAAGCCAATATGTGGACGGAAAAAATCCCTTCCGAGCAACGGGCGGATTTTATGCTATTTCCTCGTTTGACTGCTTTAGCTGAACGCCTGTGGACTCATCAGGATTTGTTTAAAAGTTACTCGGAACGTTTGTTGGCTACTTTTCCCCGGTTGGATGCCATGCAAGTACATTATCGGTTGCCTGATTTATCAGGATTTGCCCAAGAGAGTGTATTTGTGAAAGAAACGACTTTCAAAATAGAGAATCCACTTGCTACCATGTCGGTTCATTATACGACGGACGGTTCTATTCCTACTATTCAGTCGGAAGTACTCGCTGTACCGTTGAAAGTGGCTCAACCTTTACAAATTAAATTTGCTTTATTTAATCCAAATGGAGCACGTGGCGATATTTATACGGTTAATTATCATCAGGTTCCTTGGGCTAAACCGCTCCGTATAGGTCATTATTCAAAGGGTTTATCCTGTTCGTTCTACGATGGCCTATTTAAGAGTACATCGGCTATTAAGGAAAAAAGTGATAAGGAGCAGATTGTTGATGAAATAAGTGTTCCGAATGATTTTGTTACCGCGGCGTTTGCTCTTAAATATAAGGGGTATATTAAAGTACCGTATACCGGAATTTATACTTTTTACCTGACTTGCGATGACGGTGGAAAGTTATACCTTGATAATCGTGTGATTGTAGATAATGACGGCTTGCATTCTGCTATAGAGAAAAGTGGGCAGGCTGCATTGTCTATGGGGATACATCCTTTTACTCTTGATTTTATTGAAGGAGGTGGAGGATTTACCCTCAAGTTGAAATATAGTTTTAACGGGAGTATAGCTAAGGATATTCCAGAGAGTTGGTTTATACATCAAATGGAAATGCTATATACTACTATGGAGTATAAACGTTAAAATAAACTATTAATACGATCTCTCTTTAGTTCAGTGACCTGATTGGGTGTAATATTATAAAGGTTTGTTTAACGGTGCTTTATTTTTTAGAAATGGAAAAATAAAAGACTTATGAGAAAAAGAATATTGTTCGTTTGTTCGTTGCTGTTGGCCCTACAAGTCAGTGGGGAAACGCTTTTACGGAATGCTCCGAAACCGTTACCTCCACTTCCTTTGTCCAAACAGATAAAGTGGCAGCAAATGGAGACGCTGGCTTTTGTTCATTTTGGGTTAAATACATTTGATGATAAGGAGTGGGGATATGGAGATGTCTCTCCTGAGATATTCAATCCTAAAAAACTGGATTGTGAACAGTGGGTGAAGACGTGTGTAAAGACTGGTATTAAAGAGGCGATTGTTACAGCTAAACACCATGATGGATTCTGCCTTTGGCCCACTCATCTTACAGAGTATTGCATCCGGAACTCTCCTTATAAAAATGGTAAAGGTGATATTGTCGGTGAATTAGCTGCCGCATGTAAAAAATACAATTTGAAATTCGGAGTATATCTCTCCCCCTGGGACAGGCATCAGGCTAATTATGGTACACCGGAATATGTAGATTACTTCTATAAGGCTTTGAAAGAGCTGTTGACTAATTATGGTACTATATCCGAAATCTGGTTTGATGGTGCCAATGGAGGTGACGGCTGGTACGGCGGAACGAAAGAGGTACGTAAAATAGACCGGAAAACTTATTATCAGTTTGAACGGGCATATAAAATGATTGATGAACTTCAGCCTGAGGCAATTATTTTCTCAGATGGAGGTCCAGGATGCCGGTGGATTGGAAATGAGAATGGTTTTGCCGGGGCGACTAATTGGTCACTTTTGCGCTCCAAAGATGTTTATCCCGGTTATGAGAAATATGAGGAATTGCAATATGGTCATGCCGATGGGGATAAATGGGTACCCGGTGAATGTGATGTATCCATCAGACCGGGTTGGTTTTACCATCCCGGTGAAGATACACGGGTGAAGTCTGTGGATCAGTTGGTAGATCTTTACTATCGTAGTGTAGGCCATAATGCCAATCTGCTGTTAAATTTCCCTATAACCCGTGACGGCTTAATTCATCCGGTGGATTCAGCCAATGCTGTAAATGCTCATCTCCGTGTCCAGCATGAGTTAGCCCATAATTTATTGGCAGGATTACAACCACATGTTTCTAATGAGCGCGGTGATGGATTTACAGCAAAGGCAGTGACAGATGGAAAATATGATACCTATTGGGCCACTGCGGATGGAGTAAAGCAGGCTACCCTTGAGTTTGAATTACCGCAAAAAAAGAAGATAAATCGCTTCTTATTGCAGGAATACATTCCATTGGGACAGCGTGTGAAATCATTTGTTGTAGAGTATTATTGTAATAAACAGTGGTTGCCTGTGAAACCCGGAGAGGAAACCACGACTATTGGTTACAAACGGATTCTTCGTTTTCCTACGGTCGTGACCAATCGTATACGGGTGCGGTTCCTTGATTCTCGTGCCTGTTTATGTATTAATAATGTAGAGGCATTCTATTCCGGTGATGATCGTCTTCCACAAGTTACTTCTAAAGAAATTGAGGTAAAAGGGTACTCGTTTACCCTTCCGAACGTTGACGCTGAGGAGATGGAGAAGTGCATGGACCGGAATGATACCACAACTTGCTTTGTAAAGGGGAATGAGGTGTTGATTGACTTGGGGCAAAAACGTTTGATTCGTTCTTTTTATTATTTACCCGATCAGCATTCTTATCACAAAGGGTTGATTGCAAATTATGAATTGTCTGTTGGTTTGTCACCAGACAAGATCGATCAGGTGGTGACAAAAGGCGAATTCTCCAATATTCGTAATCATCCTGTCTGGCAGTCGGTTTTCTTTGCTCCGGTATATGCACGATATGTTGTTCTAAAAGCTACCCGTATGATTCGTGAAAATGAAAATCCGGGTATGGCTGAAATAAGAATAGAATAAAAATTGAACCAGTTATATATGTTTTATTAACTTTACACACAAGTCTTCTTTCATCCTTTCATTATTCCTCCTTTGTCAGGATAGGAAGGAGACTTTGAAAAGAAACTTTAAATCAATAGTAATGCAGCAACGAAAGAAAATAATCGGAAGTTTATTGTTATTGTTTGGATTATCTCCATTACAGGCACAACAAAATGTATTTCCTTATCGTGATTCGAAGCTTCCGGTAGAAGTTCGTACACAGGATTTACTCTCACGGATGACGCTCGAAGAAAAAGTAGGTCAATTACTGTGTCCTTTGGGATGGAATATGTATCAAATTGATGGAAAGAAGGTACATGCTTCGGAGCAATTCAAAAAGATGACTCAAGAACGGCAGGTGGGAATGCTTTGGGGCACCTTCCGTGCCGATCCGTGGACAAAGAAAACATTAGAGAATGGTTTGAATCCGAAGTTGGCAGCTGAGGCAGGTAATGCATTACAGAAATATGTCATTGAGCATACCCGTTTGGGTATTCCTCTCTTTTTGGCCGAGGAAGCTCCACATGGTCATATGGCCATTGGAACTACTGTCTTTCCTACTGGCATTGGGATGGCTTCTACTTGGAACCCGGATTTGCTGGAGAAAGAAGGACATGCTATTGCAGAAGAAATCCGTTTACAAGGCGGACATATCAGTTACGGGCCGGTGCTTGATTTATCCAGAGACCCACGTTGGTCGCGTGTGGAAGAGACTTTTGGGGAAGATCCTGTTTTATCAGGGGATTTGGCAGCTGCTATGATCAAAGGTTTCGGGGGCGGTGATTTGGAACGTCCTGATGCTACGGTTGTAACTTTAAAGCATTTCATAGCCTATGGTATTCCTCAAGGTGGACAAAATGGAGGCCCCTCTTATGTTGGTATGAGAGAAATAAATAGTGATTATTTACCTCCCTTTCATCAAGCATTGAAAGCGGGAGCTTTGTCGGTGATGACTTCTTATAATTCATTGGACGGAATTCCATGTACCGTTAATCGCTATTTGCTAACGGATGTATTACGTAAGAAATGGAAGTTCCGTGGTTTTTCAGTGTCCGATTTATATGCTATTGAAGGTTTACAAAGCAGTCATTGCGTGGCTTCTTCTTCGGCCGAAGGAGCCGTCCGGTCACTGGAGGCTGGTTTGGATGCTGATCTTGGCGGGGATGCTTTCTTCACCTTGATTAAATCTGTTCGTGAGCATAAAGTGGATGAGGCTCTTGTCGATACTGCGGTTTGCCGTATTTTACGTTTGAAATTTGAGATGGGTTTGTTTGAGCATCCTTATGTTGATCCGGCGAAAGCTGAAAGAGAAGTTCGCTCTGCAACTCATGTCGCGTTGGCACGTGAGTGTGCCCAAAATCTGATTACCCTGCTGAAGAATGGGGACAATCTATTACCTCTTTCACGGTCGATTGGTAAGGTGGCTGTTATTGGTCCTAATGCAGATAATACTTATAATATGTTGGGAGACTATACTGCTCCACAAGCTGCCGGATATGTAGTAACTGTACTCGATGGCGTTATTCGTAAGGTCGGTGCCTCGCGGGTGCAATACGTAAAAGGATGTGCTATACGCGATACTACGTACAATGGCATTCAGGAAGCTGTGAAAGTAGCTGAAAGTTCAGATGTGGTAATAGCTGTTGTTGGTGGCTCCAGTGCACGTGATTTTAAAACAAGTTATAAAGAAACCGGGGCAGCTGTGACGGATGCTTCTGTGGTTAGTGATATGGAATGTGGAGAGGGCTTTGACCGGGCTACGCTTACTCTTTTGGGGCGTCAAATGGAACTGCTGAAAGCATTGAACGCAACCGGAAAGCCTTTGGTAGTGGTTTATATAGAAGGGAGGCCTCTAAATAAAAATTGGGCGGCAGAACATGCAGATGCTTTGTTAACAGCTTGGTATCCCGGTCAGGAAGGAGGTAATGCCATCGCCGATGTCCTCTTTGGAGATTATAATCCGGCAGGTCGTTTGCCCGTTTCCGTGCCCAGAAGTGTGGGACAGCTTCCTGTATATTATAATAAAAGAAATCCCGTGGCTCATGATTATGTGGAAGAAACAGCTAAACCGCTTTATGCTTTTGGATACGGATTGAGTTATTCTCGTTTCGAATATTCTGGTTTGAAAGTGAGCCCTAAAGGCAATAATTCTTTTGAAGTTTCTTTCTCGGTAAAGAATGCGGGTAATTATGATGGAGATGAAATTCCTCAACTTTATTTACGTGATATGGTAGCATCGGTGGTTCAGCCCGTCAAGCAACTAAAACATTACTGTCGTGTGTTTTTAAGAAAAGGAGAGGAAAAAACTATTATCTTTGAACTGGCAAAAGATGATTTTGCTTTGGTCAATGAAGCAATGGAGCGCGTAGTGGAGTCGGGAAAATTCTTGCTTCAGGTAGGTGCTTCTTCCGATGATATACGTTTAACTGATTATATAGAAATACCATGAAGAGTTTTAAATTGGCAGGACTTGGGATACTGATTTTATTGAGTGCAGTATCCTGTAGCCGGAGCAAGTATGCTAAAAGTATAAAGTCTCCGGTAGAATATGTTAATCCAATGATAGGTTCCGGTGGACACGGTCATGTGTTTGTCGGAGCAAGTGTGCCATTTGGCTTTGTTCAACTTGGCCCAACGGAGCCGGTGCGGGGATGGGACTGGTGTTCGGGCTATCATTACAGTGATTCTGTGCTGGTAGGTTTTAGCCATACCCATTTGAGTGGAACGGGAATAGGTGATTTGGGAGATGTGCTGTTTTTCCCGGTTCAGGACGGATCAAGCACTGCAACTTTTAGTCATGCTGATGAAAAGGTGGTTCCCGGATATTACTCTGTGGTGATGAGACCATCCAATATTCGTGTGGAGTTGACAGCTACTGCTCGTGCAGGTTTTCACCGTTATGTCTTTCCAAAGAAAGGAGATGCTTCTGTTATCATTGATTTGCATAATGGTATTGGCTGGGATCAATGGGTGGATAGTAAGTTGGTGCAGGATAATGATAGTACTATCTCCGGTTATCGTATTTCAACAGGATGGGCCAAGCATCAACAAGTTTATTTTACTGCGGTCTTTTCGAAGACTATTCAGCGTTGTATGATAACAGGTGATTCTATTGGAAGTATGACTTTCAAAAATGAGGGTGAGTCAGATCCTTTATCTGTAAAGGTAGGGCTCTCTGCTGTCAGTGTGGATAATGCCAAGCTGAATCTAAAGACAGAAATCGGTTCGCAATCTTTTGATCTTGTTGCTGATAAGGCTTTAGCTCTTTGGAATAATGAGTTGGGCAGAATAAAAGTTGATATGCTTGATGAAACTGCCACCGAGATATTTTATACTGCATTCTATCATACGATGATTGCTCCCTCTGTCTTCTGTGATGTGAATGGGGATTACCGAGGTAGTGACGGAAAAGTGTATCAAAACGAAGATTTTGTTAATTATACGACATTCTCTTTGTGGGATACTTATCGTGCGGCCCATCCGTTAGCGACATTGGTTCATTCTGATCGCATGAAAGACTATGCGGAAACCTTTATGCATATTTTTAAGCAGCAAGGTAAGTTGCCGGTGTGGCACTTAATGGGAAATGAAACTGATTGTATGGTAGGCAATCCGGGCATTCCGGTTCTGGCCGATTTGGTATTAAAGGGATTCTTGCCGGATAAGGCGGACCAGGAAGAAGTATTTAAGGCAATGAAGACCTCTGCCATGTTGAATGAACGTTCCATGAATTTGTTGAAACAGTATGGGTATATTCCTTACGATAAAGAGCCTTCCAATGAGACAACATCCAAAGGATTGGAGTATGCGCTGGCTGATGCTTGTGTTGCGAAAGTGGCCCAATTTTTAGGTAAGACTTCTGATTATAATTATTTCCATCACCGGAGTGAGTCATACCGTTATTATTGGGATTCCAAGACTCACTTTATGCGCGGGCTTTCTTCCACGGGTAAGTTTAGTGAACCGTTCGATCCGTTCTTTACCGCCCCGGGTAAAGGAGATTATACTGAAGGAAATGCCTGGCAATACGCCTGGCTTGTTCCTCATGATGTGCATGGTTTAATCAAACTCTTTGGTGGCGAAAAAGCATTTGTGTCTAAACTTGATTCTTTATTTATAGTACAGGGTGATTTGGGTAAAGATGCGGCTCCTGATGTGTCGGGGCTAATAGGTCAATATGCCCATGGCAATGAACCCAGTCATCACATCATTTATCTGTATGATTATGCAGGAATGCCTTATAAAGCTGCTCCGCGTTTGCGTGAAGTAATGTCTACCTTATATAAAGCTGACCCTGATGGGTTATGTGGCAATGAAGATGTTGGCCAGATGTCGGCTTGGTACGTAATGTCCGCACTTGGACTTTATCAGGTTGATCCGGCTGGTGGAATCTTTGTTTTCGGTAGTCCGATTGTAAAAGAAGCTACTTTGAATGTTGGACATGATAGAACTTTTAAAATTATAGCCCATAATAATAGTAAGGACAATATGTATATCCAGTCTGCAAAATTAAATGGTAAGCCTTATACAAAGTCTTATATCACTTTTAAAGATATTGTGGATGGAGGAACTCTTGAATTTGAAATGGGAGGTCAAGTATCATCTTTCGGTGCTTTGGCTACTGACAGGCCTTAGCTCAGGAAAAAATAACGCTGCTTTTGCGAATGAAGTAGGTGCCTGTTTGGATCAAACAGATATATATTAGCAATTTATAACTGAAAAACATAATGAGAAGAATTACTAAAATGTGTGGCTGTCTAATGATCTGTAGCTTATGGAGCACAGGCTGTTTGTATGCCTGGGATTATAGCCTGCCGAGTGATAATACGCGTATTGAATCAGGTATAACTGAAAAATATGAATCGAAACGCCCGGTTAAAGAAAAACGATTGTTTACTTCCCCGGTTATTGAGGGGCAAATACAACGTATTAAACAATTACTCACTAATGCAAAATTGGCATGGATGTTTGAAAATTGTTTTCCAAATACGTTGGATACTACGGTGCATTACAGAGTGTTGAATGGCAAAGATGATACATTTGTTTATACCGGAGATATTCATGCGATGTGGTTGCGTGATTCCGGGGCTCAGGTATGGCCTTATGTCCAGTTTGCTAATAAGGATGAAAAGTTACGTAGGATGTTGGCCGGGGTTATTCGCAGACAGACTATGTGCATCAATATAGATCCGTATGCCAATGCTTTTAATGACGGTCCTACAGGTAGTGAGTGGATGAGTGATCTGACTGATATGATTCCTGAACTTCATGAACGTAAATGGGAGATTGATTCTCTTTGTTATCCTATCCGGTTGGCCTATGAATACTGGAAAGTGACGGGAGATGCCAGTGTATTCGATGCAGACTGGGTAAAAGCGATGTATAGGGTGATACGTACTTTTAAGGAACAACAACGAAAGACATCTAATGGCCCTTATAAATTCCAGCGTGCAACAGAAAAAGCGTCTGATACGGTGATGAATGATGGATGGGGTAATCCCATAAAGCCAGTTGGATTGATTGCTTCTCTGTTTCGTCCCTCTGATGATGCTACCATCTATCAATTCTTAATTCCGTCTAATTTCTTTGCTGTATCTTCTTTACATAAGGTGGCTGAGATTGCTGTTAAGGTGAAGGGTGATACTGCTTTGGCCAAGGAATGTACGGATCTGGCTAATGAAGTGGAAGGTGCTTTAAAGAAATATGCTACTGCGGATAAGCCTGATTTCGGGACTGTTTATGCGTATGAAGTGGATGGGTATGGTAATCAACTCTTCATGGATGATGCCAATGTGCCGAGCTTGCTGGCTATGCCTTATCTCGGTGATGTGAATGTTGATGATCCTGTTTACCAGAATACCCGTCGTTTTGTATGGAGTAATCATAATCCATATTTTTTTAAGGGTAAGGCTGGTGAAGGTATTGGCGGTCCACATGTCTCAGCTTACGGCTTACACATGATTTGGCCTATGAGTATTATGATGAAGGCTTTTACGTCGCAAAATGATGAAGAGATAAAGCTATGTGTCAAGATGTTGATGGATACGGATGCAGGCACGGGATTTATGCATGAATCTTTTGATCAGGATGATGCAACTCATTTTACCCGTCCCTGGTTTGCATGGCAAAACACATTGTTTGGTGAGTTGATTGTCCATTTGGTTAATAACGGGAAATTGGACTTATTGAATAGTATTAAGTAAATGTATGCATGTTTATGAGGAAGAATAAGCTGGCTTTTTTATTATTGTTGTTATGGACGTTTGGTGTAGCGCATGCTCAAATGCAATACGAATTGAATAGTGGATGGAAATGCATGCCTTCTCTAAAGGTAAAAGATAACGGAAATGCTATTTCGCAGTCTTCGTACAGTCTGAAAAAATGGGAACAGGCAGTGGTTCCGGGAACGGTATTGACTACGCAGTTGGCTAACGGTGAGATACCGGACCCTTTTTACGGAATGAACAATAATAAGATTCCGGATATCTATAACATCGGACGTGACTATTATACCTATTGGTTTGTAAAGGACTTCGAAGAACATAAACCTACTGGAGATGAGCAGGTATGGCTTACATTCAGGGGGATTAATTATAGTTGTGAAATTTATCTGAACGGACATAAGGTAAACAAAGAGCCTTATGAAGGGATGTATCTACGGAAAACTTTTAATGTCAGCAAGTTGCTTCTACCTGGTGGAAAGAACAGGCTGGCCGTGATTGTTTACCCACCGGACCCCGTAGGGAGGCCTAACGGTGGACAAGGAGGAGATGGCACGATTGCCCGTAATGTGTCGCATCAGTATGTGGCTGGCTGGGACTGGATTCAACCTATCCGTGATAGAAATACCGGAATTTGGGATAAAGTATATATTGAGCGTACCGGTGCGGTGAATATTAAGAATCCGCATATTGTGACTTTGCTCCCCGGGGTACGCATGCCGGAGGGAAAGCAAGCTGATGCTTTGCTGAAGACGAGTGCGGAAGTTCAGAATGCATCTGGGCATATTGTGGCCGGGGTTCTACGCTATACTCTTGATGGAGAGACTGTTTCACAGGAAGTCACTCTGAGAGCCGGTGAGTCTAAAGAAGTGAAGTTGCCGGATTTTACGCTTCATAATCCTAAATTGTGGTGGCCTGCCGGATATGGCCCGCAGAATTTGTATGCTCTTCAAATGCAATTTGTGGAGAAAGATAAGGAGGAACCATCGGATACCGAAAAGCTAAAATTCGGTGTACGGGAGATACAAACAAACTGGAACGAGGTTACTCGTAGCAAGCAGATTAGTGTGAATGGGCAGAAGATATTCATTAAAGGTGGAAATTGGATCATCTCCGATGCCATGCTTCGTTTTTCGGATGCGCGCTATGATGCAGAGATCCGTTATCACCGGGATATGCATTTGAACCTTATTCGTATTTGGGGCGGAGCGTTGACAGAACGCCCTGAGTTTTACAATGCGTGTGATAAATACGGAATGTTAGTATTGCAGGATTTTTGGTTCTCCGGCGATTGTAATGGCCGTTGGGTGGATCCTATGAAAGCGGAAGATCAATGGACCCGGCGCAAATACCCTGACGATCATAAACTGGCATTGGAATCGGCTGAAGATATGATTAAAATGATTCGTAATCATCCGTCGTTGGCTATCTGGTGCGGAGGAAATGAAATTATGCCTCCGGCTGATATTTTAAAACCTTTGCGTGATGATCTTTTGCCTCGTTTGGATGGTACACGCTGGTTTGTAGAATATTCCAACTCTGATGAATGGTCGTATAACTTTTTAGGGGGGAATGGTGACGGACCATATACTATCCAACCCATTAATTCGTTTTGGGAAAAAAGGACTTGGCCATTTAACTCGGAAGTTGGTTCTGTAGGAGTAGGGGACTATGAATCTATTAATCGTTTTATACCCGAAAAGAATCAAATTCCGCCGGTTTATAATCCTAATGTGAAGTTCAATGAGGAGGCGGACTCGGTGTGGACCTATCATACTTATACAGGTGTGGGTTATGAGGGTGCGTTAGTCCCTTATGGTGCACCGCAGGATATTCACGATTTTGCAATGAAGGCCCAATTGGTTAATTATGACCAGTATCGCGCTTTGATGGAAGGTTTCAGTTCCCACATGTGGGAGTGGTACACCGGCGCTATTATTTGGAAAACACAAAATCCATGGACTTCCATGCGTGGGCAGATGTATGATTACTATCTGGATCCTAATGCCTGTCTGTTTGGCTTGCGTAAGGGTAGTGAACCGGTGCATGTGATGTGTAGTCCGGATAATAAGGATATTATGATAGTCAACAACTTGTTTGAACCGTTGAATGATTTAATGTTGGTTGTGACGTATTATGATATGACAGGGAAAGCAACGAATCTGACTCAGGTTCTTTCTTATATCGGTGCATCTTCCGTGAAGAAGATCGCCTCTATGAAATTAGGTATAGACCAGTTGTTGAAAGATAAAGGTGGTTTCCTTTATTTACAATTGCTGAATGACCGGAAAGAGCTGGTTAGTGATAACTTTTATTGGTTCCCCGATGGAAGTGGAATCTATTCGGGATTAAAGGAAATGAAGCAGGCGAATGTTTCGTTTAGTGCCCGTCAGGTTGCTGCAGGAAAAGTGGAATTGATCATTACCAATCCTGAGGGAAATCCGGTGGCATTCTTTAATAGAGTAGCTTTGATTGATCAGAAGACCGGTAAAAGAGTCCTTCCTGCTTTCTATGATGATAATTATATTTCAGTTCTTCCCGGAGCATCCAAAACTGTTATGGTGGAATATAATGCGGATGCAAGCCAAAAGTTAGGGGCTACACTTTTAGGATGGAACGTGAAGAAACAATCGGTAATAGTTAAGGTATATTAGTATTTTCAGGATACGTGGTATATCTGATAGGGTTAAGTGTAAGTCGGCTTTTGACACGCACTTAACCCTGATTTTTTATCTAGGCTCTGAATAGATTATATCTGATAACTATCTGTTAATTAATATTAAATAACGATTTTCTCTTATAGCCTTAAATGCTTGTAAATATGTAATGGTTACATTTTGGTAAGTAACAAACGGTATGGTACGTTCTTGTAGGAATAAAGTGCTTATTATATATTTGCTCCCAATAAGAGAGTAGATATATAATATAAATTAATTAAATAGACTAAAGTTATGAAGTATTTAGAAAAGAACATCGATTTAGGCTTACTCATCATGCGTTTGAGTGTTGGAGTATTAATGTTATTACATGGTATTTTTAAACTGACTCATGGAGTTGGTTTTATTGAACAAGTGGTCCTTCAGAATGGTTTGCCTTCATTTGTCACTTATGGGGTTTATATCGGTGAAGTAATAGCTCCTATTTTTGTTATATTGGGATATGGTACAAGAGTAGCTGCCTTGGTTTTTGCATTTAATTGTTTTGTTGCATCAATGTTGGTACATCTGCCAATGATGTTTACTCTGAATGAACAAGGTGGATGGGCAGTTGAATTACTTGGACTTTACTGTTTGGGTGCTTTGGCTTTGGTATTTACAGGCGGCGGGAAGTATGCTCTCAGCAATAAGCATATATGGGATTGAAACAAAGTTGATTTCGATATTAAAATAATAAAATAAATACTATAAGAAAGTATGAAAACAGTTGTAATTTTGGCTCATCCGAATATAGCCAATTCACATATTAATAAAGTCTGGACAGGGGCGCTGTCCCAGGCTCATCCTGAAGTACATATTCATGATATATATGCTTTATATCCTAACTGGAATATAGACGTTCAGGCGGAACAAACTTTGTTGGAACAAGCGGATAGAGTTATTTTGGAGTTTCCTTTTCAGTGGTATAATATGCCTCCATTGTTAAAGAAGTGGTTGGATGATGTCTTTGCTTATGGATGGTGCTACGGCGAAGGTGGTGATAAGCTTGCCGGCAAAGAGATTGGAGTTGCCGTGTCTACTGCAGGAGTGGAAGATGTATATAATGATAGCGTTTACGGGACTATCGGAGATTTGTTACGTCCCATTGAATCGACTGCTAAATTTGTTGGAGCGAAATATTTGTCGCATCATGTGTTCCACGGGGCTTTTGCTCCTGATGTCGATGAGCGTTTAGCGAAGGATATTGATAACTATCTTGGTTTTGTAACGAAATAGTTTTTAAGATGTAATTTGATTATAAATTAAGGAGAGATAAAAGTGAGAAGCAGGAGCAAGTCAGCATGTCCGGTTCGGTCAGTTTTAGATGGAGTAGCCAATAAATGGTCTATTTTGATTATAGATCTTTTAGGAGATGCAGAGAAAATGCGCTTTAGTGAAATAGGAAAGGCACTGGGGGATATCTCGCAGAAGATGCTTACGCTTACCCTTCATCTGTTGGAGTCCGATGGTATCTTGTCAAGGAAGATGTATAATGAAATTCCTCCACGAGTAGAATACAGTTTAACGGAGATGGGAAAAGATCTTTTGCCTAATATCCGGCACCTTATTTATTGGGCTAAAGCCAATATGACTCAAATTGAGAAAAACCGCATATCATTTGAATCGAATACTTTAAAGTAGAATTGAAAGGTGAATTCTTGTATACATTTCGGTTGTTTATTAAATAGACTGATATACAAGATCCTACGTTTTTGGAATTTGTAAATAATAAAAGCTAAGGCAACTATCCTACTGTGGGATAATTGCCTTTTTGTTTTTTAAGTATTAATGTTCAATCCTTTATATCTTAGTAGAAACATTGATTGGTCTGACTTCCCCTTTATCATTAATATAAAGAGTATTGAAGAAACCTCCCACCTGTTCGCTTGTGAGCAGAAACATATTCTTTTTATTACCGGTATAATCAAGATATTGCATTAACAAGCCTTCCTTATAGCCCTCATTCTTATAATTCCCCTTATAAAAATGAATCTTGGTTGCCGGGCTGCCATATGTTTTGCCGGAGAGTGTAAAGCTGATGTTCCTATACCAATAGATGGTTTCTTCCACCTTTAATTTACTATCCAACTTTTCCAGTACAACATCTCCGTTAGGTGTAAGCCATAATACATTTTTCTTATTGGAAGATGCAATGCCCTGTCCGCGGTAAGCCACGTTTTTAAAGCCGAATGAGGAATGTATATACTCGCTACTCTCCTTGTTTTCATCTTTATCAGCGGGTACAGCGCATTTCAATACGTTATAAACGCTTTTAGTCATTTTGATTACATTTCCTGATTGTAATGCATCATACCACCTGCCTAGTTTAAGTGCAGAGCCGATGATAGACCCTGAAAACATGGATTTTGTCCGGCTGGAATAATATGGGTTGTCATAATCAAATGTTTCGTCCATTACATAAATGAGCGTGGAATAAAAGAATCCTTTTCCGCTGGACGAGCCCAGTTGCAGAAAGATCGGAACGGGATCTCCCTTAAATAGCGAAGTGCCGGCTTTTATTGCTCCTTTGAACCATGTTACAGGATTAAAAAGGCTGAGGAAACCTCTGGTGGTGGAAGTCGTGTTATCCTTCATTTCTAACATTTGTCTGGAAACATCACACATATATCCCACATACAAGCATAAATCGGAATATTCGGAATAACTAATACTTTCCTTTTCATTATATTCCATTATAATTTTAGTGTACAGAGTTTCTTTTAAGTCTCCCAATCCGGTGTAAAACTCTGCGTCAACGGTTTTACCCTCATACCTGTAAATGTAATCAAAGATCCCACCAGCATAAGAATCCAGCAAGTCCCTGTACGTTGGAGAAAGTGTGGAGTCTTGTTTAATCATCAGCGAAATTTCACTCTTAATATCATCCACGGAACTCCGTGTTAAACTGTTTAAGCTCTCTTTAGCATATAGCACACAGGTTCTGATCACTTTTGTTGTACCTGTAACGGTAGTGGTGTCTTTGTTATCCGAAGTCCACTCTTCTACAAATTTATTCGCTAGCGGTGTAGCAAGGGAATCTGCCGTGGAATTCATGTTCAAGATTCCTGTTGTAAGACTTGGTTTGGAATAATCACCGGACTTTGCTTCGATTTCTTCATTCTGTTCACATCCTGTAAGAGAGAAAACGGTTAGAAAGCATACAGCTAAGAGCTGATAATAAATGCGTCTTTTCATTTTTACGGAGGTTTTTAATTCTAAGTTAGTACTGTTGTTTATTGTCGGGGGCAAAGAAAGGCGATTACTATTTCTATTTTGTGGCAAACCTGTTAAGCTGGAATGTCAAGCGGGGCTTTTCGTTAGATAGGATATTCCCTTTTTTTGATTTGTCTATATTTATATATGTATTCGCTTGCTATTATAATGACATAATTTAAATAGGTTCTAATCTGTAATTACTTCAATATTGTTTCAATACATTTCGTTTTAATTGATAAAACCTATCCAAACAGGTCTGTTTATACTTACTAACCGGGTAAAATTCTTACCTGATTTGTTTTTTGTTTCATTCTTTAGAAGAGTTTTTCCTTATTTTTATTATATTACTTTTGATCACAGTATCTGTAATGCATAGTTATTTACAAATACGTCAATAAAGATTATTATTAACTCAGTTTTTTTCTTTCTTCCGGCATTTACCGTTCGTTTTTTACCGCAAGCGTAGTTCATTAATATTGCGGTCGAAAAACAAAAAAAGATTGTAAATGAGATGGTTTAAGGAAAGAAGCGACAAACAAGCAAATGCATTGACTTCATTAAAGACCTTTACGGATTCCCTGATCGGGGATTTGATTGGGAGCGGGCATCATGGTGCGGCCCACTCCTATTCGTGTTCGTTAAGACGCCTGCTCCGTTTTTCAGGTAGGGATGACCTGCGTTTTTCGGAGTTAACCCCGCTAATGCTCAAGGATTTCGAGCAGTACCTGTATGGTCAGAATTGCCGCCGCAACACGGTATCCCTTTATATGCGCATGCTTCGTGCGTTATGCAACCGCGCTTCGGCAAGCGGTATTCCGGATATTCCCCCGGGATTGTTCAAATCGGTATTTACCGGTAGCGCTCCGGCAGCCAAACGGGCGGTTTCCCCTTCGGTGATCCGTCGCCTGAGGGAGCTTTCGCTTCCTGAGGATTCCCCCCTGGCTCTTCCCCGTGATCTGTTTCTACTTTCTTTCTACCTGCGTGGCATTCCCTTTGTAGACCTGATCCATATCCGCCGCAGTGACATTGTCGGAAAAACGCTTCGTTACCGCCGCAGTAAGACGGGCCGTTTCCTGAGTGTTCCGCTGGAACCTTGCGCATTGGCCATTCTTCAAAAATACGCCTCTTTGAAGAATGATTCCCCTTACCTGCTTTCCTTCGTGAGCAAGAAGGGTGTTGCGGGTTATCGTCAGTATCAGAGTGCGCTTCGCCTGTATAATCTCCACCTGCAGAAGCTTTCCGCTCTTTTAGGACTGAAGGTGCGTCTGACTTCTTATGTCGCCCGTCACTCGTGGGCCACGGCGGCTTATCACCAGGGCATTCCGGTCTCCCTGATCAGCGAATCTCTGGGGCATGCCTCGGAGAAGATGACTTATGCCTATCTGTCCTGTTTTAATACCGGTAGACTCAAGCTGGCCAATCGTAAGGTTATCCGGCTGATTCTGAATCCTTATGACCCTTTAGCTGTTAGACGAAAGGAAAAAACGCTAGCTCTGAAGATTTGAAGAATGGAATAAGCCCTGATGGCAAAGGGGCTTTAAGAAAAAATCCCCTTGTTCCGTTACTTCACAGGTAACGGAAAGGAGATTCCGGATGCAAAGATATATACTTTTTCCGAAACACCAAATAAAAACTAAAAAATCTTATTTATTTTACCAATGACAGGCCTATTCTTTTGGATTGTTCTTCTTTTGGGACCCTCTTTCCATAGTATATATATACGTGTATATTTATATAAGTATTCCTATGTTTTCTAATTATAGACAAAATCCTTTCCCCGCGTTTTTCCCTTTTTGTGATCTTTAACTTATTATAGTACATCTGAAAAAATCCCGATCTTATTTGTCCCTGTCGGATACATCTCCCCTTTCCCCGTTGTATTCTCCGGAATATCCATAAAAAATACTTAACTATTTAAGTAAAGGATGCAATTGCCCACCTGTGTGTCTTTTATTTCGTAAATCTTTCCTTTCCGTTACCTGTGAAGTAACGGAAAGTGTAAATGGGGTTCGGAGAGGTTCTTCCACCCGGCCCATACACGTTGAAAAATATGCTTAAACCATCAAAATAGGGAAATGAACTTGGATAAGGAACATCGAACAACCGGAAAGGAGAGAAGGCGGGAGCTGACCTTGCTGTTTTTATTGGCAAGCCTTATTGTACTCCTGGCTATAGCCCTGCTTTTTGCCCATAAGCTGTATGAGCATTTCTTTCCTCCGGTTACTCCGGCGGTCCTTGAACAACCGGTATCTTGCCCGCCGGGGGGAAATCCCGTTGCGACCCCGGCACCGGACAGCCAGGCTTTCTTCCTTTTCCGTTTTATAGAGGGGTATCCCTACTTTTTGAAGGATCATAAGGGGAACTCTTCGTCCCTGCAGGCGATGAATCTCTTGCTGGAGTCCCATCGCACGGCACTCTTCGGGGAGCATTCGCATCTGTTGATCAAAGCCTTCCTCAGGAGCGGGGATTTATCCGACTATTACCGGATCAATGAAGCTTCTCGCCAGGCGAGTATGGTGCGTGCTTATATCAAGCTCCGGCATCATTTTTCCGATAACATTTTCATCTTCTGTTTTGATACGGTCGGGGGGAGGCGCAATACCATTGAAGTGAGTTATATTCCCTCCGCCGTTTCCCCTGATTCCAACCGGTTGATCAGCTATACGTTATCCACGGCGGATGCGGGTATGGTGGAATTTGCCGTATCCCGTTACGTTCCCTTCCCGCTTTGCGGGGGTAAGTGGAGCCTGCCTGTGTTCCGGCCGTCTTCCAAAAATACCTCCGCTTTTGTTACGGAAGAGTTACCATCCTCTTCGGATACGGTTTATGTTTCCTCGGGCGGGTTGCCGTATTCCGGTTCTCCCGACTCCTGTATCCGGGTCAAAACGACTATTCCTTCCATGGAACCTTTAGTTAGCGCAGGGGAACCTCTTTGCGACGATTCGCTGTCCGTTCCCGGCATGGACTCTCCGCCTTCTTCTGCTAAGCGGCGGTTGATGGTGGCGTTGAAAACAAACCTGTTTTACTGGGCGGGGCTGACCCCGGGTTTCGAATGGGAGTTCCCGACTCCTAATCTGGAGTTGGAGTGGTACGCCCTTCCGCGTTGGTCCCTGAATCTGGGCTGGGCGTATTCCAGCCATAAGGGCGAACGGATCTGGGCCCCCTCTTTCGTGTCGGTGGAATCCCGTTTCTGGCCGGACCCGTCCGGTTCTTACACCGGTTTTTACGGGGGCGTTTACAGCCTGTTCGGGGAGTATAACCTGAAGCCCTCGTCGAGTGAATACGGCAAAACGGGCAAATACATGGAGAGCGGGCTTTCCCTGGGGTATTACCTTCCTCTTTCCGGCAGGCTCGGCATGGAGGTTGGCATGCAGTATGGTTACCGCCAGGTTTGCGGGGACCGTTACTACTACGACCGTCCTTCGTACTATTACGATTCCTCGTATCGTAAGGGCGGCTTCCGCCTGACCGGAATCCGTTTGTTGCTCACATACCGTTTTGGAACAACTAAACAGCTAAGAAAATAAATGAATATCCGCAAACGAACATATGGCCTGCTGTTATGGGGAAGCATCTTTCTTCCCTTGTTGGGAAGTTGTACGCGCCAGGAACTCTCCGCACGTCCTTCATCGGCTTCCGTTTCCATCCGTTTTAACTGGGATAGTCTGGGGACGGGTGATAGCATCCCCGCAGAGATGGCTCTTCTTTTTTACGGTTCCGACGGCAGCCTGATCCGGGAAACGGGTAAAGGGAATGAATCCTTTACGGGGTCCCTTCCCCCGGGTGAATACCGGGTGTTGGCCTATAACACGGATGCGGTGGGGGTTTCCTACAGCAACCTGGACAGTTACGAATTGGCTTCGATGCATGCCAGTCCGGTCAGCCGTGCGGATTACCTGTCCCAACCAAGCCATGCCTACGGTATCGGTTTGGGAAGTTTTACGGTGACCCCTTCGGGTGGGACGGCTGAACTGACTCCCGATAATTTTATCCGTCGATGCGAAGTGAATATCCACCTGAGGGGCGAGTCCACTGCGGTGGGTTCCTGTGATTGCACCCTGAGCGGCATCTCCCGTTCGGTGAATCTCTCCACGGGAGAGCTTCAGCAGGAAGACGGCGTGATCTTCTTCAGCCCGGAGATCCGTTCGGACGGACTGGTTTCAGTCATCACCTTCCTGGGTAAATCCGAACAGGCGGGTAATATCCTGGGGATTTCTTTGGGTTTCCATTCGGGAGGTCATCAGGAATTGCAAGTGGATATCACGGATGCAATGGCTACGGTGAACGTAACGGTGATCCCGGTGGTAGTAGATGCCACCATTGAGGTGGAAGGAACCACGGGCGGGATCTTCACGGCTACGCTGACCGACTGGAGCTATGAGCAGGGGAGTGTTGAGGTGAAATAAAATCCACCCCACAGAATAAAGAAGACAGCATACAAGGAAATAAAGAAGAAATAAAAAGAGCATAAAAAGAGAACAGATCAGATGAGAATAAAAACAAAAATAGCGCGAAAAAGAGCATCCGGGATTCCTTCCCGTGGGAAGGGTCCGGTGGTATCCGCACTCCCGTTCCTGTTTCCGTTCTTAGGAACGGTATTCCTGGGCTTGTGCCTGCTTTGCAGCTGTTCGGGGAATAGCGGAACCGGAGAGGACATCGCAGCCCCCCCCCCCACGGTCCGGCTGCAACTTCGCGGAAGTTCCTGGTCACTGGACACGCGGGCTTCGGAAGAATCCCTTCCCGAAGGTACTTCGGTGGGTGTTTATGTCACCTCCCCGGAAAATCCTCCCGCTACGGCTTATTACACCAATCTCTCTTATGTCTCCCTGGCGGAAGGAGCGTTGTCTTCCTCCACTCCGGTGGATCTGAGCATCGGTTACAGCTACGCCCTGTATGCTTACGCTCCTTACAGCCAGGAGGCTTCCGATCCCGCATCCATTGTATTCCCGGGTGGTACGGATGTGCTTTGTGCCTCAAAATCGGCGATCGTGGAAGTCTCCGAGACGAACCGCACGGGCACGCTCTCTTTCCGCCATTGTGTGAGCCAGCTCAGTTTCGAGGTGGAGGTTGCCCCGGGGCTCCCGTTTGACTTTACCGCTTCCACGCTACAGGTGTCCGGCTTTTACAAGGAGGGCCGTCTGGATGTGCAGACGGGTCTGCTCACGCTGCCCGCTACGGCTTCCGATACGCTATCTTCTACAATGGCAGTGGATCAGGGGCTTCCCGTCCTTCGTATTCCGGCCACCTGTTTTTTCCCCTCTTCTTCGGTCATGGAGCTGGAGGTGAAGATCATCACCGGAAACGGGGAATATACGGGCAGTCTTTCCCGGGTGTTTTCACCCGGAGTATCCTATCGGTATACGGTCAAAGTGGGCGGGGAGGATACTCCCCTGGGCCTGACGGGCGGCCTGACCGACTGGGAACAGGTGGATAGCGGAACGGCGGTGATCCGGTAGTATGAAATTAACGAAAGCATCAAAAGAAAATATGAACGAAAATAGAAACAAAAGCATGAACGAAAGTAGTCCTAAAAGCATTGGCAAACGACGGGGAATATCCCTGATGAGGGGGAACAGGGGATTCTTCCTGCTGGCCGTCTCCCTGCTGTGCTCCTGTACGGAGTTCACCCGTCTGGAGCTTCCCGCTCCGGCTCCGGCTCCCTCCGAAGTCGCCCTGGGTGTGCATTCGGTTTCGCTCTCCATGGTCCTGACCCGTACGAGCACACCGCTGACACAGAACGGCGCCACGCTCGGGGTGTATCGCCTTGCCGCGGGAGGATACGACTTCCAGGGCCCGGTGGCTTTCGAGTACGATGCGGTGAACGGGCAATGGGACTACCGGGCTGGGGAAACGCCCATCTACCTCACGGATGCCCAGGCACAGGTTTGCGCACTCTCGCCCTACGATGCGGCGTTCACGGATCTTTCCGCTCTGCCGCTTCAGGCGGGGGAGTATACGCAATCAGCTGACCTGTGCTATTCCGGCATTGTGGAGGGAGTGGACAAAGACTCCCCCGGAGTGGATTTCGCCGATCTCTCCCGGGCCTACTCCCAGATCACTTTTTCCCTGCTCAAAGATCCCTCTTATCCTGGGGATGGTGTGGTCAGCTCCATCGGATTTGAAGGGGAGCAGGTGTATCCATCCGCCAACCTGACGGTGGTGCCCGCCCCGGTGCTTTACCATTACCCGGAGACGGAACGCGGGTTTACGGCCTCCGATCTGGCGCTCACCGCCACGGCCGAAGGCGTCAGCCGGAGTTTTCTGCTCATCCCCGTCACTCCGCTGGATAGTCCCATTACGGTCTCCTTCACCATAGACGGGGTCCGCTATGAAAGCCGGATCACTCCGGGAGTGAATCCGTTTGCAAATTTCACCTCGCTCACCGCCGGTACGAACTATAAGTTCAGTATCATCATTGCGCAGGGAGCGGAGTTAACGATCAATAACGTAACCGTAACCGATTGGGAAGACCACGAGGTAATTACCGGCTTCGAGCCTCTTCCCGATTGAATATCAGGTTTTATTTCTCAATAATTAGTTTAATATTCATTAAAAAAAAAGACAAATGAAAAAAAGTTTAGTATTAGCACTGTTTGCCGGCGGACTGTTGGCATCTTGCTCAAACAATGAAGAAGTTTCTTCTCCCGATTCCTCCGGCACAGCCCTGGGGGTAAAGACCGCTTCGGTCTCCACCATTATTACGCGTGCTTCCACCGAACTCAATGCGGACGCTTCCACCATCGGTGTTTACCGGTTGGCGGTGAACACTTATGCCGCCGTAGGACCTGTTTCCTTTACGTACGATGGTACAAATAGTGTATGGAATTATACCAACGGAGTAAGCGACTACATTTACCTGAACAACAGTAACGCCAGTGTATGTGCGGTGTCTCCCTATACGGCTTCCGTTACGGATCCTTCGGCTATCGTCCTGACCTCTCAGGCGGATGCTGCGGACAAAGACCTGGTTTATTCCGGTGTGGTTTCCACGGTGAACAAGACCACTGCCACGGCCACATTTGCTGATATGGAACATGCCTATTCCAAGATCACGTTCAGCATCACCAAGGATGAAACCTACGGGACGGACAATACTCCCACCGATCCGGGTGTGATTAGCCAGATCGCCCTTTCGGGTGCGGAGTTGAACAATACTGCCAGTCTGTCCATCTCAGGTGCGGCTAGTGCCGTTCCCGATGGGGTTTATTCCTCCCAGGTAAGTGGTTCTCCGGTTGCCGCTTCGGGATTGAGCCTGACCATGCCGCTTCAAGCCGATGTGGATGCTTCCACCGCCACTCCAGTGGAACAGAGCTTCCTGATGGTTCCGGTTGATGCGCTCACGGCAGCTCCGATCACGGTGACCTTTACCATTGACGGTAATGATTATACGGCTTCGGTTACTCCGGGAGCTACTCCTTTCGATACCTTTACCTCATTAACCGCCGGTACGAACTACCAGTTTAATGTATTGCTCAGCAAAGGTACCGCCCTTCAAATCACTAGTGTAACGGTGGTAGACTGGGTGGATCAGGCTTCCGGTGATTTGGAACCGACAGCCAGCGCCAACTAAGGCAGGTTTGACCTGAAGGGGTCCTTTTTTCATTCGTTACGGTATAACAGACATTAATTATGCAAAAGATCATAAACAGATTCCTTGGAGCGGGATGCCTCCTCCTTCTGGCTGCTTCCTGCAGTCAGGAGGACGGTTCCCCTTCCCCGGATATGGAGGAGGTTTCTTCCGTCTACTTCTCTTCACTCACCGCATCGAATCCGCCCTCCGGAACCCGGAGCACGGGCTATCTTCCCCAGGGGAAGAGCCTGAGTGTGGCGGCCTACGGCGTGGAGGGAGCGGAGGAGCAGACCGCTTATACGCAGCTCAAGTCTTATACCGTGACGGATGAACAGGGGGGCCTTTCGGCTGGGGACGGTAACCCCATGCTGTTAAGAAACAGGCGGTCTTACGCCTTTTATGCATTTTCACCTTCACTCTCAATAGGGAATGGGATCCGTACGGTCACCATTGACCAGGGTGCGGATTTCATTTTCAATTATTCCGGTTCAACTTATGTCTCGGGGATCACGACAACGGTGACTTTCCCGGCTTTGGAACACCAGTGTTCCGATTTACAATTCACCCTTCAAATCGATCCATCCAACCAGGTGGTGACTTCCTTATCCCCCGGCAGCCAGGGACTGACCCTGCAAGGACTGCCACATTCCCCGCGCGACTACGTCCTGGGAAGCGGGTTTACCTCCGGGAGCGGAGCCAATGACGGAAGCGCACAGATCAGCGGTTCCGGTTTTACAGATGAAGGGGGCCAGACCCACACCGCACATACGGTGGTCTTACCCCGTGAAGAAGCCTCGGGCTTCACCTTAACCATGCATATTCTGATTAACGATATATCCAGTACGGCTACGGCCGTCATCCCCCCGATGGCTTTTGTGCCCGGGGTGAGATACCTTTTTACCATTAGCTTCACCGACTCCAAAGTCAACCTGTTGCTCCGTATCGTTCCGTGGAACGAGAATTCCTCCACGGTGGATGCAGGGGGGGCATGGGGAGTGATCAGCGTGGGCCAGTGGGACCTGAAAGCCACCGATCATGAACTGGGACAGCCCCAGGTGGTGGAGATCGTCCCCGAAAGCTGGGATGCCAGCGCAACTTTCTCCGACGAGGTCGGCGTTCCCAATAAGCTCCTGCTCGAAGCCTATCCCTGGAGCATGAATGCCAACCCGCAGGGAAATATGGGCGTATCCTCCCCTCTGGATCCGGCGGACGGAGACTGGGTGCCCGTGAACAATGGAAGTACGACAATGGGACAATAACAGAGAGATGAATAGACAGATGAAAAAAAATAAAGGACTGCGGGAAGAGAAGGAAAAGAGAGCCGGAAAGGGAAAACCATCCGGCACACGGTTAAGCGTTCTGTTGGGATGCCTGCTGCTTCTGCTCTCCTGTACACCTTCCGGGGATGAACCCACCCCCGTGGCCGATCCTTTGATCAAGGTCCGTTTTACGCTGCGATCACCGGCCCCGGAAAACGGGGCTTCCACGCGGAGCACCTCCCCCGGAACGGTGAACGAGAACGGGATCGCTTCCCTGTGGTTGCTGCAATTCCAGGACGGGACGTTTAAACGTAAAGAATTTTTGGAATCACCCGATACCACCGGCTTTTACGTCCCCCTGTATCCGGGGGTGAGCAACCTCTATTTCGTGGCGAATGTGGGTGAGGAGTCCCTCTCGGGCTTTGATGAGGGGGAAACCTCCTTTCTTTCCTCCCGGATGGAGGTCCCGGATGAAGGGAGCCTGCTTTACACCTCCGCCCAGGGGGTGCACTACCTTCCCATGTGGGGGGAGCTGTCCGGGTTCGAAATCAAGACCTCTGGGGAGACCCTGGAAGATACCCTCACCCTTATGCGGAGCGTGGTCCGTCTTAAACTGAACTATTCCGTGGATGCCTCCCTGGCTTCGATCTACACCCTGCAGAGCATACGCCTGCTCAACATCCCCGTCTGGATGGCCTACATTCCTCCCGCTTCGGGAAACTATCCGGCGGAGCTCTCCCCGGGGGAGGTGTTTTCCACCTCCCCGGAGGCCGCGGATAACGGGGGAGGTTCCCTGCTCTTCTACCTGCCGGAGAACCGGCGCGGACAGGGAGGGAACACCACCCTCCAGCCCAAGGGAAAAACCGGGGTGGACTATGCCACCTGCGTGGAACTCTCCGGTACGGTTACCGGGGGGGAATATGCGGGATACCGGGCGGTGTTCCGTATTTATCCCGGAGGGAACGATTATAACGATTATAACCTGGTGCGCAACAACAGCTATTCGCTGGATTACAACCTGAGGGGGCTGTATCAGAGTGATGCACGGCTGAGCATCCTGCCACCGGAGCCCTGAAATGAGGGATAAAGAAAAAAAAGAGGAAAGAGAAACGAAAAAGGATTGGAAAGAAAAAGATATGGAAAAGAAAACTAACAATAAAAACAGAAGTATCATGAAAAGGAAAGAGTTCATGCTTTTAGCGCTTCTAGTGCTGACGGCCCTGTTCTCCTGCACGGACGAGTATTCGGTGAAAAACACTCCGGGAAAACGGGACGACCTGGTCCGGGCACGCTTTTCGCTCGGGGTGGCCCCCATGCAGGGGCAAACGAAGACCCGTTCCACCACGCCGGCGGACATTGATGAAAACCTGATTCAGAACATCTGGCTGTTACAATACCAGGGGGGAAGCTTTGTGACCAAGTATTTCATCGGCGATCTGAGCACGGTGGATTTTGAGGTGGAACTTGCACCCGGGCTGAGCAACCTTTATTTCGTGGCCAATGTTTCTTCCACGCTTTTCGCCTCTCCGCCACAGGATGAAGCCACCTTCTTCACCACCGCCACCTCGGCGACCTCGGAGGAAGGAATGTTTTTTCTCACGGATGCGAACATCAAATGCATCCCCATGTTTGCACAGCTCACCGGGATAACGGTTCCCGTCACCGGCTACCTGGACAGCCAGACCATTGAGATGACCCGCCTGCTGGCGCGCATTGACTTCACCTATACGCTGAGTAGTACGCTTAAGCAGCAGTTTGCCGTGGACCGGATCCGCCTGTGCAATGTGCGGGACAGTTGCCAGTACTATCCCCCGCAGGGCGTTTATCCGGCGCAGCCGGACACCTCGAGCGTGTTCGACACAGCGTATGAACCGGCGGGCAATGATGGGGGAACCCTGACCTTTTATGTGCCGGAGAACCTCAGAGGGACGGGTGATAACGCCACCACGCAGCCCAAATACAAGGGAGGGGTGGACTATGCCACCTACATTGAGTTGCAGGGATTGAATCACGATATGTCCAACGCCGGTTACCGCTACAGCTACCGCATTTATCCGGGCGGAGACAATTACAACGATTACAACATCCGCCGCAACCATTACTACACCCTCACCTCGAACCTAACCGGGCTTTCCATATCCGATTCGAGGGTGACAAGGACTTATGAACATGTGGCCAATACCTATGTGCTTTACTCGAATGCGGACACGGCATATATCAATGTGCAGCAGGCCAACCGCAGCGAACTGGGTATCCAGATTCCCGATGTCACCTCCTCCACGGCCTGGACTCCCGTGGTGCTATGGGCATGGACTACTTTAGCCAATTCTATTTTAATTGACACCCCTGCGCTGCGGGCCTATGGAAAGTTCGGGCTTAAACTTAATGGTAATTACAATGCTTGTGTGGGAATTCAGGATGCCGAGGGGAATATTCTGTGGAGCTGGCTGGTTTGGGTAGCTCCCAATCTACAGAATTATATTTTTGATTACAATGGATATACCTGGATGGGGGCGAATATCGGGCAAACATCTTTCCCGAGTACGAGTCCGGGTACTTATACCAATGGTCTGGTTTACCAGTGGGGACGTAAAGATCCGTTTAATCCACCATCTAGCGCTTCTAGTACGACTACTCATACTCCTCCTTATAGTCCACTGGCAGAAACTTTAGTAAATAACGCTACATCAACTTTTGATCTGGAATATTCGATACGTAACCCGACGACCTTTGTTCGTACTAATAACTTATCTAATCACTGGCTTTCCGGTTCGGAGAATGAATATACCCGGCAATATTGGAGCGAAACCTCCAAAACGCTTTACGATCCTTGTCCGGAGGGATGGAGAGTACCTCCGATAGAAGCCTATCAGGGATTCTCATCAGCTGATTGGACATGGTCCTCTAATTCTTATATGTATGGGAGAGGGGTTAATCCCAATGTTTTTAGATTCCTGCCTACAGCTTATAGAAGCTATACTGGTTCATGGTCTAATAGTATGGCTACATCTCCTAGCTATATACGTTTATGGACATGTTCACCCTATACAGGGAACACTAATGAGCAGGCTTATAGGGCTGAAATGTCCAGTAGTGGTTCATACTCTTTTGTGAATTCTTTTGGCACAGCCAATGCACTTCCTATCCGTTGTGTAAAAGAAAAATAGACGGACATCATATAACCCTTAAAAACCGACTCTTTATGAAAAAACGACTGATTTATTTTTACGATTGTCCGTGGTTCAACCCTTTGATGCGTGGGCTGGCCTGTTGCCTGCTGGCGTTGCTGTTGGGATTGGTTGCATACGGTTACCTGATACAACATTAAATGAAGAAAAGAAGAAAAAGAACCGCCTTCCCTTTGATAGTTCCCGGGCTGCTTGCCCTGGGGCTTTCCCTCCTGTTCTCCTGCTCGGATAGCCTCCCCACGGGGAGTCCGCAGGACGAAAAGGGCTTGGCACGCTTCTCGCTGTCCCCCGTGGCAATGAACGGGGAAGCCACCCGTTCCACCGGAGCGGGCACGGTGGGTGAGGACCGGGTGGCCTGCCTCCATATCCTCGAATACCAGGAAGGGATTCTGACGGATCAGGCCTTTGTGGATCAGCTCAGCGATACAGTGTTCGATGTACGCCTCACCCGGGGCACGGCCAACCTCTATTTTGTGGCCAATGTCCCGTCCGGTGCCTTCGATGCCGCTCCGGCGGACGAAACCGCCTTCCTTTCCGCCGTACGGAACATCTCTTCGGAGAGCGGGGTGCTCTATATCCCTGCGACCGGGCTCCAGTGCCTGCCCATGTCCGGGATGCTCACGGGAGTGACGCTGGGGGATACCGGGTACCCCGATACCCAGCAGGTGGTGCTCACCCGCATGGCCGCACGGATCGAGCTCAACTGTTCCCTGGTGGAAAGCGCCCGGGACACCCTGAGCCTTCAACAACTGCGGGTTTGCAACGTTCCAAACCGTCTCTCCTATACTTCCCCCACGGGAAACTATCCGGTGAGCCCCACCGGAGCGGAATTCTTATCCACCGCCTATGAAGCGGTGGATAACAACGGGGGAAGCTTTACTTTTTACCTCCCGGAGAACCTACGGGGCGTCGGGACGAATGAAACCACGGACGAACGCTATAAAACGGGAGTGGAGTATGCCACCTATGTGGAACTCTCAGGCGTCACCGCCTCCGGGTGGGGGTTCACCTACCGGATTTATCCGGGTGCGGACGCCTATAACGATTACAACCTGAAACGGAATACGGTCTACCGGATGAATCTCACGGTGGCCGGAATCTCAAAATCGGATGCGCGCATCAGTTTATCCGCACCTTAATCATATGGAATGAAGAAAACGGTATGAAACCAAAAGGAAAAGCCTCAGCCAGAAAGCTGCTCCCCGGTCCGGGATTTCCCCGCCGGGAGAGCAGGAGAGGAAAAAGGAAAGTGACTTCTTCCTCCGGAGCGGTATCAAAGCCGCCGCAGGGCGCATTTGTTCCCCGAAGGGGCTTTTACGCTTTCCTTAGGCTCCTGTCCGGACTCCTGTTGCTATTATTCTGTCGTTGCTCGGACGAGCTGTCCCCGGTCAACCGGGGGGAACAAGGCGTTTCGTTCCGTTTTTCGGTCTCGGCGGCTTCCATGGGCGGGAAGGGAGTATCCACCCGCTCCACGGGAGCAGGTACGGTGGACGAGAACCGGGTGGCCTGTCTTCATATCCTGGAATACCAGAACGGTCTGCTCACGGACCGGGCGTATGTGGACCAGTTGAGCGATACGGTCTTCGAAGTGAAACTGACTCCCGGCACGGCCAACCTCTATTTCGTGGCCAATGTACCTTCCGATACCTTTGATGCCGCTCCGGCGGACGAAACCACGTTCTTGAATGATGTCCTGGGCGCTACTTCGGAACAGGCGGCGCTCTACCCCCCCGGGGAAGGGCTCCAATGCATCCCCATGAGCGCTTCCCTGAAAAACATCCTGCTCGCTGAAACCGGTTACCCGGATACGCAGCGGGTGGAGCTCACCCGTATGCTTGCCCGGATTGATCTGGACTATACCGTACAGGGGGATGCAAACAATGCCGTTGAGCTTCATACGCTACGGTTGTGCAACCTCGTGAAGGGGATGCGCTATGATCCCCCTTCGGGCCTGTATCCGGCTTCCCCCGTTTCGGGGGATTTCTTCTCCACCTCTTACGAATATCCGGCCTCGTCGCAGGGGACCCTCACCTTTTATGTCCCGGAAAACCTGCGGGGCGCCGGAACGAACGGGACCACGGACGAACGTTACAAAACGGGAGTGGAGTATGCCACCTATGTGGAACTCACCGGACGGGGCATTCTCAGGGGATCGGCCGGTTATGCCTGCACCTTCCGCCTTTATCCGGGAGGGGATGCCTATAACGATTACAACCTGAAGCGGAACACCTTTTACCGGATGACCACCCGCATTAGCGGCTTATCCCTGAGCGATGCCCGGCTGCAACGGGACACGGTGCTGGCCAACTGCTACCGCGTATCCCCCGGGGACAGCGTGTTCATCCCCGTGGCACAGGCCAACAGGAGTGAACTCGGTACACAGATCACCGATGTGTACTCGGATAGCTGGACCCCGGTGCTGATCTGGCAAAGCAGTCCGGACCTGGTGGAGGTGGAAGTGCCTGCCTACGGCCGCCGTTACGGACAGTTCAAGGTGGTGGCCCGTAACGCCACAAAAGGCAATGCCCTGGTCGGGGTGAAGGATGCCGGGGGGAATATCCTGTGGAGCTGGCATATCTGGATCACGGATTATGACCCGGACCGTGACTACGTCACCTATTACGGTTACCAGTGGATGAAATACAACCTGGGGCAGACCTCCTCCGTGGAAAGCCCCGACAGCTGGACCTGCGGATGCCTGTACCAGTGGGGACGCAAAGAGCCGTTCCCGCCCAGCCGGATCATGTCGTCCGTGAGCCAGGCCGCTCCGGTGGATGCGCAAGGCGGCGCAGTAGGATTTCCGGTGGTGCAGATCACGGCGGAACTCAATTATGAGAATTCCGTCCGGAATCCGACCACCTTCTATTGCGATTCCGAAATATCCCCTGACTGGTATTCCACTACGGGAGCTTCTTATTCGGGCTTTTCCCGATCCTCCGGAGCTGTTTACGGTCCTTGCCCGGCGGGCTGGCGCGTGATGCCCACCATCGGACTCTTTTCCTATCTCTCTTATTTCACCTGGAATTGGAAGCCGAACCGTTATCAGGTGAATAATGCCCCCGGTCTTGTTTTCCAGACTACCGGATATTTATCATCAGAGGACGGTCACCGAATGTCCGGGGATGTCACCGGACATTACTGGACCTCATATAGTACCGGAATAGCCCGTTCCGTCTTTTTTAACTATGGTTCGATGTCCAATTATTGGACGCAGGATTATAATGCCTCAGGCAATGCGGTGCGGTGTGTGAAAGACTAAAACGTACGGAAGAAATAATAAAACAGCATGACAACTAGAAAAAGCAGTATAAAATCAATTGATATGAAAAAAACGAAAGCGACGGTATGGATTCCGTTATTGACCCTGTTTTTATTCTCATGGGGGTTCTGTTCCTGTTCGGAGAGTGAAGAGAACTCCTTTTCCGGGGAAGAAGACCTTCCGGTAAAGGTGCGGATCGGCTGGGAGGTTTCCCCCATGCAGGGGGAATCCGACCCAGGAAACGCTCCTTCGGGGGTGGACGAGAACAGTGTGTTCAACCTCCGGATCCTGGAATTCAGGGATGGTAAATTCATCGGAAGCTACTTCACGGAGACTTCGGGTAACAACACGGTGGAGGTTTCACTCCTCTCGGGAAGGGTCAACCTGTACGCCGTGGCGAATGTCCCCGAAAGCACCTTCACCGCCTTGCACCCGGATGAAGAGAGCTTTAAGGACATGACCCTTCAGGTGGAAGGTTCCGCCCTGTTTTCCGCACCCACCGCTCTCCGTTATATCCCCATGTCCGGGCAACTGGAGCAGGTGGACCTCAGGGCCGGTGATTCATTGAAACAATACGTCCTGCCCCTGACACGCCTGTTGGCCCGCGTGGATGCGGCCTATACCTCCGAAGGACTCAGCGGGGTCCAGATACGGGAAATACAGGCCTGCAACGTCTTGCGGACACTACCGTTACACCCTTCGCAGAGTGAGCCGTTCCCGCTTTCACCGGCAAAGACGGACTTCTTTGATGCGGATCCTCTGGAGGCGACCAATGCGGGCGGAACATGGACCTTTTACCTGCCTGCAAACAGACGGGGCACAGGCGGCAATGTCACCACGCAGCCCACCCTTAAAACCGGGCTGGAGCAGGCCACTTACCTGGCCATACGGGGATTCCTCACCACAGCGGGGGAAGCGGGCAAAAACGTGGTGCTCCGCCTCTATCCCGGGGATAACGATTATAATGACTATAACCTGAAGGAAAATACGTATTACGCCCTTTCATGTAAGATAGATGCCTCTTATGCTTCCGACGGACGGGTCTCTATGGAGGATCGGCGGAGCAACAGCTACCTGCTTGCCCCCGGAGGAACGGTCTCCATCCCCGTGGGACGTGCCAACCAGAGTGCACTCGGCACACAGCTTGCCCAGGTGACCGCATCGGGATGGACCCCGGTGGTGGTATGGCAGTCCGCAGGTAATCTCCTAGGAGTGGAAGCTTCCGCCTACGACCGGAACGGAGGGCTGTTCACCGTACGTTCCCGGGGAGGGGAAGGGAACGCCGTGGTAGGCATACGGGATGCTTCGGGAAACCTGCTCTGGAGCTGGCATATCTGGATCACCGGCTATGACCCCGACACCGGGAACCTCTCCCTGAATAACCATACCTGGATGGACCGCAACCTGGGGGCGTTGAGTGACTCTGTGGGGGCTGCCTCCTACGGGTTGTTCTACCAGTGGGGCCGCAAGGATCCCTTTCCCGCTTCGGTGACCCTGGAGAAATCGGCGGAGCCCTATCTATACTCCCAGACCGGCATGACGCGGATCACTAGGGAACAGGTGGGAAGGAGTGATAACCTGCGCTATTCCATCCGATTTCCACTGACCTTCTACTTCTCAGCCGGCCTGCCTTATGACTGGTACACGAATACCGGAGGCATGGGCAAGAGTACCCTCTGGGGGGAGACTAAAACGGTTTACGACCCCTGTCCCTACGGTTGGAAAGTGCCTCCGGGCGGAGCAACGGGAGCCTGGTACACCCCGATGACGTTTTCAACGGAGAACTTCGGATGGATAAATGCAGACTACGGAAGGACTTTCGTGCAGGCGGGGGATTATTATCCCGCCTCGGGCTTCCGCAACCGCAGTGACGGGGAGTTGGGAAGTACGGGGGAAGGGGGCTATTACTGGAGTTCAACAGCCTACGGGGTGAGCTATTCCAACTGCCTCACCTTTTCCAGGGTAAACCTCTATCCGGCCAATTACAGTAACCGCGCATACGGGTTCAATATCCGTTGCATAAAAGAATAGAAGAAAAATCCATGATGTGAATCACGATTATATTTGTTTGTTTGTAGTCCCCGGAAGAGTTCGGGGACTTTTTTTGATAGCTTGCACCTTAAATCTCTTCTGGTTTTGTGATCTGGTTGTCAATTTACCGGCACAAGGTATGCTTGCTCTACGGGGAAAGACTTGTTCCTCGTAGAGCAAGCATGCTTTCCTCGTAGAGCGACGAGGTCTTGCTCTACGAGATTCTATCTCATTGGCCAACTGTCTGATATGCAACTATTTATATTTTCTCCTCTTGTTGCTTCTTTTCTTAGCTATGACTTACGTTATGAAGCCCACTTAGCTTTTTCTTCTTTTCTGACTCCTTGATTACTTCCGGGGCAATCTGTATGTAGCCCCTGTCATATAGTTTTTCTTTATGAGTTAAGTTGTAGAGGATTCGAAGTCATTTATTGGCTACGTTGTTCATCACCAGATAATAGGGTTCCTTCTCAATCTGATATCCCAAAAAAGAAAACAACAAAAAGTCTCGTGTTATATTAAAAATGATTACTTTTGTATCCCGCAAACAGGTTGATTGCTTGACAGTAGAAAATAGGATGGTGATTTTTGTTACCATGATGCTGTAACGTTTATACCTGATTTCTTTACTAGGTCAATTTATTATTATAAGATACCTTATGAAAAAATATTATTTCATTTTATGTCTGCTTTTATCGCTGGCGAGTTCCTGTGATAATGACGACAAAGACGTTCCTTATGTTATGCAAGCCCCTCCGGTTGGGGCTGTTTTCGAAGACTCATCATTATCTATCAGGTTTGAGAATACGAAGTTTGTCAGTTTCATCTGTCTGGACCCTGATTTCAATGAATCAGGATTGGCTCGATATACGTTCAAAGATGGTGTAGTTACCATTCTAAATCCATACGGTAAGCAAATTACTCAAGAAGATGTGACTGAGCCGTATTTCGTAAAATTCGAAGGGAAATTCACTAGTTCGAAAAAGATGGAAGCCGATTATTTCTTTGTTGGAAAGCATGAAATGTATCAGGCATGCGGACATTTCTTATTATGGAGAACGTCACCGGAATGAAGTCTTGGCAAAACATATATTCTAAGAAAGGATTGGAAATACTTTTTTAAGCGAAAGGTTGAATATTAAATTCTCACCTAAGTCATATTGACCTCTAAAATCAATATATCAAGAGGATGGTTATTTATTCTGGGGCTTTGTTTTGTATATTGGAATGAAAATGTCCGGGCGAAATCTCATCGACCGGACATTCATTTAAATAAACTTGGCAGAGTTTATTCTTTACTTTCTTGAAACAGAATGATGAATGAAATGATGAGGACGATTTGTCCCGTTTCATTAGACTCACCGCTTTTTCCGCGAAAGCAATGGTAAAACAATGCACCGGCAGGTCTTCTGACTTATTCCTGTTAACAAATGCCTTCCCAGAAATTTTTCCAGTGGCTGTTAGTATTGTTTGTTAACTTACGTATGGAACTTACAGCAGCGGGACTGTTTAGGATTCTCACCTAATTCCCTTTTAATTACCGTTTCTGAAGAGAAACGGTAAACCTATGCTCTGCAAAGATAGAAAAGATCATGGGAAATACAATGCCGTGATTAAAATATATTTGGAGTACATATAATGCTCTTTTTACTCTTGTAACTGTAGCAAAGTTAGTTACCTTTTTCTTTCGCAAGGGTGAATAAAAATTCCAATCCTCCGCTTGGATTATTTTTAGCGGAAATACTTCCTCCGTGTATGATTACGGCATTTTTGACGATTGCTAAACCTAGTCCCGTACCACCTAACTTTCGGGATCTCCCTTTGTCTACTCTATAAAAGCGTTCAAACAATCGGTTCAGATGTTCCGGGGCTACACCTACTCCTGTATCGGAGAAGCTGAAGTAATAGAAATTCTCATCCTCCCGGAAACAGCAGATGTGAATTTGTATATCAGTTCCTGCGTAAGCTATGGCATTATCCATTAAATTACGGAAGATAGAGTATAGCAGGGAGTAATTTCCTTTTAATACGATTTGTGATTTTAATGAATTCATCACAGTGATGTGTCTTTCTTCCAATTCCAGTGATACTTCTTTAATGATATTTGTGACGATGTAGGTTATGTCAACTTTTTCCATTTCCATCATGTTGGAAGCTTCATCCATGCGGGTCAATACAGAAATATCCCGAAGCAGCCGGCTTAATCTGTTACTTTGTGCATAGCAACGTTCCAGAAATGTTTTCATCTTGTCTTCAGGAAGATTTTCATTGCTTACTATTGTTTCAAGATAACCTTGTATGCTGCTTACCGGAGTTTTCAATTCATGCGCAATGTTTTGAGTCAGCTGCCGTTTGAGTCGTACTTGTTCTTCTTCCTGAGTGATGTTATTAATAGATATTTCAAAGCTTAAATCCTGAAATATGATACATTCTATAAAGAATATCCGCCCATTCTTTTCAATGTTGATCGACATCCTTTTTTCTTCGTAGTTTCTCGTCGCGGTGCGGGATTGTACTTTATTTATAAAGTCTGTGATCTTCTGAAAATCAGAGATCTGGAAAATTTCTTCTGTTATTTGCAGATTGGTATCTGATATGAGGTTACTGTATTGGATAAAGAGGTTATTTACCAGAATTTCTTTTTTATCTTTATTGAATACACCCAGTCCTTCCCGTGATGTTTGTAAGTGGGTGATTAATTTTTCACGTTCAATATATAAGGCTTCTTTGGTTTCCCGAAGCCTTTTATATATCTGAATGATGTGCTGGGATATCTCTCCTAATTCATTGTGAGGGAAGGAGGATAAAGATTCCATCTCTACCGGTTCGTTCTTGTCTGCACGTTTTGCAAATTCGCGTAGTTGGCTGATTGTTTCTCCCAACTTGGAGGTATATTTATAGAATATGAAGATGAGTAATAAGGAAATTACCCCGGTAAACCACAGATAGTGTTGATCTGCTTTAAGGTGTTTGGTTAAGCTAACACTGTAGGGAAGGGCGGAACGAATGAAGTATTCCTTATATGACGTTGCAGAATAAAAATAGGTTATTCCCGTTGTTTCGGACGTACGACGGACATCATACCCTTTGCCTTCCTTTATAGCCATTTGCACTTCCGGCCGACCGATATGGTTGGCTAGTTTATGATTTTCGTAGCTGTCATAAAGAACATTCCCTTGTGGATTTATGATAGTGACCCGTAAATCTTTTATTGTACTTCTTTTTATATATTCATTTATTGCTTGTGTCCAATGAATACTATCAGGGAGATTGTGCAGCATTTGATACAACTCTTTGTTGTAACCTTGCAGTTGCAAGTCCATCGAATCGATCTTGTATTCTTTTTCGCGTTGGTACTGATAAGCTAAGAAGCATCCTGCAAAAGCCAAATATATGGCAATGATGGACAGGAATAGTTTTCGGCTGAACGACAGGAAATGCGGGTTTTTATTTAGCTTCGAAACAGTATCCATATCCTAAGCGGGTTACAATACATTTACCATATATTCCTATTTTTTTGCGGAGACGTGTAATATTGACATCTATGGTACGATCGAGTACATAAACCTCGTCACTCCATATCCGGTCCAAGATATCTTCTCTTGAAAATACCCGCCCTTTATTTTGAACCAATAAGAACAGAATCTCAAATTCCTTTTTAGTAAGTGGGGTCTCTTCTCCGTCTATATTTACTTTCTTTTTAACAATGTCTACTACTAAGGTTTTATATACAATCTGTTCGGGAGCCCGTTCTGCTTCGTCTTGTTGTGTGCGTCGTAGTACAGCCTTAACACGGGCTATGACTTCCCTTAATGAAAACGGTTTGGATATATAATCGTCTGCGCCGAGGTTAAAGCCGGTTACAGTATCGTTTTCCGTGTCCTTAGCGGTGATAAATATAATAGGAATATTGGCTGTTTTCTTATCTTTTTTGAGCAGGCTTGCCATTTTGAAACCGGAAACTTCGCCCATCATGACATCCAGTAGGAGTAAATCATAGCCATTTAAGTCCATTTTCAGTGCTTCTTCTGCTGAATTTGCAGTTTCCACTTCATAACCCTCATTTTCGAGATTGAATTTTAGAATCTCACAGAGATCCTCTTCATCATCTACAACTAAAATACGGTAATTTTTCATCATCATTTATTAAATATAGAATGATTAAAATAAGTTCTCTTATTACACACAAAGTTAAACTTTATTTCTTTTCTTTTGCAAAAGTGAGATATATTTGTTACGAGAAAGTGAAACACATGTTACATTTATATTAAAATAAAGATTAGTGGCTGATAGATTCGTTTGTTTGATTTCTTGTTCTTGTTGGTGATAAAAGCATTATCTTTGTCGGGGTTAATTAAAAGAGGGGGAAAGTAATATGGGGTATTTTATGAATGTAGATACTAAATCATCTCGTTGGCGCATAGCTGTAATTTTTGCTGTTACTTTAATTATAATTATATGCTCTTTTTGGTTTAATATCGTTCCCTTTCGGACTGATTTTGAGATTACTGATGAATTGGGTGGTAATATTTTCCCTTCTTGTATTTTGTCTGTCGCTACTACGGATGCACAAGTTATAGTGCCGGTTGATTCACTCTATTTAGGTAATCCGAAATCGTGTATTGCTATTAAGATGCGTTCGGGAAAAGCCTATAGCCGGGTGCGTATAGAAGTTGGTGAAACTCCTTTTTTCTCACGCTCGGTATCGGAGTTTGTATTAGTAAAACCACGGACGGAGTACACTATTTATCCTGATATTATCTGGAATTATGAAGCTCTGAAGAACAATAGTCAGGCTGAACCAATCAGCGTTGCAGTGAATACGGAATTAAATGGTAAAGATCTGGGGCAGAGAGTCAGGACTTTTTCCGTCCGTAGTATTAATGAATGCCTGTTGGGGTATGTTACTACCGGGACAACTTTTCACGATACCGGTATCTTTTTTGCGGCATACGTCAATGAAGACAATCCTATGATTGATAAACTCTTGCGTGAAGCTCTTAACACCCGTATTGTGAATAGATTTTTGGGATACCAGTCAGGGAAACCGGATATTGTAGATAAGCAGGTATATGCATTATGGAATGTGTTGCAAAAGCGTAAATTCCGTTACAGTTCTGTCTCAAACACAAGCTTATCCAGCAATGTTGTCTATTCGCAACGCGTTCGCACATTTGATGATGCGCTGGAATCTTCCCAGATTAATTGTGTGGACGGCAGTGTGCTCTTTGCTTCTTTATTACGTGCCATTAATATCGAGCCAATATTGGTACGGACTCCCGGTCATATGTTTGTGGGGTATTATATCGACAAAGTTCATAAGAAGATGAATTTTCTTGAAACAACAATGATCGGTGATGTTGACTTGGATGATTTCTTCCCTGATGAAAAGCTTGACTCTACGATGGTTGGTAAATCTCAAAACCAAATGTCACGCATAACTTTTGAGAAGTCTAAAGAATATGCTAATAATAAGTATAATCAGAATGAAAAGGGCATTCATTCAGGGAAGCTAAACTATATGTTTCTTGAAATATCAAAAGAGGTAAGACGAAATATCCAACCTATTGGGAAATAAAAACAGTCGAATCTCACGATCCGGCTGTTTTAATCATCCATCTATGAATGAAGTTAGTCTAACTTCATTTATTAGAGTGCAGTAAATTGACTTACCGATGCAATTGGTTTTGCCGATCGCATTCCTTTTAGGATGTGATGATAGCGTCGGCCAATGTATCCATTCCAATAATCGGAATACGATACATAGTTTCCTCTGGAATTCCATAATTGTAAGTCCTGCGTGTATTCTCCATTTTCATCTTGTACTTTAATTTTGTAATCAATACGTGCATAACCACTGGAGTTGAATACGCTTTTAATTACACGGATAGGTTGCCAGCCGGTTGTTTCTCCAAAACCGATAGGTGAGCCCACATTCGTCCATTCGCTTTTGGTACCATCCGCTTTTGTATACTGATATTGATATTGTAGTTTCAAAGCGCAATATTCTCCCTCTTGTTCGTACATAAAGTCATAAAACTTAACCCAGCAAACGCTGTCTGTATTCATTGTAACATTGGTGTCGTAAGGAAATTCATTATCAAAGACGATAGGTTCCTTATTGAAGTCATACACGAAGACATTCTGTTTTTTTCCTGCTGTTAAAGTAACATCTTTATCATAAACAAGTTCCAAGTCACTGCCTTTATATAACTTAATATGGGCTGTTCCTGATTGTACCGTATAAAATCGGCCCACACTACCAGCTGGAACAGCATTATATGTAGATACTACAGCCGCTCCATTGTTTACATACGACTGATCATTGATGTCTACTTTATAGATGTTATTAGTGGCTACAGCCGTTAGAGGTACAAAATAGTGTAGCTGAATTTGCGCCATACTATCGTCTACCGGAGTACTCATATACTCTATTTCATGTTTGTCACATGAAACTACAGAGAGTGCTATTAATAATAAACTGATATATTTCGTAATTTTCATAATTGTATTTTTTTAGAATTCTAATTCAGAGCAGTACATTTATAAACTGGTTGGAATGTCTCCCGGATATGCAAACCACGGGATGGAGCATTGGTAGTTCTCTGCAGTACCACTAATCGGTTTAAGAGATTCAAGCGAAGGTACATTCCACATGTATTCAGAATTGTAACGTGGACGTACGCGATAACATGGAGAGCCATGGTTACGTGTGTTGTATGAACCTTTTCTGCTTTGTACTTGAGCAGGAGCCAGATATAATCCTTTATAAACTTTAGTGGGGTCTGTATCCCATTTCTGGTCAATCATTGTTTCTGACCATCCATTATTCAATGTAGGATAATCACCTGTGTATTGGATGTCATAATGATATTTACGCATATCAACCCACGCTTCTTGTGCTCCCCATGGATACAGGGCTATCCACTTCTGCATCATAATATGCGATAAGGTTAACTGGTCTTTGGTTAAGCCACCTACATATGGGCCCGCTTCATATTCCGTAGCCAATTGAGTGAAAACTTCCTTGCTGATTTTATCACCTCCGGCTGCCTGTCCTTTCGTGCCCGGATAAATGTATGTTCCCGTAAAATCAATATCTGCCTTAACTCCGTCTTTAAATGCTTGTAGTGCACCGTCTTTATCTCCCATTTTGAAGTAAGCCTCTGCCAGACAGAACTTTATTTCAGCACAGGTCATTAAAATGTATGGTGCATCATCGCGATAAATCCAGCGTCCTTTGCCGTCATTGATGTCACCTTTATATTGTGATGAAGCATTGCGGCCGTAAAATGAAGGCGCTGTACCGATAGGTCCACTGGTGCTGGTAAAGGATCCACCATAATAATGGTATGCCTTTACACTGTCTGCATTATCTATATTGTCATAAGTTGGGTCGTCGGTTGTTCCTAGTTTGACAGCCATACGTGGGTCATAGTGTCCGGCTACGTCTTTCAATGTATCACAGATAATCTGTTCATCAGCTAATTCATAAGGATAGTAATCATTATTCTCTACCCGATACTTTTCTCCGGTGGTTTCATCATATTTAGGCACACTACCCGTCATTACCTGTACGGCATATTCGTGTTGGAAGTATGAGCGGGATAGATTCCCCCTGTAAGTTCCCCAGAAATTGTTATAGGCTGATTCAGCTGAACTTTCTCCCTTACCTTCTACGGTAACTGTTGCATCATCATCACTTGTTTGGAATGCTTTTCCTGCACATTCCACTAATTCTGGTGCATATTTGCTGACGAAATCGGTTTTATTGGAAAGTGAAGCCAGATTGCGCACAATTACAGAGTAAGCAAATTTAATCCATTTCTCTTTATCTCCTTTATAAATCCAGTCATTACCGCTGATTTTCGCTCCGTAGTTGTGCACATCATCTTTTTGGAGATATTCTATTGCCGTATGCGCCCACTCTCTAATCTGATCGTAAATGGCATCTTGATAATCATAATCGTGTGATAATAGTCCTTCTACAAATGCCTCTTTCATTGGTAGTTCACCATGATACTTGGTTAATTGGTCCCAGCTATATGCTTTAATGGCAAGTCCAATGCCGGCCAATGTCCATTCTTCTGCTTTGACGGATTGGTTAATCATGTTTTCCAGATTCATACCTTGAGTCCAGTAAACCATTCTCCATATTTCACCTCCCGCATCAGATCCGGTACTATAGTAGTGAGTAGCAAATGTGGTATAAGAACTTGTTCCTATCATTTGGGTCAATGGTCCGGTAGCCCGAATATCGTAGTATAAACTTTGATATTGCTGGATAATGCCGGATAGATATAGGTATCCCTCTATGTAGTCTGGAGCATCCACATTTTCGTTGACATCCAGATAATCGTCACAACTAGTGTTGAACGATAATAAAGTTGCCAGTATGGCTATGATTGAAAATTTCTTCATAATCTATCTTTTTAGTTTTTATATTCAAATGCTTTAATTGAACGTAAGGCTGATACCGAATGAAATGCTACGTGGATTTGGCAATGACCATACGTCATAGCCTTCGCCTCCTGTACCACCAGCTGCTGCTGATACGGTGTTTCCTACAGCATCAATACCCGAATAATTGGTCCATGTACACAAGTCGTTGCCACAAACATAGATATTGGCATTGCTGATTAATCCGTTAAAAGATTGTTTTAAGAATTTTCTGGGAACGGTATAAGAGAGACGTAATTCTTGTAAACGGAGGTAATTTACATCCTTTTCAAGCCAGTCTTCGTCTCCACCTGCATAGATGGAACTGCCATAAGTCTTGTAGTCTACTGCGATTGTATTTTTAGTTGGATTATCACTATTTTCGTTTCCGTCTTTCAATACTCCGGTGAAGACAACAGGTCCACCTTCACGTAATTTTACTGATTCCCAACTTGTACCTGTTGACATCATGGAACGTTTGGTTCCGTTTACAACTGTAGCTTTATATCGGCCGGAGAACATGGCGGAAAGACGAACACCTTTCCATGTTAATGCGGTAGTAATGCCATATCTTAGTTTTGGTTCGCGATTACCAATTACACTCCATGTTTCATCTACTATCGGAAGTCCGGTTGTTGGACTGATTAATATCTGTCCTTTGTCGTTACGACTATAAGCACGTCCTGTTAAAGTGGTTACCGGATGCCCTACCATGATACCATTACGGATATTACCGGAATTCCAGGTATAGGCATTATAGTATTCTGTTACGTTTTTCGGAAGGTATACTACTTTTGAGTCTGTTTGCGATAAGTTCAGGCCTACATTCCATCGTAAGCCATTTTGATTAATGATGTCTCCATCAATATGTGCTTCCCATCCCCATGTATTGAATGTACCGACGTTCATATTATTAAGCACAAAACCTGTTGCATAACTCAAACGGAATCCTTTTACAATCTGGTCTGCACAATGTGTATGGAAATAAGTAAAATCGGTTACGATGCGGTCGTTAAGAAAACGTCCCTCAAATCCAGCTTCCCATGATGTTGTCATTTCAGGTTTCAGCTCTTTATTTGGACCGGTATATCCATATTTATACCCCCCTCCGTATAATCCGGTTGGCTCAAGTTCTGGGTCTATTTCCAAGGGACCGGCATCTTTACCGACTTGTGCAATGGATCCGCGAAGCTTTAAGTAGTTAATAACTTTGTTCCCCTTCAGGAAAGGTAGCTCTGTTGCTACAAACGCTAACTCTGCTGCCGGATAAAAATAAGAATTATTGTCTTTTGGAAGCGTGGAAGACCAGTCGTTGCGTGCTCTTAAGGTCACAAAAGCCATATTGTTGTAACCAAATTCAGCTTGTGCGGAAATTGCTTGTACTCTACGCTTTGTGGTACGTTTTTGTGCGCTAATAGTTGTGGCATCACAGTTGTTAATGGATTGGAAATCCGGTACGGCATATTTAGATCCGTATGTGGACAATCTGGTTATGCCGTCCTCTATTTGGTGATAACCTATCTGACCGGAGAAAGTTAGCTTTTTATTGAAAAAGTCATTATTGTATCCTGCCAGTATATTTAATGTAGGGTCGGAGAAATTAGATTTTGCCAGGTTATAAAATCCAGAACCTGCATTGTTATCTGCATAATAGGGGTGATTGGATGTTTCAAATGTTTGCATACCTACGTCCCAACCTATTTGTGCGCGTAGGAAAGTATGTTTGACCGGAGTTAGTGTAAGTGCGGCATTAGATATAATACGATCTGACTCATCATAGTATTTATTTTTATGAAGTCCGAATAGAGGATTTAAAAGGTCTGTGTCTGTATAATAGTCAGGCATACGCATATGAGAACCATCACCGTCGAGATAATTACTCATGTCGTCTACCATTGGCCAACGCATTGCCAGGTAAAGTGGTCCCGATGTTCCCCGTAGTGCTTTAGTGTTAGTCGTTGATGTGTATTGCATGGATGCTTCAAATTTCAGCCATTTTGTAATATCAGCTTTGCCTGAGAGCGTTAAGTTAGTACGACTATAATCGGTTGTTTTGATGACTCCGGTTTGTTCCAGGAAAGATGCCGCTGCCCTAATTGTAGCTTTGTCTGTTCCTGCTTCTACCGACACGTTATGCTTGCTGGTAAATCCAGTTTGTAATACGGCGTCAATATTGTCGTATAGTTTTGTACCTTCCGGATAGAGACCTCCGTAACGACTTGTGTAGTAGTAGTTCGTCGTACCATAAGCTCCTTGCGCATATTTAGTTTGCATATCAGGATATCCATAGGCATTGTCCCAGCGGAATGTATTGCTATAAGTGACGCGCCCTTTGCCTGCCGTTCCTTTTTTGGTTGTTATAATAATTGCTCCGTTTGAAGCATCTGAACCATACAATGCAGCCGCTGCTGCACCTTTTAATACGGTCATAGATTCAATATCTTCCGGGTTGAAATCGTTACCGCGTGATGCAAAGTCAAGGTTGCGACTGGAAAAATTAGATCCTGCATCGGCAAATGATGCGGGGTCGAATGTAGAGTTATTCATTGGAATTCCATCCACTACATATAAGGGCTGGTTATTTCCCGAAATAGAAGTTATACTTCTTAAGGTAACAGTGGTTGAAGCTCCCGGGGCTCCACCACTGGATACGACGTTCATACCCGATACACGTCCCTGTAAAGCCGATATAAAATTATCACGTCCAGAGTCAAGGATGTCTGCTGCTTTTACATTTTGTACGGAGGATCCAACAGAACGGGCAACACGTTTCATACCAAATTCTGCTGTAATCTCCACTTCTCCCAACATATTGGCATCTTCTTCCAGTGTAATTGTCACTGTATGTTGTTGTCCCACATCTACTGTGGTACTTTTATACCCTATAAAAGATACGCTTAATTTGCCGTTTGATGGTACAGTAAGAGTAAATTCTCCGTTTGCGTTAGTAATTGTACCATTACTTTTGCTGCCTTTTACTAATACGTTTGCTCCGATTACAGGTTCGCCATGTGTGTCTACTACCTTACCTGTGATTTTCCTTGCTTGCTGAGTACTTTGGGAACTTAATACAATCTGCATGCAGCTTGACTGTAATACGGAAAAAATGATTCTCATTGAATAAGGGTAGAACTTAAGAGTGTTGTATATACTCGTGTTATACCTCAAAAATAGAAATTAAAATAGGATTAGTGTTGCATTTTGAGTGCTGTCTTTTACGCAACAATGAATTACAGCTTCTCTCTTCTCAATAATCTTTTTTATACTTGCATTTCTTTAATTAGTATTATAAGTAGCGTTGGCAGTATATATATTTAAGATTTATGAGAAAGCTAGTAATTATTCTCTTCTTGTATTCTGCATTGCTTAATAATTAACTATTTAGTTTTGTAATTAGTTACATTTATTATCTTTTTAAATCGTTTTTTTATTCATTTCTTATTTTGATTACTACCAATATTGTAATCT
>JALCME010000014.1 GCA_022648295.1 Bacteroides sp. | reverse complement strand
AAAAAATGCCATAATAAGTTGAAAATTCAGTGAAAGAAGGGCTGCACGGTTATATGAAAGTATAAAGTGCAGCCCTGTCTGTATAGACTTGCTGATTGTTTGATTAATGAGTTGTTGTTAAAAAAAAAGTTCGGAGGTTTGTTTTTATGAAAGAATGTCCGGCTTAAAGTGTTATTGGAAGAATGAGAAAGATCAATTTAATTGTTATACATTGCTCCGCTACGCGTTGCGACCGCAACTATACGGAACAGCAGCTTACCGCCGACCACCTTCGACGTGGCTTTAGTGAGGCAGGCTATCATTTCTATATCCGTAAGAACGGCGACATCAAGTCACTCCGCCCATTGGCAAAGCCCGGTGCGCATGTGTATGGGCATAATGCCCACAGCATTGGCATCTGCTATGAGGGTGGGCTGGATGAGCAGGGACGTCCGGCAGATACCCGAACGCCGTATCAAAAGCACTCTTTGCGTGTGCTCGTCCTGCTTTTGCTGCGTGACTATCCCGGTTGCCGTGTCTGTGGTCACCGTGATTTGAGTCCCGATTTGAATCATGATGGGAAGATAGAGCCGCAGGAATGGATTAAGCAATGTCCCTGCTTTGAAGCATCGAAGTTGTTGGAGGAGCCTGTGACGGAAATGCCGGGGTGGGGAGGGTGAGTGGAATGAACTATCTATAAAAAATAATTATGCTATATTTTTGCTGTTCTTTTTTACTCTTATCGTGTAAAATATTAATTTTGCATTACATATATGAATAAAATGCGTACTATACTATTATTATAAAATTATGTCAGCAATTAAACTATTGGGTGTTTCTAATTTGTCTCAAGCTGTGAAGACTAAACTGATGAAAGTGTACTTACCTTTTATCTCTGTTTCACTGGCTTTTACCGTCTTATATACGTTTCTTCATTGGTTACTTATCATAAAGCTGCAATTGTTCCAACCTACGGAAATGATTGTTAATATCATTGCTCCTTTCGTTGTTTCTGCATTAATCGTGTATTTCTATTTTAAAAAGAAAATAAAAATATTGAAGTTGAAAAAGAAGACTTCTGAGTTTTATAGTATGATGTGTTGGCTCTTTTTTGTATTGCCGGTAATCGCAGGACAATTTTATCTGGAAAATCAGCAAGGTAAACTAACTAAAATTAGTGAGCCGTCACAGATTAATGTGAAAGAACAGACTCTTTTTTATTCAATAGACCATGCCCGGGCATTAAATGAGCGTGGGGGGCTGTGGACCACACGAACGAGAGCAGATAGATATGGTACTAAAATTCGGATTTCCTGTTATTTTGTATGTCCGCTGATTGGTGTAGAGCGAAGTAGCCGTCATAGACTAAGAAATGTAAAAACTTGGATTGGTGTTAAATTTATCAGAGAATTTTCGAATGGTTTTTCTGTCAATAAGAAAAAGCAGAAGGAACAGATTAAAAAATTTATAGAATCTTGCATATTAAGGTATGCGGATTATAAATATGAGACTTATTATCTACGCAATTTACGAATGGCGAATGATAGAGATGAGTTTTATTCGGCGATAAAGAGAACGCATCTTCAGGCAAATCAAAGTGATTTGCTTGTTCTGGAAGAAGAAAGTGGAAGCTATGAGACACGGGTGGGGCATGGCGCTGCTTGGTCTTGGGGGTTGCTTGTTTTCGTCAATTTTATCTGGCTCTTTTTTGCCTTCATACCGGATTTGGACATAAAAGAACTTAATAAATTGGATGAGATTCAAGAAGAAGAACCGAAGAGCAAGCGAGAGGAATTTTTGAACTTCCTGAAATTGTTTATACCATCGAAGGAGCTCAAAGCAACTCCTATTCTGGTGGATTTGAATCTTTTGCTCTTTTTGGCAATGGTCTTATCGGGTGTTAGTTTCCTGAATCCCCAGGGAAGCGATCTTTTGGGTTGGGGGGCAAACTTTAAACTGTTGACGATGAATGGCCAGTGGTATAGGCTTATTGTCTCGATATTTATTCATGCCGGTGTGATACATCTTTTATATAATATGTTTGCGTTATTACTAGTCGGAGCATTCATCGAGTCTTCCGTTGGAAGTAGAACATTTGCAACGATATATCTGCTCTCGGGTGTTATAGCTAACATTTTTAGTTTGGAGTTTCACGAATCATCCGTCCTTGTTGGTGCATCAGGAGCTATCTTTGGAATGTACGGATTGATGGTTGCTCTGATGCTTTTGAAATACCTTAATAAGAAAATAACGAAAACTCTTTGGATCAGTATCAGCGTTTTTATCGGAGCTAATTTAGTGATAGGCTTAGCTAATAGTGGAATAGATATGTATGCTCATCTGGGAGGATTACTTTCTGGCTTTATCATTGGGATTACCTATTTCCCTTTCGAGAGATATCTGGATAAGTTGAATAAACAATAATGATTAAATGATATCCGGTTAAAATGATTTAAAGTTGTTTTTTGTAATCTATTTATAATCAGTATTTGTTTCCTTTAAGTAACTTGCTATACTTTCAGTACCTACTTGATTATTTTTGAAATATATTCCATCTTTACATTCGAAAAGAGATAAATATCTCTTTAGGATAGTAATATTGATAATTAAATAGTTATATTTATGAAAAATGTAGTATTAATTGGTGCAAGCGGTTTTGTAGGAACTGCTATTTTAAACGAATTATTGAACAGAGGACATCAGGTCACAGCGGTGGTTCGTGATCCTCAGAAAGTCACTCTCGTTAGTGAAAATCTGACAGTTGTCAAAACCGATGTTTCGGATGTGGACACACTTGTAGCGGTTAGTAAAGGGAAGGATGCCGTAGTCAGTGCATACAATCCCGGATGGAGTAATCCCAATATCTACGAAGACACCTTGAAGAATTATCCGCTGATACTGGATGCCGCAAAGCAAGCCGGGGTAAAGCGTTTGCTATGTGTAGGCGGTGCAGGCACACTCTTTTGCGCCCCCGGTCTCAGGGTTGTAGATTCCGGTGTTATTCCTGCAGAGATTATGGATGGAGTAAAATCGTTAGGTAAATTTTATTTGGACATCTTGTGCAACGAAAAAGACATAGACTGGGTCTTCTTCTCACCTGCCGGGGTTTTAGAGCCGGGCCAGCGTACGGGACAGTTCCGTTTGGGTAAGGATGATCTTGTGGTGGATAAGGATGGCAAGAGCCACATCTCCGTAGAGGATTATGCTGTGGCAATGGTTGATGAATTGGAAAAGGAAAATCATCATAAGGAACGCTTTACTATTGGGTATTAAGGATTGCGTGATTTGCTATTCCTGAAGGTTTCTTCCAATTTGTTGATTCTCTTCTTTAAATCTGAGTATGAAAGTGGTGAATCATCGTAAATGAATGATTCGGTCATGGCTTTATAGTCTTTTTCATACTCAGGTTCTAACAGATCGTTTGGCCAAATGATTATATTTTCTTTTTTGTCTTTGTTATAATCAACAGTACCTATATGGTAAAATTTCATGCGATGTGCTATAATATCATTATATAGTTTATCATCAGCAAGTGCGTCCTTAGAACAGGTGTCCATTAATTTCTCTAAATCATAGAGGTGGCGGCTCATCCTTTCTGTTCGTGGCGATTTCTTTTGATATTCTTCATTCAAAAGAAACGCTTTCTCTAAGAATGTTCGTATCGGGAGAACGGTAGGGATAGTACAGAGAGAATCATTATCTACATCCGGGTATTTGTCGTATATCGTTGAAGATATAGTTCTGTTCTCAATAGGTTCGTCCATTGAGAGACCACTTATTTCTATCTTGACTTTGGGTTGAATATATTGATTTTTTTCTTCCAGAATACTTTCAAATATCACGTTTATGATGACCGGATCTCTATCAGAGTCAATCTCGACGGTGCCTTTAGCTGTTTCCTCTGTAGTTACTTTTTCTATTGTGTAACCTGATATCCCGATAGATTGAAGTTGCTGGTCTAATTCGGCTGCGAGTTGTTCGAAAACAATCTTTCTTAAAGCTTTTCTCAACTGCTTTATCTGATTATTTGTTTCACATGCTGCAAATGGATATAATTGCTTGCTTTTTTCATCACGAGTAAACCAACCTCGACTGATTGCAATATCAATGTCCTCACTGAAACGCTTCAGGTCTATGCTTTTCCAGCCTTTACTTAGTGAAGTGCCACCTTTGAAAGAGAGATCATCAGAGAAAGAAGTAGAAAACAATGCTTTCAATGTTACGGTTACCCACCAATCTTTTTCAACGACTAATTCTTCCAGATTTTTTTCGGAACTGACGTTTTGTATTATAGCGATACGTTCTTCTATTGTTTTATTTTGCCACAAACTCATAATTCAAATCTTTAAGTATTTGTTTCACGATTTTCTTTATCCAAACAGGAGTATTTGTTAAATCTGCCTGTATGAGTTTTTTTTCTTGCGAATCACGTAATAATTCTCTTATGCGATTAATATCCTCTTCACGAACTTGGTTTCGTCCCTTGGCCTTAAGAGCCAGTATAAGAGTGGGCATTAGTCGACTGTGATATGCATATACACGAGGGACTCTACTTTTAAGTCGAATCGTTTTTTTTCCTACTTTAATAATTCTGGGTGAACCGGTTGTTAGGTATACAGGCTTCATAGGTACTTGTGTTGATAAGCCTAAAGCATTTAACGCAGATTCTCCGGTAGGTAAAATCTCTGCATGTTCACGTTCAGCAATAGCTTTCACAATCTTTTCTGCTGAAGGATATACCGTTCCGTATCGTGTTATAATAGGCTTATAGTAGATACCTTTAGCCAATCTTTCTAAAACGTTGAAATTTGTTAGGAGCGACAATATTTTACTTACGTAAGCATTGTCGTATTCAGCGAAGTCTCCAACAAAAAACAGTGTTCCTGGTTCCGCTTCTTTTACTTTTATGTCAATCTGTTCTTGAATTGTCATATTAACATATTTTAGTCCGTAACTTTTGCAAAGTTATAGGAATTTTGCGTAAAAATCAAATTATATTGATTAAATAGTATATGTTTAGACTTTGTATTTAACATATATTATTCTGTATCTTTTCAGAAATAACGGAAATGGTGGCAAAATAAATCTTTGGGTATTAGAGGCTGCGTTGTTTCTTATTCTACTTTGTTATAGGATGATGGGGTATAGTAGTGCATATTATTAAAAAGGAAAATTATATCTTTGCATCCCCAATAGTAATAGTTATGAGCCTTGTAGTAGAATCCGGTACTTCTACTGATATTGATGAGTTGGAAAAACTGTATGACGATTTAAATGATTATCTGTCGGTTACTACCAATTATGCAGGATGGATAAAAGGAATATATCCTACTCGTAAAGATGCAACTGCTGGTATACGGGATAATACTCTTTTTGTAGTTCGGTGTGATGGAAAGATTGCTGGTTCTGTTATTTTAAACCATCAGCCTGAGGAAGCTTATAGTGATGTAAAGTGGAAGGTGGATGAGGATTATAGTCGCATTTTTGTGATACGTACTTTTGTAGTTCACCCCTCATTTTTAAGAATGGGCATTGGACATGCATTAATGGACTTCTCGTTTGAACTGGCTCTGAAAACAGGCATGAAGTCTGTCCGTTTAGATGTTTATGAAAAGAACTTCCCTGCTATCTCATTGTATGAAAAATGCGGTTTTGAATATATTGGTACCGTGGATTTGGGGTTGGGTAAGCATGGGCTGGATTGGTTCAAACTATACGAGAAAGTGGTTTAAGGAATAAATAGAATTCAGGCATTCCATTAGGGAATGCCTGAACTGTTTAAATAGAGTATTAAAGCCCTTCTTTCCGCTTCTTCACTTCATCCACTAACTTTGCAAAGGATTTGTCCCTTTTACGCTTTTCATGTTCCGAAGCAGAAAAGTGCCACGCTTCCCGTCGAAGTTTCAGATAGCTGTCATACACTTTAGGATCTAACTTGCCACTGTTTACCGCTTCCAATACGGCACAGCCGGGTTCTCCCGTGTGCTTGCAATCCTTGAAACGGCACGACTTGGCATAGTCGGAGATTTCCAATACTTCTGCAAGCGCATCGGGATTGTCAATCGTCAAGCCGAATTCCCGAACACCCGGGGTATCAATTAAGATTCCTGAACCGGGCATCAAGACCATTTCCCGACGGGTGGAGGTGTGGCGACCTTTTCCCGTGGACTGGCTTATATCGGATGTGAGCAGTACCGGTTTGTCACAGAGTGCATTAACCAGAGAACTTTTCCCGACACCCGATGAACCGACAAACACCACCGTCTCACCTTCTGATATGGATTGCCGTAACCGGAGGATGGTCTGGGGATGGTGGATGCTGGTGTAGAATACGGGTATCTGACAGGCGATATGCTTAATCTGTTCTTCAACTTTCTGCCGGTCAAAACCTAAATCGGCTTTATTGAGTACCAACACGGCATTGATCTCTTCTTCTATGATCTGAACCATGAAACGCTCGGCTCTGCGGACATTGAAGTTGTCGTCAAGACTTTGCACAATAAATGCTTTGTCGACATAAGAGGCAATGGTCTGCTTGTCGGCAACGGTTCCACTCTTCTTACGATACAAGGTCCGTTCACGGGGCAGCATATCAACTATAATCCCTTTATGCTCATCGAAGGGCTGGAAAATGATCCAGTCTCCGGTGCAGGGTAGCTCAGATTCCGATTTCCCATAGATCATATTTCCCGTTAACTCACACTGAAAGAGTCCGCCTTCGGCAATGACTTCGTAACAGGTGCGATGCACGATGGAAATGCGGCCATGGGGTAGGGGGCTATGCATGGATGCTTGTTTGAGTTGGCTTAACTTGTCGTTCCAACCATAGATCTTCAGATCAATCATAGCTCACTCTTTTTTGCGATGAAGAACACATAGCCGTAGAAGTCTTTATACTTTTGGTATAATTCTTCTTCGTAACGTTGGTATGCAATGAACTTTTCGGCGGCTTTATTGCCTGCATATTTATGAAGGAACTTTTCGCGGGCTTTATGCTGCGGAATGTGATAATGTTCCGTCCAGCAGTTTTCCGGCAGAATAAAGGTTGCAACGGGGATGTATCCCGCTTTATATACCTTGGCTACTTGGTTGGTTATGGTGTCTATTTCGGGATAGGCGTCCATCCAGAAGTCGTTGATTTCCGCAGGACGTTCGTCTGTAAACCACGAGCTTTCGGTTACAGCAATATAGCCTCCCGTCTTCAAGTATTTACGCCACTCGTTCAGTCCCCGTTCAAAGCCGATGTTGTATATGGCTCCTTCGGACCAGATCAGGTCTAGTTCTTCATATTGAAAGGGCAGGTTGTCCATTGAACCGACAATGCCTTTTACTCTATCCTGAAGATTCAGTTCCCGGGCATTGTTATTGAAACGGTCTATGAATCCGGGGAAGAGGTCAAGTCCGGTGATATTCCCCGGTGCATGTTGGGCCAATACCATGGTCTGCCCTCCCGTGCCGCAACCAAGGTCGGCAATCAGGGATTTATCGGTCAGATTGCCGATAAAGCTGAGTGCCTTAAGGGTTGCTTCGGGGCTACCGGGCCCCTGGCGTTGTATCATTGAAAAAAAATCGCAGATAAAGTTAAAATCGAATTCGTGAATGTTTTTATTTTCGTTATTCATTGTCTTAATGTATAGTGCGTACACGCGAAAAACCTGACAATGTATTCGTCATTGTACGCAGGTTAAAACTAAAATTATAAATACATAGAAACGACTCTCGAAAAGAATGATCCGAGAGCAAACGAAGGGACAATCTGTATTAAAAGCGCAGATTGTTTACTAAACCAAATCCGATTTTGAAGTATTTGTCATGCCGCAAAGATACAGTTATTTTGTGATATTGTAACTATTGCTGCTAAAATAATTCTTGTTTTGAGGACGGATTTTAGGCTTTATCAATGCTTAAATCAAACAAAAGTCCTAAAAATAGGAGAGTGCATCAAAAGTCAAAATAACAATAGCATGCTCTCGTCACAATATACTGTAACGAGAGTATTTTTATAAGATTAGGCTTTGATACACCAATGAAGCTTCTGACCGATCTTCGGGAAGCTGATCGTTTTAGAATGCTTGTAAGGTGACTTCATCGCTTGTTCCATCACCGGCAACAACCTTGAAGGTGTCTTTTGCATCGGCGAATTTTATGGGTTTGAAGTTCCAGATAACTCCGGTTTCCTCACCGGAACCGTTGAGCGTTTCCACTTCTTTTCCGTTTTGATATAGGGTCAGCGATTTGGCATTGCTGTATACTTTTACCTCGACGGGTATATTGGCGGGACGTTTGCTGAACCTCCGGCTGGTGATATAGACCGTGGTGGCTTTGTGGTTCCACAGGGATTTGTAGAGGTAGAATACGTCCTTCTTGGTCTTGCGGTCGCGGGTTACCAGACCTTTATCGTTGGTGAACTTGCGGTATTCGCTTTCCGTGAAGTGTACGCCGTCATCGGTATCCATATAGCCTTCGAAGCGGTCGGCTACAGGAAAATCGAACATCACCCACAGGGAGGTGAAATTGATGAATGGCATCTTTAGAATCTGTCGAACATGTGATTCGTGCAACAGATTACCGAACTCTTCGTCGTGCCGGCTTCCACCGGTCCCTCTCTTGGTTGTTTTCAACGGCTCGAGTGAATGACAGAAGGGGTTGATACCCACACCATATTCCGAAACATTCAGGACGCCCATCTTTTGATGATCGGATGTCATTTCCTTGGTGAAATCAAGGAAGTCATGATAGTACCATCCATTATAACGATTTTCTGAATAATAGTCACCCTTCAGACTGGTATAGCCTTTGCGTTCGAAGTTGGAGCAATCGGTCATTCCAACAAGGCGGTAAGGATCCAGCGATTTGGCAAAGTTGTACAGGCTTGCCGACTCTTTCACGATTCTGTCTTCATCAATCCTTCCCTGAAAGCGGTTGTTGTTGCCCCATTCGTCCAATTCGTTCCACATTCCCCAGAACATGATGGAAGGATGGTTATAGAGGTTGGTGATCATTTCCTTCATCTGTTGGTGGATATTCTCAAAATAGGCGGGCGTGGCGTTTACTCCACAGACATTGACCCAGGGGATTTCCGTCTGCACGATGATTCCCATCTGGTCGCATTTCTTGAAGGCATAATCATTGTGTGGATAGTGTGCCAGGCGCAGGAAATTGGCACCCAGTTCGCCTACAATGGCATAATCTTGATCGAATTGTGCGGCGCTTACGGCTGAAGCACATTGTTCCCAATCCTGATGCATGGATACCCCCCGCAAGGGATAGGGATGTCCGTTGAGGAAGAATCCCTTTTCAGCATCTACGTGATAGAAGCGGTAACCGACCGTTGTTTCAATTTTATCGAGTGTCTTTCCGTTGGCATTGGTGATATCCAGGCAGACCGTGTACAGATACGGATCAGCAATGCCATTCCACAAATGAGGTTTTGCCAGTGTGAACTTCTTCTGATAGTCAAGGCTCTCATTTGCTTTGAGCACAACTTTCTCCTTGTGGGAGTAGCATACTTTTCCATTGGTGTCTCTCAAGGTTAGCAGCAGATTCACTTTCTGCGGTTGGTCTGAATCATTCTGTATGAGAGACTGTATCAGGGTGAGTGCCTTACGGTCTGTCACTTCAGGGGTGGAAACATGCATGCGGTACAGACCATAGTTGACCGGCGATGCATACACCTCGTTCATCTCTAATAAATAGGCCGGGTTGTGAAGTCCGTTATTCTTGTTGAAATCGGAACTTACCGGAATCAATTCCAGATTTTCGTGATTATCGCACATCACCATGAGTTCGTTCTCACCCGGTTTGACCGCTCCTTTCAATGAAACGACGAAGGGCGTATAACCACCTTTATGGGTGCAGAGGAGTTTCCCGTTGACCGAGATGGTTGCCGCCTGTGCTGCGCCTTCAAACAACAGATACAAGGGATGGGCAACCTGTGCCTCTGATAAATTCAACACTTTCCGGTAATAAGCTTTACCCCGGTAGTATCTGGCTGAATGGCCATCGATGGCGTTGCAGGAGTGGGGGATGGTAACCGTTGTCCACATTTCCGGATACGCTTTTGCAAACTGCCATGTTTTAAGATTGGTGACTTTATTCCCCAAGATCGGGGGGATGTCTACGGATTCCGCCCTTGTTTCCAGATTTGTTATCGTCACAAAAGAAAGTAAAGCAATCAGTGTTTTTAGGAATGTTTTCATCATGGCATTGGGTTATTTCTACAAATTTACAAGATAATTCTAAAAAAATAAAAGGATGCTTTATTTAAATCCTATTTAAAGGAATAAATAGTCTCCTAATATCATGTTTTGTAGTGAAATGACTATTTTTGTTTGCAAATATTAATAATGAAAGAGCTAGATGAAGTACAAACATGTAATTTTTGATATTGACGGTACGTTGGTTGACAACGAAAAAGCGGTGATAGCCACGTGGCAAAAAACTATAAATCAATTACTTGGTAAATATTATAAGGTCTCCGAATTAGATTTTGTTTTGGGCATTCCCGGAGAAACCTCAATGCAACGGCTCGGGATAGAGAATCCTCAGGAGGCATTCAAGGTATGGAGTGAGAATTTTATGGTCCTTAAATCTGAAATAGAATTATTCCCGGATATTGAGAAAACTATTTTAGGTCTAAGAAGTAAAGAAGTTGATTTAGGGTTGGTCACATCACGGACTCGTGACGAATTGAATAATGATTATGCTTTATGTCAGATAATAGATAATTTCAATACAATAATATGCGTTACTGATACCCTGCGTCCCAAACCATATCCCGATCCTTTGTTAGCCTATCTTACCCAATGTGGCCTATCAGCACAAGATGCACTCTATGTCGGAGATAGTGATTATGACGGCCAATGTGCAAAAAGCGCAGGAGTGGACTTTGGTTTAGCTATGTGGGGGAAGAGTAATAGCCGAAATATGGATGCCAAGTTTGTCTTTGAAACCCCGTTGGATATTTTAAATATTTAAAGATTATGGGGTACGAATTGGTTACGGAAGTATGTTCTGTGGAGAATTTAGCAAAGAAAAAGCAACTCGCCGAATAATACCTTGCCAACTCGCCGAATAAAATTCAGCCAACTCGCCGAATATTCAGATATATGTTGTACTTTTATGAGTAAAATCAGATATAGACTATTTTTGATTTGCTTTATATCTTCCCCAGAATTTATAATGTGTCAGAGAAGTTAATGAAATTATTTTCGCTATAAACTTATTGCTTAAAATCCAATGCTGTACACGATATAAGACCAATAAAAGAATGAATAATATTAGATTGAAAATCAAAAATCTGATTATCCAAGGCGCATTTGTCAGCAAGTCTTGGAATAGGAATGAACATGCGGTTGATGCCAAAACGATAATAATGAGCCATAAACCATGTGTTGTTTCTATTGCTTGTAGAGGGCAGTTATTCATACATTTCATACAACTTTCACACTTTAAGCTCCAAAATGGTCGGGCGTTAATTATGCTGATTGCTTGAACGGGGCATTGTCTGATACAAAGATTACAATTATTGCATTTGCTTGATGCATAATAGGATTTTGCAAAAAAGTCTCGACCAATCACATAGTATGCCAAAGCAATGGGAGAGATTAGTAAATCTTGAATCATATCTTTGTCAGAAGTAAAGTCTGTTTTTCCAGAATATAATTTTTCAAAATGACTTTTCATGCGATTGTAATTCTTTTCATAAATAAATCTGATGGAATCTTTGCGGAGTGCAGGGTGTATTGACAACCAGTTGGATGGCATATCAAAAGGTATTTGTCCGACAATGCTGTATCCCTTTTTCTTTAGAATACATGAGGATACGAAAAACGCAATACCCGTTAATCCCGGAATAATAATATTGCCGACTTTTATTCCTGCTCTGGTGTTCATCAGCACTACTTGATTGGTTCCTTTTGGAAAGTTACGAATAAAATCGGATGTGATTTTCGGGTAGTTGAATCCATGTATAGGAGAGATGAAAACGATTAAAGATTTAGAATCTATTTCTTTCAAATACAGATTTTCTTTTGAAGCAATATTAAAAATCCGGCAACTTAATTTGTTTTCCAAGGCACATGCTGAAAACCATGATGCTATCATTCGTGCATTTCCTGTTCCTGAAAAATAGAATATTATTACTTTTTCAAATTGCTTCATATTGCTGATAGTCTTATTAGTCTGTAAATATAGATGTTTTTCTAATGCTATATTTTACATTTCCTGCTATTTCTATGGCTATATTATAAATGTATAAGTAATTTTGGAAAAAAGCATAAAAAAAAGAGCTACTTTAATGTAACTCTCTGACTTTAAGTGATCCGCTTGGGGCCATGGAATAAAATCTTCATGCTTTTGAACTCATTGAATAACAATGGAGTAACAAAATTTAAGATTTTAGGTAGCGCACATTTGTAGCGCATTTTCCCATGATCCCATGTTGGATCATAATACATGACCCTTTGTAAGAGAGATCCTTACCTTTTATATCTTATGAAATATCTTTCAATCGCAGTATCTCCCATTTTGATGTTGGGGTCATACGCGAACTTAAAGAGAAGGGCTTGGGACAATAACTTGAAAGTGAAGGTCTTTAACTCTACCCCTAAATAGCGGTGTAAAGGTAAGCAATTTATTTGTGGATAAAGAATAATCGACTCAAAAAAGCAACGTTGATGAAAATTTATTAAATGTTTCTTAATGCCCGACTAAGTAATTTAATTAGTCTTTGATCTTTATGAAATGACTATGGGGATAATTATATTAGCATAAATGGTCTCATCTTACAAGTTATCACTTTACAGCTTTTTCTCCTAGTAAATAGTGGCTTCTTGAAGAATACACATCCACATAACTTCATTGAGTTACGCTTTCAAAAATCAGAGTCGTCAAATAAAGAGACTTCGCTTTCTTTCATTTTCTCTGTTTTGCTTTTTTTTTCTTCTGTTTTTGATAGTATTGGTGCATATTTTTTACTGGTATCTGGATAATCTCCTTCTATATAAAGTTTTACTAATCCTGCGTGTGAAAGAGGAGAAGATAGATCATAAAATTTTAAATTTGTATTATAATCGAGAAATACGATGTCATTGTTTTGAGATTCTTTCGCTATCTTTTCTAAAATATTTTGTACGGAAGGTACATTTTCTAGAACCCATTTATAAGAAGGCAAATAAATTTGCATTCTAGCATCATAATAATTTAATAATGCTGTACCATATGCTCCATTTTGATGACCTTTAGGAACACCTAATTTTCTTGTAGTCCTTTTAAGGTTCTTCATAGTATCATTATTGAATGTACTGAAAGAGACACCTTCAGACTCAAAGACCTTAAGCCCTTGCCATATAGCTTCAACACAAGTGGCTTTAAGGCCATGTGATTCTAATGGTATTGGAATGTTATAATGAGGGAAAAATGGACTTAAAACCTGTGCATATTTTGATTTCGATGTTAAATCTAAAATAATAGCAGAAGGATATTGTATCTTAATCCGTTCAATTTTTCTCTTTTTATTAACAACGTATATCATCTTAAATACTAATTGGATTATCAATATTAATTATATAATCAATAGGAATTGCAGTTTTTACCATAACTTCTGCTTGATGTTTTTTGAAGTTAGGTGATTGCCTACTTAGATAATGTTGTTTGGTCGCATCTATATCAACCATTTGGAGAAACTTAAAAGTACCTCCGTGACTGTTTTGCTCATCTGTAGAGTTCATGTTAGAGAATAGAGTCTTTTCTGACCATGCAACATCTATTTTAATCTTTAATAGGACTAAGTCATAACCATTACATTTTAATCTCCAAATCATTGGGTGGTCAGAACAGAAACTAAGTCGGACATAATCATCTAACCCCATTTTCAAATCTCTTTCTTGCGAAAGATAGTCACCTCCTTGCTTTTCTATTTGAATCGATTGTTCTTTGCAGTACTTCCATGAAAACAAACAGCCATATTTCTTTATTGAATTTAAATTTCTTCTGTCCGTAAAATGATAAAAACAGTTAACGTGATTCTTTATAAGATATTGTTTTATCTGATAATATTCAGTTTTATTACATTTGATAAGATTTTTGAAAATATCAACATTAGTCTTTTGGCTGCAAATAATATGTTTTGACCAATAATCAGTTTGCAATTTTGAGATAGAAAGGCCATGTTCTCTCCTGTAGATAGCATATTCAAAAGATTGAGTTAATTTATCCTTTAAGAAAAGAATCGCATCTACTATCTTTGGTTTTGAAATAGCAAATTGACCATCATGATATTCTCTTAATAAATCTTTAGCAATCCTTTCACTTCTAGAAATACCTCGGTCTATTAATTCTCCGAATGTCGCATCTTCGATTTCTTGGTATCCACCAGTATTATTGGGTACAAGACTTCCATATCTATACATCTTTAATGCATCACACCAGCATTGTTCTGTAATTAATGAAATTCCAAACTGCTGACTTAATTTGTAAGATGTAGCTTTATCAGCGATATACTGTATATCAGGGTTGATTCCTATTCCAAAAATCGAATTAAATTCTTGCCTATAATCATGTGCTAAATCAGCCCTAAGAGACAAATAGTTTATTTTTTGCAATACAAACTCAGGGATTGTATCAGAGTTATTAAATCCCTTGATAGAATCTTGTAATTTGCAATCTAAGATATGTATAGATCTTGATAAGTACAAATAAAGTATTTTTAAGATAGAAATAAGACCACCTCCTATAGTATCCCCCAAAACAAGCATTCCTTGTCTTCCTAATAAATGTTGAAATTCAAATAGAGCATCAGTACAACCATAAATTGCGAGAGGGTTATCCCAATATATGTTCGGATATGAGAACACTTGATAAAGTGATTTTTGCAAAAATGTCAATCCTATATCATACATCTTAGCATTAAGAAAAGGCAATGCTATTTTTGAACAAATATATGGGTGAAAGCAATCTATATATTTATCGATTATTTCTGAAGTGAAATTTACTTTTCTATAAGCTATTTGCTCTGCTATTGTCCTATAATGTTGATTATCTGAATTTTTGAATTCAAAATCACTTGAATAAATATCTTTGCAATCTTTAGAGAATTCACTTAAAATATTTGAATCATTTATCTGCATACAAGAATTTAAATAACTCATGCCATTACAAGAAGCCATTATTAATGCTCCGTATTTTTCTTGAACTATTTTTAGAATCAATTCAGAATTGTAATCCAAAGAATTGGATTCCATCATTTTTTCTCTAAATGTATTAATTAACCGATTAAAATCTTTAATATCTTGATGGGTTAAAAGAAACTCTTCAAATCCATTAATCTGCATGAGAAGAGAATTAAAAAAATCGATGGAATCCATATTAGGCATTATTGTATAGCGTTATAATTATCATTCATATATTTTGCAACAATCAATTGTTGAAAGGCTTGTTTCGCCATTGGATAATCAAATCCACGAAGTTCTTCAATCATATATCCTGTAATTGAGCCAATTGCCTGTGTTTGAGATTGTCCAATTTGTCGTAAAACAATCCAATATAGAACACATTTATCTTGCAATAAATGAAATATGTAAGAAAATTCCAATTCTTCTAATTGTTTTTTGTCATTTTCAGCTAAATGAGCAATTTTTTCATAGCCATCGTAAGTTAATCCTCCCACATTTTCCATTGGAGAAGAATTCATCCAGTTCATAAGATTTGCATTTACTTGTCGTACGGCCGTTTGACCATAGAATTGTTCCATAGAATTGACCCCTTCTTGAAAAGATGAGAATTTTGGCAAAGAACCTTGTTCGTATGAATTCCAAACTAAGCGCATCGTATAAACTCTGTACATCATATTAATAACCACCTTATGTGGGTATTCTTTAGATGTGTAACGATTTCGCCAATTACGGATATTATTAGAGCCTTCCGTATAGGCTTGCCTTAAATCTAACATAATATAATTATCTAAAATTAATTATTAATAATGTAATTCAAATCATAATGCAATTAAATATTTTCCTAAATCAAATGAATGGTGCTCGTCTTGAAAGACGTAGCCTAACTGATTTGAGACACAATGAGTATGACCAATTGTGGCATCAATGTTTCTGTGAGAGTGACCATATATCCAATACTCAATAGGACTCGATGTAATGTAATTGCCAAGTTCAACTGTAAATGCCCCATTCAATGGACTTCCTTTGAATTCATCAGCCATCAGTTGACATGAAGGGACATGATGGGTAGCCACTATGATGTGCTTAGCTTTTGATTTGGCGATGCTATTTTTGAGAAAATCCAAGCATTTATTGTGTTCGTCATTAAAGCGTTCCCACGTCAATGAATCATTTCCACTTCTGATTCTATGGAAATCAGATACTGAATTTTCTGTAATATAGGCATCCTGGGGCTCTATCTTTGACCAAAGAGTTGTAGCTATTAATTCTGAATCTTCCTCAAGTGGGACAACAACGTTATACAGACATTTTACATTTTCTCTGATGTTATATTCCCAACCGTTGTACAATTGCTCTATATCGAACTGCTTATAGAATTCATGGTTGCCTGGAATGACGATAACCCTTTCAAAATTATCTGAAGCCCATGACCAGAACGGATGTTTGTCATAGTTGTCGTCTCCGAGATAACCTATATCACCGGCAAGTAACAGCATATCTCCTACCACTTTCAGTGGATGGCTCTTGATATAACGGCTGTTTTCAGCAAATTCAAGATGTAAGTCAGATGCATATTGAATTTTTATCATGATAGTATAAAACAGTTTTTAAGTTGCTGTATAAGTCTCTCTCCTGTGGTGCGTCCTAAACCGGCAGCTTTGATAAAATCCGCATTTGGTAGATCGTTGCTTGCCTCTTCACAAAAACGTTCTATGTCATCGGATAATGATTTTGAGATCACGAATGTCTCTGTTGTTCCAATCATTGCCGCAAGTCTAAATACATCTTTTTTGTGTTTTGCTATTTGTTTGCTGTCTATCTGTTCGCCACGCGTTTTACGTTCAAACATTTCCAAATATGCTTTACATTTCAGGCAAATCAGACTTTCGATATTGGCAATATGGATGCCATCTTCCAGTCGACTGTGTTCTATTGTGTAATGATAATAATCATCATTCATTAGAATGGCAGAAAGACTTGACAAATCTTCACTTACAGGAATAGGTGTTAGATGAGCATCCTCAGGAAAGTCAATCAAGCCTAAATTCCTTGAAAACAATTCCACTTGGTACGGGTATTCTTGATTGACTGGTTTCATAAACCTATAATATTCATGTCTTGTGTGTTGTCTCTCTACGGTTCCTCTATTCTGCTCGCCATATTGAGCTGCTTTGACAAACTCCCAAAAACGAGTTACAAATTCTTTTGATAGTGCTTCTACAATCAAGATGATATCGATATCCTTCGTGGCTCGTGGCGTTTGTGCATATATCTCTTCATGGATTTCACATGCTGTTCCACCTATGATGACATAATTGTCTTCAAATCCGGCAAAGAATTCTTTAAATTGTTCTATACCTCTTACCACTTTATTTCGTTTATCATATTATCTAATTCAATCTGGACGCGTTCATCCTTATTATCCTTTAATGTCAAATATAAAGATAGCTTATCTACCACTTTGCCATTACTTAGCAGAGCTGGATTATACCGCCAAATTTCCAGGGCGCTGTTTCCATACTTTTTATCAGTCTGGACACCCGATGATTTCAACTCTTCTTCACTAATGGCATAGCACATGTTCGCTTCGCTATTTATCATCGTATATTCTGCCAAGGCATTGATGCCTGCAAATAAAGCATTATCGACGGTGCCATCAGAGTAGACCACCCGCTCTATGGGATTTACCAGTAGGGGCAGAGCTTTTTCCCATAGTGGTTTGCCTATATTCGTAAAAAGATACAACTTCTCTTTTCCGCCTTCAACAGACAATATATTATTGACGGATAGCCATCTCAAAGTTCGATTGGCTGTAGCGTAAGATACGCCAAATTTTTTTACAACGTCCTGCGTTTTCAAACGATTGTTCATATCGTCTTTCTCCAACTTATACAAGATGACACATTGTGCAAGCGGAGGAATGGCAGCGTATATGTGTTCGTCAGAAATTCTTTGCCTTTTCAAATCAACGATTAAATCTGGGATGAACATTTGTTTTTGCGGAATAATAAAATTCACCCGTTGGTTGACAAGTCGTCGTAAATTATACGAAGCTATTTTATCAAGCACAAAGACTGGAATCATTTCCATTTTGTTTGCTATCAGAGTATTTTGTTTATTCAATTTTGCAGGGGTTATGTCTGTGCTGTCAAGACAGAAACATAACAGAATTGGATGTTGAAGCAAATAAGTCTGGAAAAACTTATATTCACTGGAGACGGCAATAGGTAAATGTCCAATAGCATCATTGTCAAGTGGAATTAACTTCACCTGCTCATTCAGCATTGTACTAACATACAATGTGGCCTTCTTTATGTAATCATTCATATTGCACATAATCACTCATATCTGATTTTGTGCAAAAATAATGATTATATTCTGAATATCAAAATTTTCAGAATATTATTTGCATATAAATATTTTATATGCGATCACGTTTCATGCTCTATTTTGTCAACTCGTATAATAATCTAAGTTGAATAGTCCAATATATGCTTCTTATGGATATTATCCAAACACTCTTTTTGTAATCCCAAATCATCTGACTACACCGTCATTCCCTTTAGAAAACGCTCAATAGCGTTAAAATGTTAGTAAGTAAGTAGTTTTAGCATGAAAACCTTTTAAAATTCCCATTTTTTCAGTATATTTTTGTAGCAAGAAATTCTCGAGTACGCCTAAAGTATCACTGTAATATAGGTTCCACCAGATCTAATAGGAGTGGTTTTAGAAGTCTCGAATAGTAATCATCAAAAATGATAAGGAGATTGAAGAATTCTTGCTTGATATATCATTTTAATATACAATCGGAAATAGACTTGGTGTTTTTTTTGAGTTTTTGTATTGTAATAGACCATATATAACAATTTTAAACAGTTAGATTATGAGTAAATTACAATCAATTCAGAACATGTCCGGTTGGATTCAAAAATCAGTTCCAGGACAAGTAAAAGTGGGAATACTTCCATTGCAGTATAGAAACAGTTTTGGAATTTTAGCAAGTAGGTATAATACAACTTACGGTCGCACTATCGGAAGGTATGTACATTACAGCTATAATTATTATAAACAAGTGGTGGTTATTGTTGTGGAAAAATTAGAAAAACATGAACAATTATGTAAAACCAAAGGAAATGAAAGAAAGTGGAGAGAACTTATTCCCCAGTGGTGCCTTGGTAAGGAACCACTTGACGAAGGAGCTGAATATGAATTCTGATTCCAATAGCAAGGTCATACTCAATGCCTCTGATACAGTATATACCGTCAGAGATATAGCGAACATGCTTGGTAGGAAAGAATGTACCATACGCAGACGTATCGAGAACGGCCTGTTGCCTGCCCATAAAGTAGGTCGCTGTTGGTATATTCTCAAATCAGAGTTTGTTGATAGTCTCAGAAATATTTAACTATCCCTCTAAATAGCAAGGTAGTTAATGAAGTCCCTGGCTGGTACCCTGTGAAGAATATCAGTCAGGGCAATTTATTTGTTGAATATTTGAATCTTATGATGATATGATTTCTCATTCTATAATTGAAAGAATTCTCGATGCAACTAAAATCGAAGATGTAATTGGAGAATTTGTCACGCTTCACAGAAGTGGTCGATTTTATAAAGGTCTTTGTCCTTTTCATGAAGAGCATACCCCTTCATTCACTGTTACTCCTCATCGAAATATGTTTTATTGTTTTGGTTGTAAGAAAGGAGGTGATGCAATCACTTTTTTGATGGAACACGAGAATATGACGTATCCCGAAGCAGTCAAATGGCTTGGTCGTAAATATGGGGTAGAGGTAGATGAACAGGAAGAAGGCATTGAAGAGAAAAAACAACGATTAGAAATAGAATCTCTGCACATTGTGAATGAAGCCGTACACAAGTTTTACAGAGAACAGTTTTTGTTCAACAAAGAAGCTCAGAAATATACCTATGCAAGATGGAGTAAAAAATACTGTGATGAGATTGAAATAGGTTATGCTCCCAAAGACGGAAAAGCTCTCGCGGTTCTTCCCAATCAAAAAGACTTGATGATGAAATTGGGACTGATTAATAAAAGTGGTTACGATTTCTATCAGAATCGTATTGTCATTCCCATACGTTCCCGCTTTCAGAAAGTTATTGGATTTACTGCACGTGCTTTAGATGATATACAGCCCAAATACCTTAATAGTAAGGAATCTATTCTTTATAGCAAGCGTAATTCATTGTTCGGCCTTGATGTAGCATGGCGTGCAGCAGGTAAAGATAAAAAGTTATATCTTGTAGAAGGTGCACCCGATTGCATGAGAATGCATCTCCTCGGTCTGGAAAACACAGTGGCATCTCTCGGTTCGGCATGGACTGATGAGCAGTTTCAACTGATATCAAAAGCAGCGAACAAAGTTTGTTTTCTTCCCGATGATGATCCACCCAAAGATGGCCAATCATTCGGCACGGGAATTGAGACAGTTATGAAAGCAGGAAAATCAGCTATGGAACATCATTTGTCTGTTTCCATCAAAGAAATACCGGATGATGAACATCAGGGAAAGAAAGATCCTGATTCTTATTATACGGATATGGATAGTTTCAGAAAAGCCGAAGAAATCGATTATGTGCTTTGGATGGCCGATAAATTATTTCCCCTATGCGAAAACACGGAACAGAAAAGTGACGTCATCAAACAGTTGGCCTATCTGCTTTCTCTCATAGATGATGATACTAAGGTCTCCCTATATATCAATTCTCTTACCAAATATAACAAGTCGAAAATAATCTGGAAGAAAGCCATAGAATATGCTTGTGAACAAAAAGACAAAAGCAGTAATGAAAAGCGTGAAATAGACCTGAACAAAAAGTATGGCTTTTGGATCGAGCATGGTAAATATTTTTCTTCTTCGGAGAAAAATGGTATATATGAATGGTCCAACTTTACCATGAAACCGCTCTTTCATATCAAAGATTCCATAATGGCCAAACGTATCTATATCTTCAGAAACGAACTCGGAGTAGAAGAACTAGTGGAAATGCGCCAAGAGGATCTCATTTCTTTGCAAAAGTTCAAACAGAAGATAGAAAGTCTCGGAAATTTTATCTGGAAAGCGGGCGACAAGGAATTGACAAAACTTAAATGCTATCTGTATGAAAATACGGAGACTGCGATAGAAGTCAAACAACTTGGATGGAATCGAAAAGAATTTTATGCTTTTGGGAACGGAGTATTCTACGATGGACGTTTTATACCGGTGGATGACTATGGTATCGTTCGTTTAGGAGAAAAGGGGAATTATTATTTGCCTGCCTATTCAAAGATATACAAAGATAAAATAGACTTATTCAAGTTTGAAAGGCGTTTTGTTCACCTCAATTTTTCCACGACGCCATTAAGAGATTTCACTGCACAGATATTTAAAGTCTTCGGCAATAATGGCAAAGTCGCCTTCTGCTTCTATCTGGCGACCTTGTTTCGTGATATTATTACGATGACTACCCGTTCGTTCCCCATTTTAAATTTGTTCGGACCTAAAGGTTCAGGTAAAACCGAATTGGGACATACGTTGCTGTCGTTTTTTATGATAGAAAATGTTCCCCCAAACATACAGAATTCGACTATTCCCGCATTGAACGATACCGTAGCAGCAGTTTCAGACGGTCTTGTACATATTGACGAATATAAGAATGGAGTCGATCCGTTGAAGATTGAATTTCTTAAAGGAATGTGGGACGGAACAGGACGAACACGTATGAATATGGATTTAGATAAGAAAAAAGAGACTACGGCTGTGGATGCAGGTATTATCCTTTCTGGACAGGAAATGCCAACGGCAGATATAGCATTGTTCAGTCGTCTTATTTTTCTGTCTTTCTCCAAATCTGAATTTAACACAGAAGAAAAAGCGTCCTATCAGTATTTGCTTCAAATGCGTTCAAAAGGAATGACACACTTAACGGTTGGAATATTGGCCAAACGCAAAGAGATAGCGACCACTTTTTTCGATACATTCCATTCTACATGCAAAGACGTAAATGATAAGTTTATAGATATTCCTGTCATGGATAGGATTGTGCTAAACTGGGCAATACCACTTACTGCTTATCGTTGTCTTGAAAAGTCAATAGATGTTCCTCTTTCTTACAAAGAAATGTTTGACATCACTGTAGAAGGCATCAGAAAGCAGAATGCCGAATGCAGAGTCTCTGATGAAATTGGAGCCTTCTGGCGCGTTGTTCAATTTCTTGTCAGTGAAGGAGAAATCATTGAAGACGGCGATTTCAAAATACGTGTTCTTGCCCGTTTCCATTCTGATCGATTCAAAGATATACACTGGAATGAACCAAGAAAAGTTCTTTATCTTCAAAAGACCAGAATCTTCATGTTATACAAGCAAAACTGTCACAAAATAGGAGATAAAATTTTACCGGAAGAAACACTTAAGTATTATCTTGAGAATAGTAAAAGTTTCCTTGGGGAACAGCGAATGACTTACCATGTATTCAAAAAAGGAATACAGGTTATTGACTATGAACATCACGATGGAGTAAATGGGCCTGTGAAAAAGAGCGTTCAACAAAGATCATACTGCTTCGATTATCAGTTGCTGGCAGATACTTTTGAGATTAATCTCGAATTGGAAAATACTGAAACTTCAGAAGAAGAACAATCATAAGAAATCATATCAACGTAGATTTTTGCTGCCATGTAGCTGTGAAGTTATGCGGCAGCTTTTATTTAAATAATAATTTCTTCCCCAAAAATCATTATTTCTTTGTCTTGTTTGTCTTACTTGTCTTTTATGTGAGTATCAATGAATTAACCATTTCCCCTTTAGTCAACTGCTGTCATAGCTTGTCACAATTTAATTGAAGCTATTTTTCCTATTTTTTAGTTTTGTCATAAAATCTATGTTTTTGTCACTTATAGAAGAATAATTGTCACAATTATATCTTTTCATAAATAATTAGCAATTAATACATTGAACAGTATTATTGGACTTTATGACAACAAAGACAAACAAGACAAGCAAAATATGTCCTATTGGAAAGAAATTATTTTTTTGTGTGCTATTCCTTTCCATTCATCAGGTTTTATTCCCAAACAGGGTGGGAAGCGAAGCAGTCATAAACAGCTAGCCAAACTTCTTTGACGAATAGACTTGTAACTACAGACAGCAAGATAATTGTGATGGTCGTTTAGGTCATCACATTCTTGCTGTCCGTAGTGGAAAGTCGTTTCGTGTTTGGCCTTTGACTGAGTGTCTTTGATGCGCAGAGGAATGAAATTCCTCTAAGTCAGCGAAGTCTCTCAGATAAACTGTTTAAAGACGCTTCGCTTGGGTGGGAAAATAATACTAATGATTAACAAGAATACTAATCTGTTCGAGCTTTGATTTGTTTTTTATCACGTTACTCAGTAAGATGACGAAATAAGAACTCAATAGTAGAGTGTAAAATGTATAAAAAGTTCCAAATCTCAATCAAGAGACATTTACATGATTTTACCTCAAACATTAACCTGAATTAGTGAAACGTCGTCATCAGGTTTGATGATTGCCTCCTTAATCTCGGTTATGGATTTATTGCTCAGCATAGATTCTGCTATATCGTAGAAACCATCGGTACAGAAGAAAACGTTGTCATTGCGAGTTAGTTTTGTAACTTTCACTGGTATATCTTCACGAAGTCCTGTGCCTTTTATGCATCTGGTAACTCGGTCTGACCATAACCCACATTTAATATGTGGTCAGAAGTTAATATCGAAAGTCCATTATCATTCTTAAGGTAGATGCGCACATTTCCCTGCCATGTATAGAACATCTGGTAATCAGAAACAATTGCTAATGCTATTGTTGTACCCATTGGGCATTTGTACTCTGCAATTCCTTTTGTTGCAATCGCATTGTCAGCTGTTTTTAGAGCATCCTTCAACATTCTTGTTTCAGAATGAAAACCCTTGTAGTTGTTGACAACATATTCTACAGTGGCTTCGCATGCTAAACGTGCAGCTATATCACCATAAGATAATCCTCCCATTCCATCGGCTAGGGCAATGACATAGCCATTAATACCCATATTCCTATACAGAAAATAATCTTCATTGGTACCTGAACTTCCGATAGAAAAACTACTTATCTTCATTTTTTTCCTCTATTTCTTTGTTTAGAATCTCGTATATATTTCTCCAGATACTCAAGCTGACACCATAGGCATCATCTTCTTCATCACCATATAATTTGATGAAGTCTTTTATAAGGTCGCTTTCAGTTCCTTTATCAAGTTCTGTTTTTATCATATCAGAGTAATCGGCAAGGTGTTCATTGCTCAGTATGTGCTTGATTTCGCTTGCTAACCATTGAGAACCCCAAATGATTTCCTTATCTCCTTCTATAGTTACGTCATCAGGAATCACATCGCTATCAAGTAGTTTGGAGACATAATATTTTTCAAGAATGAAAAACATATCATCGGCATCTTTATGGTTTTTGGTGTGTCTGTCCATGTAAGAATCCAGCTTAATAAAGAACTGTCCTGCCAATGTCGCTATGTTTATATCAAACGAGTTATTGATAGATACCTCAATAGAATGGTCCATTACATCGGTAAAGCATTTGACCGACATCTCCAACTCATATTCAGGAGGCCAAACTAAGGTTTCATTCTCTCCGGCAATATCACCAAAGGGAACAACATCTACCTCGTAATCATTGTCATGATTTTCTCCTTCATAATAGAATTTCTGATTAGCAGGATCCTTTCTGAAGTGGTTCTTTTGAAGAATTTCGCTAAGATTATTGAATTGCGACCAATTAGACAAGGCAATAGCCACATCGAGATCTCTTGTTTTGCGCTTTGAAGGATACTCATTAAGTAACTTCATCACTATATCTCTAGCCGTAGCACCCACCACATAGAGTTTCAGTCCTATGCTTGAGACGCAATTGCTAAGAGCCTTGAGAGTCTCATATAAGGCATCATTCTCTAGTTCTTCTTTAATTAGACTGTTTTTCATCATCGATGATTCTTTTGGCAGCTTCAAGACAACGGTTGTCTGTCGTCCCCATTAAATCTGCATAGATTAATATTTTCGGGACCATTATACTATCCGCTTCTCCAGCCCAGAATTTCTTGTAAACAAGAATGTCGCCATCAGAAGAGGGTAACATCTTTGCTGTCCTAATCAAATCAACACTATCTCCATCCGTGTAGATCGTTAGTATCTCTGGAGTTAGGTATCCATCAATAAGATTGGCACCGCTTTCGCCACCCCAATAAGAGCTGTTTTGTAATTTTATATCCTGCCAATTTCGTCTAAGTTCAGGACTTCCAAGTCTCATCTTCTTCAAGAACAATTTTGGTTTTAAAGACTGGTTATATGTCACTTGCCATTCATTAAGTAATTTTCTCCAATCCATCAGAACTCTTCCTTTAGGAGTTTTTATAATATGATGGTGTCGGGTCATATCCTCAATAACATTTTTAATGGTTCCAAGAGAGTAGCCAGTTTCTTCTGCAATTTTTCTATATGTTTTTCCTATATTTGCCTTGTCAAGCAGAAAATAGAAAATAAGTTTTATCGCAGATTCACTGAACACTTTCGTTTCTGCCTCTTTAGGCTTGTCCTGTTTCTGACCTGTGATATATATATATAATGGTGGAATATTGATATAGCAGTTGCCCGCATTGTCCAATACATTAAAGCCCGCCTCCACAAATTTCATCATTAGCTGAGGGGAAATATAACCAGCAATCAATAGTACAGGTGCAGAGCCATCCTTTTTTATCTTTTGTAATTGGAGAATCATCTGGTTAAAGTTAGCCTTAGTTACAAAGCTTTTGATTTCGCCGGACATTTTTATGTCACCAATGTTGATGTCCACATCGTGATTTCCCTTACTAGCAGGTTTCACGGTGATGTCATCACGTCGAGTCAAACTCTTTAAATTCGCAGTGGCTTCTAAAGATAATTCCCTTTCATTTACCATATCTGTTCATCTTTAAATGTTTGTTCATGAATTTATGAACACTGCAAATATAGTGAACATTTTTATAACTACCAAACTTTTTGTTCAAAAATTGATATTTGTTCATGAATTTATGAACATGATGCTAGTATGAACACGTTGGCTTTTGATCTTTTTTGTGAAAATACACTGTCTTGTCGAAATTAGGAGTTGGGATTTTAGCTAATTATAGTTTAAGATTCAGAGATTTGTTGTGTGCATACTTGTACATCATAAGCGCGGTTACTTGCAAACCATATACCTTTATTCTCTCGAGCATTAGGCTCAAACTGTATGATAACCTCATCATCCACCCGGATATTGAACTTCTGAAGTTTCTCATCACCGAAGACCTCGAAAAGTAACCGATGAGGAAATTGCCCTTCAGATTCAGCAACGAACTGCTGCATTTTCCATGCGCCTCTTGCAGTTGTCCCGGATTTTGGTTCCACTACTGCGATAATTTTTCCTTTAAATTCCATGTTCTTATTGTTTTAAACGGTTGAGTAAGCAATTCTATGATTAAAGATCAGGGCAATGGTAGTTCCAATGTTTTGATGACTTGTGAAGCATCCTGATTGATGAAATACCATCGCTCGGCTTTATATTCCAGTCCGGTATGATTAACGGTTTGGAAATCTACCTTTACTTTCCATCCTGTCCATTCCTGACTGTTGGTTTGCTTCATCAACATTTCACGGATTTCCGAGTTGGCTCGCATCTGGCGACCGGCCAAGTCCATGACGTAAGCATCATTAGCATTGAAACTCTCGAAATTATTTGTCCGTTTCATAATGCTTTGGGTTACTTGTGCCATAATACCCATGATATTTTTTTGCTCTTGTTCTGTAAAATAGATGGTACCAAAGACAGAATCTGGATCTGAAATACTGATAATTCTCAATTTCCCAGAGTCATTGATCGATTGTTCTAAATGAGCTTCCGCCAGCTCGATGACTTTATGCTGTCTGTTAGTACAAGATGAGACGGACAGTAATAAAACCGTTCCTATTAAAAGGCCAATGTATTTCTTCATATTCATATTTTGATAATTTTTGTTTTGTCAGGACTTAATGCAAGTCGTTTGTAATAAGCTGTTCCATCTTCCTTATACATTTCAATCACTTCATGAGTGATACCGTCTTCACATATTTGTTGCGCTTCCTCCTTTGTCACGGCATGCCCGCCAATATGACGCCAAATGGAGAAATTGCACGGATGTGCTATATCTTTGTAATTACTACAATTATAAGCTTTCAGTCCCACATGAATGTCACCGCCACAACACGGGCACCCGGTTATTTTAGAATCCAACATTACTTTCCCATCATTACCTATGGTCAGAGTTGAAGAAAACATCTTCCAATCGTTCGTGGCAAAGCCATCCAATACGCCAAGTTTTGCTGATAAAAAAAGTTCGACTTCTTCTTCGGTAATTTTACGATTGCAGATGATGCCTGGAATGAAGAACCCACAAGTCGGTTTCGTTCCAATGCCATTCTTGCAGATGTAGCCTTTGCATGTCTTCACCATTGTAGTGCCACATAATGGGCATTTCCCCTCAAGATTGTGAATGTCATGTAACACATCCACCTTGCCGTTGATAATGGCAAAGTGTGCACGAAATGACTGACCGTCTTTGTTTTTCATAGTCAGTACACCCGTCTGACCATCTTCTATCAGTTTTCTGCATAACTCTTCAGTCATTTCTACGCCATGCATTACCCGATAAAGAATGAATCCGCATTGCTTTCCACTTTGGGAAATACTATTGCAGTGCCAGCCATAATCACTGCTGACTATTTCGCCTTTACCACATACGGGACACCTGCCCAAAGATTGACACCTATCTTCCATATTAAAAATCGTTAATTTTTTATTTTATATCAATTGTCCGCTGGAAACACCGACTTTTGACTTCAATTTGCCCTTCAAAGAGAAAACAGATAGCTCAAATCGAGTTTAATGTTCTGTCACCTTTATTCCTTTTTGCTATTTTTTGCTCCTTGCAAATATTTATTAATACACTGATTGTTAGTTATATACAGTTTAAATATAATTATTTATTTCCAGATGAGCAAATGTTGATTTCTAATGAATCACAGATATTTCCATTCATAAATCAATTGTTCCGCTATGGCTTTTCCCGACATAAAAGAAGCCCATCCTTCTGGATCCAGTCCAAACCAAAGGTCATTCCAAGACATCGTTCTGATCTGCCATGCCAGTAGCCACAGGTCTGTATTGATACTTTCCAGTTTGGTTACGACTTCATTGGCTACATAATAGCGCTCGGCAGAGTTCAGCAGATTCACCTTATTCTTTTGATTAATGGGTTTTCCGTTTGCATCATAATCAGAGGTCGTATATGATCCGCTTGTTACCAATTGTTTCATGAATGGATAGAGACTTGCCATCTGAGTGGCAGCATCCGTCAGTTCGTCTGAAACTAGTAGTGCAATAGCAGTACCTTTAAGATGTCCAGGAAGAGATTTTCTAAGAAGCGACATATTTCTTGGTATCTCCGTGGTTGTCAACTCTGCTGCCCGCTTTATCTGATATAGATTTTGCATCGCTCCCTGTACGTTGCTGAGATAATCCAGCATTTGATCTTCTACCTTATGCATCCGTTCCATTGCTGCCGTTACAACTGTCTCGGCTGCAATGATCTTGTTCTGTGTTTTCTCGCGGTTATTGAATATTTTCTTCAACATCTCACTTTGGGCTACTACTGCTCCTGTCAATGTGGGGTCGGTCTGTTGTGCATAACTGGCTATACCTACAGAAGTACAGAATATCGTTAATAGGATAAATCTCTTCATGATTCAAATGGTGGTTATAGTTTGAAACAATTCTTTCTACTTTCGGCCAGTTTCTCATCCCGTTGGTATTTCGACTTCCCCTGAATGATGCTCATCGGTTTATTCATGATCTGGTCATTCCAATCTTTAAAAGCAGGAGCTGCCTTCCATTGTCCGACCTTGTATCTCAAATGAACGCGCTTGCTCAGCTCTGCAATGGAAACGTCATCCGAAGACATAGAAAACTCTTTGTCGCAGGTTCTGATAATGACCGAACTGTCTGATTTGATGATATTCAGATGTAGACCTTCCAGCAGTCCGGCCATTCTCACGCCATAAATCCTGCCGGGCAGGTCATTGTCGAAACAGTCCATGGCCCGAGCTTCCGAATAATGATTCATGATGCCTGTAATCTGACGGTCCGAGAATGTGCCACCAAGAGAAACAAATACCGAACTGTCCTTGTCTATCTTTAATCGATTGGCCTGATAAAACGCCATGATATCATATCCGCTTTCAGTAAAGTACACATTGCGAACATCCAAAGGATTTTCCTTGTTCGACAAATCGACAATCCATGCGGCAGACGATGAGTTCGTCCCCGCTGCTTTGCTTTTATAGCCATTATATCCACGTATCTCATAACCTAAAACCTTAACGGACCCCGGCTCCGTATAGGGAAATCCCAGGTTATAGTTGCCATAGGCTGTCGCATTCAAATCCTTGATACGGCATAGAAAAGGAGAAAATACGCGGACGGTTTCTTCCGTAATTTTCCGTCTGGAGAAGTATGACATCATGTGCTTTAAGTGTTCTTCTGCAGGTTGTGTCTCATACCGTTTAGGGTCGAATACTTGGCTTTCATTATAGCCGGTCTTTTCCAGATATTTGCTGTCACCGTAATCAGGAATTGGCTCGTTGGCAAAACGAACCATGACCTTTGCGACGATTTCCCATATGTCACATCCGCTTTCCCCGAAACTGTTGATGTTTTCCAGAATAAGGTTTACCACATCACCACCTTTGGCTCCGTTCCTGTGGAAATAAGTCTGAGAGGATTTGTCATTTGGATTCTTGATGACAAGTTTGTCACTATTGATACCGCCATTATCCAATACCATCTCAATGTATCTGCCTATGCCGGCAGAACGATCCAGACGATAACCGAGATAATAGGCGATGTCATCCACACCGACTTTTGCCTTGAGGTCTTTAAAACTGACTTTGATTGCCATTACTTTATGTTTATCCTATTTTTAACTGTTGCTCTTTGCTTACTCCAACTTTAGGAAGAACATTCTCAAAACTCTTGTTGAGTGTTTGTGTCAGCAAGTGCTGTTTGTCTTCTGTCTTGTCAAGAGAAAAATAGAGTGTGGCTACATTATTTTCAATCTTCTTTATTCCAAGGTCAACGCCATTGTAAGAGGCCCGCACGGCATAGTTCCCATTTCTTAGTTTAAATATGGATGCATCCTTGAATGGTACTTCTTCGCCAGTCGTGGCTATTTCAAAAGGCATACTCTTTGAACGGTTCTTTTCCAACAGAGGTGGTTCACCGAGTGCCAGTTTCTGCTCGTCCACTTTTTCCAATACCATGTTGGCCGCCTTGTTTACATCCGCCATTACTGAAACGATAAACTTAGGGTTCTCCTTCAATGCCGAAATCCAATTGTCCAGATAAGCGGCATTATTGTTAAGAATGCGTTTGTCAAATCCCATGGAATTGCCAATCATGGCTGATGTCAGTTCCGCTACTAGTTCCTCCTTTGCATATTTCGGGTCCCCGAACTTGTCCCCACTTTGTCTGTCCAAACGCTGAGCAGTGCCTGTAGAATGAGCCATCTCATGAAGTGCAGTGGAATAAAATTCCATGCCATCCTTATAGATTTCTTCGTTCGAATTTCCCTTGTTGAACTGAGCCTTCATTGGAAGGACAATCTCATCACTTGAAGGACGGTAAAAGGCGCTGCCAGATGGTTTCTCACAGTGAATGGGACAAATCCAACCCTGCTGTTCAAACATTTTGTCAAGGGCAGCGTTAGAAAACATGCCATTCGTATCTCTGATCTCAGGAAGAGTAAAGCGTTTCAAAAGGCTCTCGTATTTATTCGGATTAACCTCCGGCAGATTCGTTTGTTCCAGATTGAAAACACTGTAAGCACGAAGAAACGGGATGACATTCATCTTGGACTGCTGATCTTTAGGCATCTGCTTGAAATCATCGTAATCGACTTTTCTCCCGTTCTGGTCACGTACCACGACGTCCCAGTATAGTACAGGCATCGACTTTTCACCTTGCAGAATATGGGCCTTAAGGTTGCGTGCCTGCATGAAGGTCAGATAAACAGGTGCTTTGTAACCTTTCAAGGCTGTATTCAATTCCAGAAAAAAGGAGTTGCTGCCAGAATAGTTCCTTCCCGTAACGTTCTGAGGTAGTCCTCCGATGGCATTTCCTGCAATCCATCCCTTTTTCCAATCCTCCGACTTCATAGCCTCCATACGGTCAATCATCATACCTGTGAATAGATCAACGGCTTTCTCACTTTGTGATTTTGCATTGTTTTCAATACCATTCTTCATTGTCGTCATTTTCAAGAATCTGATGATCAAACATCTTTCTATCGGTCATATCCACATAGAATTCTGCTGCATCTTCACATGGTTTCGTTCCATGATCTTCACACCATTGTTTGAAGTCATTGGAGTTCTCGCCTCTGAGTACAAAGTCGAGCCAACCGATTTTCCCTTCCTGCTTGAGCTGTACCAGCTTTTCATAAGTTTCTGCCATCATAATTATTTATTTAAATAGATTAATTCACCAAAAGTCCTGTCGATAAGAGTGACCTTAGCGATAGGAAAAGACACGGAACCTCAAACTTTCAGTCCACGGTTTTGGGTTTCTGTCGGATGATGGTTTAACAGAGAACTCATCTCATTTGTTAAATATTTGACTGCCAGTTGTCCACGGTCTGCCATCTTTGCAGAAAACAGTGCATACCCGTCATCGAAAGACAGGGCTTTCTTGTCCGTCTTACCGAGCTCGCCCATATTGACGGAAATGTTCCATTTGCCATTTTGCTTGTCTTTGGATACACGCACATCACTCATTTTGATTCCTTCCGGTAATGTGTATTTTTCATATGCGGAAGCCAGATGCAATCGTTCTCCAAAGTTTTTCTCAACCAACTTGGCCGGTGTCGTTATACGGTCAAAATAAGCATTCAAATCTTTCCAGGACATCAATTGTGACATTTTCTGCTCACCGACCTGTGCATAGAGTTTGTATTTACCGAAATTCTGTTTCGTTTCATCTTTTTCCTTATAGACATTCATCTTGTCGATGGTTCGCCCATCAGAAAGTTGTCTGTCAGCTTTGAATTGTTCAGGAGTTACCTGTTTGGCTACTTTGGTAGGATAATACTTTTCCATCATATTCTCCACAGAGACCTCTTTTTTCTGGTAGGCCGTGACATCTTCCTTCGACATTTTCATTGAATGTAATTGGACACCATCTAATCTGGCGGTATAATACCAGTCTTCGGGTTTATCCTTGGAAGGAAAAGCATGAGCATGAGTCACCTTCCCTCCGTTAACTGTGATCATCTGAGGCTCACGATGCTCTTTCTGAACCGTCTCTTTCTCTTCTTTGGAAGGCTCACTCTTAAGATTAGATTTTTCTTCTGTCTTCACACTAGCAGTCTTTTCAGTGGGCTGCTCTTTCGTGGCAGTCTGCTCGGCTTCTTGCTGCTTCACCGTCTTCTTTTTCTTTGTGACCATAATGATTTGTTTTTGAAAGGTTTTATAATGACGTACAAAGAAAACGACATGAAGATCCGACCTTGTCCAAAAGGGGACAGGGTAGAAATATGATCTGTTGTCGATTGTTCTTTGACATGTCTTCTTAAATGAATGCGCCTTTAACCCTTACTTATTAAAAGTTCTGGAGAAAAATGAATTAAAGGCCTCACTCATGCCGGACTATGCCAAAGCAGTGTGATTGAATATTAAAGAGACTCCTATAGAGCGCTGTTGTTTATAATAACGAACTTTTTATCGTTTTAGTCAGAGAAAATTAAAAATCAGTTGTAATTCGGTTCTTTCAAGTAAGCTTGATTACACTCTCCTTACGCGATCTTTCTTGCTTCTCTTCTTTTTCTTGATGAGACAATTTGTCACCGACCTGTTGGTATTGCCAACGATTTTCATCGGTCATCACGTAGCCCATGAAACCTTCATTCGCGACGTCATACCTCATTTTTTGTTGTTTTTCCCATTCCTGCATATCTCCGTTGACTACTTTAAAACCTTGTGGCTCGCGTAAGTCAACTCCGACATACACTTTACTTTCGCCAATACTCAGTTCAATAGGCTTGCCGTCAAGGGCAGCCTGCTTCTGATTCTGCCCCAGTTCAATGTCATTTATCTTTTCCATCTCGCGGAGTTTCTCCGTCAGTCTTACCTGTGTGATATTCTTTTGCATCAATGATTTCGTCTCCCGGTCCAATTGCACGTACTTTTTCATGCGGATACCATTCTCGTTTGTCTCCTTTTGAATGACTTCACCACGACTGACACGCTCCAACTCGGTAGCATTCAGTTTCATGTCATTGGCAATGGTTCTGCGTATAGGATAAGTCATTAGTAAAATGGCTCCGGTTTGGTCCTTCACCATCTGTAACTTGAGTGGCAGGCCGATGACCTTGCCATTCTCTGTCTGAATCTGTGCTTGAATAAAGGGAGATACTTTGCCGTCCATGAGCGTATTTCTCAGGTTTTCAGGCATAGAGCGGAGTTTCTCTTCACTGATACCTAGTTTGGCTAATTTGCCATAAGGTATCTGTTCATTTGAAAACATTGTTTGTTCGTTCATAAGGAATGATACTTTATATATCTTTGTAACTGTAAATCAGTTTATTGCTACAAATGTATACGAAAAATCCTATTTTTAGGTGCTATCGGGTTCTGTTCTTTACCCTCTATTTTCTTTCGCTTCCCGCTCTGAAAGCGACAGCACAGTTTTATACGCTTAAACCCGAAACAAGAAAAAGTTCTAAGATTCTGTTATCCAAAGGAGATAGCCTAGCTCAGAGAACTCTTACCAAAGAAGTTTTTGAGAAAAAACTCATCCCAGAGGGAAAGGGGTATAAAGTCGCGATAAGCAGGGATATGCCGGTATTTGTCAATCTGACGGACAGCCTACTTTCAGGTCTTATTAAGGAACGGATGAATGTTTGTCTGCCACTGGACTTATTAAATGTCAATTCGGAATTCGGGATGAGACGTGATCCTTTTAGTCTTTGCCGAAAATTTCATGACGGCGTCGACTTTCAATGCAGATATCAGCGGGTTTATTCCATGCTCCCTGGAATTGTAAGGGAAGTACATCAGGGAAAGAAAGGATATGGCAATTATGTTCTTCTTGAATATGGCAGCCTACAATGTTTATATGGACATCTCTTCCGTATAACTGTAAAGCAGGATGAAAGAATTGAAGCCGGCACGATCATTGGTATTTCCGGAAGTTCAGGGAAGTCAACAGGTCCACATCTGCATCTCAGAATTGAAAGAGACGGAAAGAGTGTAGATCCGGAGCCCTTCATTGCCTACTTGAATCACTACATTACTATGCTACATGACAGAATCCGCTATTTGCAAGACGGCACTCTGCCGGAGCCTGGTCTGAATATGGATCGACTTTATGCAGCATTACAGAAATACGGCATCCGCTATCCGAAGATCGTCATGGCTCAGGCCATACTGGAGACCGGTTATTTCACGTCAAAAATATACTTGGACAAGAACAATCTTTTTGGATTGCGTCGTCCAGATGACGGAAGTTATTATGATTTTGATACTTGGGGAGAGTCCGTCAAGGCCTATCGTGACTATGTGCAATACAAGTATCACGATGGCAATTACTACACGTTTCTGAACCGTATTGGCTATGCGGAAGATGAGTCCTATACAATCAAGTTGAAACAGATAGTGGCCAGCCTTTAATTGTTCCATTTCGCCAGATGTCTTCAAAACGTTAAATATCTATGGATTTATTCTAAAATGTTTGTTGTGATGAACATTTTTATTTATCTTTGTGCCGTACAATAAACATTTGCTATGAGTAGAAAGACATTTGGTAAAGTGATGCCAAGACCCGTAACTCAAAATTTGAAGTTGATGGGAGAACAAATCATGCTGGCACGTAAACGGCGGCATCTCACCATGCAGGATATTGCCGACAGAGCCACAGTGACACGTCTTACAGTATCGAAAGTGGAACATGGAGACCCTTCGGTGGCAATGGGCATTTATGTCCGCGTGCTTTATGCTCTCAATCTTGAAAACGATATCAAACTAATTGCCGGTGACGATACCCTGGGCCGTGATCTTCAAGATGCGGAACTTAAATAATAAAAAAATATGGAGAAGATATACGTATATGCAGACTTCGATTTTCTGGAACAGACAGAGGAGATAGGCGTACTCTCTTATGAGCGTGTAAGGGGCAACGATCACTTTGCCTTTGAATTCTCGCGTGAGTGGTTGTCCCGCCATGGAGGCATGATTCTCAGTGGGGATGTGATGAACGTCAAAGGTACGCAGCATCCGCGTCAGGGTAACTCTGTATTTGGTTTCGTCAAAGATTCTTTCCCTGACAGATGGGGCCGGATTCTTCTGAACAGAAGGGAACGACTGGCTGCACAACAAGAGCAAAGACCGGTAAGGAATCTCAGCAATTATGATTATCTGGTGGGCATAGAAGATTTGACGCGGATGGGGGGCATTCGTTATAGTACGGAAAAAAAAGGTACGTTCATCAACTCAAATTCGCGATACTGCGTGCCGCCACTTGAGAATCTTAGAGCATTGTGCGATGCTTGTCAAAACATCGAATCGGCTGAAGAACGCAATGAACTTCCCGAGCAGCGTTGGCTGGACCAACTTGTTGATCCGGGTTCTTCACTTGGAGGCGCCCGACCAAAGGCCAATGTGATGGATACAGACGGACGGTTTTATGTGGCTAAATTTCCATCGAAAAAAGACCTTGAGGATACTGAGTTAATAGAGCATTTCTCTCATACCCTGGCGTGCAAAGCGGGTATCAATGTTGCTGATACTCGCATCATTCCCATTTCAAAGGGAAGCCACCTGCTTTTATCTGAGCGATTCGACAGGACGCCCGAAGGTAAGCGCAGACATTTCGCTTCTGCCATGTCACTTCTTGGCCTTGATGATGGAAGTGGTGCCAGTACAGGAAATGGCTACCTTGACATGGTGGATTTCATCGTGCGAAATTGTACTGACGTTCAGCAAAACCTTCATGAACTTTATCGTCGGGTAGCCTTCAATGTCCTCTTTGGCAACACCGACGATCATTTCCGCAATCATGGTTTCATTCTCACTCCGAAGGGATGGACGCTTTCACCGGCCTACGATATCAATCCATCTACAAAGACTCATCAGTGTCTGCTGATCAATGAGAAGACTGAACTATCAGATATCAATGCTCTGCGAGATTCATGTGAAAGCTACATGCTCGGCCGGAAAGACGCTTCTGATATTATTGATGAAGTAACCAGCGTTATTAGAGATTGGCAAAAAGTAGCTACAGAAAACCAGATACCTGTCAGAATGTTGGAACAATATCAGGACAGATGGACAAATCCCATATCATAGAATGACTTTTGTAGCCTCAGGCACTAGCGTCAGATTTTGTATAAGACCGACCAATTGCCGGATAGATTTATACAACCAATAATGCCCATATCGCCATCAAATGACAAGGATAAAACGCATAGAAAAGATATTTTGAATAAGGACCTTTTATAAAGCCCCGCTCTTTGTTATACAGATTGAGCATGCCAAGTGATGCCAAGATGCCCAGAGGATGAAAGTCATAAAACAAGGGTAATATAAAGAGCAGTTGCAGTAGCAGTTTATCTTTAAGCAGATAGAATATCAATATCAGTGCCACTCCCTGTATTCCGTAATCTGAATTTAAGACAGAAGCGGAAAAGGCGATAAGTAAAACAAGCAGAATAAGCATTACTTTATGACTTCTCAACTTATCCAGAATAGCTATGCAGCAAAATCCTGCTAACAAGGTAAACAACACGTTGTGCGATCCATCGGTGTGAAGCAGCATCCATGGGATTTCCGAGATGAATGCGAATATCAGCAGATTGCGCCCATAATCCCATTTCCTGTGAGTATGCCGATAACCTTCCGCAATGAGAAAGGCAAAGATGGGAAAGGCAATGCGTCCGATGCCTCGCATACATTCATATTCCCATCCGCCACTTACGAAATAACAGGCTGTATGGTCAATGACCATTGTCACCATTGCGATGACCTTCAGACTGCTGCCGGATAAACACTGACCTCTCATTCCTTATTTTCAATTTCTTTCCCTGAAAGTTCCGCTATCATGGTATCTATCTCGTCATTCACCCGTTTAAAATTACGGTTAAGCATGATCTCCTTTTCTCTGGCTGAAGAAAACTTATAAATTTTGGGGAGTTCCTGATAGTTATTTTCTTCTCTCTTAATTTTATCCATATCAAAATGTGTCTTGCAGAAATACTTGGTTGTCTTAAATTCTTCTGATTCTTCAATATCAAAACAGGAAAGCATGTTCTTATCCGTCGGCGTAAAGTCTCTGGCAGCCTGACCCGCCAACCAACCGGTAGCCATATCCGCAATTTTGGCGGCAGGCACCAGATAATCCATCTTCTCCGATATGGAAGTGGAGACCTTCTGATCGTTGATGGTAATCGATTTTGAGGTCTGCTTGGCCTTACCGAACACATCATTCTGTGCCCATTCCAGCGTTTCCTTGTTGCGGGCAGCCCCCATGAAGATATTACCGCAAGTGGTGATAATCTTTAGCATACCGTTTTTTCCATAGTCCGCCTCCAATTGTGGCAATTCCTGGAACCCGAGCGTAACGGCGACCTTGTTGCTGCGTGCCGTACCAATCAGCCTGTCTATCTTGTGGAAGTATAGCGTCGGCAGCTCGTCTACAATGATGGAGATGGGGATGTTCCCCTTACTGTTCACTCTTGTCACGAGTCGATTTAAGATGAGGGCATTCAGCGATCCGATGACCTGTTCTTTCTCGGGGTCATTGGCAATGACAAGATAGGAAGGATGATTCCGATCCGATATTTTTAAATCGAAATCATCACCTGTAAATACCCAGTAAGCTTCTGGCGAAACTAAACGTGCCGCATTCACCCTCAAGGTACCTACCATGCCTTCCAACTGATCCATCGCCTTGTTTTGCCAAGCCGATTGGAAGGGTGCCATCAGTGACATGATTTTCTCATCCTGCATCAGAATGTCAAACACATCTCCGTAAGGCTTACCCAGAAAGGATAATACATGCGGCATATCCGAATATTCGCCTGTAATGGTATCCGGTTCCACTTCATTGCCTGCATCATCTTCGTACCACGACCGGGTAATGACAACAAGGTTACCGTTTCGGTCTTCATAACTGAATCCGTCTAAATCCACAAACATCTCATCCTCATCCGTCGAAACATTGCATCCCTGACTATCTGTGAAATCAAGAACCGTATGACCTTTCTCGTCGATGGCGTTATAGTCCATCCAATTTCTGATGACAAGACGAAGTTTTCTATCATTGTAGAGCACGTAACGTTGGAGTTTTTTTCCTTTCTTGAATCCTGCAGGGTGAAAATTTACAAAGAAATAAATGATGGATGCCAGAAAATTCTCTGCCGAATTCTGAAAGAAAGCTTCGCTGCCACCTCTCTTGTCACCACCTTTGTTCAGAGACTCCAGTAGTGTCGCTGCCGTTTCCGAAGCACCTGCCAGGTCGGGAATGTATTTTCGTTGAATAGGATTGATACGGTTGGAATATTCTACATCCGTAAAGTTTACAAGGTGAAAACCGCATCCTTTGGGTAAAAGTCCATACCGTTTATTCTTGCAATATTGGTAAAATAGCGTTTTTGCCAGTGTCGGGAACTTGTAGTCATAAACCATCATGGCGAAACCTTTGGCCGCATGTTGCCTGATGAATGGGTCAATGATTCCGAAGGACTTTCCCGAGCCCGGCGTTCCCAGTACAATCGTACCTCGGAACGGATTGATGATGTTGATCCAACCTTTGTGCATCTTCTTTTGATAATAATAGATCATCGGGATATTGACGGAATATTCGTTTTCATTGAGTTCCTCCGATTGTTGGAATGATTCATTTTCGAAATTAAAACGGTCTTCACTTACACGATAGTTGTAGTATTTGGCAATACCATCCAATCCCTGATGAATAAGCATCGTCCCTACAATAGATAAAATAGCGTATAGAATACGGTTGGTAGGCAAACCGAACGACTCTCCTCCCCACGAACCGCCATGTACCATCAAGCAAGCCGCCGTCAATGTGATGCCTACACAGATGGGATAGATTACCATTGTCCGAAGGTTAAACTTCAGTGCCTTCTTTGCCCGCGTTCCGATGCACGTGACTCCTATACATATCAGTTCGATGACCTTACAGGAAGTGACACTGTTGAACACCCTGAAACGTCCCAGCAGTTGCAGAAGAAAAGCCGTCAGCCGATTATTCGTACCAATAGGCAGGTTCATCACCAGCTCAATAATGAGGAAAATATAGATGCAACTGCGAAAGGCGCCATATAGTTGCTGTTGTTCCTTGGTCTCTTCTACGGGCATAGATACTGATGTTTAATGAAGTCTGAGAATAGGCCGTACCAGTCCGAACGTAGTCTTGATCGTTGAAGTCACATAGCTACTTTGGAGACTCACACTGTAATAATACATCTGTTCACTTCCTGATGATGTTCCGTCCCCTGAGGAACTGACATACTGCCCGCTTTGAAAGTCATCACCTCTGATGAGTTTCATGGTACGACTAACGATAGGCAGAGAAGCTGACAAGGCTCTCAATTCTCCGGCCGAAGGCAGAGCCCAACTGGAAAAATAGGTGGTATATTTGTTAACCGCATTCACAGCAGGAGAAGCAATGCCCGATGCCATGATGGCCGCCGTGTTCTCTGTGCCGCAAGGCGAGGTGTAGTCATTCGTCACTCCGGATATAGTAACCAGTGAATCGGCATAGGTATAACTTCCCAATTCTTTTGTACCGACGACCAGAATCGTGTCCCTCTTGACATAGAAAATAACGCCCACAGCTGACAGACCATCAGCTTTGAAACCTTCCGATGATACCACTGTTCCGTCTGAAAGCAGAATGCTTCCCACTTTGGGACTATTGTCAAATTCGTCCGTATGATTCTCACAAGAGACCAGTCCCAACCAAATGGTCAGACCCACTGTAACAAACAATAAAATCTTTTTCATCGTCAAAATGGTATTTTAATTCCTATCAGCAATCCGTTTCTGAATGTATCGCCATGCAGGAAGTTCACATTGTTCTTTTGGACTAGGGAAAACTGTACACCGCTTGGAAAGATATAGCTATATTCAAAGCCTCCTTCGAGGCCGAAAAAGTATTCTCCTTTGTCGGCACCGAACTGTGGACCCAGACGAAAGCGAACCAAACCGTTCTTGTAACGAACCAATCGCTGCTTATATAACAGGCCGCCATCCCAATAATAACCTTTCCAAAACACATCCTTGCATACCTTTCCGCATACAGGATCTTTGCGCCAACGGTTTCCAATCTCACCAAAGAGTTCTACCGCATTTCCGTATTCCAGCTCCCGTTCATAACCCAATGTAGCATTCAGTGTATTGGGGAAGAGAAAACCGGCATTCAAGGTGAAGTAATGATCTCCGTCTCCTGCGAAACCTTTAACGGAAAAGATGGTGTATACAAGTATCAATAATATCTTTTTCATTGTTACAATTATTTATTTGGATAAGATGTCAGATGTTTCAACGTTTTCTCGCTGAAGCCGTCAGCATGAAGGATATCCGCATATTCAATCGAGAGATAGATCACACGACCTGAAATCTGATTTTCGGAGATTTCCAGCTTCAGTACTTTTTCATCCGGGAACGTCAGTTTCTCAATGACCATCACATTGCGATAGGCTCCTTTGAAACTACGGGTCTTGTTGAGCATATAGACAGGTGTCAGTTCAACCGTTTGTGAATTGGTTGCCTTCACCTCCTTCTTGTCGGTCAGCTTGATGCGCAGCTCATCGATGTCATACTTGATATTCGTATTATTATATAGCGAATAGTCAATAAAGAAGTAGTCACCGATGGTATAGATGTTATTTATTACCGCCCGAATTCCACTGGCCGAATACCGAATATTGTTGAACTTCCGTTTGCTACTGTAGATAGCCCAGGCGTAAGCTGCCATGTCCTGTTCAGGCATGAGCACGTTCGGGTTGTCGTATCGACTTAATTCCTCCTGTGAAATCACATACGATGACCTGGCTTTTGTAGGTATGCCCGTATAGACCATTTCATACTGAGCCAAATGGCGTTCACCGATGAGAGTCACCGTACCTGCCAGTTCATTTTCACTCATTCTGCCACGGGGTTTGATGCGTACCATGTTGTCGGCACACTGGTTACCCACCATCTTTGCGGTGGAGATATCCACCAGTTTAATGTTCTCCGGCATAATGATATGGGTTGTCACATCTTCATTTACGTAAATAACGTGCTTGGCAGTTTCCATATCCTTAGGGGAAAGGATATAATGGGTTACAATCGTGTCCTTATTCGCTACAAATACCGTATCCTGCTGCGCCAGCATTCTTGTCCCCGGCATTAAGGTCATTACCAGAATGACCGCTGTTTTAGTCCTTGTCTTCATATGATTATTCATTTACTTCTTTATTAATCAGATAAACGATGGTATTATATTTGATTTTGGCCTTATTCTTCCGAATGTTGGCCGATACGGCACTCGAAGCCGATTGATAGGCATTTTGCAGTGCTTGTAGGGCAATGGCTTCACCGGACAGTTCACTGCCTGCCCCGGCATCCAAATTGATGTTGTTTTGCAAAACTTGTGCTCCGGCATCCTTTATCATATCTCGAAAAGCGGACTGAGGCACATAAAAGCCCTCCATACCATCATTATCAAAGACAGAGAGATTGACGCGAATGAACTTGTTACCGACCAGAATACTTGTGATGTCGGCTTGTACCCGCTGTCCGACAAATCCGGTCACAAGGCCATATAGGTAAGTCCCTCGTTTCAGCTTTACATTCTTGATGCAGACGTCATCCAACAACTTGAACCTCAATCGTGTTCCTTCGTGCGCCCGAGTGGTTTTGTCGATCATCGCCCTGATAAGAAGTGCATCAACGGCCGTTTCATCCGTGATCGTATTGAATTTATCCTGGTTGTCGTTCTCCATCTTTTTTACGATTTCAGTTTTTTCAAGAGCTTTGGCAGAAGCCTTGTTTCTACTTCTACTTGTGGTGAGTCCATCCACTTTCTTATTTTCTTCGTCTTCGGAGATGTTTAAACCCTGCTCCAATGCTTTCTGCCGTTCCCTACTACGTTTTTGTATATTTTCAATCTCTTTGGCGTAATCGTCCATTTCCTGTTTCCTATTGGAGGTGCTTCCGTTATTGTCATATCCATAACGATTGATATGTCTTCGAGACTGAGCCAGGCTTTCTTCCAAGTCGTCCATTTCTTTCTGACGCTTCAACCGTTGTGCATTTTTAGTATCGATATTCTTCAGTTCCTTACCTGAATAACCGCTTCCCGTACTGTCTTTTACTTCTTTCTCGTCACCGAGGGCACCGACAGCCGTATAGGCATCATCCTCTCCGAAATGTTTGTTCATCTCTGTCATTTTATCGCCCATCTCTTCATTTTGGGCTTCGGGTAATGTCATATTGATATTGTCAGTGGCTACCGTATGAGCCTTCGTACTACTTCCACCAAGCAGATTAGCCACCTCATAGCCAAGAAAAACCATTGGCAGGAAGACAATGAGAGGAAAGACGTACTTTGGTTGTTTGAAATTTATCTTCTTCATACGTATATTGTATTTTAATTACCGTTCTTCAATTCAACCACGATGGTTTCGAGTTGTTTGTACCGGATAATAATGCGAGCAGAATCCTCATGACTTTTCTCCGGCAGTTTCACCAATGAATCCAGTTCCTCTTTTATCAACTGCCCACGAGTTGCCAGTCCTTCCATTTGCCTTATCTGATAAGTCTTTCGGTCCTGGATGCTTTGCAGCCCGTCAAACATCGGTTTAACTTTTTCAATACCTGTCAAAGGGTTTTGTTCTACCTCTTCTGTTTGACATAGTGAGAGTATGAATCCGACAAAGAGAGATGAAAAGAGAAGTCCTACCGTCCATCCCAAAGTCTTGCCCTTATGTCTGAGAGCCCATCTGTTGGCATAGTCAATTCGTTCTCTCAATCTCCATTTTGTGAATAATTTATGGATCAAACCTTCAGCCTGTCTACGAGTCTCTTTCTCAACAGACATTTTCCATCTTTTGATTTTCTTTTTCATATCGTCGATTTTAATAATCCAAGTCTTTGTTTTCCAGTGTACGCCAGTTTGTTATCAGCAGTCCGTGCGGGTTGTTCTGAGTGCGTGGCACATTCTCTAAATATCCTGTCGTGATGATGGAACGCTTCATGTCTCTTGACCTTCGTTTGATGATCTGTGTTCCATAATAGACGAACTTCCGTCGGTGCTCATCCAGATGGATGGAATCGCAGATGATGGTACAAACCGAAGATGAAGAAACGATATCGGAGTAGAATCCGTTTTCATCCATAGCCTGTTTCTGCTTCATGGCTGTTCCGTCAGCCATATACATGGCCTTTCCCAGTGTCCATTTGATATAATCGTTGTCAGGCGGCAGATTGAAGAAGTAGTAGTGGAATAGTTGGATATGGGCTTTGGCTTCCATCACGAAATTAGCTTCCTGCTTACTGCGCTGGGCAAGAAAAGGAATATCTCCGTCAAGTATGTATATCTGACTACGTTCGTCCGTAATGAGTTTTGCACAGTAGTATGCACAGAAAGAGCATGTCACGGTGCTTCCGACGATAGTCAGCAACACTGTAAAAAGTGCAAGTCTTGTCTTTTGTTCCAAATTCTGAATCAGCATATGGGTATGTTATCTTTATCGTTTTTTATTCTTTCTTTTCGTCTTTGTCACCGCCGTGTCTGCCCGAATACTGTTTTGCAAGATTCGCGGCAGCACCGATGGCACTACTTCCTCCCGAAGCGGAGAGGCTGGCCACTGTGGCAGCAGTACCGGCCGCATTTGAAGCTGCACCTGTTACGGCACCTGAAACGACACCACCCGCTGCACTTCCGGCACTGGAACTGATGCCACCGGGTATCAGCCAGGATGCCACCTCCGGAACATAACGGATGATATAGGCACCGATGAGCATTCCCATGGCATACATACAGTTCGAACCGATGCCCTGCAGTCCTAATGCTCCTATTTGATTCCAGGAACTTACACTGCCTTTCAGCAAATGACTGTAAGCCTGAATATCCTCCTGTAAGTTGTATAATAGAATAAAATCAATGTAATACAGGCACATGTATGTGACAAAGCCCCATAACGTGAGGGATAGGAATTTTGACATCCATTGCGACCATGCATTCCTCCAAGGAGGTACGATGGAGAGTGCAAACATGATGGGTGCAAAGACCGCCAGGATCGTAATGAATATGCGTTGCGCCACAAGTATTCCGTAATAGCTCATCTGAAAGATCAGTTCACCGATAAAGCGTATGATGTCATTTATCCATTCCGAAGCTTTTGTCTCTGCCGCCACTGCTGCCCGTTGGGCATAGTTATTGATGGTGGAAGAGAGGTTTTCCATATTGTAGATAAGCTTGTCCCACCAATGGGCATCCTGTCCGATAGCCTGCACTTGTTTGGCTGTCTCGATACTGTCTTGGACGGCACGCAGTCTGCTGAGATAATCGGCCTGTTTCTGTGCCACTTTCAATTCCAGTGCTGCCACTTCTTTGTTTTTAGCCCGAGCCATCTGTTTGGTTGTATTTTCCAAAGCTTTACCCGGAACTTGTAATTCGCTGACAATCAAACTGCTGGAAGAGATACACATCGAAAGGCCTATGATGCGAAGCAGCTTCATCACATCCATTCCCCGTCGTCCAAGCATCATCATCCAACACTCGTAGGAACCCACACAGAGTGCCAGACATAAGCCTAAGATACGGGCATAAGCCACCGTATCGCCCAGAACCGCCGATTTAGGAAAAGTTTCCATGGCGACCAGTAGCTTATCAAGGCTCTCATCGATCGAAGGCAGCCCGATGGTAAGCAGTATTCCCTGCATATTCAATAACAAATCCGTCATTTCATTTATCTTTTATCGTTCTTCAGTAATATACTTGTGCCATACCTACAAGATGCGCCGTACGGCTTACCAGTGTTTCCATACGCTTTTTCATCTCCAGATAGGCTTTTTCTCTTTTGGTATTTTCCAGTTCATAACCTACACCCGTCTTATGGATATAAGCGATATCAGCGCAAAGGACTTCATTCTCTTTGGAAAGTTGCTCTACCTGGAACTTCATTTTCCCCTTACTCTTTTTTAAGCAGAAAAACAGTCCGTCCGAAATGGATTCCTGCATCCTATTGAACTCACCCTTGAATGAAGAATAGGTCAGGTCCACATTGCGGTCAGCCGTTCTTGCTACTTCTTCCTTGTAAAGCTCTTCAATGTAAGCTCGTTCCGATTCCGCTTTTTTCATTTTCTGATTCTGAGTTTCCTCTGAGACAATGCGTGTGGGCATAATGCGTTTGACATCCGACTTGTTTTCTTTGAAACGAATATGATATCCGGACTTGAAGCCTTTCCATTTCCAGTATTTCTCCGCACCGCTGTAGTCCTTATGCAAAAAATAGTAATACCAGTCAGGAGAGAAGTCCCATGGACCGTTTTCCATCGATTTCCATTGTTTCTCCTTTTGTTCGTCATGTACGGACTTCTGCGCCCGAGCAGGAGATATCGCAAAAAGGAGCATTCCCAATATTCCTATGAGTGTCTTATAAATTTTCATTTGATTCAAACTTGATTCCACTTATTGATTACCTCTTTTGCTATTTCCCTGGTGACGTCACTGTTTAGAATATCCCAGATGTGATCGTAACGGAAACCTCCTTCCGTGATAATGCTACACCATGTCCAGGCACTGTCGATGATACTGCGCATGTTATCTATGGAAGCTTTCAGGGAGAACAGAATATCCATCTTCTCGTCCATGGACGCTTTCATTACATTCATCCCGCTGGCCGTGAGAGAAACATATAGAGCCTTTATATTCTTGATTTCTCTGGCACAAGCATAATTGGCTTCCGTATAGTACCAGCCCACGACAGGTTTTTTAGTCACATACCGAAAGGCCTGCCCAGTAAATTTGGAGTATTCGTCTATTAATTTGTACAGGCTGACAGCTGTCGTACTGAGTGAAGAGGCCAGCTGTAGGTAGGAATAGGCATTGCTGAGCTTCGTGTTGAGTGTGGTACGTACATCATTGAATTTCCCGGCACCTTTCGTTACAAGAGACTGCTCACCAAAACTAGTAGTCACCCTTTCCATTGCTTTGTCCTCATCATGCTTGATTAGTTTATGAAGACTGATTAAGGCCTCTATGGTAGGCAGATCACCGGGCAGAGGTATGACATCGGCTAGACTCTTTTCTGTAAACAGAAAAAGAAATAGGATTATTAAAGCCTTTATACGGATGCCATTCATACGCCAAGTCCTTTCCAGTCATTAATGATGCCGTCAACCATGTTTATTCCCGTAAAATAAGCCGCCCATGATGCCGGATCGATGGCAAAAAACAGTTCATTTGTACTGGAGTATTGGCACATCATGGTCATCACTTCCAATTTATAGCGTATCTCCATCAGATGCGTGTATATACGATTGGCCAGTGTCAACCGTTCATAACGGTCCAGAAAGTTGTACCCGTCATTTTTAGAACTCTTGTTTTTAGAAAGGAACTTGCTGATATACTTGTTGTCGGGCAGAGTGATACGGCCATTGTTTACAATGTCCACAAATGCAGAGATGAGTCCCTGCGTTTCTACGACCATATCCGTCATTTCATTCAAACAGAGTAAATGGTTCTTGACCGGTGCCTTGCTTAAGAACTTGATCATAACGGGTATGTCTTTGAATATCTCTGCCGTTGTATTGAATATCTCCACGTAGTATTTGCTTTCTTCACCAAATCCCATAACATTCTGCATCGACAGTTTATAAAGTTCCTTGAAACTCTCCATGGCAGCCGTATATTTCATCAGTTTCTGCTGTTTGGAGGATATGGAATCTAGACGTTGATTATGTCGGTTCTCAATAGCTTCCTGTGAGGCAGCATTTGCAGCGACGGCTTTTGTCGTCTTCTGATCGATGACCACTCTCCAACCTGCATTTACATGGGTGGTAAAGCATGCCATCAAAAGGCATAGAAGTAATCTTATGCCTGCGACCTTATTTTTAATTATTCCTGCGCTTCCCATAATTCCATGATATTTTGGTGTCTGTTGACCTCTCTTGAAAAGTCGAGATAGTTGTCCATCTTTACTTTCTTCCGGTCTTTTTCTATTTCCACGATGGCACGTTGTATATCTCCATCATAATGCCTCTCGTATATTTTGAGTGCTTCCTTTTCCACACGTTCTGTCGTATAAGCCCAATAGCATTCCGGAGGTTCTTCTACACCGTACACATCGGAATATTGTCCGCGACAGATCCATACTTCCTTGAAGTAGTTGCGCCCTTCGTGATTGTTGAGATTATTGATGGTGAAGATTTGCTGACGCTGAATGGGGGTGAGTCCTAGAATGGCGGAAATCTGGTCATAGCGGTCCTTAAACTTGGACTGGTCCAGAAGAATTTTTACATCGGAATTATTGATGATGGCTTCCTTTACGATAGGTGAGTCGATGACATCATTCAGTTCCTGGGTGACCACACCTGCAATACCGTGGAATTTTCGTACGGTCTTATAAAGGTATTTGATGTATTCCGCCATTGTTGGCGATGCTATTGCTTTCCATGCTTCCTCGATAATGAGCGCCTTTCGCCCCCTCTTGATACGCATTTTCTGGAGGAATACATCCATGATGATGAGTACGACAATAGGGAAAAGAACAGGATCGTCCTTTATCTTGTCCACCTCAAATACGATGAACCGCTCCTCGAAAAGTGACCGGTCAGTATCGTTATTAAGTGTTGTTTCCAGTTCCCCGCCACGGTAAAACTGCTCCAGAATTGCTGCAAAGGTATTAATATTGAATTCTATCTTCTTTTCACCCGTTATCTGCGGTATCCGTTCCAGAGAAAACTCATAAAAGCTGTTGAAAGACAGCTCGCACACGTTGAGCTTACGCTTTTGTTCTTCCATGTGGTCTATCTTTTTCTCAATGCGCTGGAGATAATGTCCTTCCATGACTTCTGACATCAGCCGTACCAGGAGAGAGCCGGCAACTTTCTTTTCACCTTCGGATGCAGCCTTGTCATTGATCAGGTTATGCAGTTTTTCAACCCGGCGTTCCACCTTTTTATAATGGATGTTTTCGTCTGCGGTAAATTTGAAACCGCCTTGATCCGACTCCCTTTCATTATGGCTTTTCTCAAAATCTTCTTCAAATTTCTCATAAACGCCATTCTTCTTATCTTCCAGAAGCAGACGTTTACGTATTTTTTCCCTTTCTTCGTCTGTAAATCCGTTAAAAGGATGGAAAAAAGCTTCGTAGTATTCTACCAGTGTCTGGTTAATCACCATGTCTTCTATCTTGGTAGGGGCTGTGGCACCTTTGAAGATGAGAAAGATCAAAGATTTCAGGAAATTTTTCTTTTCACCGAAGTTTTGTGAATATTCCGTTTCCGTTATTTTGAACGGGTTCATAGAGATAGGGTGTTCTTTTGAATAGGAGATATAGGTACCATGAAAGTAACCGCAAATCCCTTCATATGAATCACCCGTATCGACCATAACGACATCTGTCTCCTGTTCCAACAGTTGACGAACAACACTGTTCATATGGAAACTTTTTCCGCTGCCACTCGGGCCGATACAGAAGAAATTGGCATTGTCCGTGTATTTACTCTTTCCTTCCTTGCCGGTAATGTCGATTGCAATAGGTAAACCTTGCCGGTCCGTATAGAAGGTCGTCAGAGGTGTATCCTCCGAATGTTTGAGATGCTCTTTGAAGAACAGACACAAGGCTGCATCAGAGAGTGTCAGGAACAGGTCATAGTCCGGATTAAAACTGTAAGCGTTGCCCGGAAAGCTACAAGTGAACAGTTCCAACTGATTATAGGCTGAACGTGAAGGCATGATGCCGCACTCATATAGTTTTGTTTCTATAAAGGAGATGACAGGCGTCAATTTGTCCTGTGGACAACTCACAAGGAGATTGAAGTTGGTATTGACAAGCAGTTTGCTGTCGGTAGCCAGAATGTCAAGTACGGTTTCTATGTCTGCTTTTGCAATTTTGTTGGATGGATCCGGCATGGAACCATGGCGTTTGGCCTTAGCCTGCAGTTTGCGTAGTAGTTTACGTTGTGCCGGTATCTGGACCACCTGATTATAAATCACACAATCTGAAAAAGGTATCTCCGTGAGAAAGGCCAACAAGTCGGTGGCAATATGAGAGGCACCAATGAAAACAGGAAGATAGGGACGAATGAAGTTGGGAAGGTCTATCTCATCCACGTCCACTAAGGGAAAAGATTTGATGATGCGGTCTCCCATTTTCAGATATTCATCTGCCACTTTGATATTCTGCATGGAGAATGATCCTTTTCTAAAGCATACGGCCATGAAACGATGAAGGTATTCATTCTCTTCTTCTCTGTTCAGTTTACGGTGTCGGATGCCTTTCTCCGTTAAGATGTCAGACACCTTGCTAACCTTTTCATGAAAATCCATCCAGCGTTTGGGATCATATTTGATGAAAGAACTGTGGATCGCTTCTTGGGTAATGATTAAAAAGGTTCGTATCTCGGTATATTCCCGTCCTTCAAAGAAATTGAAATAGCTGCGCGATAGAAACTCCATGTTATCGGTCATCTCATGGTGATACCACTGCCGGCTGAATACATCCTGTTTCTGGATAGCATAGCCTTCGCCGAGTGTTTGAACTATATTAGCCAAAACATCTTGAAAAGCCGCATATTGCTCGGCATCCGTACACCACTGCTGCACCGGATTCTCCATTTCGAAGATAACGGAGCATTCACCGGTTTTGGAGAAAAGTACCGTGTTAAGGTGTTTCCCCTTGCTGTCTTGTATATCCTGCAATTGAGCAAAGAGTCCGTCAAATTGTTTTCGTTTCTGTGCCATCATCGTTCTTTCAATGGGTAAATAGATTGTTGTATATAATAATGCCGTGATATCGATGTTTGGCATGAAGTCCTCCCCGCTGCTTGATATAAATGGTGATGAGCCCAATCAGCGCCATGGCTATCATAGCGATGAATCCTGCCAATTTCCCAATCAGAATGGAAAACACGATGAAGCCGATGAACGACACACCAATGGCCCCGGCAGCCAATGTTAGGAATCGGCCTCTGATGCCCATCAGTTCCAATGGCTTTTGAAGTCCTTTGAAAACGGGATAACCTTCACGATAGATGTCCATAAGATCGTATTGAAAAGGAAGACGCCATACTCTTTTGCAAAGTACATGAAATCTTCCTTTAGTCTGTTACTTGAAAAACAGGGGCAGTGCTTCGGACATGGCGATGAAAGCCACACAGCCGCCGATGGTAAGCATAATGGTTTTCTTTACGTCCTGATCGCCGTTCTGCATCTTGAAATAGACATTGAACGCACCGACAAGCACGATGACCGCTGCAATGGCTTTCATCAGGTTTGACACGGGTGTCTGGTAAGACGAAATCTCCGAAGTAGCCTTGGAGAATCCACCGGCACCTTTGCTGCTTGCCATGGACTCTGACACACAGAAGGCCATCGTACAGCAAGTAACGACGGCACGTTGGGCTAAACGATTGTTGAAAACTTTATCAAGGGCTTTTCTCCCTTTTCTTTTAATCTGTTGCAACATAAATGATAAATGTAATCGTTAAACATTACGTTTCAGATTAAAGCAACAAGTGATAACAGATTAAAGAAACAGGTATTTGAATGATTTCTGGAGTTACAGATAAAATTGTTCCGATATATGGAACGGGGAAAATGAGTTAGAAGGCTGTTTGTCGTAATTTTAAAGCTACACTGCAGGTGTATATTCTTCCCACTTTACAGCCAAGGTTTGTCCCAGTATACTCTGACTGCCTTTCTCAGCCAGTTCATCTGTCATGGACAGTAGGTCATCCACTTCAATACCGCCACTCATGGTGGGCTCTTCAGAAAACGAATGCGTGGGCTTTTGAACCCTGTCTTTCGAGATACAGACTGGTTGGAACTGCTGAACTTCATCTGAGATGTCCACTTCTTCCTCTTCCGTCTGGATATCTTGTGGTATATCGTCTTTCTTAAAATAAGTGTCATAAACAATCATCCCCACATAGTAGATGATGTAACAGATGACGATAAATGTGAATATGTTTCCGAATGTCATGTCTTGTATGTTTTTAATGAGACAGTATTTGTGCAAAGGTACATTAACCTGTTATGGTTGTCGCCCCAATTCAAAATCAAATAGAAAGATGAAAACAAAGAGTCCTCTTTTAGATAGTTCCGGTCACTCCTAAAGTTGAAAATGAAGGCATTTGGCAGTCTGAGCCACCTACCGCATTTCTCTTATTTTCAGAATCAGAGTCATGAAAAGGGGCGAACTTCAATCCCATCTTCAGACCGTTAGCCTCTCGTCTGAAATGTCTTTTGAAATCAGACAGGTAGTAGATGGTGTTACTTCCTTTCAGGACGATATACCCACAAGATTTCAGTTTAACGCGCAGACGGCTCCGATGTTTGTTGCTCACAACCTTGATGCGTGTAATCGGTGGCAAGCCGAAGGTGACATGGGCTCGTTCCAATCGGATCAAGTCTTTCCTTGACTTGGAGCGGAGCCTACGTTCTTCATCGGCGGTACGTCGCAAGTTCAGTTCCTTGACAATACGGGAAATAGTTCGGTAAGATACCTTAGCCACTTTTGCCATTTCCCTGTAGGAATATTCCGTAAACATGGCGATTATTACACTGACGGCGTCCTGTTGCCGACCACTGAGTGGGTACTTTTTCAGTCCAAGTGATTTTGCTTTCTTGACGACAGACTTGCTGCCGATGTTCATTCTTTCGGCCAGTTCGATGTCTGAAAAAATGGGATAATAGTGCTTTAGTTGAGCAACCATATCCGCTGTCCAAATGATTTTTCTCATGATGATATGATTTTAGATAAGACTGTTCCTCCTCTTGATGTATTCACGCAGATGTTCCGCGTTCTGTTCTATAAAAGTTCTGACTATGGCATTGATGATGTCGGCTACTGACTTGTGGTCGATGTCACAAGACTTCAAGGTCTCTGCAATGTCATCATCAATCCAATAGCCCTTACGACTGGCCTTTCTGACGAGATAACTGTAGCTGTCCAGATGCTGAAGAAAGAGCCTCCATTGGTCATTTCCTGTTTGGATTTCTTTCCCTTCAGTTTTTACCGTTTGTTGACCCTTTACCTCCTGAACTAAACCGTCTATTTCAGGCAACTGCATGAGGTCGTCCACTGAAAGGATATTATTCTTTTCCATTCTTTTCTCCTTTTATAAAAATGTGATTGTAGATAAAATCAAACGCAGGGCTAATGATGGCCTCCTGTGTCTTCATCAGATATAAAGTAGTGTATCGACGCATTTCTGCCCGATATTCTACCATAGGCGTTATATATCCATACTCGGAGAAACGCTTTGCCGTCATTCGCCATAAATCCAATTCCTCTTTCTTTCCAAAGCGCTTGTCATGACTATTATCAACCAAGAACAGTTGTGCCACATCCTCTGAAAGCTTGGCTCTTATCTTGTAGATAAACGAAATGAAGGTAGCTGTGGCATTGATGGAAGTCACTTCATACTGAAAAGGACAGATAACGTAATCCGAGTTGACGAAGATGGGAATCAGCCCTTGCTGGGTAAGATTGCCTGGAGCATCAATCAAAATGATACCCTGCATTTTCCGAAGGTTTGTCATCAGATTTTGTACGTTCGTGGCGTTGGCAATATTGAAAGGTTGAATATTGTAAGGAATAGTCACATCCATATATTTCTGAAGGTCAGCTTTGCGTCTGAAACTGATAGTTTGTTGGACGTCACAGTCAATGACAAGAACCTTCTTTCGGTGGGCTACCAGATAATTGGCAAACAGCGTACAAAGCGTTGTCTTGCCTACGCCGCCTTTTTGATTGGCAAAAGTAATAATGATGTTGTCTGACATATACGTTTACTCATTAAAAATTAGAACAAACTCCTTTTTGGTAGGCCGATTATGAGAGGAGTTGGGCCCCAAAACAAGTAAACGTTGACGATGTATCAATCATCTTGCACCCAATGGGTGATCAACTATTGGTACAAAGGTACAATATATCAATAATATAATTGCACAAAGACGTTATTAAATAGTGGCATAAAAAGCACAGAATCGCATTAAAATGCCATCAAATTGATGTAATCAGCAATTCTTTTGGTAATTTTTCAAGATTTATGGAGCAATATCGGGAATTGTTATTACCTTTGTAAATATAAGTTAAATTACATCAAACTATCAGAACGATGGAAGCGACAAAAGGCATCAATAGATTGAAAGTAGTGCTGGCTGAGAAAAAACGTACCGATAAGTGGTTGGCAGAACAATGTTTAAAAATACTTTTAAGTACTGAATAGTTGATTAAGTTGGTAAGAATTACCATCTTCTCACAGCACCGAATATTTGTGGAGCAATCTACAAGTCATTACATTTGATGAATTTGAATATGATGGCGTAAAACAGAAACTCCATGACCATTATCAAGGTTGGGTGGTTGAATATCCTGATCGTAAGGATTTTGTAGTCCTTCATGCCGGTGGTGTAAAAATACATTATTCATATTATTTATAATAAGAGCTTAACTTTTATAATAACAACCATAAATTCAATGGATTATGCTTACATTATCAAGAGATATAAAAAAGGTGATTTTCCAGATAGGGAAAAATAAGATTATTCGTAAATATGGTCAAGACATTATTTTGTCTGATGATATACGAGTAATTAGTGAACAGCCATTTGTAATTCAAGTTGGTAATAATACAGTTGAATTAACCAAAAACAATGATGACAATATTCAATGTGAATATGGAGTACAAGTAAACAAAAAGCCAACAAAGGACTCTCTTGTTCGAGGAGATCTCCAATTTGTTAGTTGGATAAAGCATCCTTTGATGAATTCTTTAACACCGAATGACATAGTTGAAAGCTGGCGCGGAAAATTTCTATACTCAAAAGAAGATTTTACAAATGGAATTCCGGGACTTCGTATTCCTCAGCTTGGTGCAATCTATGCGTTTATGTCAAAAGCTCAATCTTCCGTTGACAGAAATATTATTGTAATGCCAACAGGAACAGGTAAGACAGAGACTATGCTCAGTGTATTGGTTGCCAACCAATGTAACAAACTGCTTGTGACAGTTCCTTCAGATGCATTACGTGATCAACTTTCAGAAAAGTTTATTTCTCTCGGTGTACTCCCCAAATTTGGCATTGTTTCGGAAGATTGTATATGTCCTATTGTTGCTGTAGTTAAAGAAAATATGAACACACAACAATGGCAAAATTTTATAGAGCATTCCAATGTCGTAGTTACAACAATGCCTTTAATAGCAAAAGCTTCAGATGATGTAAAGAAATTATTAGCTGATAAGATGTCACATCTATTTGTTGATGAAGCTCACCATTCTGAGGCTCAAACTTGGAGTGACTTTATCAATTCTTTTAATCGAGAAAAGGTAACGTTTTTTACTGCTACCCCATTCAGAAATGATGGGAAAAGGATACAAGGTGAATTTATATATTCGTTTTCTCTAAAAGATGCTCAAGAACAAGGGTATTACAAACCAATAAATTTTATCCCAGTAAGAGTATATGACAACACCATAGCAGATCAAGTCATAGCTAATCAAGCTGTTTCAATACTAAGAGAGGATCAGAAAAAAGGATATGATCATATTTTGATGGCTCGTTGCGCTTCAAGAAAAAGAGCAAACGAAATAATGAAGTATTATGCTGAATATGCTGAATATAATCCCGTTGTGATTTATAGTTCAATGAGTAATAAATCTTCCATTCTTGCCGAAATAAAAGCAAAAAAGCATAGAATAATAGTCTGCGTAAATATGCTTGGTGAAGGCTTTGATTTGCCAGAAATGAAAATTGCTGCAATTCATGATTCACGACAGAGCGTAGCAGTAACCCTTCAATTCATTGGTCGTTTTACCCGTACTGCATATGATTCTAAATTGGGTAATGCAAGTTTTATTGCAAATATTGCTTATCCCACTATTCATGACGAACTTCAAGAACTTTATGCAAGAGATGCAGACTGGAACTCTTTGTTGCCAATTATGAATGATGGAGCAACTAAAGAAGAAATAGATTTTAATAAGTTCATTCATTCTTTTAAGAATATTGATGATACAAAAGTGCCGTTCAAAAGCATAATGCCTGCTCTAAGTACCATTATCTATAAGACAGGAGACACATGGAATCCAAAAGCTTGGGAATCTATTTTTACTGAGGATAATTTTTGTTATCGTTATGGAACACTGAATGAGGAAAGTGATACTTTGGTTATAGTCTTAGGCTCAATAGAAAAAGTTGGTTGGAGTATTAGTGATGGAATACAGAACTTGATATGGGATGTTGTGATAGTCCATCGATATTGCACGCCCAAATACAATCATGCTTATATTAATAGTTCATCAACTATTGATACTGATAAACTTGTAAAAGCCATATTTGGAACAGAACAAGAACCAGTCAGAGTTTCTGGAAATAACGTATTCCGAGTATTTTCAGATGTGAAACGGTTTGCAGTAGTTAATTTCGGTGGACGTAAAGGTCGAATTGGTAATATCTCATTCAAATCCTTTTATGGTAAAGATGTTCAGGAAGGAATAACACTGACGGAACAGAATCAGTTATCCAAAAATAATATCTTTGGTAATGGTTATCGAAATGGTGTAAAAACGAGTATTGGTTGTTCTCTTAAAGGTAAAATCTGGAGTTACATGACCGCCAACTTACTAGAGTTTAAAAATTGGACAAGAATGATAGGAGAACTAGTTGAAGACGAGACTATTGACCCTGACGTTGTTTTCAGAAATACGTTAAAAATTCGTAGTATTAACGAGCTTCCACAGGTTTATCCCATTTCAATAGATTGGGATGTGGAATTATTAACTGACTATTTTGAGCATTGTATTTATGTAAGAAAAGGTGTCATAGACTATAATCTTTTCGTGGTAGATCTTAGGTTGATTCATAAAGAGATTGATTCAACCATAGAATTTGAGATTGTAATAGATGGTATAAGTCGCTCTACCTATAAGATAGAGTACTTTATGAATAGAGAAACATCATGTTACAAAGTTTCTCAAACATCTGGAGATATTATTGGCTTCAGTTATGGGAACAAATCTTTTGCCAATATTTGCGATTATTTTAATACAGACAATTCTGTCCCTGTTATCTATTTTGCAAATGGATCACAGCTATTTGCTACAAATCTAGTTCAAGTTAATGATAGAATATTGCCCATAAATAAAGATACTCTAATTGGATTAGATTGGGAAGGTGTAAGTTTGGAAAAAGAATCCCAAAGGTCATTCCCATATCGTAAAGATTCTATCCAATATTATTTCTCTCAATATATAATGAACCTCTTTGATATCTTGTATGATGATGATGGAAGCGGTGAAATTGCAGATTTAGTGGGAATCAAGGATGAGGAATCGGCTATTCATGTATATTTGTATCATCTTAAATATGCTCATGAGGGGAAGGTCAATAATCAGATTACTAACTTCTATGAAGTCTGTGGACAGGCTCAAAAAGGCCTCAAATGGAATGATAAAGAAAAGAATAAAGAGTTCTTTTCTCATTTGTTGGCAAGAGAAACAAAAACCTATGATGGACAGAGTACCTCCAGAATACTCAAGGGAACAAAAGAAATGTTGGAAAACTTTAGCAAGCAGGTAAGTTGGAAAAAAAGTTTGATTCTGCACATTTCTATCGTCCAACCATCATTGAGTCGTTCTAATCCAAGTGAGGATATTCTAAATTTATTAGGTGCTGTGAGCTCATATATTAAAGATACCTCAAATATTGACTTGAAAGTATATTGTAGCAATTAGACTTAGATATTATGTCAATATTCAAATGAACACAAGTACTCAATAAAATATATATTGTCAAAACAAAAAGCTCTTCGTTCCTTTACGTCAAAAAAATGTGAAGGTATAGATCAGAGATGAGTCGCGATGAATTCCTGGGAATCCTCAGATATAAAAAGGTAAGCGGGTTTAAAGTGTAGAATGTTTGTTCGAATGAAGCATATTCAAAATCGAGTTTCTATTATTGGAAATTCAAGTTCGGTCTTAAACGGAGCAACAATAGAATGGTAGTTGCGTCGACAACTGATATTTCCGGTTTATCATCAATAAACGTCAAAGATGCGCCCGTTTCCTCAGATTCCTATATATAGGGTTTGCTGAATAACTCATTTTGCTTATAATTAAGCAAAAGTATGGCTTCTTTCAGGAAAACAGCATGAATAATGGCATTTATGTGTAAGATTGATACGATAAACTATCGCAAATATTATTTTTTACTTGTAGCGATAGGCTGTTAATACAAGAAATTATGTATTTAGTGTTAAAACCACAATATTTTAAATGCCATACTCCTCAAGATCAATAAATAACAATTATTCAGTGAACCCTATATACAAGAGGAGTTCCGCCATCTCGGTATCACCGTATTCAGAAACACCGTTGACGCTTGGTCCAAACTTGCTTGCGAGATGCTCCGTTCGCTTTATGAAGGGCTGAAAAACGTGATATTCTCATCCAACTATGTGCAAGTTGACTAAACATCCCTTCCTGTTATAGACCACAAAAAGAGGTAAGTGGCAAAGGAATATCTGTGGATGGGGCGTTCGATAATCAAACGTCTGGTCCTGTTCCATTATGATAAAGGTTCTAGGTCTCAGAAAGTGGCATCAAAACTTTTAAACAATTTAAGGGATACCTTTATAGCGACAACTATGCAAGATATAATATCTTTGAGGGCAGAAAGGACGTGCGCCTTGTCGGCGGCCCATACGCGACGTTATTTTGAGGAAGCCAAGGCGGAAAGCAAAAGCATTGCGGACGAGATACTTTTGGAGATACAGAAACTTTATCAGATGTAAAGGGAAGCAAAGGAAAAGGAGCTGACATATGAATGGCATCGTCGAACTTCGCCAGCGCGTGTCCGAATCGACTCTGGATTATATGGAAAAATAGATGAAAGAGAACTATGGCAAGCTCCTACCCAAGAGCCGTATGGGGAAAGCCATAGCATGCATATGTTCAATTTGGCCGAAGATGTACACTTGTCTGGAGAATGACCGGTTAATGATTGAGAACAACATAGCGGAAAATGCGATACGCCCGCTAGTCACCTCAAGAAAGAATTTCCTGTTTTGTGTAAACCATGAAGCCATAGAGAATATGGGTGTCATATGCTCGTTGCTCAGTTCATGCAGGGAATCGGATGTCAACCCAAGAGAATGGTTTAACGATGCCATCGAGAAAATGCTTTATTATAAAGAAGCGGATAAGGACGTAAGAGAACTCTTGCCCGACCTCAGGAAAAAAGAATAACTCCAGTATACTACAATGAAACTTCAATGAATGAATCTCCTTTTTAAGATTCTTTCATCGGAGTCGTTCTTCGAAAAAACTAGTAGGGATAATATTCTACATGTAGCTTATCGGGCACTTACTCTTTTTCCAGAGGCTAATTATAAATAAGCTATCATCTTATTAGGGCTTTTTCATCATCATAACGGCTATTTCCACCAACCTCCCATTCTCTGTTGCCATCTTGTGAACCGGCTTTATGCCTAAGAAGATTGGCAATAGAGTTGACGATATCTTGATTAATATAAATATTTGTTTGTCGTTCGGTGAGTAGTTTCGTATGAGAATTAAGTCCAAACTTCAGCAGTTTTGTATCAAATTCATAGTTTTCCATACAGATTATGGAGTGATTATGAAAGTCAATACAATATGTCTTGCTATCTGTTTGAAAAATAGACATACCGCTTTCAAATAGTGACGAACGCAAGTCTGTAATTTCTGTATCTTCAAAGAGGCTTCTAAGTTGATTGACTGTTATCTCCAGATGTTTTTGGGAAGCATCTACAATGGAGATTTGTTCAGTGTCTTCTATTTTCCCAAATTTGCAGAGTAAATCACGCTCAACTTCATTTATAGGTGAGAAGGATTGTAACCATCGGAGTTTATCATTGTATCGCAATGTGTTGCGGATGTTTTCATTCAATAAGATACGCTCGTTACGAAATGCTATGCGTCCCTTTGTGACATAGCTTCCGAACTGGCGCCAAAGCAGCGTGTTCAAATCGTATGTAGATAGTTTTTTGTTGTCTTCAAGTATAGCATCAATAAACATATCAATCTTTTCTAATCTTTCTTCACGACTCTGGAAGTTGAGTAGCTGTTTCATAGATAGTACTTCACTTCCTTTGTACACAACTTTGTTTTTGTGGTCTATAATCATATAACCATACGGTTTATCCTTTGAACCAAAGAATATGAGGTCAACGCCGAAACGTTTTTTCATTATTTGCTTCAGTTCTTCCTTGGTCGCTGCCATTTGGTGGTATTTGCGAAGAATAGCATTTAACTGATTTTTGCGCTTTCGTTCCGTTTCTTCAGGGAAGCTATATTTTGTCGTAAGGGATTCAATCATTATCGTCCCTAAAATTCTACCACCACGTTTGACACATAATCGGTCATCTTTCTCGAAACATTCGTATCCATCAGATTCAAGAATGGCTTTAAACTGACTGAGACTGACGAATCTGTATTGAAGTGCTTGTACCAACACTTGCTGCACCTTTTGGCTCTCGTCTTGACCAAGTAGCTTGTTGATGACCTGCTGAGAACGAATGCGCTCATGGTTATGATTTATCTTATGCCCGTCCGGGGCAACACGACTGGTGACAATATGGATATGATTATTGGCTGTATCGTGATGAGAATAGATAAGCAAGGGCTGTCCTTCTTCGGTATACCCCATTTCTTTGAGATATTGATGAGCGAAGTTCACTAATTGTTCTGTAGTATATTCGTCTCCACGACAGGAGATGGCCAGATGAAACTGTGGTCGGAGTATACGTTTATTGATTCGTGATGAGTATTCGACCAAATATTGTTTCAAGTCATCAGGTGTGTACTTGCCGACGGCACCTATAAAACCGAAATTTGTCATCTGTAGCAGTTCAGCTTTGCCTTGGGCGACTTTTCGCTCATTGTAATCAACTGCATGAAAATTGGAACTTGATGGTAGAATAGTGGCAATCATTATTATATCAATGGTTTAATGTTTGAATGGAGCAATGATGGATTAGTATAACAGTATAATCATAGTTTAGTCAATTTCTTGGCTATCTGATGCTGTTCCCGTTTAATGTCGCAAAGGAGGTGCTGAAGTTCTTCTATCTTAGGAAAAAGCACCTGCTTGAAGTATGGCATAGTAAGTTCTTCCCCGATGGCAAGTTCATTGGCACGCTTTACCACCTGATTAAAATTTCCTCCCATCCAGGACAGGTCCTGTTGATATTTTCGATATAAGGCAACCATCTCATTGATAGCGTCAAATTTCCCTATGGCTGCTTTGTCATCAAATAGTTTGATTGCATCCCATACCATGCTGCTAATTGTCTTGTAATTAACAGCTTTCTCTTTTAATAGTCGTTCTTCTTCCGGCGACATTCTTATCCACAATCGTTTCGTCTTGCGTCCCATTTTTTCTATAAATAAAAGGCCGAGTTGCGAGGGCATTTCCCCAACTTCAGAGAAGTTGGCAACTTACTTTGGAAGGCGAAACTCCGTTTTGTCCGCACAAAAGTACAACTTGCTAAACAAATTCTGCGGAGCTGGTTGAATCTCCTACGCATGACTCTTCTTTCAAAGTTACAAAGATAACTTTAGGGAAAAGATGTTCATCCTGAAATTAATCTCGATAAGTCAATGAAAATTCCAGAAATAATTGCTTAAATGAAATAATGTTCGGTTCAAATATTGCAAGAGTAGATAAATGAAACATTAGTATAATGTACCATTATATTATTCAAGCAATGCTGTGTTAAAACATTTATCTAATTGAAAATCAGTTCCTATTTATTCGTTTTTCTCATAAGAATTTCGTAACTTTGTCTTTATAAATAAGAATGACCATGTCTGCTTTAGAAGGTGCCATTATTGGGCATTACATAGGAAAATACATAGTGAACGCGATCATAGGAATTTTTCAGATTGTGTTCCTCATCTTCAAATCTATATTTCTCATTTTGAAGTATGGGTTTTATGGTATTTCTTGGTTGATACATAAATCCGCAATAATCAAATAGAGGTGATTGCTGCGGGTAAATGGTTTTGGAAACATCTTTCAATCGTAATACCTCCCATTTTGATTAGAGGATTTTTGTGTGTAAGCACACACTTTTGCTCTCCTTAAACCATGATTTTTTATCATAATCCCAAAGAAACTGTATTTAGTGTATAGCTTAACATCCTTATTTTATAGAATCCAGCAATTTTGTGAAGTACTGATTGATGGTACTACTCTTTAGAATCTTCGTATAAATCTGAGTGGTGCACCATCCTCATGTCCAAGCATACTGGCCACATCTTTAATCGGAACGCCATGGGATATAGCCAATGTCGCGAAGGAATGTCTGGCAACATGGAAGGTCAGGCTTTTGCAATGTCCCATGGCATGTTGAATAAGATGTAAATACTCATTACCCTTTTGGTTCGTATTTTTGAGAAAATTGAAATGATATTTTTTAAACTTCCATATTTGATTATTATTAAGGACCTATATAATACTAATCAAAATTACTTATTTTTATCTACAATAAGATCTTTGTCAAAGTCAATGATGCCAAATTTCTTTTGCCAATACTTATTGTGATCTTCGATGCTCATTCTATTTAATTGTATTTGGAATATTTCATCTTCTGATAATCGTTTAATATGCAGTTTATGCAATAATAGAGCCTTATCAGAATTATAATTCGGAAAATGTCTATAGAACTTCGCTTTTTGTTTATCCATAAATGATGGGACATATAGTCTAAATCGATAATGAAATTTACCATTGCTATCCATCCATACGTATCCACCTGCCTGATGCCTTGGCCAGTATGTACTAGAGCTTTTCAATGTCCGTTCCATAAGAATTGGCCATACAATTACTTTGCTTACACGTTTGAGGTATGCTAAAAGAGCATCTTTTCTCACAAGAAGCGCTTGGCTACCATTATCGTATATCGAATTATCTACACAGATAATCTCTCCTTTTTTATTTTTCCAAACTCCTTCACCTTCTCCAAAATGCATATTAAGGCCGTTATACAAATATTCTGAAGGCATAATTATATTGATGGAATCCTCAATAGACTGATCTGATGAAGACTCTTCCACATATGGAATATATGTTGGCTGTACGTTGAATAGGGTCTCATGATGATTAGTATGGTAAGGACGATTAAAATACCCATAATCTCTTATTTCGGACTTATATAAATCTGACCAATAAAACTCACGATAAAACACCGAATAAGAGTCGCTATTTTCCATAGAGTGTCTTCCTTCCAATCCTTCTGTATGTATAAGAGAAATTATCTTACTACGATTGCATTTGTCTACAATAAGACTTTGCACAAAAATCCAAAGTTCTCTATCTGTAGATTTTTCTCTCGAAACAGAAGCTGACACATCTTCCTTTATCGTATTATAAGAATATAAATTTACCCACATATTACCTTTAGCATCCTTTATCTCTAACAATTCCTTAATATTAGGCATATCTTTATAGTCTTTCATCCACTTGTTATCATTGATAGGATTTTTCATATTAAGATTATATTGGGGTACTTTGTAAATAAGTTGGCCTTCTGTCATTCTTGGAATTTCGGGCTGGGTAGTTAATGTTGGATCTATATTTCGTGCTTTGATAATACCTGGCATATCCCATTCTTCAAGTTTAGACTCACTATAGTGCACATCTGAGAGAATGGCCATAATATAATACATTGAAATCCATTGATACTTCTTACCTATCCTCTCAACTCTATTGCGAGAGCGATCGTTGGAGGAATTCCTCTTATCAAACTTTGTGAAAGCAGATGGATTATAGCCTAGTTCTTTAAAAATATAGTCTATAGCCCAGTTTGCCAAGTCCTCAGGATTTTCAGGCCAACCGCTTAATGAACTCTGAAAAACATACCTCCCGAAATCACCATATATTCCCCTAGGAGAATGTTCGGTCTTCATAGAATCTGTTATATTTCTTTTAGCAGACCATTCTTCTTTTCTATTATCTGGCACTGTATCATAATCTTCTTCATACTTTTCTTTAATGTACTCTGAAGTTGGTATGACCGGCAAAACGACATTCTGATTAAATGGTGTATTGAATAAATCTTTATCTCTAGCTATCTTACAACCAATACTCTCTGCATACTGAATAATATTTTTAGCGTAATCGCGAATCAGAATATGATCTATTACATGAGATTGTGTGAAGATAAGCTCATTTGCCAAATCTGCAATTTCTTGCACTTCTTCTTTTTTGCAGTTGTTGACGCTACAACCAAAAGCAACTGCCCATAGTCTATCCAAGATATACATATCAGACACATCTTTAAAGCGTCTTATTATCTCCGACAGTACTCTTAAACGTGGGCTTAGCATATTGATTAAAGCACGTGTTGAGACATCACGCAAACGAATATTTGTAGTCGCAAGACACCAAACAAGAAGTTCTGCAGTTCTCCTAAGCGTCAAATCTTCGAGAAAGTTAACTGCATCTTTTGAAACTCCCCATCCCCATAATGCGATCTGTATAAAATCAGTCGAAAATGTCCCTGATATAGCAGTTGTCCAAACCATATCACGCTCAACATTTGATAATGGCATTAATATAGCTGATAAAGAATCTCCATTAACAATCTTAGAACTATTTGAAGCACATGCTACAACTAATTCAATTATTTTATCATAATCCTTAGATTCAAAAAGTCCTCTTATTATATTATCACCACTCTCTGTGGATATTTTTCTCCAGGGATAAATTTTAACGAATTGCTTAATAAACTTCTGTTTATACTGAGGCTTGACGTATTCAAAGACTTCTTTCTTATCTTTCAATGGAGCAAGATAAGTAATATACTCCTTATCATATAGAGCATTATTACCATACCATTCTTTTGGCTCATGCTTGGTAACCAACTCTTTAGCAACATAAATGTCACCGATGGTTTCATATCCAAAAGATACATAATTCTTATTGTTAAAGCTAGTTATTATATGCAATATTCCTTCATCTGATAGACCGTTAAAAAAATCCTTACTACTTGAACAAGCGCTAGTTGTAGAGTCAATGGCCTTAACGGCTTCATCTACTGGCACCCATGCATTATTACGAATTATTGAAATACTTGCAAGAGTATTCAATGCTTCATCTACTAAATTTAGTTTATTATTGTAGTTTAGTTTATTAGATAAGTTTTTATTAACCTCATTGATATAACAATCCACGATATCTTTTCTCCCTTCATACAACAATGGTTTCTTTGATAGTTCATGGGATCTACAATAAAAAGTCAAGAACATTGGATTTGAGAACTCTGCTCCATAAAAGGGGAATGAAGGCATCGGTAATCCATAAGATTTAAACATAAATTCTATAGCCGCAGGACTACCTTTAAAGCCTTGATGCTCATACATAGCATGACCATCCTTTTCATTATACTGATCAAACCAATTATTATTGTCAGTAGAGCGATAAGAAACAATCAACTGTATGTTATTGTACCTGCCAATTATATTTATAAAACTATCAAGATGATTTTGCCAATACTTTTCACCAGTACCTTCGTTTATGCCATCTATCACTATTACAACTCTTTGATGATACTCATTGAGAGTTTTTAAGAAATCAGTCTTCTTACATTTTATATCAAGTTTAACCATCAATTGATCCAACGGCTCACTCGAATCTATGAAACTCTTACCAAGAAAGAATATAGTTGGTTCACCTGCATTCAACCTCAGGTTGACTATATCAGCCAACAAATGAGACTTTCCGATACCTCCTTTCCCATTAATAATAATAGTGTTGTATTTGATTCCCCTTAACCAAACACAATCTATCTCGTTTCGAAATTCATATAATGCATTCCTAAGCCCTTTGTAAGTATAATCAGAATAACTTTTATCCTTGGCATATACTTCATCCTCGTCTTTGGTTAATTCACTATCAAATGAATCTAGACACTTTAATATATCATTAAACTCTTTTATAGAGAAAGGAATTGTACTAATCGACTTTATTATATCTGCAAAAAATCTTTTATAATTATCAAGATGATTATTTGTTTGATTATTATCTCTTTTATCAAAATCGTTTATTGGGGATTTAATATCTCGCAGTTTATCATCCACGACTTGTTTTATTGACGAATCTCTTCGCAATGATGCCAAAAGAATATCCATATTGGCATATGGATAATTAATTTTCTCATCATACTTGTCGCCCAAATCTTTTATTGTTGCCTTAGAAATATCTTCAAACCATTCCTGAGTAGGAATAAAGCTGAATGTATTGTTTATTAATTCTGCAGCCTTTGTAACATCTTTTGGTATAATGCTCCCAATACGTTTATAGCAAAAGAATAGATATGCAACGGTGATAAGAGATGCAATGACTATTACCAAACTGGTTGGAGTAACATCACTTGCCGATAAAGTCATAATTGTTTGCTCATCTTTAGTTAAATGAGCCAAACTAAGTTCAATTTTAGAAAAGAAGAATGGTCCCACTAATCCTGTCATTGCTGAAAGATAAAGAGTAAAATCAATTTTTCTGGTAATGTATTTTTTCACTACAATAATGGTGGCTTTAAAGAGCTTTTCTTTACTTTTCTTTAATCTATAATAAGATGCTAATGTCAATATCAAAGATGCCAGAATTACAATAATTATTGTTATTAATAATGCTATTATTTTCATTTATTCAATGTTTTTTTAGTCAGATTACAAATTAAGTGGATTCTTAATTAGCCTCTTAAAATATTTTCTAAAAGCTCTGCTTCTTTCTCTAACTTCTTAGGATTGGTCTTCTTGAGTTTATTCAAATTTAAAAGTTTCCACGTCACCGAAGGATATTTTGCAAAATCTCCATAAACTGATTCTTCCCATGCCGGGTTGCCTTGCTCGAAGGAAACAAGAAAATGTTTGTCCTCTTCGGTCATAATATTTTTGACATTCTCTATCAATTTACTTTTTGTCTCTTCATAGTCATTATAAGTGAAATCCAGATCAGACATACCAGCGAACTGTTTATCCATAGCTTCTTTCTGGTCAATAAGGCTTGGGGCAAAGGACTCGTGTATAGGTCTGTCACTACCCAAAAGACAGAAAATGAATCCATATTTGGCTTCGTCAAAAGAAATACTCATATGGTTGATGTCAAACATATCGCGTGGATGCTGGCGAGACAAAGCTGCAGCAATCTTGCCACCATAAAGCTGTGTCAGAGGAACAATTCTTGCTTCGACCTCCATCTCAAACATATCCTGAGCTTTCTGACATAATGGTATTATCACTGGTTCACCTCCTACGATGCCACGTTTGGTCTGGTTGACTTCTATTTTTACCTGACATCCGTGATATTCACACGTTAACTTACATATATCTAGTCGTGGGATCACTCTCACTCCTTTCAGAAGCTCTTTTATTCTTGAACTAATTCTCACTAAGGCTTCATGGATATGATTGATACTTGATGTTCTATTTTCTAAAGGAATGTAAGTAAGATCTATGTCGACAGAAAGGCGTAATAAGTCATTCATGAACAGATTGATAGCCGTTCCTCCATGTATGGCAAAGCATTCCTGATCCATCACTATCGGAATAATACGAAGTAACAAACGCACTTTATCCTTATAGACATTATTCATAATCAGCTAATTCTTTTGGTATGATGAGGTTATATTTTGCATCTTTCACTCCACCTTTAGCAAGGCTTCTTGGACCGCTGCCTAAAGTAACGTTTGATAAATCCAGACGTTTAAACCATGCATGTTTTGATTTTTCCGCCATATATAGAAACAATCGTTTCACCTTAAAGGATGAACATTGCTCAAGCAGTTCAGTCACTATACCTGCCCGCAAGGTGGTAAGCATTTCCATCAGATAATACACATCCGTCAAATTATAGTATTCCGGAGCAAGCAAAAGACATTCCATGATGGCAAGTTCAGGAGTGGAAACTTGTAGTGTTAAACCTTCATGTTCTATCTGTGTCACACCTATGCTTCCATCGAACACCTTAGAGGAAAATTCCCTGAGCGTTCGTTCCCATTCATAAGAAGTCATCCATCTAGGGAGTCTGTGATCAAATGGGGTGAACACGTATACCAAAGGTTTTCCGACAGTAACATAATGAGAGTAACTATGAAGTTCCAGCGCGGCAGAAGCTCCGATACGATAACGACCTTCCACTTGCTTTTCATAGGAAGCCAATGCGCCATAAAGGGTAGGTGTTTCATTACTAAATCTGTATATTCCGGTAGCCATGCGTGTAAGCCAGCCTGACTTCACATACTTTCCCTGTTCAGTCCGACTAAGTCCCTGACTTTCCAGCCATGATGTACTCATCACTCCAGCCGGAAGGGAAAGTTTCATTATATTGTTTATTTTCGTTGCCATATTGCAATAAATATAGTTGCAAATTTAACTATAAAACGAACTACATCCAAATTATTCTGAACTTTTCTGCATTTATCAAATCAAAAATACCCATATTACTTTATTTTGCATGTGTGTTTGCAACACTTTTATATACATTTATAATGAAAAGATAAACTATATTCCACTTAAATGTACTTTGTTCCTATAGGCATGTTAAATAAAATCGAGTTGCAAAATGCATTCTCTGTAAGGAGTAAAAGTGACTGATTATCTATTGATGCTGTTTGGGAATTGCACAAAATCATAGAATAGTGATTATGTGCAATTTTATTGATCAAATATTGTGAATGAAGTACTTCTAATATTAATTATATTCTCATTAAAAAGACAGGCAGAACTACCGAACATGATTATTAAGGATGTTATTACATTACTTTTTTGTAATCTCAAATCATCTGACTGCATCGTTATTCCCTTTAGAAAACGCTCAATAGCGTTAAAATGTTAGTGAGTAAGTAATTTTTTAGAAGGAGTCTCTTTGAATCTTTATGCTTATCTGCTTTTTTTGTAACATTGATACATTTTTCGCTATTATAATACTCATTTGTCTACATGTAACAAGTATAATTCGAATAGGTTATTATGTTACGAATTTAAGGCTCAATACCTAAATTCCTCATTTTGAAGTATGAATTTAATAGCATTTTTTCTGATACATAAATCCGCAACAATCAAATTAAAGTGATTGCTGCGGATTACGTAGCTTAACATCTTTATTTTATCGAATCCTGCAATTTTGTGGAGTATTGATTGATGGTACTCTTTAGGATCTTCGCATAAATCTGAGTGGTGCGCACATCCTCATGTCCAAGCATGCGGGCCACATCTTCAATCGGAACACCATGGGATATAGCTAGAGTTGCAAAAGAATGTCTGGCTACATGGAAAGTCAGGCTTTTGTGGAGTCCCATAGTATTTTGAATTATGTGAAGATAGTCATTGCCTTTTTGGTTTGTAATTTTGGGAAGATTGAAATGGTACTTTTTCAAGACTTCCATGGCAGGTTTTAGAATAGGAGTAAAGAACCTAGTATCTGTCTTCAGGCGCTGTCCATCAATATAATACATATTACCTATTTTCTCTGTCATTAAATCAAAGTTGAAGGCCTGTACATCGCAGTATGCTAGGCCGGTGTAGGCAGAAAAAATAAAGAGGTCACGTACATGATCCAGCTTGTCGTCCAATTTTATTTTTCTCATTTTTGTTAATTCGTCTTCCGTTAATGGCTGACGTTCTTTGCTTTTTCCACGATTGATTTTTACCCGTTCGTAAGGATCGGCGGGTATCATATCGGCCATGCGAAGGTATCTTGTCACTTTTCTAAGATGTTTATGATAGGTATGTACAGAAACATCTGTACGTGTCCCATCATGAAGCCATTCATCTAATAGAAGAATGTTCTTTGGAATAAGATCGGAAAAAGTCCTGATTTTTCCAAAGCGTTTGATTGCCTTCCAAGAACACATCTTATGTTTTCGGGTTCCTTCGCTAAGTGTTTCTTTTTCAATTCTGTCTTTCATAAAAAGGATAAAGTTCGTGGACTGATCTGTACCTTTATAGAAATTAGCTCCATTCAATTTTTTTCCCTGATAGTACAGTTCAAAGTTTTTAATGGTCAGAGGGTCACCAAATAAAGACATCGCTGCGATAATGTCCTTACATCGCTTGATCTTATCCTTTGTTTCTTGTGAAGAAATAAAAGACTTTAACTCCTTAGACTTGCATTTTCCAAATCCAAAGTACTTTCGTTCATTCCGACTTAAGTAAATCTCGATTTCAACGTAGCCGAAACCATACTCTTCGACATTTTTTCTTCTGTCAAATACAACAGTTACATTCTCTTTTGCCATATTAAAGCGTTTTATTACGGCTTCCGAGATTTCAGAGAGAAAGAAGAGATAGAACCTTACATTATTGTAGCACGATTTTGTAGCACATGTTTTGAACATGTAGCGCGCTTTTGTAGCGCAAATCGTTCCCGACAAGTCTTTTTGCTTCCCATCATTTCCCGTTGGCCGCGAGGGTTAAACTTTGATACAAATCCCTCTAAACCAAACAATTGGAACATAAGAAGTTTATTTAACGAAAAAAGGGACTCCATAATGGAATCCCTCTAAATTTGCCTTAGTGATCCGCTTGGGGTTCGAACCCAAGACCCCAACATTAAAAGTGTTGTGCTCTACCGGCTGAGCTAGCGAATCGAACCTGTTTTTGCTGTTAAGCGGGTGCAAAGATAGGGACTATTTTTGTATTTGCAAATGGATATCCCATTTTTTCTTATCTTTGTACGCGATATTATGAACTTAATACCTATATATATTTATGGCAACAGTTGACGATAAGAAGATTATCTTTTCTATGGTAGGGCTGAATAAAATTATTCAGCAGAACAATAAGCAGGTGTTGAAGAACATTTACCTGTCGTTCTTTTATGGCGCGAAGATCGGAATTATCGGTCTGAATGGTTCGGGTAAATCTACATTACTAAAGATTATCGCCGGATTGGACAAGGCGTACCAGGGAGAAGTTGTGTTTTCACCCGGTTACTCAGTGGGGTACTTGGCTCAGGAACCTTATCTGGACCCGACAAAAACGGTGAAGGAAGTGGTGATGGAAGGAGTGCAGCCTACTGTGGATGTACTGAATGAGTATGAGGAGATCAACCAGAAATTTGCTTTACCGGAGTATTATGAGGACGCGGAAAAGATGGATAAACTGTTCGCCCGTCAGGGGGAACTTCAAGATATGATTGATGCTACGGATGCTTGGAATCTGGATAGTAAACTAGAACGGGCGATGGATGCACTTCGTTGTCCGCCGGAGGATCAGTCGGTGGAACATCTTTCAGGTGGTGAACGCAGGCGGGTGGCGTTATGTCGCTTATTGCTTCAGAAACCGGATGTGCTTTTGCTGGACGAACCGACCAACCACTTGGACGCGGAGTCTATTGACTGGTTGGAACAGCATTTGCAGCAGTATGAGGGTACGGTGATTGCAGTTACGCATGACAGGTATTTTCTGGATCATGTGGCCGGATGGATTCTGGAATTGGATAGGGGTGAGGGTATTCCCTGGAAAGGGAATTACTCGAGCTGGCTGGAACAGAAAACGAAGCGTATGGAGATGGAGGAGAAGACGGCCAGTAAGCGCCGGAAGACTTTGGAACGTGAGTTGGAATGGGTACGCATGGCTCCCAAAGCACGCCAGGCAAAGGGTCAGGCTCGTTTGAATTCGTACGATAAGTTGATGAATGAAGATATAAAAGAAAAAGAGGAGAAGTTGGAAATCTTTATCCCCAATGGTCCGCGTCTGGGTAATAAGGTGATTGAGGCGAAGCATGTGGCAAAGGCTTATGGCGATAAGCTGCTGTTTGATGACCTGAACTTTATGTTACCACCGAATGGCATTGTAGGTGTGATTGGCCCGAATGGCGCGGGTAAGACGACGCTGTTCCGTTTGGTTATAGGACTTGATACAGTGGATAAAGGTGAGTTTGAAGTTGGAGAAACGGTGAAAGTGGCTTATGTGGATCAGCAGCATAAGGACATCGATGCGAATAAGAGCGTTTATCAAGTGATATCGGGTGGTACGGAGTTGATCCGTATGGGGGGACGTGACATCAATGCGCGTGCCTATTTATCGCGTTTCAACTTCTCGGGAGGAGATCAGGAAAAGCTTTGCGGTGTGCTTTCGGGTGGGGAGCGTAACCGTTTGCATCTGGCGATGGCTTTGAAGGAGGAAGGTAATGTGTTGTTGCTGGATGAGCCGACCAATGATATTGATGTGAACACACTCCGTGCTTTAGAAGAAGGTCTTGAAGATTTTGCCGGTTGTGCAGTGGTTATCAGTCATGACCGTTGGTTTCTCGATCGTATATGTACGCACATTCTTGCTTTTGAAGGTGATTCTAATGTTTTCTTCTTTGAAGGGTCTTATTCTGAATATGAAGAAAATAAATTGAAACGTCTTGGCAGGGAAGAGCCAACTCGTGTACGTTATAGAAAGTTGATGAATGATTGATAATTATTAGAATATCGTAACTAATAGGTCTTGATATGTAATAAATGGAAAGCTTTGCATTTTTTATGCAAAGCTTTTTTTTAAAATAGATAAAAAAGCTCCTTTTAGGATTAAAAAATTGTAGTATAAATGTAACGTATATCCAACTTTTATTAATTATATTTGCGTCTGGAAACATAAATTAATGTTTAATTAACAGATTCTATTAACAAAAAACAGAAGTATGAAAAAACATCTCATTCATTTCCTGTTAGTAGCTACGCTATCGGTATTTGCTTCCGCAGCGTGGGCACAGACAACAGTGAAGGGGCAGCTAATTGATGCTGAAAGTGGCGAGCCTTTAGTAGGTGCTTCGGTAATGGTCGAAGGAACGTCTCAAGGCAGCATAACTGATCTCGATGGCTATTTTAAGCAAAAAGTTGCTTCCAATGCTACACTAGTGTTCAGCTACATTGGGTACAAAGATTTAAAGAAGATAATTACACAGAAGGGTGCTTCTGTTGATTTAGGCGTTATTAAAATGAAACCGGATGCCGTGTTACTATCCGATGTAACTATTACTTCATCTATTGCTGTAGCACGTAAAACTCCAGTTGCTGTGTCAAGTGTTGACCCGGTGTTTATTTCTGAAAAACTTAGTACACAAGAGTTTCCTGAAATATTAAAATCGACTCCTGGTGTATATGCATCTAAGGATAATGGTGGTTTTGGAGAATCTCGTATTACTTTACGGGGATTTGGATCTGCAAATGTCGGTGTTATGATTAATGGAGTGCCGATGAATGATATGGAGTGGGGAGGTATATATTGGTCCAATTGGGCAGGTCTATCTGATGTAACTCGTTCTATGCAGGTTCAGAGAGGATTAGGTGCCTCAAAACTGTCTTCTCCGTCTGTTGGTGGTTCTATTAATATTATAACAAATTCAACGGATGCCAAAAAAGGAGGTACTGTTTCCTATGGAGTTGGTAATGATGGATATAACAAAATGTTGTTCAGTCTTTCTTCCGGATTAACGAAAGATGGCTGGGCTTTTTCAGTTTTGGGTTCTAAGACTTGGGGAGACGGGTATATTCAAGGAGGTAAGTTTGAATCCTATTCTTGGTTTATCAATATATCAAAGCGTATTGGGGATAATCACTCTTTATCATTAACTGCTACAGGAGCTCCTCAAACCCATAATAAAAGATATGATGAATTGACTATTGCAGAATGGGATAAGCAAAAAAGAATCAACGAAGGAGTGGGATACCGTTACAATGCAGCTTTTGGGTATGATATTAATGGTAATATTATGACGGGAACCAGTTACAATTCTTATCATAAACCTCAGATTTCTTTAAACCATGTTTGGCAGATTGATAGAAAGTCGAGCCTTTCGTCTTCTCTTTATGCATCAATTGGTAGTGGTTATGGTTATCGTGGCGTAGGATCTTCGTACTCAAATTTGTATGGAGCGTCTAATGGTATTCCTAATACGACTTACCGTAAAGTAGATGGCACATTTGATTTTGCATCTTTGATGAAAGATAATGCCGAATCTGATAATGGAAGCATTGCAGCTCTTGCAAAGAATATGAATAATCATCTTTGGCTTGGTTTGCTCTCAACTTATACAAAACAGATAAATGATTATCTAAATTTGCAGGGTGGCATTGATTTGCGCTATTATAACGGTAAGCACAAAGCTAAAATTTCGAATTTATTGGGTGGCTCATACGTGATTGATACAGATCGAAAGAATGTTCCCTATAAAAAAGATGACATTGCTTGGCAAAATGAACGCTTAAGAGTGGGGGATGTTGTTTATCGTAATTTTGATAGTTTCATCACCCAATATGGAGCATTTGGACAGTTGGAATATTCGAGAGATAAATTATCTGCTACGGTCTCAGGTAATGTGAATGCAGCAACTAATTCTCGTAAGGACTATTATTATGCTGATAATGAAAAATCTCCTAGTAAAACAAAAGTGGGATATGGCATTAAGGGAGGTGCAAATTATAATTTAAATGCTAATAATAACATATTTGCCAATATTGGTTATTATTCCCGTACTCCGTATTTTTCAGGTGGTATTTTCTTAAATTCTCAGACAAGTAATGCTTTTAATCCAGATTGTAAAAATGAAAACGTGTTTTCTTTTGAATTGGGTTATGGTTATTCTTCCAAGGTATTGTCTGCTAACTTGAATTTGTATCGTACTGCATGGAATGATCGCATTATTCAAAAGCGTTTAACTGTTTCTCAAGAAAGTTCTTATGTTTATTTGAATGGAGTTAATGAATTGCACCAAGGTGTTGAATTCGACTTTAAATATCGTCCGGTACATTCTTTGACTATTACTGGTATGTTTTCATTCGGTGATTGGACTATGAACAAAAATGGTGTTCTTGGATATATGTATGATGCAAATGGTCAGGCTGTTGATAAGAATCTTAATGTTGTTGCTGCAGGATCTGCTGAACATGCAAAACTTATCATGAATACTAAGAACATTAAGATTGGCAATTCAGCACAGACTACTGCTGCGTTAGGAGTAGATTATGATTTAATGGAAGGGCTTCGCATGGGCATTGATGGAAATTTCTACGGACGTAATTACTCTGATTATGATATTGCAGGTTTGATTTCTACTGGTGCTTTGAATGGAGATCCTATTAATGTTGCCCAACCATGGCGTATTCCTTCTGCATATACTTTTGATGCTCATATTAGCTATCGTTTCAAGGTTGCGGGTCTCAATGCAAATTGGATGGCTAATTGCAACAATCTTTTCAATGAACAATATGTTACGGATGCTACTGATAATGGTGCGAGAACAGGTGGTCATGGATGGAAGGATGCAACTGTATTTTATGGCTTTGGACGTACTTGGTCTATGAGCATGAAAGTTTATTTCTAATTAATGATAGTAAAAGAATATGATAAATATGAAAAAAATATTATTTACTACTGCTGTATTGGCACTTATGTTTACTTCATGTAATCATGAGCCGGACTTTGAAGGGCTGCAAAAATATCACCCGGGAAATATGGCTAAACTACAGCTATCATATGGTGGCACATATACCGGTGCCAACGGCTTTAATATGGGGGAAGATGACCCGGAAGATCCTAATGCTGTTGCAAAAACCAAAATAGAAGATTGGTTGAACACAAATTATTATTCTGCTGAGAATGGTTCGGAGGCCACTATTAAATATAATTTGATTAAAAAAGAAACTACTGTTTCTGAAGTAAGCAGCATTGCTGTTGACTTTGAGAGAAATATAGTTACACTTGAAAAAACGAATATTCCGGGATGGACGAACTTTGAAGAGGTAGGAACTACTCCTTGGTATGACAGTAATTATAGTGGCAATACCTATACTCAATTTGGAAATGGAAGTACGGATGTCACAAATTGGTTCATTTCTCCTAAAACACTGATTAAGGGAGGAGATAAGCTTAGTTTTGATGTTTGTGTGGGTTACTGGAAGGGAGATGTTCTTTCCGTTCTTATTTCTGAGAATTATGTGGGAGCTGCCAGCGCTTCTAATTTGAAAAAAGCAACTTGGGTGGATGTAACATCTAGTTTTACCATTCCTCAAGAACCAGTTAAAGGTTATGGAAAGTTCGCTACTGCGGGATCTTTGGATTTAAGTGCTTATGCGGATAAAGACGTTTATATTGCTTTTAAATATGTTGGCAGTGCAAGTGTGAATACAACTATAGAACTTGATAATATTAAAGTTAGTCATGAGCAGAGTACTGTAAATATTTCTACTGTAGAGAAGCAGGCACGTGCCATTGTTGATAACAATGAGAGCAAGTGGACTGTAACTTTGCCAAGCGATATTCCAGATATTTTGGTAGATGAAAATTTTGAGAGCGGGAAAGCTTATGATAATTTTGCAGGAGAGGGTTGGTTGAATGCTTTATTGCAAGGAACATATTATTGGCAATATAAGTCGTATGGTGGCAACTTATATGTTAGTCTTTCTGCTAACAAACATGATGGAGTATTGGAGAATTGGTTGGTAACTCCCAAATTGAAGTTAGTTAAAGATATGGTCTTGAAATTTGATATGGAACTGGGCTATTATAATGGTGATGCTTTTAGTTTAATGATCTCTGATGATTTTAATGGAGAACCATCAAGTATTGCAACATCTACTTGGACTGATTTGACTTCCAATTTAGATATAGATAAATCTTCAACAGGGGGTTATGATTCCAGTTGGTCACATTACCAAGTAGACCTTTCTGCTTATGTGGGCAAAACAGTTTATATTGCTTTTAAATATTTAGGTAATGGTACTAAGGGAGATAATCTTCTTTCTACTACTTATCAACTTGATAATATCTATATAGGTATTCCTAAATAAGATATGAGGGATGAATAGCGTATGAATTGAATTTCTATTTTAGAAAGTAATATTTAATTTTACCCAAGTTTATATTTTCTTACATATGCTTGGGCAATTTTTAATTAATAAAGATGAGGACTATCTCGAAGTTATGGGGTAGTTCTCATTTTCATTATTACCGGATTGTGATCGCTGCAAAATTCTTGTTTGGGCGAGTAATAATTTAATCCTTCAAATGCAGTGGAATGGAAGATATAGTCTATACGCAATAGATGTTTATAATAGCGATAAGTATACATATATCCTCTGCCACATGTTTTAAAACCGTCTTTTAGCCTTTTAGCTAATTGGTGGTATGTGTAGGAAGAAGGTAGAGAATTAAAATCTCCGCATACAATAACGGGATAGGGACTTGCATCAATAATCCGGCAAATGCTATCTACCTGTCCGGCGCGTTTTACAAAATTGCCGTGTAGTATTCGGGTTGCTTCTTCGATTGTAGACAATTCTTGGCGGGAGTTGCTGGAGGATAGATCTCTCTCCCACTTTTTACGATTTTGACTTACATTCGTGGTTTGAAGGTGGTTATTAATGATGCGGATGGTATCCTTATTGATGATAACATCGCAGAACATGCTGCAATTGGAGCTTTTGGGATACGTGATAAATTGTTGCTTAATGATGGGGTAACGGCTGAATAGTGCGATCGGAAGTATACCCTGGATGGAATCTTTGGTGGAAATGACCGCATGCTGCCAATTAGAAAATGCATGCCTGATGCTATCTATTGTGAAATATTGATTATCTTCAAACTCCTGAAAACAGAGAATATCCACACCTTTTTCTTTCATATAGCGGGCTACCTCTTTACAGGAATATCCTGTGATTTCATTTCCAAAAGAATGAATATTATAGGTTGCCAGAGTCAGCAGATTCGATTGGGGATTCTGACTTACTATTGAGCTGTTTTTATTTCCCTTCTTAAAGTTGAATTGTATGATTGCTGTCAGGTAGCTCCAGTTGAAGAAAAAAGCGAATAGGGGTACCAAGGCCCATCGTTTCCGTGCTATTGCCCAGCTTATGCTGACTAGTAAATCGACGATTAATAGTACGGGCATTGATACTCCCAACAAAGGCATAATAACAGATTCCGTAGGGGAATAGTGCCCTGCATATGAAGCAACTATTGTAATTCCCGAAAGGATGAGAGTGATAACAATAAGAATACTGTAGAATAATCCTTTGACGTCAGCTTTTCCCATATTGATAAGGGATTAGATCTTTGAACTGTTATTTAGCCACATTGTTAACTGGTTTACCTGCCATATAGGCTTTGATATTTTCTTGCATGATTTGCATTAACCGTTGACGGGCGGCACCACTTGCCCATGCAATATGAGGGGTGATGTGGCAGTTCTTTGCGCGGAGGAGTGGGTTATCGGTGCGTGGAGGTTCTTGGGTCAGGACGTCCAGTCCGGCGCCATAGATTTTTTCCTGATTTAAAGCGTCCGCAAGATCTTGTTCATTAATAAGTTGTCCGCGGCTTGTATTGATTAATATGGAAGTAGACTTCATTAAGGATAACCGACTGGCATTTACCATTTCCCGGGTATCGTTGGTAAGCGGACAATGAAGGCTTATAATATCGCATTCTTGGAACAGTTCGTCCAATGGCTTCTTTTTGATTTCTGGCGGTAATTGGAATGGAGATTTGGTGGTATAGGCAAATACCTGCATTCCAAAACCTATGGCAATACGTGCTGTTGTAAATCCGATATGTCCCAGTCCGACAATACCTAATTTCTTTCCGCGAAGTTCAATAAGGGGGGTATCCCAAAAACAAAAATCAGAACTATGACTCCACTGTCCGTTGCGCACTTCTTCGGAGTAATGTTCCGCCTGATTGGTAATATTTAAAATGTGGGCAAATACCATTTGAGCTACAGAATCTGTGCTATAAGCTGGTATGTTGGTGACAACGACTCCATGTTCCTTGGCTGCTTTTACATCTACAATGTTATACCCGGTAGCTAATACCCCGATGTATTTAAGGTTTGGCATTGCTGCTATCATTTCGGCAGTGATTCCTGTTTTGTTTGTTAGTATGACTTCTGCTTCAGCCGAACGTTTTAAGACTTCATCAGGCAAAGTGCGGTCATATATCGTGCATTCTCCAAGCGTTTTCAGCTCATCCCATGACAAATCTCCGGGATTGGCGGCATATCCGTCTAATACTACTATTTTCATAATTTATAATTTTTGTATTCTTATTAAACGATAAAAATAGTTTTGTGGTTCATTATTTATATCGTTTTCCCCATAACAATTGCATTCGTGCAACGTGTTTCTGCTCTGCAGAATTGTCTTGTGGTTCCCATATATGGTGCTCTTTTAGCTCATCGGGCATAAATTGTTGCTCAACAAAATGTCCGGCATAGTCGTGCGCATATTTATAGTTGTCACCATATCCTAACTCTTTCATTAGCTTGGTAGGTGCATTACGGAGGTGTAGAGGAACAGGGAGATTGCCTGTTTCTTCTATAAGCTTGAGGGCACTATTAATCGCATTATAAGCGGAATTGCTTTTAGGACTGGTAGCCAGATAGATTGTGGTTTCAGCTAGGGGTATTCGTCCTTCAGGCCATCCTATTTTCATAACAGCGTCAAAACAAGCATTGGCAAGTAACAAGGCGTTGGGATTGGCCAAGCCTATGTCTTCTGCTGCTGATATAACAAGGCGGCGTGCTATGAAAGCTGGGTCTTCACCTCCGGCCACCATTCGTGCAAGCCAGTAGATGGCAGCATCAGGATCACTTCCTCGGATAGATTTAATAAATGCGGATATAATGTCGTAGTGCATCTCTCCACCTTTGTCATAGGCTAGTGGATTTTGTTGGAGTTGACTGGTTACCAATTCATCAGTAATGATAACTGGGTCTGAATCTGTTGCGGAAACGACCAGTTCCAATATATTAAGCAATTTGCGTGCATCTCCACCACTGAAGCGAAGCATTGCATCGGTTTCTTTTAATTCAATTTTCCGCTCCTTTAGGATCAGGTCGGCAGTTATTGCTCGGTGAAGAAGATCGAGTAAGTCCTCCTTTTCCAATGATTTCAGTACATAGAGCTGGCATCTGGAGAGTAGTGGACGGATAACCTCGAACGACGGATTTTCTGTTGTTGCACCAATAAGGGTTACAATGCCTTGTTCCACAGCTCCGAGTAATGAATCCTGCTGGGATTTGCTGAAACGATGTATTTCGTCGATAAACAGGATAGGACTTGCTTGTGAGGTGAATAATCTGTTGCTTTTAGCTCGTTCTATCACTTCGCGTACATCTTTTACTCCACTAGAAACAGCACTGAGTGTATAAAAGGGTATTTCCAGTTTATTGGCAATGATTTGTGCCAATGTTGTTTTTCCTACTCCCGGAGGTCCCCATAAGATAAAAGAAGATATGCGTCCTGCGTCTATCATTTTACGCAATACCGCACCCGGTCCGACTAAGTGTTTCTGACCGATATACTCTTCTAATGTCTTTGGCCGGAGCCTTTCCGCTAAGGGTTGCATTTTTTTTATTTAAAATATCATCAATACCATAAATCGGATACCATCTTTTTTAACTCCCGGGAAGTCTGTGTAGGTGAGCCTTCTTACGTATTCAATATGTAACAATTTGAATATGTTATAAATTCCTACACTAGCCTCCAGATAAGGTGTGTTGCCCATGATATGGCTTGTTGGTACTCCATCACGCATGGGGAATAGAAATAGTTCGTCATTATGGCTTTTATATGGATTGTTCTTATCTGTCAATGTGCCATACATTCCACGGATACGGAATGCTTCCCGCCATTTTAAGTTTTTAAGAAGGGGAATGCGGTTCAACAGTTTACCATTCATGTCATAGGTCATGGCAAATGATGCATAGCGGTCATTCAGAAACTCCATGTTGTTAACGAGGCTGAAGGATTCGTTGTGCTGTGTGATATATGATAAATTTGCCATTGGCAAATTTAACAATGGGAAGGGTACGGTGTTCCATTGTGCGCCACCTCTAAGGGTAATATCCAGCTTACCCCATGAACCAAACCAAAAGCGTTTGCGAAGACTGAGTTCGGTTAGGTTAAACTTATATTCACCTCCTAATGCCCCCTTTAATCCCATAGTATGGGATAGAGAGAAAATAGGTGCATCAAAGGATACGGGTACACGACGTTCTTTGGTATTGACAAATGTTTCACCCGGAGCGTAGCGAAGCGTTACGCCCAATTCTGTAGTGGTGATATCGTGCACAAAAGTATTAGTTGGAGTACTGGTTGCAGGATCTGTGTTCAGTTCTCCGGCAACTGTTCCGTCATTCTTCCAATATTGTAGTATTCCGGCTGGCTGGTCATTGCGATGACGTGCCATTGCCTTTACAGAAAAACCTGCATTGGTTTCTAATTCATACGCTAGTGTGGCATCACGCATATACGACATTTGATCAACTCTGGTCCATTTCCATCCTACAAATACGTTGTCTTTATCAGTTTCCAGATATTTATCCATGGGAGACATGACATCATAACTGTAAGTAAATGACAGGTTGTTTTTAGGAAATTCCCATAATACGTAATTACGTTTATTAAACGAGTATGCGGCTTGTCCCTTGTAAAACCATTTTTTGTCTTTTGTTCCATACGCTCCATATCCGTTGAAACTCCAGTGTGGATCAAGGTTTCCGGTTGTCATACCGCTTAAACGGAAGCGGGTCCCATTCACATAATTACTAGTGACAATGGTATTGATAGGGCCTACATCAAACTTGCTCGGGTGCTTTTTACTACCAGTTTCCACAAAGTTCTCAATCAAAGCTTTTGCTCCGAATATGACATATTTAAAACCTGGAATTTGCTCTATACGGTTCATAAATATGTCCATGTTGCTCTCTTTTGTGGTAAGCGGCACTTGTCTCACTTTGGCCCAATACTCATCACTCTTATTAAGCATGTTTGCTTCTTTGATAACGTTCCCTCTTAATCGGAAAAATTGAGGTTCTATTTTGTCAAATGTATAATCACTATATTTTGTGGTACGCTCTATCTCCAGTCCTTGTATGCCTTTTACAAAGCTAAGTTCTACAGTCATGTCGTCGTCTGTCAATACCCAGTTCCCGTCAGGTTGTTGCTTAAAATCTTGTTCAATGTCCAAGTTATCCACAAAATTAATCCCCGTTTTTTTAGGCAAGTTCATTGTACATCTTTTTACGGCATAAGTAGAATCGTTCACCACGTAAAGATGTCCTGTAAATCCAAAATCCTGCGAATTCTGAGGCACAAAGGTCAAGTGTATGCATTGCTGGCGATCAACCATTAGGGTGTCCATCAGGTAATATTTATAAAACGTAATGGCCCCTTTACCTATAGGACTGACAAAGTAGCTTTGTAATAAGCGAATATCGTCGTCATAAATATTAATATCAGAGAAAACATCATTCAATATTGTTCCAAGCATATCTCCTGTGTTGAAGAATTCTTCAATTCCGCTGGAATTATATCCTTCTATGATAGTTTTTTTGCTTTTGGGACTTTTACGATATATGGTTCGTGAGGCTGTCTCTTTGATAGAAATGGGAAGGATCATTTTATGAGTTTTAGGCGATACTTCAACTTGATCTTTAAAGAAGGAAAATTTCTTGTAAATACCTTTTTCCAACTTCTCAGTTGTAATGTCGTTGATAGACATTTTCATCTTTTCGTATTTTTGGTATTCATAATAATCATTAGATTCCAATTTTAATCCTTTTTTGTTTGCTATAACCTTTTTCATGAATTCTACAGCCGGATTATTTTTCCTGGAATACTTTTCTTTTTTAGGCTTTACAATGACTTCGGAAAGCATAACATCTGCTGCTGCAAGCTTTACGTTAAGTACCCTGGTATCAGGAGTAAATCGTACTTTTTTTGTAATATAACCAATGGCAGAGAACGTTAATTCATTCCATCCTTTATGCGCTTCGACCCGATATTCTCCTTTAGCATTAGATATACTACCCACGCCTTTCCCTGCATATTGTACGGTAATATACATCAATGGTTCATTAGTGAGAGAATCGGTAATGACACCCCTTATTTGGGCTAAAGTTCCCTGTGCAGTAAGTAAAAACAGTAGAACTAAAATAAACGTGCTATATCGTTGTTTCATATATCTTATGTATCGCTTGCAAAGTTAGTGATTTATTATTTATGTCACTTCATAGAGAAGTAAATATAATCTAAAGAAATAGGAAGAATGTTTATGTATGCGTTTTTTTATGTTATATTTAAGATAAGTATGGTACGAAAGAATGCATATTTCTGGCTTACTAAATTGCTCAGTTTATGTATAAAGATTAGAAGATTTGCTCTACTATTATCTTTTATAATACAAAGATAATGGTAGAGCAAACATATTTTTTTCCTAGAAGAACGATGGTTTACTTTATAAGGAAAAAAACGATTAGGAAATAAAAATAATCAATTTATTTTAGTTCTCCATTGATTATAATTTGTACGATACGTTCAGCGGTACGTCCATCCCAGCGATCTGGCAAAGTGGCATGTTTCCACTGTCCGTGCATTAGAGTGTTCATACATGCAGAAAGTGCATCAGGGCTTTCATTAACTAACTCGTTGCTCCCTATACGCCATGTTTCCGGATGTTCGGCATAAGAGTTAAGCGTAATGCAGGGGACATCAAGAAAAGTGGCTTCTTCTGCTATATTTCCCGAGTCGGTAATGATGCCTTTTGCCTCATTAACTAAAAAGCCGAAGTGAAGATAGCTTTGTGAAGGCAGAATATGAAAATTAGGAGCTTTTATTTTTAAAGATTTGATGCTGTTTTGGACATATGGGTGCAGAGGTGCAATAATCGGCATACCTTCAGATTTATCTATCATTGTTTGAATTAAATCTCTCAGGACAGGTTTTTGAGCCAGAAGCTCGTGACGATTGAGTGTGAATAAAAGATAGTTATTCTTTTTTAATCCTAATGAGGAAAACCATACGGGTTGAAGCAAACGCTTTCTGTTGTACCGGATTGTATCTATCAGTATGTTGCCAACATAGTATATGTATTCCGGTATCATGCCTTCTTGATTAAGATTCCGGTTGGCTATCATTCCGGCTGTAAAAAGATAATCGGATATGGCATCTACGATAGTTCGGTTTACTTCACGTGGCATGTTCATATCAAAGGAACGGGTACCTGCAATTAAATGCGCTACTTTTAAGCCTCGTTTTTTTGCTACGATTGCGCAACTCATAGTGGATGTGAGATCATCAACAACCAATACGACCTGTGCCGGATGTTCATTCAATTCTTTTTCAAAGGCAAGCATAATCGCAGCTGCTACCTCTGACTGACCATGTTCTTCAACGTCTAAATACCCGTCTGGCTTTTTCATATCCAAATCGGAATATAATGAAGCATCCAAACTTTTGTCATCTTGTTTACCGGTATAAATTAACCGGAACGAAATATTCTTTCCTGCTTCTTGATATGTTCTGATAGCTCGTGTAATTGGTGCTATCTTCATGAAGTTGGGGCGTGCCCCTGCTACTATGGTAATTTTCATTTTTTCAGCTTTTTGCTACCGGATTACAAAAATACGTTTTCTTGAGCATATAGATGCTAAAAGCTTTCCAAAATATATCTAATATTAAAAGCCATATTTGCTTCTAGAAGTAGGTGACTTATGTTTTATTATAAATATATTTATTGAATGGTTTATGTATGTTTAACATAAATAAACAGCTTTATTGTCTAAATATATAGAAAAAATATTATATTTGTGATCAGCATTTAGACTATTCATTAACTATTTAAAGGGGTACAGTATGAAAACTTATAGTTTTAGAAAAGATTTAATTGGCGTACAGGAAGAACTACTTCGCTTTGCTTATAAACTAACTTCTGATAAAGAAGAAGCCAATGATTTGCTTCAGGAAACATCCTTAAAGGCATTGGATAATGAAGATAAATATATGCCTGACACAAACTTCAAAGGTTGGATGTATACAATAATGCGTAATATTTTTATAAATAACTATCGTAAAATTATACGTGAACAAACTTTCTTGGATCACACAGATAATCTCTACCATTTGAATTTACCACAAGATTTGGGCGTTACGGGTAGTGAAGGCGTGTATGATTTAAAAGAAATGCATCATATTGTCAATTCGTTGCCGTCGGATTATAAGGTTCCTTTTTCAATGCATGTTTCTGGGTTTAAGTACCGGGAGATAGCAGAATATCTTGGGCTTCCCCTTGGAACGGTTAAAAGTCGTATTTTCTTTACCCGTAAGCGATTACAACGTGAATTGAAAGATTTCGTTTAATAGTTTATTTCCATTGTGTTTAGTTGAATCGTATAAACGCTTGCAATATGTTATAAAATATGCGTTTTATACAAATAATTAAGGTTTATTTTAACCAATATGTTAGAGTAAACCTTTATATTTGTATTTGTTAAGTTAACCGTTATCTATGTAAAACTACTTATTCTGAATTGCAATGGGAAAAGAAATTAAATTCAGTCTTGTCTATCGTGACATGTGGCAATCGTCCGGGAAATATCAGCCCCGAATAGACCAGTTGAAACGAATTGCGCCATTAATTATTGAAATGAACTGCTTTGCTCGTGTTGAGACTAATGGTGGTGCCTTTGAGCAGGTAAACCTTCTGTATGGTGAAAATCCTAATAAAGCTGTACGGGCCTTTACTAAACCTTTTCATGAAGCCGGTATTCAAACCCATATGCTGGATCGTGGTTTGAATGCACTCCGAATGTATCCTGTGCCTGCGGATGTCAGACGTTTGATGTATAAAGTGAAATATGCACAAGGAGTAGATATAACCCGTATTTTCTGTGGACTGAACGAGGTGCGCAATATTATACCCTCTATTAAGTATGCTTTAGATGCAGGGATGATACCTCAAGCTACCCTTTGTATAACATATTCTCCTGTACATACGGTGGAATATTATACTCGTGTTGCAGATCAACTTATTGAGGCTGGGGCACCTGAAATATGCTTGAAGGATATGGCGGGTATTGGGCGCCCTGGTATGTTGGGCCGATTAACAAAGGCTATAAAGGAGAGGCATCCTAATATTCTGATTCAGTATCACGGACATAGTGGGCCAGGTCTATCGATGGCTTCTATTCTTGAAGTATGTGAGAATGGTGCTGATATTATTGATGTGGCGATGGAACCTTTGTCATGGGGAAAGGTACATCCTGATGTTATATCTGTACAGGCGATGCTTAAAGACAAGGGCTTTCAGGTTCCTGAAATTAACATGAAGGCATATATGAAAGTTCGGGCAATGACGCAAGAGTTTATAGACGATTTCTTAGGTTACTTTATGGATCCGACTAATAAATTGATGTCGTCTCTGTTATTAAAGAGCGGATTACCTGGTGGTATGATGGGATCGATGATGGCTGATTTAAAGGGAGCTCATTCCGGTATTAATATGATATTGAGATCTAAAAATCAAGCGGAAGTGACTCTTGACGATTTATTATTAATGCTTTTTGATGAAGTGGAATATGTATGGCCAAGATTAGGTTATCCTCCTTTAGTGACTCCTTTTAGCCAATATGTGAAAAACGTGGCATTGATGAACGTGATGCAGCTATTGAGGGGAGAGCAACGATGGACGATGATTGATAGCCATACATGGGATATGATATTAGGTAAAAGCGGGCGCTTACCGGGCGAATTGGCTCCTGAAATTATTGAATTGGCAAAATCAAAAGGATATGAATTTGTTGATACAGATCCGCAGCTCAATTATCCGGATGCACTGGATGAGTATAGAAAAGAAATGGATGAAAAGGGATGGGAATATGGCAATGATGATGAAGAGCTCTTCGAACTAGCCATGCATGATCGTCAGTATCGTGATTATAAATCAGGAGTTGCCAAGAAGCGTTTCTTGGAAGAGTTGCAGCATGCGAAAGACGATGCTATGCTAAAAAAAGGATATTCAGAAGATGAAATTATGAAACTAAAGCGTCTTAGAGCGGACCCTGTAATAGCTCCGGCAAATGGACAGATATTATGGGAAGTATCTGTTGAAGGGCCATCTACAGCACCATTTATTGGGTGTAGATATCAGCATGACCAAGTCTTTTGTTATTTATCAACTCTGTGGGGAGAATATGAAAAGGTCATGACTGGCTTTACAGGACGTGTCGTCGAAGTATGCGCTCGACAAGGTGATATTATTCATAAGGGAGAAGCAATAGCCTATATTGAACGGAGTGAGTGAGATATAGGGAGAGACTAACGAAGGAAAGGGTGTTAAGGATATTACACCCTTTTTGTCTTATTATAATTAATAAAATAAAATTTCCCTGCTGGATAATAGTACATTTCTATGTACAATACGTCCTTTTTACATAAGATTCCATTGAAATGTACACATTTCCATTTTGACTACTATGAGAATGTTTTATTTTCGTCGCCGGAAATAAAAAATCGAAGTGATACATTTTTATAGAGGATTTATGAAATATATATTGAAGAGGTCTTTGACATTGTCTGTTCTTTTGTTGACAGTGTGTGTCTCCCTTAAAGCAGAGGAATTGCCAAATCGGGAAAGTACATTGAATACGCTTTTGAAAGTAAATGATTATTTCATGAAGAAGTATGCCGATTTTCGAGTGCCGACTTATAACGGGCGTGTACGTCCCAGTAATATTTGGACGCGTGCTGTATACTATGAAGGATTAATGGCGTTATATAGCATTTATCCATCAGAAAGTTATTACGACTATGCTTATGGTTGGGCCGAATTTCATAAGTGGGGGCTACGCAATGGCAATACAACCCGTAATGCTGATGACCAGTGTTGTGGACAAACTTATATTGATCTTTATAATATTTGTCGTGATCCTGCTATGGTTAGGAATATTAAGACGAATATAGATATGATGGTTAATACTCCGCAAGTGGATGATTGGTGGTGGGTGGATGCGATACAAATGGCAATGCCTGTGTATGCTAAATTAGGAAAGTTAACAGGAGAACAATTATATTACGATAAGATGTGGGAGATGTACTGTTATACTCGCAATAGTCAAGGAGGAAAAGGGCTTTTTAATGTAGAGGACGGGTTATGGTGGAGAGATGCAGACTTTGATCCTCCGTATAAAGAACCGAATGGAGAAGACTGTTATTGGAGTCGGGGAAACGGTTGGGTATATGCGGCTTTGGTACGTGTATTGAGTGAAATTCCGGTAAATGAGGCACATCGTAATGATTATATCAATGATTTTGTCGTAATGAGCAAAGCTCTGAAGAAGTGCCAAAGGAAAGATGGTTTTTGGAATGTGAGTTTGCATGATGAAACACATTTTGGTGGTAAGGAAACGAGTGGTACGGCTTTATTTATATATGGAATGTCTTGGGGAATAAGAAATGGATTGTTGGATAAGAAAGAATATATGCCTGCTGTTCTGAAAGCGTGGAAGGCAATGTGTCAGGATGTTATTCATCCGAATGGGATGTTAGGATATATGCAAGGAACCGGTAAAGAGCCAAAAGATGGACAACCCGTGACTTACGATAGTATTCCTGATTTTGAGGATTATGGAGTAGGTTGTTTCTTGCTGGCAGGAACGGAAATATATAAACTTAAAAAATAAACAGATATCATAGATTATTAGTATAATTGATTAATTCAATTAGGGGGAAGGAGTGACTGTGAAGCTGCTCCTCTTTTTTTGTATCTATAAAAAATGTATTTGGAATATGAAAGATATGAAGTGTTATGTAGCGTTTGTTATTACATTAGCATTGGCCTTTAATGCCGAAGCTCAGAGTTTTAAGTTTTGTTTTAACTCTGGTAAAAAGTTAAAAGAAGGGTGTATTAATATAACCACTATGGATCGCTATAGTACGGAAAAGGGGTATGGATATGATTTATATCCTTCTCCTGATGACAAAAGTAAAACTCCTTTTTTCTTTTCTGTATCTGTACCCGATGGAAATTATCATGTGATAGCAGTCATTGGAAGTAAATACCGTACTGCTGAAACAACTATACGCGGGGAGTCTCGTCGCCTTTTTTATGAAAATCAGAAAACAAAAAAGGGAGAGCTGAAGACGTGTGCATTTACAATTAATAAGCGTGATATTCATATTTCTCCTACTGAAAGCGTCCACATTAAACAGCGTGAGTGTAAGAAGCTGAATTGGGATGATAAATTGACCTTGGAATTTAATGGAGATGCCCCGGCTTTGTCAGAACTAATCATAGAACGTGTTGAACATGTTACTACAGCCTTTTTATGTGGTAATTCGACTGTTGTAGATCAAGATAATGAGCCATGGTGTAGTTGGGGACAAATAATACCTCGTTTCTTTACAGATCGTATTTGCTTTGCCAATTATGCCGAGTCGGGGGAGGCTGCTAATACATTCATTGCGGCTGGTCGTCTAAAGAAAGCCCTGACACAAATAAAGCAGGGTGATTATATCTTTATACAATTTGGACATAATGACCAAAAAGAGAAAGGACCGGGCATCGGTGCATACTATTCTTTTGCAACTAATCTCAAAATATTTATTGATGAGGCACGTGCTCATGGAGCTTATCCGGTTTTAGTAACTCCTATGCAACGGCGTAGTTTTAATGCAGAAGGTAAGATTATTGATACTCATGGAGATTATCCTGATGCTATGAGATGGGTGGCACGCAGAGAAAGTATGCCACTTATTGATTTAAATGCCGTGACGCGTGTACTATATGAAGCAATGGGAGTAGAGGGTTCAAAGCATGCTTTTGTGCATTATCCTGCAGGTACTTATCCTGGTCAGGATAGCCCATTGGCAGATAATACGCATTTTAATCCATATGGGGCTTATCAAATAACAAAGTGCGTGATTGAGGAAATGAAGAGACTAGAGTTACCTATCCTGAAATATCTTCGTTCCGATTATATTGCTTATGACCCGGCTCATCCAGATGATTGGGCCAATTTCAAATGGAATAATAGTCCGTTTACTGAAATTCAAAAACCGGATGGAAATTAAAAGCATAAAAAAAGGAGTACCGCTGTACTCCAACCTTTGTTAACCTTAAATCTAATACTATGAAAAACACAATACAAAGATACGAACTATTGAGATTCTTGCAAATAATCCAAAGAAAATAGTGTGTTTTATAACATTTATTTTGGATTTGCTTCCCTTATATATTTTTGTTAACAAAAATAAGATATGAATTAAGAGGGGAAAGGGTTATCCCCATTTCTCTTTGAGCAGATTTTCCATTTTGAGCAATTCATCACGATATTGAGCAGCTTCAATAAAGTCGAGCTTTTTGGCTGCTTCCTGCATTAAACGTTTGGTACGTGCAACACTCTTTTCCATTTGTTCACGGGACATGTATTGCATGATAGGATCTGCAGCGATACCCGAATATCCTTCTTGTTCAATGTATGGATGAGGTCCTTTCGATTTTTCAGTGCTTGCATTTTCTGTTCTCTGAGATGTGCTTCCTCCAAAAACATTTAGGTTCTTAGCTTTTTTAATTTGTTGAGGAATAATGCCGTGGGCTTCGTTGTATGCCAACTGCTTTTCGCGCCGTCTATTGGTTTCATCTATAGTTTGTTGCATGCTTTCCGTCATGTGATCTGCGTACATAATGACCATACCGTTTACATTACGGGCGGCACGTCCGGCTGTTTGTGTCAATGAACGGTGAGAGCGGAGAAATCCTTCTTTATCTGCATCAAGAATGGCAACAAGCGATACTTCAGGTAGATCTAATCCTTCACGTAGCAGGTTGACTCCAATCAATACATCGTATAGGCCTTCACGCAAGTCACTCATGATTTGTACCCGGTCCAGGGTATCGACATCACTATGTATGTAGTTGCAGCGGACGTTGTGATTCAATAAGAACTCCGTTAATTCTTCAGCCATGCGCTTGGTGAGCGTTGTGACTAGTGTACGCTCATTCCGCTCAACACGCAGTTGAATCTCTTCCATCAAATCGTCTATTTGATTATGGCTGGGACGTACATCAATCACCGGATCCAAAAGTCCTGTGGGGCGGATTACTTGTTCTACTACGATTCCTTCCGATTTTATTAGCTCATAATCGGCAGGTGTAGCACTGACATATATCACTTGTTTGGCTAGAGTTTCAAACTCTTCAAATTTTAAAGGACGATTGTCTTTAGCAGCTGGTAAACGAAACCCGTATTCCACTAAGTTATTTTTACGGGCGCGATCACCACCATACATAGCGCGTATCTGGGGCACACTGACGTGGCTTTCGTCAATGACAATTAGAAAATCGTCAGGGAAAAAATCTAGTAAACAGTACGGGCGACTACCTGCCGCCCGTCCGTCAAAGTATCGGGAATAGTTTTCAATGCCGGAGCAATGTCCCAATTCCCGGATCATCTCCATATCATAAGTTACGCGTTCTTGTAATCTTTTTGCTTCAAATGAGCGCCCCTGGCTTTCAAACCATCGTACCTGTTTGTAGAGATCATCTTCTATTTCGTGAATAGCTCTTATGGTTGCTTCCTTAGTGGTCATGAAAAGATTGGCCGGATAGATTTTATATGTTTCAAACCGGGCAATACTCACCCCACTTACCGGATCTACTTCTTCAATGCTATCTATTTCGTCTCCCCAAAAGATAATCCGGAGCAAATTGTCAGCGTATGCCAATGAAATATCTACAGTATCTCCTTTAACCCGAAAATTTCCCCGATTCAAATCTATATCATTACGAACGTATAGACTGTCGACCAAACGTCGGAGAAATACATTCCGGCTAAAGGCTTTACCTTGTTGGACTTCAATGACATTCTTGTAAAAGTCGGCTGGATTTCCCATACCATAAATGCATGATACAGAGGAAACCACCACTACGTCTTGTCTTCCAGAAAGTAGAGCGGAAGTTGCCGCCAGCCGGAGTTTGTCTATTTCGTCATTGATGGAAAGATCTTTCTCTATATACGTATCTGATGCCGGCAAATAGGCTTCTGGTTGGTAATAATCGTAATATGACACATAATACTCTACAGCATTATGAGGAAAGAAAGACTTGAATTCACTATATAATTGAGCTGCCAGTGTTTTGTTATGGCTCAGTACTAGCGTGGGCTTATTTATGTTGGCAATGACATTGGCGACGGTGAATGTTTTTCCCGAACCGGTAACTCCGAGTAAGGTTTGCGCCGAAACGCCCTCACGTACTCCTTCGGTGAGCTGTGCGATAGCTTCAGGTTGGTCACCTGTGGGCTGATATGGTGATATTAATTCAAATTTATTCATTATACGTCTTTAATAGGTGGCAATATTCGGGAAAATACTTGAGATAAACAAAATTTTTTGTTTCCTTTGTGGATATATTAATACTAACCGTTAGGCAACCGTAAACAAATACAACAAAAAAACATGATTTGGAATGAAAGTATCGAGTGTATGGATCGTGAAAGCCTTCGCAAGATTCAGAGCATTCGTTTAAGAAAAACAGTAGAGCACGTATATCACAACACTCCTTTTTATCGCAAGAAAATGCAGGAGCTGGGCATTACCCCCGATGATATTCAGAGTATAGACGACATTGTGAAATTACCATTTACTACTAAATTGGATTTGCGTGATAATTATCCGTTCGGACTTTGTGCTGTTCCAATGAGCCAAATTGTACGGATACATGCCTCTTCCGGTACTACGGGCAAACCCACTGTCGTAGGATACACCCGCAAGGATTTATCTGCTTGGACGGAATGTCTTTCGAGAGCGTTCTCTGCTTATGGAGCAGGTCGTTCCGATTTTTTTCATATATCTTATGGGTATGGATTGTTTACGGGTGGACTAGGTGCTCATGCTGGAGCCGAAAATATTGGAGCTTCCGTTATTCCCATGTCAAGTGGCAATACGGAAAAGCAGATCACGCTTATGCATGATTTCGGATCTACCGTTCTTTGTTGCACGCCTTCTTATGCATTGTATCTGGCAGATGCTATAAAGGATTCCGGATTGCCCCGGAATGAGTTCAAGTTGCGTATAGGAGCATTTGGAGCAGAACCGTGGACGGAAAACATGCGACATGAAATAGAAGAAAAACTGGAGCTTAAAGCTTATGATATATATGGATTGAGTGAAATAGCCGGACCGGGAGTCGGATATGAATGTGAATGTCAACATGGTACTCATTTGAATGAGGATCATTATTTTCCGGAAATTATCAATCCTAAAACGTTGCAACCGGTTGCCCCTGGTGAAACAGGAGAGTTGGTCTTTACTCATCTTACTAAGGAAGGTATGCCTTTATTGCGTTACCGTACGAAAGACTTGACGGCCCTTTATTATGACAAATGTCCATGCGGACGTACACTTGTGCGTATGGACCGTATTTTGGGGCGTAGTGATGATATGCTTATTATTCGCGGAGTGAATGTGTTTCCAACTCAAATCGAGTCTGTTATTCTGGAATTACCGGAATTTGAACCACATTATCTTTTGTTGGTGGATCGTAAGAATAACACAGATACGATGGAACTACAAGTTGAAGTTCGGCCGGAGTTTTATTCCGATGAAATTAACCGAATGCTGGAAATGAAAAAGAAATTGGTTGCACGTTTACAAAGCGTATTGGGATTGGGCGTAGATGTGCGTTTAGTTGAACCTCGCTGCATAGAACGTAGTGTAGGTAAAGCAAAGCGTGTGATAGATAATCGAAAACTCTGATAGTTATGATTGCAAAACAACTTTCTATTTTTCTTGAAAACAAATCCGGTCGTTTGACCGAAGTTACAGAAACGCTTGCGAAAGAAGGCATCAATCTTTCCGCTCTCTGTATTGCTGAAAATGCCGACTTTGGTATTCTTCGTGGTATTGTGTCCCAGCCTGAAAAAGCTTATAAGGCGTTGAAAGAAAATCATTTTGCTGTTAACGTTACTGATGTGATAGGGATTAGTTGCCCCAATGTGCCTGGTTCTCTGGCCAAAGTCTTACGTTTTTTGTCGGATGAAGGGGTATTTATTGAGTATATGTATTCCTTTGCCAATGGAGATACGGCTAATGTAGTGATCCGTCCCAATGATATGGAAAATTGCGTCCGTGTCTTGACAGAGAAGAAAGTGGATTTACTGGCCGCAAGTGAATTATATAGATTGTAATTTGGTTTCCATTAGGCTGCTTTTTGAAAAATTAAGGTTCGTATCATTGCTTTATTCGATGCGAACCTCTATCTTTGCACATTATTTTATAAAATAAGATGAAGAAAAACATCCTGATAACTTTACTCGCAGTTGTGGTACTATCTTCGTGTGGGGAATACAACAACTTGTTGAAGAGTACTGATTACGAGTACAAGTATGAAGCGGCAAAAAACTATTTTGCGAAAGGGCAATATAATCGGTCGGCAACATTGCTCAATGAGCTGATTACTATATTTAAAGGCATGACTAATGCTGAAGAATCTCTTTATATGCTTGGTATGTGCTATTATAATCAGAAAGATTATCAGACTGCTTCTCAAACGTTTATCCAGTACTGCAATGTTTATCCGCAAGGTACTTATGCTGAATTGGCTCGTTTCCATGCCGGAAAGGCGCTCTATCTGGATACGCCCGAGCCTCGTCTTGATCAATCCGCAACTTATAGTGCCATTCAGCAGCTACAAATGTTCTTAGAGTATTTTCCGCAGAGTGCGAAGAAAGGTGAAGCTCAAACGATGATTTTTGCATTACAAGATAAATTAGTAATGAAAGAATATCTTGCTGCAAGGTTATATTATAATTTGGGCAACTATATGGGGAACAATTATCTATCATGTGTTATCACAGCCCAAAATGCTTTAAGGGATTATCCTTATACCAGTTTGCGTGAAGATTTGTCCATAATGATTTTACGTGCTAAATATGAAATGGCTGTATATAGTGTGGAAGACAGGAAAACAGAACGTTATAGGGAAGCGGTGGATGAATATTATGCTTTCAAAAATGAATTTCCAGACAGCAAATACATGAAAGATGCGGATAGGATATTTGATGAGTCAGAGAAGATTTTGAAAGATTAATTATATAAAATGTGTAAGACCAATTAATTTATTAGATATTTATGGATTATAAAAAAACAAATGCTCCAGTTACTACGGTTACCCGTGATATGATGGATTTATGTGTAGATACCGGTAATATTTATGAAACAGTATCCATTATAGGCAAGCGCGCAAACCAGATCAGTGTGGAAATTAAAAATGATCTTTCTAAGAAGCTAGCTGAGTTTGCTTCTTATAATGATAATTTGGAGGAAGTATTTGAAAACCGGGAACAGATTGAAATTTCTCGCTATTATGAAAAACTACCTAAACCAACTCTAATAGCAACTCAGGAATTTATTGAAGGGAAGATATATTATCGTAATCCAGCTAAAGAGAAAGAAAAACTACAGTAGTTATTTTTACTTATAATATTATGGAGGTGTGTTCATGAGGATTCGTAAGAGCTTTATGAACATACTTTTTTTAGAAAAATGAAGTTTAAAAGTTATGATCCAGCGAATACAATCTGTTTATTTATTCTTTGTTACGGTTTTATTAATAGTTGCAATATGTTTGCCTGTTGGACAATTTATAGCTTCTGATGGGGCAACGACATATATCTTTAAACCCTTGGGCGTTACTTTAGCGAATGGTGGGCTTTATTCTACATGGGGTCTATTTGGTATTCTCTTATTGAGTTCTATTATTGCTTTGGGGACTATATTCCTGTTTCGTAATCGCATGTTGCAGATTCGTATGATTGTTTTCAACAGTGTATTGTTGATAGGTTATTATATCGTTTTTTTCTTTTTTATGTTCATGCTGAAGAAGAATTTGGATGCTAGCTTTCAGATAGGATGGGCACTTAGCCTTCCTTTAGTATCCATTATCTTAAATTACTTGGCTTTTCGTGCAGTATTCCGTGATGAAGTAATGGTGAAAGCAGCCGATCGGTTAAGAGATTAAAATAGGGACTATTTATGAAGATCGAATAAGTAGGTTAATTTTGCTGTAATCACTCCATGTGCAGCACGAGAAAAGTAATCTCTTTTAGTCGTATTGTAAAAGTCGGATAATGCATAGTAATATCTTCCTTCCAATAGGAAATTACCTGCTTTAGTGCGGAGTTCCAGACCAAGGCCTCCGGTTATACCATAATCAAATTTATTCTCAATTTTTTTACCGTGTTGTTGGGTCTCCAGATTGTAATTGTTCCAGTTTCCACTTTTTTGTTCGCTATCATTAATCAAAAAGCCAATTTGCGGACCAGCATTGATGAAGAACTGCATTCCCCGCTCTTTTCCCCATGCGAGATGTGCCAGAAATGGTATTTCAACATAATTCATCTTTCGGGTGTAATGTAAATCTGGGTAATCTTGATAGTATTCATCCCATCCTTGCTGAGAAAAGTTAACTTCCAATTGAGCCCCACAAATCATCTTGAAATATTTTTCTGATATGTATCGTGCAGTAAACCCTCCGGTGATTCCGGATAAGTTTTTCTGTCTTACAGTAGGAGAGAAGCTCACTTTATTGAAATTAAGTCCTCCGCTAAAACCAATAGCAAAATTATGGCGTTGCTCACCTATTTGTGCATGTAAAGGTAAGGACAATATAAAAAACAGTAGAATAAGAGCAATTCTATTTATTGAATTCATTTTGCGCTTTTGTTTTAGATGATTATTTAATCATAATCTAACTTGATGAGTTCGTAATTCTTTGTAAAGTGTACAAAGAAAACTTTCCTATTAATGAATCCTCCCCAAGTATTCACTCTTTGAAATTTAAATCCGGTTTGTATTGGCGTCAGGCTCATGTGTTGCAAATTTCTCTCAAGCCCGGAACCATAGAGAGATAATCCCTTAAGGAAAAAATAACCTGTGTCAAAACCAAGCATACCAAACTTAGGATAGCGTTCTTTCATTTCTTTCCCATACCATTTCCGATAATTTCTGGTGAAATGAATCGCTGCCGGCAGCAGATTGTTTGTGTAAAAGGAAGAATAGAAATAAGTATCCAATTCAAAGAACTCTTCCAAATGATCTTTCGTATAAGTTTGCCATTCCGGATAACCGAATAAGTGAATATTAACTTCTGGATTGTCCCGTACCAATAGAGTTAGTTGTGGAAGAATTTTTATTAGTGTAATGTTGCTGCCTGATGTTGGGATAAAAACATTATCCCGGTCTGTTCGCAACAATGCTTTCAATGATTCTATGTCTGCACTTTCCTTCACTGATTTTACCGGGATAGCCTTACTGCGTAATTCTTCTTTTAATGATTTGATAAACTCAGCTTTATCCTTACTGCCTGTTCCACCTTCAAGAAAGATTACGTTGGCATGGGGAAATTGACGCAGGAAATGGTCGTAAACTTCAGAATAAAGATATGATTGCGGAGTATTGATCTGATATATGTTCGGATTACGAAATACAGTGTTGTCTTTTGAGGTAAACGGTATAACGAGACGGATATTATTTTTATTGGCAAATTCTGCCAGAGGTTTAACGTGCGCAGGATAGAGTGGCCCGAAAATGATATCCATATTCTTCAATTCATCTTTAGACAGAACGGGGGCTAATGAGGTGTTTTCAGCGCCGGAATCATAAGTATATAAGTCAATGGAGGTTCCATTCCGTTTCAGACTGTCCATTGCCATTAGGAATCCCTCGTAATATTCTACCATACGGGATGTTTCGCCGGACGAGGTGTCTAGAAAAGGAAGGATAATAGCTGCTTTAATGGTTGCCAGTTGTTGGGATGATTTCCTGTTTTCATTGAATAATTCATCGTTGGTTGGTACTGTCTTGTTGGGAGATGATATTTGCTTATTTGAATAAGGAATACATAGAAAAGCCCCCTTTTTTAGGTTCTTTTCTCCTTTTAATTCCGGATTTGCAGCAATCAATTCCGCTTCGGTAATATCATAACTGCGGCTGATGCTATATATGGTTTCCTTTCGCTTTATCTTGTGCATTTCGCGGCAACGGGATTTTACGGGAGCTTGAATCTGATAACTACTTGTGGCTTCCGTTGTCTTTTTACCGTTTTGGCTAACCATACTGGCAGATTTTGTTTCTGTTGTAACAGGAATACGAATAACTTGCCCGGTCCGGAAATTCTCAGCACTTAATCCTGGGTTGGCATCACAAATTGCTTTTGCAGGAATTCCGTATTTTATGGTCAGTCGGTAAAGTGTTTCTCCTGATTCTATCGTATGGTAAGTCTCTTTTTGATTATTGCCTGTACGCGGAATACGTAGAGTATTTCCTACATATATCTTATCGTCACTTCCGGGATTTAGCTTTATAATATCTTCTTTACTAACTCCGTACATACTGGAGATGGAATAAAGACTCTGTCCCTTTTCAATGGTATGTAGAAAATATGATTGGTTTTCCTGTGCATTTGTTCCTATGCTGCATGTTACAACAAACAATAGGGAACAAAGAAGCTGGCGTACTGTTCTCATTCGTTATCGTTGGTTTTTGTTTACAATTGTACAATTGTACTTGCAAAGGTAAGAATATTGCCTAAAATTAACTAATGGAATTCGTTAAGAAATAATATTCTGTTTTTTTTAGTTGAAAAAGAGGATGGCTTCACGGTTATTCGAGCGGAAACTGTTACTTTTGCAAATAGCATATTTAGGATGATAAAAAAAGGGGATATAAATTTTTAAGGTAAATGGCAGAGGAAGCAGAGTACATCAACGTTTACGGTGCGCGCGTACACAATTTGAAGAATATCGATGCGGAGATACCCCGCAATAGTTTAACAGTTATAACAGGATTAAGCGGCAGTGGTAAATCATCACTGGCGTTTGATACTATTTTTGCTGAAGGACAGCGACGCTATATTGAGACTTTTTCGGCGTATGCCCGCAACTTTTTGGGAAACTTGGAACGTCCTGATGTAGATAAAATTACCGGATTGAGTCCGGTGATTTCCATTGAGCAAAAAACAACAAACAAAAATCCCCGTTCTACTGTAGGCACCACAACGGAAATTTATGACTATCTTCGTTTGCTCTATGCACGTGCAGGAGTGGCATATTCTTATTTATCCGGTGAGAAAATGGTAAAGTATACAGAGGAGCAGATCCTTGAATTAATTTTAAAGGATTATAAAGGAAAACGAATTTATATCTTAGCCCCACTGGTACGTGCCCGTAAAGGACATTATAAGGAACTGTTCGAACAAATACGCAAGAAGGGATACCTTTATGTCCGTGTTGACGGTGAAGTACGGGAGGCATTGCCGGGTATGAAACTGGACCGATATAAGAATCATGACATTGAAGTGGTAATTGATAAATTGATCGTTTCGGATAAGGATGATACTCGGTTGAAAGGTAGTGTGTCTACGGCTATGCGACAAGGTGACGGACTACTGATGATACTAGATAAGCAGACTGAGAGTGTACGTCATTATAGTAAACAGTTGATGTGCCCGGTCACCGGTTTGTCTTATAAAGAACCCGCTCCGCATAATTTTTCATTTAATTCTCCTCAGGGATATTGTCCAAAGTGTAAAGGACTCGGGGTGGTCAATCAAATTGATGTGGAAAAAGTGATACCTGACCGGCATCTCTCCATTTATGAAGGAGCGGTAATTCCGTTGGGCAAATATAAAAGTAGTATGATCTTTTGGCAGTTGGCAGCCTTATTGGAAAAATATGAAGCTACGCTAAAAACGCCCGTCAATGAATTGCCCGATGATGCCATAGATGAAATTTTGTATGGATCGGATGAACGTCTTAAAATTAAAAGTTCGCTTATCGGTACTTCTTCCGATTATTTTGTGACTTTCGAAGGTATTGTGAAATATATCCAGATGTTACAGGAAAAAGAAGCTTCCGCCACCGCTCAAAAGTGGGCGGAACAATTTGCCAAAACCACTGTCTGCCCCGAATGTAAGGGGGCTAAATTGAATAGGGAAGCACTCTCGTTCCGCATTCACGATAAGAATATCTATCAACTTTCATGTATGGATATTAGTGAGTTGTACAAGTGGTTATCACATGTGGAAGATTATCTGGACAATAAGCAAAAGCAGATTGCTGTAGAAATACTGAAGGAAATACGTACCCGTTTGAAATTTCTGTTGGACGTGGGATTGAATTATCTTTCCTTGGATCGTACTTCCGCAAGTCTTTCGGGAGGTGAAAGTCAGCGCATACGTTTGGCTACTCAAATTGGGTCACAATTGGTGAATGTACTCTATATTCTTGATGAGCCAAGCATTGGCTTGCATCAACGGGATAATCAACGGCTTATTCATTCTTTGAAGGAATTACGTGATTTAGGCAATTCGGTAATAGTGGTGGAGCATGATAAAGATATGATGCTGGCTGCCGATTATGTTATTGATATGGGACCGAAAGCTGGACGATTGGGCGGAGAAGTCGTTTTTTCTGGTACTCCTAAAGAAATGTTATGCACTCATACGCTTACTTCCAGATATCTGAATGGGGAATGTTCCATTGAAATTCCCCAAAAACGTCGTAAAGGAAACGGACATAGTCTTTGGCTCCGTGGTGCTAAGGGTAATAACCTGAAAAACGTTGATGTGGAATTCCCTTTAGGAAGGTTGATTTGTATTACCGGTGTATCAGGAAGCGGTAAATCCACTTTGATTAATGAAACGCTTCAACCTATTCTATCGCAAAAGTTCTACCGTTCGCTGCAGGACCCTCTGGAATATGGAAGTATAGAAGGCTTGAAATATATCGATAAGGTAGTGAATGTGGACCAGTCCCCTCTGGGGCGTACTCCTCGTTCCAACCCTGCTACTTATACCGGCGTCTTCTCTGATATCCGTAATCTTTTCGTTGAACTTCCGGAAGCTAAAATACGAGGTTATAAACCGGGCCGCTTTTCATTTAATGTTAAGGGAGGTCGTTGCGAAGCTTGTCAGGGAAATGGTTATAAGACTATTGAGATGAACTTTTTACCGGATGTTTATGTGCCTTGTGAAGTTTGTCATGGAAAACGTTATAATCGTGAAACGTTGGAAGTACGTTATAAAGGCAAATCTATTGCTGATGTATTGGATATGACTATTAATCGTGCTGTGGAGTTCTTTGAAAACATTCCTCAAATCCTGCACAAAATCAAAGTTATTCAGGAGGTTGGATTGGGATATATTAAGTTGGGGCAGTCTTCCACTACATTATCCGGTGGCGAAAGCCAGCGGGTGAAGTTGGCTACCGAACTTTCCAAACGAGATACGGGAAAGACACTTTATATTCTCGATGAGCCCACTACCGGGCTTCACTTTGAGGACATCCGTGTGCTGATGGGAGTACTTAATAAATTAGTGGATAAAGGTAATACCGTTATTGTGATAGAACATAATCTTGATGTCATTAAAATGGCTGACTATATTATAGATATGGGACCTGAAGGGGGTAAGGGAGGTGGAGAAGTACTTTGTAGTGGTACACCGGAAGAAGTGGCAAAAAGCACTAAGGGTTATACACCTGAATTTCTGAAGGACGAATTATCGAGATGAAAAGGTCAGGATATCCTTTAGGAATATCATAAAAGGGGTATTGAAGTAAGGGCTGTTTTTGTAACTTTAATAAGTTAAAACAATGAAAACAAATAAAAACAATAAAACCAATGCGGCAAGGTTACTGGATCAGGCTAAAATTCCATATGAACTCATTTCCTATGAGGTAGACGAGGAGGATTTAAGTGCAGTTCATGTAGCCTCTAGTTTGGACGAAGACATGGAGATGGTGTTCAAAACATTAGTGTTGAAAGGCGATAAGAGTAGCTATTTTGTATGTGTCATTCCCGGTGATCATGAGGTGGATTTAAAATTGGCGGCTAAGGCTTCCGGTAATAAGAAGTGTGACCTGATACCGATGAAGGAGTTGCTTCCGTTGACTGGTTATATTCGTGGAGGTTGTTCGCCTATCGGGATGAAGAAACCTTTTCCGGTTTATATCCATCGGACGTGCCTTGAATATTCGTATATTTATATCAGCGCAGGGCAACGGGGATTACAGCTTAAGCTTTCTCCTCAAGACCTGATAAAGGAAGTACGTGCCGAAGTTTGCATGCTGTTCTAATATTGTAATAAGGAGAGTCGTATCATTTGTTTGTGAAAAAGCGTTTTTTGAGGGATAATTGTTCGCATATTCTTTATGATTATCGTGTTAATTTACGCAAAAATCTTATATTTGCGCAGATAAAAAAATAAATATCTAATTATTCATTCAAAAAACTTAATTCTATGTTTAATAAACACCCTAAGGGACTTATTGCTGCGTCTTTTGCCAACTTGGGAGAACGTTTCGGCTTTTACACCATGATGGCTATCCTCGTTCTTTTCTTGCAAGCCAAGTTCGGTTTGGATGGGAAAGGAGCTGGATTAATTTATTCCACATTTTATTTCTCAATTTACATCCTTGCATTAGTCGGCGGTATTATAGCCGATAGAACACGCAACTACAAGGGTACCATCTTAATCGGTATTATTTTAATGGCGGTCGGATATTTAATATTGGCTATTCCTACCCCTACACCGGTATCTAATCAAGTTCTGTTTTTAACACTTACTTGTTTCGGACTTTTTGTCATAGCTTTTGGTAACGGTTTATTCAAGGGAAACCTTCAGGCTCTGGTAGGACAGATGTACGATAATCCGCAATATTCTCAAATGCGTGATTCCGGTTTTTCCCTTTTCTATATGTTTATTAACATTGGAGCAATCTTTGCACCTTTTGCCGCTGTGTTTGTACGCAATTGGTGGTTGTCTGTTTTCGGTTATAGCTATGATCCCGATCTACCCACACTTTGTCATGGGCATTTGGCCGGAACTCTTACACCCGAAGCGGTAACTACATTTACCGACTTGGCTGGGAAAGCGTCTTCCGCACCTGTGACAGATCTGACGGATTTTTCCAATAACTATTTGAATGTATTTACTACAGGATTCCATTATGCTTTTGGGGTAGCTATCATAGCCATGCTTATTTCATTAGTCATATTTGTATTGAATAAACAGAAATTTCCTGATCCAAGTAGTAAATCTGCGAGTACAAGTGCTGGCGCAGCCGGAGGAGATGTTGAAATGAGTGTTCAGGAAGTGAAGCAACGTATGTATGCTCTTTTTGCCGTATTTGCTGTTGTCATTTTTTTCTGGTTCTCTTTCCATCAGAATGGTTTGACGTTAACTTATTTTGCTAAAGAATATACCGATCTAAGCGGAGTGAGCCTTGATCTTGGCTTTATGAAATTTAAAGGTGCAGAGTTATTTCAGTCATTGAATCCATTTTTTGTCGTATTCCTTACTCCGGTGATTATGGGCATTTTTGCATGGCAGCGTGCCCGGGGGAAAGAACCTTCCACCCCTAAGAAAATCGCTATTGGTATGGGTATTGCAGCCACAGCTTTTCTTGTTATGACTATCGGGTCTTACGTTTCCCATCTACCCATGCATAAGGATATTATAGCTATAGGATCATCTCCTGTGAAGGCTACCCCTATATTGCTGATAGTAACTTATCTTATTCTAACAGTGGCGGAATTATATATCTCTCCGTTGGGTATTTCGTTTGTATCCAAAGTAGCCCCTCCCAAGTATCAGGGCATTATGCAGGGCGGATGGCTTGGTGCTACGGCCGTAGGTAACCAGTTGCTTGTTGTAGGTGCCATACTTTATGAAAGTATCCCGATCTGGATGACTTGGGCGGTTTTTGTCACCGTCTGCTGTTTCTCCATGTGTACCATGTTTTTTATGTTGAAGTGGCTGGAACGTGTAGCTAAGTAGGGGAGTTTTTGTTGACTAACTAGTTCCCTTATTTGTTACGAAATCATTATTTTGTTTAATGTTATATAAGTGCATAACATTATCTTTAAACTTTTGGATTTCAGCTTTGTCCTATAGAATATTCTCTAAAAGTAGTTTTAATTACTAACTTTAAAATATTTGAAAGATGAAAACAAAGTTGAATGGCAATTTAGTATTAATGATGATGCTTTTTGTAAGCATGGTATTTGCAACCCAGAGTTTTGCTCAGGGAAGAGGGGGGATGAGAACTCCTGAAGAGCGCGCTAAAATGTTGACTGAAAAGATAAAAGAAGCTTTGTCGCTCAACGAGACTCAGGAAAAGACTGTATATGATATTAACCTGAAGTATGCTAAACAGAATCAGGAAGTGATGACTAGTGATGGGGACAGAGCGGAAAAAATGGAAAAGATGCGTTCGTTGCAGGATGCTAAAAATGGAGAGCTTAAAAAGGTCCTGACTGAAGATCAATACAAAAAATACGAAAAGATGCTCGAAGAAATGAGACCTCAGGGACGGAGAGGTTCCGGAAGAAATCGTTAACTTCTTGTTCTTTAAAAGTATTTCCTACCTATTACTTTTGTCTCATATTCAGGGACAAAAGTAATAGGAATAATTTATATCTCTAGTCCCATGATGTAATCGTTCATGTAGAATCCATGTCCTATAGGGAAATCGCCTTCCCTGAGTTTCTTCATTCCCATATGTTCGTAAAATTCCAGAGCTTTGTTGTGTCGGTTCACATTCAGCTCCAATAAACATGATCCGGGGTGTATCTCCTTGATATATTTTATGGCTTCACGAAACAGGAAGCTGCCACAATGTGCTTTCTGAAAGTAGGGAAGTACATATATCTTTTGCAGGTGGAAGACGTCTTCACCCTGTTGCTGTATGGAAACATATCCGGCTGCTTCACACTCTTCATAGGCGATAAAGTAGACATGACCTTCTTCTTCTATTTGTTTCCGGATGTTTTCTATAGAGTACATCCATTCCATCATATATTCTACTTGTGCGGGCGTGAGTATTTGACCGTATGTTTTGGGAAATATTTCCCATGCCAGTTTGTTGATTAGTTCGCAGTCTGCTATATCGGCTTTCCGTATGGTATACATAAGGCTTCTATTTTATTCGTTAGTTGCAAATATACAAGTTTCTTTCTTATCTTTTTGTTGGCTACATATAAATAATGTTGCGATTACATTTGTTAAACTATCTAAATAAATAGTACTATGTAATGCATAGTATTATAATAATGCATATATTTGTGCCATGCAAAGAAGTAAAGTATAACAAGAAATAAATCATACTGGAAATGATGAATGTAGATAATGTTAAATCACAAATGCGTAAAGGGATGCTGGAATATTGCATCATGTTGCTCCTCCATAAGGAGCCTGCCTACGCATCGGATATCATCCAAAAATTGAAGGAAGCTCGTCTCATCGTAGTGGAAGGTACACTTTATCCACTCCTGACCCGTTTAAAGAATGATGACTTGCTGAGTTATGAATGGATTGAATCTACGCAGGGGCCTCCCCGCAAATATTATAAATTGACCGGGAAAGGAGAAGTCTTTTTGGGTGAGCTCGAAATATCGTGGCGTGAACTGAATGAGACAGTCAATCATATAGCTAATAATTAATCATTATATACCTCGTATCACAACAACTTAAAAACGAATAACAATGAAAAAAACATTAACCGTTAATTTGGGCGGAACCGTATATCATATAGACGAAGATGCCTATCGCCTTTTAGATAATTATTTATGTAATCTGAAGACGCACTTTTGCAAGGAAGTCGGCGCCGATGAGATAGTGGACGATATAGAACGCCGTATTTCCGAGCTTTTTGCGGAAAGACTGGTGGGCCGGTCGCAGGTCATTACCATTGCTGATGTGGAGGATGTGATAGCCCGTATGGGCAAACCCGAAGAAATGGAGACTAATGAAGCGGGTAATTCAGCCTCGTCTGCTTCCGATGGGGCAAGCGAAGGAGCAAAAAGCTTCGACTCTTCCGGTAATGCTTCACAAGGAACAGGAACAACCCGTCGCCGCTTGTTCCGTAATCCTGATGATAAAATGCTTGGTGGAGTGGTTAGCGGACTAGCAGCATATCTCAATTGGGATGTTACGTTACTTCGTCTGCTCTTCCTTGTTGTCCTGATTTGCGGATATGGTACTTTGGTCCCCATTTATATTGTGTGCTGGTTGATTATACCGGAAGCCAATACGGCAACTGAAAAATTGAATATGCGGGGAGAACCTGTTACGTTGGAAAATATCGGGAAAACAGTAACGGATGGTTTTGAAAAAGTAGCTAGTGGGGTGAATGACTATATGAAATCAGATAAACCTCGTACGGCCTTGCAAAAAGTGGGGGATATACTAGTGATGATCGCCGGTGTTTTTCTAAAAGTCTGTTTAGTCATCTTTGCTGTCATTTGCAGTCCTTTGCTATTTGTCTTCGGTATTGTATTCATAGCCTTGCTTATTGCTGCCATAGCAGTGGCCGTAGGCGGGGGAGCAGCACTGTTCTCCTTATTCCCGACCGATATAATATTACCGATGTCTCCTTTATCCGCTATTGTAATGTACATTGCCGGTATTCTTTTGGTGGGCATACCATTGGTTAGTATTGTGTTTGTCATCTTCAAGCAACTGTTCAACTGGCAGCCGATGGCTACCGGATTAAAATGGACGTTACTCATTCTTTGGGTAGTTAGTGCCGTGATTTTCGCTATTAGTTTTTCTATACAAGGGTTTACATTTCCCGAACTGCTGATACGAGGTTAAGGTTATTGGTTTTGTCCGGGGGGAGGTTGTGTCAAAGAGTTGATCTTTGCGCAACCTCTTTATTTTTGATCTTTAATTCTTGAAGTCAATTCGGAAAGTGTGTTTTCCTTCATCGAAGGCATAGTTTATTTGCCAGCCGTGATAATCACAAATGGCTTTTACAATAGCCAACCCCAAGCCGTTGCCTTGTTTATAGTTTGAACTATTGAAGCGATTGAAGAGTTCTTTTTCGTTGAGTTCACCTTTGTCCGAGTCATTCTCTATTATTAATGAACCAGATTTCAATATCAGATTAACAGAACAGTCTTGCTTGCTATGACGTATGGCATTTACAATCAGGTTGGTGATAAGACTGTCCAGTAATGTTTGATTAGCTTCAATTTTTAAAGATTCATTTTCGGGGATCTGATTCATTAATTTAATAGGGTGTTCTGTGTACAGATCACTAAAGAGTGACAGGTTTTTCCCCAAGTATTCCGTTAAATTGATTTGCTCCATTTTATCGTATAGCTGGTTCTCTATTTTAGCTAGAAGTAACATGTTTTTGTTCAATCGGCTAACCCGGTTACTTACTGAATAGAGTTCGGATACTATTTTGGCTGCTTTTTCGTTCAAGTCTTCCTGCAGTAGCAGGTCTAGTTTGCTTTGAAATATAGCGATGGGGGTTTGTAGCTCATGCGAGGCGTTTTCCGTAAATTCCTTTCTATTCTTGTATGTTTGTAAATCCCGTTGCATAAGTTGAGTCACCGCCTCATTCAGCCGCACAAATTCTTTGGTATCCGTGGAAATGAATGATGGCATTTCACTTTTTTCAAGATTAAAGCGCTCCATCTTTTTTAGCGTGTCGTCAAAAGGATGCCAGATGCGTTTGGTAAGGAACATCATCATGATAAAAAGCGAAATACTCAGTGCGGCGAATATCAGTACGAACTGGATCATGAGTCCATGCATAATGTCTTCTTCCAGATCAACTTTTGGAAGTGGCATTCCGTTACGTACACGGTCTATTACATCCATCAGGTCTTCCGCATAGTAATATTTGGTTAGCCAGTAAAATAGAGGCATGGAGAGCAGCAATACTATAATGGTGAAACCGATATAGACCCATAAACTTTTACTCAGCAGACTCTTCATTTTCAACCCATTTATAGCCAGTTCCGTAATAAGTTTTAATACAATTCTTGCAACCTGCAGCTGCTAATTTTGCTTTCAGATTCTTGATGTGGGCATATATAAAGCTATAATCGTCCATCATATCAGCCATATCACCGCTCAGATGTTCCGCCACTGCACTTTTCGACACTACGCGTTTACGGTTTTCAATCAGGAAAAGCAGCAATTGGTATTCCGTCTTGGTCAGATCCAATAGCCGCCCCATGACCTTTACTTCCTTGCTTAGCAAGTCAATGCTGATCTGGTTATTTTCCAGCAGATTGTTTCCTGTGAAGTTTCTCCGGCGTATTAAGGCGTAGATGCGCATACTTAATTCCGGTAGGTGGAATGGTTTTGGCAGATAATCATCCGCTCCGATTTTCAGACCCAGCACCTTGTCATCAAGCGCTCCTTTAGCAGATACGATAATGACCCCCGTATCAGGACTTTTCCGCTTGATTTCGCGTAATACATCCAGTCCGCTTCCGTCAGGCAACATTAAATCCAGTAAAATACAGTCATATTCGTACAAACCTACTTTTATCATAGCTTCATCACATGTATAAGCCTGTTCGCACCGATATTCTTTCTGATTCAAAAAAGCGACGATGCTGTCAGATAGCTCCTTTTCATCCTCAATAATCAATAATTTCATCTTTTTGTTCTTTTTTCTGTTCTGGTGTCAGAATGAGGAACAAAGATAAATATTTTTTCCAAAGAAAGCTTATTTATATAATAAGGTAATAAGAAATTCACTCAGCATGGAAAAAAGGACAATATATCCTATAATGACATAAGATACCAGATTTATTCTGGTGGTGGAGTATTCCGATAGAGGGATTGCCATGGTCAACGGTTGCATTTTCCTTTTTACAATGCGGTATACTTTGTACATAAAGAATCCGATGAGGAAGCCAGCAATCATTCCTCCGATGATATCCGATGGGAAGTGGACTCCTAAATAAATGCGGGAATATGATACGATGGTTGCCCACACAAATATGGCAATAGAGTAGAGTTTATTTCTGAAAAGGAAAGCGGTGAATACGGCAAAGCCGAAACTGTTGGCTGCGTGCGAAGAAATAAAGCCATAATGTCCTCCCTTATATCCGAAAAGCGTTTTTACATGCTCCATAATATAGGGATAGTGCGTTGGTCTGGGTCTGGCGAACAACGGCTTGATCAGATGACTTGAAAACTGGTCGCAAAAAACAAATACAAGCACTATGGCCAACAATGCGGGTACCCACCGCTTCCAGCTTTTTTTATATACTAGATTGAATATGATAAACAGAGCTAACGGAATCCATATTTTCATACCTGAAAACAACCACATCGTGCAGTCCAGATAGTGGGTATGGCTGCCGTTTATCAAAAAGAATAATCCTTTTTCGTATGGAAGTAATTTGCCAAGCATCTCCTTATAATAAAGTATTGGGTGCGAAGCTATATTCCGATTTCGAAGAATTTTTGAATTTCAGACTTCACCCTCTCTTTGAGGAAATGCTTTAAGAAAGTTTTTCTTTATTTGCAGCTTGTTTAATACTTGCGAATCAGCTCAGACTCTTTACCAGTCTATTTCATCCAAACCATGATTTCTCAGGTATTCGTTGGCTTTACTGAAGTGTCTGCAACCGAAGAAACCACGGTCGGCCGAGCGTGGAGAAGGATGGGCGGCAGTGAGTACCAGGTGCTTGTTGCTATCTATCAGTCCGGCCTTTTCTTTGGCGTATGCACCCCATAACATGAAAACCACGTGTTCCCGTTCGTCGCTTAGGGCCTTGATCACGGCATCCGTAAATGTTTCCCAACCTCTTCCCCGATGAGACCCGCTTTGGTAGGCACGTACGGTAAGTACCGAGTTTATGGGAAATACGCCCTGTTCCACCCAACGTTCCAATTGTCCTGACGTAGGCATCGGTTTGCCCAGATCTTGGTGGATTTCCCTGAACATATTGGAAAGCGACGCTGGTATGGCTATTCCCTCCGGTACGGAGAAGCAGATGCCGTAGTACTGTCCTGGAGTGGGGTAAGGGTCCTGTCCAAGTATAACAACCCTTACCTTATCAAACGGGCACAAATTGAATACATGGAATATTTGGCTGCCTGCGGGTAGTACGTGTGCCTGGGCATATTCGCTTTTTACAAAACTTACCAGCTGTTCAAAATAGGGTTTGTCGAATTCTTGTTGCAGCTGCTTTTTCCAGCTCTTTTCTATTTTTACTTCCATTGCTTTTTGGGTTTTAAATCAGGGGCGAGTGATCAGCCTTTTGGCTGGTGATTATCCGGTAAGCCTCTTTTAACCGGGTGGATATTTCGGATTGGGGCGCATATTCCATGATTGTTTTGCCGTGAATCATAGCGGAAACCACCTGTGGATCAAATGGTAGTTCCGCAACTACCGGCAGTTTGTTCACAGAGCAATACTCTCTGATTTGTCCCGCCATTTCTTCATTGAGATCAGCTTTATTGATAATAACATAAGCGGCATTGGTGAAGTGAAGGACCACTTCTGTAATGCGTTGCAAGTCCGATAATCCCGATAAAGTCGGTTCAGTCACAATAACCGCCCGGTCGGTATCGGTCAGCGTGGACATCACGGGACAGCCAATCCCCGGAGGTCCATCCAAGATCATCATTCCGGTCTTTTTCTCTTCCTCGATATGATGCGCATATTGGCGTATCATGTTAACGAATTTACCGGAATTTTCTTCACCCGGTGCCAGTCTGCCGTAGACCATTTTTCCATATCGGAAATTTCCGGAGAACATCAGACTCTCTTCGTCGGAAATCATTTTTATGCTATTATTGGGACAGACCCGGTAACAAAGCATGCAACCTTCGCAGGCTATGGGATCCGACTGCATTTTGCCATTCTCCTCATAGAGGGCATCAAACCGGCATAGTTCCTTGCATATACCGCAGTCAATGCAGGTATCCCGATTGATTATAGCATGTTTGCCCGATTTAAATCTGTTCTTTTTCTCTATTACGGGATTGAACAACAAATACATGTTGGCGGCATCCACGTCACAATCCACTGTTACCGTGTTCCGTGCCAGCGACACGAATGCCGCACTGATGCTCGATTTTCCCGTTCCGCCCTTACCACTAACTACAGCTATTTCCATTTTCGCCAATACGTTCCATTAGTGTTTTGAATAATTGCTCCATTTTTTTATCTGTTGATACGACCAGTCCGCCAGTTGAGTAAATTCTGGCTATCTCTTTATCGAACGGTATTTCCGCCAGCAGTTCTATTCGTTCCCTTTTCAGGTAGCCATACATCTCTTTGTTCCCCAGTCCGGCGCGGTTTATAACCACTCCGAAAGGTTTTTTCAAGGTTCTGAGTGTTTCCACGGCCTGCCGCAAATCACTCAATCCGAAAGGAGTGGGTTCGGTCACCAATACGGCATAGTCGGCCCGTGCCACCGTTTGTATAAACGGGCATGAAGTTCCGGGGGGGGCATCAATGATTAAATAGTCCGCCGGCACTTCCGATGCTCTTTTTATCGTTTGTTTAATAACGGGGACGGCAGATATTTCTCCGCTTTTCATTTTTCCTTCAATGAATACCGTTTGTTCGTCTTTCTTATAAAAGGTGATCACGCCTACTGCTGCTGCACCGTCTTTCACTGCATGTTCTTCACATGCCACGGCACAGGCACCACATCCGTGGCACAAGTGGGTCAACAGACGTATTTGTGATTGCGCGGGTATGCAGAATATGGCATTATAAGTGCAATACTCCATACACTTGCCGCAAAACGTGCACTTTTGAGCATCAAATTCCGGACGATATTCCGTTACATTTTCCTGCGACGTCTTTTCCGCCCGGATAAAATGGGATGCATTCGGCACTTCCGCATCGCAGTCCGCCAAAATGGTGGCATGTCCTGTGTTCCGGCTGGTTTCATATAAATTGGTAGCGACAAATGTTTTTCCGGTGCCTCCTTTTCCGCTTGCTACGACTATTTTCATTCGTGTTTCAACAGACTGATAATTTCACCGATTGTTTTCTCCTCTTTCATCGTAATCATCTGAATGCCGGTTTCATTCATCAGCGATTTAATCTTCATTCCGAATTCCCCGGCCACGGCTTTTTTCACTTCAAATGATGCGATAAGTCGTACACAACCAGGGCCGGCTCCTTCGTCCACCTCTTTATATGGGTTGTTTATAAACTCTGTTTCTTGGCTTTCCGTATCATAGATAGCAAAATAATTGCATCGTCCGAAGCGAGCATCTACTTTATCGCCGATAGTGTTCCCAGTACTTGTTATAGCTACTTTCATATAGTTTATATTAATTATTACGCAGCGAATATATGAACTATTGTTCATAATTACAATAGTTCTGATTAAAAATCCCATTTGGGGAGATAAGATCATCAATAATATGAGTCTTTCGGATGATTTTAGAAGGGGAAAATAAAAAAAATAAATAATAGTGTTATTTATCAGATTTAGTTTCTTATCTTTGTCGCTAGAACAATGGGGTTTTTATTGAGAATCTTTCATAACAATGCTTTGTTTCGTTATTAATAATGGAACTTTTCATCGTCAAATCGACATCAAAATCAACTTTCTTGTTTGGTAAATAAAGTGCAGAAGTGTAGGCACATGGTGTTTTATAACTTTTGTGCAATAAACGAATTTTATATTTTACTATTTTTTTTATATAAAACAAGGAAAGATGAATATTTTTGTTTCAAGTTTAAGCTATAACACAACAAGTGAAGGCTTAACACAGTTATTTTCAGAGTATGGCGAAGTAACTTCTGCTAATGTGATTATGGATAAGTTTACCGGACGTTCACGCGGTTTCGGTTTTGTTGAAATGCCGGATAGTGCAGCTGCTCAAAAGGCAATTGATGAATTGAATGGTACTGAATTGGACGGGAAGACAATCAATGTAAATGTTGCACGTCCAAGAACAGAAAGAAGCGATGACAACAGATCCAATCGTAACGGAAATGGTGGGGGTTATAGAAGATATTGATTTTAATGGTTAAGGAAATGTAACCAATTAATCTATATTTTAAAGAACCGTTCTTTACTCAGATGGGAGTAAAGAACGGTTTTTTTCGTTCTCTTAATTAGACGGATAAAATAATTTTTAATTCTATTAAAATAGTAAACTTTTGATTTTCATTAAGAATTAGTGGAATATAAACCAAATAGTTTTGTATCTTTGTGAACATCTAAAAAAAAAGTTTATTAATGGCCAAATCATTATCATTTAACAAAAGAGAAGTCGAAAAGAGAAAGCAGAGTAAGAAGTTGGAAAAAAAACAACGGAAAGAAGAGCGTAAACATAGTGGCAATCAGTCGTTTGAAGATATGATTGCGTATGTGGATGAAAACGGGAGGATTACTTCCACACCTCCCGATCCCACATTGAAACAGGAAGTTGATATTGAGCAGATAGAAATTTCCGTGCCTAAAAAAGAAGAAGTGGAAGTGAAGCCGTTGAAAGGACGTGTGGATTATTTTGATTCAAATAAAGGATATGGTTTTATTAAAGATATGAATGGAGGTGAAAGATTTTTCTTTCATATCAGTAATGCTCCGGAAGACATTGCTGAAGGCAGGATGGTCACTTTTGAACTGGCAAGGGGGCCGAAAGGAATGAATGCAGTGAAAATTGTACTGGTAGGCTAAATCCGGCATATCTGTTTCACTTAAAAAAACGGGAGGACTGTAAAGGCTTTCCGTTTTTTTATTCAGTTTTTCTATTAAACTATTTTATTTGGCGGGCTGTTCTTTATATAGATAAGAGAAGGAGAAAAAGATGTTCTGTTTTTCAGTTTTATATCTTCAAAAAGAGTATCAAATATGAAAAATAAGCCTATAAAAAGCTTTTTATGCCGAAAAAGCGAAAAAGAGAACAATGTACGGTTATAATGGAACTTCTCTTGTGACCTGAATGGCGCTATTTTTGTCGACTCTGATGATGACTATATTAATGTATATAATAATAAGATAGGATATATGAAACAAATCAGTTTATTTTTAGGATTGGTGTCGGCCTTTGTGTTTTTTTCCTGTTCCAATGGAACGTATAAGAAAGAGGAAAAATATACGGTGAAAATAGACACATTGTCATTTAGTGACGGACAGGTGGATTTGCAGTTCCCCGGCAGGGTAAAACCGGCGCAGGACGTGAATATCGCTTTCCGGGTACCGGGTACCATTCAGAAAATCTTCGTGGACGAAGGTGGTTACATGCGTAAGGGGCAACTGCTTGCCGAACTGGACCCTACCGACTACAAAGTACAGTTGCAGGCTACCGAAGCCGAGTATAAACAGGTGAAAGCGGAAGCCGGACGAGTGGTGGCACTTTATAAAGATAAGGGAACCACTCCGAATAACTACGATAAGGCAGTGTATGGTTTACAACAAATTAAAGCCAAGTATAAGAATCATAAGGACGAACTGGCCTATACACGCCTGTATGCTCCGTTCAGTGGCTATGTGCATAAACACCTGTTCAAGGAATACGAATCCGTTTCCGCCGGAATGCCGATACTTTCCGTCATCAGTGACGAGACTCCCGAGGTGGAAATCAACCTACCGGCTGTGGAGTATATCAAGTATAAGGAGTTCTCCAGCTATACCTGTACGTTCGACGTCTATCCGGGGATAACGTTCGATTTGAAGTTGATTCACGTCACGCCCAAAGCCAATGCCAACCAGTTATACACCATGCGGCTTAAACTCATCGATTTAAAAGGTAAGCCCATGCCCACTTCGGGGATGAATACCATGGTAACCATTTCTTACCGGCAGGCTCACGACCATATTGTTTCGGTTTCCAACGGAGCCTTGTTTCAGCGTAACGGCAAGTCCATGGTCTATGTCTACAATCCACAGACGGGGACGGTTGCCGCACATGGGGTCAGCGTTCATAAGTTGAAGACGAACGGGCAGGCCATCATTAGCGCCACCGGACTGAAGTCGGGTGATCTTATTGTGACTTCCGGCGTGCATACTCTCAAGGACGGTGATCCGGTCAGCCCTATTGCAAAAACATCCGAAACTAATGTGGGAGGACTGTTGTAATGGACATCAGTAAGTGGGCTTTTCAAAATAAGAATCTGATCTACTTTCTTATTGCGGTCATGATTCTGGGGGGCGTTTACTCCGCTTACAATATGAGTAAGCTGGAGGACCCCGAAATTAAAGTGAAGCAGGCCATGGTGGTCACTACTTATCCGGGGGCATCCGCCCATCAGGTGGAAATGGAAGTGACGGACGTACTGGAAAAGAGTATCCGTTCCATGCCGAATATCAAGAGTGTGGAGAGCTTTTCTTATAACGACCTTTCCATCATGGAGGTGGAACTGGAATCCACGGTGAAGAATGAAGAAGTGGAGCAATGTTGGGATATGTTGCGCCGTAAGGTGAACGATGCCCAGGCTTCTTTTCCCGACGGTGCAAGGGCTTCTGTGGTCAAGGATGATTTTGGTGATGTGTACGGCATGTTCTTCGCCCTGACCGGTGACGGACTGTCCGATCGTGAAATGTCCGACTATGCCGAACTGATTAAACGCGAGTTGAGCGGAGTGGACGGCGTGGAACGGGTGGAAATCTATGGTAAGCGCGAGGAGTGCATCAATATCTCGTTGTTGCAGGATCGTATGGCAAGTCTGGGGGTGAAACCGGTGGAAGTGCTGGCTACGCTGAACGGACAGAATAAAACCACCTATACCGGTTACTATGATAACGGGAATAACCGTATCCGGGTAACGGTCAGTGATAAATTCAAATCGGTGGAGGACATCGGCCGGATGCTGATTCAGGGACATGATGACGACCAGTTGCGCTTGTCGGACATTGCCACCATTGAGAAAGCGTATGAAACTCCCACCCGTAACGAACTCTTTTACGACGGTCATCGTTCACTGGGGTTGCTTATCGCCGCTTCCAAGGGAACGGACATCCTGAAGGTGGGTGACCGGGTGGAAGATAAGATGTGCGAGTTGAAGGAAGACCGTTTGCCGGCCGGAGTGGAATGTCATAAAGTGTTTTTCCAACCCCAGCGGGTGTCCGATGCCCTGGGCACGTTTGCCATCAACCTGATAGAGTCGGTGCTCATCGTTGTTTTCATCCTGATGCTCACCATGGGCTTCAAGAGTGGAGTGATCATCGGACTCAGTCTGATTGTCACCGTACTGAGTTCCTTCGTCTTTCTGGGTGCTATGGACGGCACCATGCAGCGTGTTTCACTGGCAGCCCTCATCGTCGCCATGGGTATGCTGGTGGATAATGCCATTGTCATTGTGGACGGCATTCTGGTGGATTTAAAGCGGGGCAGACCCCGGATGGAGGCTTTGACAGCTATCGGAAGACAAACAGCCATGCCCTTGCTGGGAGCCACATTGATTGCTATTTTGGCTTTCCTTCCCATCTTTATGTCGCCTGATACCACAGGAGAATATGTACGTGATTTGTTCATTGTGTTGGCGGTGTCGCTACTCCTGAGCTGGGTGTTCGCCCTGATCCATGTACCTCTGATGGCTAACCGGATGTTGTTTCCCAAGGTGGAACCTACCGATGCTTCGGGACGTATTGAGTATAAAGGCAAGCTCTACATTGCTCTTCGTAAATTGCTTCGTTTCACCCTTTCGCACCGGTTGAGTTGTGCCGGCATCCTCGTCGCCCTGTTGCTACTTTCGTGGTGGGGCTACGGATATATGCACCAGGCCTTTTTCCCCGACCTTACTTACGATCAGCTCTATATGGAATATAAGCTACCGGAAGGAACCAACTATACGCGGGTGGAGAAAGACCTCGCTTCCATACAGAAATACTTGAAGACGCGGAAAGAAGTGACGCACATCACCGAATCGGTGGGTGGCACTCCCGGACGTTACAATCTGGTGCGCAGCATTGCCAACCCTTCACTGTCCTACGGAGAACTGATCATTGATTTCGAATCTCCCGATGCTTTGGTGGAGAACATGGACGAGATACAGGAATACCTGTCCAGACACTATCCCGATGCTTATGTCAAGCTGAAACGCTATAATCTGATGTATAAGAAGTACCCCATTGAAGCCCAGTTCCTCGGACCGGACCCGGCCGTATTGCACCGTCTGGCGGACAGCGCCAGAGCCATCATGGAAAGATGTCCCGATGCTTACCTCATCACTTCGGACTGGGAACCGAAAGTGCCCGTGCTCACCGTGGACTACGATCAGCCTGCCGCCCGTGCGCTGGGCCTGAGTCGTAACGATGTCAGCATGTCGCTGCTCACGGCTACTGGAGGCATTCCCGTAGGCTCTTTCTACGAAGGCATCCATTCCAACAACATCTATATCAAGAGTGTGGACGAGCGTGGAAATGCCATTGACGATCTGGGTGATACGCAGATTTTCTCTTCGTTGCCGTCGTTCAATGCCGTGCTGAATGAAGAAACCCTGCTGAAACTCAAAATGGGGACACTGTCCACCGACGAACTGGTGGAGAACCTCATGGGCACAACCCCGTTGAAACAGATTAGCAAAGGAATTAAAGTGGAGTGGGAAGATCCCGTGGTGATCCGTTATGACGGTCAGCGCAGCCAGCGCGTGCAATGTTCTCCCGTTCCCGGTAAGGAAGTAGAAGAGGTGAGGGCTGAGATCGCTTCCCAACTGGAAAAGATACAGCTCCCCGAAGGATATACGTTGCAATGGCAGGGTGAGAAGAATGCCAGTGACCAATCCATGAAATACCTGTTCCGGGCTTTCCCGCTGGCCATTATCCTGATCATCACCATTCTGATCATGCTGTTCAAGGGCTACCGTAAGCCGCTCATCATCTTCCTGTGCATCCCGCTGGTCATTGTGGGCGTAGTGGTGGTGATGGTGCTCACCGGCAAACCTTTCAACTTCGTCGCCGTGGTCGGTGTACTGGGGCTTATCGGCATGATTGTCAAGAACGGCATTGTGCTGATGGATGAAATCGGTCTGAGCCTCAATTCGGGTATGCCACCGGTCGAGGCGTTGATCACCAGTACCCAGAGCCGTCTCCGGCCGGTGATGATGACTTCCATGACCACCATTCTGGGTATGATTCCTTTGTTGTGGGACGCTATGTTCGGCTCTCTGGCGGCTACCATCATGGGTGGTTTACTGTTTGGCACATTAATTACTTTAATATTCATTCCCACCCTGTACGCATTGTTTTTCGGGATAAAATACACGAACAAATGAGAAAGTTGATTTTATATGGATTATTGATTTGCCCCCTGTCACTGGCTGCTCAGAAACAATACACCCTGGAGCAGTGCAGGCAGATGGCATTGAAACAGAATAAGGAAATAGCGGCTTCGGTGAAGCAAACGGCTATGGCACACTATATGGCAAAGAGTTATAAGGGGAACTTCTTCCCGAACTTTACGGCCAACGGTGCGGGATTTTATTCCGGGGTGGACGGGACTTTCGGGATACCCGGCGGTAATTTGCCCGTGCTGGCACCCAATGCGGCAACCGGTGCGTTGGCTCCCAACGGCAACTACGCCTATTTCCCCGGTATTGATCTTAATTATAAGATAGGTGCCATTTACGCGGCGGGTGTCCAGATGGAACAGCCGCTCTACATGGGAGGCAAAATTACGGCGGCTTATAAAATGGCGTTGCTTAACCGTGACCTGGCCCGTCTGGCTGAACGGAAGACGGCTTCCGAGGTCGTAGTCAGTACGGATAAAGCCTACATGATGATGGTGAAAGCCAAAGAGATGATGAAGGTGGCGGGTCAATATAACAAGCTGCTTATGGAGTTGCATAAAAATGTGCAGGATGCGTTTAAGCATGGATTGAAGTTGCGCAACGATGTCTTGAAGGTGCAGGTCAAACTCAATGATAGCGAACTTGCCGTACGTAAAGCCGAGAATGCCTTGCGACTGGCTCGAATGAATCTTTGCCATGAAATCGGCATTTCGTTGTTGTCTGATATTGATGTCAGTGATGACTTCCCTACGGTGGAACAACAAATGGCGCCCAAGACGCTGGACATCACCAACCGTCCCGAATATGGCATGGTTGGCAAGCAGGTGGACATTGCCCGTCAGCAGGTGAAACTGGCCCGTAGTGAAATGCTTCCCCAAGTGGGGGTGAAGGGAATGTACAGCTATCTCCACGGGGTGAAGCTGAACGACCAATACCTGCTCGATAAGGGAAACTATGCCGTCATGCTCAATGTTTCCGTCCCGTTGTTCCACTTCGGTGAACGCTCCAATAAAATCCGTTCGGCTAAGGCCCAGTTGCAACAAGCCCGCTTGCAGCAGGAAAATGCCAACGAGCAAATGTTGCTGGAGCTGACCCGTGCCGCCAATAACCTGGACGAAGCCCGTTTGGAGTGCGACATCGCCGACCGTTCATTGACGCAGGCGGAGGAGAACATGACCGTCAGTGGCAACCAGTACCGTGTGGGACTGGAAACCCTGTCCGATTATCTCGAAGCCCAGACCATGTGGCAACAATCCTATGAAGCCCGGGTTAATGCCCATTTCAATCTTTATCTCACTTTCGTAGAGTACCGGAAGGCTGAGGGTAACTTGCAGTGATTTTGAATAAGTTCTGAATTTTTGTTGCAGTTATGTGACAAAAGGAAGAAGATTGAAACAAAAAACAGCAGATTGTTTGTCGTTTGTAAAATTCAGGTTATCTTTGCGATAAGCTATTTGGAAAGAGCCTGATATACAAACAAATAAACAACTTGCTGTTATGAAAAAGACACTAATCCTTGCATTGCTAGGAGTATGTAATGTGGGATTTTCTCAAACTACAATTCTCCACCCTCACTTTACGCTGCAGAGTAAGGAAGTAACTGTACCAAGAGGAGCGGAAGTCTGCCCTGAAATCCACGAAGGGTTAATCACTGTGCGCTACAATGGCAGTGAATTGGTTTATGTCAATACGGATGGTAAATGCGTGTCAGGTCCCGATTTCTCTATTTCTTCCCTGAACAATCAGTTGGAGAATGACAATTTCTCCGGTGGAGCCGTTATGGTCACTCATCGCCTGAAATCAGGTGATAAAGTTCCCTGTATTCTTTATCCCGACGGGACTTATCGTGACCTGCCGGATTATTCGTCTGTTTCTGCTTTCCGTGATGGTTTTGCATTGGCTGTCAGGGGAAAGAGCTTTTACAAGAACGCCACACAAGTCTATATTAATAAGGAGGGCAGGGAAGTCTTTCCTTTACTTGCCGGTTCGTTCGATCCCTTCCACAGTCCCCGTGCCGTTTCTCCTTTATGCGAAAACAGAAGAGCTTTCTTCAGCGGTGAGCAGAAGAAATACGGGTATGCTGATGAAAAAGGTAATATTGTTATTCCTCCCCGTTTTGAAGACGCCCTGCCATTTAGTGACGAACTGGCGGCTGTTCAGGTAAAGACGGATGGAACAAAAAAGTGGGGATTCATAGACCTGAATGGGCAGATGGTGATCCAACCTGTTTATGCCAATGCTCCCGGACGCTTTAGTGAAGGGCACGCGGCTGTACGCATCGGACCTACGTTCTATCAGTATCAAATGACTTATATCGATCGCACGGGACGTCAGGTCACTCCCCTGGTAGACTGGGATTGCAATACTTTCCACAGCGGTTATGCCTGGGTCAAGAAAGGAGAGTGCGGACCCATCTGTGTGGTGGACAGTGCGCTCAATGAGGTACGCAATGTCACGGGAACGTTGATGGGAACGGCAGCCGAGGGAACTTGTCCTTTCAACTTGTTCGATGCCTATGGTCATTCCCTGGCCTTCGACTTTCCAGGAGGCACACAATCTCTCAACACCCGTGGAGTGGGGAGCGGGTCCCTCTACAAACCCGACGGAACGATTGCCGTTAAGTGCGTGGATGAAATGGGGCGCCCTATTGCCATTAACAATATCACCGAAGGAGGATTACTACTCTGTGTCGTTCGTTTCACCCATGAGTCCCGCTTCAACGGGAAGGAAAGGGCTGTTCCCTGCTTCATCAATCTTCAGGGCGAAGTGGTGCTTTACTTCATTTAAAATGGCTTTTAAGTCTATAATGGAAAAAAAACATCATAGTATGGACTTATAATAGAAAAAAATCTCCTATTTTTGTAGAAAAAGTAGGTATAATGGAAAAAAATCTCCAGTTGCATTTGCAGGAAGTATTATTTGCTTCGTCGGACAAAGCAGAGTCTAAAGCCATATCCAAATTGGTGAGGGAAGGAAAAATACGTAAAATAGCCCCCAAATTATACACACCCAATTTGACTGACGCACCGGAGAATATAGTACGGAGGAATATATTTCTTATCCTTGGCCGGTTATATCCTAAGGCAGTTATAAGTCATCGTTCCGCTTTTGAATTTAAGCCTACGCCGGGCGGACATATCTTTTTAACCTATACTTATACAAAAAACATCTCTTTGCCTGGCATTACAGTTCATCTATTGCAGGGTAAAGGTGGCATGCCGGAGGATACTCCGTTTATTGAAGGTTTATTTCTTGCACGTCAGGAAAGGGCTTTTCTGGAAAATATGCAAGTTTCAAAGAGAGGAGGAGAGGAGTCTAAGACATTGCCGCAAAGTGTTATTGAAGACAAACTGGAAATGATTATCCGGACTAATGGCGAAAATGCAGTGAATGAAATCAGAGACAGAGCTAAAGCGCTGGCCGTTGAACTGGACATGCAGCCGGAATATGAACGGTTGAATAAGCTGATCAGTGCGTTGCTCGCTACCCATCCTTCCAATATTCTAACTTCGCAATTAGCTGTTGCACGGGCATTCGGGTATCCTTATGACCCGATGCGTTTGGAACTGTTCGAGAGCTTGTTTGCTGCGTTACAGAGTCAGACATATCCTTCATTTCCCGATCAAAATACAACTTTGGCGTCTTATCGTAATTTTGCGTTTTTTGAGAGCTATTTTTCAAACTACATTGAAGGGACGGAGTTTGAGTTGAAGGACGCCAAATCTATTATTGAGACGAATCAACCGCTGCCGGCACGAAATGAGGATTCCCATGATATATTGGGGACGTTTTATATTGTTTCCAACCGGGAAGAGATGAAGCGGACTCCCTCTTCTGCGGACGAACTGTTTGATCTATTGCAATCGAGGCATCGCGTTATGCTGTCGGCGCGCCAGGATAAGATGCCGGGGATGTTTAAATCGCAAAATAATCGTGCCGGTAATACTCACTTTGTCGATTTTAATTTGGTGCGGGGTACGCTAATGAAAGGTTTTGAGTTTTATCGTGCTTTGCAGCATCCTTTTACCAGAGCTGTTTTTATGATGTTTATGGTGAGTGAAACTCATCCTTTTAATGACGGAAACGGCAGGATAGCGCGCATAATGATGAATGCCGAACTGACTTGTGCAGCAGAATCAAAAATCATTGTACCTACGGTGTTTCGTAATGACTATCTGCTGGCATTACGTAAGTTGAGCCGTCAGCATAAACCTGATGCTTATATTCGTGCCATGCTAAAAGTGTGGCAATTTAGTGCTACGTTGTATGGAGAAGATGCTGATGCGATGGAATTAGCCTTAAGACAAGCAAACGCTTTTGCCGATCCCGAAGAAAATGTATTGAACTGGGGGAATGTAATAGCTTAATTTTATACCGTATAAAATAGAAAAAAGAATAAAAAGTTTCATGTATACATGAAACTTTTCATATTTGTGGGATAAATATCAAGTATAAAGTCCCCTTTTTGTCGAAAAATCATTTTTACGTGTTTTTGCTTTCAGCCTCTGAAAGCCCCATCCAGAGCGGGATACGGCTGAAAGCAAGGTTTCAGCCTGCTTTCAGCTTTCAGCCGGAGGTACGTATTTATTGTCCCTCTGTATCACGCGAAACCCCGTAATATCCAGGTGCAGGTACGTATATGGGCTGTGTCATTAGTCCTATATTTTTTAATTTCCCTTCTTCACGGAGTCGTTTCAGCCGGTCCGCTGCCGTGGTGCGCGTCAAGTGACAGAGGCTTTGGAAATCCCGGCGCGTCAACACCTTGTTTTCACTAAAGTAATCCTTCAATCGCATGTCTATCTCCACCTCGGATAGTTTGCCGGAGTGCCGTGCATACTTGCTATGCTGCAACTCCACGGTTCCGATGGAATCTTTCAGCTTCTGGTCCGAGCGGAACTGGATGGCTTTCAGCTCCACTTTCGCATTCTTTCGCGGAGTGTCCGGCGTAATCTCCCCCTTGCATTTCAGCGAAGGGTAAAAATAGCCTATCCCGTCCAGATGCACCTGCCTGCCTTCCCGCAGTTCTTCCCCCATCACATCACACAGGGCGTCAAGCACCGCACTCACATCCGTCTTTGTCAGTGAAGAACGCACTTGTATCCTTGCCCGTAGTTCATCCGTACTGATTTTACCGTTCAGAATGATGCGGGCATGCAACTTCGTTTTTTGCGATTGGTTTGGTGCCACCGGGTTCTCATACCATTCAAAAAGTATTGCCATATCATATATCTTTTAAGAGTTACTTCGTTGAGGCGTTTTTGTATAAGAAACAACGCGAAAAAGCTATGGAATTATCAGCATCCGGCTTTGGTTGGATGATATTCCGACTCCGTTCATACTATCGTTCAACTGAGGTCGAAAAACTTTCCGGCGGATGTTGGACACTGATTTTTCTTCTTACAAAATTACATCATTCTTATTGAAAAACAGCATAAAACCGTATGTTTTTGCTTCAAACAACTATTTAATATTTTCTCTGCAAATAGTTTGCAAACCGCCATTCGTGTGTAGTAACTTTGGGGAAACAAAGAACGAAAAACGAAGTAAAATGCTCAATAGAAAAATGACAAAAATGATTGCCGCCCTGTTGCGGGTGTGGCGGAACGGGGGAGAAGAGCCGGACCCCGCCGGAAGAATAGTCAAGGAGACTCCGGAGAAACCCGAAAAAACGAAACTTCCCGCGGTACCGTCGGCGGAGAGAAACGTCGACCCTATCTGCCTGACGGAACAAGTCAACTCCTTCCTTCAGCGGCACTATGACTTCCGCTATAACCTGCTCACGGAAGAGACGGAGTTTCGGCCTCTAAATAGTCGTGGGGAAGCCTTTCAACCCATTGGCAAACGCGATCTGAATACGCTTTGTCTGGAAGCCCACGGCGAAGGCATTCCCTGTTGGGATAAGGATGTGAGCCGGTACATCTATTCCACACGTATTGGTGAATATCATCCTTTCCGGCTGTATATGGACGAATTACCTGTGTGGGACGGCGTCGACCGCTTGAAGCCGCTGGCCCACCGGGTGTCCGACCTGCCCCTGTGGGTACGTGGCTTTCACGTCTGGATGCTGGGACTTGCTTCCCAGTGGATGGGTACGGAGGAGATACATGCCAATAGTCTGGCACCCATTCTGGTCAGTAGCGAGCAGGGAAGACAAAAGTCCACCTTCTGCAAAGCGCTGATGCCTCCGTCGCTGCAACGCTACTATAAGGACGATCTGAAACTCACCGCACAAGGGCACCCCGAACGTTTGCTGGCGGAGATGGGACTCATTAACATGGACGAGTTCGACCGTTTTGGAGCGGACAAGATGCCTGTTCTGAAGAACCTCATGCAAATGTCCAGCCTGAACATCTGCAAAGCTTATCAGCGCAACTTCCGTAACCTGCCGCGTATCGCTTCGTTCATCGGTACTTCCAATCGCTATGACCTCTTGACCGATCCCACGGGTAGCCGCCGCTTCCTCTGCGTGGAGGTGCAGCAAATGATAGACTGCACCGGTATAGCGCACGAACAAATTTTTGCCCAGCTCAAAGCCGAACTCGCAGCAGGGAAACGCAGTTGGTTCAATAAGTCGGAAGAAGGCGCCCTGCAGGCACATAATGCCTATTTCCACCGTAGTTCCACAGCCGAAGACCTGTTTCATAGCTATTTCCGTGCCACGGCTCCCGGCGAGAAAAGTCTTGACCTTACGGCAGCAGACATCTATCAGGAATTAAAGCGGCAGAATTCCGCCGCTTTAAAGGGTTGCAATCCCGGACATTTTGGACAAACCCTCCTTGCCGCCGGTATCGTCCGCCGGCATACCGAGTTCGGCAATGTCTATCAGGTGGTGAGAAGATGAGAATATTGCCGGAAAGCTATTTCATGAGGGAGATATGTTAAATTCCTATTCCTGTATGTTTACTATTTATTTCTAAATCAGAAAAATACGCCTTTACTCCGTGAACTTTGCCAATCTTAGTGATAAAAAAGTTTTGTAAATTCATTTTTAACGTTTATTTTTGCAGAAATAATAAATGCACGTGGAGGATTTCCCCCGTATCATCCTACGTGTATAAAACAACAACAACCCGTAGCGGCTAGACTATTTTCCACGATAAATGTCTTCCGCTTGGTGTATATTATAGTGTCGAAATTGCTCCTCCTGCGATAGGGGGAAGGAATTAAGACCCTGGAACTTGTGAGGCAAATTTTTACATCAGAATGCTTGACCGGAAGGGATTTCCACTCCCCCGGTGTCCCCGAAGAACACCCTTTTGTGAACGAACAACAGACAGACGCTATTTGCTGGTACGTAGTGCGTGTCACCTATAGTCGTGAACTATCTTTAAAAGAGTATCTGGATACGGAGCACATCGAATGTTTCATTCCGATGCACTACGAGTATGTGGTGCGCGGAGAGCGTAAAGTTCGCAAGTTGGTTCCTGCCATTCATAATCTGGTGTTTGTCCATACTACCCGTCAGTGTCTTGACGAAATCAAGAGGCTCAAAGCCCTTACCATTCCCATTCGTTACATTATGGATCATGTTACCCGTCGCCCGATGGTGGTGCCGGATCGTCAGATGCGTAGTTTCATAGCTGTTGCCGGAAACTATGATGAGCAGATTGTGTACCTGAGTGCCGCCGATCTTAATCTGAAGAGAGGGGACCGTGTACGCATCACCGATGGGGTATTCAAAGGGGTGGAAGGAGAGTTCCTGCGGGTGAAAGGGGATAGGAGAGTGGTGGTAGCTATACAAGGAGTGATGGCGGTGGCTACTGCGTTTGTGCACCCTTCGATGATTGAAGCGATAGAAGAAAATTGAATAGAGTCAAACTAAAATAAAGTATAGACGTAAATCTACTTATGAAGCGTACAGAGATATTAGAGTTAGTAAAAGCTTATTATAAAGAGCAATTTGCAGAAAAAGAGTTTGAAGCAGGTAAAACCACAATTCCTTTTGCCGGGAGAATTTTTGATGAAGAGGAACTAGTTACTTTGGTTGATTCTTCTTTAGATTTTTGGTTAACTACCGGACGTTATGCAGAAGAGTTTGAAGCAAAGTTTGCCGAGTTTATGGGTCAAAAAAACTGTATGCTTGTCAATTCAGGGTCTTCCGCTAATTTGATTGCACTGTCAACACTGACTTCTCCTTTGTTGAAAGGTAATCGCTTGAAAAAAGGCGATGAAGTGCTGACTGTAGCTGCTGGTTTTCCCACTACGGTCAACCCGATTGTACAAAACGGACTGACTCCGGTCTTTGTAGATGTGGAAGTGGATACTTTCAATATCAAAGTATCCGCAATTGAAAATGCTCTTTCTGATAAAACAAAGGCAATTATGTTGGCGCATACGTTGGGGAATCCGTTCAATCTGGAAGTTGTTAAAAGTATAGCCGATAAATACGGACTATATTTGGTGGAAGATTGTTGCGATGCGGTAGGTTCTAAATACAATGGACAGCTAGTCGGAACATTTGGTAATCTGGCTACAACCAGTTTTTATCCGGCCCATCATATTACAATGGGCGAAGGTGGTTCCGTATTAACAAGCAACCCGTTATTGAGACGCATTGCTACTTCTTTGCGTGATTGGGGACGTGATTGTTATTGTGATCCGGGATGTGACAATACCTGCGGGCGTCGTTTTAAAGGACAATATGGGGATTTACCTTTGGGATATGATCATAAATATGTATACAGTCATGTAGGTTATAATTTGAAGGTGACTGATATGCAGGCTGCTGTAGGAGTTGCGCAATTAAAGAAGCTACCTCTGTTTATTGAAGCTAGAAAAGAAAACTTTAAGAAGCTATATAAAGGGCTGAAACAATACGAAGAATATCTGATGCTGCCCCAAGCTACTCCGAATTCAGATCCTTCCTGGTTTGGTTTCCCGTTTAACGTACGGGAAAACGATAAATTTACCCGTAAAGACTTGGCGGAATATTTAGAGGATCATAAAATACTTACCCGTCAACTCTTCGCCGGGAATATCACCAAACAACCGGCCTATAAAGATAAAGAAATCAATTATCGGATTTCCGGAAGTTTGGAGAATACCGATTACATTATGCGTAACACCATCTTTATCGGCGTTTATCCGGGTATTGATGACGTACGTATGAATTATATCCTTTTTGTGTTTGATCAATTCTTTAATTCCATTCACTAATGAGCACGATCAGTAAAGCTACGGTTCTTTCCGTTAAAGAATATGGAAAGGAAGTCCGGGAATATACACTTAAATTGGAAAAAAATCACTACTTTGAAGCTGGTTCCTTTTTATTGTTAACGTTAGAGAAGAAAGACGATTATACCCGTTGGCCCGAATCCCGGAATTTTAGTATTGCTTCCGCTTACAACAAGACCGGTATTATAAAGTTGATTATACGTCAAGTAGGAGCATATACCACCCGCATATTTAATGAATTGCAAATAGGTTCCGAGTGCGTGGTAAAATATGCTTTCGGTGATTTTCTGCTCCCTTTTTTTGATAAAAAAGGTGCTATTTGTTGCTTGGCTGGTGGTACCGGTATTGCTCCGGTGCTGAGTTTTTGTGAGCAATTGAAGGAAGGGGGAATGCAGCATCGTTTGCATGTCTTTTACTCTTTTAAAAATGAGGAAGAACTAATCGATCTGGATATTTTAAAAGCAAATGTTCCGGTCGGACAGCTTCATTTATTTTGTACCCGCCAGCAAATGAGTGCAATACCTCATCGCCGGATAAAAGAGGAAGACCTTCAGAAAGGAGGACTTGATTATCACGCCGGTCATTTTTATATTTGTGGTGGAGAAACATTTACATCGACATTTAAAACGTACCTTGAAAATTCCGGTGCGGAGAATATCTACACCGATGAATGGTAATCAATATTTAAAAATATCCTATGAAAGCAGTTATATTGGCCGGTGGCTTCGGTTCCCGTTTGAGTGAAGCGACTAACTTGATTCCAAAACCGATGGTTGAGATAGGTGGGAAGCCTATTCTTTGGCATATTATGAAAATATATAGCCATTATGGGATCAACGATTTTATTATTTGTTGTGGATATAAGCAATATGTAATCAAGGAATATTTTGCCAACTATTTCCGTCATAATTGTGATATGACGGTGGATTTATCCACTAATTCAATACAAATTCACGATAATCATTGTGAAAACTGGAAAGTGACCATGGTGGATACGGGATTGAATACCATGACCGGTGGACGCATTAAGCGTATTCAAAAGTATATCGGAAACGAACGATTCCTGCTTACCTATGGTGATGGAGTCACGGATTTGAATATCGCACATAGCATTGCGGAGCATGAAAAGTCTGGCTGTGCCCTGACTTTAACCGCTTATAAGCCAGGGGGAAAGTTTGGAGCTTTGCAGATTGATACAAACACAAATAAAGTTATTTCTTTTCAAGAAAAGCCTGATGGTGACCGGAATTGGATTAATGCAGGCTACTTTGTATGTGAACCGGAAGTGTTTGATTATATTCCGGAAAATGATGATACCGTTATTTTTGAACGCATACCTTTGGAACAAATAGCTCGTGATGGGAAAATGCATGCTTATCGGCATGCCGGTTTCTGGAAGCCGATGGATACCTTGCGTGATAATACGGAATTGAATGAAATGTGGGACAAGGACCAGGCTCCCTGGAAAGTTTGGTAAAATTATGGATATTGATATTTTTAATAATTTCTATAGTGGTAAGCGTGTCTTGATTACCGGACATACCGGATTCAAAGGGAGCTGGCTTGCAATATGGCTTCATGAGTTGGGTGCTGAAGTTGTAGGCATTGCTCAGGAGCCCTTGACGGCCCGTGACAATTTTGTCCTTTCCGGCATCGGTAAAAAAATAAAGGCGGATGTACGTGCAGATATTCGTGATGGTGTCCGAATGAAAGCGATCTTTCAGGAGTACCAACCGGATATTGTTTTTCATTTGGCGGCTCAGCCTTTGGTACGTTTGAGTTATGAGATTCCGGTGGAAACTTATGAAACGAATGTTATGGGAACTATTAACATTCTGGAAGCGATTCGTGCCACCAAAAGTGTGAAAGTTGGTGTGATGATTACTACCGATAAATGTTACGAGAACAAAGAGCAAATTTGGGGTTACCGAGAAAATGAGCCAATGGGCGGTTATGATCCTTATTCCAGTAGTAAAGGAGCGGCAGAGATTGCGATAGCTTCCTGGCGCAGGAGTTTTTTCAATCCTAAAGACTACGAGAAGCACGGTAAAAGCATAGCCAGTGTACGTGCTGGAAATGTTATTGGTGGTGGAGATTGGGCACAAGATCGTATTATCCCCGATTGCATCAGAGCATTAGAGGCTGATAAACCCATTGAAATTCGTAGTCCTAAAGCAGTACGTCCGTGGCAACATGTGCTGGAACCGCTCAGTGGCTACATATTATTGGCACAAAAAATGTGGGATGAACCTACAAAATATTGTGAAGGATGGAATTTTGGTCCGAGAGCCGAATCTATTTCAACGGTTTGGGAAGTAGCAGCTCAAGTGATAGAAAGCTATGGCAAGGGTAAATTAATAGATTTGTCCGATCCCCATGCGTTGCATGAAGCTAATTTGCTGATGCTGGATATTAATAAAGCTAAATTTCAGTTGGGCTGGGAACCAAGAATGAACTTAAATGAATGCATATCCTTGACTGTGGAGTGGTATAAGGAATACAAAATGGGAAATGTATATAGTACTTGTATTAATCAAATTAATGAATATTTGTTAAAATAATGGATGCCTTATATCTTATTGGTGGTAGTGGATTTATAGGAAAAAATCTTGTAAAGCACCTTCATGAATATTATGATATTTATGTTTATGATAAATATATAGATAAAATATATTTTAATCAATATCCTGATGTTTTTACATTTGAAATGGATTTAGTCACGAATAGAATAAAGGATGATGTTCCTTCTCCAAAATATATTATAAATTTAGCATCAATTGTAACTGCGGAAAGAAATCTTTCATTATTTAATGAGCTGATATCAGCTAACTTGAAAATTCTATTAAACCTATATGAGCGCTTTAAAGGAGAATCTCAACTAAAATTGTTTATTCAATTTGGAAGTTCGGAAGAATATGGTTCTATTGGTTCCCCCTTTAAAGAAGAAAGTCGTGAATATCCCAATTCTCCTTATGCTCTTATAAAACAGTTAACAACTAATACTTGCCTAATGCTGGAACGCAATTATGACTTTCCTGCAACCGTTATCCGTCCCGGTAATTTATTTGGTTTCGGACAGAATAAATCAAAATTTATTCCATATGTCATTGAACAATTAGTAAATAATGTTCCTCTGAATGTTTCACCATGTGAGCAGAAAAGAGATTTTATATATGTAGATGATTTTGTACTAAAGTTAAGGTCTTTGTTGGAAAATTATTCAAAATGCATTGGAGAAATTATAAACGTGAGTTCTGGATATAGTATTTCTCTTAAAGAAATTATTGAATTATATAAGAAGGAATTAGGCTCCACATCTAAAATTAATTATGGTGCTATACCATATAGAGAAAATGAAGTTATGGATTTAAAATGTAATATAGAAAAACTGAATCAAATTTTAGCAGAAAGTAAATTGAAAAATAGACTATTAGATTATTTAAAGATTTAATGATATGAGATATTTAATAACTGGAGGGTGTGGGTTTATTGGTAGTAATCTTGCTGCTGAAGTTTTGAAAAGAGGAGAAGAACTTTTCATCTTAGATAATTTATTTCGCGTTGGAAGTGCTTCAAATTTAGAATGGCTAAAGGCGAAGGGAGATTTTAAATATTATCCTTTCGATATTCGTAATAATAATGATGTTGAAACAATTGTAAAGGATGTAAAACCTGATTATATTTTTCATTTGGCAGGACAGGTTGCGATGACCACTTCTATTGCAAATCCCCGATTAGATTATGAAACAAATGCTTTGGGTACTTTTAACTTATTAGATGCTGTGCGTAAATATTCTCCAGATTCCATTATATTGTATTCTTCGACGAATAAAGTTTATGGAGATTTTGAATATTTGCATTTTAAGGAGGATAGTACTCGGTACATATGTGAAGAATATCCTGATGGATTTCCAGAAACTATATCTTTGGATTTTCATTCACCTTATGGTTGTTCGAAAGGATGTGCAGATCAATATTTGCTAGATTTTCATCGTATATACGGGTTAAAAACTGTAGTGTTTCGTCATTCGTCAATGTACGGGAGTAATCAGCATGCAACTTATGATCAAGGCTGGATCGGTTGGTTTTGTCAGAAAGCTTTAGAAATAAAAAATGGGATATTTAAAGATCCGTTTACTATTTCTGGTACAGGGAAGCAAGTACGTGATGTGCTTCATGCAAATGATGTAGTTAACTTATACTTTACTGCGAAAGATGTGAAAGCTGCCTATGGACAGGTTTTTAATATTGGTGGTGGGCTTAAAAACAGTCTTTCTTTATTAGAACTATTTGGAATGCTGGAGAAAATATTAGATATAAAAATGGATTATTTTCAACTACCATGGAGAGAAAGTGATCAAAAGGTTTTTATGGCATGTATAAGGAAGGCTACAGATATTCTAAAATGGGCTCCTAAAGTTTCTAAAGAACAAGGCTTGGGGCTAATGATTAACTGGCTAGAACATGAATAATATTTATATAATAGGACGTCCTCTTGATTTATATAGAACTCAGACTTTTGTAAAAGCAGTAATGGATTCATATAAAGAATGGAACTTGTCAATATCTTATTTCACTTTTACCCGTTTAAATAGAGGAACATATTTCATTCGTTTTTTTAAACTATTCATCTATGGTCTTGAGCTCTTATATGCCTTGTTTCAGATATGTAGAGCTGATTATATCTATACTCCTCCAATGATTATTGCTGCTAATCGATTCTTTAAAATAGAGTTCATTTTTGCCCGTTTTCTGAAGAAAAAAATAATATGTGAGTTTTATATTTCTACTTATGATACGATGGTTCTTGATAGAAAAAAGGTGAGTATAAATAGCTCTATAGCAAATAGACTTTTAAAATGGGATCGTAAACTACAAACATGCTATCGTACTATTTTTTTAAATAAGACTGAAGCTGGGAGATATTCTTCTATTGTAGGATATAAATTGTCGGAATTGAATTATGTCATAATTCCACTTTCCATTCGTGAGCGCTCAAAATCTCTTCTCCCTTATTATACGAAAAATGCAAATACTTTTAATATAGTCTGGTGGGGATCGTATATTCCTTTGCATGGTTTGCCTAAAATTATTTCTGCCGTGAAAGAATTAATAAATGAAGGACACAATATCCATTTATTTATAATGGGGAATTCAAAGGAAAAAGCAAAAGAATATGTAGAAATGGTAAGAGAATATAAGCATGTTGGTGATTATATAACTATTAGCAATGATTACACTTTTCTTAATGGTCGTTTAGAGCCTTTTATAGTAGAAAAATGTGATTTAGCTATGGGAGCATTTGGAGATTCTGAAAAAGCTAAAAATGTAATTCTGAATAAATGTATTGAGGCTGTCTCTATGAAAATACCTGTTTTAACTCAAAATTCAGCAGCTTTTCAGGAATTCTTTCCTGAAACCAATACCTCTATCTTTTATTCTGATAATTCTGTATATGCTATGAAAAAAATGATTTTGAATATAATGAATTTGTCGAATTCAGAGATACAATATCATATAGAAGAGGCATACGACATTTATAAATCAAACTTTTCGATAGAAAGCTCTATTGCTTTGTATTCAGCTCTATTGAAAAATTTATCATAATGAGTAGCATCAAACGAGAATTAGTTTCTGGAGTCTTTTATATAGCTATTGCAAAGTATTCTGGAATTATAGTACAATTAATAGTAACAGCAATACTTGCTCGTTTGTTAACTCCTGCTGATTTTGGAATTGTTGCTATTGCAACGGTTATCATTGCTTTTTTTAATATATTAAGTGATATTGGAATTGGCCCAGCTATAATACAGAATAAAGAATTAACTCAATATGACTTAGCTCATATTTTTTCTTTTACAGTTTATCTTGGACTTATATTATCTATTATTTTCTTTTTATGTTCATGGCCGATTGCTTTTTATTATCATAATACTATTTTAATATATGTCTGTCAGCTTCTAAGTCTGCCTATATTTTTTAATTGTTTAAAGATTGTTCCGCAGAATATACAATATAAAAATAAACGATTTCGATTTACTGCTTTTGTCACTTTAATAGCTCAGATTATAGCTGGAATATTTTCTGTCTTAGGTGCGTACTATGGGATGGGACTCTATGCTCTAGTATTGTCCCAAATAGTTTCTTCTTTTATTATTATTTGTATTTATTATTACTATGAAAAGTTGCATTTCTATTTTAAAGTTGATTTTGCATCATTTAAAAAGATAATGTCGTTTTCTGTGTTTCAATTTCTTTTTAATTTAATTAATTATTTCTCAAGAAATTTGGATAAACTTTTAATCGGTCGCTTTATTGGTATGTCTCCGTTGGGATATTATGATAAATCTTATCGCTTAATGTTATTGCCGTTACAAAATATTACATTTGTTATAACTCCCGTAATGCAGCCTGTTTTTTCATCTTTACAAAATGACTTATATGACCTTGCTGAAAAATATAAAAAAGTTTTGCAATTATTGGCTTATATATCATTTCCTTTGTCTGTGTTACTATTTTTTTCTTCTAAAGAGTTGATTCTACTTTTTTTTGGAAATCAATGGGAAGGAGCAATTATTCCTTTTCAAATATTGTCCTTAACAGTGTCTATGCAGATTTTAACCTCAACAACTGGTGCGATTTATCAATCTGCAGATGCTACTAAACAATTATTTATTTCAGGTTGTTGGTGTGCGTTGTTTATGATCATTAGTTTTATCATTTCTATAACTTTTTTTGGGAATATTACAGCAGTAGCATATGGATATTTGATTGCGCAAATAGCAAATACCATTCAATGCTTTTATTTATTATTTCGAACGTTGCGTTATCCAATAATAAAAATTCTGAAGTTATTAATAAAACCTTGTTTAATCGGATTATTTCTTTTTGCTGCTTTTTATTTTTTGAGTCCTTTTTTTTTTATAAATGATATGTTCTTGTCACTCTTTGTTAAATTGCTCTTTGCTTTTATGATTACTATATTATTAATACAGATTTCTGGAGATTTTGATTTTATTAAATATCTCAAAAGAAAGCGAAAGTAGTATATAGTTCTAATGTAAGGTATGTAAGCGTCCAAAAATGACGTATTGTGTAACAACTCTAATACATTTATCTTTGCTGGCACAACTAATATCATTCGATTTATGTTTAGCAACAAAGATTTTGAAAAACTTTGTTTTTTATATCGGACCGAAGGTGAGCCTAAAAACATTTCCATTGAAACGTTTTGCTCCAAGAACGGCATCCCCTATGCCCAATTTAATACATGGTACAGGAATACGCACAAGCATATCGCTCCGGTTTCTATCATAGGTCCTCCGGAAATATCCTCAGATCAACCTGCGGCGGGAATATCATTTACCCTTCGTCTTTCGAATGGGATGGAGATCAGTCAGGAGCATTCATGTCTAATCATACGCGGATATGAGTAGCGATGAAAAGTCTTCTTTCACAAAATTCCTGGTGGAACAAGTAGAATCCAAGGATGAACAGATTAAGTTGGTTCAGGAGAGACTTGAGCAGATCATTGAGCAATTACACAAGTCGGAAAAGAATCAGAACGGGTTGCAGGCTACTATTAATACGCTCAGCAAACAGTTGCAGGAGACAGGATTACAATTAAAAGAAACCTTATCCGAAAACCAGAGACTTCATTTAAAGCTTGAGAAGAGTATGGCTGAGGGTGCGGTAGCCAAAAAGAATCTTTTCGGTTCAAGGAGTCAGAAGGGTATAAGCCCCAAGAAACAAGCCGATAACGGACGGGAAAAAGACAGGGATGAATTTGATGGAACGGGTGGTTCTCTGAACTCAGATATAACATCGGATACACTTCAATCTGAAACTCCAGAAACGGCAATAGATCAAATGAACAGCTCATGCCCTACTACAGTAACCTTTAGTCGTAAAGGTTGGAATTTGGCTTTTAACAAGTATCAGATGGAGACGCCCTTGTATCGTGAAATTGTCCGCCTGCTGAATGAAAGAATGCATATCAGCCGCATGACGCTGACCAACTGGCTTGAAAAAGGTGCGGAATACCTGAAAGGCTTATTGCCGGTCTTAAAAGAAACAGCTTTGGAAAAAGGTGCTGTGGTAAATTGTGACGAAACCTGGTGCAGGGTTAAAATGGAGTTCGGCTATCGTAAGAAATACCTGTGGTGTCTGGTAAACAAGCATTCAAAAATCGTCATATTTTTCTATGATGACGGAAGCTGTGGTCGGAAAGTGTTGACCAAATTTCTTGGAGATGCCGAGCTTGCAGCTTTACAGTCGGATGGTTATAATGTTTATATGTATCTGGATAATGAATTGATAGATGTTGAACATTTGTGTTGTCTGGCGCATGCACGGGCCAAGTTCAAATATGCCTTTGAACAGGGTCGGGATGAAAGGGGGAGATGTTTCCTTGAATGGATCGGACAACTTTATGCATTTGAAGAAGAATATAAAAGAGAGCGTTTGTCTTTTGAAGAAATAAGGGAGCGAAGGATGGGAAGTCCGACGGCGGACGTCATGAACAGAATGAGTACAAAAATATTCGCCATCTATCATACCTTTATCGAAACCTGCAAGATGAATGGTATCTCTTCATTGGAATACTTTAAAAAGTTGTTCCGTGAGATTTTAACAGGCCGTAACGATTATGCCAATTTTTTACCGGCACAATCGGAATCAAATAAAAATTAGTATTAAAAAATCAGTCCTACTTGGGGTTAATAAAGGCAAAAAGCTACCTAAAAGCAGCTTGATGCACATATACGCCTTTTTGGGATGCTTACTCTTTATTGAAACTAAAAGATTAATGACACAATATGATTATTTAATAGTGGGCGCTGGGTTATATGGTGCTTCCTTTGCATACAAGGCTCACCAGCAAGGAAAACGTTGTTTGGTAATTGATCGTCGTCCTCATTTGGGGGGGAATATATATTGTGAAAACATTGAAGGAATAAATGTGCATAAATATGGTGCACATATTTTTCATACCTCTAATAAAGATGTTTGGAACTTTGTCAATTCTATAGTAGAATTTAATAGATATACTAACTCTCCTATTGCTAATTATAAAGGAAAATTATACAACCTTCCTTTTAATATGAATACTTTCTATGAATTATGGGGAAGCAAAACACCTGAAGAAGCTAGAAAGAAAATAGAAGAACAAAAACAATTATATGGAGTAATTTCTCCAAAAAATTTGGAAGAACAAGCTATTAATTTGGTGGGAAAAGATATTTATGAAATTTTAATTAAAGGCTATACAGAAAAACAGTGGGGAAGACAGGCAACAGAGATTCCTGCGTTTATAATAAAACGGATACCGGTACGTTTCACGTTCAATAATAATTATTTTAACGATAAATATCAAGGTATACCAATTGGTGGATATAATAAATTGATAGATGGTTTGCTCTTAGGTATTGAAACGAAAATTAATGTAGATTTCTTCAAAAATCGTTCGTATTGGGAGAATATAGCTGATAAAATATTATTTACCGGAATGATTGATGAGTTCTATGGATATTGTTTTGGGAAATTAGAATACCGTACATTATATTTTGAAGAAGAAATCCTTGACTGTGATAACTATCAAGGTAATGCAGTTGTAAATTTTACTGATATCAATACTCCTTTTACAAGGATTATTGAGCATAAACATTTTGAGTTCGGTACACAATCTAAAACTGTAATTTCGAAAGAGTATTCCGCTGAATGGCAAACGGGTAGTGAAGCATATTATCCTATAAATGATCAAAAGAATAACATTTTATATCAAAAATATAAGGAATTAGCAAATAATGATATAAAGTATATCTTTGGAGGGAGATTAGCTGAATATAAGTATTATGATATGCACCAAATTATAGAACAGATATTAAATAAATTTTATTAGTAAGATGCGTGATGGTTTCTGCGATTATCATAACAAAGGATAGGGCTTTATTATTAAAAAAGGCTATAGAGAGTGTATTACAACAATCTTATAAAGATATAGAATGTATTGTAGTTGACGATGCTTCTATTGATAATACAGAAAAAGTTGTAATGTCATATGGCAATAAGGTCAAATATATTAGAATTGATAAAAAGAATTCTAGAGGGGGGAATTATGCAAGAAATTTAGGCATTAAATATTCTTCTGGAGAATATTTAGCTTTTCTTGATGATGATGATGTTTGGCTTCCTGAAAAAATAGGACTTCAATGCAATGCTATTACTCAAACTCCAGATGTAGGACTTGTATATTGTGGTAGAAAGAATATTTATATCACAGATGATCAAGAATATGAGATAGATGTTTTTCCAGATAAAGGCAATAGAGGTAATATATCTCGAAAAATAATGTATACTATTCCATGTTTAACATCTACTATATTTGTAAAGCGTTCTGTACTTAAAGAAGTTGGCTTATTTGATGAGAAAATGAGGTTCTGGCAGGAATATGAACTCTTAATCAGAATCGCTCAAAAGACTAATTTTGCTTTTATCAATCAGTGTTTAGTACTTTATTCGTGTGATGAAAAGAGCAAATCTCGATTGACTAACAAATATTATGAATGGCTTTTAGCTGTTGATTATGTACATAAAAAGCATATTTATCTTTATAATGATCTAAGCTTGTTTGGAAAGAGCATGTATAAACTTTTAGTCGCTTCAGAAGCTAAAAAACGTTCAAAGAGAGCTGGGCTTAAGAAAAATGAACGAATGTTTATTTTATTGGATTATTACTCTTCGTTTATATTAGCATTTCCTTTTTTATGTTTTAGGAAACTATATAAGAATTGTTCCATATTGCAATATATGGAGAAGTAATGGGAATGTATGGTGATTGGCAAATATGTTTAATAGATTACTAGTAATAAAATCCTATGGATCATATAATGTGTATAGATCATGTTCAGATATATGCTTGAATATAAATAATTAAACAATCAGATAATCTTATTTTTTTGAAACCTTATGAATAGAGTATGTACGATCATTGTTACATATAATCGTCTTGAATTATTGAAAGGGACGATTTGTGCTGTACAAAAACAGAGCTACAAGAGCGATGTTGTGGTTGTCAATAATGGTTCTACTGATGGTACATTAGAATATCTAGAATCACTACAGGATATAATAGCTATTAATCAATCTAATTTAGGAGGAGCTGGTGGTTTTTTTGTAGGTATTAAATATGCTGTTGAGAATGATTATGATTATGTTTGGATTATGGATGACGATGTGCTTCCTTCAAAAGATTCCTTAGAGATGTTAACTTCTGAATTATTTTCTTTAGAAGAAGAAGATAAGATAGGTTTTGTTTGTAGTAAAGTTGTTAACTTAGATGGAGATCCTGTGAATTTACCTCAAATTAATACTAAACAAAAAGCAACAGGGTACCCCTTTTGGTGTGAGAAATTAGAAGACGGCATTGTAAGGGTCTCATCTGCTACATTTGTTTCTGTATTATTTCCTTGCTCTATAGTGTTGAAAGTAGGTCTACCATTTAAAGAATTTTTTATCTGGGGAGATGATACGGAATTTACATTACGAATCTCCAAATTGTACCCCTGTTATTTAGTTGGGAAAAGTATTGTAAAGCATTTGCGAATAGGAGGAGGGAGCTTGTCTTTTTATCAGTTAAAGAATAGAAAGAGAATAAAGATGTTTTCTTACTTTTACAGAAACCGCTTTTATTTATACCGGAAAGGCTATGGAGAATTAGATGAGAGGCTTCTCTTTTATCTTAGTTGTACTAAACTTTTATTTAAACTTTTATTGCACCTCTCTTTTTATAAGATAAATATAATTATAAGTTCTCTGATAAAATCTTTCTTCTTCAATCCAAAAATTGTGTATGTAAAGAAAAAATCGGAATGATGAGCCTTTTATATTTATATATTTTTTATTATAATAAGTAAGCGTCCAATACTCACGTGTTTGATTCATGCAAAAATTAGTAGAGCTTTGCATAGTCTTAAAAAAAACAGATTATGTATAGCAATCAGGATTTAGAAAAGTTATGGTTCTTGTATAAGTTAGAG
>JALCME010000013.1 GCA_022648295.1 Bacteroides sp. | reverse complement strand
AGCGTTGGATTGTTGAACGTTCTTTTGCTTGGCTCGAGAATTACAGAAGACTCACCATTGATTATGAATTCCTTGCTGAGACATCTTTAGCCATGGTTCAACTTGCTTTCTATAAAATATTGCTTAATAAAATTATTGACTAATTTCAAAACAGCTTCTTATACTTGCAGGGTATAAACAGAAAGTCTCCCTATGTCGCGTTAGCTTACTTCCTCTAGTAGTCTTCGATACTATTCCTCGTATTAAGCACGACATAATTATTGAACTCAAGCCAGAGAGTATTTAGGGACTAACAGAGCCCACCATTATGGTAGTAGCCGTTCAGTACAGGAGACTTCCCTCAAAACTGAATGCTATGGAACAAATGTATGGAATTGATTTGGGTCTGCCAAGTTTTGAGGTTAGTTTCTTTGATGTTCAAGGCCAATTACATCATTTGAAACAAGTTAAAAACACGGTTGAAGGAATAGGGCTCTTCCTTTCCCTCCTTCCGCTCAATGCGTGCCTGTGTGCAGAAAACGCCGGCCTTTACGGAGATTTACTTCTTCACTTGTGTAGCTGTGCGGGAGTACCTATCTGCTTTGTTCCGGGTTATAAAATCAAACACAGCATGGGGCTTCAACGAGGAAAATCGGACGAAGTGGATGCCTGCCGGATTCGTGAATACGCCGAACGTTTCAGTGACCGTTTGCAGCCCTGTTCCGCTTCCACAGAAGAGTTGGAAGAACTTCAGGAACTTTACCGCACACGTGGGCAGTTGGTAGAGAGCCGTAAACGGCTTTCCACGTTAAACCGGGGAGACAATTGTAAGGTCATGGTTTCGTTGGCGGCTGCCAGAGTTCGCCAACACCTGCTGGATGAACTAGATGAACAAATCAGGGGATTGGATGCTGAAATCGACCGGTTGATTAAGAGCAACCCTGAACAGGAGAAAAGTTATCGGATCCTGACCAGCGTATCAGGAGTTGGTCCTGTAACAGCCTGTGAGCTAATTATTAAAACGGAGGATTTCCAAAAATTGGATACTGCCAAACGCTGTGCGGCCTATGCCGGTATAGCTCCCTATCCCAAAGAATAGGGAAAGATGAAAGGTAATAACCACAGTTCACCACTGGGAGATAAACACTTAAAGAGCCTGCTTTTCTTATGTGCACGTTCGGCCAAGGACCACAATAAGGAGATCCTGCTGTATTTTATCCGAAAGTATCAGATCGAGAAGAAACCCTATTATCTGGTGATGAACAACGTAGCCAATAAATTACTTCGAATCCTTTACAGGTTGATTCACAAAGAAGAATTATATGACAGGGACTACATACAAACTGATCCCAGAAGTAATCAAGAAATCAGAGAAGAAGAAAAAGCAAAGTTAGCTATAACTCCTGTGATGAAACTAACTTCACATTCCTTTTTCCCTGTAAATAGCGATCAAGTAGAAGATTATTCCAACCATCAGGCAAACTACATTGAATACCCCAAAGTTTCTTATTTAACGTGAGTGTGCAATATTCTTCAACTCGTCATTGACCGTTTCAATCAGTGCTCATTTTCTGAGTAATATGGCACCCCCATTTCTCTATACTTCTTAGGAGAAACTCCTACAGCATGCTTGAAATATTTACCGAAGAAAGATTGATTAACAAAATGTAATTGATCTGATATTTCTTGTATATTCATATCTGAGGAATTCAATAATGCTTTTGCTTCTAATATCACAAATTTGTCTATCCATTCTCTGACTGTTCTTCCGCTTGCCTCTTTTATGACTACAGAAAGATGCTTTGCGGTGAGACATAATTGATTGGCATAAAATGCGACATTACGTTGTGACTGGTAATTTTGAGTCAGTACCTTGAAGAAACTTTGTAATATCGATTCTTTTCTGCTTTGATGCCCCATGAGTGAAGAAACTAGTAGCTCATGCTTTTTTGAAATGTGGCAAATCTCAAAAAAGAAACTTTCCAATAATTTGGATGTAGATTTCTTATGATAAGAATCTGTTTTATTTTTCAAAAACTGCGACATAAATAGATGATATTCTTTAAAAAGTTCCCGCTCTTCATCTGTAATATCCAGATAATGAATATATTTTAGTTGTAAGAAAAGAGAAAAGATATTGTTTTCTTTTGAAAAATCCTCTAAAGTATCAGCTGAAATCGCGATAAAGAGAATTTTAAAATTCTTACTTGTTTCTATATTCCCAACAAACTGCTCGGGTAAAATAAAAAATAATCTGTTAGGAACTAATTCAAAGGTAGCTGAGTTAACGCAAATGGAACCACTTCCCTCTAGGCAAAGTCCTATCCCAATGCTTTCTGCTTTGCGAACTCTATCAATTATAGAAGTTATATTATCGACTCTTGAGATTAGAAATATGTCATTATCAACTATTCTGGTATTAGCAGAATTGATATCTACCAGAGTTATCATTGAGTCTTTTGTTTTTATCTTTTCAAATTTTAACATATGTATATTCCTTTATGTATTAGCCTATTAAGCTGGCGTTTTCTTTTGTTTTTTTATACAAAATATTAGAATTGCTGCAATAATACTGGCTATAGCCAATACCCTGAATGAGGATAAGTAACTAAGTAATGCTGATTGCTTGAATACCTCATTATCAAACAATTTATAACAGATGGACTGACTGCTTTCCATATTCATTCCCGTACTCTGTAATAAGTGCATTATCCCACTCATTGCATTTGAACTATTTGTATTATATGGGGTAATATTAGTCGAGAGCAAAGATTGATAAGCAGCTTGCTTATTTGAGATGTGTGTGCCGATTAAAGCTAATCCAACAGCACCTCCCAATTGCTTTGCCATATTGGTAAGTCCCGTGGCCTGCCCTAAATCAGAGCCGGTAAGTCCTTCTATAGCCATTATAATTACAGGTAACATAAATAATCCGACTCCAAGTCCTCTAAATAATAGAGGGAAAAAGACACCTTCCCAAGAAGTATTGGCTGATTGGAAACACATCCATAGCCCAAAGATGAAGGTGCATATAAATCCACTTATCATTAAATTTTGGGGATTTACTCCTTTTGCTATCATTTTTTTGCAGAAAATCATTCCTATCGTAGACATTATTGCACCCGGTACTAGTGAAAATCCGCTTAAAGTAACTGTCCATCCTAAATTAATTTGAGCCATTAAAGGAAATGCATAAATTGCTATATAGAGCATTGCTCCCATTATAAAATTAAAGAAAACACCCATAGCCAGATTTTTACGTTTCATTAATTTTATATTTACTGCCGGCATTGAAACTTTCAATTCTGTAAAAAGGAATGCAAGGATACCTATGGAAGCTACAATGCTGTAGATAGTGATAATATGGCTATCATACCAATTTTTCGAATTCCCTTCTTCCAATACATATTGTAAGCTGCCTATACCTATAGCTAAAAAGAAAATTCCAAACCAGTCGATATTCCCTTTCAAATGAAAGTTCTTTTTATTTGGGAGTTTCATTGTCCATGATGTTATTGCCGCGATTATTCCCAATGGAACATTAACAAAGAAGATCCAGTGCCACGAATAATTATCAGTGATAATTCCTCCCAATGCCGGTCCTATAGCTGGTCCTACTGCTGCACCTATGCCATAGATCGTGCTTGCAAACCCCAACTTTTGGGGAGGAAATGATGCTACGAGGATACTTTGTGATTGAGCCATCAATGCACCTCCCCCCAATCCTTGGATAAAACGCCATAGAATTAATTCCCAAAATTCTGTAGAGTTGCCGCACATAAATGATGCAAAAGTGAAGAGTAAGATTGAAAAAGTAAAGTATTTTTTTGTTCCAAATAATTCAGACAACATTCCGCTTAGAGGAATTATGATTACATTTGATATGGCATATGCCGTAATGACCCATGCAACGTCTGTTGTTGAGGCTCCTACACTACCTGCTATATGTCGTAATGAAACGTTTACAATAGTAGTATCTACGAGCTCTAACATTGATGCTGTGATGCAGGTTGCCATAATAATGATTCTTGATATTCCGGAAGGATAATCAAGGCTTTTACTAATAACAGCTTCTTGCATTTTATCTTGTCTTTACAGAGATTACAGCATTCATTCCCGGAAGTAATAACTTTTTGGAATCAGTTTCAGCAAGAAGAATTCGTACAGGTATCCGTTGGGTTACTTTTATAAAATTGCCGGTTGCATTTTCTGCTGGAAGAATGGAAAACTTACTTCCGGTGGCTCCACAAAAGCTCTCTACTTTTCCCTTTATCTTCAGATTGGGATAAGCATCTACCGTAATATCAACATCTTGTCCCTTCTTCATATCGTTGAGTTGTGTTTCCTTGAAGTTTGCGGTGACCCATATATCTGATAGACTGATAAGGGAAGCTAAAGCCATACCTGCTGGTATAAATTGGCCTACTTCGATATTTTTTTTTGATATGACGCCATCACATGAAGCAATGATAAATGCATGGTCGTATTGATCTTTAGCCAATGCTAATTGTGCCTTTGCTTGTTTGATATGCGCTTCTGCCTGTTTCACCTCTATATAATGAATGTTTGTTTGTGAATGAGTAATGGACTGCTGTGCTGTTAATGCTCTAAATTGTTTGTTTGCTGCCTTCGATTGGGCATAGCTTACTTGGTATGCCATTTTTGCATTGTCAAGAGCTTGCTGGGTAGCCGCTCCTGCATTGTACATCTTTTCAATTCTTTGATACTCTTTTTTCGCTTGCCATTCGTGAGCTTTGGCAATTTCGATATTATCTTTTGCTGAACCGGAATTAAAATTGGCCGTGACTTCGCTATATTCAGAAGCTAAAATTTGCTTTTGATTTGATTGCAATTCAGCTTGTGCTGCTTGTATTTGAGCTTGGGCCCGGTTAACTTCTGCCAGTAAGCTGACCGTATCAAAAATGATTAATGTATCTCCTTTTTTTACTTGTTGATTATCCGTGAATTGAATCTTACGGATATATCCGCTGACCGTAGTACGGAGTGGAATGATATTGCCATCTACTTGGGCATCATCCGTTGTTTCATGATTCCAACTTTCATAAATCATTTTAGAGCCACAACAAAGTACGATTATTATTACAGCCAATCCTAGAAGAAATTTTCTTTTTAGAATTCTCTTCTTTAATGATTTCATTGATTCTTTTTTGTTATCCATAATTTTATTTTTTTTGTTATTTATCATTCAATAATGTTCTCATTTTTGTTCCGTTCATCACATATTCTATCTTATGAATAGATTTATTTATCAGTGCCTGACTTTCATCATTCAACTTTATAAGATAGTCTGTCAATGTTATTGATCCATTTTTTAATTGGACAGCCGCCACATCTTTTACATTAGAGCGTATCTTTACAATTAAATCATCATTATTTATTAGTTTTCTGTTCTTTATCAGGTTAATTCTCAGATTGTCTATTTGCCTGTTCATGTCTAATTCATACTGTGATTGTTGATTTCTGATCAATGCTTTGTCGGAATTGATCATTCGTTTTTGATGAACATTATTATAGAGAGATGCAATATTCCATTTGAGTGAAACGCCTAAAACGCCCGAATAGTGGGATGAATAATCCATGGCATTGATTCCCGGACGTCCATAGTATCCGTTGGCAAAGAAAGAGAGTTGCGGCATTAATTCTTGATTCAGTTGTCTAAGTTGCCATTTAGTATTTTGAATTTGTTTTCCGAACAGCCGATAATCAGGTCTGTTTGTATAATCTCTATTTAAAACGATGGTCGGCTCTGGAAGATCAAATACAGCTGTTGTATCAATTTTCTGCCGGGTAAAAGAAGACAACTGAGTGACTTTTTGACAAAATTGCATGGTTAGTTCCGTCTCTTGTTGCTTGAGTTGTATAATATCGGCATCAATTTCTTGCAAGTCTGTTTTCAATGAAATTCCATTTTGAATAGCTAAGGCGATGTCATTTTTCCTTAATTCTAGATCTGTTTGTTGAAATCGATTAATCTTTAACTGTTCTTTGTTGATTAGAATAGATTCAAATAAATCATTAATAGTTTCTTCCAATGACAATATTGAGGTCTTTATTTGTTGCTCTTTTATATCTCCGCTTAGTCTATTGAGTTTCTTTTGTATACTGCTTCTGCCCCCATCATAAATTAATTGTGAGAGGCTCAATTCCCCTTGATACTGCAACTTCTTTCCGTTCCCGAGATTGATGCCAAGATTTTGTTCCAGACTTTCCGGTATGTGAATAGCTGATACTTCGGACTGATAAGACGTTTTTCCTAAAGCTGATAATTGGGGAAGCCATTCTGAATTAGTGCTTTTTACCGATTCTAAATTTCGGCGTTCGGTCAAATTTAGCTGTTCCGCATACGGATAATTCTTATGGGCATTGTAAACTAATTCATCTAACGTATAGTGCCGACACTCTTGAGCAGAAGCCCAAAAAGGAGAGCTGATAAATATAGCACATAACTGTAGTTTGGCTATATAAACTTTTGAGTTTAACAAAATTGTTAGTTTTGACATTTAATATATCGATTAATTTGTTATTGTTTACTGGCTAAAAGTTATTTGATTCTTACATGATCAATATAAAACAGATCATTTAAAAACACACTTTATTGTTTAACAAAAAAGTTAATAATAGAATAAAAAAAATAGACTTACTCTTTAAATATCATTTGTTTGATAAGTTGTGACAATTTTTGTTTTAATGCCCGACGGTATACTTCCCATTGCTTTTCATCTATATTAAAAATCATCATATATAACGGACCGGCTATAAAAGGAAACATACATAAACTAGACACCATTGTGATGAATTCCTCAATATTATCGGTTTTAACCTCTCCATTATCATAAGCTTCTTTAAGTTGTTTTCTAAAAACAGCACTCAATTTGTTGTAAGGGATTATCTTTCTGAAAAAAAGAGGATCTCTTGCTGCTTCATGTAAAGCAAATATTAGCATATCTGGATTATTGTAAGCTAAATCGATTTCAGCTTTTATATAGAAGTCCATTTTTTGTTTAAAAGGTAATTCTTCCGAATTTAAGTTGGCTTTGAATGTTCCGATAAATTTGGAAATCACAGATTTCATTGCTTCTTGAGAAAGCATTTCTTTATCGCGGAAATAGTAATGCAGCATAGCTCTGTTTATCTGGGCGAGATCTGCAATATCCTGCATACGTGCTCCCTGGAGACCATCTCTTAGAAAGATACTTTTGGCAGCTTCCAATATTCTTGCTTCTGTGTTATTATCTTTTGATCTCACCATATTTGTTTAACAAAAATGTTGATGCAAATATATCTACATTTTTATTGCTATTGTATTTCTATAAGGTTCTTATTATAATAAAATAACATATATAAACAAAAATACAGTTTTAGACAAATATTGCCATAACTGTAATGATAGTTATATTTCGGTTACTATTATCCTTTAAATATTATCCATTAAATAGCTTAACAGAAGTTCACCTATTTACGATTATAGAATAGTATTAAAATTCATAGATTAATAAATGAAGTTGTACCTTGATTGCTAAAGTCAGGCTTATTGCCTTTGCGATTGGAGTCTTGGATAAAAGAGTGAAATAGCTATAATTAGGTATTGTATTAGGCTTTTGTTTCCTCTACCTTTACATTCTGTTTTAATTTATTCATTTTATTGAAGAAAAGTAATATGAACAATAAAATATTCTCTTCCAGGATAAGCGTTTTATTCTTATTTATTGCATTGTTGCTTTCGGTACAAGTAAATGCACAACAACCGAAAATCAATATTTCAGAACAAAAGATAATGGATTTTGAAAAAGAAAATCCGTTGTTTTTGGTAAACATCGGCGATGCTGACTTGGCAACTATATATCGTAAAGGGAAAGGTACACCGATTATTTTTGTACATGGTTCTTGGAGCGACCACGGCTCGTGGTTACCTATTGCAGTCTATTTGGCTGGACAAGTCAAAAATCCATTGATACTTTATGATCGTCGGGGACATAGTGCTTCCACTCCAGATGTTGCACAAGGTTCTATTGCACAAGATGTAAAGGATGTCATCGCTTTGATGAAAGCTCTTGGTTTTGAAAAAGCAAATTTTGTAGGGCACTCCTATGGTTCCAATATTGTTATTCAGATTGCTGTAGAACATCCTGAAAAAGTGAAAAATATGATTGTGTACGAACCACCTTTGTTTGGGTTATTGAAAGGCAAAAGTCAGTATCAATCGGACTTGCAGAAAGTAAAAAGTGAGATGCAGTTAGCCAAACTGCTGTTAGAAAAAGGTGAGATTGAAAAAGGAACAATCCAATTCATTGAAAAGGCTGCATTTGGAGATGGTAGTTGGGAAAATTTGTTCGACAAGAGTGAACGACGAATAATGTTGGCTAATTACCATACTTGGCTCGACCAATCCCGAGATCCGCAACGGTTAAACATAGAGCCTTTAAAGTTAAACAACTTCAAAGGTGGCATCACCATTCTTTACGGAACAGAAACTTTACCTGTCTACAAAGATGTCGTTATAGAATTGAATAAAAAGCTTTATAACAAACAAATAATAAAAGTGGAAAATGCCGGGCACGGAGGCTTGGTTACAAATCCTTATATGGTGTTCCAAATAATTAATAGATGCCTAATAAATAAGCAAAGCAGATAATAAAGAAGTATGACTATTTCATTTTTTAGTTATATTGCGAATGCATTATTTCATACTATTAAATAGATGGATATATAAGAAGCTGTTTTGGAATTAGTCAATAATTTTATTAAGAAATATTTTATAGAAAGCAAGTTGAACCATGGCTAAAGATGTCTCAGCAAGGAATTCATAATCAATGGTGAGTCTTCTGTAATTCTCGAGCCAAGCAAAAGAACGTTCAACAATCCAACGCTTAGGTAGTACTTGAAATTTGGATGGACATTGATCAGGTTTGAGAACGACTTCTAAATCCCAGCCATACTTCTCCATCAACCAGTCAGCAAGACTATCTCTGTAACCACCGTCTGCAAGAATTTTCACAAGACGTGGAAATTTGTATGCCAGGCTGTCAATTACCATAGGAGCACCTTTACTATCATGACTGTTCGCTTGGTGGATAGCAATGGCTATAGGAAATCCATGGGTATCAACAACAATATGTTGTTTCCTGCCTTTGATTTTCTTATTATCATCAAGCCCTCTATCAGCATCTACATGATGGGAACTCTTCACACTTCGGGAATCAATGATTCCCAGGCTTGGGCTTTCGTTTCGGCCAATCATTTTGCAAACATAAGAGCGTAGTGTATCAAGAAGTTCTTCAATAATGCCTTCATTCTTCCATTTACTGAAGTAGAAATAGACGCTCTGCCATGGAGCGAAATCTTTAGGAAGCATACACCACTGACACCCTGATTTCAGAGTATAAAAGATTGCATTCATGATGTCTCTTAGAGTATATTTACGCTTTCTTTCTTGTCTATTTAAGATTTTTTCGACAACTTGCCATTGTTTATCAGTGAGGTTGGTTGAGTATCGTTTCATTCCTTTAATTAATTGGTACTCATAAAGTTATAAAGAGACACTCAATTAATAAACTGATTTACAACATATTATCTGTTTGTATAGCATTGCTTTTCAATAAATTCAAAACAGCTTCTAATAATGAAGTATAGATTCTTTCTGTAATATGTTATTTTTTGCTTTTAAATTTTCTTGAAAAAGAATATGGGAAGGCGTTGTCCTGAGTTCCTCTGGTCATATTGGGGTGGTCAGTCATCTGGTAAGAGATGTTGGCTCCTTTCATTAGGTCTTCATGCGTGAGAAAATTCTTATTATAATCTTTGCCATTAAGTGTCATAACGTTAATGTAGCATTGACTTCTGGCATTAGAAGAGGATGAAATCGTTACCGTCTTTCCGTTTTCGAGATGTAGTATCATTTGTTTAAAGTAAGGCGAGCCTAATACATACTGGTCACTTCCCGGGCATACGGGATAGAAACCCATTGCCGAGAATACATACCAAGCTGAGGTTTGTCCGTTGTCTTCATCGCCGCAATAACCGTCGGGTGTCGGAGTGTATAACTTATTCATCACTTGGCGGATGTGGTATTGTGCTTTCCATGGCTGGCCAGAGTAGTTGTAAAGATATAGCATGTGCTGGATAGGCTGATTTCCGTGAGCGTAATTTCCCATATTCATAATTTGCATTTCACGTATTTCATGAATTACAGTACCATAATAACTGTCATCAAAGATAGGTGGTAAGACAAATACGGAGTCCATCATTTCATTAAAAGCATCTTTTCCCCCCATTAAATCAATGAGTCCTTGCGGGTCATGGAATACGGACCAGGTGTAATGCCAACTGTTTCCTTCAGTGAATGCATCGCCCCACTTGAACGGGTTGAACGGCTCTTGAAATTTTCCATCGGCATTCTTTCCATGCATTAGTTTGTGTTGGGGATCATACAGATTTTTATAGTTCATGGCACGTTTGGCAAAGATCGCTATTTCCTTTTTAGATTTCTTTAGTGCCTTGCCCAATTGATAGATGCACCAATCATCATATGCATATTCCAGTGTTCGGGCAGCGCTCTCCTTGATCTCCATATTATAAGGTATATAACCCAGTTGGTTGTAGTATTTATAACCTAAGCGGCCGGTGGAAGATATTTTTGGATGCACAGCCTGTGTGCCATGTTTCAAAGCTTCCCAAAGGGCTTCAATATCATAGCTTCTGAGGCCTTTCAAGTAGGCATCAGCCACTACGGAAGCTGAGTTATTGCCTACCATACAATCTCTATGCCCTGGACTGGCCCATTCGGGTAGGAATCCACTTTCTTTATAAGCATTGACCAGCCCTTTTTGCATCTTGGCATTCATAGATGGATACATTAGATTTAGAAAAGGGAACAAACTTCGGAAAGTATCCCAAAAACCGGTATCGGTGAACATGTATCCGGGTAGTACTTGCCCATTATAAGGACTATAATGCATCACTTGCCCCTTGGCATCTATTTCATAAAAGCTTCGGGGAAAGAGAACAGATCGATACAGACAAGAATAAAATGTGCGTAGATGGTCTATATTATCGTCCTTTATATCTATACGCCCTAAAACGTTGTTCCAGCTTTGGCGACCACGTGCAACCACTTTGTCGAAACTATCGGAGCCTAACTCTCTCAGATTAAGCTCAGCTTGTTCGGGGCTAATGAATGATGAAGCTACACGTACGTGTACAGTTTCTCCCCGGTGAGTTTTAAAGCCTATTAAGGCTCCGGCATGTTCATCATCAACTTCCTTTTTTTTTGTGTCAATATTGTTATTAACTACGGCTGCGGTATAGGTGAAAGCTTTATCGAATTGCAATACGAAATAGTTCTTGAAATTAGCTGGAACACCCCCGCTGTTTTTGGTGGTATAGCCGATTATCTTATTCTCCGAAGGTATTATTTTCACATATGAGCCGTTATCAAAAGCGTCAACGGCTACATAGGCCTGGTCGGTTTCCGGAAAAGTGAAACGGAATATGGCTGCTCTTTCTGTGGGGGCTATTTCTGTCACTACATCAAAATCAGCCAAATAGACTCGATAGTAATACGGGGTGGCCACCTCCGCTTTGTGTGAGAACCAACTGGCGCGTTGATCTTCGTTGAAAACGGCTTTTCCGGTTATAGGCATAATGGCAAATTGTCCGTAATCATTGATCCATGGACTGGGTTGATGGGTCTGCTTGAAACCTCTGATTTTATCGGCATCATAGGTATACACCCATCCATCACCCATTTTTCCGGTTTGAGGGGTCCAGAAATTCATGCCCCATGGCATAGCTATGGCCGGATAGGTGTTCCCGGTAGAGAGAGAATGTTTGGACTGGCTTCCTATTAAAGTATTTACATAGTCTACCACATTTGCCTTGGCAAAGACAGACGTTTGGACCGTCAAAAGGGTGCTTAATGCTATTACATAAATAAATTTCATTTTTTCAGTGTTTAAGTGATCTAACATTTATTATTACTTTGTACGGTATTCCTGCAGAATGTATGAAAGCATATAAGATACGAATATCGTTGATAATTATTTTTCAACTTATTAAATTAGGATATTTATCTATTATTCTTTAATTTCTCTTACCAATGAAACTGAATGGAAACCCCTTGAGGTGAGTTTTCAAATTCTATCAAATAGGTTCTGCTTTGGGCATTCCAGTTCTGAGGGCGGAAGGTTTCCTTCCCGTTAATCTTTACACTCCTAGGGCATACCGGGAGAAGTACTCTTGAAATATTGGTCGTTTCAGCCGGGCTTTTAGCTACATACTTGTAATAATTTTCACCTCTTTGTTCATTGTATTCTTTGCTGGCCGAAGCTAATACTTGAGCTTTTTTCTTATTCTTTATGCGCTCAACATTTAATAAGAGTGCTTGCTCTCCGGGATTAATCTGTATTGAATCATAAACCGGTAATTTCGGATCAAATAAATCAATCAGGCATCCTTTTACTTTATATTGGGTCTCGCTTACGCTCTCTTTCATGACAGCGATGAGGTCATATGCACCTCTTTGAAGATAGAAATTGTTTTTTAAGGTGAGTTTGCCGGCTTTGGCTTTTCGCTCATACATACGGCTTACCAACTCTATGAAGTTATGATCACCTCCTTCTTTCAATACATAAGCCTTAGGATCGGTGTGTACGATGTAGACGGTGCCTTTCCCATACTGGTATTCTCCTTCCTGAGGTGATTTAGAAAGTCTCATCTGCTCAAATAAGTGTGCTGATGGAGTTTCGTATTTGTTGCCTTGGGTGTTCCACCATTCTCTGACGGTTTGGAAAGGGTCCTTATCGGTTCCACTAAAAATTAGCACACCACCTTTTTTCACCCATTCGGCTATATATTGGTGAGCTTTTGGTTCCAAAGGTTTCATGTTTGAGTAAGACATCAGCAAAACTTTGGTATCGGCTAGTGATTCTTTGTATTTCAGGTTCTCCATGTGGACTGTTTTGACAGGTACACCCCGTTTCAAGAGAGGTAAAGCCAGCCCATAGAAATTTGAAAGTTGTGGGTCATTATAACCCTTATGAGAAGGGAAGCGCTGGAACATCAGTGAGTTAGACATCAAGACGCTAATACCTCTGCTACCGGTCACTTTATTACGGGATAGGGGCATTTTGTTTAATGCATTAATCATTACTTGTATTTGTGTGGAATAAAAACGGGGAATACGTTGCTTCTTGTTGCTGTTGGCACTCGTACGATATAATCCTTCATATATTCTTTCCGGCCAAGGCATTACTTCGTAATTGGCAATGTTGGGATAAAGTAATTGAGCCACAAAGGTAGCTTGATAATTTTTCTTATAGTCGCTCCAATCACGGGAACGATCTTCTATAGGATCGGTTAGGAAAAACACTTTTCTTTTTGTTGGTGCTGTCATTGATTCCATGGAACCATATTCCAAATAGGCTGTTTCAAAGACTCTTTCCTGTGCCTTCCCATTATAATAATTCGGTTCGCGTGAGGTCCCTGTCCACACTTGTGCAATGTATCCGTCTACACAAGGTAATGATGCCAGGCTTGCTTCTGGACTAACAATCATCCACTGAGAATAATTCACCAATGAATGGGTGGGAACGTAACATTTTACATCTAGCCCTCTTGTCTTTCCATATTCTTTAGCGAATGTGAATACTTCTTTCAGAGCGTTATAATATAAATGATATTTTAACTTGTTAGATAAATAGGTATTTTCTGGTGATTTGTCTTGAGGTTGCCAGGGGAAACCATAATATTTCTTCCACTCTTTTTTAAAGGATTCACTATATCCTGCTCTTGCCCAGAACTCTGGCTCTTCCATAAAAATGCCTTTAACCCCTGCGTCAATCACTCTTTTAATATGTCTTTCTTTTAGATAGTTCAAAAAATTATCGGATGGGACAATGTAAGGAACCATATATCCATGCCAAATAGTATCCCCTTTCTGTGTGACTTGTCCTTCGTCTAAATGCCACTTACCATCCCACTTTCCTGTAAAATAATCTTGATATTCTCCCCAAGCTATGCCTGTCATAAAATGGACGGTATATCCTCTCTCTTTCCATGACTTGACTCGTTCTTCAAAAGATGGTTTTTCTAATCTATCGGATGGATTGCCTCCTACTCCATACACCATTACTGCTTCTGTTCGATTATCAATGGTGGGTCTCCATTCACGTGAAGTCTGAAAGGTGGTTTTCACACCATCCGTATTCTGGGCGTTAGAAAGGGTACTCATTCCGAAAACCAGTAGACTTGCAATAAGATAGCTGAATTTCATGTTACTTTATGTTTTTTGTATGATTCAATTAGATAATTATCCTTGTCAGGTGAATAAAAAAGGAAGAGGTTGATGGAATGATGTCCTGAGTTAACCTCTTCCTGAAACAAGCGTTTATGTGATTATCATGGAATCAATACTTCCATGGGCTCACTATAGTTCCATCTTCTGGTTCCACTACCTACAGGAGTGTCGTAATTGATGCGTGCTGCGGCACGAACAAACACTTTACGTCCTGAAGGAATAGTTCCATTTGACTTGATAGTTACAGGTTGACCAAACAAATCGTTGAAACTGTCGCCTGAATAGTCAATACTGCTAGACCAGCGTTCGTCACGTGCTCTATATCCTACTGTTGAAGAATAGCTTACAAAAAGCTGGATATCAGTGACGTTCTGATATTCATCTTTATAATTCCCCATCGGTTCGATTTTTTCACGGAAAATATCTTCCGATACACCACGTTCCACAATGACCTTAGCTTTGATAACGCCATTGCTTACCATGGGATCCCCTTCAATCCTGACTTTCAAGAAAGGCTGTACTTCAAATTTTACTTTGGTAGTGCCTTTTATCTCTGTTTCAATGGACTCATCAGCCAAGGGCACGCCATCTGTATTTTCTCTTACCAAAGGAATGAACGGACCATCTATGCGAATATAATAATTCCCTTTGAAAATCTTTGTATTTTGAAAAGTTCCATCAGGCATACAATAGAAATCTGGATTATGGGTTACGTTTTCTCCCCAACTCAATTCAGTGAGACGTATGCGGATACCTTCGCTTCCCTGGTCGGTCAGTATCCGTTCACTTGTGGCAACGTCAACTACTTCACCCCAGAGTGTTTCACTAGGTTCCTCATAATTATCTTTTTCGAACATACTACTACACGATGCCATTAAAAGCATTGTGCTCAATAGACTATATAATTTTATCTTTTTCATATTTTGTATATTCCTAATTATTAAATCATTATATTATCTGTTAGGTTGTTGATCTATTACAAGACTCTTTGAGACTTCACCGGAAGGTATGGAGAAATAATAGTCAAGTACTGTGTATGTAAATGTCTTTTGACTGACCCATTGGTAATGAACGTCGAAGAAGTACTTCTTTTCTTTGGTAGAGTAGAATGGATAAACACCTCTGAAACGGTAGCGTGTCTGGTTACTGTACATATTCTTATCGCGGGTCTCACCCCAGAAACCATCACGACCTTCGTAATGATTTACTCTCCAGCGCCTCAAATCCCACTTTGTCTTATTTTCAAATGCCAATTCTTTGCGGCGTTCCTTGCGAACAATATTTCTGCTTTCTACATCTCCTCTTAGCTCTCCTGTTAGCAATTTGGCACCTGCCCTTTCGCGGATATCATTGATTGCTTTTGTTGCTACAGCAAGCATATTTGTTCCATCAGGAGAGGGAGCATTCGCCATGGATAATTCAACAGCAGCTTCGGCGGCCGAAAGTAACACTTCCGCATAGCGCATTAGAATGAATGGTTGTGCTGAGTTACCTTCTTTGGCTGTAAACGACGGATCGGGATTTAACCATTTACGTCCGTACAGCCCGGTTAAACAAGCTTCTCCGTTATCATAGAACGGTCCGTTGGCACCAGCAGCGGTCATTGTTGATCCATCTTCTAGAGTTACAATTTCCTGATTGTTACCTTCTCTCGGGCTCAGATACAGCGTTTTGGGCTTCTGGGTATAGATGTCAAGATTTTGATATAGAGCAGCTGCCGAGTTATAAGAATAATCTTTAAAAAGAGGCCTTACCGGAGTATTGCCGGTATACACACCTCCACGAATTTCTATTTCTTTGCCTTTGAACATATCACCCGGGAAGATAACATATGCTCTCAAACGTGGCTCTGCATTTTTATAGAAATCGAGCGGAGAATTATACATCAGATAATCACCTTCTGTATTTGAGTTGCCGCTTGTAACCTTAAGTGTTCCATCAGGGTAGTGGTTAAATCCATCAAATAGTTCCACAAAATCAGCAGTCGGACATACGCCTGAAGCAAGCGGAGAACGGAAGATAAACGGAGCGCTGTATGCATCATATGCGTGAGTTACCGTAGGATAGATGTATTCTTTTACATAAATATTTTCCGGGCTGGTCAGGTCAGAGAACATATCTACCATATTCTGATACTGTGCTTCTTTATCGCCTGGAGCCCACTTCTTTTTGTATAAAGAATAACCGCCGTTTTGAATTACTTCTGATGCAGCTTTGTATGCTTCAGTAAAATATTTTTTTGAAGCAGCTTGCCACCTGTCTTCATCAAAACCAATGACGCGTACCCCTGTCTTTTCTCCCAGGCCTGTCAGACGGCCGGTAACAGTTTCATTATATTTAGCTACGCAGCCTGCATATAGCATAGCTTCCGCTTTGAAAGATAAAGCGACATATTTGTTTGAATAGCCACTTTTTGGGCTTTTGGGTTGCATTAATGAGGCTGCCATATCATAATCAGCCAGTACTTGATCCCAAGTTTCTTCTTCACTGGAACGTGGTACTTCCAGTTTATCAGATGATGCCGGATAATTAATGACATGGGTTACTAAAGGAACTCCACCAAAACGGCGAGCCATAGCATAGAATACTGTAGCACGTACGTAATAAGCTTCACCCAAATAATGGTTATAAGTAATTTCAGGGAAAGAACCGGCATATGCAGGTAGATTTTCAATCAGATAGTTGGCATCGCGAAGTAAAGTAAATGCCGATCCCCAGTAAGCATGGTCTTCTCCTGTAAAAGCATGACAAATGCCATCGCGGTTCAGCGCTTCACCGGTACCTTCAATACCGGTCGCATTCAGCCAACCATCATAATTGAATCCCCATTGTGCCATATATTTGAAATCTTCAAATGGCATATTGCTATACATTCTAGCCATATAGATATCCATACCTGATTCACTGGAAAGAAGGTTTTCGGAGGTAACGATATTTTTTGGAGGAATATCCAAATCAACGCATGAAGTGGTGAGTGTCATGCATAGTAAAGCGGATATTATTTTATTTTTCATATTTAGTAATTTTATGTTATTAGTCTATTGTTGGATTAAAAAGATAAACACATACCCAATGTATAAGTCTTGTTCAGGGGATACATACGTCCCAGATCATCATCGGGATGTTCAGGATCCACAAACTTCACACCAGTGAAGGTCAATAGATTATAGGCATTGGCATAAATACGCAGACTTACATTTGACATTTTAGCAATGCGGGGCAATGTGTAACCTATTTCAATACTTTTCAAACGCAGATAAGCAGTGCTTACGCGGTTGAATGACGAGTTATTGCGCGGATAACGACCTGTATAAGCGTAATAACCTGATACCCATTGGGTGGAAGGTGAATAAGGATCGGCTGTCGGGTCTACCGGATGCCAACGATCAAGATATTGTGTCAATGTACCACCACCATTGGTTCCCCAAATGGAGTACAGAGGTTCCTTATATTCCATAGATCCTAATGCGGAACCCTGTAGCAGCATATTGAAATCAAAATTTTTGTATTCTAGTCCGGCATTTAAACTGAAATTTAACCATGGTGTCTGGTCAAAAGCGAACGGATGTTCATCCGAGCTGTTGATTTCACCATCACCATTCCAATCTTCGTATTTATAGTCACCAGGAAGTATATCTCTTTCCTTAAATATTTTGTAATTCCAAATATCTTCCCAACTACCATATCTTCCGGCTGAAGTATAACCAAACTGAACACCTTGGTAACGGTTAGTTAGGTTATCATTACGCCATCTGTCATAAGAATTACCCCAAGGACCTTTCTCAGATGCAGTCAGGTATTTCTGGCGGGTGATAGTAGCAATACCCTTTAGGTTGTAGGAGAAATCTCCGATTTTATTACGGTGAGTTAACTCTAACTCCAAACCAATCTGGCGGTCACTATCCAAATTTTCACGAGGGGCGGTAGCACCTACTACAGTAGGAAGGGAACCGGTACGGCGGGCAAAACGTCCTGTGCGGTAACGGTTAAAGTAATCAAATGATATTCCCAACAAACCTTCCCAGGCTGTAAAATCTACACCTATATCGAACGTCTTAGACTTGAACCAAGTGATATTTTCATTCGGCAAAGCTAATGGAGTTGCTCCGTAAACAAATTGGCTACCAAATACATAGCCGGGTGCATATTGATTAAAATAACCGTTTTCTGAATTCCCACTAGTAGAGGGATAAGTATAACCCATGGCCCAGTCATATTCCAAGCTTCCGTCATCACCTAACACGCCATAGCTGGCACGGAGTTTAAGCTGATTGATGAAATCCAAAGCTTCAATTGATTTAAAGAAAGGTTCTTCTGATATTCTCCAACCTGCTGATACCGATGGAAAGAATCCCCATCTATGTCCTTTGGCAAACTTAGAAGAGCCGTCATATCTGAACTGACCTTCTAAGAGATAACGGTCCTTGTATGAATAATTTAAACGCCCTATCATAGCTTCGTTGGCTTGTTCATATAGATCATTATTTCCGCCATTCATGGCTCCTACTTGTCCTTCAGTAACACCTGCCAATAGGTAAGGCATAGAGAATGCCAGATTACGCATCGCATAAAAGTTGTCTCCCGTGCGTTTCTGAACTTCCCAGCCGATAACGGCTCCTACCTTATGGTCATTATTAAAAGTGCGGTCATAATTTAGCGTAAATTGTCCCAGTACCTGTGATTTGTCATAGAACTCTCTGCGGAGGTTATTCGGAGAACTGTTATTGAAAAGCTTCTGATTGTAAACCCCTGTGTCTTCATCGTAAGCATATTGGTAGTATTCCTTGCGATAGATTTCATTGTTATCCATACGGTAGTCATAGCTGAACATTCCTTTTGCAGTCAAACCTTTCAGCTGTGAGGCGTATTCTCCAAAGTCGATGGTTATACCTGCCGATGATTGAAAATATTTCTGTTTGTATTTTCGGTGACCGGAGATATCCGATGTCATCATGGCAATGGTGTTTTGTTCCAAATCCAGGCCATCATAATTGAGCATGGTATTTTCAGGATCGGCGTAAGCAGGGAAAAGTACACCTTGTTTCCAATAGTTACGTATGATGTCTACGGAACTATTATAAGGAGTGTTGCGCTCATCGGCAATACCACTCAGGTTGATGTTGAATTTCACGCCTTTAGCTATTTGAGCCGTAATATTTGAACGAAGGTTGAATTTATTATAGTTCAAGTCACCTGAACGGAAAATGCCTTCCTGATAGAGATACCCCATACTGATATAATAAGTAACCTTTTCATTACCGCCGGAAATACTGATGTCGTGTTGTGTTTGGGGAGCAACATTAGAAAATAGCAAATTGTTCCAATCGGTAGTTCGGCGGGTTTCATTACGGAATGCTTCAAAATCGGCTTCTTTATAAATCAGTGAACCACCGTTGATGTTATCCATTGACTTTTCATTGTAGATAGTCATTGTCTGATAAGGGTCGGCTAATTCTGGCATACTTGAAGGCTTCTGGAATGTGAATGAACCATTATAAGTGAACTGGGTCTTGGTAGCACCTCCTTTTTTGGTAGTGACTAATACTACGCCATTTGCTGCACGCACGCCATAGATAGCTGCTGACGCATCCTTAAGAATGGAGATGTCGTCAATATCGGTTGCATTTAGTCGCTGAAAATCTTCTATCGTACGGGGTACGCCATCAATGACCACTAGTGGGCTACCCATACCACGAATATCGAAACTGTTACTATAAGTACCCGGTTCAGAACTCTTCTGCCATACGCGAAGTCCAGGTATACGACCGGTAAGCATGTTCTGTGGATTCTCACTTTTAGTCTTAATCATTTCCTGACCTTTAACTCCGGCAACCGCACCGGTTACCGAACCACGACGTTGCGTACCATAACCAATAACCACCACTTCGTCCATTAGAGTAGCGTCAGTTCTCAGAACTACATTAATATTAGTACGCCCATTTATTTTCTCTTCTACGCGCTTTAAGCCTACATAAGAGAAGAGGAGGGTTCCATTAGAAGGAACGGTGATTGAATAGTGTCCGTCCAGATCGGAGGTAGTACCTACAGAGGTATTCTTTAGAAGAACAACTGCTCCTATAACGGGTTCATTAGTCTCGTCTGTTATGACTCCCGAGACTTTGATGGATCGCTGTGCAAAGATTTCAGTAGGAATGAGTATCCATAATAGTGTTAGTATCATGCATGTAAATCCTTGCCGGGTTTTGAAAAAGGTTTTCATGGCTTATAATATTAAAATTATTTTTTTTGTAATTCATATCGGGCCAGTACAGCATATTCTGCAGCAAAGGTGAAAGTAAACATCCCTTCTACTTTGTTGTGTCCTTGTTCACGGCTCCACCCCACTAATAGGTTAGTGGGAAGCATGTGCTTGTACAGGTAGTTGTCATATGCATAATCCAAATTATCCTGATAAGCATTAATATAATCGGCATTGGTTGTATGGACTGAATAAGAGTCTACATAACCGCGCATTAGCACACCATTGAACCAGTTGTTGAAACCGCTAATTTCAAAGCTGTAATGACCAGGCTTGGAAGCTTCATATTTGGTAAAGTAACTAAAACTTTTTTCTGATAGATTGGTCAGATCGTTTTTATAAGTGGCATCACCGGTAGCACGATACAGGTCAGCTGCTCCGGAGAGCATGGTTCCACTATTATAGGAGATAGCCGGACCTACACGGTCTCTCAACTCTGTGTTCTTGCGATATTTCACTCCATTCACTTCTTCATAGGCTACATCACAATTGGGTGAGCATCCCCCCATCATATCATCATATACGCCATCTGATGTGAGCAGATGGCTCTTCTGCCAGTCGTATACGGCTTTGGCCATATTCAGGTAATAATCAGCTTTCTTTTCCGTCTTAGTCAGGCGCGCCTTGTCTTGAGCAATGTATCTGTATGTTATTTCATCGGATTTATCTTTATATAACTCATGTAGCCATACTAGTGGACTGACTATCGGTCCGTTGCTGCAAGAATGCTTGGTGGTATAGCCCGGTCCCCAGGTGATGCCGCCGTTCTGATTCCCATTTGCGTTCAGTGTGCAATCCCATCCGTCTAATACATACTCGGTGAGATATTCCGCTTTCTCCAGGTATTGCTTTTCGCCGGTAGCTTTGTAGGCATCCAGACATTCGCGGATGAACCACATCTGATCATCGTATACATTCAGTACGCCTTCTACTTCGGCCGTACCTTTGTCGCGACCTCTATTCACGCCATATACCGTCCATTCTTTGGTTTGTGTAAATGATGTCAGTGTATAAGTACCCAAATAATAATCAGCATTGCTGTATAGTTTGGACAGTAGTTCTTTATACTTGTCCCAATTAGCATCATACAATTCTGTGATGCCTTTTTCTTTTTGTATCTCCAGTGCGTGTAGTACTGCATTTACTGCCTCAATGGAGCTGGTATACATCCATACACTACCTACTTCGTCAGAGCGAGAACCGGTATATGGATTGTAGTAACGTGACATAGTCATGCCCGAACCGGTGAAATAAGAATCTATTGCGTTGTCTATTAGCTCCATGGCATGCTCCACATTTTGCTTGGAACGTTCTTCCGCAGTCAATTCGGCATTATCTTTTTTTCCGCCTTTTTCGTTAGCAGCATCATCCGAATTGCTACAAGAAGCAATTAACATAATAGAACAAGTAATTAATGCAATTATTTTTTTCATATATTTATTTTTATTCCATTTACTTGCCTGCACCATTTTGAAATGATGCCGGTAAGCGTCTGGACTGTTTGTTAAAGTTCGTTTATTCTAAACTTATGGAATTGATAACCAATTTGTTTTCGTCTCCATTGGCTTCTCCTTTATATACTCCTAAGACAATGACCACGTTCTGACCGTCAAATTGAGACAAGTCGTAAACAAACGAGGCGTATGCTTCGGGATTATTGGAACCTCCATCTTGATGAACGAATTTCCAACAGCCATCGGCTGCAGCTTCGGCCTGGGCTGCTGTATTCGATATTGGTTGTAAATGGGTTATAGTACCATCTTCCTGAATAGCTGTAATTTTGAAAAAAGTTGCATTACTACTGAAGTTGCGAGTCTTGAAAGTAAGTTGATCCTTTCCTGTAGTGATGGCAAATTTGGCGTAGAAATAAGATTCAGGAACAGTCGTGCTAACATTGTTTCCTCCGCGGGTTTTAATAAGGAATCCTTCGGAGGGGAATACTTCCGGGTCTTTCCTTATCGGCATAAATGACCATTCCGCACCAATATGAGCTACGTCTCTCCAACTTCTATAAGCGTCTTTGTAGTTGTCTCTATTACCTCTTATCGGGCTCAAGCCGGTAAAGGAGGTCTTAGTTTGCGGCATGGTAGAACGGATCATTTCAATAGTCATCTTCCAATCTTCTAAACCTGGGACTTCGGTGCCGGGCAACCAGCCCCAACCCTCAACTGCTTCTTTTGCGAAGGCTATTCGACGTAATACTAATTGTTTCCAATAGTCGCCAGCTTGTTGTCGGAAAGTTCCGATAGCGATAATAACTTCCTTGCCGATATATTCACTTAAGTCAACGGGAACTGAAACATAAGTTTCTGAATTTAACGTTCTGATACCACCTATCAGCTTGGCCTGCGGATTTGCTTCTGTCAGGTCTACTACTTGTACGCCATAATAGACGGGAGCATCATCACTTGCACTGTGCGTACGTATTTGTAGGGTCATGATATTGTTGTCGGATGTAACGGCTTTACTGCCATATACAAATGAGTCAAACATCTCCAAATCGGCCGGATTAGTCTTCTGTTCATCGGCGCTATTTCGAATTTGTAAAGTTGTGCCTTCATTCTGTTCATCCCAGGCGCCTTGGAAATTCAGTGTACACATGTAGTCGCAGGCCCAGTCCCAGTGCGGATAACTTTCGGAGTTACGTCCGCCTCGGTATTCATTATAATACCATTTTTCGGCTTGTTTCAAATCATCAATGGTGAGGTTGCGTAAGATTTCCTTGTCACCCATACGAATGTTGATAGTCGTGATACCGTCTACAAATCCTTCTATCGGGGCTGATTTCACAATAGTGGCGTATCCAGCTTTCTCAAAGGTTACGGTGTAATTAGCCAAAGGCAAGTTGCTGATCTCAAATGTACCATTACTACTTGTAGTAGTCTTTATTTGGGAACTAATGCTTACTGTCACTCCTGCTAGTGGAGTGTCATTAGCTTTAGCGTCCATTACCATACCTCGAATTTTAGCAGCTGCATACTCCATATAGGGGTTTATGGTAGCCATCAAATCTTCATTGAACTTAGCAGCGGTTACTGTTACACTTACGGTCTGATAATCTTCTTTGGTGAAGGTGATAATATGTGTCCCTACCGGTACATCCTCCAAGCTATAAGTACCTTGCGTATTGGTCGTAGCTGTGATGTCTGTATCATCTACTGTTACGGTAACTCCAGAAAGAGGGGAAGATAAATCATCGGTAACAATACCCGTTACCGTTCCATACAACTGTGTTCCGGTGTTCTCGTCGTCGTCAGAACAGGAACTTACCAAGCATACCATACAAATTAGTATGGTCATGGGTTTTAAAAGACTCAGCATCCTTTTTAGTCTCATGTTTTTAGATAGTAATAATGGTTAATAATTAGTATTAGACATTCGGCTTATCAATAGGCGTAACCTTGAAGAACCGCTTGTTTTGTACAAAGGAACGATACGAGAGGTTAGTTGATGGGATAATAATGGGTTAATTCCTTGAAAAAGTTATTAATCAAACGGGAATTAACCCATAAAAAAACTGGTCTGGTACTGGGATTTATTAATCTTTCTACTCTATACATGACCTTTTTCAGATAAATAAAATGAAGGATGCACAGAGGTACTGCGTTTAATGCCAGAAATAGCTGAAAGGTTGTGGGTAATCTTTGCCAGTGGTTTGCTTATATTCGCTAATAAAGCGTTGGAAAGAAATAATCGCCGTATTCTTTTGTTTCAGAATAAAAAGGACTTTTAAATGGAAAGATAAGGCTACTTCATTCAGCGGATCTATATTGAACTCAGCCTGAGTTAGGTCTAATACGGTTTGATAGTCGTGTTCTTTAAAAGCCGGTTCACATTCTTTCATAATGATGTTTTCTAACTGAAATTCAATATCCTGTTTGAAGCGGTCAAATGCGGGATCATCAAAGAACTGCAGAAATTTGCCTCTACTTATGATCGTTAAAAATTCTTTTTGATGTTCTCTTATTGTTTTATCTGAAACTATTTCCATACAGCGTAGATAATCGCAGTAGGCTTCTTGGTTAAGAATCAGTTTAAAATAGCCCTTTTCATAAACTAATTCTATGCCGTCAAGTTCACTTAGAATTTTTCGAAGGTGGTTAATGGCTACACTTCGGGAGTTTTTTACCTTGTCTTTTGATTTGCCTGGCCATATAAGGTCACTTAGTAGTTTTGAGGATATGCCTTCCTCCTTGCTGTACTCCAAAATCAAGCAAAACATTTGTTTGATACGTGGGGAGAACATATAGGTAATATTTCGCTTTTTTCGATCAAATACTGAAAAGTTGCCAAATAGGTAAATAGAGCTGGATAGATTCGATTCATCTATCGGTTCTTCTTTTTCTTCCATTTTAGGGATAATAAAGAATTCTTCTTCTTCTTCTTGTGATTTATGTCGGCGTTTCACGATCCAAATGATGAATGCAACGATTATTACCATCGCTATTATGGCTAACCATATCCAAAAGTGGTGGCTATGATTGAATGTCAATCCGGTGAATTCATCGTATGTGACCGGAGGGAACATCAAGGAGTATATTGTTAGTGTAGAGGAAATATCGTCTTTTGATTCTTGTACTGTTACTAGAAGTTGACTCTGTCTTTCATTATAATATAAATGTGCATTAGTCGTAATTTTATCAGATAATATAGGTATGGAGTCAGCCAGAATACGGTAGCTCCCATCTTTCACAGAGAATTGGTATAGTTTGAGGAAGGAGTGCGATACGCTTTCGGGATAACGTAAAATATAGAAACTAGAATCATTTAGCATGATCATGCCGCGTGCTGGTACGGTGTTGATATTTTCGGCGGGTATTTCCCATAATTTTGTAATTTGTCCTTTATTTAGGTTGATGCGATAAAAATCATTCAGGTAGCGTCGTCCTACCACCTGATCGCCTGATTCATTACCCATTCCGCCAAATATGTACAAGGACTGTTTATCCTTAAGATATCCCATGGCTGAGAAATACCTAGGGCAGATTGTATCACCTTTTAATGAGTCTAAGCCCCTCCATCGCTTGTCGGTAGTATTTAGTGTATAAAACTTGGAACTGTAGTGCATGTTACCAAAACCCCCGAATATAATGTCCCGGTTACGCTCCGCATCGAAAAAAGAAGCATGATGGTGCATCTGCATGTTGAGTTGTTCATAACTTTCTGCTGTCCAAGTCAATGTCTTCAAATCTAGACTGGCGATGGTAGGCCCTGTTTTAGGCTTTTCGTGATAGACTTCATATATATATAGTTTATTGCTTTTGTCATCTATAAAACTTCTAGCCAGAAATAATGGTACTGGGCAAGGGTTGGCATAGGCTCTAGCTGTTTTTTCCCCACTTAATGTTTGGTAGGTATAAAGTGTATCGCGGTTGAAGTAATACACTTCATTGGTTTTTGCACGGAAACAGTTACCGGCTTCCTGGCTGGAAGTAAAATTCGTTTCTTTGTGCCAATGGTAAGCTTCGTTAATTAGCCAGATCGGATTATCTACTCTTCCATATATTTGTCCATCGGAGGCATGTACTTCGTTTCCTTTAGTTTCATTCAATGGAAAAGTATAGGTCTTCTTTCCACTGACTTTTAGTTGTCTGATGGCGATCGAAGGCACATCTATGATATAGTCACTTCTACCAAATACGATATCTGGAGTTAGTTTATCAGGTAGGAGTATCCCATGGCATGTCCTTTCCTGGTTATATACTTTTAGGGTGATTTCATGCCGATTCAGGACAAAAGATATTTTTACTTTGAACCAGTGATCCTTAGTCATCTCAGCTTTATCAACTGGCATGGATATCAGCACGCTTTTGCCCTCTTGATTTAGCCGGAAGAGCGCATCTTTACCATGAATATCGAAAAATAGATTGAATATTTTAGAATTATCTCCGGTTTTTATACGTATTACAGAACCTATTTCGGCTACTGGATACAATGCCATATCAAATTCTATATTCATCCGGTCTTGAAAGACCGGATGAATCTGGTCGAATACCTTATAAGATGTACGTAGGGTTATAGGACGATCGGTGCTATAGAATTTCAAGCCGTAAGCCAAAACCACTTGAGGTAAATAAAGGTATAATAACAGTATAATGTATTTGTACATAGACATAGTATTGCTTTTCAGTGATAGTTTATAAGGTCAGAACCAATAAAAATTTCTGTTAGGATGAAACTTTCATACTTGTGTCACAAAAGTAACCAATTATTTGAAATTTAGAAAAAGTGTTTTAGAAAAATTGCGATGTTCCCGATTTCTAATTTACGGTTAATAAGACTCGCATGCAGGTGGGATAATTGATAATGAATTAAATAAAGTATAATAATTATTGAATATACTTTTGCTTTTTTATTTTTGTACCTGAAAACAGGATAGTATCTATACTTGGAATATAATTTTTATGGAAATAAGAAAAGCATCTCTGGCCGATGTAGACCGTCAGATGGAATTATTTGATTACGCCCGCTCTTTTATGCGAAGCACAGGTAACATGCATCAGTGGACTAACGGATATCCTTCGCGTGTGCTGTTGGAGCAGGATATTTCTGCGGGCAATAGTTATGTTTATGTGGATGATGAACAGGAACTGGTTGCTACCTTCTGCTTTTTTCAGGAAAAGGACCCCACTTATGATTATATTGAAGGTGGGCATTGGCTGAACAATGAACCTTATGGTGTGGTGCACCGGCTGGCTGGCGGAGGAAAGGTTAAGGGATTGGGACGTTTCTGCCTGGATTGGTGTTATGATCGTTGCCCGAATATCCGTGTGGATACTCATGCAGATAATATAGTGATGCAATCATTATTGGGGAAATGCGGCTTTGTGCGTTGCGGTATCATTTATCTCGCCAATGGAGATCCACGGGTGGCGTTTCATAAGTGCTAATTCGTTAATTGTTTTGATAAGAATGAATGAAATATGGGGTCTATAAATAAATCTTGTATTTTTGAAAGCGGATAAACTATTGAATGTATTTTGTATGAAAAAAACCTTATTTTTAGTGGGAGTTATTCTTTGCTTTCATTGTGCTATACTTAGTGCACAAAAAGTGATGGGTAAGAAGAACGTTATTGCCCAGGGAATGCAAGTGACGAAATTATCAGATCATGCTTATTTTTATGTATCATACGATGATATGGGGAATTTTGGTGTGGTGCCCTGCAACGGATTGATTTTAGTTCAGGGGAAGAAAGCTGCATTGCTCGATAGCCCGGCAACTGACGAACGAACAGCCCTACTAGTAAATTGGATAAAGAAAGAACTTCATGCAGATCTGACCGTTTTTATACCGAACCATTGGCATGGTGACTGTATGGGAGGTTTGTCTTATCTGAAAGAGATGGGGGTGAAATCCTATGCCAATCAAATGACAATAGACATCGCGCGCGAAAAGAGTTTGCCATTGCCTGATTATGGATTTAAGGATTCTCTGACCGTAAAGTTGGGAAATATGGATATTTGTTGTTATTATCCGGGTGGAGGACATTCCGCAGATAATATTGTGGTATGGGTTCCTTCAGAGAAAATTCTTTTTGGAGGGTGCATGGTTAAGGAGATGAAAGCTAAAGGATTAGGCAATTTATCGGATGCGGTTCTTAGCCAATGGCCTTCAACTATTGCAAAAGTCATGGCCCGTTACCCTGATGCACATTGGGTGATACCCGGTCATGGAGCGATTGGAGGGGAAGAACTTCTTCTCCATACTCAGCAGTTATTGCAAAACAAACTTCAAAAGTAATTAGAATAAAATCATGAAAAAGATTGTTTTATGTGCCTTGGCACTTTGGTTAGCAGGGAATAGTAACGGTTATGCACAGCAAGTAACGGTGAAAGATGCCCCGAAAATTGTCGTAAAAGAGAATGAAAAAACATTGAATAGCCAATGGCAGGGAAAGAGAGTCGCCTTCCTTGGCGATTCAATGACTGACAAACGGAGGGTGGGGACCACCTGTATCTATTGGGAATATCTTTCCGAATTGCTTGGCATACAGCCCGATGTCTATGGAATTAGTGGCAACCAATGGAATGATATCTACCGTCAGGCAGTCAAGTTGCACGAGACTAAAGGAAAAGATGTAGATGCCATTCTCATTTTTGCCGGTACGAACGATTATATGCATGGTGTTCCTATGGGGCAATTTTATACTGAGACGATGGAGAAGACTAACTTCAATGGTCAGGAAGTGATGCGTAAACACCGTACGTTGATAATGAACGATACCATATTTTGCGGGCGTATTAATAAAGCCATGGCCTATTTGAAAAAGAACTTTCCCGAGCAACAAATCATTATCATGACTCCTATCCACCGCTCTTTTGCACAATTCAATGCCAAGAACATCCAGCCGGATGAGCGTTATTGCAACGGGCAGGGTTTGTATATTGACGATTATGTGGAGGTATTGCGTAAAGCGGCTTCCAACTGGGCTGTTCCCTTGATTGACCTTTATTCTCTCAGCGGACTTTATCCCATGGAACCTGCACATTGGCAATATTTTCACAATAAAGATATGGATCGCTTGCATCCCAATGCCCTAGGCGATTATCGTTTGGCTAAGACCATACAATACCAACTGTTGGCTTTGCCTTCCACTTTTGTGCAGTAAGAAATAAAAAGCTAAGGTTGTGACGAGTCATTCACTAGGCCTGTTTTTCTATTAATGAATGATTGATCATACTTATATGAACATATATAGCAAATTCCCGAATAGATAATTCTGTTTTATTCAGTAATCTATTCGGGAATTTACTATTTCATGAGGGTGTTTCAAAACTTCCAAAATCAGAAAATTACCCCGTCACAAATGCTTGTAGCGGGGGTGATTTCGTTAAAAAGTGGGTTTTTACACACCCTCGTATTGTAGAGTTGACCGGTGCTTATTTACTGCACCGGATAAATCTTCATGGCAAAGCCGCCACCGGGAGCCATGTGAACGGATAGCTTACCATTTGCAGGAATCGCAACCGTCTCTTTTACATAGTCGCGAGCCACTTTGTCCGCATTGGTTCCATCTCTAAATAATTCAGCTTCATATTTTCCCTTGCCAAGAAAAGAAAGATCAAGTGTAAGCGTACGTTCGTTCCAATCGGTTAACGAGCCGACATACCATACCTCACCTTTCTGGCGTGCAATAGTCAGATAACGGGAGATTTCCCCGTTCAATGCCAGGGTGCGATCCCATACCGTCGGCACACCTGCAATAAACTGCGTGCACTCTTTTTCATTCATATAATTGGAAGGGCTGTCACACATCATATTCAGCGGAGAATCGAATACCACGTATTCGGCCAACTGATGGCAACGTGTACCCTGACTCATCGGTTCCGAATTAACGGGGCGGTAATTGCTCCTGGTCGCGTTGCGCATGGCTCCCTGGGTATAATCCACGGGACCGGCAAGCATGCGGATATAAGGGAAAGTCACATCATAAGTCACCTGATCAATTTCCGCCGGTGCCCACTTCATCTGTTCCAGTCCATGTACCCCTTCAAAATTAATCACATTCGGATAAGTACGATTCAACCCTGTCGGCTTATACGTTCCGTGGAAGTCGATCATCAGTTTGTACTTGGCGGTCATTTCTGCTGCACGGCGGTGGAAATCAACCATGACTTGATCGTCCCTGTCCATAAAATCCACCTTGAATCCCTTGATACCCATTTCGGAATACGTCTTGCAGACCTTTTCCATATCACGGTTGAACGCCCAGTAACCAGCCCAAAGAATCAATCCCACATTTTTCTTTGCAGCATATGCCGCCAGTTCCTTCAAGTTTATTTTGGGGACCACCTGAAACAAATCCGCTTTTTTGTTTACCGCCCAGCCTTCGTCCAGAATGACATATTGAATGCCATATGAAGAAGCAAAGTCAATGTAATATTTATAAGTATCGTTGTTTACCCCGGTTTTAAAAGGAACATGATACAAGTTCCAGTCGTTCCACCAGTCCCAAGCCACTTTGCCCGGTTTTACCCAACTGTAATCCATCGTCTTGTCTGGAGCTGAGGCCAACCGGTACACCATATCATTATTAGCCAGTTCATAATCGTTTTCCGAAATAACCAGTGTACGCCAAGGAAACGCACCTCCTTTATCAAATCGGGCGATATACCCTTCACGCGATTTTACGATGCCTTGCAATTCATTGTGCCCTCCTTGTTTTATTTCATTCGGATAACCGGCAAAGACACCTTTCAATGATGTGCCGCCATCCCCATTATGCAGGTACATACCGGGATAGTCGGTTAGATCAGCCTCCGTAATCGCCACTTTCTTACCATGATCACACTCCACAACGAGCGGCAGGAAAGCCAAACGCTTGTTGTCCCACTGGGAAATATTGATATGCTGATAAGTATCCTCAAACGAGTTGTAGAACTGCTGTTCCAGTGTCTGGGCATTGCTCTTGACATAAGGTACATACGCTTTCCGGTCGGAAGGAAAATTGAACGCCGCTTGTTCTGATTTCACTTCAAACGGCTTCCGGGAAGTTGATACAAACCGATAAGCAATGCCATCATCATATGCCCGGAAGATCAGGTTGAATGAGTTGCGGAACTTCAGCGTCAGTTCGTTATAATGATCGCGCACCTCTTTCTTTTTGTAGATATCCGTATGGATCACCCGATCAATTGTGGTTGTCAGGCTTTTGGATAGTTTGGAATTTACGCCGTAAGTTTCACCGTTGGTGAGCGATATTGAGATGGGGGACGGGGAAAGAATGAGATCTTCTCCTTGGGATACGGAATAGTTTATTGTTTTTCCGATGGTAACTTGAGTCACGACCTTTCCGTTAGGAGATCTCAATTGAAAATTCTCTTGAGCTTGCATGCCACAGAAAGCGAGTAAGGCAAGCAGAGAAGAAGAAAGTGCTTTTTTATTCATAATGTTTTATTTTAGGAGTTTAATAACTAATTATTCTGTCTATCCATTCGTATCCTCTTGTTCTTTAATGTTATCGATTCGGCAACTTAACGGTAATTGCTTGATCTTTATCCATTTTTCGGCGCAAGATTGTTTTATGATTGGAAGTTACTTTGACTTCTATTTTGTTTTTTATACGGTTTACTTCTATATTAAAGGTATTGTTAAAAGCACGGATATTGCGGAGGTTCATGTGATCCCAATTCTTGGGCAATCGTGGGGTCATCGTAAAGGATCGCAGGCCTGTCGGACGGATCCCAAATAGTCCTTCTGTTATTATCCGGCAGTATAATCCGCTTTCGGCGGATAGGTGACGTTGATTACCTTCGGGCCAAGCTTCAATAGCATAAGGGACATGTTCGCCTAACAATCGTAGCATGGAATAATGCTTTAAATAAGTAGTCGCCTTTTCTGTTTCACCACACGCATATACCCCTCTTAATGCATATAGGGTGGAACGGTCCCAGAATGTTTTACTGCCCGCTTGTGTCAGCAATCCGTTTTCAGTCCATAGCCGTGGGGAAAACAGTGCATTAATTGTTCCCTCTTTTCTTTCATAGATTCCCACGGTCAAAGGTATGCATATCCATGAGCGCAATACCTCATTTCCTTTATAGTATTGATAGGTGTTGAATCCTTCCACTTGAGCACCAAAATAGTGATCTATATTTTGGCGAAGGGCGGCTGCTTCTTTTTTATATTTTGCAATTTGTGAAGCAGGCTTTCCTAACTCTTTTCCCAAAAAAGATGCGGAACGAAGGGCATCGTAGTAAAGTGAAGAAGTACATAGATTCGCTTTACCCGAAGGGAAACGATTTTCCAGTTCGTCCGAGTCCGAAGTGACAACCCCGTCTTGGTTTAGTTTCCTTTTACAATATTCCAAACACCATTCAATCAATCCCCATAGCTCTTTTGCTTCATCCTTATCCCCTCTGGCCAAGGCATAACGGGCGGCTCCGTAAGCTATCATTGCAGCATCCCCACGGTCGCCTGCACCATCCCATATATCTGTTCCTTCTGCAATGATGGAACTCGGTAGTCTGGTATATTCGGGATTCATATAGCGGGCAAAGAGCCGGTAAGCGTTCAGCGCCGATTGATTTCCGGTGGTGTATCCCAGGAAAGGGAAAAAGGGGTTGATGTATTCCGCCTGATCATTTGCCCATATTGCTGCGTAATAAGCCTCTCCACCCGGTCCGTGAAGTAGTCCACCTTTAGTAGCATAAATGCTTTCTGCTCCACGTATCTTGGCAAATGCAAACATGGTGTTGAGCACGGAGTCCGGAGTTTCTAAGATGAGATGGCTCCAAAGTTCCGTAATTAGGTTTTGCCGGGATTCCAGCTCCCTGTCAATATTGATTTCTATTTCGTTTTCCTTATTTTTGTAGCCGGTAAAGGTCGCATTGAAAGTAAGTTCTTCTCCCGGTTTCAATAGTTTGGCTGTTTGTCCGGCTAGTTGAGAAACCAATTTGTAACTACCATCAATTCCCTTTTCTGCTGCTGTGTTGATGACAGAACGGGAGGTAGGTATTTCTATTGAGAGAACAGATTCCCCTTTGTTTTTCAGAATATACTTTTCACAGAATATAGGGTTGGATACCGACGGAAATAGGATACGGGTCAATTCTAGTTTCCCTTTTCCAGGTAAGTTGAAGTCACTTATTGTAGACAGTATACCACGCAAAGACACTTTTTTTACTTTTTCATTTTTAAGAGAGAAGCCATTGACCGTAATCATATTTATTATGTTCCAATTGAAGTGTCGCATCAGACTTGCATGCGTATTGTTCGGAATAGTGCGTAATGTCGGCCAAATGAGACTTCTATCTAATTGGAAGGAACCATTTGCGTCAACTTCATATCTTAGTACAGCTGAAATCTTCAATCCACTCATTTCTATGTGATCTGAATGAGGAATGTGTTTACCGATAGTCCATGAAATTCCACCATCGGCATCCATGGTCCAGCGATTTTTGGTCTCTCCTTTTAAGTTTCCGGTCACTGTAAGAAATAAAAAACTAAAAATGAGATATTTAATATTTGTTCTTAGCATAATGTGTTATTTACTGAGTATCATAAAGAATGAAGGTCTAACGGTGAAACAAAGATATAAAAATATCATTGAATACTTTCTCTACGAGGAAAGTTCCATTGCTCTACGAGAAAGCAAGCCTTCCTCGTAGAGCAACCAGAGTTTCCTCATAGAGGAAAATTTAATTATATCCCGGATTTTGTTCCAAGAGAGAGTTCTTTAGGATCTCACTCTTAGGGATAGGTAATAAATAGTGTTGCGGGAAGAACTTCCGTTCCTGCAAAACCTCAATCTTATACGTTTTCACCTTAGTCTGGTCATCGCGTACAATTGTAATCTTACGGGCCGGTTTGTTCTCTGTTTCCATGGCGATTTTCCATCGGCGTACATCAAAGAACCTGTGATCTTCAAAGGCCAGTTCCACCCTGCGTTCGTGCTGTATCTTTTTCAACAACTCGTCACCACTGCTTGTGATGTTCGGCAGAACATCCGCTTGTCCACCTCTTGCACGTTCCCTGATTTTATTTACATACTCACGCGCTGTCGGTTCGTCGCCTAAATGAAACATTGCTTCCGCATAGTTCAGGTAAACTTCTCCCAGACGGATATAAATCCAAGGTTGGTTACAAATGTCATTCCAGGCATTGCGCAGACTCTCGTTCATAAACTTGCGGATGGTGTAGTGCGTTTTCGAGGCATTCCAATCGTCAATGCCATATTCACTATCCATGCCACACTCGGCCCGATTACCCGTTGAAGAAACAAAGAACTCAATCTCCCGTCCGCGAAACTGTTGTCCGTCGCATACCACAGACGCATAAAAACGAGGTTCACGATTTAACCAGGGCGTACCTTTGGTATATTGGTCCTCTGTTGGCATTGAACCATCCTCCATTTCATAGGCATCCACCATATCCTGTAATACACAAGTCCTTGACCAGCCTGTGAAGCCGTTCGGTGAGTCTGTCCAGTCAAAAGAATGTCCATGCTCTTTATTGAACTGCTTCATAAAGATGATTTCTTTGCTTTGATTATTCAGAAACATCCCCTTATAATCCGGGTCTAACTGATAAACCGGACTACCTCCGTCTTTCAAGTCTATTACAGCCTTTGCTGCATCTGCGGCGGCTTTCCACTTTGCTTTGTCATCGGATGGGTTCCAATAGGGACTGGCTGCATAAAGCAGTACCCTTGCCTTCAGAGCCAAGGCTGCACCCTTTGTTGCACGCCCGTAGTTCGTGTCGTCATACGATACCGGTAATAGAGCGGCTGCCTTGTCAAGCTCGCCGACAATAAACGCAATGCAGTTCTCATACGAATCCCTTTTCAGCATCATGTCATCATCCAGCCCGAAAGCTTTTGTAATGATTGGTACACCGCCGTAGCGGGATACTAGATCCGCATAGAAGAAAGCACGTAGAAATGTGATCTCCCCCGTCATGCGATCTATCATACTTTGATCGGCTTTCAGCTTGCCGATATTTTCAAAGAAGATATTACAGTTTTTTATTGCTGTGAAATAAGTGCCCCACGTGCCATAGCTTCCCGACTGGTCCGGAGTTACTTCTCCACGATTGTAAAGATACGGACTGCCAGAATTGAAATTATGATAAGCTTCGTCCGAAATATAACGTAAACCGAGGTTACCGAATCCGTCTCGCATTTCAACATATCGTTGATTCACATAAGCCTCAGTAAACTTTGCATCCGAGAAAACAGCATCTTCGCTAAAAGTTCCCAATGGCTGTACATCCAGAAAATCTGAGCATGAGGTTAGGCAGCTTACTAGAAGTACGATTCCCAGTTTTATTTTTTTGTTATTCATAATATTTCTTCTTTTTATTGTTATGTCAAAAACTAAGATTCACACCTATGTTGTATATCCTTTGTTGAGGATAATACATCCCTCCTGCATTTGTACCTTCGGGGTCCTGAATCTTGATGTGATCTATTGAGAATAGGTTGAACCCGCTTACATAGAGGCGTAGAGTGGATATGTTCATCTTTTTAAGTAAGGAAGCTGGAAGGTTATAAGCCAATTCCACATTTTTCAAACGGATGAATGAAGCATCCTTTAGCCAGAAATCTGAATCTAAATTGTTAAAAATGTCATCTGGATTGAAAGCTCTTGGATAGCGTGCATTTGGCGTTTCAGTTGCTGATATCCATCTGTTTTTTAAGTAAGTCACATCGCGGTTTTCACTTCCAGGCCGTATCATTTGCTTGGCCCTTGTCTGTCCCGTCCAGAGTACATTCAGTTCAAAGCCTTTCCACATACCTCCCATATTGATGCCATATACAATTTCAGGTGTGGGACTCTCGTAGATTCTGATTCTGTCATTACTCGTTATTGAATGATCCCCGTCCACATCAACGTATTTAATATCCCCCGGTTGTGTGTTCATTAAATGTGGTGATGCATCAATTTCTTCTTGTGTCTGGTAAATGCCATCCGTCTTGTAAATTAACCATGAATCAATGGAATGTCCTGTACGGCGTTGCCAGTCGGGTACATTAGCTGCTTCGTCAAAAAAGTGAATCTTGTTATGAGCGTAAGTGAGGTTACCTCCTACATAATACTTTATCTTTTTGAAACTGTTTCTATACGATATGCTGGTTTCAATTCCCCGATTGGAAATTTTCCCTATATTCTGATCAGGTAGAGTGAGTCCCGTATAATCGGGTACGGAAGCTTGCTTTGGTGTAAGAATATCTTTACGCATTGAATAGAAATACTGACAATCGAAACTTAACTTCTGGTTGAAGAAGATTGATTCGAATCCAATATTTTTAGTTTCCACTTTTTCCCAAGTGATATTGGGATTGGCTACTCGTCCTATCGTGAAACCTTTTTGCCGTTGAGGATCCCGACCGAATGCTGCTCCATCGCTCATATCATACGTACTGACATACTGGAACGGGTCCACCAAATCGTTACCCAGCTTTCCCCATGAGGCCTTAAGTTTCAGTTCGTCAACATAAGGTACATTATCTTTGAAAAACTTTTCTTCGGATATGCGCCAGCCTACTGATAGTCCGGGAAACCACCCCCAACGTGACTTGCTGCTAAAGTTTTGCGAACCATCGCGACGCAACGTAAATTCAGCAAGATAACGATCCTTATAGCCATAACTCAGCCGTCCAAAGAAATTCTGACGTGCGGAAATGCTACCACTACCGTCATTATCTTTCATGTTATCGCTGCCTGCAAACAGGTAATCAACGGCATTACTGAGGAAATCGCGACGGTAAGCTGAAAACCAATCGCCTTTTGCCTTGCTCTGTTCGTAAGCGATAAAAGCATTGATGCTGTGTTTGCCAAATCGTTTTTCATAACCCAGTTTTAGGTTTATAGTCGTGGTGCGGTTATCATTATATTGTTGGGTCAGATTAATGTTTCCGTCTCCTGTTGTCGGGCGAATGTTGTCATAGCCACCTGTCGAGGGATTATAACGATAGGCATCCCACATATCCATTAGTTTTTTCTCACTTCTGAAGTGGGAGTCGAAAGCAGCATATCCTGACAGATACATACCGTCCAGAATCCAAGGCATCTTTAGGTTGAATGCCACCTTCGAATTGATAAAGTTATCTTTTATCTTATCGTAGCCCGTTTTTCCTGAAGCCAGAATCGCCAGGTTGTTTCCCCAGGAAAGTCCGGGACCGGGAAGTCCGTTAGGATAATAAGCCGGTAGGAAAGGATAGGCATGGAAAGCTTCCCAGAAGAAAGTGCCCGAATCATAATTGGAATTGTGACGATTCTCTTGTCGCATGGCCAGTTCCAAAGATACGGTGAAGTCCTTTGTTATGCTGGCATCAAGATTGGAGCGCAGTTGGGCCGTCTGGAAGTTTAGATTGGTGTGTTTAAAGCCTGGTTCCTGATACAGGTATCCACCGGACATGTAATATTTCATGCGCTCATTTCCTCCTCTTATAGATAAGGAGTGTTGGGTTTGCGGTGCAGCCCTGAACACAACATCCATCCAGTTGGTATCGGCATATTGTAAAGGATCAATTGTTCCATCTAAATAGCCGTTTTTTACATCTTTATATTTCTCTGTTCTGCCGAAATGAGCGTTAATCTCATCATCATATATCATATATTGGTAGGCATTCATCAGATTTGGTGTACGGGTATGCTCCGAAAGACCGAAATTACCTTCATAAGTAATAACAGGCTTTGAGTCACTACCTCTTTTAGTTGTAATCAGAATTACCCCGTTTGCAGCTTGGGCACCATAAATAGCCGCTGATGCATCTTTTAGAATCGTTACCGATTCAATATCGCTTGGGTTGAGGCGCTCTATCCCGCCTCTGTTGGCCACGCCGTCTATTACGTATAGCGGACTGTTATTACCTAGCGAGCCTTTCCCCCGAATATAGATTTCCGAATAATCATTACCCGGTTCTCCCGATCGGTTGTTAGCAATCACACCTGGTAGCCGTCCCACTAGTGAATTGGATAAATTAGCCGCCGGGGACTGTTTTAGTTCACCACCGGAAACTTGTGCGATAGAGCCCGTTACGGTTGCTTTCTTTTGTTTACCATATCCTACTACCACTACCTCATCAATCAGCTTGGCATTTTCTGTCATGATGATTTCTAATTTATTCCTATCTCCTATGGTAATTTCCTGTTCCGTATAGCCTATGAATGAAACTTTTATAACGCTTTTTGCTGATACCCGGAGCGTGAACATTCCGTTTACATCCGTGATTGTTCCATTGGCTGTGCCTTTTTCCTTAATATTGGCCCCAATAATGGGTTCTCCCTGAGTATCTTTTACAACTCCCGAAATAGTCCGTATCTGCTGATTGGATTCGAGGGTGGTTCCGAATGCCGAAATTCCGCCTGTAGTTAATAGTAACAGGCAAAATCCCATCACATAAAAGAACTTGAGGACAGAATTGTTCCTCATTCTTGTTTTATCAGAAAATGAATTCATGTTTTTCTTGTTTAATTTGGATGAATAAGGTTACTAATCTTTTCTTGTAATAGTTTTAATTTATGCTTCGATTGCAATGACTTGATTCTTATTCCATAGGCTATTTGGTTTTATGTTTAACTTCTTGCATTTAGTATAGAGTGTTTATAGATCCTGCTTATTCTTTAGTTATATTAAAAATGCTAATTGAATATGCGACAAAGTTAATTCTCGTCCATCTGAAGTGATAGTAATGTAGTACACAAAAACAGCACAAGCATACCAATAGAGCTTTTATTAAAATTAAAGTTGTACCTTTGGAGTGAACAAATGTTAATCCTTAATGATCCTATGAAATACTGGTTTTTAAGTTTACTACTTTTTGTGGGGAATATGAGCCTTGTTGCTAATAATAAGTTCATACGGTACAATATTTCAAATGAGTTACCTTCTAATCGAATTTATAAGGTTATTCAAGATTCAATAGGTTATATGTGGTTTGCCAGTGATAATGGCCTGATTCGTTTCGATGGGAAGAAGAGCAAAGTATATCAATTCTTGGAAGGTCACCCTAATTCCATCTCAAGTAATAATATATATGAGCTCTGTTTAGACAGAAAGGGGCGCTTGTGGATAGGACTTGATCAAGGGGTTGATATCTATAACCCTAAGACTGATTCTTTTGAACACTTTTCTAAAAAGACAAGGAAAGGAGAAAGCATTGATACACGGATAAATGATATTATGGAAGATAGTAATGGGGATATTTGGATTTCTACTTGTACTAGTGGCGTTTTTCGTTATTTGTCCAAAGAAGATAATCTTATCTCCTATAAACATGATGAAAAGGATCCTTCATCTATTTCGCAAGATAATGTCTACTGTATTTGTGAAGATCATACGGGTATGCTTTGGTTTGGAACATACAGCAAGGGGGCTTGCTCTTTTTCGAAACAAACGAACCGGTTCAAAACTTATAAACCGACGGGTAAAGCGGGTGCAATTTCCGATAATTCCATACTGAGAATCACAGAGGACTATGCCGGTAACTTATGGTTTGGTACGTTTCAACATGGCATTGAACGATATGATAGGGGAAATGATAACTTTGTAAGTTGCTATAATGGTAATGTTCCGGATATATTATATCATATTCATGATATAATTGAATATAAGAAAGGAGTCTTATTAATTGCTTCAGATAATGGACTCTGCTTCTTTAAAACGTGCAAAAACTGTTTGTCATATGATGCTTTGACTGATAAACAATTAGGTAATGGCGCGAGCAAGTTTGTTTATAGTGCTTATAAAGATAGGGAAGGTGGATTATGGTTTGGAACTTTCTTTAGTGGTGTGGAATACTGTGCTCCTTTTCTTAATCGGTTTGAAAATTATAAGCTGTTATTAAAAGACAACTACTTAAAGAATATTATCAATGTGATTCGTGAAGACAGTAACGGGCGTTTTTGGATTGGGACGGACAATAACGGCATCTATTTTCTAGACCCCGATAAAAAGCAAGTACTTCCTTTTAAAATAGCTTCTGACATTAATACTTTTTATTATTGTATACACGATATTCTATTGGATGGAAATAAACTTTATGCAGCCACTTATGAGCGGGGACTTGAAATATTTGATTTGGTTAAACATACTCATCAAATATTTACTTATGAGTCCAATAATCCTTATTCTTTACCTTCTTCCAAAGTCTTTTCTTTATATAGGGCGAGTGACGGACATATCTATGTTTCTACTTCTGTGGGGTTATGTTATTATGATCAACGAACTGAAAAATTTACGCGCCTTGCTTTTCCATACAGGGTTTCGCAAATGATAGAGGATAAAAAGCAACGACTATGGTTGGCTACTCTAAATAATGGATTGTTTAGATATGACTTAATAAAAAAAGAGTTTAAATCTTTTCAGTACAATCCGAAGAATAATCATTCTATTTGTGGAAACTCTTTAACAACACTTGCAATTGATAAGAAAGGTCAGCTATGGATAGGCAGTGGCGGATATGGATTATGCCGCTATGATGAAGCAAAAGATCTATTTGTGCGCTATCTTAATTTAAAACTTCCTAATAATTTTATCTCAAATATTCTGGTATACGATAGGGACTTGTGGATCTCTACTGTAAAAGGACTGATTTGTTGGACTCCTGATACCAACAAGTCTATTATATACACCACTAATAATGGTATACCAGATGACAATTTTATTCAAGGGAGTGGAATAATAGCCAGAGATGGTACGATTCTTTTGGGGACTTTGGATGGCATTTGTCATTTCAATCCGCAAACCTTAATGGAGAATCAGTATAATCCTCCGGTTATAATTACTGATATGCGTGTTCATAATGAATCGGTTTCTCCTAATCTGCGAAATTCACCGTTACAAAAATCAATAGACTATACGGATCGGGTTGTACTGGGTTATAACCAATCTTTCATAGAATTTGATTTTGCATCTTTAAGCTATTTGTCTCCGGAGACTAATCAATATCTTTATAAGATGGAAGGATTTGATAAGAAATGGCATATAACCACCGGATTGAATGCTCAGGCCAATTATACAAACCTTCCACCGGGTGAATATACTTTCGTCGTTAAGGGAACGAATAATGACGGCAAATGGAGTAATTGCGAAGCGCGTTTAAATATAGAAATCAAACCTTTTTTCTTAAAGTCATCCATAGCTGTTACGCTGTATGCCTTTTTGTTCATTAGCCTGATTTTGTACCTGTATCTGAACTCCAGGAAGAGGTATCGGCGCAAAATTCAGTATATCCAAGCACAAACAGAAAAAGAGTTGTATAAATCTAAGGTTGATTTCTTTACTAATATAGCACATGAAATACGAACTCCTTTAAGTCTAATCGTTGCTCCGGTAGAGTATATCATTAAATCTACTAAGCTAAATAACCAGTGCGGGGAATATCTCTCAATTATTCATTCCAATACGTTGCGGCTCTATAATTTAGTAAATCAACTGCTCGATTTTAAAAAAGTGGATTCCGGTTGCTATAAACTTATTTATGAACGTTGTGATTTACAGGATTTGTTTAATAAGGTTGCCGGAATGTTTCATTTGGATGCGGTTAATAAGGGTATAAGTATAGAGGTAAATGTCATGCCCCATAATTTGAATGTACTGATTGATAAAGAAGCTCTAACCAAAATCATCAGTAATTTACTGAATAATGCTCTGAGATTTGCCAAGTCTGTTATTCTGGTTACAGCAGAATTGGATGGCAATCAGGTTGTTATAACGGTGTCGGATGACGGGAAAGGCATTGCGTTTGAAGAATCTTCCAAAATATTCGAAGCTTTTTATCAGGGTGATGACAATAAGGGAGGAGTGGGCATAGGGTTGCATTTAGTGCAATCTCTGGTCTTATTAATGCATGGAACCATATCTTCCTCTGAATGTGGAAAGCGGTTGTCTGGACTTGAAGTGTTGATTTGTTTTCCGGTAGATGCTCTGCAACCTAGTACTACTATGGACGATGTTCGAGATCATAATGTCTTGGAGGAATCTACACCGGAATTAGCAGAGGAAAGAGACAATCTTGAAGCGGCTGGTGAAAAGAGCCATTCCATATTGGTCGTTGATGATAATAAGGAGCTTTTGAATGTCCTGAATAATATATTGTATGCAGACTATACCGTCTTTTCCGCATCAAATGGTAGTGAGGCACTGAAAGTCTTGGATAAGAATTATATTGATTTAATTATTTGTGACATTATGATGGACGGCATAAATGGAATCGAATTGTGCAGGAAAATAAAGTCGGATATAAACACTTCCCATATTCCGCTGATTTTATTAACAGCAAAAACCGATTTGGAAAGTAAGATGCAAGGCTTGGACTCTGGAGCAGATGCATATATTGAGAAGCCTTTTTATCCGTCGTTTCTATTAGGCCAGATAACTAATTTACTAAAAAAGCAGGAATTGTTACAGCAGAAGTATACTTTTAGCATGCTGTCTGAAAATTATGTGGTTTCCCATAGCTCTATGGATGAAGAGTTTATGCATAAATGCACGCATCTCGTCATGAAGAATATTGCCGATCCTAATTTTGCTATTGAAACGATGGCGAGTGAATTATGTATGAGTAGGACGTCCATTTTTAGAAAGATCAAGAGTATTACCGGTATGACTCCCAATGACTTTATGAAAACAATTCGTTTAAAAAGGGCTTGCCAGCTGATGAGTGAAGGTAAATATAGAATTGTAGAGATAGTGGATATGGTCGGATTTAACTCGTCTTCTTATTTTGCGAAATGTTTTGCAAAACAATATGGTATGCTTCCTACGGAATATATGAAGAAAATAAAGGATGAGGCTCATTAACTTTGTACTTTAGTCTGTTAATTTGAGGGGGTGTCAAAACCTTCTTTTTAACGAAATCACCCCCGCTACAAGTATCTGTGACGGGGGTGTTTTTCTGATTTTGGGAGTTTTGACGCACTCTCCTAAATTTTTAGTATCCGGGATTCTGATACTCACTTCTGTTGACGATGGTCGCCGTGTAAGTACTGGAAATCGGGCGTAAGGCATAATTGGGGTTAAAGAATTGAGCCAGATCGGGATGAGTTTCCTGCAAATAGTTCGAATCCTTAAACATCCCTGTCCGTTTCAAGTCATAAAAGCGGCAATACTCACCGCATAATTCACGTCCCCTTTCATTCAATATGTCTCGGATGGTAACCGTGCCTGTTAAGGCTTTTGCTCCTGCACGCGAACGAACTTTATTGATGTATTTGGCGGCATTTGAACCTCCATTCAGATAGAGATCAGCTTCCGCCGCAATTAAATAAACTTCCGCCATGCGCATCATAAAAGTAGCGTTTAAGTTACCGTTTCTTTTCTTGGAAGCGTTGGCTACGTAATAATGGCTACTGTTATGTTTATTCAATGAAGGATAGTAGTAGCGGAACAGATTCTCACTTGTTCCGTCGCTCTTGTAATTCCCAACAGCATTGACATAAGCATAGTTCATGTTCACCTTGTTGCTCTTATCACTGTATACCTCGTTATAGTCAACCAATAAGTAACCGGACTCATGCTCTTTCTGCTTTTCTGTGAGGTAATCCTTGTCCTGGGGCATGATGAATTTAATGGCCAGATCTCCTTTGCTTAAAGGATGTCCGGTTACGCTTTCGTTTTTGTCGTACATGTTCACGGCATTTTTATCCCAGGTGTAATCCTTGTTGGCATTCCATTCAGTTGTGAAGGTTTGGTGAAACCGGGGATCTAAGGTACCGTCATTTTGTACGAATAAACTTAACAGATGTTGTGTCGGCATAAAACGCCCACTGATACTGCCTTCCCAGGTAAGGCGGGTTTCCTGATTGTCTTCACGGGCGCCAAACTTGTTAATGTCGCACAAAAAGCATTCGTCATTACGGTTCAGTTTATAGTTACCGTTACTTGACCCGTGCCCATCCGCTCCTGCATACCACCGATGTTTCCAGAGTGCTTCCTTATTTTCCCAATTATTGCTTTCCTCAAATATTTCATTGTAAGAAGGATACATGTAGGTGTTGTATTTCGTACCCCCTGATTCACAATCGGCTATCAGTTTCAGCGCAGTGTCCAATGCTTCCTGCAAGTATTCAGTGCTTCCATATTCGTAGGTTTGCAGGCACGCCTTGGCCAGAAAACCAAGTGCCGATTTTTGGGTTGGCATTGTGGTAGTGGCGTAAGTACCTATTGGCAACCATTCGGCCGCAAACTCCAGATCAGGAATGATGACTTCCTTGTAAATTGTCATCGGGTCGGTACGGACAGGGGAATAATTGACTGTGGTTTCCGGTTTGGTTAGCATCGTCACTCCACCGAACTGTTCCACCGCATTGAAATAGTAGATTGCTCTTAAAAAGTGAGCTTCCGCAACCTTTGCATTACGCTCCGCTTCCGTACTGTATGGCGCATGATCTGCCAATTCAATAGCTTCATTGCACGATCCTATTCCGTCGTATGTCCCGTTCCACCAATTATTGGTATAGGTGGTATTTGGGGAAGTTCCTGCAAAAAACCAAAACCACTGTGTGTAGCTTGTGGATTGGTTCGCTTTATAAGTCCAGAGGTCGGTGTCTCCTTCCGTCAGTGACATCCAGTCGGTTGTCCCATAGAAATACCTTTCCATAGCAAAATAGCATTGGTTGATTAAGGTTTCGTATCCCTCAATGGAAGTTGAGAGATTACCTTTTGTGAAACCTGCCGGATTGCTCTCTTCAAGGGAACAGGAGTGTAAAAACAGGGCGGACAACAGGAATGTGTAATAAACGATTTTTATAGATATACTTTTCATTGTCATTTACTTTAATTAGAATGTGAGGTTAATACCGAAAACGAACTGCCGGTAGGTGGGGAATGAATCGGAACCGTCTGTTTCAGGGTCCGTGCCCTTTAATTGTCGGTCTTTTACATAAATAAAAGGATTGTAAGCCGTAGCATAAATGCGGCATTTCCGCATCAGAGCCTTACGGGAAAGGTTCCCCGGTAACGTGTATCCCAGTGTAATGGTTTTAATCTTAATGAAGGAACCGTCACGTACCCTTAAAGAGGGATACACGGTACTTTGTTCCGCTCCGGTTCCGGGTCGTGGGTAATAAGCCCCCTGATTACTTTCCGTCCAATAATTAACTCCGGCCAGTTGATTGGTGGTTACACTTTCCTGGGCGGTATAATATCCAAGCAGATCACTGTTAATGGTCTGCCCGTAGCGTGCCATGGCGAATACGGATAAATCAAAGTTCTTGTAGGTGAAGGAATTGCTCAATCCGATGATCCAGTTCGGATTGGTATGTCCCAGAATCTGCCTGTCCTCTGTATTGTATTTATGTATTCCGCCGTCACCATCCTTTTCCACCGTTTCAATCCTGATAAATCCGGGTTTTACTCCGTAAGCGTCTAGCGTTTCCTGCGGAGTGTCACTGCCCCAGATTCCTAAATATTTATATCCATAAATGCTATTGATCGGTTGACCCGTAAACAAGTTTTCGGCGATTAAATCATCGTCAGGCAACTTCTCAATCTTTTCTTTACTCCAGGTGACGGACAACGTGGTATTCCAAGTAAAATCCTTCGTCTGAACATTATGCGAGTTTAATGTTGCTTCCACGCCGTGGTTACTGGTTTTGGCAATATTTTGCCAGATGGACAGGGGAGCACCCCATCCGGTCAATCCGTTGGTAATCGGCAGGGTACGCTTAAAAAGCAGTCCCTTTGTAGTTGTTTTAAACCATTCCACCGATCCGTCAATACGATTGTTTAACACTCCGAAGTCCAGACCGATATTCCAGTTGTATGATTTCTCCCATCCCAGATCCGAACTGCCATACGTTCCCGTATATTGTGTGAACGGAACGATCTTTCCGTCAACCGAAACCCCGTTTGCCGTATAAACATAGGCTTGTGTAGTTGTACTATAAGCATCTGTTCCACCGGAATTACCCGTAATACCGTAACTGACCCTTAGTTTCAGGTTGTCCAACCAATGCCGGGTACTTTTCATGAATGCTTCATCGGATATTCGCCAGGCGACAGCACCCGCCGGGAAAACGTCCCATTTATGCCCGGGGGAGAATTGGGAAACTCCGTCCCATCGGTTCGAAAAATTGAACAGGTATTTACCTTTATAGGAATAGTTCAGGCGGAAAGCAAAAGACAACTTCTGGGTTTGTGCAAAATCAGATTCCACATGCTGGGAAGCTCCCGAAGCCAATCGCCAGAAAGACCACCGGTCCACCATTTGTCCGCTGGCGGCAGCCATATTGCTCTCCGTTTGATTCTTATTCCAGGAAGAGATTAAAGAACCTCCTAAATTATGTACTTTAGTCAGGATCGTATTATACGAAAGAATGTTTTCCCACGTATAATTCCAGGTGTTTTTATTGGTGATGGAAGCATGTGGCGAACCGGCATAACTCGGACGGTTTGCATTACATTCGTTTCCCCAGTATTGTCCCTGGCGGGAATTGTTCAATGTTCCGTTTATCCGGCTGGTAAATGTGAAACCTTTTACAGGAGTCAGCTCCATATATCCATTGATATTCACGTAAGTGGAGCGGGTATTATCTACATATTGGTCCTTTATAAAATCCCCCATCGGAGAATACTGTCCGGTGATATATTCGTGGTTGATATTACCCGTATCGTCGTAGACATCACCCAGGGGAAAGGACGATAGTGCGCGAGTAAAAGTGTTTTTGACTCCCGAGTTTAAGTCCTGATAAACAATATTGGACGTAAAGCCCACTTTTGCCCAGGGAAAGAGTTGCTGGTCCAGATTAAGGCGCAAAGCATATTTGTTCAAATTCTCATTACTCAGCAAGCCTTCTTCCTTGTCATAAGAGGTGGAGGCAAATAGTTTTGTTTTTTCCGTGCCACTGCTGACCGAGAGGTTATACTTTTGATTGGTAGCCGTGTGTCCCGAAACTTCATCCACCCAGTCAATCCATTTGCCGGCATTGTATGCGTCCGTGTAAGCCTGATTACCCAATAAGGCTGAAATGTCGGAAGGATAATCTCCGTTTTTATATCGGTACGCCTCTTTTTGATAAGCCACCCATTCATCCCCTGTCATTCCGTGTTTGTAGTTGGGTGAACCGCTAAATCCGTAATAGGCATCAAAGTTCACCGTAGCCTTACCTTCCTTTCCCCTTTTGGTCGTGATGATAACAACGCCGTTGGCACCTGCGGAACCGTAGATTGCGGTGGAAGAAGCGTCTTTTAGCACATCAACACTCTCAATATCCGAGGGACTGACCTGATTGTAGCTCCCCTGTATTCCATCGATAATAAATAACGGTTCGTTACTGCCATAAATAGAACGCGAACCACGTAATAAAATGGTGACATCCCCACCTACCTGTCCCGAAGTTTTGGTTATATCCATTCCGGCGATTTTACCTTGAAGTGCTTCCATCACATTATTGGTTGGGGCGGCCAGTACGTCCGAGCTTTTGACCGACGTTACCGAGCCGGTTAAATCACGCTTTTTCACGGCACCGTATCCTATCACCACTACCTCGTCAATCAGTTTGGTGTCTTCTTTCAGGATGATTTCCAGTTTGCTCCTGTTGCCTACACTGATTTCCTGTTCCGTATAGCCTATGAATGAAACCCTGATAACTGCTTTGGGTGATACCCTGAGCGTGAACATCCCGTTTATGTCCGTGATTGTTCCGTTGGTTGTTCCTTTTTCCATAATATTAGCTCCAATAACAGGTTCTCCCTGACTATCTTTTACCACTCCCGAAAGGGCCCGCATTTGCTGAACCGATGCCGGGGTAGTAGCTCCGAATGCCGCACTTCCGCCTGTTAATAAGAGCAACAGGCAAAATCTCATCACATAAAAGATTTGGCGGACGGAGTTCGTTTTCCTACTTGTTTTTCCAGAATATAAATTCATGTTTTTTTATTTAATTAGATGAATAAGGTTGTTGTGCCTTTTTGTAATAGTTTTAAATTTAAGTTTATGTTTCGTCTGCACGAGTTGGTTTTTATCCCATAGGCTAATCGGTTTTGTTGTTTAACATCTTGATTGTGCGAAATTAGAAACTTCTAAGAGGGTAGGGGAAAAAAGTACGTTGACTTTTATCATGGAAAGGTTGATCTTTACTGTGAATGTTTTGGTTAGGAATAGTGAAGTAAAACTTGAACAGAAGGGATGGGATAGATATAATAACAACGATTTGCACTGTGGAAAGTGCAAATCTATTCCTAAACTGCACTATCAAAAGTGCAATTTAAGGTAAGAGCCCTGTTTTTTTGCTGTTTAGAATTTAAGCTTTGTGGAGTTTGGCTTATTCTAGTATTCATCAACACCAAAACAAGATAAAGCCAATTTGCCATCAATCTTGTTCGGGTTGCTAATTGTTATGCAATATTCTCCGGTTTCGTCTGCATTAAAGCTGAGAAGAAAGGATGATTGTCCATATTTCTTAGCCTTAAATGGTATTTCCTGATTGTTGTAGCCTCCGTATGTTATTTTGCCAGTCAAATCGTTTTGTCTTGCTAAAGACAATTTTCTGGTAACGCTTGTAGAGAACTTTGAAATCTTAATAAAAGAATAGGGATCATCTTCAATATTCGGTACTCGAATGATTACTTCCAAATGTCCCTTGCTAACTCTGGCAGGTGAACTGGAAGGTTTTACATATAGTTTCATCTCTGGTCCCCATATCTGTTCTTTAGTCTTAACCTGTCCAATGGCTCTTTCCATTTCTACATAGGTGTTGTCGTCAAAGTTGCAGATAAATGCTTCTCCGTAAAACTCAGGTTCCGGTATGGGCGTTGCAGAGGCATTGGCTTCTGCTTCATCGGTGATATCAATATGCCCGAGTAGTGAATGCTCAATATATGAAACTTTACTCTTCTCAATATCAAATTCCGTACCTGCAAGTAAATACGAAATAGTGTTGCCTTTTAAGCTCAGAATTGAGTCGACAATAAATCCGCTTTTGTCAATAGGTTTGATATAGTTTTTTCTGCTCTGACTATATGAATAGGTGGCTATCAGCAGGCTCAGTATTAAAAATAGCTTATTCTTCATCTTTCTTTATTTTACTTTATCTTAGTGCTGCAAATATAATTATTATCTTTAAATTTATATGATTGAATAGCTAATAATTAAGTCTAAGTTGCCATAACGGGATTATATTGATATACTCTTGTTTAATGATATTTTGCTCTACTCTTGTATGGTTTAGGAAGACTGTTTTCTTCCCTCTGATTCACCTGTTCCATGGGATCAATAGCAAAACCATCAAGAAAAAAAATCATTGATGAGAAAAGCTGTCTTCAATATCTTGGAAATTAAGTGTAAATAGTGCAGAATAGGAAGGCATGGAAAATCGTATCGGAAGCTATCCGTTGAGAGTTTAAATCTTACATCATCATGATTTCTTCATTACCGCATTCCATACCGCCTTGCGCAACGTACCATTACTGTCATCTCCGTCATAATCCCAAAACATCATCCCTTTCATTCCTTTCATCAACAGCCACTCACCTTTAATACCGATGCTCCGGACATTGTCGTAGCCGGCGTAGTAGGTACCGTTGTACGTGATGTATGGCACGGAGGCGGCATTGTCCCAGTTGTCTATTTTGTAGGAAGAATCAAGTAGTAACACTTTGTTGTAGTTGATGGCTGTGGGGGTTGATGCTCCGAACGAGTGGCGGGCGTAGAACGGAATGCCCAGTACCAGTTTGTCCGGTGACATGCCCGCGTCCAGATAAGCCTGTACGGCACGGGTACAGTCCGAATAGGCCTTGGGGTCGTATAGGGCGGACTGGTGGTTGCCTCCTTCGTCAGCTGCATCGAGGTCATAAGTCATGATGTTGACGTAATCCACATAAGGAGCCACAGCGGCGATGTCAATATATCGGTAGCCTATTACCGACGGGGCAATGTCGCCAGAAGGTTGCACTTCAGTCTTGTCGAAGCAGTAGCCGGCGTAGGTCAGTCCGTAACCGCCCAATGCTGAATGCAGTTCTTTCATCAGTTCTATGTGATTGTCCACATCTACCATGATGTCATATGCATTGTCATCGCCACTCCAGGATAGTCCAGGAAACTCCCAGTCCATATCCACGCCGTCTATGCCCCATTTTTGAAGGAATTTCTTGCAATCGTTGGCAAATGCCTTACGGTAGTCGGCACTCTTTGCCAATTGCGAAAAGCATCCGCTACGGGGATCTTCCTTGCTATTAGTGAAGGAAATGAAGATTTTTAACTTGGAGTTTATCTTCTTTAAGTTGACGATTTGCTGAAAGCGGTTTTCGTTTCCTTGCAGTCCAAAACCTTTGTATTCGCCGTTTTCCATGTAAGGTTCGGCAAAGGCGTAGTTGATTTGGGTCAGGTAAGTGGGATCGGGCGTTTGTGTCCCATAATAGGTGACGTAGGCAATGGCTACTCGCCCCTCCACACGATCTGCCATGACGGGCTCTTTGTCTTTTCCGGGGTCTACGCCCTGACCGGGTACATAATTATCTTTTCCACAGCTTGCGAGTAGGACGGTAACTGTCAACAGTGTAAACAGAATTTTTTTCATACCAGTTCTCTATTTAAATTAATGTTTTTTCTAATTTGTTTCGCATTCCTTTTAGAGTGATTGTAAAACAGGGAATCTGAAATGTATCTTGGAATGATAGTCAGAGTAACTGACCCTCCTTCCTCACAAGGAGGAGGAGAGTCGGAATACTTCTACCTTTTATTCTTTTGGTTTCAAAAAGTAATATGAAGCGTCATAATCCCACGGTTCTTCAGGGATGATGTACAAACTTGGTCGGATGAGCACCATCTCATCATTGCTGATACGCAATATCCAGTATGGCTTGTCCTTGGTGAAGGACTGCCACGCTAAGGAGCTCCCAATGATGGCTGTGGTGGTGTATAATTCGCCGGCCACCTGATTATTGTTTGTGCCATTGTGGTTACTCGCCCACTGACCTGTACCCATCACGTTACCGTCCTTATCATACGTGGTCAGTTTCGAGTCGTTGAACTCGAACGTCATCGTTTGGTCTTGTATATCCGTGAGATCAACACTTCCCCACTGGCCTGTTCCCGGCGTAAAAGGTTTGGAGTATTGCCACTGAGCCAGCATACCGTTGTAGCATACCGCTTTCTCTGCCCTTTGGAAAGTCCAGGTTTTCTTGGCTCCGGCAGCATTTCCTTGTACGGCACCACAGATAAAGGTTTCGTATTCGTCAACCGGCAGATCGCTGACTGACACAGTAAATACAGAAGAAGTCACCGTCTGCTTTTCCGAAAGCCCGGTATAGTAAATCTCATACTTTTTGTTCTTGTCATACACAATCGTGTCACGATCAGTACCGATGATTTTTTCCCCGACTGAGGTTTGTACATGCCATGCACCCGGCACATCCGTACGGCTGTTTTGTATCACCACTTTATAATCCTGTCCGTCAATGGGCTGTGTAATGGAAATCGCGGCATCCAATTCTGCCTGCGTAATAGGACTCCCCGTCTTTTCAAATTTTTCCCGTAGCGACAGGTCTTCTATCGGGTCGCAGGAAGTAGCAAGGAATGAAACCACCACCAGCAAGATATAATATTTTTGTTTCATAAATTTCTGTTATTAGTCCTTTTATTATTTTCCTGTATACAAACCTTCAGCACCCCATCCTGGATTTTGCTCTATCAAACCGTTGCTGAGATCTATCTCGTTTTGCGGGATATACCAATAGCCTTGTGTCTCTTTCAGGCGGACGGCATAGTCAAAGTCTGGCATCTGCTTCACCACAGCTTCGTTAATAATCTGGAAGCCCTTCTGCTTGTTCAGGGCCTGACCTGCGAAGTCTAGCGACGGTCCCGACCAGCGCAGTAAATCGTACCAGCGGATGCCTTCAAAGGCAAGCTCATAACGTCGTTCATCCTGAATAGCCTTCAGGGAATAAGCTACTGGAGCTAGTCCTGAACGGGCACGTACCTTGTTCAGCCCCTCAGCATCTTCTTTCAGTTCACTCTGCATTAGCAGTACGTCGGCAAAACGAATAGTGATGAAGTCAGCGATATTGCTCAACGACTGTGACTGTGAGGCCACACTGCTGGCAATATCGGGATACATCACCAGTCCGAACGAACGGAAAGATCCGTCGTAGGCCAGCACGTTGATGTACTTTTTCTCGTAATAGCCCGTTTGTTCGCAGTAACGTTTCGATACGGTATAATCCGGTTCGTCGGGGGTCAGCTTTGCATCTATCAGCACATTGCCTTTGTTGTTGGGATCCATTGCCCTAACAGACCATACCGAACCTGTGAGGCGCGGGTCTTCTGTTTGATCCGCATTGATATAATTCTGATTGTCTGACCATTCCTTCCATTCGTTCACAAAAGCAGGAGATACGGGACCTGCACCCCAGCCTTGTCCGAAAGGATAACTCTGCTCTTTATCAATATCGTCACCGCTCGGTGAAAAGAACTGTGCCACGGTATTACACCACCAAGTATAAGTCCAGTCACTCTGCAAGTTGTGCTTGTTGGCAAAGAGAGTTTCATCGCAGTTCAGCCCTTCCCATTGCAGACCGTTGTTCACAGCATAATTGTAGCGGTAACCCTTCTCGTTCTTCTCGGTTACGGCATTAGTGTACGACCAGATATTACGTTGGTCAGATACCAGACGGTTCCCCGAATTGTTCACACAGTCGTCAATCCAACTGATGACTTGCTGTTTGGAGATACTGCCTGGTAGTTCTGTCTGGGCATAGCGACCCGTATAGAAAAGAAACACACGTGCCATCATAGCTTCGGCGGCATACTTGGTGGCATGTCCTGCCATGCTGTTAGATGCACCCACATAGTTTTGCGCAGGCAGCAGTTCAATAGCATTTTTCAGATCGGAAGCAATCAATCCGTAAACCTCTTCTACAGAAGCACGGGGTATGTAGTTCATGTCAGTACTTGTACGCAGGGGTACGGGACCGAACATCTGTACCAGTTCATTGAAAGCGTATGCACGCAGAAAGTAGGTTTCACCGAGATGACGGTTCTTTTCCGTAGCGCTTGTCCAGCCGGTAAAATTCTCATAAGCCTGCAATGCCACGTTGGCACGATATATAATCTTATAGTTGCGCTGCCATACGCCCGGCACCCAGTTCCCACTTTCGCCATATCCGTTGAACTTATTCAGGTCAGTGTATTTCATCAGGTTAGCAGCCATACAGTTGCTGCCAATGATGCTCCCGCCCAAACATTCATCGCCAGCCAGTGTGGCCATGAAGTATTGTGACGATACTTCCGGATCCTGAAACAGTAGTTGTGAATAGATGCCAGTCAGCATCTGGTCAGCTTCCTCTAAGGTAGAGGGATAATTTTCACTCGATTTACTCGTCAGCACATCGGTGTCCAAGAAATCATCGCAGGCAGTAGCTGCAAAGAGCGTAGCCAGGAATAAAAATTCTATTTTTTTCATTGTATCCATGTGTTAGAAGTTAATATTGACACCCATCATGTAAGTGCGTGCGCTTGGGTAGAAACCGAGATCAATACCTTTCGTCCAAGAGTCGCCTGCACTGTAACCGATTTCAGGATCCATGCCGCTGTAACCGGTGATGGTGAAGAGGTTCTGCGCGGTAACATAGATTTTAGCCTGCTTCACCGGAAGCTTCGGAAACAGGTATTTCAGATTGTAACCCAGCGTGACGTTTTTGATTTTCAAATAGTCTCCGTTCTCTACATACAAATCCGATACATACGAGTAGTTGGTGTGGGTGGAGTTGGAGAGGCGCGGAAACTTGTTACTCGTGCCTTCGCCGTGCCAACGTTTAAATACGTCGGTGGTGAAGTTGTTCAGCGGTGAAGAAGCATAGTCGCGATAGCTCTTCATGATTTGCTGGCCGAATGCACCATAGGTATTCACCGACAGATCGATACCTTTATAATTGATACTGAATGAAAAACCTGTTGTAACATCGGGATGTGGATTGCCGATCTTGGTACGGTCGGCAGCAGTGATTTTTCCATCGCCGTCGTCATCTACCCAAATCAAATCACCCGGCTGCGGAGTACCCAACTTGGCACCCTGATAATTGTCTATCTGCTCCTGATTCTGGAATACGCCAGCAGTCTTGTAACCATAGAAGAATCCCATTGGCTCACCTACTTCCATGCGGTAGCACTCGTCAGCAGTACCCCACAGTACACCGCTGCTTCCATGCATCACGCCGTCGGAAGTGGAAAGCTTGGTCACTTCGTTCTTATTGATACTGATATTCCAACTCACGTTATATGACAAGTCCTTGTTGATATTGTCGTTCCAGCGCAGAATGGCCTCAAAACCTGTGTTCTTCACATTACCGCCGTTTACGTAGGCGGCTCCCGAGCCCCAATATGAGGGAATGGCAGGAGTAGTCAGCCAGTCCACTGTGGAACGCTGATAGGCATCCATCTCCACACTCAGTCGATCTTGCAGCAATCGTGCGTCAATACCCACGTCGATCATAGTCTGTGTTTCCCATTTGATGTCCGGGTTGGTCAGTCGCATGGGATAAGCACCCACTTCTGCACCAGCCATATTGTTTCCGAACGGATAATTGCCATAACGGCTGGTACCACCGTCGGTAGTAATCAATGCCAGATGTTGATTAGCGGATATACGATTGTTACCGTTCTGTCCGTATGATACGCGCAATTTTAGAAAGTTGATAGTCCTTACGTTCCAGAATTCTTCCTGGCTGATGACCCAGCCCGCGGAAAACGAGGGAAAATAACCCCAGCGATTACCGCGTGGGAATATGGATGAACCGTCTGCGCGAAGAATGACCGATGCCATATATTTCTCATCATAATTGTAGTTCACACGGCCGAAGAACGAAGAATTAGCATTTTGGGTGTCGGGAGTTCCGGACAAACTTTGAATACCATCTTTCTGTGTATTGCTCAAGTAGGCGTGTTCAAAGTCGGTGTAGGAAGAACCTGCACTTGCCGCACTCATGGACAAACCATAGCCTGATTTCTCAAGGCTCTGTCCGACCATGACGTCAAAGTTGTGCTTTCCGATATCAAAAATATAATTTACGGTATTGTCCAATGTCCATCGGTAACTCATACTTGACGATTGGCTCACCCGGTCTTTTTCGGCATAGAGTGTGGAGGTGAGGTGTTCATAGGCCGGAACATAAGAACGGTAGGTGGATGCCGACATCATATAGCCGAACTGCGAACGGATACGTAGTTTCTTAATGGGCTGTATCTCCGCATAGACGCTGGATTGCAGGTAGTGGCTCTTGCTCTGGTTTTGGTTGCCATTATAGTCCATGTTGGCAATTGGATTCTTGTTGGCGTTATTGGAAACGTCCCATGAATACCCGTCGGTTTCTTGGTCTGCATAGAGATAATAGCTGCCGTTTGTCTTGTAAGGGTGCATCAGCGGACTCATCACCAGCATATTGTGGATGGTGTTCCAGTAAATATCGTCACGTGGCACGGTTCCATCCATTGTCTGGAACTTATATTTCATGGTTTCACCGATTTTCAGGATGTCAAAGTTGCCTTTCTTGAAAAAGCTTTGTTCCGTATTAATGCGCGCGTTTATCCTGTCCATGTGGGGTATCGCACTCGGTACGCCCATCGTAGCTTCCTGACTCATGTACGTCACGCCGATGGAAGTAGTGGAACGGTCTGTACCGGTAGTGAAGTTCAGCGAATGGCTTTGGGTGACAGCGTTCTTGTTCAGGATTTCCTTCAACCAGTTAGTACCCTTCCAGGTTCCCTCATTGATAGCATTCAGATCGCGATCCGGGAGGAAAGACGCCCAGTTGTTGGGTGCAAATCCATTAATGACACGGCTCTCATCCTGAATGTACATGTATTCCTGTGCAGTCAACACAGTGGGAATCTTGTAAAGATTCTGGATGCCGTAGTATCCGTCGTAAGTGATTTCGGACACGCCAGCCTTACCCTTCTTGGTAGTCACAAGAATGACCCCGTTCGCTGCACGCGCACCATAAATGGCCGCTGAGGCCGCATCTTTCAACACGTCCATGGAAGCGATGTCATTGGGGCTCAATCCGTCTATGCTTCCACCTACCACACCATCCACGACATAAAGGGGTGAGGAGTTGCCGTTGGTACCAAGGCCGCGGATATTCACTTTATATCCGTCGCCCACGAAACCGCTGACTTGAGTGATTTCAACACCGGGCGCCTGGCTTTGGAGTGCACCGAGCACATTAGGTGTGTTCAGTTTGACAATATCTTCACCTTTCACCTGTACGGTAGCTCCTGTAACTAATTTCTTCTTTTGTACACCATAGCCGACGACTACCACTTCTTCCAGCAGTTCACTGTCTTCCGTCAGAGTGATTTTCAAATTGGATGTTGCTTTCATTTCCTGGCTTTTATAGCCAATGAAAGAGATGACTAAAATAGCCCCATTTTTCACCGAAAGTGTGAATTTTCCATTCAGATCGGTCACTACACCGTTCGAAGTACCTTTTTCAAGTACACTGGCTCCAATAACCGGTTCACCCAAAGCATCTGTAACAGTACCCTTGGCGGTGATATTTTGCTGAGCTGTTTCCATGATACTGCTCCCTCCAACGGTAGGATTTGCAATTGCCGCTCTTCCACTGAAGGAAACAGTCAGAATCAGCATACTGACTAAAAAAAATGTTTTATTTTTTTTCATACCTAAAAAATAATTTAGATTAAAGTGTTCGGGACTGTTTGCAATTGTCCCCATTTATATAACTCTATTTCCCAAATGCAGTTGGAATCCAGCTCATTTTTCCGTTACGTCAGTTTTTCCATAGGCATTATCGTATTTCCAATTAATTTTAATAGAGATCTTTACAGACTAGTTCATATAATAACAAGGCTATCTTGTCCGTCACCACGCTGATGTACCTATCTCCTTTTTCCGCAGTACTTTTGCGGGGATTCCCCACACCTGTGTCTACAGAAGACTTTGACCAGTCTCGAGGTACCCATCCCACCTTCTTATTCAATGAAGAAAGATTGAATGGATGGCTTTCTCCACCGCCAGCCATACTAAGATCAATTAGCTCAGGATGATAATGAAGCATGACAGAAGTTTCCTGTTCACCTGCATGATCGTCCAACTCTTCCTCAAAATAGTCTTTCCGAGGTTCTACAGCAAACCAGTCACAGTTTGCTATAAGCATGTCGGGATAATCTACTGTGAGGTCACGTATCATGGATTTGAAGTTATTACCACCGTGACCGTTCATTATCACTAACTTGCGCATCCCTTGAAAATGGAGGGACTCTACAATATCTGTCAATACAAGCCTTTGTGTCTCGTAACGGGCATGTATGCAGAAAGGAAGCTGTCTTTGCCCCGGATTCTGCGAACCCAACGGGATGGGAGGAAGCACCATTCCTCTGACTCCGTATTTCGACCATGCCTTACCTGCCGATTCCACCGCCACATCATGGGCCAGATAACAATCCGTCATGTAAGGCAGATGATAATTATGAGGTTCGGTAGCACCCCATGGCAGAATGGCGTATTCGTACGCTATGGACCTTACGTTCCCATAGTTTTCTGTCATCAGATCCGTATGTTGCTGTTTCGCTATCATATTGAAGTTATTACAAGTGGTATGTTGCGATTAAAGCGTAGATGTCCGTTTTTTGTATTCATCCAGGCAGGCGTCCAGACGATCTTGTGCAGTGGTGTCTCCGGGTACGTTATGAGAAGGATGGATATACAATTTAACACCTCTGTCCGCCAATATTTCAGCTACAGTGGTAATGGTCATCCATACCAGAGTTACAAAACCGAGTGTGGAAAGTGGTCCTACCTTATCCTGATGGTTTTTCAATACAACGGATGCGTCAACCACCGGTACGCAGGAATCCACTACAATATCCGCGATGTCAAAGAGTGTCTTGCCACTTGGATGGCGGGTCACTTTCCCTTTAGCTTCTGCCGCTGAACCATATGCAATGACTGTCATGCCCAATTCTTTGGCACGCAACGCCACATCAATATTCACATTGTTTATGCCGGTGTGTGAGAAAATCCAGATACAGTCGTTTTTGTCAAAGTTGTATGCTTTCATAATGGCTCTGCCATAACCTTCGGCACGTTCCAGAAAGAGGAACTGATGAATGCCCATCTGCCCGTTTATACCTGTAAAGAATGTCATGGGCAGCTCCACCATCGGATGAAACCCTACAAATCCGCCGATACGTGGATACATTTCTTCAACAGGAATTGTGGCATGACCACATCCAAATGTATGTACCCAATGGTTCTTTTCAATGCTGTCCGCCATTGCGGTAGCAGCTTTTTTAATGTTCTCCAACTGGGTGTCTTCAATTTTTTGCATAATGCCACGGGCATTTGCCAACCATTCCAATGCTAACATAATTTCTATTTTTTAAAGTTGATATTAAGTGATCGTTTAAACAACAATGCCATGATGATGACGGAAATCATCATCATAAAGGGATATGTGCCGATTCCGTATAACTGTGACAAGATTCCCATCAGGCTGTTCAACAACGTCTGTCCCACAAGAGCGACAACAAGCACAATGCTGAAGGCCGTGCCCGATAGCGAAGCATAACTGCTTCCGATAATACTAAATATGACCGGAAAAGTTGATGCCAGCCCGGCACCGACCAGTACCATTGCCGTCGCAACCTGTACAAATCCAGATGAAAAAGTCAATATCCCGAAACCAGCAAATACTATAAACAAGCTGAAAAACAGCACCTTTTCCATTTTTATCTTTTTGAATACTACCGTCAAGATAAGCCGTGCTACAGTAAGCCCCGTTACCATACAGGTCAGGGACATTAATGCTTGACTGTCAGGAATGAGCGTGACCTGTTGCAGATAGAGAGCTGTCCAGTTGTTGCATACTCCTTCAACACCGCTCTGGAAGAAGAGTATAAAACTAAAAATAACCAGACTCTTTTCCTTCAGCAGTTTCAGTCCTTGCATGACTGGAAATCCTTGGGGCTGTTTCGGTGGAGGGAACGCTGTCGTCATGCAATAGACGATTCCCGCCAGCATAATTATACCGATTCCCTGCAGTATGGTTTCAAAAGGGTAATGCCCGTAAAGAATACTGAGCAGTGTAGGTATACCCAACGCTCCGATGCCATAAAATGCTCCGAGTAGGCTGAGTCGGGCACCCTTTTCCCTGTCATCCGACAGGTCCGAAACCAAAGCGTTTGTTTCTCCGTTCAAGATACCTCCTCCCAATCCTATTCCCAATATAGACAACCTTAGAAGAGGTATGCTCCTAAATAAAGCGATGCCTTCCAGTCCGAACAGTACGACAAGGCAACTGACCAACATGAGCGTTTTGTATCCAAAACGGTCCACAATCGGTCCGAATATTAAAGAGCCTGCCAATAATCCGATAGGCAGAAAGGCAACCAACCCGCCAGCTTCAAGATGGTTTAATCCCAGCTTGAACGTAAGCATGGGTAGGACGGAACCTAATGTAATCATTGATATGCCAAAAAAACACATTCCGATACATGCCGCAACAAATACTTTTTTTGTAGTATAATTATTCATGCAACTGATTTTTTATAGCCAGATACGCTGCGCCTATAAGTCCTGCATTGCCGGACAACTGTGAGGGAACAAATTCAACCTGTTTGATACTAAGCGGTTGGGCCCACTTGCAGGCTTCCTTATAAATGTCTTCTATGAACATACAGGCTGGTCCGAAGACCCCTCCACCCCAAATTACTTTTTGCGGATTAAGCAGGCTTACCAGATTGGCTGCTCCCATTCCCCACATTTCAACGGCTTTACTTAACACGGCAACGGCTATAGAATCCTTTTCTTCGTAGGAACTGAAGACATCGTATGCTGAAATTCTACTAATCGGTTTTTGCCTCAATTTCCCCTTGTAGGTTTTGTCCGCACGCACTGCGTCACGTACACGCGCGCCTATGCCGTTTCCGGAAGCGTAATATTCAAAACAGCCGCACGCGTCATATTCGTGGTTGTATGGAGGCTGTAATGCCAGCCATCCCATAGCTCCGATAATGTTACCCACACCGTGCAATACGTGTCCGTCAATGACAATGCCTGCCCCGATGCCTGTACCCACTGCGATAAATATCGCACTATGGCAATTTTTGGCTGCGCCCTGCCATATCTCACCATATATATAACAAATACGGTCACTGTCTATATATATTTCAATTTCCGGTGGCACTACATTGCGGAGTACCTCATACAGGGGATAGTTTTTCCATCTGGGGATGTTAGGAACCCATACTCTCCCGGTCTGTGAATTGTACAGCCCCGGCACGCAAACTCCGATACTGTCAATAGGAATATTATTTCTGCGGGCTGATGCCAGAAGCCTGACAAGCATTTCTACGATCAGATTACCCACATCATTTCCGCTTCTTTTTTTAAGAAGCCTTTTCCGGTTGAAGAACATTCTGCCGTCGGAAAAGAAAATAGCGCTTGCTATTTTTGTACCCCCAATGTCGAGTGCGATGGTAGCCATACTTAATTGTGTGTTTAAAGTTTTAGTTATTTAAGATTCACAAAAACAAATTTATAAATTAATAATATGTGTTTTTTATACATCAGTTTGTTTTTATGTGCAAAAAAACAAAACAAACGTGAATATAACTTTCGCATCAACTATTGCATATTAGCGAAATGTCTTTTATTAAGCCGTATAGATAGATTCTTGTTATTCTAGAATGAATTGTTTTTTATGCTTATTAACATATGTATGCCTTGAAATCATAAGCAAGCAGAAATAAAAACGAAACTTAAATTAAACCATATAATGTTTAATACTGTATAATTACACGATTCTAATTCCGTATAAAAAAAGAGTGCATCAAAAGATTTTATTAAATCTTTTGATGCACTCTTTGCTTTTGATTAAAATGTTCAGTGATTCTTTTTCGCGTCCCAGCCGTAAGTCTTGTATTCCCAATTGAAGTTTCCTTTAGAGCTTACATGTACCAATAAGTATCCTTCTTTGGTTTCAAGGAAGGGTCCATTCCACCAATTTGCACACACGGCACCGGCGGTGACGAACCAGCGGTAGCGTTCTTGTATCTGTTCGTAGATGTGTTGGTGCCCTTGAAGAATCAATTTGACGTTATAATCATTCAGCACCTCGAATACTTGTTTTGTATTCATAATCATATCATTTCCCTTGAAGTTGCCTTCGACTACCGGATAATATAGCGAGAGTAAGGGCACGTGTATGGAGACGACAACGGGAGTCTTTTTTCCGGTCTTCTGCAAGTCTTTCTTTAGCCATTCCAACTGTGCATCATTCACGGAATAAGGGCCGCTTGCCGAAGGATAAAGACCATTCAACACAATGAAGTGTACTCCTTTTACTGTAAATGAGTGATAAGAAGGGCCAAAGTACTTCTCGAATAATTTAAATCCTAACTTGTCTGTCGTCCCGTTATTGCGATAGAAGCGGTCGTGGTTACCCATAGTGAAATAGGTTGGTAGTCCGCATTTACTCACAATATTCTTAAAGCGGCTATGAAGAGAATCCGCTGTCTGCTCGGCATCTTTCAATGCATCCGTCTCCACATTGTCTCCTCCGAAAAGAATCATTTCCGCTTTATTCTTCTTGGCATCAGCTAATGCCATGCGAAGGCCCTCGTCTCCACTGCCTCTGTTACTTTTGTTCAGATGTACATCTGTAAGAAAGGCAAAAGTGAAGCCATCTTTTGATTGTCCTTTCAACGGCTCCTTGGCTGTAAGCAGGCTACTGCCTATCAGGAAGATAGTAGCCATTAAAATACGATTCATCTTTTTCATCTTATAATTACTTGGTTAATTTATTATTTGTCAAAATTATACATATAATACGAGATATAAATTATTCCCAACCGAATAATTGCGGTGCAAGGCTAGGATTCAATTCTACTTCATGCTTAGGCACGGGGCGATAGTAAGATTTTGGTTCCTCAAAGGTACCCATATTTTTTGCAGTCACAATATCTCCTTTCGTTGTTTCTTTCAGATAAACAGTAGCACTTGGATCATCAATGCTTCCTGTTTTATAATAAATCAGTTTTTCGCCTAATGAGTTTTTCTCTTTGTCGGCATCAGCCGGAATACTTTGTGAAGAAGGTATCAGATAAATATCTTCCACGCCGTCGCCCGTTAAATCGTATTTCCCCAAGCCGGGGAAGTAGAGTCCTTCCGGTATTTTCTCCAGTAGTTTCCCTGCTTTCCAGCGCATCAGGTCATCAAAGCGGAAACCTTCAAAAGCTAGTTCAACACGTCGTTCCCGACGGATTTCCAATAATATGGGTGGAATATTGGGAAATGCACTTTGCAATACCGGGTCAACTACCGGATTCAATGATAAATGAGGCATTCCTGCACGGTCACGAAGCAAATTAACTGTGTTGTCCAGATCCGTTTGAGTCAGCTTGCCAAGTTCGGCCTGAGCTTCGGCATAAGTCAGCAAAACCTCAGCGTAGCGGATAACCGGATAATCAATACTTAAATAATATTCCTCTTCTTTATTATTGATAAAACCTTTAATCTGATGATATCCTGAAAAGTTTTTATTTAGGTTTTGCACATATATGCCTGCTCCCGGAGCATAAGTCATGGTATTAATCAACTCCCAACCCGGATAGGCCAATGTCTGGTACATTCGCGGATCACGATTTTTGAATTCTTCAACAAACATCTTTGTCTGGTATCCGGGTTGTAATGAATAATAGGAACCATCTTTCATCAGATAGGTCTGTACCAAGTCTTTTGCAGGACATGGAATGTAACTTCCAAACATATATGCCCAAAATCCATTACTAGCGGTAGTCTTGTCATAGTAATGCGCCTGAATCATTTCCGGGTTAGTACTTAAATCCAAGCTGTTAAACAACGTATAATAATCACTTTCGGGATGACCGGTGTTATATAAGCTGAAACCACCGTCTTTCATTAGCTCTGCAGTGGCATCCACCGCTATCTGTAAATAAGTTTCGGCTGTACTTTGCAAATTCAGTTCACTATGATATTTGCGATAAGTTCCTTCATATAAGGCGTGGCGGGCCATAGTGGCAAGTACAATCCATTTGTCAATAGCACCTTTGGGTTGATTGGCTTTAACATTTTCGGCAGCAAATTTATAATCTTCAAATATCTTGGAAACGACAATATCACGTTTGTCCCGGGGTTTATATAAATCTTTATCATTAGTGGATAAAACTTTATCATACCAGGGTACGTCAGAGAAACGCTTTACTTTATCCATATAGAAAGCCGCTCTGTAATAGCGGGCAATGCCTTGATAGTGGGCAAGTACATCAGCCGGAACAGCTGCTTTTTCGCAATGATCCAGGAAAAAATTAATGTTATATAAACGCTCCCAATTCCAACCGCCGGTTATCGTGGTGGAAGTCGGATTTGCAGACGTCATCATGTTTTTAACCTCTACATTGTCGGTCGTAGCCTGATTGTCCGTTCCGGCATCAGCTGTATAATCGTAGCCGGGAGTATTCATCAGACCATAACAATACATTTTCAAGTCTTCTTCTGTGTTGAAATAACTGTCGGCACCTATTTCCGTATGGGGTTGGCGTTCCATGAAAGAGTCGTTGCAAGAAATCTCTATCAGACAGACTGCCATACACAACAGCATATAAATTTTATTTTTCATAAGTCTCTTTTTTTATAGAATTAGAATGTGATATTTACACCGAATGAATATTGGCGATTGAAAGGATACACATATCCAAAAGAACTTTCGTCAGTCACAGATTCGGGATCGAAGTATTTTTTTAAGCCACTCCACTCAAATAAATTGTCGCCACTGGCGTAGATACGTAGCCGGCTGATATGTATCTTTTGGGTCCACACCGATGGCAAGGTATATCCCAACGTTATATCCTTAATTCTCAGATAGGAACCATTCAACATATAGCGGGTTTGAGGAATAGCAAGTCCCATTGCATTGATACCGGTTCCGAGATTCTTATCTGCCAACCAGGCCTGGAATACCGGATACTTGGCATTCAGGTTCTGGTCTGCCAGTCCCGCATTAATATAGGCTTGGGAGTGTTTAGCCATTTCCACATCACTATCTGTCGCGCCGCGATAAAAATCAAAGGCATGGACTTGTCCTCCCGTATAAGGTTGTTGGTAAAAGCTCCAGTACAAATAGCTAAGCGGATAATAATCACGTTTACCAATGCCCTGCAAAAATGCCGAGACATCAATTCCTTTCCATTCCATATTCAAATTGAACCCGAATCTGAAGCGGGGTGAAGAATTGCCGATGATACTGAGATCCCCCGGCTTATCCACCGTTGTTCCTTTTGTTATGCGGTGGTCATTGTCCAAATCCTTGTATTTAGGCCAACCTTCTACAATGTCAAGCGCCCCCCAGGGAATAATATCCGTCTCATCCAGTGCTGCTATTTCCTCTTTGTTTTTAAAGAAACCGTCGCTTTGCAACCCCCATATTTCACCAAGCCTTTGTCCTTCATAGTATTGGCTCAGGTTTTTGTTTGGGTTGTCAAATTTAGTAATCCACGAACGGTTGTCTGATAGGATGAAGCGTGCGCTCAAGTTAAGCGGCGTACCCGATAGCTGAAATTGATCTTTGTAAGTCAAAGATAATTCCCAGCCAATTGTTTTCATGTCTGCTGCATTTTCTTTAGGTTCTGTTTTTCCTAAAACTCCCGGTAACTCTTTCCCCAGGGTGAGCATACCTTTGGTATCGCGGCGGTAAAAGTCAAAAGAAGCGGTCAGTTTGTTGTTGATGAATCCTATATCCATCCCTCCATTTAATGTCCTTACCCGTTCCCAAGTATAATCGGGCGAAACTAAGCCCGGTGCTGTAACTGTTTGCTGTAATTTCCCATCTATTAAATAGCTTCCCAACTGTGAGCTCATAGAAGGAATATATCCATACTCACTTACCAATTGGTTACCCAGAGCACCGTAGGATGCACGCAGTTTAAATTGAGAAACAAGATTGAGTAGCGGCTGGAAGAATGGTTCCGAATCAATACGCCATGCCACCGATCCTGACGGGAAGAATCCAAAACGTTTATTCTTAGGGAAACGTGAAGTCCCGTCATAGCGACCATTAATCTCAAAGATATAACGGTTATTATAGATATAGTTGGTACGGAAGAACAATCCACGGATAGCCCAATCCTTATAGGATTCATTCACATACTGTTCGCCTGATGACAAAGCAATGGATGGCAACGAAGTTGATATAATGTCGTTGCGTTGGGCGGAGAACTTATTCCAGCGATTATATTCCTGATTGAATCCAAGAATTCCTGTTAAGGCATGTTTGCCAAATGCCTTATTGAAAGTTGCATATAAATCCAGTACGGTATAGAGGTCGGAAGTATTGGCTTTATAAGCACGGCTGTCCCCCTGTTCACGAATGTCATCCGGCCCGTAACCAATGTGATACTTCACCTTATATTGGTCATAATCTTGATGTCCTTTCTCAAACGTAAAATTTGCATTCAATGTTAGCATTCTTTTCCAAAACCCCGCTTCTGCAGAGAAGGTACTTTGTAGCCGGTCATAGACCGTTTTTTCTTCTCCGCCGTCAACCAACTGTGCCAACGCTTTTCCTAGTTCAGTATTAGCCCAGGTTCCATCCGGATTTACATCGACATCATGAGGCTCGGCATCATAAAAATCATTCAGGTTGTAATAGCTGGGCTTCTTGCGGGTCGTTGAAACGAAAGAAGTATTATTGGAAATGGATAGCCAGTCGAAGACCTTGTAACTGACTTTGCCACGCATACTGTAACGGATATATTTGTCGTTATTCACCACTCCTGAGAAAACTCCGTCTTCATTGTCAACACCTGCGGATAAATAAAATTTGGTATTTGGTGTTGCTCCGGATATAGCAGCCTGATGACTTTGGCTGAATGTACTTTTATCGAGAAAATAGTTTGTCCAGTTGCGGTTGCCCATGTAGTCCCATTGAGTTTTATCCAATGGGTTCAAGCGAATGGCCTCAGTACCGTCCGGATTATCCGAACGCTGACGCGCCCACTCCAAATGTTCGTCATCGGTGACATGTCCCGAACTCCAGGGAGTATTCAGCACTGCAATGTTTTTCAATTTCAGGTAGATATAAGGATCAGAAGTCTTATCAGTCAGTGAGGAAGGACGTTTCCATGAGAAGTTGTTATTGTAATCTATTTGAATACGATCTCCTTTTCCCTGTTTTGTAGTGATCAAAATGACTCCGAAAGCAGCGCGTGCTCCGTAAATTGCTGCAGAAGAAGCATCCTTTAGAACTGAAAGAGTTTCAATGTCTTCCGGTAAAAGGCGGTTCATTTCTTCAGCACTTGCAGCCACCCCATCAATTAATATTAAAGGTGAACCTCCGTTGATCGAAGCTTCTCCACGAATGTTGATATTAGGAGCTTTGCCCGGCTCCCCACTAACGAAATCAATATTAAGATTCGGAACCATCCCCTGTAAACCTTTCGCCAGATCTACTATAGGGCGTTGTTCCAGTTGTGCCATACTAATTTGATCGACAGCTCCTGACAAATTGACTTTTTTCTGTGCGCCATAGCCAACCACCACCACTTCATTAAGCATTTCTGCATCTTCCTCCAATTCTATCTTAAGAATTGATTTGCCTTTGATAGGGATCTGTTTATTCAGATAGCCTATGTAGCTAACTACAAGTACCCCGTCGGGAGGAGCAGATAACGTGAATTTTCCATTCGTATCGGTAACAGTACCATTATTCTTGTCCTTTTCGTGGACGGTGGCGCCTATCAAAGGACTGCCTGTTTTATCAACCACCACGCCGGTTACCAGAATCTTTGTACCAATTTGTTCGGTTACGGTTACTGCCGGTATTTTATCAACAGCATGAACTCGAAGCGGACTTGATGCTAATACAGCGGTAAAAAGCAGCAATACGCCCTTCCACCATAATTGACTGAGTCTATTCATAAAAACATATATTAGGTTTGGGCGCAAAATTATCCACAACGTGATACAAAGACGTTACTATATGATTGCAACTTATTAACTAATTTATTAATATTTTATTAAAAATAGATAAGTGCGGTTTATATCAAAATCGACCGATGACTTGTTTAGTCTGCGGCTGGAAGCAGAGAAATAGCTTATACTCGTGAGGATGGAGTAAAGGTTATTTCACTAGGGTGTTTAAAAGATTAGTAATTAAGCCCGAATTGCCATAGCGGGATTATATTCATGTATCCCTGTTCAATGCCATCTTTTACTACGAAACCTTTTTCAGTTCCTTGCAGTTGTTTTTGTTTTTTATTTTTTCCTCCCACTTCAAAGATAAAGTCGGCTATTTGGAAGTCTGAGATGGAGGATGTAATGACATCCTGTTCCACTCTTGTCTGGTTTAGGAAAAAGGTTTCTCTTATGTTTCCGATGTCCGAAGTCTGTTGAACAAGGCTGTGCATAAGAGTTGGATTATCTAAATATACTTTGTCCACCTTTCCAAGTCCTCTGATGCCCCCTGTACCGTCACGTAGCTGTGCTATCAATCCGGCTTCTTCCAGATAAAGAAAATAGTCGGACAGGTTGTTACGGCTTACTCCCAACATTGTGGCAATACTGCTTATGTTAGGTTTAAACGGTACGCTCCGGGCTATGATTGCAAGCAATTGTTTTAGTTTTCGTGCTGTTGAAACACTCATTTCTGCATATTGAGGAATATCAATTTCCAACGTCTTATTTATGACTTGTTGCAAACGTATGTTGAATTGATCTTCTTGGGAAAAAGGATAATATCCCTGCTCTAAATAAGATTGAAAGTATGCGTATGGACGGAATTTTTCCGGTATCTCAACCTTATGTTGTATGATATCAGTCAGTGTATGGACTGGAATTTCGATGTGATGAAACATGTTTAAATATTCACGGAACGAGAGACCTTGCATGGAGTAGACAATGGCGCGTCTGCTTAAATCTGTCGATCCTTTATGGATGTCGAGAATGGAAGATCCGGTAAAGAATACTTTTAAATCCGCATGATAATCATACATTAGTTTTAATTCACGTGCCCAGTCTTTATATTTATGAATTTCGTCAATGATGAGATGTGTTCCACCACGTTTCACAAATTCATCAGCTAAATCTATTAAATGATGAGAGGAAAAATACAGATCGTCGGCATTGACAAACAGGGTTGTATTCCTGTCCAGCTTTTCTTTGGCATACTGTAACATTAGTGTGGTCTTACCTACGCCGCGTGGCCCTACTAAGCCTAATAAACGGTTTTCCCAGTTAATGCGGTTGAACATATATCGATGAAATGCGGTAGGTGTGGAGCGTAGCATCGCATCGAAATTAGCTTGTAACTTTTCCATAATGCTGTATGTTTTCTGCAAATATAGTAGTTTGCACTGTAAATAGTGCAAATTTACCCGATAATTGCACTATTTGCAGTGCATAAAGGCTGCTTATATGGCTTGCTGCAAATAATTAGTGCATTTTGCATGGAAATAGATAGCTTAATTTGCAGCAGTTTTTAGTTTATTCACTTTTCTGTAAGCAACTTATTGATCGTTTCAAAAACTTGCGAAATGGCAGAGGGGCGGGGAGCCTTACGGGTTCTGATCTTTCCATTCTTATCAATGAGAATAAAAGTGGGATAGCCACCTGAAAGCAACTTGGCCGCCGCTTCATCTGACAAATCAGCATCGAAGAAGTAGTTGTCGCCGTTAATCTCTCCGTTTGCCATTGCCTTTGCCCATGCTTGTTGGGGAGACTTCATGCAGATATTCACGAAAACCACTTCCTTGTTGCCCCGAAAGAGCTTGTGTAATTCTCGTGCGGGTGCCATTTCCGCACGACACGGACCGCACCAGGTTGCCCAAATATCTACATATACGACCTTCCCTTTATATTTCTCTTTAATGAGCTGATTGAAATTAAAGTGCCTCACGTTTTCAATCTGTCCCTTGGGGTTCCAGAAGAAAGCACCTGTTCCGCTGCTAAGTTCAGGGAGTTCAATCGCTTTTTGATGGTTGTGGAGAGCCAATACCTTCTTATATATCAACTCCTTGCAGAAGTTATTGCTGTCAACGTGAAGAGTGCCGCCTTCAATCCTTTTATAGAAGTAATAGAGAAGGACATCCCTGGTTAGTGATTTTGGCAATGCTAATAATATTTCATTACCCCGCTTCTCTGTGTTTGTAAAATCTTCTTTCTGCGTATATTCAGCTAGTTGGGAGTCGTAGCGAAACAAGGCACTAATGAAAGCCTGTAAATGATAGGAGAACATCATATTCCCGAAGTTTTCCGGGTTGTATAGATCAAAAATCGGTTGGGTGTAAAATTCAAGAGCTTCTTCATTGTTATGTCCTTTGTAGTCTATGGCCACGTTGGCTAAGATGTAAAGAGACATCTTTTGCATCAACTTCTCTGTCCACTGACTTATATCCTGTTTCTGACAATAATGTGTAATGGAGTCCCTTATTCTGCGGTTGTCGTCATTGAATATTTTCATAAAGTCATCAAGAGGAAGAGTGAAATCGGTAAAGGATGGAGTAATGGTTTGTATAAGATCATTAAAAGTCTGACTGAATTCCTTATTTTGTTGAGCATTATCTCCGCTAAAAGATAAAGCACCTTTTTCTCCCTTGTGAAATTTGGTTGCATCAATCTCAATATAGATAGAATCTCCCGGAGCGGCATACAGATTGATGAACTGTTTATCATAATTTATGGTGAAACTGTGTCCCCAGAGCATATTGAAAGCTGTTTGAAACATTCCTGAGGAATCTATGCGTGAAGCATACCTGTCGTTGTCACTAAGTGGATCGCAGGCTATAACGGTTATTACTTTTGGAGTTATATCTGTCTGATTGACGACCTTACCGCATACAATTGTTGTCAAAGAGTCTTTCGCCGGACACTTGGCCGCCAAATTGCATGATAGTAATAGCAGTAATTGTATAATTATGTACTTCCTCATGAACGGCAATATTCGACAAAACATTTGATATATGCAAGCATTTTAGTTTATGATTTAGTAGTTTATAGTGGAAACTTATTATCTTTGCTTCACGTATTCACTTAAAAAAATGATGATATGGATGCTGAATTAAAGGAGAAAGTAAACAGAAGGCATGTGGGGCGTAATTTGCAGAAGATTCGCGTGTACATGGGCGTAAAGCAGGAAGCTTTGGCTGCTGATTTGGGTATCAGTCAACAGGAAATCTCAAAGATTGAAAAACAAGACGAAATAGAAGATCGTTTTCTAACACAAATAGCTAATGTGCTGGGTGTAGCTCCAGAAGTTATTAGAGATTTCGACGTGGAGAGGGCTATATATAACATTAATAATATTAGAGACAATACTTTTGAGCAAGGTTCTACTTCAATTGCCCAACAATTTAATCCGTTAGATAAGATAGTTGAACTTTATGAACGTTTACTTCAGTCTGAAAGGGAAAAAATTGAATTATTGAAGAAGTCAAATAATCATTGAGCTATTAAATGTAAGTAGTAAATATCATTATCATGAAAACAGAGGATTATACAAATGCCGTGCATATCGGCCGAAAAATAGAAAGAATACGTCGTCTTCGTGGCATGACACAAACTGATCTAGGCAATTTATTGGGTATTACAAAGCAAGCTGTTTCGAAGATAGAGCAGACTGAAAAGATGGATGATAAGAAACTGAAGGAAGTTGCTGGTGCTTTGGGAGTTACTGAAGATGGATTGAAAAAGTTTACAGAAGAAAATGTCCTATATTATACAAATAATTTTTATGAAAGTTGTCATGTAAATGCCTCAAATATAGGTCCTATTACGACAGTTGAGAATCTTAATCACTTTTCAATGGAACAAGCAGTGAAGCTATTTGAAGAGCTCTTGAAGATGGAAAGAGAGAAATACAAAAAGGAACAGGAAAAGGGGAAAGAATAATCTGAAAAGTACTTTGTTAATCACTAATTTCTTAAAGCTTAATTACAAGATAAGTCTTTTAGGATAGAGCTTTTTACCAAATATTTCGACTACTGCCATAGATTCTGTTTATCCACATAGCGAAAAGCTTGTCTGTCAGAGAGTAGACTTTATTTACTTCTGTGATCAGATCTTTTTCGAGTAACTTCTGGCAGGCGGACTGTATAGAACTGGCAGATGGCAAACTATGGCTTTTAATAAATTGGGCGGAAGTAATGCGCTCGGCTTCACCATCTTTAGCTATGGCATAGAGCAATTCTTTTTGTTTTTCGGGGATGTTGGATAATATTTCACGGAAGATGGTATCGCTGGATGCAATAATATTATCTATTGCTGTCTGAATCATTATAGGAGTGCATTCTTTCCCTTCCGGAGTATCGGCAAAAGCTTCGTTAAAAGTTTTCTGAACATAATAAGTGTGACCTTTGAATAGGTTGTACACTTTTTCTACGTTTTCTGTATTAATAGAACGCTTGCGCTTCTCAAAGTGATTCACAATGAAAGGCACATATTTCTCTATCGGAATGGCCTTTAGTTCCAGCATGTCTGCGCTGTGATAGAAGGGACGGGCAGCAGATAAAAACATTTCCTGCATCATGTGGCGTTCACTTCCGGCAAAGATAAAGTTACTATTGCGCATCTTTTGGATGTGGGTACGTAGCAATGCTTCAATATTCTTTTCAGGATATTTTGCTACTTGTTGAAATTCGTCAATGGATACAATGCAGGGCTTATCAGCTTTTGCCAGATATTGGAAAATTTCTTCCAGTGTGTATTCGGGTCGTTCTATATCACCTAATTCAACATTAAATACTGGCAGGTTGGTGACGGGGTCAAATCCGAACTTTCCACTAATGGATTTGATGGTCTGGAGAAACAGATTTGCCATTTTGCGGCTACGGGGGAGGAGTGTTTCGTAAATCTCGCGCCCTAACAGGTAGGTAAACTCCCGCAAGCTCGAAGTGTGGAGTACGTCTATAAAGAATGTATAGTATTCTTTTCTGATCTCTGGTTTATCATAACAGAATTGGATGAGGCCTGTCTTCCCCATACGACGTGGAGAGATAATGACAAGATTGTTTCCATTGGTAACGGACTTAATAATCCGTGCCGATTCTTCCAAACGGTCGCAAAAGTATTCCGGTTCTATCTTTCCGGTTACAACAAAGGGGTTTATTGTTCTTGCCATAAATTGAATGTTTATACAAATATAATTATTTAATTCGAATTATGCAAATCGAATAATTATAATTGGTGTAATTGTCTGTTTCCAGCCGATTGTAAAAACGCATTAAATGATTTCAATTCCATAAGGTACAATTAAAAGTGCATAAGCTGCATTCGCATTCCCGCATAACTGTAATTTCAATTCCATAAGGTACAATTAAAAGTTTGTAATAAACGCCCGGCGAACAATAAGTTCAAACGATTTCAATTCCATAAGGTACAATTAAAAGAGATGATGGAATAATATCAGAAAATATTACTGAATCATTTCAATTCCATAAGGTACAATTAAAAGAACTAGATGCCCAACTAGAAATAGGAAGCATAACCCATTTCAATTCCATAAGGTACAATTAAAAGCATTGGTGGGCGTCACGTTAGTGGCACTTAACTTATATTTCAATTCCATAAGGTACAATTAAAAGAAATAACGGTTATTAAAGATGTTTTGGAAAAAGTACCATTTCAATTCCATAAGGTACAATTAAAAGATTATAGCGTAATCAATTCTATCCCCTTTCTTAGTTATTTCAATTCCATAAGGTACAATTAAAAGTTCACTGATCTTTAGTGTGTTAACAGGATCGTTTAATTTCAATTCCATAGGGTACAATTAAAAGTCTGCTTGTCCGGCAGCAAACTTGAAGTCCACCTCATTTCAATTCCATAAGGTACAATTAAAAGATTATGCCGGGAACATGCAAAGTGAACAGGAAGACATTTCAATTCCATAAGGTACAATTAAAAGACAATGTACTGGGATAAATGGAAGGGAGATGAGATTATTTCAATTCCATAAGGTACAATTAAAAGAGTTATTTGCTCCTTTGTCTAAGTTGGTTTCCTTAATGGATTTCAATTCCATAAGGTACAATTAAAAGTGTTAAAGAGATTGCGCTACCTGAAGTTATCTTTCGTAATTTCAATTCCATAAGGTACAATTAAAAGTCAATTGTATCCATTGATTGATCGTACCCGCAACTCGATTTCAATTCCATAAGGTACAATTAAAAGTACCGAATAAAGGAATGAAATCAAGCCAGGTAACAAATTTCAATTCCATAAGGTACAATTAAAAGGCAGTAAGTACATCTAACACATACTGAAATGTATCATTTCAATTCCATAAGGTACAATTAAAAGTATACGTCGAGAAGAAAATAAAGGACTTCATAATGCTTATTTCAATTCCATAAGGTACAATTAAAAGTGTCTACTCCCATGTAATAAGCGTATGGCATTTCCATTTCAATTCCATAAGGTACAATTAAAAGCTTTTCAAGAATTTCACGAATTGAATAACTCATATCATTTCAATTCCATAAGGTACAATTAAAAGAATCACGAACAGATTTAGGAATAAGAGAAGATAAACAATTTCAATTCCATAAGGTACAATTAAAAGTTTTTCCAGATAGGATAAGACGTTCCAGTTCTTTCGTATTTCAATTCCATAAGGTACAATTAAAAGAATTGTATCCATTGATTGATCGTACCCGCAACTCGATTTCAATTCCATAAGGTACAATTAAAAGACTGAGGAAAGAAGAGATATTGTGATGCCGGCGTATAATATTTCAATTCCATAAGGTACAATTAAAAGCCAATCATTTGGGTGAGTACGACTGGATCCTGAAGCATTTCAATTCCATAAGGTACAATTAAAAGGCCGGCTCCATCAGCTCCAGATAATCATATACCTGTATTTCAATTCCATAAGGTACAATTAAAAGATTTATGGTGTTTTTATCACCATCTTTGCTATCCTATTTCAATTCCATAAGGTACAATTAAAAGTTTCCCCTTCGTCACGCTCAACGGTCAACTCATCACATTTCAATTCCATAAGGTACAATTAAAAGTTCTTACATATTTAAGAGGTTCCACACTGTAATCATATTTCAATTCCATAAGGTACAATTAAAAGTATCTCCGTCTTTTCCTCTGTCTTTATAACTTTTTGATTTCAATTCCATAAGGTACAATTAAAAGCATTCCTGCACACGTTCGTTGTTCTCTACTTTCACCATTTCAATTCCATAAGGTACAATTAAAAGCCCGTGTGGTGTATTAATGTACCCACTGCCGTCTTGTATTTCAATTCCATAAGGTACAATTAAAAGTGTCACAAATCAGGTACTAACTGATAATCCGGATTAATTTCAATTCCATAAGGTACAATTAAAAGTGTTAAGGATGGAGTGATTATGCGCGGTGCTAATGCAATTTCAATTCCATAAGGTACAATTAAAAGCAAGGTCATAATATTCAATGATCACATCATCACCTTTATTTCAATTCCATAAGGTACAATTAAAAGATAAACGTGCCTTCTGTATCGGCGTCCGCTATCAGATTTCAATTCCATAAGGTACAATTAAAAGAAAGAAAAACAAAAAGGCAATTGCTTCATATAAAGGCATTTCAATTCCATAAGGTACAATTAAAAGATCTAAGCCATTTCAGGCTTGATAACCGGACAGATATTTCAATTCCATAAGGTACAATTAAAAGTTTCTTCGTGTAAGCAATGTATTCACGCTCTATTCAATTTCAATTCCATAAGGTACAATTAAAAGGAATATTGCATGATACTTGCCCGCTTGATGAAGTATTTCAATTCCATAAGGTACAATTAAAAGTCCTAAAACAGGAACAGCGGCATCAGGTTATCTGTTATTTCAATTCCATAAGGTACAATTAAAAGTTGGTCAGGATGTGGCTAAAGTCGGTACAGGTGTATTTCAATTCCATAAGGTACAATTAAAAGTCCGCAAACTTATCCGGATCAGGTGACTTGCTGACCAATTTCAATTCCATAAGGTACAATTAAAAGAAGAAAAAGAGGAAGAAATCTATCTTTAGAAACTATATTTCAATTCCATAAGGTACAATTAAAAGTCTTTCCACGTCGTCCAAGGCTGCTTATTCCTTCTGTATTTCAATTCCATAAGGTACAATTAAAAGAAATTATGAATGCCCAGATACGTGCTTTAACCGGATTTCAATTCCATAAGGTACAATTAAAAGTATGCTGAATATAAGTATGTTCCTAGTTCTGTTCAATTTCAATTCCATAAGGTACAATTAAAAGTTATAAGCAGTAGTAAATTTCATAATCACAACATATTTCAATTCCATAAGGTACAATTAAAAGTCTTTACGTGCTATTGCTTCAAGCTGACGTTTTAAGTATTTCAATTCCATAAGGTACAATTAAAAGTTGAATCAACTAAAGACGGGCAGGGTAGCGCAAATATATTTCAATTCCATAAGGTACAATTAAAAGCCATATACAATTATGCTAGTACAAGTCCCACTAAATAATTTCAATTCCATAAGGTACAATTAAAAGTGAACCCGATCAACCAAGCGTGCTCCTTTTTATTATATTTCAATTCCATAAGGTACAATTAAAAGAATAGCCAAGGGGAAACCTAACTGACCCCATATTTATTTCAATTCCATAAGGTACAATTAAAAGACAAGAGGATTGGAGGCTGGACGTATTTAGAACGCAATTTCAATTCCATAAGGTACAATTAAAAGTATATTAGTCAGTGCGTTGTTCTTAATTAGTTCTTCATTTCAATTCCATAAGGTACAATTAAAAGAATTATCATAATAATATTCGTCTCCCTCTATTCTCATTTCAATTCCATAAGGTACAATTAAAAGTGCTATTGATAGAGAGTTTCTTATTTTAATGTTCTATTTCAATTCCATAAGGTACAATTAAAAGACCGTATTAATGCGATAATCGCGAAAGTTCAAGATATTTCAATTCCATAAGGTACAATTAAAAGATCCCTGTCAGACCTCCTTCAATAGTGATATGACATTTCAATTCCATAAGGTACAATTAAAAGATTCATAAGCTTTCTCCCGTCGGAAATATAAGCAATTTCAATTCCATAAGGTACAATTAAAAGTAAGATCGCTACTGTTGATCTCGATTATCAGGGGCATTTCAATTCCATAAGGTACAATTAAAAGAATGCTTTCTTTGATTACTTGTGTTAGTTTTAATTTATTTCAATTCCATAAGGTACAATTAAAAGAGTGCCAGAAGTCGCGTTCAAATCAATAGTAGTATCATTTCAATTCCATAAGGTACAATTAAAAGAAAACGATCACCAGGAACAACTTCCTCACATATAACATTTCAATTCCATAAGGTACAATTAAAAGATCGAGGTTTTAGTGCCGGTATAAGGTTTTGAGCCATTTCAATTCCATAAGGTACAATTAAAAGCTTGATCAGTAAGACGCTTAACGTCAGCAGGAGTCAATTTCAATTCCATAAGGTACAATTAAAAGTAGAAAGAGGTGTAGCATAAGTACCAACCTTTGTAGTATTTCAATTCCATAAGGTACAATTAAAAGAATGACCCGGATGTATGTGCAGACATCATTGATGGTCATTTCAATTCCATAAGGTACAATTAAAAGTATTATTGCTTAGTAGTTGCATTTGGTTTTTAGCACATTTCAATTCCATAAGGTACAATTAAAAGGGACGGTGATGTTTATTGGAAAGGTTCTGTTGACGAATTTCAATTCCATAAGGTACAATTAAAAGGAAAAATAGATACTCATTTTGTATCGTTTCTTAATTATTTCAATTCCATAAGGTACAATTAAAAGGTGAAATTCTTGAAAAATTTTCCGTCGGTCAGAGTTATTTCAATTCCATAAGGTACAATTAAAAGTTTAGTATGTCTTTTGCTGCTGTTGCTCCGATCGTATTTCAATTCCATAAGGTACAATTAAAAGAAAAAAGAATACCATGATAATGAGGACGAAAAGTCATTTCAATTCCATAAGGTACAATTAAAAGTACTTTGACTTATGATGAAGATCATGTTCCTCCGGAATTTCAATTCCATAAGGTACAATTAAAAGGAAACCTATGGGAGAAAAAGCAAGTTTGCTGACGATATTTCAATTCCATAAGGTACAATTAAAAGCTTCCGGATGGTTCTACCGTCCTTTCTACTAAAGTATTTCAATTCCATAAGGTACAATTAAAAGCCTCGGCAAGAGAAACACCCGCGGTCTTTGCCACATTTCAATTCCATAAGGTACAATTAAAAGCGCACGGGATTCTATGCCTGCCTATATATTATTGAATTTCAATTCCATAAGGTACAATTAAAAGGCCTGTAGGTCCAGGCAATAAGCACGGGTTTCCCGTATTTCAATTCCATAAGGTACAATTAAAAGACCTATTTGATTAATATATACACAAAATAGTAATTAATTTCAATTCCATAAGGTACAATTAAAAGATTACTAATATGCTGCGTGATTGCTTCCAATGCTATATTTCAATTCCATAAGGTACAATTAAAAGTTTTACCACTTTCAAAGGCAACAGTCATAAATATCCCATTTCAATTCCATAAGGTACAATTAAAAGAGCTATAAAGGAATCACTAATGAATTATTAGAATCATATTTCAATTCCATAAGGTACAATTAAAAGCAATTCCGCATTAAGTTCTCCATACGCTTTAGGATATTTCAATTCCATAAGGTACAATTAAAAGAGCTTGTTTAAGCTTAGATACAACATCTGTTTTATCATTTCAATTCCATAAGGTACAATTAAAAGTGCCATGACAGGCGAAAATGAGCGGCTGAAAGAGTTATTTCAATTCCATAAGGTACAATTAAAAGGGCTTTTGCTATCTCAGCCGGATCACTCTTAGCCTATTTCAATTCCATAAGGTACAATTAAAAGTTACCAATAATGCTAAGTCAATGTTTGATCTTGATTATTTCAATTCCATAAGGTACAATTAAAAGCTGTAAATGTTCTTCCTGTTCGTGCTTATGATTTGATTATTTCAATTCCATAAGGTACAATTAAAAGTCATAATTTTGTTGCTAATCGTTTAATGCCGGTTTAATTTCAATTCCATAAGGTACAATTAAAAGTCTTCAATAACAGAATAATTCATTGCTGTATATCAATCAGTTACTGGATCTAATTTGATGAGTTTTCTCTTAAAAATATGTCGATCAGTAGTAATATAAAAACTCTAGGTGATCGACATATAGCATAAATGTTTGTTTATCAGCAAGTCAAAGAACAAGACCCACTAGTTTATAGGTAAATGTAAGTTTGCCTTGTAGGTATAGACAACTTTCTATAAAAAAATATCTATGTCTCTACGCTCTTTTCCAACAACTTGCTTCTCGGTCCATTTTACGTCTCTTCCTTTGAATATGATAATGCTATCACTCTCTTCTTTCATAAACTTTTTTGCTGCAATGAGTAACTCATGTAAGCGAACTTCTGAAATTTCACCCTCAAAAACGGAATTTTGAATCCAATTCAGATACTTGCGGCAGAGCTTTAACATTTTTGCTACGCGCTTTTCTCCAAAATCATAAACTAAAATAACATACATGGAGCTACCAATACATTTTAAATGGTTTATATTCCTCTATTTTTAGTAAATGTTTTGTTAGTTTATAACATTCTAATTTTATTAAATGTCGATAACTAACATTGCGTTTTAGGCTACGATGTTGAATGGTCTCTTGAAGTCTGTCTTCCAGCGCTCTTATAAAGATCTTTTTTCCTACAGAGTTCAATAAGCATTTATTCATTTTTTTGTCGAAATGTTTCTCTTGTATTTCTTTTTTATTGAGTACTTTGAAAATTACGCGATCAACAATTATCGGCTTAAATATCTCGGCTACGTCTAATGCCAACGAATATCGTCTTTCACCCGGAGTGTGTAGAAAACTTATTGTAGGGTTGAGTTGCGTTTGAGTAATGGCGCGTAAACACAGTGTGTAGCAAATCATGTTGCCAAAAGAGATCAATGCATTCACTTCATTGCGAGGAGGCTGTTTAGTACGGTTTCCCATTTCGAAGTCATTTAAGATCAAGTTGAAAGCATCATAGTAGGTTTGACGAATCATTCCCTCTATACCCATCAACTCTTGCACTGTCTTCGATTCAGGGATCTTCAATGAAAGCAGCTTCATGATTTCCATAATATCTTCCATATCCTTCCCTCTGCGATTGTAATATTGCAGATTCTTCAACATGTTAAATACAGCCCCATCGATAAATTTCTGAGCGATGATGAGGCGTTTCTTTTTGTCCTGATAGGCAGAGGTTTGCGCTAATAACATTCTACCGGATAAAAGTCCATCACGAGGCATGAAAGATCCTGTGTAATTCTCATAATAGTCAAAGAAATGAACGGCTATATCCTTCTGACCTAAGAAGTTGAATAATGCACTGTTGGCTGTTAGCGAGCCAAAGACATAGAACTCGTTTATGTCTTCTACCGGCAGATAACGTGGGCTTCCCTGAACTGGATGTTCAGTTTCTATATCCGATATGGGAGTAAACTTCAATGTGTTGTCTTTCCTCTCTAACGATCCGGGATTAAATAAATAGTACGTTTTTCTCATTCTTCTTCCTCCGTGCTGTAGCAAAAGTCATAATAACTACAATTTTTGCAGATACGTTTTTGTACAAGGGGAGGGCACTCCTCGTTTTCGATAATTTCTTGTATTTCCGTTTCCATATTTTGGATTGTTTCTCGGTCAATATCCGACAATATGATGGCGTTTGTCTTCCTTAAAACCGGATACTCTAAAATTCCTGTTACATCTACAATTCCATTTTTTTCGAATATGTATAGGTAATATTTTAGTTGCCACTCGTGTGCCCTCTCTACCTTATTTGACTTTTTTATTTCATGGATCACCTTGTTTTTTACATCATAAAAGTCCACTTTAATCCCATTCAGTTCCACTTCTTCGTATTTGGAAGAGCGCTGCGGATAAGATTCTTCATGAATGAGCTTTCCTTCGTATACCAAGTCGGAGGTTTGTTCCATATTGATCTCGTTGGCAAAAAGCCAGAGCTTTCGTTTGCATACTTGATAATAGTTGAAATGAGTGCCTGTTATGAGCATACTTGCTTAGTTTACTTATTGATTTACATAATCAAAAGCTTCCATTAATTCAACGAGCTTTTGTTGAGCTTTCTCTACGGCATCAACACTTTCATTGACAGTAACTATATAGCTAGAGCAGGGAAGGGTGACAAACACATCTGCTCCAGCCGTTTCATCAATTATGGGCTTTGCTTTTGGTTTTTCTCCATCTTCTATCAATTTTGCTCGAATGGCTCCAGCAAGTGTGTTGGCATTATCACTAATGGCGATAGCTAAGGTTTCCATTAAGCTAAATGTGCGTGCCTGGTTGGAAGTAATTCTCCAATTTAGTAAAGCATTCGCTAGAGCCGGAATAATTTTATTTCGTTCTTCTTTAGGTAGTACTAAACATTTGCCGAATATATTTTCCGAGTCAACCCATCCTTTGGCTTTGAGTTCTTCTATTTTGTCTTTGGATAGTTCCGGTTCATGTTGATTGGTTGATACGGAGAAGAGGGTTCGAAGATCTAATGCAATGTCGTAAATGAACAATCCACTTGCTCTTATATTATCGGGAATCCAGTTTCGACGTGGAAGTGTTCTGTTGTTTGAAGATAGAAATTCTTCAATTTCTTCTTCGGTGAGTAGTTTATCACCATTTCTTACATTAACCGGATTGCGATCTGGTTTGTCACTGCGATCGAAAGTCAAATTTTCTCTGTCATTGCTTGCAAGTAACGGATGTAAAGGTCGCATGGCTGAAATAGATAAGGGACTTCTTCTTTTTACGGTTACGCCATCTCCGGCCCGCATCCATCCACCAAGCAACTGATCAACATAGCTGGGATCACAAGGTGACCAAGGTTCCTTATTTTCCAATTCTTTTTTAGCCGTTATGTTATAGTTAAATGTAATAGGAGCCATTGGCACATTCAAATTTGAGGTCAGTGCATCAAGAATTGAACGTTTCACTTGTTGGCCGCTAGAATAAGCTACTGATTTATTGAATAACGGGTCGTAATAAGATTTTTGGCCGTCTTGTACGCAGAATACCGTGTGTTCTGCATGTCTTAGTACTCTAAGATAAATGTAAGGATTCATATCTGTATATTTTAAGATTGTTTATTTACTACTACGTATTGAAATTTGATTAATGCGAGAAAGTATGGAAAATTATCAAGAGGCATCATGTGCATAAGTTTTGCTATATCCGAAAATTGAGAGGTAGAGGTGGAGTCTTGGATATTGTTCGTGATTATAGCTAATCCTTCTATAAATTGTTTTTTGTTTACGGAAGCCAGCAAGTTTGTAACTTCTTGGCTTTTTGCTTTCTTTGCGTTTTTATCACTCGCTGAGTAAAGGCTGAGGGCGGTTGCTATTTTTAGCGATTCATCCCATAATTGTTCATTGTTTAACATAGATAATAACCAAATTTGGTAGGTATTAAAACTTATTTTTTTCTCTTCATTTGTAGCATTATATTTTGGCATTATGCCTTTTTCCAAGCAGTCTCTAAAACCTTTTGGTTCCAGTGCATTTATTCCGATGGCACCCATTTGACAGGCTTTTGTAAATCCAATAGCTGTGCCAAAGATGGCATTGAGAATATCATTTTTGGTGGTGCCGAAATATTTTCGATATAAATCGAACGGTTTTCTTATTCTAGGTAGTTCAAAAGGTATGAAGCCGATTGTTGTATTGGTTTGGCCTAAACTGTATACATAGGCGGTCATGGTTGAATTTGGGTATTTGTAAGCTATTCCGGTTAGCACTTTAACCCACGATTGGGTTGCAATTTCCATTCCCCCGTCTTGCATTGTTTCAAATGGTTCGAAGGAGGCCATTGGTGCTAATTCATCATAGACCATTTTATTGTATCGGTGGGCGAGCCATTGACCATTCCATGTGTTGATTTGGTTGCCTCTTAGTTGAGGCATTTTATTTAAGAATTCTCTATAGAATGCCCATCCGTCATATAGATCCAAAAGTATTTGCCTATTATCAAAAAGCATTGATAGACCACTTTGCACGCCAATGCCTAAGCCACTTCCAATCCATGATAAATAGACTTCTTCCTCTTTTAAAGGAAGCTCCATGTTTGTGATTTGTCCGGATGTTGTAGCGTTAATACCTAGTGAGGGGAAGCCAATAGCGATGCTGGCGTCTGCTTTTTCATGTTCTATTTTATCTATTGTTTTAAGAAAGCGCTCTTGCCTTTTCTCTTTTGACTCGTATGGCATTTTCCCGCTTCTCATTTTATCCCAACTGATTTTTGGATTCTCTAATGGGGAATTTCCTGCAGACATTAAATATTTGTTGTGATCGTAGAATACACTATAATACTTTTCTACAAAGAACTCTTTAGCAGAATAATTGCTTTTGTGCTTCTCGTTGTAAGCCTCTAAAAATATCTTTCCAATATTTGCTGCTATCATAATTTAATATGTTTTATAAAAAACGTAATGTAGGGTCGCTAAATTCAGGTTTTGCATAATTAATCAAGAGCCCCAATTCCTTGTCGTAGGCTTTCGCCGGAATAATGAATGGATGAGAGCCTACTTTGGAATTACTTAGTTTATTGTAGGCTATGGAGCGGTAGGATACCGGAATTTCCATTTTTGTTCTTTCTTCAAAGTCACTTGCTTCATAGCGTTCTTGATCTGTTTCCTCAATGCACGCAACAGAATCAATATCAAGGGATTCTAAAAGGGCCGATTTGGGCTTATGCCATAACTTCCTTATTTTCCATGTTCCGTCATAGAAAATGGAATTCCATTCAATATCAACGAATTGAGCTGTGGGGTAGACTGCGTCAATTAACGTTTGCATGTCTTTTTCTTTAATCACTTCGCCATTTGGTAACAGATTGAACGTACGCTGCAATATTTCTAAATCGTAAGGTAATGCGTCGTTGGCCTGGCTAGGTGGTTGCAGAACATAAACAGGTTTAAAGTGACCTATTGTGTCCTTTGTTCTTTTACGGTTGATTCGTCCAAATCGTTGAATCAAGGCATCTATAGGTGCACATTCTGTTATCATGAGATCAAAGCTAATGTCGAGGCTGACTTCTACTACTTGCGTAGACACAACGATGCAGGCTTCCGTGCTCACATTATATATGTTCCGTAACTGATCTTCTAGTTGACTACGTTCGCCTCTTTTAAACCGACTGTGCACCAACATTTTTTTTACTTCCGGATAATTTATTGATACTTGTTCAAATAGCTCTTGGGATCTTTTTACCTGATTACATACTAGCAAGATTCTCTGTCTTTTTTCTATGGCTTGATCTATTACTTGAGTCAAAGAGCCCAGTGAGTCCGATTTATAGACAGTATGTCTGTCGAAGGTGTTTAGAACATCATTGGATAGGCGTACTTCATAAATATTTTCTTTGCCTCCTAAGGTGTCTACTATGCGGTTGTACAAGACGGTTGGCATGGTGGCTGTGCCAATATGTATACGGCAATTTAAGTTGCGCAATATTTCAACAATCTTTAGCACGATGGCTTGCATGGTACCTGAGTAGGTGTGTATTTCGTCTAATATGACGTCACATCCTTTCATATCTACAATCATGGCCTCATACCCTTTAGTGCCAAAGACGATGGAGGCTATTTGGTGCGGGGTTAATATTTTAACAGAGGCACCAATGTGATGTTGCAACACTTTTTCTTCTATGTTGCCACTTTCTATTTTAATGCTTGATGAGGCATGGAGTAGTCGTACGTCGGCGTTTGTGTCTTTGAGATCATCTTTTATCCGCTCGTACATTGCATTGATAGATGCTTGAAAGGGTAGTGTGTAGAAAATTCGTCCTTTGCATCGGCGAATGAGAAAATCTGTTTTTCCTGCTCCGGTAGGGGCTGTCACCAACGTATATAATCTATCATCGTTTGTCGGGAGGAGAGATAAGGGATATAGTTCGCTTTTTCTAGAGTGATAATAACTCAAATCCGGTTGGATATATAATCTATTGGAAAACGTATCTAACTTTCCTTCTAGTGCAGATGCCAAGTGATCTGCTGCGATTAATACGCCTTTCCATTGTGAATATCCATATTTTTTTGATTCGCAATAATCTACGGCTTCATAGAAGTTGTTTTCAGCTTGTTTGCTTGTGATAGGCTCTGTTTTAATTCCCATGGTTTCTAAGATTCCTAAAGCATCCGGGCTCCACGAATCGAAGCCTTCAAGATGTGTAGACAAGCAATCGGGGTCATTTTCCAATAGGTCTAAAAGTCCTTTGCCTCCGGCATCTTGATAAACCGATTTATGATGGGCTACAATCATTTCTATGATGGGCTCTCTTTCATTCTCTGGAAATAAGGATATAAAAAACAAAGAAGCGAGTTCGTGTCTGAAAACAAATCCAGGCGGACGCTGATATTTGGCTTTTAAAGTTCTTTGAAAAAGAGGACTTACTTTTCCAATATCATGTAATATGGCTCCCTTGCGGGCGATGCAGGCGTCTAGCCCCAAATTACGAGCAACAATCTCCGCTAATAGGGCAACTTCAGACAGGTGCTGGGTAAGGGGAATGCTTCCGTCATTCTCACTCTTGGCTAATATGTGATTGTAGTTAATCATTATAGACCCAAGACAGGCTTGCCTGTTATTTCAAGCCACCCATACATTGGCTTGGCTGCATCGAATCTATTGAATCCGACTAAAAAAGAGTTTTCGTTTTCTTCAAAGTGCAATTCAAATCCCGGCAGGTTATTAAACTCCGATTCTTCCATTTGCAATACTTCGGCGTCGGGGAGTAGAACATCTTCATTTCTGCATAAGCAGATGTGTTGCTTACCCGCCTTCTCTGCGTCTTTTAGGTGCTCAAAGGCTAAATAAAGTTGAGGCTCGATCATTACTCCTCTTTCCAATATGGAAAGACCGCGAACCATCTCTTTCGATTTTGTCTTCTTCTCCCATCCACTAGTTTGGGTGCGTTCCAGTTGGGTATTTATTGAAGAGTATTTTAATTTATGCCTAGTGATGGAAGTTACTTCCAGCTTTTGTCTTATTCCTTCAATGATGGATGGAGTTAGGAACTGTTGGCTAAAGGTTTTGCTATCTCTTACGGCTGTCCAAGGTTTAATAAACCCAAATGAACCTGAATATCTTATTACATAATACATCTTTTCCTCTTTTAAAGTATTGCTCCAAATCCTGATCCTGTCGAATTTCCAAGTCCCACATTCCAAATGAAATCTTTTGTATAGTTCTTTCCTTCTATTATCACGGGGCACATGTTACATTTATTATCAATATTATGAATTCTTACTTTTTTTATCTTCTTGTTTAGATAGTTTAAATCAAAAGATAGCTTCAATGTTTCATCAACTGGTAGATTGGCTAATTCCATTTTATGTTTTATTGTTTCAACTAAAAGGTCATTGGCTTCTGCATCTTCAAAGGTGTAGAATTGAATATTATTTTCAATTTTTCTTTTAATAAAGATTGGGCTTGCCAACCGGAAATAGTTTTGTTCTTGCAAGTTAGCTGTTTCTTGAATATCGATATCGGTAACGGTCAAGCCAGAGAACATTTCAGGATCATTTAATATTGTTTTGATTATATCTTTCACATATCTTTCATCGTAAAAACTAATAAACCATTTTGCTCCTCTTTCAAATGAAAATCCTTTTTCTATGATTTTCCCATTCATCAACCATGAGAAGGAATATAAAGACATCAAGTCATGGAGCTGATTTGTTCCTAACCATTTGTGAAGGACTCCAATCATTTTTTGTTGATAATCAAATGGAACGTTTTCTGAATTGGGTGTTGTTTTTAAATATATTCTCATTATAGGTGCATTTTAATGTTGTAACTTGAGTTGAAGATAGAAAATGACTCTTCACAATGATAATTATGTGGATCTATTGTCTCTTTATGGTAATTAGAACTGGATGAAATATAAATATTTCAGCACATAATAATCAAAAACAAAGTTATTGAAATATTCTATATCTTAGCTCTTTTTCTTAAAATATTTTCTTTAATCCTAAAAAATAATTGCTGTTCAACAGTGGAAATAAGTGTTGCAATTGCTGTTTTTAGGCAGATCTTTCGGTAAAAGAAATAATTGCAAAAACTGGATTAGTTCTGGTTGTTTTTATTATTGCTAATTTATAATTGAGGTTGTTGTTTTTAATAGTGATGGCGAATTACTTGGGACTAGCTTTTTTTATAACGAATTTGTGCCCTTTTAATGTTTGGCTGGTGTCCCATTGGTACTTGGTTTGTATTTTTGCTCATTCTTCCTTAGTCTTTCTTACGAATATCACAGGTCTCTCTTTCTTCCTTCCTATATCTCCCTTTCGTTCATACCTTATTACTTTTTAATGCCCACAGCCGTGAAGCATATTTTCCACAATTGTGGAGCACTTTCTTCACAGCTGTGGAAAAGGTGCTTCACGGCTGTGGAGAACTGAATTAGATGGTATGTGAATAAAAGGTATATAGGCTATTAAACAAAGAAATGTATAATATTGATCATAGAGAGATAGGGCGTTTATGCCAAAATGCCTTGTTTTTCATGCAAAAATGAAGCGTTCGTGAAGTGAGAAAGGTATGAAATGAAAGGGGGGGATATACCTGTTTTAAGTACTTATATTGAATTAAGTGCTTGCAAGACAATGTGTTGTTGTGCGCTGGCTGCGTGCAAGTAAATTTGCTTGCACGCTTGCTTTTTTTGCTGCCACCACTCTTCTATGCATTGATAATCAGCTGAATAAAATGGAAAGTGCAAGCGTGCAGGTAAGGTGCGTGAAAACTCTAGGTAGAAATTACTGCTGAATTCAAGTTATACACTTGAAGAGCAGTGTCGATTTTTTTTGTAATTTTGAAGCGGTATATCAATCGGATTTTAGACGAAAGGAAATCTTTGGAATATGATGGTAACGGATAATAATAGGGAAAGTATCAGTGAGTTCTATGAACGGATACAGCATCCGGAAACTTTGGATGATGTGGCGTTTGATGCCAATAAGCCCTATTTCAATGTGCTGCACCGCAAATGTAATTTCGGGAAGGTGCGTTTCAGCTTTCGGGACTTTTATAAGGTGACGCTGATTGTGGGTAAAGGGAAGTTGTACTATGCGGATAAGTGGGTGATGGTGGATCGTCCCGCATTGCTGTTCTCCAATCCGTTGATTCCTTATGCCTGGGAGTCGGTCAGTGAAGAACAAAAGGGGTACTTCTGCATTTTCAACGAGTTATTTGTCAACTCGGATGAGCGGAAGGACTCGTTAGCGGATACGCCGCTGTTTAAGGTGAACAGTGATAAAGTGTTCTTCTTAGATGAGGAGCGTGTGGAATTTATCGATGGCATTTACCAGAAAATGATGGAAGAGATGAAGTCGGATTATCCGCATCGGTTTGACGTGGTGCGCTGCTATTTGCATTTGCTCATCCACGAAGCCATGAAGATGCAACCGGAGAACAGGTATGTAGCTCACCGGAATGCTTCGCAGCGTATTTCGGACTTCTTCTTTGAATCGCTTGAACGGCAGTTCCCGGTGCCGGGCGGTGGTACGTTGCAATTGCGTACGGCGACGGACTTTGCCAATCGGCTTTCGGTACACGTCAACCACCTGAACAGGGCGATTAAGGAGACAACGGGTCGGACGACGTCGGACTGGATTGCGGAACGGATTGTGAAAGAGAGTACGCAATTGTTGCTTCATTCCGATTTCACGGTGGCGGAGATTGGTTACTGTCTGGGATTTGAAACGCCATCTTATTTCAGCAGTTTTTATCGGAAGCATACGGGGCAGACACCGGGTGCGGTGCGCATTTAGATCGTCGTTGACCGGCATTGTTTGATTCGCATAAGTTCTTGTTTGAATAGTGTAACGTGCGGACGGGGTGTGCTTCTTACTTTTGCAAAGTCTTAAAAACAAAAGATTTATGAAGTACAGAACATTAGGAAAAACAGGAGTACGATTGTCCGCATTGGGACTGGGGTGTATGGGTATGAGTACGGCGTATGGTCATGCAGATGAAAGTGAGAATCTGGCTACGCTGCACCGTGCACTCGATTTGGGGATCAACTTTTGGGATACGGCGGATGTGTATGGTAACGGGGCTAATGAGGAGTTGTTGGCTAAGGTGCTGAAAGAAGAGCGCAACCGTATCTTCATTGCCACGAAGTTCGGTTTCCGTCTGGGCGAGGCGGGAAAGAGTGTTTTCAATAGTGGAGAATCTTATGTAGACGGTTCGCCGGCGTGGGTGCGTCAGGCGGTGGAGCATAGTCTGCGCCGGTTGGGTGTGGAAACCATAGACTTATACTATGCACACCGGATTGATCCGAATGTTCCGGTTGAGGAAACGGTCGGTGCGATGGCCGATTTGGTAAAAGAAGGTAAGGTGCGTTATCTGGGATTGAGTGAATGTTCACCTGAATCGTTGCGTCGTGCTTGTGCGGTGCATCCTATTGCTGCGTTGGAAAGTGAATATTCGGTGCTGACTCGTGATGTGGAGAAAGAGATGTTGGCGACAACCCGCGAATTAGGGGTGACGTTGGTGCCTTTCTGTCCGCTGGGGCGTGGACTGATGACGAATACGCTCAATGTGGAGAAGCTCGATGCGGATGACTTTCGTAAAACGTTGCCCCGTTACGGCGGACAGCATTTGGAGAATAACCGTCAGCTTTCTGCGGAATTTGCCTCGTTGGCGTATGATAAGGGGATTACTCCCGCCCAGTTGGCCTTGGCTTGGTTGTTGGCGCAGGGTGAAGATATTATTCCGATACCCGGTACGAAGCGGCGGAAGTATCTGGAAGAGAATGCCGGTGCGGTGGATGTTGTGCTTTCTGAAGCTGATTTACAAGCTGTTGAGATGTTATTGAAGCGTTATCCCGATGTTGGATCGCGCTATCTGGAAGACGGATTGAAGTTTATCAATAAGTAATTATTGCTGCCGGATGAAACAATAGGTTGGAAATAATCGTTATTTTTGCAATTCTGCATTTTCCAGATCTATCAAATCTTAAAAATAACCTGTTATGAGTTTCCAACCTACCCCGCTTAAATATAATAATGATGATAAGCCCGGTTTCGGACCAATGTTGATGTACGGACTTCAGTGGTTTCTGATTACAATCCCCACGGTGCTGATTATAAGTGCCGTTGCAGGGGATTATCAGTTTGTCACGGAAGTGGGGCGTACCTTGTACACCCAGAAGCTGTTCGTATTGACCGGAGCCGGGTTTATTTTGCAAGTACTTTTCGGACATAAGATGCCTTTGGTCATTGGTCCCGCTTCCGTGCTGCTGATTGGAGTGATGACCACAGAAACAACGCGGATGGATGAGGTGTATACCGCCATTCTTTGCGGTGGTGCTTTGATGTTGCTGATCTCCTATAGCGGTTGGATGAAGTTCTTGCAGCGGGTGTTTACCGTCCGCATTGTCATTGTCATCTTGGCGTTGATTGCCTTTACACTGAGCCCTTCTATTGTCAACCTGATGTTCAGTTCTCCGGTGCATCCCTTTCTTGCCTACTGCTTGGGGATTGCTTTAATTTTCTTCATGCTGTTTCTGAACAGGGTGTTGAAGGGAGTCTGGAAGTCGAGCGTTCTGCTTTGGGGCTTGTTGTTCGGGGTGATCCTTTTCCGCTGGTTGGTGGGTGATTCCACTGCTGCTGCGTCTCCGGCTGTCTCTGCCGTACAGGAAGCTGTTGCTGCCCGTGAAAGTTCGATATTCCTTCCCGAATTTTCTTTTGATCCGGGTGTTCTGCTTTCTTTCCTGTTCTGCTTTATTGCGTTGTTTATCAATGAGCTCGGCTCCATACAATCGGTCGGTGCCACTATCCAGATTGATAACATGGAAAAGCGGACCCGCAAAGGACTTCGTTTCACCGGAGCGTTGAACATGCTTTCGGGAGCGGTGGGGGTGATTGGTCCGGTGGACTATTCCCTCAGTCCGGGTGTGATTATGAGTACGGGGTGTGCTTCGCGATATACGTTGATTCCTGCCGGAATAGGACTGATTGTGTGCGGCATGTTTCCGGGAATGATCAGTTTCCTGTCAGCCATACCCAAGCCGGTGATGGGAGTCATTCTGCTTTATGTCATGACCACCCAGTTATCTTCGGCTTTCCAGATGATTGTGCAGAAACCCTCCTTACCCGACTTTAACAGCTGTCTGATTGTTGCATTCCCTATTATGATTGCGTTGGTGGTCTCTTTTATGCCGTCGTCGGTCTCCGCCGCCATGCCTGCATTGCTTCGCCCGCTACTGGGCAATGGGTTTGTGATGGGTGTGATTACGGTTCTGCTGTTGGAGCATGTCATTTTCCGAAAAAAATAAAAGCAAGAATTGTCAAATTTAAAAGCAAGAACGAACAAGTGTTTTTGCCGTACCGGTGCTACTTTTGCAACTTGTTAAATAAAGGTATGTAAGAGTAGGGTTTGTTGTCTGTAAGTTACCGATGAAATATGCGGTTCGCCGGTGAATATAGCGCAGTTCACCGAAATGTTATTGCTACAGGGCCTTGTAGCGACTACTTTTGCAGCCGGTTGAAAAACTATAATCAAAATGCAAACAAAAGAAGATTTGGTGAAGAATGTACCGCTTATGATGGGCGGTCTGATGTTGGGCTTGTTGCTTTCTGCACTCGATAACTCGATTGTGGCTACTGCAATGCCCCGTATTGTGGAAGATTTACACGGCATGGCTTACTATTCGCTTCCGTTTACGGTTTATTTGTTGTTCTCCACGGTAGCCATACCGGTTGCCGGTAAACTGTCCGATGTTTTTGGGCGGAAGAAGGTGATGCTGTGGGGAATGGTTTGTTTCCTGCTGACTTCCGTGCTGTGTGCACTGTCCCGGAGTATGTTGATGTTGGTGCTTGCCCGTGGTTTTCAAGGTGCTTGTGGCGGGGTGGTGGGAGCCAGTGTTTTTATTATTGTTTCCGAAATCTTTCCACCCGAAGAACGTGGTAAGTACATCGGGATAGTTGCTTCGATGCATGGATTGGCTAGTCTGTTGGGGCCGGTACTGGGCGGTGTGATTACCGAGTACATGTCCTGGCATTGGATTTTCCTGATTAATATTCCTGTCGGATTGGTTTCTTTCTTCTTGTTGTTCCGTAATCTGCCATTATTGAAACATGCTGATGAGGAGAATAGGACGTTTAGTTTAAAGGGATTGGTGCTGTTTCTGTTATCTATATTTCCCCTGCTTCTGTGCATTGTTGAAGGGGGAAGGTTGTTGCCCTGGCGTTCGCCGTTGCTGTTGATCTTGTTTGCAGTTTCCTGCTGCTTGCTGTATGCCTTTGTCCGGTCGGAACGGAAATCGCACGCACCTATATTGCCGCCCCGGTTGCTGAAGAACCGAATCTTCCAGAAAGCAGCCTTTACCGGAGCAATGGGATATGTGGGATTGTTCGGATTGGTTTTGTACGTTCCCTATCTGCTTCAGGTAGTACTGAGGAAAGATGCTGCCTTTTCCGGTATGATGATGTTACCTATGACTCTGTCCATGGTGGCGGGCGGAATGATTGGTGGGTTTACGATTTCCCGTTACCAGCGTTATTGCCGTAGTGGGGTGATTCATTTGCTGGTGGCTATTTTCGGTTTCTCTATGTTGCTGTTCTTCGGACAGGATATTTCGATGTCGCAATTGGGGATAGCCCTTTTGCTTTCGGGCATAGGTATCGGAATGAATTTCCCGTTGATTAATATCGCTCCGCAGTCCATCATTTCAGCAACGGAAATGGGAATACTTGTTTCCAGTGTGGAGTTCTTCCAGATCATAGGCGGTGTTATTTCCACGTCGGTATTTGGGAAAATGTTAGAATCTTCCCGTTCGCTTATCCTGCTGCTTTGCATTGTCGCTCTGGTGGCGGGTATTATTAGCGTTTCCCTGTTGGATGAGAAAGCTATCCGCAGAGGTTTTGCCCGACAGCGGGGTGATTTGGCGTGATGTTGCTTGACATGTCTTTTCAGGAATCCAACCGGAGAAATCTTGTGATATTTCTTAAAAGCTCTTGAAAAGGAGGAGATGGAATTATAACCACATTCCGCAGCAATATCGGATACCGATTTGTTGGGCATGGTGCAGAGTTTGTTTGCCGCTTTTTCCAATCTCAGGCGTTCAATAAAGTCGTGAGGTGTTTCGCCCGTAGTGAATGTAAATATCCGGTGAAAGTGGAAAGAAGAGAAGCATGCCACGGAAGCAAGATCTTCCAATGTCAATTCGTCCGATAAGTGTTCGGAAATGTAGTCGACGACTTGATGGATACGTTCGTTGTAAGTTTCCAGAGAAGAGGGAAAGGGCATTTAGCGTGCGATTTAGTTTAATAGGTATTTTGTTTTGTGAGTGAGACTGTCTTTATCTCCCAGTTGATTGACAAAAGTAGCTATTAATGACGTTTTGTGCAAGGATTGAGCAGACGAAATAATAAATCTTTTTTATATAGTGTGAAATAGGAAGGCTATTTATTACAAAGATAATTTTAGGTTTTTTTGTTATCTATTTATTCTTTTGTATTTTTACCAATCTTTTTAGTGTTCGATTCTGATTGATAATTGTTTCAAAGTGCTTATCATTAGGATAGGAGGTGGAAAGAGACTAGAGATAATGGGGTTTTCTCCTTTGTACTCAACCTGATTTGGCGAAATATAAAAAATGGCTGTAGACAGATGAAGACGCATCGCACGGACTTGGAAATAAAAATAAAGGACTTTGACAAGGTGTATGAGAAGTATTACTCGCAACTCTTTTACTATGCTTATGGCTTTGTAGAAGATTCAGAAATCTGTCGCGATATAGTATCGGATGTTTTTGGACAGGCTTGGGAGAATATAGAGCGTCTGGAGAGTGCTACTATTGGCAGTTTCTTATATTCTTGTGTGCGTAATAAATGTATTGACTATTTACGGCATGATCAAGCCGCCCGTCAGTATGCAGAATCTCTACGGAATGCTACAGAGGAAGAAGAAGGTCTGTCTCCAAAGGAATTGGAAGAGCAGATCACTATGGTTAAACTGATTATATCGGAGATGCCGACTCGTACGCGATTTGTTTTGGAACAATGTTATTTTAATAATAAGAAATATCAAGAAGTAGCAGAGGTGTTGGGAATAACTTCTAGTGCTGTAAAAAAACATATCATGAAAGCTCTGTCTATACTTCGAGAGCGTTTAGCTGTTATAAAATCATAAAATTGGTACCCAAAATGGATGAAAAACGTATATATTAATGAAAGCTATAGCAAATTATGATAGAAGGAATAGACAATAAAGACGATATTCGTTTAATACTAAACTGTAAGCGAGCGATGGCTATGGATAAAATTCCACATCCTAACTTAGAAGAGGAAAGGGAACGCTTCTGGGAGAGTCGGAAGCTGCCACGTTTATATAAAAATAAGCAAATGTTAAGACTGAAACGCTGGAGCATTGTTGCCTCTATCGCTTCTGTGCTGTTTTTAGGACTGTTTTTGAGTACATTCTTTTATCATCCTGTGGTGCCGATTCAAGTTTTTGCTGCAGATCAGACAGCCGTGAATCCTAAGTTGAATTTTGGAGGTGTTACTTATACAATTAAAGGAGAAACTCCGAATCAAAAATTATCTGCCCAGGGGATTATAGCTACCCAAAAGTCTATTGATTTAAGTGGACTGAAGATGAATTCTTTACCTATTAAAGAACAGTTGCAAACACTTACTACTCCTTGTGGACAAAATTATACGGTAACTCTTTCTGATGGAACTACTGTTATGCTTAATGCTGTTAGTAAATTGATTTTCCCCGATGTCTTTGTGAAAGACCAACGAGTGGTTTATCTGAAAGGGGAAGCTTATTTTGATGTGGCTCCCGATAAGAAACATCCTTTTATTGTGAAAACAGATTATTTTCAAACAAAGGTACTTGGTACCAAATTTAATGTCCGTTCTTATTCAAGGGCTGATGCGCGTGTCACTTTGCTTGAAGGTAAAGTAACGGTAACAAATAGTAAGATGGAAACGTTAACTTTGGAGCCGCAAGAACAAGCTTCATTAGCGGAGGATGGAATGCTGCAAAAACAAAAAGTCGATATTTATCCATACTTAGAATGGCAAAAGGGGTATTTTAGTTTCGATGATGTCTCACTCGCTGAAATTATGCGGGAATTGGGCCGTTGGTATAATATGGATGTCATTTTTGAAAATCAAAAGATGCTCGACTATAAAATGCATTTTTCTGCTAGTCGTACGGAAAGTCTTACGTATGCCATTCGTAACCTGAATGCACTTGGCATATTCTATGTAACTTTAGATGGTAGCCGGATTATTATTAAATAGGTGGGTTGATAGGAAATTAATGGAAACTGAAATCTTTGTTAGGGGGAGTAGGCATGTCTGTTATTCAATTTTATAATCTTTAATATTCAATTCGATTCTTTATTTAAAGTTCTTAAAAGCAGATATATAATTGCCAGAGATCTTTATCTATAATACTATATAGTGATATTCTCTTTATCTTTTTGCTAAATATTCTTCGAAATTGGGTACCCGATTGTTGTTGATTACGTATTATTTGTGACTTTACACTTAAATTAGCAAATATAATATGATTAAACGATTTAAAGGAAAACTCAAAGAAAGGTCAGTTGCACCATGCTGGAGGTCTATGCTTTGTTTCCTGGCAATGTTTGTCTTTGTTTCAGGACTGACTGCGCAGGAAAAAGGGAAAAAAATCACGATGAAATGCGTGAATGAGAAGTTGACAGATGCTTTGAAGAAAGTGGAAAAGCAATCGAGTTATAAAATTGTATTTAGCTACAATGAACTTCAGGCTATCCGTGTAAATACTTCTATTGAGGACTTAACTGCTCCGGCAGCTGTTAAGAAGTTGATTGTCGGGCAGCCTATTAGTTGCTCGGTGGATGGTTTGTATATTCATGTCTTTTTGAAGAAAGAGAAAAAAGACCCTTCCTTAAAAGGCCTATTGTCTGGTCGGGTAGTGGATGAAAATGATGAACCGCTACCTGGCGTTTCTGTCAGGTTAAAGAATTCCCCTTCTATAGGTACGTTGACAGATTTAAATGGTCGCTTCTTTCTGTCTGCCAAAGAAGGGCAAAGCGCGATGCTTACATTTTCCTTTATAGGTAAAAAGACCGTGGAGAAGATGGCTGGTGAAGGTCTTGGGGTACAAGTCACATTGGAGGAAATGGTGAATGCTGTTGATGAAGTTGTGGTTACCGGTTATCAGGTGATGGATAAACGGCTGATGGCGAGTGCCACTTCGATTGTTCATATGGATGATATTAAAATGCCAATCGTCAATTCTGTGGATAAGATGTTGCAAGGTACTATTCCTGGTTTGATGATACAGAATTCTTCCGGTTCTCCTAATGCGACTCCACGTATCCGTATGCGTGGTTCTTCCACTATTTATGGAAATGCTTCTCCTCTTTGGGTGGTAGATGGAATTATTTACGAAGATCCGATTGATTTGTCTAATGATGAATTAAACAATGTGCTGCAAGGTACAAGTTCGGATATGCTTGAACAGGCGAATCTAAATGCTACCCGTAGCTTATTAGGGAATGCGATAGCAGGTGTTAATCCTAATGATATTGAAACAATAACTTTTTTGAAAGATGCTTCAGCTACAGCTATTTATGGAACCCGGGCTGCTAACGGAGTTATTGTAGTGACGACGAAAAAAGGAAAAATAGGAAAGCCGACTATTAATTTCTCCGCTTCGTGGGGAGGGACAGCACGCCCCCGCTATTCCCAATATAATTTAATGAATTCTAAAGAGAGAATTGGTATATCCAAGGAAGTGGCGGATAAAGGGTATCTATATAGTAGTATGCCTTATGATACAGGATTTGAAGGAGCTTTGTTTGCGCTTTACAATAAAGAAATCACAAAAGATGAATTTGACAAAAGAGTAGCATATTATGAAACAATAAATACAGATTGGTTTAGTCTTCTTTGTCAGAATGCTCTTAATCAGGATTATAGCGCTAGTATATCGGGAGGAGGTACTAATGTCAATTACTATACCTCTATCGGATATAATGATAGCAAAGGTACAATGAAAGGAGATAATTCTAAAAGTTATAGTTTGAGGACGAATATTACTGCGAAACTGACGAAGGATATAAGCATTACTTCCCAGTTGAACTTATCGGAACAGAACTCAGAGGGCTTTTACACTACAAACCCTTATTTATATGCAATGAATACTTCACGTGCTATTGGTAAGGATGAGTTTTATACCACAAAGGTAAATACGATTTTAGGATTGTTTTCCAATTATCCGTTGACGTACAATATCTTCAATGAATTATCCCATACAGGAAATGAAGCTAAATCACGTGGTTTTCGAGGTAGTTTGGGAATTAATGCGAACTTATTGAAAGGGCTGAAAATGGATGCTCTTTTGGGTATTCGTTATACTAATTCGTTGAATTATCAATGGGCTGATGAGCGTTCTTATTATATTGCGGAAATAAGAGGTTATGATTATGGTTCAGTACTTCCTAACAGTAAAGAGGAAAGTAAAAGCCGTTTGCCTCATGGCGGTATATTGAACTACAGTCAGACTAATAACGTTAGTTATACCGGACGTGTCCAATTAAGCTATACTAAAGTCTTCGGACGGCAACAACAGCATGTTATTAATGCAATGGCTGGTTACGAGGTAAGTTCTAATCAATATGATGGCATAAGTGACGTGGAATGGGGATATTATCCCGATCGCGGAATGAATATCAGCTATGAATATGACACGAATACTTCGGGAAATGTAAGTGATCAGTCGGGAAGTAATTCATCTTTGGAAAAACATACCATATCACGTAAAAATGTGAAGAACAATTTGCTTTCTAGTTATGCAACTTTTGTATATGCGTTAAAGAATCGTTATATATTCAATGCAAATTTGCGTGGAGATGCTTCTAATCGCTTCGGGCAATACACTAATCATAAATTTTTGCCTGTATGGAGTTTATCCGGGCGTTGGAAAATAAATGATGAAGCTTTGTTTAGGGAATGGAGAACTATTGATGATTTTAGCGTACGCCTCTCTTATGGTCAGCAAGGTAATTTGCCTACTTCAGTCGGTCCCAACCTGATAGCTCAATATATGTCACCTACTGTTAATCGCTTTTCTGGTAATTTTCAGTTGGACATAAAGAGGCTTCCTTATCCTAATCTCCGTTGGGAAAAAACAGCTACTACAAATTTAGGATTAGACTTTTCTTTATTCAATGGGCGTGTTAGTGGTACTGTAGACTATTATATACGTAAAGGTAAGGACTTAATCTTTAGTTTACCTGTTGCTAGTGAATATGGAACAACGCAAACCTATCGCAACGGTGCTGATATGAAAAATACAGGTATAGAAGTGGGAGTGAATATTGTTCCTATTCGTACTAAAGATGTTACATGGAGCATTACTCCTATTTATTCAAAGAATACGAATAACATTAGCAACACTTCTAAGAAATCTTATACCTATAATGATTATTTGGCTGGTAATGCATATGAAAACGGCAAACCGGTAAATGCATTATATGCATGGGAATTTACAGGACTTGACCATAATACAGGACGTGCTACTTTTAAGAATTGCTCTTTTACCGAAAGTGAAGTTGAAAAGAGTGACGATCCGAAAAGTTATTTAAAATATTGTGGTTCTACTGATCCTAAATTTAATGGAGGATTGTCTACTTCATTACGCTATAAGAACTTTACATTATATGCCCAGTTTGCGTATGCTTTTGGACAGGTGAAGCGATTGAATTTCTTGTTTAGTGGTTCGAATACGATGCCTGAAACACAAACAAATCTTACAACAGACTTCTTGGATTGTTGGCGTAAACCTGGTGATGAGGAATTTACGAATATACCAGGATTTGCATTCCAAGAGACGACGGGTTATAATATCTATGTTCCTGTATCTAATGTAGTATTACTGAATACGTATGATATGTATAATTATTCAGATGCGAGAGTGGTTTCCGCTGATTTCTTCCGCTGTAGGAATTTGTCACTTACTTATGTTGTGCCGGAAAAGTGGCTCCGTTCATTGCGTATTGCGGGAATGTCGTGTACTTTCAATACAACTAATCTGTTTACGTTGTGCAGTTCTCGTTTAAATGGGCAAGATCCCGAAATAGATTCAACGGGAAGTGTTGCTTTGCCGATTACTCGTAATTATTCTTTTTCGATAAATCTTAGTTTTTAACATCTGACTAAATTTGTGCATTATGAGAAATATATATATAATGGCTTGTCTAATTGCTGTGTTGACTTCTTGCAGTGATTTTCTTAAAGAGGTGTCACAGGATGAATTTGAACCCAAAACAGTTACAGCTTATCAAGAGTTATTAAATGGGGTGGGATATGGAACAACTACTACTTTCGATCCGATTACTGAAGTCCTGACAGATGACGTGGAGGGTTGCCAAGGTGCTAGTTATTACTATAATGAAACGAATTTGGCTCATCTGGCGGTTTATTCCTGGCAACCTGATATGTATCAGTCGTTGGCCGATCATAAGATGACGAAACTGTTAGAAAGCTATCAGACGTTTTATAAACGCATCATGACTTGTAATCTGGTTATTGAAGGACTTGATGACGCTGAAGGTACGGAAGAAGAAAAAAGGCAGACAATGGGAGAAGCACTGGCTTTGCGTGCTCATTACTTTTTTTATCTGGTGAATATGTATGCTATGCCATACAATACCCCTGAAACTACTCCTGATGCTTTGCCGGGAGTTCCGTTAGTGAAAGCTGCTGAAATTAAAGATGAAGGAATAAGTCGTAGTTCAGTTGCGCAGGTTTATGCCCAGATATGTCAGGACATTGAGGAGGCTTGCCGGCTGCTTGATGGCAATAAAGCATTACCTGTTGGCGTTTTTCGTATCAATTATGTCGCTGCCCACTTATTGGCTTCGCGTGTTTATCTTTATATGGAGAATTGGGATAAAGTGATTGAACATGTTAATCTGGCATTAGCGGGTGCTCCTGCTTTATGTGACTTGAATTCTTATCAGTTGAGTAATATGGATTATCCAACTCAGGCTAACAATCATTTTATATCTAAGGATTTTCCGGAAGTAATCTTTATTAATGGTGGAGCTAGGGCTAATGGGATTGTAACAGAAGGAACATTAATCAGGGTATCTGATGATTTACTTGATTTATATGATGCGACCAATGACTGGAGAAGGAGTATGTTTTTTCAGGCAAATTCGTATATGTATTATAAGAATTGGATGGCAAAGTATGGAAGATCAGAGCAGGAATATGTGTGGCGTACAGCAGAACTTTATTTGAATCGTGCGGAGGCTTATGCTGCTAAGTATGCTGCCGGAGAAGCCGCTTATGGACAGAAAGCTGCTGAAGATTTAAATGCTTTGCGCCAGAATCGCTTAAAGAACTTTACACCCTACACCTTAACAACTGCGGAGGACTTGATGAACTTTTGTCATAATGAACGTCGTCTTGAACTTTGCTTTGAACATCATCGTTGGTTCGATTTACGGCGTTATGGTATGCCGTCTATTCGCCATGCGTGGATTGACAATACAGGAGTCCGTTCTATATATACGCTGCAAAAGAAAGATCCTGGTTATGCATTACCGATACCGCAAAGTGCTTTGGATCTCAATGTAAGTCTGGTGCAGAACCAGTTATCTCCTAAACGGGTGGCGGAAATAGAATAAACCGGAATATATAAAAGTATAAGATATGAAAAAATTGATTTATATTATAATTTGTTTGGCTTCAGTGTTCCTATGTTCTTGTGGAGAAGATGCATTGACACCGTCGGAACCAATGACTTTTACGGAATTTCCACAAGGTAACGAAGATTATGATGAGGAATTTGTGGCATTTTATGAAAAGTATGGAACTCAAGTACTGTACAAATATAGCGATGTGGACTTTCGCTGGAGCGTAACTTCCTATCTTCCGTATTATTCGGCAGAAGCGGATAAGGCTTATGTTAAGGAAGCTTGGACTTTTTTAAAAGAAAATTGTTTGTCTATCTGGAGTGATGATTTCTTGAAAAAGTACCTTCCTTATCGGATTTTATTGGGCTCAAAGATATATAGTTTAAAAGACACTTATCAAACAGATGACGAGGGGAATAAAATATATCAAGAAATACCAAAGGATGCTATGTATGGTTTTAATCATATTGCATTTGGAGCTGTAAATAATAAGTTGACGTCTCTTACGGTAGATAAAAAGAAGGAACTTATAGGCGAAATGGCATTCGCACTTATTGGTTATGCTACTTCAAAGGGAAAGATGCAGATACCGGAAAAGTTCCAGACTTATCATGATGATTATATAAATAATGCAGGAGGTGATTATGTAGGTGATTGGGGATACAATCGAGGGGGAATTCTTGAATATCGTGAGGGTGGTATGGACGTTTATTATGACTTTGGACTGTTTGTGAAGTATTTAGTGATAATGAGTAAGGATGAATTTGAAAATACTTTCTTGACGGATGAATTTGATAATGCTACGTATTATGATGCAAATTGGAATTCTTATAGAGGTTATCCAATAAAGCATAAGTATGAAGCTGTGATTGATTATTTTAAAAATACTTTAGGTATCGATCTTCATGAAATTGGGGCTCGGATATCTCAGATTCGCTAATTGAACATAGTAAATTAAGAAATAAAACTAAATGAAAAGATTATTTGTATTGTTTGTTTGTTGTGTATGTTTCATGACGACTTATGCACAATCCCGTTTATCCGGAATTAACCGACCGCAGGCTGGTTCTCTAATTTCGTTTAATTATCAGGCATCTGGGGGACCTTTAGAAAACAAGGATACACTATTTTGCGCTGTTTATCTCTATGAAGATTATTTATGGAGAATGGATGATGTTACATTAGTTCGGCGTGAGAAGAACCTGTGGAAAGGTAGTTACCAATTATCTGACAGTTGTGCATTATTTGCTTTGTCTTTCTTTGCCGGTGAGAATTGGAACCGTACCATAGATAATGATGATGAGAATGGAGGATATGTATTCACAACATTAGATAAACAAGGACAGATGTTGCCTGGTGGTTATCTGGGTTGGGGAACTTTTCGTAAACCGTCCTGTTTCCATATTGGGGATTATTTTCAGAAATTTGATATTCAAGATGAAGCGGTAGAAATGTGGACAACTAAGGAAATGGAACATTATGCGGCTAATTTACCTAAGTTTGTGGATGTCTATATGAATATAGTAGCGTTGCGTATGGGGGTGAAAAATCAGAAGGCTGTTGATTTTTTCTTTCAGAAAATTAATAAGGAATTTACCATGACGGAATTTATATACTCTACTTTTGAGAATATTTACCGTTTTAAGTTGGGAAACAAGGCGAAAGCAGATTCGATAAAGGATCTTGTGCTAAAACGATATCCTCATGGATTTTCTGCTCGTGCACGGATGTTTCATCAGATAGAGGTAATGCCGTTGGGTGAAGAGCAGGTAAACAAAACTGAAGAGTTTTTCCGGGTCTATCCTTATAAAGAATGTGTGAATGACCGATTTTCCCGTGATCAGGCTTATATGTATTATAATCTGATACGCGTATACGCTTCAACGCTTGTTGATGGAAAGCAATATAATAGATTAATCGCTGCATTACCATCTATGAACTTTGTAGCATTAAGTGAAGTGTTCCGTTGGAATGTATTCCGTGCCTACAAGCTGAGGCTGGCAAATAATGATTCTATTTATCCGTTAGCGAAAGCGTTAATGGAGCAAATGGTATTGAAGAGAAATGATCTTTCTAATAATACCGAAGAATTGAGATATACTCCAAAAGAAGCACAAGCTTTGCTTGATATTCAGTTTTACGAGCGTTTAGGAGTGTATTTGCAATTATTGAAAACCTTAAATCGAAATGAAGAAGCTTTAATGTGGTTAGGTTATTACAAAAATGATGATTTATCTTATGCGGATGCAACAGTGAATCAAACCCGTTATGAGATTCTTAGAAATCTTGGAAAGAAAGAACAAGCATTAGATGTTTTAAAGAATTCAGTGAAGTATAATACGATTACTACTGAAATGATGACTGCTTTGCGTGAAGAGGTGAAACCTGCTTCTGATAAAGAGTTCAAGGCATATCTTAATAACCTGAAAGGTGCAGCTTTAAAAGAGGCGTTATATGAAGAAGTAAAGTCTAATATGACAGATGTTGAAATACCTTCTTTTGAATTACTGGATATGGATGGTAAGTTGGTGAAGAGTGATAGCTTTAAGGATAAAATTATAGTCATTGACTTTTGGGCAAATTGGTGCGGACCCTGTAAGCGGGCATTTGAGGGAATGAAGATTGCAGTGGATGCTTATGCTAACGATCCTGATGTGGTATTCTATTTTGTAAATACCATGGATTTTGGTATTAAAGGTAAACTTGCGGTACAAAAATATCTGAATAATAACGGATATTCAAATTTTAAAGTGTTGTTTGATCTATTGAAAGAAGGCACAAAAGGGTATAACAAGACATTTAGTATCTTTTCTCAAAAGTTCAATTCATCCGCTATTCCCCGTAAGGTGATTTTAAAAAATGGTAGAATGCTTTACACTGCCGAGGGATATTCAGGAAGTCCTTCACAATTGGCTGATGAAATTTGTTATGCGGTTGAACTAATACGGAAGAAATAAATGAGAAAATATAGTTGTATGATAATGCTCCTCCTTCTCTTCGGAATAGGAGAAGCTTTCTCACAAAAATCACCAATGAAACTGGATGATTGTAAACAGTGGCGTTCAATAGATCAAATTCATTTGTCTGCAGATGGTAAGTGGGTTGTTTATAACTTTCGTGCATTATATAGGCAGGATGTTGATACTACTTATATGTATAATGTACGGACTAAAAAGACTCTTCGAAAAGTTGGCTTGTCTAACTTCTCATACATGGCTAATGGCAAATTGCTGAAATATGAAAGGAAAGGGGAAGGAGATAATTCGGGGCGCCCATTGGTTTATACACTGAATCTGGCTACTCAGAAGGAGAGGCAATGGCCGAAGAATGTTTTTTTAGTACCTATAACAGGGACTGATATGGCTTATTATGTGCGATATAAGCCAAATGGAAAAATTGATTTTACTTTTGTCAATTTGTTGACAGAGGAAGAAAAGTGTATTACCGATATAAATAACTTTGGACAAGTGGAAGCAAATAAATTGCTTTATACTGTGGCTGATAGTTTGAGCTCTACTTTATATTTATGGGAAAAAGGTAAACAGACAGAAATAGGTGAGGTTCCTTGTTATATTACTAGCATTAGTAGTCCCGATACTAACGGACGTGGAACTCTATCATGTGCTTCTAGTTATGAAACACGTTCTGATGCCTCTTCTATCTATACGTTTGATTTGAATAAACATCTTTGTACGAAGCTGCTGTCTTATGAAGATATTTCTGGACTGCCGGAAGGAACAAAAGTATCTTCTTCGTCCAGATTGATAAATAATAACACTCAATTGCTAGTGGATTTAGAACCGGCAGTTTATCCACAAGTCGAGACAGAACCACGTCCGGTAAATTTGGAGTTATGGATATGGGATGAGAATATTTCTCCTCGCCGCCCTTTCAAACGTACTGGTTTTGATGCATCTTCGTATGATAAGTATATTTATGATATTATCGATAAGAAATGTTTTGCTTTGCCTACAAAAGGATTATCTTCTTTGGCTTTTCCCCAAGGACAGAACGTAAAAGGATGTATTGCTTTTGATGCTACTCCTTGGTATAAGGAGTCTGACTGGAAGATGTCACCGAATAATGATGTCTATTATATCGGACTAAATGGAAATAAGGAAAAACTGGCAAGCCATGGTAAATACGACTTGGTTTGGAGCCCGGATGAAAGTAGTGCATTATTATATGATCCTGCTTTGAGGGCATGGCGGTTGATCAATATGATAACAGGGTCTGTTCAAAACTTGACGACAGGAAAATTGCCTTATCCGGTATATGAAGAGGATCATGATTATTCCTTTGATGCATCTGCTTATGGAGTAGCCGGTTGGAATCTTCCTGATCAGACCGTGACGGTATACGATCGCTATGATTTGTGGAATCTGGATTTGAAAGGAAAAAAGGCTCCGGTTTGTTTGACTCAGGGGATAGGAAGAAAAGAGCATATAATTTTTCGCAAGGCGGAAAATCCGTCTTCCTTACCGGGAAAACTGTATCTTGAAGGATTTGATGAGAAAAGTAAGACAAAAGGATTATATGTACTGCAAGGTAAGAAGTTGCGGATGGTGGCGGTTGATCCTCAATCGAACCTTGTAGTAAAAGCTAGTACAACAAATAATGCAGTAGTGCTTTGGATGAAAGAAAATTATGGCGAGAGGAATTTCTGGATTGCAGACCTCACTTTACGAAACCCGGAGCGAGTAACAGATACTAATCCGCAAACACGTAATCTAAACTGGGGAACTACTCAACTCTATACTTGGACTAATTTTGAAGGAAAGAAGAACGAAGGCATTTTGTATCTACCCGAGGATTACCAAAAAGGAAAAAGTTATCCCGTTATTGTACTTTTATATGAGAAGATGTCTCAGAAACTTAATAGCTATCTCCTGCCCGAATATAGTAGTGCGACGATTGATATACCTTGGTTCGTTAGTAATGGATATATTATTTTTTGTCCTGATATTAGTTACCGTATTGGAGCTCCTTATGAGAGCTGTTATAATGCAGTGATGAGCGGGGTGGAGAAACTTATCAAAGACGGAATTGCCGATAAAGATCGTGTTGGTATTAATGGTCATAGTTGGGGTGGTTCTCAAACAGCTTATTTGGTGACGCGTACAAATCTTTTTAAATGCGCTTCTCCTTGTTCGGCTGTGACTGATTTGGTTGCTGACTATCTAATGTTGCGTGGGACGGGGCAGCCTAATATGTATTTTGAAGAAGATGCTCAAGGGCGTTTAGGTAAGGCTCTTTGGGAGGATAAACAATTATATCTTGATAATTCTCCTATTATGCATGCCGATAAAATACATACTCCATTGTTGATCTTTCATGGTGAGCAAGACACAAGCGTGCGCATATATCAAGGTCTGGCTTTATATTTTGCGATGCGTCGCTTGGGACGTCCTGCATGGTTATTGAATTATCGAGATGTTGGACATCAAATGGGGAATGAGCCCGATTGTCGTGACTTTATGCAGCGATTGATAGATTTTTTTGATCACTATTTAAAAGGTTCTCCTATGCCTGAATGGATGAAGGGGGATCAATCTGATAAATAAAGGTGTGAGGTATGAAAATTATACTATTGTGGATATCGTTGTCGATGTATTGTTGCTTATTAAAGGCTCAGTCTACTCCTGAAGAAAAGTTGGTACAGACATTACATGCTATTACTGATCTTTATGTTGATTCGATTCCAAAGGAAATCTTCGTTAATAGTACGATTGCGAAAATGATGCAGAAACTTGATCCTTATTCTGAGTATTTATCTCCAGAGCAAATGCAAAGGAATGAAGAGGTATTGGGGGGAATGACTTTCTCTGTTGGCATTGGAATGGAGGGTACTTGGATAGGCAACTGTTTTTATGTTTCTTTTGTTGAAAAAGAAGGGAATGCTTGGAAACAGGGGATTCGTGCTGGAGATAAAATTCTTTCTGTAGATGGAAAGGCTGTAGATCAGTTACAAGGAAGTTTAATTTTTCGTTCTCTGAAGGGGGAAGAAGGGAGTGGAGTAACGTTGAAAATAAAGAGAAGGGAACAGCCCGTTTTTGAGCGAAGAGTTATCCGTACTCACATACCGAGATCGAGTGTAAGAGCTGCTTATATGATGGATAGTAAAACAGGATATATTTCTATTTCTATGTTTTCTAAAAATACCTTGGATGATTTTAGGAGGTCTCTTTTATCTTTGCTTCAGCAGGGAATGAAAGATTTGGTTCTTGATATTCAAAAAAATGAAGGGGGACTTTTTGATGAGGCTGTGGCAGTGGCGGATGAATTTTTGGCAGGGAAGGAGCCTATTGTTTATGCAGAGGGAGTTCACATGAAAAGAAAGACGTTCTTTGCAGGGATAAAAGGTTCTTTTGAACAAGGGCGCTTGGTTGTGCTGGTTAGCGAGCAGACGAAATCAGCTGCTGAAATTTTGGCAGGGGCGTTACAAGATAGACGACGTGCTGTTTTGGTAGGAAATCATACATTTGGAAAAGGGCTCATTCAGGATACTTTCTCTTTTAAAGATGGTTCTGCTCTTAGACTGACAGTAGCGAGATATTTTACACCGAATGGACGGTCGATTCAGGGAAAAGGAGTTATTCCAGATGTATTAGTACATAATGATACTGTTTATTTTACAAAGTGGTATAATTTGCTAGTCTATTGTGGAGTACAAAAAAAAGTAACGCGTGATTATGTAATGGAACATCGATTGGAGTTATTGAAAAAATACAGGAATATTGGACTCTTTTTGAAAAGCTTTATGCCTGATAGTTTATTGCAGAGTGTATGCCAAGTATCTAAAGAGGCTAATATTGTTTTTTCAGAGGAAGAATATGAGAAATCTAAAAGTTTCTTGTTAGTACAGTTGAAAGCATTGGTTGCCCGGGAATTGTTTAACGAAAATCAATATTATTATCAGATTCTGAATTCTGCGAACTCTTCTGTGCAAAAGGCCTATGAAATAGTGAAGTCTTTGGATGATTATCAAATGATTTTAAAGGGAAGTTTGAAATGAAATGTAAATGTATGATAGTAAATATCTTCATGATATGTACTTGTCTGTCTTCATGGGGACAACAGTCTTCTGAATTTACTTTAAAAGGAAATGTATTTACGCCTGAATATGATGGCTTGTATATTTATCTCACGCGGATGGATGTTATTTTCAGAGATAAGGATCAGAAATTGGATAGTGCTTTGATCTCTAACGGACATTTTAGTTTTAAATATCATTGGACTGGTGAACCTTTTGTTGCATCGCTAGCTCTTCCGCCTAAAGATCTTCATTTTGAATATGGCCTTCCTGAGTGTTTGTGTATTGTGGAAAGAGGGGAAGTTAAATTAGATTATACTACTTTGGGAGTGCACTTGAATGGAGGTGTGCTCAATCAGCGTTATGATGATTGTATTCTCAGTAAAAGCCGGGAAATTAAAGAAAAAAATAATATTCTTATAGCGCAACGAGATTCTTTGGAAAAATTACATTCTTTAAGCATCGAAGAGATGGATCGTTTTAATCAGAGAATTCAAGTGTTGTATCAAACATTGTCACCTGTTTATATAAAGTTTGTTTCTGATTATATAAAAACAGAAGTTGGAGCTTTTTTCTTTTTCTATTACCCTGAAAGTTTCTATTCTGCTAAGGTTTTTGATAATTTGCAAGCATTGGTAGATGAAAGCTATCGTCGGCAGGCTAAATTGAAGGAGGAGAGAGAAAAAGAAGCTATCAAGCATTGGAAAGAGGCTGCGATAATGACGGATGTAGGTCATCCTTTTCGTGATTTTAAGTGTAAAGATATTGATGGAAAAGATGTAAATCTGTCGGATTATACACATTCCGGGCACGTGACGTTAGTTGATTTCTGGGCATCTTGGTGTATGCCTTGTATACAGGAACTTTCTTTCCTTAAATCTCTATATAAGTCTTATCATAGACGTGGATTGAATATTGTGAGTGTCTCATTGGATACAAAAAGAAAAGCATGGGGAGACGCTGTTAAAAGACATCAGATTCCTTGGACACAGATTTCTGATTTAAAAGGCTGGAATGGAACAATAACCAAGGATTATGCTATAAGTGCAATTCCATTTATTATCCTTATTGATCAGAAAGGGAAAATAGCTGTACGAAATTTGCATGACAATAAATTGGAGAATGCCATCAAAAAATTACTGGAGACAGGTGCTAAGTAATACCTTTTGTGCTTAGTTGTTAAAAAAAACTTTTGTTATAATGCAAATAAGATCATTCTTATTTGCATTATTTGTTAGCAAACTTTCTTCTCTTTTTTCTCTATTTTCCAGATAGAAATGAAGAATAAGTTATCTTTGTGAAATCTCGGATGCTACGAATGTGATAGCATTGGAGGTTGCTTCGGGGATAGTAAAGAAGGGACAGAGATCTCCCGCTTATTTGTGGGTAAAACAGTCTGGAAAGGAGGAGTTGTGACGAATTTGGAAAAATTAAAGGAGAATGTAAATGCGATTACACTTCTTACTTCGCAGGAGTGGGAAGTGATGTCCACTGTGATTGAAGACATTACAGTCGGTAAGAATGGATTATTTCTAGCGGAAGGAACAGTTTGCAATTCCATTGCCTTTGTTTGTAGCGGGGTACTGGTGTATTATAAAACTCAGGATAACGGCAATGAAGTGACGACTGACTTTGCTTTTAACAACGATTGGGTTACCAATAATCATAGCCGTCTTAATGGTTCTCCTTCCCATTTAAGTATCCGGGCAATTGAAGAGACTGAATTGCTGGTGATCCGACAGAAGAACTTGAATGTGCTTTATGATAAGATACCAGCGTTGGAGCGTTTCAGCCGGGTGCTTATGGAGCAGGCATATGTGAAGCTGGTACAATTGAGTCTTGATTTGCAGACGTTATCTGCTACGGAACGTTATATTAAGCTCTTGCAGAATTATCCTGAGGTCTTTCAGAGAGTTCCTCTTTATCATATTGCCAACTATCTGGGCATTGCTCCGAAGTCGTTGAGTCGGATACGGAACATGGCTTTTCCGGGAAGGGAGTGATTTGGTAACAAATGCGGAGCAGGCGGATAACTTTATTTACTGATCTTTGCCGTTGTTAAACCAAAAAGATTGGAAAAATGAAGAAAAGTATTATTTTAGTAATGATTGCGTTTACTGTTTCAGTGCTGAATCTGTCTGCCCAGGAAGAAGCTACAAGTTGTGGAAAATGTTGTAATAAGGCAAAACAGGCCTTTGAGGTGGAAAGTCTATTCCCCATGTTTATTACCGGTGGTTTTCATGCTGCGGTGGGTTATCGTTACGATCGGTTCAGAATTCGGCTTAGTGTTATCAATGGCGGACACTACAATGCGGAGAAGGCGGGCATAAACTCGTCTAATGAATTCAAACGGTTCTATAAAACGTCTCCGGGATTATTTTTAGGTTATTACGTGTGGAAGGAGTTGGAAGTATATACTTATTTAGAATGTCATACTTTTGAGATCGAGCAGAAAAGTACCGGAGCAAAGAAAGATCTGTTTAGTATGGATTACGGAGCTGGTATCGGTTATCAGTTCTTTATCGGGAAATCGTTTTATGTGCAGCCAGCGTTCCATCTATATTTACGTAAGCGTAAGAGTTTAGACTTTAACGGGGAAGAGTACAGGATTCCGAGAGTTGATTTATCTCCAGTTATCCGTGTCGGTTATCGCATCTTTTAATTTCTCTTGTCACAAAGGCTAAACTGGATAAATATGCTATTTTTTCGGCAATAGAGAACAACCATGCGTGAAATTTCGTACTTTTGTCGCGCTATTGTAATAATGAATACATGAGAACTGCTATTAACTTTTTGTTTCCTAAGTTTATTTGGAATGAACTTACGAGGATTTTTGGTATTTGTCTCTTTTTTAAGTTTATATTTTTTAATTTGATTTGGTGCTTGCAGACAACCTTTACTCCTTTTTCACGAGCGGAGACTTATCTGAGTGCCGGTTTTATGGCACTTGTCTTTTTGATACCTTACGCTTGCTTTCGATTGGGAAAAGTACAAATGGCCCTTCTTTTTATTTTAGATGGTTTGTTGATTGTCAACTTGATGTATCTACGAACTTATTATACTGCTATTCCATTGGCGAGTTACGGTTTGGTTGGCAATTTGTCGGATTTTAAAGCTAGTGTTTATGATTCGCTCCGCTGGTCCGATTTGCTGTTTCCTCTTTCTTCTTTGTTTTGTGTTTATTATTATAGAAAACAGATGAGTAGAAAGCCTGAAGGTATAAAAGGTTTTTATAAAAGGGCTATCTGCAAATATATGCTGCTTTTGGCTCTGTTTTTTATTCCTTCCGTAGCGCTTGCTACTTTTAAGGGAGGATTTAAGGAAGCATACGCCTCTTTAAGGTATAATGCAAATATGCATACTTGTGATACACCGATGTACACGATATTCGGCTCTCTTCTATATGATTCTTTGCAGAGCCAAGAGATTTATACTCCTAAAATGGATCAAGAGATTAAAAGCTGGTTATCTGTCCATCCTTCCTATAAACCGCTTCCGGATAGTGTCGGGAGGCGCACTAATCTGGTCGTGATTCTTGCGGAATCTTTTGAAAGCTGGGCATTGGGGAAAAAGGTGGAAGGTAAGGAGATAACCCCATATTTGAATAAATTGATTAAAGAGCCGGCAACGCTCTATGCACCTAGGGTGTTGACACAAGTGAAAGACGGACGTTCCATTGATGCCCAGTTGATTTTAAATGCCGGGATGTTGCCGGTATCAAGAGGAACATACAGTACCTTGTATCCGGATAATACTTTTTATACATTGACCAAAGCGATGAAGAAAATTAATCATGCCAAGGCCTATTTGCTTACAGTAGATAAGAAGATAGTTTGGAATCAGAATATTGTAGCACGCCGCTTTGGGATAGACACATTGTTAAGTAAGCCTTGCTTCCGTTTGGATGAGAAAGTTGGTCCGCGCAGGAAGTTGGGTGATGCCTCTTTTTTCAGGCAGTGTGCCGAGAAAATAGCGAATAATGAAATATGGAAGAAGGGAGAGAATGTGTATTTACAATGCGTAACTTATTCAGGGCATAATCCCTTTAAGCTTCAAAAGGAGTTACAACAGATCTCTTTTGCCGGAGATTATCCGCAAAAAATGAAGGATTATATGATTTTGGCCAATTATACGGACCGTGCCATTGGTAAGTTTATTGAGTTTCTGCGTTCACGCCCCGAATATGCACAGACGCTTATTGTTATAACAGGGGATCATGAAGGTTTGGCTTCCGACCGGGCTCCTATCTGTGCTACTAAAGCGGGAAAAGAGATTGTTTCCGATAAGCCATTTACCCCTTTTATAGTGATTAATTCTCCTGTTGGACTTAAATATAATGAAGTAATGGGGCAGATTGATATGTATCCCACTATTTTGAACTTAATGCGATTGGATGATTATTGTTGGAAAGGAATAGGGCAGAGTATTCTGGATCCTGATAAAATACCTTTTTCCGTTGGCTCTCAGATGAACGTGGAAGGAGATATGGATAAGGTGCCGGCACAAGAACTTGAAAGGGCAAAGCGGGCCTATGCAGTTTCAGATTTAATGATCCGGTTTGATTATTGGAGACGTGCTCCACTCAACTGATTTTATTGAATGAAGTGCGTTTTTTCCTGTTTACTTGTTCCGGTAATCCGTGGGTGATTGCTGGAATTGCTTTTGAAACTCACGGTAGAAATAAGATTTATTAGAAAAGCCGGACTGAAACATGATTTCCGAAACTGTCATTCTGGTTGTCTTTAATAGTTTGGCAGCATGTTCCAGACGTATATTCCGAATGAATTCGCTCGGCGTTTTATCTAACACATCCTTAAACTTACGGTAAAGGGTGGCTTTACTCACTCCGATAAAGGAAGAGATGGATTCGGGGGATAATTTTTCATTGTCTATATTGTCGTTTATGAATGCGGTGACCTCTTCGATCAGTTTCTCATCTTCCGGATACAGTGTAATACCGTCTTTGACTTTTATAGAGGATAAACTGGAATTGAAATAATCTTTCAGTTGGGCTTGTCGTGCCAATAGGTTCTCTATGGCTGATATGACATGTTTCGGATGAAACGGTTTGGTGATATAGGTATCCGCACCATGGTTGTAGGCATTGATCTGGTCTTCAATAGTCACTTTAGCCGAAATAGCGATAACAGGAATATAACTGGTCTTGGAATCCCCTTTCAAATGGTCAATGAGTGAAAAGCCATCCATACGGGGCATGATAACATCGGTAATAATGACATCGGGATGATTCCGCTCAATGCAAGCCAGTGCTTCCATTCCATCTTTAGCTTCTTGAATGATATAATCCGAAAGAATATCTCTTAACAATTCACGAATATTATTTTCATCTTCTACGATGAGAACTACCGTATCTTGGCGTGGCTTCAGTTCTTTTGCCGTAGTGCCCTCCTCTTTTTGCTTGTCCGGTGTGTTCGATTGAACAGGCAAGTTGGTTACCTGGGCAGATAAGGAAGGAATAAAGACGGTAAACTCGACCTGTTTTCCCAATTCGCTGTGCACTTCTATTGTTCCCCCCAGCGCTTCCGTCAGGCTTTTGGTCAGATTCAATCCGATGCCATTGCTTACCGAATTTCCCGGATTGGGCCTGTCGAAAATCTTATACTTGTTGAATATTTCCGCCATTTGTTCGTTCGTAAGCCCCTTACCGGAATTCTGAATAGTTATGTTCAATGCATTATTTTGACGAGTGTCCTGTGTCACTTCCAAATGAATGTATCCTCCTTTAGCCGTATATTTAAAGGCATTTGAAAGCAGATTGAAGATAATCTTTTCCAATGCGTTCCGATCGGATAGTATATTGGTGGTATCATGAATATCCACCTTAAACTCTATTTTGTTCTCTTGTAAAATCTCTATATAATTGTCGGAGGCATCTGTAATTAAGTCCTTTATATCAATTTCTTCCGGCTTCAGCTGCATTTCCCCGGGCTTTATTTTGGTGAAAGTCATTAGTTCACTGATTAGCTTTTGCATTCTTTCCGCGTTATTTTTAATGATCTCCAGATATTTACGACTTTCCATATCCGGTTTAAGTTGCTCAAGCAAGTGCTGTGCCGGAGTATAAATTAAGGTGAGCGGAGTAAAGAATTCATGTGCAACGTTTGCAAAGAAGTTAAGCCGCGCCTCATACATTCTTTGTTCATGCTGCTTTTCCGTTTCCGCAATAAAGATTTGGCGGTTCATGCGCATACGGTTTTTAATTACAGAGCGGGCTATCATTATAATAACAATGATGATGCATCCGTAGACCGTTAATGCGGGTATTCCAAGCCACCATGGGTATCCCACTTTAATGGTCAGCCTATAGATATTGTTACTCCAGACTTTATCACCATTACTTCCTTTTACTTCAAGCACGTATTTACCGGGAGGAAGTTGCGCAAAGATGATATTAGGATTATTTCCTGTTTCTATCCACTCATCCGAATGATTTTTCAGCCGGTACGCATATTCACAGTTTTCATTATTGATGAAATCTTTGGTAAGGAAAGTAAAGGTAATAAACTTTTCCTCGTAAGTTAAGTTCAGCACACCGCCATGAATACGATGGCTTACGTCTTGGAAAGTATTGTATATCTTTAGATTACTCAATGTGATTGGCGCATTGAACGAACGGACCTGAATGTTTTGTGGATTGAAGTAACTCAACCCGCTCACTCCACCGAAATAAAAAGTGTTGTGACTATCTTTAAAATAAGCGCCATCGGAAAACTCATCATTCTGTAAACCGTCCTTCAGCGTATAATTTTCTATTTTATTGTTTCGGGTATTTAAACTGGATAACCCCTGGTTAGTACTGATCCAGATATTCCCGGTCGCATCTTTCAGTATCCCATGTATGGTCTTATTATTTAGTTTCTCATCAGCATATTGCACCAGTTTGTGCTCATAGCCTCTCTTCTCCAACCTATTCAAGCCATAACTTGTGCCAATCCAGATATCGGTCCCCTCTTTTTGCAAACACAATACATCATTGTTTGTCAACAGAATGTTACTCTCCATCTCTTTGATATTGTTCTCACGAATATCAATTCTATTGAGGCCTCCTCCCCTGGTTCCAAACCATAGCGTATCTTCATTAGCTCCCGAAGTGACGGCATAAACCACATCATTATTAAGCGATTTGTTCCGGTCGTTTGAGGCATATTGCCTAAATCCGTTTACTCTATAACTCCCCTTTTCTTTGCTGATATTCATTTTTATGAGTCCGTATCCCGAAGTTCCGAGCCATAATAGTGAATCGTGATTGGTAAAATGAATATTATATACAGCCTTAAAAGCGGGATACTTGGATGGAATCTTAAGCTTTTCCAATCTCCCCGTTTTCCCATCGAGAATATTAATCCCCGTTCCTTCCGTGCCGATAAAGATATCATTTAAACTGTTCTTTTTTAAAGCATATACAGAGTTGGAAATAAGTCCCTTGGATTCGGAAAGAAAATCATGAAGTTCCTTTTTAGCACTATCCAGCAATTTGATGCCACTACCTTTGGTACCGATCAGAATATGTCCGTTACCATCTTCACAGAATGCTCTTACCGGATGCGAGGTATGAACTGTAGTAAAGATGTGGTCATAGTGATAAAGTTGTATAAGCCCTTGTCCGTCACTACCTATCCATAAAATATTCTGACTACCGGGATATAAAGTGAAGATGGATAATTGCCGGGGAAGTTCTTCCCAATAAGAATAAGTTGACTGCTTTAAATCGTAACGGATGCAACTCCCTTCTATAAAGCTAATGTATAATAGGCCTCCGATAATTTTGGCATCCGATACGGTTTTAGCGATATCCAATTTAATAACCTGAACCGGAGTGAAATCAGAACGAAGAATAGAGAGCTGATCCTTGAAGTTTAAAATAAACTGGTTATTTGAAAAGAAGATTTTGCTAACGGGACTGTCGATACCGACCGGCTGCAAATAACGGATTGGTGCGGATGAAATTAACTGCTCATAGGTGAAATGCCCCACTTTTCCGTCCGTTAATAAGCATAGGATTTGGTTCGAAGGTGCTATTACAAAATCTTTGACTTTACTTGCCAACTCTGTTTGAATGGGAGTGAAAACATCACGACTGGGATTATAACTAAAGAAGCCTACTCCCTTCACCAAACAGAAAATTATACCCCGTTTGGTCTTTCCGAGAATAAACGATCTTTCCTGATTGGGAATCTGGTTACCGGTTTGTAAGTAGTACCTTGTGATCCGGTGAGTCGTTTTATCTAGTTTGTTAATGCCGTTGTCAGTCGCAATCCAAAGCTCCTGTCCCTGTTCAATAAGTTGCCTGATAACACTGTTACTGATTGAATTCGGATCATTTTTTTTATATCTGAAAGTCAGTATGTCTCTTCCATTATAGGCATTCAATCCGTCCCATGTCCCAATCCAAATCGTATGCTCCTGATCTTCCAGAATACAATTGACGGAATTATTGGTCAGTCCGTTAAGGTTTGATATATATTTAGCGACATAAGAAGCCTTTGTTGCTTGGGGAATGCTGAGAAAACCAAAAAGAAGACAGACGGTTAAAGTCGCAACATGTTTTTTCATTTGAACGTATTTTGATTTGATGATCAATCGCAATAACAAATTTAATAAAAAAAATCCGGTTTACGAAGGTAGGGTAAGAACGGATTCGTATATCGTATCAAGATTTGACGGTAACATTTAAAACACGGGGATGATTTGAAGGTGATTAAGGTAAAAGGAAGTGTGACAAAGTTTATCCTTAGGCATTTTGCTAAAGTCCTTTTATCACACTTCCTGAAAGGTCTTACCAAAGTTAAAGAAGTCGTATCGAAAGCACTGCTTCATCCTTATTATGCTGCATGAAAGCACTTGTAATAAAGACAGAACGTCAATTAGAGCTAGTGACACGACCTCCTTAATTGCAGCTTATTTCTTCATTTTCTCCATTGATTATTTTATTAATAATCTGGATTCTGAGTTAAAACGTCGTTGCTCTTGTCACGCTCACCTTGTGGAATTGGGAGCAAATAGTCCCGACCATCATCAAAATTAGCGCCTTTAGTCGTATTATACTTACTTGCATAGTTACGCATAACAGTGCCAAAACGTTTTTGTCTCATCAAGTCGTCCCGTCTCCATCCTTCCATGCCTAGTTCACAGCGGCGTTCGTGCCAGATGATTTTGCGCAACTGGTCTTGATCAGTCACAGCAATGTCTTTCAAGGAATTTCCGGTTGTAGGGGGGATATAGGTTTGCATGTCCCTGCGCGGGTCTGTCGGATTACTATTGCGCGCCCGTTCTCTGACTTCATTGAGGTAAGGCAGGGCAATTGCAGCTTTTCCGTTCTCATTAAGTGCCTCGGCATACATTAGTAATACATCCGAATAACGTATCAGACGGATATTGTAGCTAATCATCCATACATCCATACCTTTCTTCTCGATGGCGGGAACGGTCATCTTATAATCGTGAAATCCACTTGGCGATTCCGTGTTATCCTGCGCCTCGGTATCTCCTACATAGCGATCTCCTGTTTGTGTGAAAACATAAGTGATACGGGGATCATCAACATCGTATGCATCGTAAAGATCTTGGGTCGGTACGTGAAAGCCGTATCCCTGATAGCCGGTAACCCGTCTGCTTGTAAAGAAGTGGGGAACATTGGTTCCTGTTGCTACGGTTTTGTCATAGACTTTGTTCGCGATTTCAAACACCGATTCCGTACTGTTTTCATATTCCGTACGCCAGTTCATCCCATAGTCGCTCAATAAAGTATAGTCCTTGTCCACTTCTATGATCTCATGAAGAACTGTTTCAGCAGAAGCAAAATCTCCTCTAAACATGTAAGTCTTGGCCAACATGGTTTTGGCAAAACCACGGGTAACCCTGTAAGCATTCTCCGCATCATATTCCCTTCTGGAAGGTAGTTGCGAGGCATCAGTCAAATCGGATATAATGAGTTGGTATACCTCATCGGTGCTCGAACGCGGGACTTTCAATATCTCTTCCGGCTGCATAGGGGTGGTAATTAATGGCACTCCGCCAAAAGTGGTAACCAAGCAATAATAGCCAAAGGCTCTTAATGCTTTTGCCTCATTGGCATAACGGGCCAGTATTTCTTTATCGCCAGTGGCGTTTGGAGCATAGTAGATCACATCATTACAGCGGTTGATCAACCGGTAAAGAATCTCCCAACGACGGCCGACTTCCCCATTAGTCGTATAAACGGTGAAATTGGACAAATCACGGACTTCAGCCCGGTCTCCGTCGCCACCACCGCCTTTTAAGGCATCATCAGTGGTACAGTCACCAATAAAGTAATGATTGAGTGCATACTCATTCCAAGTGGTTCTCAACTGGAGATAAGCACCGGTAAGAGCCTGTTCGATGTCACTCTCCTTTTGATAATAGTTTTTACTTGTTGTTTTGCCATAACTCGGTTCGTCGAGTGAACAGCTATAGAATCCCATTCCGATAAAAAGGCTGCAAATGGCATATATTATTCTTTTCATGATACTTTCTGTTTATTCGGTTAAAATTGCATGTTAACTCCGACAGTGAAGGTACGTGAGGTCGGGTAGTGCGTATTGTCCACACCCATGTCCAACGGACTGTTGATGCCGAGTTCGGGATCGAGTCCCGAGTACTTGGTTAATGTGAAGATGTTTTGTCCACTGACATAAACCCTGCAGCTGGAGAACAATTTTGTTTTCATGCAAAGCGCTTCAGGAATCGTGTATCCTATTTGCATATTTTGCAAACGCAGGTAAGAACCGTCTTCCACATAAAAAGAAGAATTCCTCATATTGTTATTCGTGTCGGAATTGGTAATGCGGGGGTACTTAGCGTTATCTCCTTCTTTGCCCCATGCTTTGGTATAAGCTTCTTCCAATGCATTCTGCCGACCGGCGGTTGAGAGAGTACCTTTGGCTACATTCCAAATGTCATTACCTACTGTCCCCTGAAAAGCCATACTGACATCAAAGTTTTTATAACTAAACCCTAAATTGAATCCGTAAATCAGGTCGGGATTAGGATCACCAATGAATGTGCGGTCATCATCATCGTTCAATGCACCCGATTCTCCCAATTTAGCGAATTTGAAGTCGCCGGGTTGGGCATTCGGTTGAATCTTCGTCCCGTTCTTATCTACATAACTATCAATCTCGGCTTGGTTTTGGAAAATACCAATTTGCTTATATCCCCAGAAACGCCCGATTGGTCCTCCTACATAGGTACGGCTTACACTACCACTCAAATACTCGGAAGTCAGCTTAGTCACCTTGGTTTTGTAAGTGGACATATTCAATCCGACATTGTAGTTGAAATCCTTTCCGATGTGGTTACGATAGTTGGCCACCAACTCAAATCCGGTATTTTTCAGGTTGCCTGCATTGAAATAGGGACTGTTTGGAAAAGCTCCGAATGAAGGTATCGGCATATTTAACAGCATGTCGCTGGTCTTTTTGACATAAAAGTCCATGCTGAGGCTCAGACTGTTTCTGAAAAGTCCCATATCCAACCCAATATTGGTTTGTTGACTTGTTTCCCATTTTATATTCTCATTTCCTACATAAGTGGGAACATAACCTTGTGAATAGCCGTTGCCAAAATACCATTGCATCTCCTTGTTTGTTCCGATTAAAGTAAGTGGAGCACTAGTATCTATACGCTGGTTGCCGTTTTGTCCCCATCCCGCCCGTAGCTTCAGATCGGATATCGTATTGTTAATATTCAGGTTTTGGAAAAACTTCTCATTGCTGACTCTCCACCCCAAAGAGAGTGAGGGGAAATAGCCCCAACGGTTGCTTTTGGCAAATTTGGAAGAACCGTCTGCACGGAAGTTTACCGTAGCCAAATAACGGTCGTCATAGCCATAATTGATACGTCCCAAATAAGATAACATGGAAGAAGTTTCTTTTGACCCCGAAACGTTATCACCTGCGGTTTGCGCATCCAAAATCTGGTAGATTTCTTCATTGCCCAAGGCATTCCTCTTAAAGGCGTTAATGCTCTCGTTCTTATTCTTTTCGTACGTCATGGCTACCATAACATCCAGTTTATGCTTCCCGATAGTCGTGTTATAGTTAAGACGTTGTTCTGCCAGCGTATTAAAAGTAACGTTGCTATTATTGGTCAACTGCGTTTCTACACTATATTTACTTTCTTTATTTGCCAGATTATCTTCTGAAAAAGTGGAAGAGTAAATAGGCCGGAAGTCCTTGAAGGTATCGTGATACCTTTCAAAACTATACTGTACACGGTATGACAAGTTTTTCAGAAGTTTGACTTGGGCATATATGTTACCAAACGTATTGAATATGTCATTGTATCTGTTAGGCAGCTCAAGCATGGAAACCGGATTCGGGTCGTATGACCATTCGGTGGGAGCATATTTGTTATACTTGTAATTTTCAGAAGACGGGTCCACTAATGCACTGATTACCGGGGTAAACGGGTCTGCTTTCTGAATGAAATCAAAGGATGGAATGGCTCCGGAATCACGTTTCTTTATTTTAGCCAGATTTATATTTGTCCCTATCGTAATATATTTACCCAGGTCATATTCCTGACTCAATTTTAAGGATAGCCTCTTGAAATTAGTGGTGATGAGGGCACCTTCGTCGTCCAAATAACCCAGACTGATTGACGAGCGCGACTTGTCTGTTCCAGTGCGGACACTGACGTTGTAATTCTGAGTGAAGGCTGTGCGGGTAACAGCATCCCACCAGTCCGTATCATAACCTTTGTTGTACTGGTTGGTAAACTTTTCCTTCATCGAGTTCTGGAAGCTGGCATCATTTTTATAGGCTTCGGTGATGAATTTATAATATTGTTCACTATTCATCATCTTCAGCGCTTTGTAGCTGTTCTTTATTCCGGTATAGGCATCTAATGAAATAATGGTCTGCCCTTTAACCCCACCCTTTGTCGTGATGAGAATCACACCGTTTGATCCTTTCGAACCATATATGGCGCAAGCCGAAGCATCTTTCAGGACTTCTATATGATCAATATCCGATGGATTCAGAGTGCTGATATTATCCATGAACTGCCCATCGACAACGTACAGCGGATTATTATCATTGACCGTTCCCAACCCTCTTACGCGGATTACGGCATCCGATCCCGGTTGTCCCGAACTAGAAGCAACAAATACACCGGCGGCTTTTCCACTAAGTAATTCCGAAGCATTGGATATCGCATAGTTCTTGATGTCCTTGCTGTTGATGGATGCCAACGATCCGGTAAGATCACTTTTCTTTTGCGTACCATATCCAATGACTACAACTTCGTCCAGTTTATTGTCCGAAGCCAATTTTACATTAATCGTTCCGCTTTGTTTTACGTTAATTGTCTGGTCTTCATAACCTACATAAGAGAAAGAAACTTGATCTGAAGTGATACTTAGGGAGTACTTACCGTCAATATCGGTAATGGTACCGTTACCTGTTCCGGTTTCCACTACAGAGACCCCGATTAATGTTTCTCCGGTATTTTGGTCCGTTACCAAACCGGATATCCTTTTCGTCTGCTGTGCAAAGGCTGTTGCACCTACAAAAAGAAAGAGAATGAGTAATACTAGATATTTTCTCATGGTTTTAAGATTTAATGATATGAAATAATGTATTGTTTATTCGCAATTATTTTCCCATTGCTTAAGCTGAGTTTGGTCCTTTCTGGAAGTTCCACAATTACACGGGCTTCGTTTGCCGGTAGCTTAAAGCTCCCGTTGGCTTTTAATCCTTTCGCGACATACTCTTTTGCCACAATGTCAAATAGATCGCATGCTTGGGAAGTATGGTAGTTCACTATTTTTTCTTCTTTGTATGGATTATAATAGAGGTATACCGGATACGGCTTTTCTGTATAGAAGTCCGTGCTATTGCAGTTTAGCTTCAGGATACCTCTAACATTGGTGGTATCCACAAGACCACCGAGTATGCCTACCGGTGAAGAGCTGTATACACTGAACATGCTTTGCGTAGGGTTACCTTTGATCCATTTGGGACCGTCGCCTATAGCTACCGGACTCACTCCTTTTAATGATTCTTTCCCATAGTCATCTTCCTTACGTAATCCTTCGTAAGCAATATTGTTCTCTGTTAAATTTCTGAATTCCGGTGCCCACTGATGGACGGAATCTATATCCATGGGGTAAAACAAGCGGCAGGCACTGGCATTGTTGAGCATCCATTTCCCTATAGCCCTGGCATATTGCGGTTCATATTTGACCATAGGGATAAATGGCCATGCCGGTTTGATGCTGTTCATTAAAAAGGCATATCCTCCGCCATCGGTAATACTTCCTTGTAAACCACTGACATCATAATCGCCCCATTTACCGACAATGATTCCCCAACCTGTACGGCCTGTCGGACTTTTACACCCGTCAAAGACCCAATCCAACAGCTTATGTACATCATAGTGCGTACCTTCCGTCGCATTGAGATAAGCTGCCGTATAAGCTCCCAACGGGAGCAAAGCTTCGTAGAAACGGCTTTCCTTTTGGGAAAGAAGGGCTTCAACGGCACTCTTGCTGTGTTGCAGATAGCGTGGATCACCAAATTTATGATAAGCACAAAGCAATACGTACGCATGTCCTCCGGCTGCATCCTGTTGGAGAGGGAGATTGCTAACCATTCCTCTCATTTTCCCATAGTCGAAATAAGAATAGTTGTAATTCCCATTCAATACAGAATCGGCTTTGGTAAACTGTTCGGCTATGGATCTTTGGATCTTCTCTGCACCCGGTACGTTGGGGAAAACATCGCAAACGGCATAATATAAGGCATTGGGTAATACGTCGTACCACCAGTCGCGGCCATAACCCCCTCCCAACTGTTTCACCGACGGATTGGTATTATTCATCATGATGTCCCATCCATTGTCACAATTGAAATAATTTTGTACCATCCGGACGTAGTTATAGCCATCCTGATTGGTTTTATCAATGCCTACCAATCCCGCTCCCAATAAGGCTGAAAGTGAATTCAGGCTTTCGTGAAATTCGCCGTTGTTGTGATTCGGACCTTGACGAATATCACCAATAGCGGTATATAGTCCAAAGGTTGTTTGATCAATATTCCGGCGATGATCGTCAAGCCATATCAGGTTACCAACTTTACTGGGATTATGCCAGTTGAATGCGAACTGGTCATATTTCTTCGCCTTAGCCTTCCAGTCCAGCATTTTATAGGACTCCGGCATATCGGGCATCAGATCAACACGATTTATAGCAGTTTGGGTAATCTTGTCTCCATAAGACTTTTGAGTGGAGGAACAAGAACCTAATAAACCACATAGGGCGAATAATAGGATATTTCTACTTCTTATTTTCATCTTCTTTATGGGTATTAGTTTGATTCGTTATGTTTTTAGCCAAGGGATAAGCAAGTAATTGCAGCCCGGCTACAATAATCAGTGCGTATTTCAAAGCGAAATCCTGAGAAACACAGTAAGCCAGAAATAGGAATAGCAGCAACCCGAAAGCTCTTCCCAGAAACAGTCCGAACTCATGGCTCATAATATAAGCATACTCGTTCCGCGCTTCTATTTTTGCAACGGCATCAATGGTCTTCATCATAATGGGAAAGTAAGCCAAATCGAATAGTGGCTGGAAAATGACCTTGCATAATACGAAGAGGATGACTCCCGTCGCTGAAAAAAGAATACCGTTACACAAAGTACCTGCAAAAAAGACGACCAAGCCACCGGCAAATATTTTCAAACGATCTTCCGGTTTGGCAATTCGTCCCAGAACATACACAAGTATGGCGGTCAGCGCTCCGCTTATTCCCTGGATTAAGCCTAAAGTCCCTTCATTCCCTACAAGTTTAAGAACCAAAATGGCGGGGGCGGTAACCAGAAAACCTTGTACCATTCCCTTTAATGAAGCTAATAGTAACATCTTTTTCCATAATCTGTGAAAATGAAGAAAAAGGAATGAAGTTTCTTTGGGGACACTAAACTTTCCTCTCCATAATACTCCGCATGCAATAACTGTTATCACCACTTCGATTAAGGTAACCACACGATAGGATTGATTGACATTAAAAAGCATACCGAATATCTCTTTTCCATCCATCTGGCTGATAAAAGCGCCGATAATCAAAGGTACGCCAATAGAGGCGATGGAAAAGAAGAATGATTCCAGTCCGAAAAAGTAATTTCTGTTATCGTCTCTTGTATTATAAAGGGTTAGTAAGTACCTGTTGGTCCAAAAGAAACCGGATGCCGCCCCTAAAAGGAAACCGGCCAACCCCAGTTCCAGAAAACCAAGTGAATGGATTGTCATCATTCCGAACATGGAAATGCCGCTTACCAGAATACCTGCTGCATAGAGTGTACGGGCTTTATACCTTTTTAGTAAGAATCCGTTGACAAACGAAGTGGTGACAATACCTGTATACATGGCCAATTGGTAAAAAGCGACCATGGTAGGTTCGCTGGTATTACGCATGATGTACGCACCTACAAAGATCTCTACAACAGGAAGCACTAATGCATATAGCATATTGGTGATCAGCAATATGCGCATGTTATGCTCCTGCTGCTTGAAAAACAAATATTCTTGTTTTAGCTTATTCATGATAGGTGGACTTATTTCTTTAAAGTGTTCAATATTTCACGAACGGACAACTCTGCCCGGCAGATGACTTCATCACTGGCTCCGTAATATAAGGTTATCCGATCTCCTTCCACCAAATGCCCGTTAGTAAAGATCACATTTCCAAAGAAACCGGTTTGTTCGTAGTCCGCAATAGGTTCCATAATAGGTTCTTTACTCCTGGCTATGACTTTAGCGGGATTATTCAAATCGAGAAGCAAAGCCCCAAGACAATAACGATTGTTAGCATCAGCTCCATGGTAGATTTCCAACCATCCATCTTCAGTCTTAATCGGAGATGCTCCCGCACCGATTCGTGCGCTATCCCACATACCCCGGCGTGTAATTGCTACACATTGGTGATTCCCCCAATGGAGACGGTCGGGCGATTCGGCTAACCAAATATAGTTGCCTCCGAGTTCCGGACTGCTCGGACGATGTAGTGCAAAGTATTTATCCCCGATTTTCTCTTCAAACAATGCACAGTCTTTATTATGAGGTGGGAAAATCATGCCGTGACGCACAAAGCCTTTCCAATCAAGGGTATGGATTAGTCCTACCCCCACCGCTACCGGCGATACTTTGGTGTAGGTCAGGTAGAATCCGTCGTTGCAAGTCGCTACACGGCAATCTTCTATACCGAAAGATTCTAATTCCCCTTCTCCTAAGATGGGAGGAAATTGAGGATCTTCTTTAAAATGTATCCCGTCTTCACTGAATACAAGTCGCAAGTAAGACATTGTAGTCAGGTAGTTTTGACCTTTATAACCTATTACACGTGGATCGGATGCATCCAGTTCAGGGTCATCCTTAGAAAAAGACAACACTTCTATTTTGCCTTCTTTATTATATACCGGAAAAGAGATAATTCCCTCCTGTTGTATAGGACGTTCGGCTACGCGGAGGAGCAACCCCGTTCTTCCCTGATACCTGAATACTCCGGGATTTAATAAACAAGTGATTTCCATTCCTTCTATTCCGGGTTTTAGATCCCGGGGAGTCAACAAAGGATTCGCTTCACATCTTTTTGCTATATCCATGGTTATTTTGATTTTGATTATTTTTCTGAGTACAAATATATATGGGGTGCTTACATGCAGGGGTTTACTATATTCTCAAATAGGTATACACATGTTCTATAACATAATAAAACTTCTTATCTTTGCCGCTATGAATATTGAGTTATTAGATATACGTGCAGGAAGGAGGGCCATTTTTCCTGTATTAATTAAAGGTGACGGGTACAACATTCTTGTGGATGCAAGTTATCCGGGAACACTTCATCGAATTGAAAAAGCAATTATGCAGCGGGGGGTATCAATGGAAGAACTTACCCACGTAGTGGTCACTCATCATGATTTTGATCATATCGGTTCACTGGCTGCATTGAAGCGGAAATATCCTCATGTGCAAGTTGTTGCCTCTGAGCAGGAAGCTCCTTATATCGCAGGGAAAAAGAAATCACTCCGCTTAAGGCAGGCAGAAGACCTTTTTCATTCTTTGCCGGAAGAAGAACGCCCTCAGGCTTTACGTTTTCAGCATTTGCTGGAGTCGGTGGAGACGGTAGAAGTGGATAGGAAAGTGAAAAACGGGGATCTGATAGCCCAAGGGGTTGTGGTTGTTGAGACACCCGGACATACCCCCGGGCATATTTCCCTTTATATGCCCGACAATAAAGCCCTAGTTGCCGGGGATGCGCTTGTTCTTAGAAACGAAAGGCTGGAAATTGCCAATCCTGAATATACTTTGGATATGTCGGCTGCATTAAATAGTATCAAACTGATAAGTAGCCTGAATTTGAATACCATTTTGTGCTATCACGGTGGGGCTTATACCGGTGATTGTGCAGAAGCCTTGCAATATATATTAGGTATATAAAGTAAAGTTAATCGTTTTGCCCAATGTGGCAAGGTTAAAATTACAGCTTTTATTTCTGAACAGTTTGCTTCTTATTGTTGTTCTTTGAAAATAGAGATCGTTTATATGCACAAATTTTTGAAGAAATATTTGCTTTGGTTTCCTCTTTTGCTTCTTATAGCCTTGCCTTGTTCTGCCAAGCGTGAGTTAAAAGTACTCATGAATGTAGTACAAAGTGAGCAAGTTAATTTCAGTAAAGGGGAAACAATTAAGCTTTGTGCCGGTAACTTTGCCCAGATTCAATCGGAGCAGAAATCTGATACTTACCGGAATATTCATCTCATTCCTATTTTTAGTGAAGTTGACTATTCTTTTTTACTTTACCGAAACCTGCCATCAGTATCGCTTCCAAGGTCATTGGTGGGGAGACATTTTTCTATATCGATTTTCCTTTTCCATAAAAAGCTGATTATTTAATTTTAGTTTGGTCATATTTATATTAGAGGTGGAATATCTGTTTCCGCCCGGTATCTTATAACAGTTATCATTTTAAAATTAATAATTATCATGGAATATAAAGATAGTAGGGAATCACAGCAATCTTATTTTTTAGCAGGTAGTTTTGTTTTGGCTTTACGTTTAGTCGTAGGCTGGACGTATTTTTCAGCTTTTTGGCGGAGACTGGTCTTGGCGGATAAGCTAGATCCGGATACGGCGGGATATATCGGAGAGAAATTTAACCATTTTCTTCCTAATGCCTTGGGCATTAAACCTATGATTGAATATTTGGTTTCCAATCCGGATATCTTGTGGTGGGCAATGGTGGCATTTACCTTGATAGAGGCTTTGGTGGGACTTTTGGTGATGCTTGGCCTTTTTACCCGCTTGATGGGGGTAGGCGTATTAGCTCTGGCTACCGGCATTCTGCTTGGTTCTGGATGGCTGGGTACTACCTGTCTGGATGAATGGCAAATAGGAATTTTGGGCATGGCTACCGGATTCGCTCTGCTACTTACCGGCGGGGGACGGTACTCTCTTGATTATCGATGGTTGGGAAGGACTTTTGTAGGAAAGTGGAAGCTGTATCCATGGGTTGCTTCCGGCACTTTGCCTGTGAAGGAAAAGGTGTTGAATAAGTTTGTGCTTGGAGGCTCGGTTGCCATTTTATTTGTGACCTTATTGACCAATCAATATTTTCATGGTGGCGTATGGGGAGAACTGCATAACAAATCGGTGAGCCCTATTGTCGAAATCAGCGATGCCCGTTTAACTGCAAAAGAACTACACTTTACAGTATTCCGTTCGGAAGGAGTAGATGTGTACGGTTCGTTCCTGATAGGAATTGAGTTGAAAGATGCATCCGGAAATAGTATCTTTGCCTATGGTGGAGAAGAGCTTGCCCATTTTCCGAAATCGCATATCCTTAATCGTTATGTTGCAAAGGTGAAACCGGGAAAACATAGCCTGGTTATTCCTTTGGGAGCAAAAGCTGAACTTATAGTTCCTTCTTCCAAGCTGGCTGATTTGAAAAACGGGGAATATAAGCTTATCCTGACTGATATCAGTGGGTTAGAATGGGAAAAAACTATTCGTGTAGGTCAATGATGCAAACCTGATTATTGAATATATATTCCTCTGTTTCTGCTAATGTCGCGCATTTTTTTTAATTGGCGGTGCTTTTCTTTTTTAGCAATTCTTTTAAACTGATGGTTTTGTTGTTGATTAATGGATGTGCCCAAAAACCTATGAAGGTCATGTAGCCAACGAAGATAAAGATGCTCAACATCCCAATGCGTAAGCTGGTCACGTCTGACAAGGCACTGATGATGAGTGGTCCGCCAGCCCCGCCGACAATTGCAGAACAGAGGATTCCAGCAAACGAACCATGATTGTTTCTTGCAGAGTTTAGGGCTAGAGAGAATATGATGGAATACATCATGGATATGCTAAATCCAATGGCTGGAAAAGCAAAAAGAGACATTGATCGGGTACCAAAGAGCGCTGTCAGGAGCAAAGCGATAGTCAGTATGCCTGATAACTGAAGCAGGCGTCTGCTATCCATTAGCTTAAGCAAAATCATTCCTATAATGCAGCCAACTGTCATCAATCCCCAGAAATAACTGACGGCCTGCGCCCCTTCTACTTGTGGATTGATCCCATGATATTTTGCGAGAAAAGTACTCATGAAGATGGAAGTTCCCTGCTCCGTACTTACATAACAGAAAATACCAAGAAAGAAAAGCCATACCTGTTTTTGCCGGAATAAATTGAAGTATGAACTCTTTGAACCACTTTTTTCTTCTTCTAATAATGTGATCTTGGGAATGCGCGCTAATGCTACGGCAACCAGCATAATAAGTAACAAAACCGTAAATACCCAATAGAGTGATACCCACGGCATTTCCGTTGGGGTGACTTTGGCTAAAAGGTCTACAATGAAATTGTGCCCGGGAGAATAAGTGCCGGAGTTCAGCTTACTGATCAGGTAAGTGTATACAAGCGGACTGAGGAATGAAGCGATGCCAAACATGAATTGTGCCAGTTCGGCAACAAAAGCGTAATTTTCTTCTCCTCCGACAGTCCGTTGCAACGGATTGAGTACAGTTTGCAACATAGCCATTCCCAGGCCGATAATAAAGGAGGAAGCTAATAATATGGGATAAGTATGCAGGGTGGCGAAGAGAACGGTGCCGATAAAAGGCATCAGGAATCCACAGAAGAGAACGGGCTTTTCCCCATAACGATCTATTAATAAGCCTGCGGGGATGGACATAATGGCATAGGCCAGAAAGAATGATGTTGGAATGAATCCAGCCATAGCCAGATCACTAAGGTTGAAATTATGAATGATATCCGGTATTAAAGGTCCCAATATATTTGTGATGAATGAAATGGTAAACCAGAATACCATGATTAACGCTAGCATGCCATAATTTCTCTTCATAGAATTTATATCATTAGGATTAATAATTCGAAATACAAATTTCGGAAATTAATTGCGATATGCATCATTAAAAAAAACTATATAAGCCTAATTTTGCCATCTGCTTTTTTGGGGGGGGGAAAATATCTGTTTCACCTGTTTTTACTTATGCCCATTTGTGTAAGTATGCCGATTAAATAGTATATTTACCGGTGTTTTTCATGCTGTTTACCGAAAAACTATTGTGTTGGAGCATTGCTGCACTTACTTTTGTGCCATAATCAAAATTAAAAGGAAATGAAAAATAAAATGTTTCGTCGGTCTTTTTGGGGCGGGTTGTTTATATTGGTTGGAGTACTATACCTCCTTTTTAATGTAGGCGCTTTGTCTATTGTCTGGAAACCTATTGTCTTTTCCTGGCAGATGTTTCTCGTTGTTTTAGGCGTTATCTGGTTTTTTACTCATCGTTATTTTTGGGGTGTGCTTATTGCCGCCATAGGAGTCATCTCGCTATTACCTCAATTATCAGAAGTGATGGGATTTGACTATTCGCAGACCATGCTTAGTGGCATTTTATGGCCGTTGGTCATCATCTTCTTCGGTATAATGATTATTACTCATTCTTTCACCCATCACCATTTGCATGAACGCTGGTGTCGTGGGAACTTCAAAAGACAGGCTATGGGAAAAACGGATATGGATGGAAAGATAGACTATAACTATATTTTTTCTGGTCTTGATGAAATCTTTTTGAGGCCGGTGTTTAGAGGTGGAGAAATTAATACGATTTGTGGAGGAGTAAAGCTCGATCTTCGTAAGACTTCCTTGCCCGAAGGTGATACTGTGCTGGAGATCAACTCTATCTGTGGTGGAGTGGAATTGTGGGTTCCTCAGAATTGGACGGTAGAGATTCGTCCACAATCATTTCTAGGAGGATTTGCCGACCGTCGGGGCTATTCTGCCGAGGTAAAAGAAACTGATCGGAAACTAATTATTGTTGCGAGTCTCATTATGGGGGGAGGGGATGTCAGATGCTGAGCAATCCCGTCTTGTACGATAAATATATACGTCAGGTCGCTATCGTCTTATGTGTGTTGACAGGTCTTGCCTATGCTTTTGCATTTGGACTTCCCACCCATGCCACAGCGTTTAATGCTTTATCCGACGGTTTTCTTTCTGCCGTTCTGTTTTTTATCGTAAGTGCTTTGCTCTGGAATGTTTATACGTATAGCATTCCCGATTCCCTGGACATTTATCAGCGGTTTCTGTTGCAGATACTTTATTGCCTGATTGCTTTATTGTTCATTGCAGGGCTTGAGACTTTAGCCGTTTATTTGTTTTTTCCGGATTATCTCCAATCATTTGCCTTGACTTTGCCTTCGCGTTTGTTCGCTCTCCTTATGCTTTACTGTGTTGTACATCTTTATTGCCAGAAGAATAAGCAGAGCGAAGAGGAGCTGGAAGAGGAGGAAGTGGAAGAAGAGGGTTGCGAATCGTTGCCGGAAGAAACGGAGGCTGTCCATGAAGTGCTTGAACGTATTACAGTAAAAGTGGGGCAGAAGATCAAGGTGATCCCCGTAGATGAGTTGATTTACCTGAAAGCTGATGACGATTATGTTTCCATTGTCACAGCCGATGGACATTGGTTGAAGAATGGAACGATGAAGGAGTACGAACTCTGCCTTCCGGCGGATAAGTTTGCCCGCGTGCACCGTTCTTATATCGTCAATATTGCTAAAATAGTTCGGATAGAACGTTACGGGCAAAAGCAACTTTTGCAGCTTTCATCCGGCGAATCGTTGAAAATTAGTGTAGCTGGATATAAAATTCTGCGTGAAAAATTAAATCTTTGATTTATGTTGTAAATGAACTGTTTGGATACAAAAAAGCAAGAATCGGATTGTATGGAAACAGATAATACCTGATATTTGTGCGTTGAGATATTTTAGAAAAAGCAGATTTATGAATGTACAGGAAGACATTGATTTCAACCGGATTAAAAGCGCTATTGAGTTTATAAGCCGGGCGTCCAAATCGCAACCCCAACTGGAAGATATTGCCAGGCAGGTAAACATGAGTCCTTTTCATTTCCAGAGGATGTTCACCGAGTGGGCGGGAGTGAGTCCTAAACAATTCTTGCAATACATCAGTATTACCCGGGCTAAAGCTCTGTTGAAAGAGGAAAAGACCTCTCTCCTGGATACGGCATTTGAGGTGGGACTTTCGGGTACCGGCCGTTTGCACGATCTTTTTGTACATATAGAAGGAATGACTCCCGGTGAATATAAAAACGGAGGGGCAAATTTGGCTATTCATTATACCTTCGGAGAAAGCCCCTTTGGCAAAATACTTGTGGCTTCTACGGCTAAAGGCATTTGTCATTTGTCTTTTGTCGATGATGAGGCTGAAGCCCTGGCTTTTTTAAGAAGTTTGTATCCTAATGCGCGTTATGGCTATGGTACGGACCCTATTCAGCAAAATGCTCTTTCTGTTCTCAACTTTAGGGAGATGAAAGAAGGTGAGATCAAACTGAATGTAAAGGGAACCCCGTTTCAGTTAAAGGTATGGGAAGCGTTGTTGCGTATCCCTGTGGGGAAGCTGACTACCTATGGAAGTGTTGCCACCCGTATCAATCATCCGAAGGCCTGCCGGGCAGTGGGGACTGCCGTAGGCGATAATCCTGTGGCTTTTTTCATTCCTTGCCATCGCGTCATACAATCCACCGGTTTTTTTGGACAATATCATTGGGGAAGCATTCGTAAAACAGCAATAATAGGTTGGGAGGGAGTTCATGCTGATATTTAGTTATTGTTCGTAATCTCGTCTGTTTTTATTAAATTTGTGCGTCTTGTTCATCGGGCATTCTTTATGCGTTAATGAACAAGACAACCAACTGATATTATTCTAACTTCAATAAAATTCAAGTTAACGTCATCTTAATGCTTTTTTGGAGTGCATTACATTTCGTTTATCATTATAGGATAAACTTAAAAAAAAAGACTTATGATGAGACGACTTGGACAAAAAACATACAAACGAACAAAGCCCATGAAATCACTTGATGCTTTTGTATCATTGTTGGTGGATGATCTTGCCCTTGCCGGGCGTCATGGAACGGCTCATTCCTACCGTTCTTCGGTGAGGCGGTTGATCCGTTTTACCGGAAATACTGAATTCCCCTTCAGTGCTCTTACTCCGTGTTTCTTGAAACGCTACGAACAGCATTTGCTGTTGGAAGGTTGCAAACGTAACACGGTGTCCCTCTACCTGCGCATGTTGCGCTCCATCTGTAATCAGGCTGTCAGTCGTGGCATAGTCCAGATTCCTCCGGGATTGTTTGACGATGTGTTTACCGGAACCGACAGTTCCGAGAAACGTGCGGTGTCTCCTTCGGTGATCCGCCACCTTCATGATGCCGATTTAAGTGCCTGTCCTTCACTTGAAGTCTCTCGCGATTGTTTTTTGCTTTCCTTTTACCTTCGCGGCATTCCCTTTGTGGACCTGATCCGCCTTCGTAAGAGCGATATCAGCAAAAATGTCCTGCGTTACCGCCGTAGCAAGACCAACCGTCTGCTAACCGTGTCTGTCGAACCTTGTGCTCAGGCCATACTAAGGAAGTATGCCTCTCAGGTAAAGAACTCTCCCTATCTGCTTCCGATAATTACGAAGGAGGGATATGCCGGTTACCGTCAATATCAGAGTGCGCTCCGGCGTTATAACCAGCATCTCGGGCAGCTGTCTGCGCTACTGGGGCTAAAGGTGAAGCTGACCTCTTATGTGGCCCGTCATTCTTGGGCTACGGCCGCCTATCACCAAGGTATTCCTGTCTCGGTGATCAGTGAGTCTCTGGGGCATGCTTCGGAGAAGGTGACCTACACTTATCTGGCTTCTTTCGATAACCGGACGCTGAGCCGTGCCAATCGTAAGGTTATTGCCTTGGTGACCCGGGATGATGTCCCTTATCGTAAGTTATTTGGAAAGCGGAACTTTAGTAGATGGGATTTGTAGCGATTCAGTAGAATAGAATCTCTCGTAAAGAAGATATGTAAGAGGATAAATATAACGTTTTTGTTAAACCGTAAATTGATGAGATGTACTATGAACAGGCTGTTTAGAAAGCCTGATAACGCTCCGTTACTTCACAGGTAACGGATTTGTTTGCAGGTGCAAATATTGAAATATTTTCAATAGTAACCAAATAAAAGTGTTATAAACTCAGATATTAGTTTAAAAAATGCTTTTTCGGGGTTAATTTTTTCGTTCTATTCTTTCCCATCGCTTACACAAGGAGTGTATGATAATATTTCTGTTGCTCGTGATTTAGATATATGGACAATTTTAGTCTTTATGTCAAGCCTTTGTTTTGCTTTTTTTTAGTAATAATAACCAAAAAAGAATCTTTTAAAAACACTTTATCCGTTGGAATAAAGTGTTTTGCCTGTTTCTCTTTTAGGTATCTCCTGTTAAAACAATTGTTTATGTTTTCTCCCTTTTTTCTTTAAATAGGAGTGCAAGTTTATGCCTTTCTCTGTGGCAATGGTTATATACCGCAGGGATGACGTCATGCTTCCGTACTGTCAGAGAAGTCTTTTACAGCCTTCAGGTTTCTATTTTTTTCGTAATCTTCCGTTACCTGTGAAGTAACGGAAAAGGAAGAAAACAGATTATGCTTACCCGAGAAATGAGAGAAACGATTTCCCTGTTAAAGGAAATCAGTTATATGCATGGCTATGCGTTACGTGAGCAGTCCCTACCGGAACCCTCCCGGGGGCAGGTATGTGAGCTATTGGGCAGCCTTTGGCATGGCGGCTTGTTACGTGTGGTAGACTCTGCGGGTGATGATTTGCTTGGTTTTCGCTATGCCCTTTCCCGTCCCCTGGGTGAGATAACGCTTTATGATGTGTTGCTTGTTACGGGCGGTTACCTTTGTTTTCCGAAGAATGCTCCGGTCGATTTTAGTGTTCAATACGGTCCGGCCGGTCAGCGTTTGAATGTATTGGAAAGTATGGCTTATCGTTTCCTGTCTGAAATACCTGTGGTGGAAGTTGTCTTTCCGGATAAGTGGCAAAACATAAAAGAGGAAGCTGAATGAAGAGGAACGCTTATATATTCATGCTGCTTTTAGCTTTAGGCTATTCTTCCCTGCTTCCGGCCCAGGTCCTTGCTTTGAAGACCAACCTTGCTGCGGATGCCGTGTCCTCTCCGAATGTCGGTCTGGAGCTAAAACTGGGTACCCGCCTTACGCTTGACCTGAGCGGTCATTACTCTCCTTTCTATTCGAAAGAAAGTCTTCACCGCTGGCGTCACTGGCTGGTGCAGCCGGAACTTCGCATCTGGGGTTGTGAACCATTCTTCAGTCATTTCTGGGGTTTCCACCTGTTGGTGGGTGAATATAATATCTCCGACCGCCATCTCCCTTTCGGACTTTACCGGGGCACACGGAGCGGCCGTTACGAAGGCTTTGTGGCGGGTGCCGGTATTTCTTACGGCTATCAGTGGATTCTCTCCCCGCATTGGGGAGTGGAAGCGGAACTGGGTGCGGGTTATGTCCGTGCGGGTTACCACCACTACCGCTGCGCGCATTGCGGTGAAGAGCGCGCCCGCGGGCATAAGGATTACCTGGGTCCCACCAAAGTTGCCATCTCTCTGGTGTACCTGCTGAAATAATAGATTGAAATGGAAATAACGTATCAATATAACGATCATAATAAAAAATCATACGATGAAAAAGAGCATGTTAGTTTTGTTTCTGCTTTTGCTGGTTTCAGTGAGTTACGGCCAGCTGGCCTATAAGGGTCAGCTGGATGTAACCAGCAAGCAACTGTCCGTTTCCGGCAACGTCCTCCGGTTGTGCATGAGCGTGAATTACGAAGGTCTGAAACTCCCTTCCGATGAATCGCTGACGCTTACTCCCGTATTGACGGGGAGTTCCGGTGAGCAGGCCGAACTGCCTTCGGTCATTGTCAACGGTTATTTAAAGCAGAAATCCTACCATCGCCGGCAACAACTCTCTGGGGCCGGAAAAGTTAAAAGCGCTTCGACCCGTAACCCCGCTTTAGTAATAGCCAACACTCCGAAGCGTACCCGGCAGTTCGATTACAAAGCCGGCATCCCCTATAAAGCGTGGATGAAAGATGCCACGTTGATGCTTCGCATGCGCGAGTGCGGCTGTAACGGCAAACCGGCCGGGGTCTATGAAGATAAGATCACTGAGCGGATAACGCAGCCTCAGGAGCATACCTCTTCCGTTGAAAAGAATATCGATACCCGTTACCTGAATCTGGTGAATATCGTGCCGCTTGTTGACGGGGAAGATACACTGCATGCCCTCAAAGGGAGCATTCCCTTCTGGGGAACAAACGGGCTGGACAAGCTCTCCGGCAGCAAGCAGGCGTATGAAATCTATTTCCGCCTTCGTGAAGCGGTACGCTCCCTGCAACACCAGAGCGGAACTACTATCACTACTTTGAAGGTCACAGGCTATGGCGCCCCTACGGGCAACTATCGCAAGAATGAAAAGAATGCTTCGCTGCATGCGCTTTTCTTGAAGGATTATCTTCGTGAAAATTATGTGGTGAGTAAAGTTCCCCTTGAAGTGACGTGGGTTGCCGAGGACTGGGACTCCATCCGTACGCTGGTGGCTGCTTCCAACATGCCTCTTCGTGAAGCGGTTACGGACATCATCCGTACGGTTGATCTGACAAAGGGTCGTGAACGTATGTTGATGAAACTGGCTGACGGTGTGCCCTATGACTATCTGTGCGAACGTATTTTCCCCCGTGTACGTCGTGTGGAGTATACAATCAACTATACCCAACACCGGCTGGACACGGCTGAGGGCCGCCGCCTGTTCGAGATGGGTTCCCGCTCGTTGAAGCTCTCGGAGTTCTTTGCCGTGGCGATGAGCTACCCCAAAGGTTCCAACGAATACAATGACGCTTTCGACCTTGCCGCCCGTCTGTTCCCCGACAGTCCGGAGGCGGCCATCAATGCCGCTGCCGTGGCGCTGAGCAAACGCGATGTGAAGAAAGCCCGTGCCTATCTGGCGAAATACGCCACCCTTCCGTTGGCTTACAACAACATGGGTATTCTTTACCTGCTCGAAGGTAATCGTGATAAAGCGGAGGTCTACCTGCAAATGGCTGCCGCCGGCGGTGTGAAGGAAGCCAGGGAGACTCTGGAGTATTTGCGTGACAGTAATAGTAAATAAGGAAAAAAGAATATCAAAATGAAAGCGGGTATTTTTTTCACGGTCTTGTTGAGCGGACTTAGTCTGTTATCTTGTGAGGGCTGTTCCCACCGCCTGAAATGTGAGGGACATACCTCCCGGCTTGAACTGACCCTTGGCTGGAACGCCAGTGGTGCGGGGAATCAGGGTAATGCCATAAATAATTCCGCAGCAAGAGGGAAGGTGAGAAATATAATCGTAGGGGTTTTTAAAGGGGAGAAAGTGCTGACGGTGCAGAATCTGCTTAATCCCAATATCGGTGGTATAAACAGAGTGACCTGCCCTTTGACGGATTCTTTCCCTTGCGCAGGTTGTACGGCCGTAGTGGTGGCTAATGTTCTGTCTTCCTCTGCGATCACGGCCTTGAAGAGTGCAACCTTCAGGGCGGACTTCCTTGCCGTACAATCCTCTCTGATACTAACAACCGGTACTCATCAGTTGGCGGATCAGCCACCGCTGTCCGGGGCTGTTGTCGATGCGGAGCATGGTAACAGGCTGACCTTCACTCTTGCCCCGGGTGTAACCACCTCCGGCTTATCTGTAGAATTAAGTCGTATGGCTCTTCAAAAAAGGAACTGACGTATGAAACGGAACGGAAATCTACTTCTTTATCCGATGCTCGGCATCCTTTTTCTATTACAGGGTTGTGTATACGAAAGTCTGAATGATTGCACTACTTATAAAGGGATACTGAGTATTGTCCTGCCCGACGGTTGCGATGTCACTTCGGATAGTACAGCGGTGGGTACGATCGGTGTTTATCAGTTTGAATCCGGTGGCTTTGTCCGTGAAATTCCCTGGGCTCGTGGTGGCGAGGTAAGTATTGGTGTGGAGAAAGAAAAATCGTTGGCTCTGGTTGCTTGGGGAAATCTGCAAACGGATACGTTGCAGGTTATTCCCCCTTCTGTTGGTGCTTCTCCTGATAGTGCACGGATCAGTTTGCGAACAAAAGCAGACGGTTATCAGTTCCCGGCTCCCGACCTGTTTTACGGTTGCTATGAATCAGACTCAGAGGGTATCCGGTATTCACCGGTCATAGAAGAGATACCACCGTTATCCGTCCGCACACGCGGTGTACAAACCCAAACTTTCAGTTTGGTGATGGAACGTAAAGTCTCTGCACTATCCGTGCGTATCTTTCATCTTGCCGAACATTTTGACGGAGTACCCGGAAATCTGAAGTTGCTTGTCCGTGGTACGTGTGCATCCCTTGATTTCCGTGGAAACCCTACCAATGCAACGGCTGTTTATGCTCCGGTTTTGCGAACAGTTCCTAATACGGATGAATGGACTACCTCTCTTTTTCGCATCTTTCCCACGCCGAAGGATGATGGTATGGATCTGGAGTTGTATCGCAATGATGAGTTGATACTGACTGTAAGGGTAAACGACGAAGGTAACAGGTTGCAGGCTATTTCCGGTAAAGAGATTTATATCACAGTGGATTTTCGTTATTCCCGTTTGTATGTGAGGTCGATAGTAAAGCCCTGGGGAAGTACGGAACAGGAGGTAATTCTCTAAACTATCAGGGCTGGAAATGCTACTGATGAGAATAATAGAAAAGTAAATAATAAATAGAATAATTAACTTAAAGATTTTATTTTATGAAAAAGAGCGCTTTGTTTTTTGTTTTTGCCACGGGGCTGTTGTTGGCTTCGTGCGGTGATAGTGCAAATGATCCTGATCCCCAGTCGCTTCCTAAAGATGCGAAGATGAGCATTACCCTTCAGGGAACTCCTGTGAGCCGGTCTACAGGTGCCGCCCTTCCTTCTGATAATGATGACGGTGAAAAGAAGATCAATCGTGTTGCGGTAGGCATTTTCTTTAGTAATGACAATAGTAATAAAGTAAATACGGTTAAGGAGTTTGAAGCTGATGTTTTATCGAGTAATAAAACTCCGCTGATTACTTGTGCATCAGGAACTGGTCAGAAAGTCGTGGTGGTGGTCAATGCACCAGCCAACACGTTTGTGGGTGCTGACGGTAAACCAAAGAACATAAATACCTATTCCGATTTTGTGGCTAAAACTGTTGCATTGTCCGGAACCGTGGAAACTATAGAAGGAGTACAACAACAAACCTCTACCAACCTGCCTATGTCCGGTGAAGCAAGTTTGAGTATTGCTGCTGGTGCAACAATAAGTGATTTTTCCGTGGCGGTTTCACGTTTGGTTGCCCGGGTATCCCTGAGTAGCTTTAAGACACAGTTTGAATCCACCGGCTTATATCCTTCTGCCGAATTTAAAATTACAGATGTGTTTATGTACAAAGCCAATTCCGTGTCTTCCGTAGAGCCTGCTCTCGATTTTCCTACCGGACTGGGCACGCCTTTGAGCGGAGAAGACACCGATAATGAGTGGCTGAAAGAAACGATAACTGGTGCTACAGCTACCGGGGAAACTTCAGAGAACTTGCTGACTTCCAAATACTGGTTTTATGTTTTTGCCAATAGTTACGATGCGGAAACATCGGCCAGTCAAACCCGGCTGGTTATTAAAGGAGAGTGGTATGAAAAGGGTAGTGCTACACCGGATGCCGGCGACGGTACGGTTTATTACCCGGTGGTTATAAATCAGTTGCAACCAGGTACGGAGATTAAAGACGGTGCAACTCCTCCAATTACGGAGGCTGGAAGCAAGAAAGGCGACGGCAAGGTTTACCGTAACTGCAAATATGATGTAAGTGTGGTGATTAAGGGTAAGGGAGGTAGTACTCCTGATGCAAATATCTCTCCGGCTAATTTGAATGTTTCCATTGTTCCTGCTGGTTGGAGCCTGGATCTGAGTCAAACTGTGGTATTTGAATAATTAGTAGTTGATTGTTTTTTGATATGTATTTGCAACGAAACCGTATATCTTTGTTCATTAGTTTGTGCCGGATGGTGCTATTGTGCCTGTTGGTTCCACTCTGTGGTTGTGAAAATGAAAACTTCCAGGAGGAGAATATGGAGACGGGGGTGCTTCGTTTTGTACTGTCCACCGATGTTCCCCGTGATGCTTCCACCCGCAGTGTGGATGTGAATGCCATTCACGATATCCATTTGTTGGTGTACGACGCCTCGCACAAGCTGTTGAAGAAAGTGTACTATCCCTCACCGCTGGCTTCGCCTGTTGATCTGACTTTGCAGGTACGTGTTGGCAGTGGATATACGGTGTACGGCATCGCCAATACGGGTGATGAATATCTTTTTTCGAATGTGTCAGTCATTGATACGGAAGATAAACTGAAGGCTTTCCCTACAGGTACGTTGCTTTCGTGGGATGCCATTGGCAACGGGGACTACCTGTTGATGTCCGGCAGTGTACCTGATGTATCCGTATCGTCTTCTTCCGCCGATCCTTCCAGTTGCAACCTGTCACTGAAACGGCTTGCGGCTCAGGTCACACTCCATGTGGGCATTGCGGCAGGTAGCGGGGTTACCATCTCGGGTTACCGGATATATGGTGTACCTAAAAAATCCTATTACCTGCCTCACCCCCTGATTACGGAAGAGAATAGCGATGGGGTTGATGAGCAAACCACTCGTGCAGAGGATGCTTGCCTGCCGGCTAATGCTTCGGATTGGACAAACAGCGGAACTATCCCCCTGTCTGATGTGACTGCTTTCAATGCGGTGTTTTATATGTATGAAAACCGTCCGGGGGTCAATACGAGTATCACGTTACAGAAGAATAAGATCAAGGCCAATGTACCTGCCTCCCCTATTGATTCAGCGGCTTATGTCATCATTTACGGTAAAGCTGCGGGTTACAGCAGTCTTTCATGGAAGGTCTATCTTGGAGCCAACAATACGAGCAATTTCAATATGAAGCGGAATAGTAAATATGCATATACTATTACTTTGAAGCCTAATGATTCTGATACCCGTATTACGTATAAGAAATCAGAGACGGTCTGGGCAGGTAGTAACATTTACTGGGATGGTAGTAAACTTACTTTTGATACCGAAACCACTGATGCCAATAATAAGAAGCAGGGGGTAGCTTTCAAGTGGGGTTCCCTAATAGGTGTCTCTTTAAGTAGTAGTTATGTTACTTATACGCCCACCTATAATTCGGGTAATCCTACTACAAGTTCATGGACTTCGGCTACGGGAACGTACAGCGATTTTAGTTCTATTGCTTACATTTCTATTGCCGGTTCCGATTATGGTCAGACCAATACCTTTTTAAATGATGCCGCTCAAAACACGAATGCTAACTACGCGGTATATAAAGGCGATATCTGCCAGTATTTGAGTAAAACGGGTGCCGTAAGTGGTAGTTGGCGTATGCCTACCGCAAAGGAATATAATTCGGAAGGTTTGGCTGATAATGCTTCTGTTTCGTGGTCCACCGCTACCACTTGGGCATCGTTCGGTAGCTTTGGTGACCAAACTAATAATGTTAATGCACAAGGTACAATTTCTATTCCCACTGGTGGTATTTATACTGTTAATGGTAGTAGTAGCAGTTTTTCTGCTTCGGGCTATAGTCTCACTAATGGTTCGTTGTACAACGTTGGTCAGAGCGGCCGCTATTGGAGTAGTAGTGCCTACTCCAGCACGGGTGGGTTCAGCCTGGGCTTCGACAGTAGTAACGTGGGCCCGGCGAACGGCAACGGTCGGCAGTACGGGTTCGTAGTACGGTGTGTCCAGAATTAAAGCGGCACGTAGTGTCGCGCATTAGACTATTTGTCTATTTTCCGCGCGGTAGCGCGGGGGATTTGAATAGGGTATTTAAAAAATAAACGAATTTAGAAGAATGGATACGAAATGAAATTATTGGAAAAATTATCATTGTTGAATGATGATACGCTTCATCTTTACAAGGAAGGGGTGTTTTGGGTGGCTTATGAACAGGATGCTTTCCGGTTGTGTGCAGTGAAGCAACTTCGTTAAATTCGTGCGGATTACCGGAAGGCAATTTCATCCGGTTATGTCACAAGTTATCCGCTGGTTATCCTGCATCGGGCTATCATAACACTAATGGTAGGGTGTACAGCGTTTCGAGCGGTTACTATTGGAGCAGTAGTGCCGTGTATTAATCAAAGATATTAAGCTATTTGGCTATGGTGATGTGATATCACGGGTAACCAGATGATTTGTTTGTTTGTTTAAGGTTCCCTGACGCAGGTGTGCGCGGGGAACTTTTTTAAAAGTTAGAAATTAAAATATTGTTGAAAATGGAATATGGATCGAGCGGATAAAACGAATTATCACCAACTGATATTCAGTTGGGGCCTGACAGAGTATCAGTTACGTGCTGATACACCGTCTGTCTATCTCTAAGAGATAGTCTGTTGATACTAAACATACGGTCTGTTTTTACTCATTTTGTTATGCTTGTGATTGGTGAAACGGGTAAAGGGGACTGGATAAAAACTCATTGAAAAAATAAAAACTATACTGTTGTGGAATGTAATGAAATGCCGGATAACAATGTCCGGCGCGACGTTTATCTGTTGGATGCGGATCTTGAAGAACTGGAAGCCTGTCTGGCAAAAAAGAATTTGCGT
>JALCME010000012.1 GCA_022648295.1 Bacteroides sp. | reverse complement strand
TGCTTATAAAAAAGAACCCAAGAAAAGGGAGTATCAAAGCAAAAAGAAAAGCTGCAGGATGGGACGAAGAGCTACTTTGTGAACTTTTATCTATGAAATATTTTTAATGCGTCAACCCTGCAACTGTAAACCGGCGGGCACACATATGCAGGCCGAAGAAATGTCACTGTCAAAAATAGAAAAAGATAAAGTTCTTTGAATAAAAGTAACCATATACTCGTTTCTCTTTCCTATATATCAGACACTTTATATATCAATATCAGAAAGGATTAATGGTGAGGGCAAGCAATCAAGGACACTGCTCAAAAGGAGAAGTAGATATGAAGTTCTCTTGTTTAGGGAAACTACATGCATAAACACTGAGAGTTACGGATGAACCCTTACTGATAACAAACCTTATCTTACAGTCTAACATAACAAATATAAAGATTCCCCATTTGTCCCGATTCACATCGGAAATAAACGGGGAATCTTTTTCTCTTAACAAAAGTGGTTACGTAATTATGACTAACTAATTCATTAAAACTTGATGTTGCAAAGATAGAGCACAGAAAGGACGTGCACAATCCCTAAAAAGAGGTATTTTAGCAGTCCTCAATAACGATATTTAGGTACTGGACGCTATTAACGATACCGGAATGCCAAGATATAATAAACTAAAAAAGGCAATACGAACAGAATAATGCCGATAAAATGCGCCACCGTGCCATAACCCGAAAGAGCAAGATCTCTAACGACTTCTTTACTAAATAACTGTAGAATAAATATAATCGGGCAGAGAATGCTTAACACTCTATAAATTCGTTTTGCCAAGAAGAATTGTTTATACACATTATATTCAGTAATACGAAAAGGAAATTTTATTTTCCGAAGAGGAACATATGCTCCAACAGCAAGAACAACCTGACCAATAGTCCCCACGCCAGCCAAACTCAGCACTGATTTGATGACATTCTTATCCTCTGTTTGGAGACATAGCCACGCAGCACATCCCCACAAAGCCAAAAAGGCAAGTACAGATATTCCTTCCAAGACCCGGTCAATCAGCGAAGGGTATATACGAATATTAGAGAATTGACTATCAACCGAATGAAAACCTAAGTTATACATAAACCACCTTCATTTATAATTACTAACTATTTACCTGCATCATCTTCTGCTTTAGGCGAAGATCCTTTTTTAGATTTATTCAACCTCCCGTTTTTACGTAAGGCCTCCGTGATAATCCACTGAAGCTGCCCATTAGTGCTACGAAACTCATCAGCCGCCCACTTTTCAATAGCGTCCATCGTTGCAGCATCCACACGCAGAACAAAACTCTTAGTTGAAACTTCTTTTTTAGCCACTATACAAAACAATAAATATAATATTAAACATTAAAGAGTGCCTTGGTGAATAAAGGTCGCAATATCACTGATTACATAATCCGGTACAGTAGAAGCCTGCTTATATTCCATTGGAGTCGACTTCCCAATCCCTTCCTGTAATAAATGATTAAGCTTGGGATATGATTTAAAAAAAGCATTTTTATTGTGCAAGAGTCCCATATGCCATAAACCAAAATCTTCCATAGTCACCTGATAATCACGTTCACCTTGTAAAACAAGGATCGGCAAAGTCAGTTTAACTGCCACATCCACCGGCTTATAGTTATTGGCAAACATCCAATACGAAGATGGAAGATTGAATAATGCAGGAATGTTATCATCGAACTCCGCCGTTCCTATTTTCTTCACATTTTCAGCTTCTTTCTTTATTGCGGAAATTTTATCTTTTGCCTCAGTGGAAGAATCAGTCAAAGTGGCAAGGTATGTCACTTGTTCAACCACAGCATCTTCAAGAGGACGTGCCAGCCCCGCCACAATAATAATGCCGGCCAACAACCTATTGGCATGAGAAGCAATACGGGGGGCAAGTGTCCCCCCCAGGCTATGTCCCAAAACATAGATACTGTCCTTATCAATCTCTGGAAGAGTTTCTGCATACGCCACAGCAGCCACAGCATCATCTACCGCTTCCGTATCATAATCAGCTGCTCTCCCTTCCGGTATAAAATTTGCTCCATAAACTTTTGTCCGCTTATCATAACGAATTACGGCAATGCCATGTTCCGCCAGTCCCCAGGCAATATCCATGAAAGGTTTATTGGGTCCTAACGTTTCATCACGGTCGTTTGGTCCGGAACCTTGCACTAATATTACAACAGGAGCCCTTTTTTGCCCTAACGGAAGAGTCAAAGTGCCAGGCAACTTAAACCCATCTGCCCCCACAGTAATATCACATTCCCTCATTTTCGTTTTATCATACTCGCGGGAGGTAACTGTTGCAGATGTTACAGGAACAGGCATCAAACGAATTGTATTGATCAAACCTTCTTCACTAAAAGCAACAAAAAAACGCAGATTATAGCGCTCAAATTTCAAATCACAATAATACACCGGTACGCCCTGAACAGTATCCGCCTTCCAATCTCCCTTAGACTGAAATTTTCCAACCTGCATTTCAATCTGACGGAATGTATCGTTGAACATGGCAGGAGAAAGTTTTTGCTGGAGTTCTTTTGTAAGCCCGGCATAAATGCTATCACCCTGACCTGCAACAAATTGTCCATATACTTTTAGAGCATGATCAAAATCTTTATTCTGAGCCGAAACAGACAATATTTGCCCCAATAACAAGCCCAAAATCATAGCCCATTTATAAAAAAACGCAGCATTCATTTGTTATTCTTTTTATGACTTTCCATTATTGATTCAATGTTCCGGTATTAACCACCGGTTGCGCCGATTCATCCGCACAGAGCACTACCAAGAGATTGCTCACCATTGCAGCCTTCTTATCTTCATCAAGTTCAACAATCTCTTCTTCTGAAAGTTTGCTCAATGCCATCTTTACCATAGATACGGCACCTTCCACAATTTTTTCCCTGGCTGTTATAATAGCAGAAGCCTGCTGACGACGAAGCATAACAGCAGCTATTTCAGGGGCATACGCTAAATAGTTAAGCCGGGCTTCAACAACCTCCATACCAGCCATAGCCAAACGCTCATTTAACTTTTGTTCCAACTGCTCATTTATTTCTTCCCCTCCAGAACGTAAGGTAAGTTCTCCCTCATCCGCTTCATTATCATCGTAAGCATACTGACCGGCAACCTGTCGCAAGGCTGCATCACTCTGTATCTTCACAAAATTTTCGAAAGCATTCATTCGGTTAGCAACCGCATTTCCAACCGTATTACCAGCATGTGCACTTGTAGCCATAGTTTGGGCATCAATCTCAAACATTGCCTTATAGGTGTCCTTCAATTTCCAGACTAACACCAAACCGATTAATACAGGATTTCCTATTTTATCATTAACCTTAATAGGCTCCACATCGAGGTTACGGGCACGAAGAGAAAGCTTTTTCTTATCCAACAAAGGATTGACAAAAAAGAAACCAGTGCTCCTGAACGTTCCTTTGTACTTTCCAAAAAAGACCATCGCCCTAGCTTCATTTGGCTCCAACTGCATATAACCTCCAAACATGACCATCCACACAAGAGAAAGAATTCCAGCCAAAATAACAACGGGAACTCCTATTACATAATTCTCATCAGTGAAGGCAGAAACACTAATCATAAACCCTCCAACAATCAAAGCAGAAAGAAGAATAACATGAATGAATAATCCAAAAAATCCATTCAATTTAAATCCCTTAAAATCAAGTTCTTTAGTTTCCATATCGTATAAATTAAGTGATATCATATTAATATCACAAATATATTAGTATATTTGAAATAAAAGATAAGTCGGATATCCGTTTTATAGAAAATTAATATTCACATTACTTTTTTCGTATCTTTGCACACATAAATAAATGCCTAATCTATGAGAAACATTTTCAGCCTCTTATCTTCTGTTTTTTGCGCAATGCTACTCATCTCCGCAAATATTTGCGCACAACCCATCTGCCAGATACAGCATTTTTCTGTATACAATGGACTAGCACAAAGAACCGTTACGTCCATAGTGCAGGATCCAAAAGGATTTATCTGGTTTTCCACATGGAATGGATTAAACAAATTCGACGGCTATACATTTAAGAACTACAAAGCATATCCCGGAGATGGGTGCACATTGACCAGCAACCGCTTGTCAGGCATTGTTCCAAATCAGCATTGCGACATTTGGTGTCAAACATATGATAACCGAGTATTTCTATTCGATAGCCGAAAAGAAAAGTTCATTGATATCCTCCAGCCCATTGAAAAAAAGAACAAAACAACATACACTGTACATAGAATCTATGCTCTTTCTAAAGGTATAAGCTGGATTGTGTTCGATAACGGAGCTTTTCGAGTGGATGAACACAACTTTAAAGAAGAAGATAAGAGCAACTCAAGCATTACACTTTATAGTCCAGAAGCAGGTAATTTACCTGGCGGAACAATATCCGAAATTCGACAAGATACCGATGGAGATGAATGGATATTCACAGACAAAGGAGCATGTATTGTAGGACAAAAAAGAGAGGCTGTTAATATAAAGTTTAAAATAAAAAGCAGCAGTGAATATAATGAGAAAATGTATCTCATTTCTGCAAATAACCAATTAGCCATTTATGATTTCAAAACAGGACAATGCCAATTCGAAAAAATACCTTATACCTATTCTCAACTAAATCTTGTAAAAAGTATAGGAAAGGACACTATTGGAATAGGTACAGATAATGGTCTTATACTATTCTTAGCTCGAAAAAAAGAATTCAAACATATTGATCTCCATACAGCACAATCCTCCCCTAATGTAATAAGAATATTCAAAGATAGTTACAATGAATTATGGCTATTTTCTAATGAAGCAGGAGTAATACGTTATGATACAGAAACCGGAGAAAAACAATATTATCGGACTCCTCAACAAGACATGCCTAAAGCTGAACGACAAAGCAGGGATATATTTTTTGAAGATAATCAAGGGACGGTATGGATAGTACCACATTTAGGATGCCTTAGCTATTATGACAGAAAAGATAAGCAATTAAAGCCTTATTATTCCGACTATAATAATCCGGAAACTAAATTCTCTCCGACTATTCTGAATTACTATTTGGACAGACAAAAAAACTTTTGGTTTGCCAACGTTTTTGAAATGGGAAAAGTATCTTTCTTCCCCAACGCTTGTCAATTAACACTCTTTGATTACGGATTTGAAACCCGTGCATTTCTAGTTGACAAAGATAAGAACTTCTGGGCAGCAAATAAGAAAGGATTTATCCGGATCTTCAATCCCGACCAAAGCTTAAGAGGCTACCTCACACAAGAAGGATACATTAGTCCCAAGCCTGTCTCATTCTCACAAAATATATATTGCTTCATGGAAGATGCACAAGGCGACATTTGGTTAGGGACAAAATGGAACGGTATTTACCGCCTCAAAAAGAACAAAAGCGGGCATTTCTATATACAAAAATATGTTCATAAAGAGAATGATCCCTATAGTTTGAGCAACAATAGCGTCTACTCTATTTATCAGGATAAACAACAACGCATTTGGATAGGCACATACGGCGGCGGACTAAATTTACTCCAAGAGAAATCAAATGGTAAAGTCCAATTTATACATAATGGGAATAGACTGAAAGGATTTCCTGAAAACAAATTCTCTAAAATTCGAATTATAAAAGAAATAGATCAAACAATACTTGTTGGCACAACAGAAGGATTACTCACATTCTCTTGTAACTTTGATCAACCGGAAAGCATCAAGTTTTACCCCAACATTCGCGTGCCTGATATTGCAACCAGTCTCAGCAGCAATGATGTTATCTATATTTATACAGATAGTAAGAGAAACAACTATGTGCTTACCTTCACCGGTGGTGTTAACCAAATTATTTCAAAAGACTTATTAACCAAGCATATTCAATTCAAAACATACACGAAGCGCGAAGGGCTGTCTTCCGATTTAGTATTGTCCATGATTGAAGACCGTCAAAAGAAGTTATGGATCATATCCGAAAATGCATTAACAAAATTCAATCCACAGAATGGTTCATTCGACAACTATGACGGGAAGTACCTGCAAAAAGAAACTTTTTTCAGTGAAGCCATACCTATTTTATTACAGGACCAATTAATTTTAGGAACAGAGGATGGCATTTTACATATAGATCCAACTTCCCTTAACAAGAGTACTTACACCCCGTCTATCGCATTCACAGGATTACGAATACAAGGAATCCAACAAAATTTAAACGTTGATGACCTAAAAGTATTGAAACTAGGGCCCCATAAAAGAAATATATCAGTTGAATTTGCAGCCTTAGATTACATAGACCCAACATCTATTAACTATGCCTACCGGTTAAAAGGTTTGGAAAGAAGATGGAACGAAGATAATAGCCGAAGAGCCAGCTATATTAATCTTCCTCCGGGAGAATATAAGTTGCAAATACGTTCGACTAATAGTGATGGAGTATGGTCCAACAACATACGCACCCTCCGCATTATTGTCACGCCTACATTTTGGGAAACTTATTGGGCTATCCTGCTTTACATCTTTTTATTTATCCTATTTACAACTACAATAGTTTATATTATCCTATATATATATAAACTACGCCACCAAATTAACATAGAGCAACAACTAGCAGATGTCAAATTACGCTTCTTTACGGATATATCCCATGAATTACGTACCCCTCTAACCCTTATAACTAGTCCGGTAAGTGAAGTTCTAGAGCATGAGAACCTTTCACCTAACGCTCGTAAATACTTAAATATAGTACATAAAAATACAGATCGAATGCTGAGATTAGTTAATCAGATTCTCGATTTTCGGAAAATTGAGAATAATAAGATGAAACTGCTATTAGAAAAGACGGAAGTTATAGCCTTATTGGAACGGGTAATGGATAACTTTCGCCTCATGGCCGAAGAAAAGAGTATTAATTATCACTTACACACTGAACAAAAATGCATCTATGCGTGGATAGATCAAGACAAATTTGAAAAGATTATCTTTAACCTAATATCTAACGCATTTAAATATACACCAGCTAATAAAAGAATTACTGTATCCGCTACTATCCAAGATAATAAATTAGTTATTTCCGTAACCGATGAAGGCATAGGGATTGACCCTCAAAAACGGCAAACTCTGTTCCAACGGTTCGAAACGTTGGTTCAGAGTAATATATTACGACCATCTTCCGGTATAGGATTGTCTTTAGTTAAAGAACTCATAGAACTACACCAAGGGAGCATCCAAGTAAATAGCCAAATAGGCATTGGCAGCGAGTTTATCGTAAGCTTACCTATTGAACAACAAACTTACGAGAAAAACAAGAATGTAGAATTCATGCTGGATGATAGCCCTGCAGAGTTACAAAACAGTGATATAAACGCCCAATCTATAGAAAAAGAACAAGAATATACAGAACCATGTAATAAAGATGAGGATGCAAAACAAACTTCCATATTGATCGTGGAAGACAACATGGAATTAAGAGCCTTTCTATATGACATTTTGATTGAAACGTATAAAGTTATTCAAGCGACCAATGGACAAGAAGGATTAGAATTTGCGACCCAATATATACCAGATCTTATTATTAGTGATATTATGATGCCGGTTATGGATGGATTGGATATGGTAAAAGCAATTAAGGAAAACCGGAATATTTGCCATATTCCAATCGTTTTACTTTCTGCCAAATCATCTTTAGACGACCGAATAAGCGGATTAGAACAAGGCATTGATGATTACATCACCAAGCCTTTCAGCACGACTCACTTGAAAACTCGCATCAAATCATTGCTCCACCAGCGCAAACTACTGCAAGAGCTTTATTTTAAACAGTGGTCAGAGAAACAAACGGATTCTCCTACAACTATAACAGACATAGAACCGACACAACCGCACATAACTCCATTTGATGAGCAATTTATGAAACAAGTAATGGACGTAATGGAGAAACAAATGGATAATCCCGACTTAACAATTGACGAATTTGCTCAGGAATTAAGCATGGGACGTACTGTATTCTATCAGAAATTAAAGACCATTGTTGGTTTTTCACCTGTTGATTTCGTCCGTGAAATGCGCATAAAGCGTGCCAAACAATTAATAGAAAGTGGAGAATACAATGTTTCCTCTATAGCTTACATGACAGGATTTAATGATCCAAAATACTTTAGCAAATGCTTCAAAAAGAGATACGGAATAAGCCCTTCAGAATATAAATCCTCTCAAAAATAAAAAAAATATTATTCCACTCATCACTTATATATCAAATAGAGACATGCTAAAACCTAAAAAGCTACCCTCGCTAAACAATATTAGCAAGGGCAGCACTCATATTTAAGACTTTTCAAGCAGCCTTATCTCCAATGAAATCTTATGATTCCCCAATAACACGTCATTCCGCTATGGCATAACAGTAGAAGCCCATCTTGGGTCACCAATACCCAACTTATAGATTTCATGATTACGTACAGCATTGGTGTTGTTGTAATACAAACCATCCAGATTATCAACTTCATGCATATCCGGGTCTGGACTTACATGTGGCGGATTTGGACTTTCCATCAAGTCAGTCGGAGAAATCCCTACCCCACCCAAATGAACTTCTAATTCGTCTTCACCAGGTATATTATATTCAGCCCATTTACCTGCACTGTTTTTGTTAGCACTGAATGCTCCTGATGAAAAGATACTTCCATTTGTCAGGTTCGTATTTGTTGAATAATTCTGCTCAATGTCGAACGTTATCTCACCGGAGCCATTAATTTGACGGATATCCATACCTTCCATATACAAGTTTCGATCATCACTGGCTTGCTTAGTCAAGATGAAGAGATTCTTTTTCACCGTAATTTTACTTCCACCCGGCAAGTAGCGTAAATCAAAAATTTTACGACCGGAAGAACGGGTACTATAATTTACAAACGTATTATTTTCTAATGTAATATTATATTGAACATTACTAGGCCATGATAAATTTTTTCCATTATCCGTAAAGAAACATGTACGCGGAGAATCATAGAAAGTATTGTTACGGAAAATCATATTTTGATAGATATTGGACTTTCCTGTAGATGGAGTACCATCACCAGCAATCCAGGCATAACCACGACCATTATTATCATAATAGCCACAATTATAGAATAGACAATCTTCTACAATAAATTTCTCAAAGTTTTTACGATTAGAACCTTGTACGCGAACGAAACCACGAATCATGCGTTGGAAAGTACAATTTCTCACTTCAAATGATTGAAGCGTAACTGCCATACCGTTAGAGTACATATTGATAAAATAATTTCCAGTTGAACTGCCATCGCCATAATTCGTAGCCAACGGACAATCAAAATCAATATCCTCAAAAATAAGCGATTTAATGTTAATACCACCAAGCTCACCGGATTGTGGCTGACGACCAAACATAAAGTTCATAGCCTGGCACGCACCATTAACTGTGGACATACCATTCATTAGCACCTTAGCACGTCCGGTGCCAGATTTAGTACGAAGAGTCAAACCTTTGCACAATGATACATTCGTTGCAAAATAGTAGGTCTTTCCTCCTTCTAATTCAAAAATAGTACCTTCTGCTAAAGAGGCGTCACTATTATAATTTGCAATAATTGTATCAAGACGTGAAGCGTTATACTTAGTTGCTCCCTGAATTGTATCATTAGGATCGCAATAATGTTCAATAAGAATAGGTTCCCCCGGTTCGCCATCCATACGAATGACACAGGTATTGTAAATAGCATCCCAATGAACCGGAATATTTTTATTCAGGGTATTGATCACATATACACTATTTTCTTGCAAACCATCTACATCAATATAACCACGTTCAAAATCCGCAGAAGTAATAGTATAATTCTTCCATTTATCCGGTAATGTTGCATCAGGGTTGGTAGGAGATGCTTCAATTGTAATCGTCTGCATCACAAAATTACCATCGCCGTCCACTTCAAAATGTTCTTTAAAAGTGCCATCATCACCAGATGTAGCATAAGCACGGTCAAAGTTTATTCGGAAAGTTGTCTTTGTAACTTCATTTACTACAATGACTTCAGGAATATTATACCTATCTCCTGTCGTAATGCCTAAATAATCAGCCCATTGTCGTCCATTTCCGTAACCATACCACTTAGAGTGATAGCCCTCACCCTTCTTAGAAAGGGTGCGAATTGCAAAACGATAATCAGTACTGTATTGAAGGTCCTTTATCAAAAGGTCTGTTACTTCAGGCCCGACAATTGTATCCAACAAGAGATAATTAGGATTTTCCCAATCTGTAGCCAAACCGGAAGACACATTAGGCTGTAAAGCCATCTTCACTTCATAACCGGCACAATCCTTCACCCCATACCAGTACAGCTGAATATCATTCAAATCAACAGCCTGGCAACGATAAGGGTCTGAATCACCCTTACCAGTATTATCATCTTTACGGAACATGGTCATAAATTCTCTATCGGAAGAGTAGCCGTCACTACTCACCACCTCATCATCCTTGCAAGAAAAGGTTAGCACGGACAAGAGGAGCATTAGTATGTAACAATATCTATTTTTCATATCGTATTATTTTCAATTTGATTATTTGGTATAACCATAATAGTTTTTATATACACCGGCACTACGCTGAATGGCTGCATTCGGATAAGGCAAGATGTAACGCACTACCGGAAGATCTGTTGGCCCCGTTTGCGAATAAGTATCACCGTCTTTTACTAGATAAATATTGCCACCACGGTCACCACGCATAAAACCATAGAATGAAAAGAGACATTGATCCTTCGGACATCCGTCAGTATCATTCCACCATCCATAGAAGTCTCCGGTCGTCCAGTCGCTGCCAGGATACTTATCTGCCTTATATGGATTGTAAAGTTCAAGAATATCCAGAGTCGTATTAGGATATACATCTACATCCTTTGGATTGCTGACAACCTGGTAATATATTTCATAAGGAAGATCTTTTTCCAAATAGCCAGGTTTGCCGTCATATTGTTCAACAGCCTCAATATGATCTGAAGTGCCTGCTGCATTTTCAGCTACTGCATAGTAACGCAAAAAGCTGTAATATAGCACTTCACCATATAAGTTATTGCGAACCAAATCTTTCCAACGCATATTTTCGCCAGCAAATTCCCACTTACGCTCGTCAAGAACAGCCTTCAAAAAAGCCTCTTTAGAACCTGAAGCAGATGCAATATAAGTATCCACTTTACTAACATCAGTAAATGCGCGAGCACGTACCTGACGGAAAGCTTCAATAGCTTTGGCTCCATTAGTTCCGTTAACACCGTCTTCCAACTCATTGACAGCCTCGGCATACATCAAAAGGACATCGGCATAGCGCATATAAGGATAGTTAATACCCGTATTACCATCACTACCAGCCCCCATCGTATTACCACTATTTGCCCAAAACTTAGACCATTTATTGTCAAATACAGTGTAGTCCGTGAGGACGGTGGGCGTACCATCGTACAAATAATACCACATGCCGTTTACGTAATCACGACGGACGTCTTCATCATCAAATGAATAACGATAGAAAGCACTCAGGCGGGCACTACCACCACTTTTACCCCAAATATTCTTACCGCTAGTCGTTCCTTCATAGTTCTCGCCTTTCGGCCCCTGAATATAACCAATGCTCCCACTTGAATTTTTTGTAAAAGGAATCTCAAAAATAGGATCGTCATTATTGCTCACAATATAATTACATTCATTTATAAATACTTGGTTATAAGGGAGCGTCAATGAATGAGTACCAGAAGATATAACAGAGTCACAATATGCCTCAGCTATTTTGTAATATTCCAAATAGTCCGTCGGACGTTCCATAGTGCCATAACTATTAGAATTGCTTTTATCAGGATGAAGTGAATATCCACCACATGTCAAAGCCATACGAGCTATCATTGCCCAACAAAATTCCTTAGAGACCCGTTCTACCCCATCGCTTAGATCAGCAGCAAACGACATATAAGGAGCAATGTCTTCCAAATCTTCAATCAATGCCTTATGAATCTCTTCACGATCTGTAACAGGCATTATAAAATCTTCCACCTCATAATTAGGAGTAAGAGAGAATGGAATATCACCGAATAAAACAATAAGATCATGATAAAACATAGCCCGAATCACCTTGGCTTCCCCTAATTGCTGCATCAGGTCTGCGTCATCTTTACTAAAAATAGGGCTATGTTCTAAATTATAAATAAAATTATTGGCATATTCCACACCGCGATAAGCAGCAGTCCAAGTTTTATTAATTTCTCCACCCAGACTGTTACAATCGAAACGCCGATAGCTATTATTAGTTGTAACCTCATTGGTGTATATTGACATGTCTACATCGCTATTCATGCAGAAAGTGCTCAAATAAGCACTGCCATAAGTATCCCCACTCAGTAGCTGCGCGTAAACGCCATTTAAGGCACGATCTATTTCAGTTGTTTCACTGAACACATACTCATTATCATACTTCGAAATAGCATCGACCTTCAGGAAATCATTGCACGAAGAAAAGCCAACTGCTATCAGACCAGCAATAAGAATATTCTTAATTTTCATATACAATCTGTTTTTAGGTATTAGAAAGTAACATTTACACCAAACACAAAACTACGGCTACGCGGATAGCGATTATAGTCCATACCACAAGTTAAACCAGTTTGAACATCAACTTCCGGGTCGTAGCCGGAATAACCGGTAATAATGAAAAGGTTAGAACCGCTGGCATAAAAACGCAATCTCGACATACCCCATTTCTTGGTTAATCGCTCAGGCAAAGTATACCCCACTGTGATGTCCTGACAACGAAGGAAAGAGCCATCTTCAATAAAATAAGAATGGGTAACCTTGTTGGTAACGTCTGCCGGATTCCATAATGTCTTACCTGCGTTCATTTCTTTATATATATCTACAGAACCTTCAAGATAAGTGTTTTTATACATACATTCACCATCTTCACGCACGTAAGTCCAGCGATTATTAAACTTAGAAAGTACATTATAGAAATTATTCTTATTCCCTTCAGACGAAGATAGCTGGTAAGCAGTAGCATTGTTCACATCAAAGTCATACATATAGTTGAAATTAATTGTAAAGTCAAATGCTTTCCATTGTCCGTTGAAACCAAAACCACCCTGAAATTTGGGATTTGTATTGCCAATAACCGTACGATCATCTTCTGTAATTTGTCCATCAGGCTTGCCATCCGGTCCACTGATATCTTTAAATTTGATTTTACCCGGAAGAGTAGCGACACCAGAATTACTATCATTGAATACATGATTAATGACAGTACCTTCCTTAGGAACAGCTAAAAGATTTTGATTCGGATCAAAATCAAATTCATCCGTACTATATAATCCGTCATATACAAAACCGTAAATTAAACCAACCTGATCACCTACTTTCAGGCAATAATCGTTATAGCTTGATTTCCAACGATCGTTTTGATCCCAAATTACGTCATCCGTTTCATTCAACTTATCAACGACCATCTTGTTAAAGCCGAAAGTCAGGTTACCACTTAATACATAGTCTTTACCCCGAAGAATATCACCATTGATAGTCAATTCAAAACCCTTGTTCGTCACCTGACCAATATTCCGCATCTGTTGGGAATAGCCTGTTGTTGAAGGAATATCTGATTTGTAAAGTAAGTCTCTAGTCGTATTCCAATAAACTTCCGGAGTGATAACCAAACGCTCGTTAAACAGCCCCAAGTCAAAGGCTAAGTTACGGGTCAAGGTCGTTTCCCATTTAATCTTAGTATTAACAAAGGTACTTCCACCTGCACTACTATACCACTGCTCCCCGTTCTCTATTGCTTCCCCAAAACCTGGACCACCTGTACTATTTACAGTATATAGATAACGCCACATATCATTATCTATACGGTTATTACCCGCCATACCAACAGCTGCGCGTAACTTCAGATTGCTGATAACCTCATTGTGTTCCAAGAATCCTTCCTTAGAAAGGACCCACGCACCGGAAATTGAGGGGAAATACCCCCATTGCTCACCCGGAGCGAACTTTGTTGAACCATCGGCTCGAAATGTAACCGATGCTAAATACTTATGATCGTAATTATAGTTAGCTTGACCGAAAAAAGAGGCAGTACGTTCAGGAGTAGAAAGAGCTGAAGTTGCTTCCCATGGAGTACCTAGATTCATATTGTTAAGTGCCTTCTCAGCAGATATGTTACGTGGAAAGTAACGGTTCTTCATATAATTTTCCTTAACCTGTTCACTTTGAATTTCCTGACCTAACAAAAATGAAAAATTATGAATATTGTCAATATTGAAACCATAGTTAGCCGTATTAGTCCAAATATACTTTTCTGTGCGCTTATCTTTAATATATGCTATTGGTAACTTATTATTCGCTTGCCCCTCATCAGTCATAGCACCATAAAAACGATTTTCATCGTAGAACGAAATATAATAGGCTCCTTCTGTACGCAAAGATAAACCTTTGATAGGTTTCCATTCCAAACTGAACTGATTCGTATAACCATAAGAATGTTTTTTCAATGTATTTTGACTAATATCATTTTTCGGATTGGTATATTCAAAAATAGCTTCATCATCCGGATCAACGGTCTCCGGATCCCAAAAAGCAAACTCACGTAGACCGTTAGTCGGCCGATAGCGAAGCACATCAATAATACCACCACTACCAATCTTATCACCCCCAGCACCAGTGTCGCGACGGTAAGTGAACTTTGGATTAAGTGTCAATGTCAGATTCTTACTCAACTGCACATTCATTTTAATATTCAAGTTTGTACGACGAACACCAGACCCTAAGATAATACCGTTATCTTCAGAGTTAGTAAGAGATACATTAAAACGAAATTTTTCACTACCTCCACCTACAGTAAAGTTAGTTGAGTAATTCAACGGGGTTTCACCCATTACTTCATCTTGCCAATCGTGTGTTGTGGCACGCTGATAGATGTCTAGATCTAGTGGATTACCAAAATTGGCACGATAGTACTTCGCATTAGAACTACGGGTTCCGTTCGAAGCCGCCCAATCATACTGATAACGCGCAAAATCATACGTATCCATCAGATCAAGTTTCTTTGCTAATTTGCTTACTGACATCTGCGCATTGAAACCAACTTGCACCTTACCTTGCTGAGCTGATTTGGTAGTTACCACAACTACACCATTACCTCCCTTAGCACCATAAATAGCTGTTAGAGAAGCATCTTTCAATACATCTATGGATTGAATATCCGTCGGTGGAATATCATTAATATTGTCTGTTTGAAAACCATCAACAATATACAGCGGGTCATTACTTTGGGTCACGGACGTCCCCCCACGGACACGGATATTAATATCAGCTCCCGGAGCACCATCAACAGTTGTTACTTGTACACCGGCTATTTTCCCCTGCAAAGCTACGGCTGCTGAAGTCACCGGAACGGCAGCTAGCTTAGCACCTGAAATAGAACCGACAGAACCCGTTAAATCTTTTCTGGCCTGGCTTCCATAACCAACAACAACGACTTCATCAAGTGCTTGTGAATCATCTTTCAAAACAACTTTTAGATCCTTTCCGACAATAGCATCTACTTCCTGACTCTCCATACCTACGTAAGAGACCAAAAGTTTTTTAGCTTTGCCTACAATCTTCAAAGAAAAACGACCATCCAAATCTGTTATGACACCATTTGTCTTTTTACCCTTTTCCACTACAGTGGCACCAATAATAGCCTCTCCCTGAGAGTCTGTTACAGTACCTTTTACAGTAATGCTTTGAGCAAACATTCCCATAGGAACCATCAACAATAGTACCAACAATAGGAGTAATCTACTTTTCATTTTTCTAACTTTTTCTTTCATGATAGTATTACTTGGTTAAACAATTATATTAATTCCAACTCTCTACTTTTCCTAATACATTCCTTACAGTATACTCTTTAGCTTCTTCAGAAGTCAACTTTCTGATTCCCTTCCACCCGGCACGTTTGCTCATATCAGCACCTTTTCCTGTATTATTGTATTCATATAAATGCAAATCTTCACTAGTAGCGGCATATTCCATATGCCACGTTGTAGGCCAGCCTTCGGGATGAATCTGATCACACATCACAGAATTCAGAATAGCAACTTTCGGATAATTATGCCAAGGGCGTCCGAGAGCAACTGGTCTGCCATCATCACCGGGACGAGGGCTATTTTTTGCATAAGTAAAATCACACTGATTGAATACAAAACCATATTTCTGTGTTTTAGGAGTAGAAGGAGCTGTAATCCAACCTCCACCCCAACTGCGGATCTCGCAAGATTGAAAATAGGCAATACCACTTCCATAAATATAATCCGTGCGCCCTAAGACCAGACAGTTATCGAAGTAATTAAGCATGCCGTCGCTCTTAAAATAAATAGTATCCTGATAGCCTAGAATATCACAATTATGGAAGATCAACTCATTGCCGCACAGTGTAAGTGCCAAAGCCTGACCTACCGGACCTGCTGTATTTTCCACCGTCAAATTTTCCAAATGACAACCGTCAGCCATAATGGTCAACGTTGCCGAAGTGCGAATAAGATCGGTATTATCTTTCCACAAAGCCCATGACTCAACCGGACATTTATTACCGGATTCCGGACTGTTGCAATCGTAAATATGATAACTGATAATTGTTTTAGAGCGGCTCTCTCCTTTCAGGGTAAGATTCGTTTTACTTTTAGGTACAATCAATTTCTCCTTTTCATATTTACCATTCTTTATATAAATGACAAAGCGCCTACTGCTATTATCTGGCACAGCATTAATAGCAGCTTGTAGTGTGGAATAATCTCCTGAACCATCTTGTGCAACTACCAAACTTGTATTGTTCGGTTTCTCTAAACAAGTAGCATTGATGCTTTCCATTGCAGAGAGCAGCAGGCAGAGCAATGCCAACAGGGTGTTTTTCATAACCAATTCTCCTTTAATCGTTATATATCATATCGGTTTTCCAGCACAAAATTCAGAAAAGCAAATAAGTTAAAGGAGGAAAAATTATCATAATAGGTGGAAAGTCTTATTAATTATATTCAAAAGCGATCTTTAATAAACGAAAAGAATATAAATCCACATTAATACCAAAAATTCCACACATACAAAGAAAGAAAAGAGTATGCCCGGATTTGCCCATTATTTTCTGTATTAAATCAGCTTGGCATATTCTTCTCTCTTAGAAGTAATTAACTATACTATTCATATAGACCTCTAAATTAGTGTATCCTTCTTTACTCAATGTTGTAGCTACTCCATCAGTCGCATCTGCCGGATTTAATCCGGAAGCAGTTTCCCACATGTCGGGCATGCCATCTCCATCAGTATCCTGCAGATCTTTAACCCTAACGCCAGCATCACTAAGTTCAGGCCAAGCACTGGTAGCTCCTTTCGGCTTCACATCAGCTGGCAAGTCTATCAACCCAGGGTATTTCCCTGCATCTTCTGATACACTACCCATATAGGTTGCCGTACCAGTCCTGGTTTCCTTTATAATTCGTGTATCTATGATATCACGCTGTTTAGAACAACCAGCATGTGCCAATACAAGCTGGTATGCCTGTTCTGCTGTATGCGTAGTGACAAAGTTTACATCCAAAGGTTTCAACAAATGCATTTCCTTCTTCACTTTTTCGGTAAAAGTATTATCGCAAGACGCATTATTTATTTGTTCATAAATACCTTTCGTCCAATTATCTGCAGTTACTTCGTAATTCCCTTCAATTACATTGCCATCGACATAAAACTGTCCCCATACGTGTTCCATCGGTTTCCAAGCATTAGGAGTACCATCTGCTCTGGTACAATATTCTTCAGTACGCACTCTGATAGCAGCAATGCGATAACGAACAGGACTATTTTTCGGTGTAGCCGGCCCCGGTTTATAATAGTTATTCACTATATTTACATGCATGCCTTCTCCCCCATAACAACCGTTTCCTGCCCAATTATAGAACACATTATTCCTTATATCCACATACTCCCGCTCTTGAGTGAAAGGTCGGGGACCAAGGCGAGGAACACGACTCTCGTGGTGGGCCAACAAGTTATGATGATAAGATGCTCCCGCTCCGCCCCAAATAGCTCCATATCCATGTTTGCCCTTATGATGCCCTGCAGCACGAAGACTCTCGGATATGAGACACCACTGAACAGTTAGGTTCTCACCACCATACACCGAACAACATTCATCTACCGACCAGCTGATAGAGCAATGGTCTATAATCACATTTTTGCAATCTGTACTTCCAAGACCATCAGGTTCCCCACCCCCTTCATTACCAACACGAAAGCGTAAATAACGCATAATAATATTATCAGCGTTAATCGTTACCGGATATCTGGCAATACAAATACCCTCCTCTGGTGCCGTTTGTCCAGCAACAGTTAAATCTCCATTGGTAATATCCAACCGTGTACTTAAGAAGATTGTCCCAGCTACATCAAAAACCACTGTACGAACACCTTTTTGAAATAGTGCATAACGGAGAGTGCCTTTGTAAAACCCATCTTTCAACGTTGTCACATGGTAAACCCTGCCACTCCGACCGCCTGTTGTTTTCCGTCCAAATCCTTCTGCACCGGGAAAAGCAACCAACTTGTCTACAGCTTTTGCCTCACTTATTGTATCTTTGATTACCGCAGGAATAGAATTCATCGAACAATTAGGTAACGAATCCGCTACATCATACACACTTCCAAGTGTAGTAGGTAGAAGCACCCATAAAAGGCTCACATTACGGCACTTCCTAATTGATTTTTTCATGTTGTTTTTCATATATTCTTTTTATTCGTTAGGGCATCATTGTACAAAAATGAGGAATCTAAAAGAAAATAATGGAGAAAAACCGACAGAAAAGGAGGAGTAATTTTTATAATATCTCTCCATAGAGCACTTTACTTTCAAAAGGAGACATTAATAAAGCAATCTCCAAATCTCAATGCTAAGTCAAAGCCTTCAAAGGAAAATAATCAAAGAAATACTCAAATTTCTCTCACCCATATATATGCTACCAATGTATTCACAGCAAACAGATAGTTTTTACCCCTTCTATGTTTGTAGAACCAATAGATTGTGTTTTCTCTCGTTCCCCCTTTAAAGAGTCTACAATATCATCAAGGGTATAATGATCCACTCCACTTGAAGTTTAGCACATTTTTCTTGATAAGTATAAATAAGGTTATCAATTTTACGTTTTATTGAAGTTCCTTCTTTAGAATTGAACGATTTCGTGAGGCCTTTAGCTGTCACAAATAGACTAGAAGACAGTCTTTTAATCTTTCTGTCTTGCGTTAATCTCACTCTTACATTGTACGTTCCATCATTTTTTGTTTGTCTCGTTGAATTTCTGCTCTGATTGTTAACATCTTAAACGATTATTTTGGGGTCTACAATAGGCCAACAACAAGGTAAATCAGACAGAATTTAGCCTCAAAACTCCTTTCTAAAATAGTCACTAAACATAAAAATCCTTAATAATCAGTAGATTATTAAGGATTTTAAGTGACCCCGGTGCGATTCAAACGCACGACCTTCAGAACCGGAATCTGACGCTCTATTCACTAAGCTACGGAGCCAAATGCGGGGCAAAAGTATAAAAAATCACGGCATATTCCTAATGAATCATCTTTATTTTAAGGCAAAACGTTCTTAAAAAGCAAGCCATTAAAAATAAATTTTAAAGCAAAGTAATAAATAGGTTAACATCCAAATGTTATTTTGAAACAGAAAACATAACATAAACAGACAAATTGTCTATATTATCATTCAAAAACAATACATTCATGAATATTATTCCTATATTTGCCAACAAACAACTTAAAAAAAATATGAGCTACTTGCTAAAACCTAAGAGTTATAAACCTCTGTTAGACTTAAAGCAAACAGAATTAGGTATTAAACAAATCAAAGAATTCTTCCAGATGAATCTTTCATCAGAATTACGTTTAAGACGAGTTACAGCCCCTCTTTTTGTCCTAAAAGGAACGGGAATTAATGATGACTTAAACGGAATAGAACGCGCTGTAACATTTCCAATTAAAGACCTAGGTGATATGCAGGCAGAAGTGGTTCACTCTCTTGCCAAATGGAAAAGAGTAACCCTCGCTGATTATAACATAGAGCCCGGATACGGAATTTATACAGACATGAATGCAATCCGCGCAGACGAAGAATTGGGCAATTTTCACTCTCTATATGTAGATCAGTGGGATTGGGAACGTGTTATTACCGCTAAAGATAGAAACATAAATTTCTTAAAAGAAATTGTTAACCGTATTTACGCTGCCATGATTCGTACAGAATATATGGTATATGAAATGTATCCCCAAATAAAACCCTGCTTACCCAATGAGCTACACTATATACATGCAGAAGAACTACGTCAATTATACCCCAATATGGAACCTAAGGAGCGAGAACACGCCATCACTGAAAAATACAAGGCTGTATTCATTATTGGAATAGGTTGCAAACTCAGCGATGGTAAAAAGCATGATGGACGCGCCCCTGATTACGACGACTATACTTCTCCCGGGCTGAATGATTTGCCCGGACTGAACGGAGATCTCTTATTGTGGGATGAAGTTTTACAGCGTAGCATAGAACTCTCATCAATGGGAATCCGAGTTAACAAAGAAGTTTTACAACTTCAGTTAAAGCAAGAGGGAGAAGAAAGACGGCTTCAACTTTATTTCCATAAACGTTTAATGAACGACACATTACCATTTTCCATAGGAGGAGGTATTGGGCAGTCGCGCTTATGCATGTACTACTTACGTAAAGCTCACATCGGCGAAATTCAAGCCAGTATTTGGCCGGAAGAAATGCGCAATGAATGCAAACAATATAACATTTATCTAATATAACACAAGAGCACTTACTACATTTCTTAATTTCATTATATTCATAATAACAAAAAAAAGATAAAAAGACTTTGAATAGAATTCCCCCTGTTACAACATATTACAACAGGGGGAACTTTATAAATTTAAGATTCCATTAGTGACCGTTTATATTTGCACACTGTTCTACCTATTTCTTAATAAAAGCAGAATAAATCAGCACATTTTTTGTAATTTAGCAACCGAAACAATCAGAAACCAATAAATCATGAACGTTCAAATAGAAGAAAGCTGGAAAGCACATTTACAGCCGGAATTTGAAAAAGATTATTTCCGGACACTGACAGATTTTGTTCGTGAAGAATATGCACACTATCCAATATACCCTCCGGGAAAGTTAATATTCAATGCTTTCAACCTTTGTCCATTTGATAAAGTAAAGGTAGTTATCATTGGGCAAGATCCTTATCATGGACCGGGACAAGCCCATGGACTTTGTTTTTCAGTCAACGACGGAGTACCTTTTCCTCCTTCTCTAATCAACATTTTCAAAGAAATTAAAAACGATATTGGAACGGAAACTCCCATAACAGGAAATCTGACCCGTTGGGAAAAGCAAGGAGTCTTATTACTAAACGCAACTTTAACTGTACGCGCGCACCAGGCTGGTTCTCATCAAAATCACGGTTGGGAAACCTTTACAGATGCTGTTATTCGTGCTCTCGCTGAACAACGGGAACATCTCGTGTTTATACTATGGGGGGCCTATGCACAACGAAAAGGGGCCTTTATTGATCGCAACAAGCACTTAGTTCTATCTTCAGCACATCCTTCTCCTTTATCCGCCTACAATGGCTTTTTCGGAAACAAACACTTTAGTAAAGCAAATGATTATCTAAAAAAATACGGAGAACAAGAAATTATTTGGTAGAATACCATTGAATATTACTTTGAGTCTGACTTCTCTGATCCCATTTCAAATCTTGCAAAATACTTGCATTAGCACGTATGGTGAAATTATAATATTTCCATACACCAAAAGGAGAAATGCTGGCCGTCATCGTAAAACAATGCAAATCACGGGTAATATTAAAGGAAGTTTGAACTATTTTCTTAGCATCAAAGTCATAACCGGAATTGAAACTAACGGCCCATTTATTAGAAAGATTAATATTACCGGATGCACTTAAATTCTGCGTATATTTATAAGGATAACGCATATTCTTACGATTAATAGGCTTACTTCGATCTTCGGAAATATTAAAGCTATAATTTAAATTGAGAGACCACGGCATTTTAAAGACTTGATACCCATCCGCATCAGCAGAAGCCTTCTCTATTTTCTTTTTAGGAGTACCGTCATTATCCTGTCCTCTCTCCTCTTTAGACGCTTCCGCTCCATTCTTATCTTTATTTGTATCTTCAACATTCTTTCCAAACAATTTCCTCCAAGCATCACTCCACTTTTTCCATGTGTCATTATTGAATGTTTTGCTGAAAGAAGAACCATAACCTTGGAAACGCCCAAAACGACCATACGACCACTCCGTACGATCTCCAACTACAACATTCCCTTTACCATCAAAGGTATAGGCATAAGTAGCAAAAGTAGAATTTAAACTGAAAGTATAGCTTTTGCTCAATTTCAAGCGCAGACGAAGAGATAAATCACTCCAAGGTCGTACCGTAGCGGCAGTATTATATGAAATACTGGCACCAAATTCATCAATTAAACTAACCTTCCGAATTGAATCATTTTTGTCTTTATATTTCATCTCCAAATTATTAGAAATATCAAATTGAATATTTCCTGATCGACCACGACCGGGAACCCCAAATAATTGTCCGGCATAAGGAGAATAAACAACAGTATCACGTGTTCCATTACTAGCTGTCTTTATATAGGAATCATAATAGCCATATCTGGAAGATCCAAAATCCGGTGCAGCACTGATACTAATCTGAGGAGTAATCACATGACGTATTTGTATCTCTTTCTTCTTAAAAAAGAGAGGTTTATACATTCCGTATATCTTTGTATTAACTCCTAAACTAGCGCTATAATTATAAACTCGATGAAAGCCATAAATAGTATCAGTATTTATCTCTCTATTAGCAATAGCGTCCCAATCCTTCATGACTTTACGAGTATACCAACGCTCTATATAACTAACAGAAGGAGTAACATTAAAATATTTAAACAGCGTAAAAGTTGCACTAACCGGAATGTCATGCTTTGCACCATTATTCCAGTCTTTTATCAAATTCGACTTAAACAATAAGTTATCCTTAGTCTTTATACTGTTAGAAAAACGGCCTGTATAACGAAGTGAAATTTTTTCATACCATTTTTCATTGCCCACAACGTGTTTTCTTCTAAATGGATATACTGTGCTCAATGTAACATTCAAATCAGGCAAGGTAACAGCTATAGATGAATCTCTCACGGTTTGTGCTATATTAGCCGTACTAGAAATAGTAAGTTTCTGTTCAGGGAAACTACGAGAATAGCTAACACTGGAAGTTTTAGTATTTTGCGACCTTGCAGTTGCATTATACAAGTTACCTATATTAGAACGTTCATAACTACTGGATGAAAAGTTAACGCTTGCAGAAAAAGTTGTATTAGGACTAGCTTTTGCATCCTGACGGTGATTCCAAACAATCTTGAAATCTTTGGCTACCAAATAATCTTTCAATCCTTTGTCACCTGTTTTAGTCACCTGATAACTAGCTTGGAATAAACCGGAATACTTATAACGAACATTATAATTAGACTCGGCGTTTAGAGCCCATGAGCCCTTTGTAAAAACATCCCCGCGTAGTTTTAAATCCATATTGTCATTAATAGCAAAATAATATCCTCCATCAGTCAAACCAAAACCGCGACTAGAATCATCCATATAAGTTGGCATAATAAATCCCGAAGAATAGCTACTTGAAAACGGAAAGAAAAAGAAAGGAACAACTATGGGTAAAGGGACGTCTTCAACAACCAAGTATGCCGGTCCTGTCACAACATTTTTCTTAGGACGAACCTTAGCATAAGTCATTTGCATATAAAAATGAGGATGCTCATGGTGATCGCAAGTTGTATAACGTCCTCCCTTCATATAAAGCTCATCATCTGTTCCCTTTTTGGCATTATTTCCTGTCACATACCCCTCGCCCTGCTGACTGACAACATTACTAATAATTCCTTTTTTACTCTTAAAATTGTATCGAATAGTATTTGTTTCATAAGGCGTTTCGCCATCTTTAAAAACCGGGGTTCCTTTAAGATCACCTATCGAATCCTTTACCCCATGAGCATAAACCGTACTGCTATCCATATTCATTGTGATCACATCAGCCGCCAGCTCAATTTGTTGATAATTTACCTTTCCCTGACCATACAAATGAGCAAAACCTCCTTGTGCAAACACAATAGAGTCATTAGCTTCATAAACAACCGGAGCCTCTAAAGCTTGTTTCTTTTTAGCCATAACCTTTAATGTGTCACTGCGCAATGTATCACGATCATTTCTCTTCAGAGAATCATTTTTTAAAGAATCACCATGCAAAAGACTGTCTTTAAGCATTCCGTCCACTCCCTTCTTATCCAAAAAAGTAGGGGAGAACTCTCTGCCCCGATGCTGAGAAACAGCCCCGACAGATATTAATAATAAGACAAATAATAATATGAATGATATAAATATATTTGCTTTCAATGACATTATCAGCTAATAGTTTCCACTTGAGTGAACAAAAGTACGCAATTTATACGGATAAATTTCCTTTTTAAAGAAAATTAGGTTGCTACAAGAACTGTTCGCACCAACGGTTAAAACGGACTAAACCTGCCTCACCAAAATGCAAGATACTTTTTTGCACCTTCTCAAGTGTCTTTTCCTCTTCTAGATGAGTTTTAGAATAAAACTTATCCGCGAAACAAATAACTTGTTCCTCCAAACTCACTGGGAGCATATTCCTATGCGGGATAGGTAAATCTTGAGAAACAATATCCTCCAAAGAAAGTCCGGCACCAGTATGACGTTCGCACACCAAAGCATGACAAGGGTAACCTTCCTGACGTATTAAATCCGCTCCCAAATACCCATGGCAAATATAGGGATAGTCTCCAAAACAGAATATACCGGGAGCATTTGTCAAGAAGATGCCAATATCATGTAACATACCTGCTTCATACAAAAAGCTACGATTTAAATGAAGCTCCGGATGATGATCAGCCACCCACAATGCCTTTTCCACAACTAAACGACTATGAGCCAATAGTATATGTTTTAATTCATTTTCTTCAGGATAGTATTTATTAATAATAACATCAGGTGACATTCCTTCATATTTTTATTGCACATCTTTAGGCGTGCAAGAGTTCGCATTAAACTTATACATATATATTCTTGTTCGCAAATCACAGCTACGCTTTTCTGTCAGAAAAACTTCCTTCAGCTTATAGTCTCTTCTAAATCGATTTAAAAATTCATCATTCAAATTTTCTGGCAAAAGAACATAACCTTCCCCTGCTGGCAAAAGCTTTTCAAAGTGCCTCATCCGATCGTTCAAGTAAAAATTCGTACAGTAAAAGCTCATTTTTGAGTAAGAATAAATTACTCCATCCGAAACGTATCCGCGAACTTGATCGGCTAAGTGTTTATCAGACTTAACAGCAAGCACCGTTGGTTGATACACCCCATCCATCACGATGAAAAGACTTAAAAAACATCCCCCTAAACCATATAATAACGTACGGGCATTTGCATGATTTCTCAAAGCAAAAAAGATGCAAGCAGCAGCTATCAAAGGAAGAAAAATCAATATCCATTTAGAGAAAGACAACTTAATTTCTTGTAATGCATGCATATAGGCTATGTTTTCAGCAGCATGACGACCAGCTCCCCAAATGCTATCAGGTAGCAAACCACAACGCACTATAACAAAAATGACCGTAAACAATATACACAAACTCATAAAGAATATTGCAGAAAATTTAAAGAACTTCACTCCACGCTGTGCTAAAGCCAATAAGTACTCAGCTATCAGTACAGCCATAAACGGGTATATAGGTAGTAAATAGACACTTCTCTTACTCTTCGGAATGCAATAAAAGATAAAAATAATAATAATAACCAGCCACGTAAATAGCTGTATGGGAGGCAAGTTACGAAATTTAAACCAAGCATTCTTCAGCTGTTGAATAGATGTGGCCTTCTTTAATGAGTTATGAAAACCATTCCATTTTAAATAGAAAGAAGCAATAAGCAAGACCAAAACCCAGGGAATCCAGCCCCAAACTAATGTGAGGAAGTTATACCACACCGAGTTATTATGAGATTCATAGGACATTTTACCTAAAAGGCGCCCGGTATTTTCTTCCATCATCAAATCTGAGAATGCTTGGCCGCCTTGGTAGTAAGCCGCAACAAACCATAATGTCAATGGTATAAGTGAAAGCAACCCTATGGCAAAGAGTGACAAAAATGTTCTCCCAAAAGCTCTTCCGCGCATTAATTGATAAATTCCAATCACAAGACATGGAAATACGCTCCCTACCGGGCCCTTAGTCAAAGAAGCACATGCCATCAGTATAATAGCCAGCCAAGGAAAATTCCGGCAATGACGTTCATCCCAGCGATACAGCAAACAGAGAGAGATAACAATTAATGATACTTGTAACATATCAAGACGGCAGGCAACAGCCGCACGATGTACTTCAAATGAAGTCAACAAAAGAATAGAGGTGAGAAAAGCCGTCTCCACATTTTTACGCTTTGCAAAAAAAGTAAAGACCACAAATTGCATAGCCAAGAACGAAATAGCCGAAGGAAAACGTGAAGAGAACTCCGTCACCCCACCAAACAAAGTAGAAAAGACAGCAATCATCCAATAGAGAAAGGGTGGTTTATAAGCAATATCCATTCCGTAATTTAAAGGAAGTATCCAATTTCCACTTTCGAGTATTGCATACCCCACAATGGCCTCACGTGGTTCTCCCTTGGAATAAAAGATAGTTTCTCCCAAGAAAGGGATAATCACAAGCACGCTAAGAATTATTATAAACCAGAAAGCCTGTTTTTTATCTGACATAAACAATAGTATTATTTTAGCGTGCAAAAATACGATTATTCTATAACAATGCATAACTTTATCGCCTTAATTGACAAAATATGAAAAAAATATTATATTCATCATTCATACGCTTTATCATAGTAGGTATACTCGCTACCGGAATTCACTACGGACTATATTATATATTACAACGAAAAATTAATGTAAACGCGGCTTATAGCATTGGATATATCGCCAGTTTCATCGTTAATTTTTATCTAACCGCATATTTTACTTTTGCCAAAAAGCCTTCGTGGAAAAAAGCCTTCGGATTTGGAGGAGCACACCTTTGCAATTATATTATTCATATAAGTCTTCTAAATTTTTTCTTATGGATAGGCATATCAAAATCATTAGCCCCTATTCCAGTATTCTGTATTGCTATCCCTCTTAATTTCCTATTAGTCAGGTTTGTTTTCACAAACAAATCAGCTAACTTTTAATACACAAAATGTTCTGTTCTTCCACAAAAATGGTATATTTGCGAAGTTTTGTTATTAAGAGTGGAATAAAAGATGAAAAAAGTAACTTTATTAATACCTGTTTATAATGAAGAAAATACACTTCCTGAATTATACAAACGTCTACAGGAACTAACCAATTGTTACAATAATTATGAATGGGAAATATTATTCATCAATGACGGAAGTAATGACTCCACTTTAGAATCCATCCGCAAATTGCGTAAAGCAGATAAAAACGTAAACTACGTAAATCTCTCACGTAATTTTGGTAAAGAAATAGCAATGTTAGCCGGATTTGATTATACAACAGGAGATTGTTGTGTGATTATGGATGCCGATTTACAAGACCCTCCGGAATTGATAGGGAAAATGTTGCAATATTGGGAAGAAGGTTATGACGACATATATGCTAAACGTCTTAATAGAGGCAAAGAAAGCTGGTTACGCCGCCAATTTTCACTTATATTTTATCACATCCTACAAAAAATAAGCAATATTGATATACTGCCTAACGTAGGTGACTTTCGCCTACTCGATCGTCGATGCGTACTTACCATGCGGCATTTACGTGAACAAGAGCGCTATACTAAAGGATTGTTCTGCTGGATTGGATACAGAAAGAAAGGTATTGAATTTAACAGAGGAGACCGTATTACAGGACACTCATCATGGAATTTTTTTAAGTTACTCAATTTAGCTATCGAAGGAATTACTTCATCCACCACATCTCCTTTACGTATTGCCACTATATGTGGCATCATATTCTCTACAATAAGCTTCCTTTATGCCTTTTACTTTATTATAAAAACCCTTATATACGGTGATCAAACTGCAGGATTCCCAACATTAATAGTCGCAATTCTATTTTTAGGAGGGATACAATTGTTTTCTCTAGGAATTATAGGAGAATATATAGGACGCATCTTTAAAGAAACTAAAGGTCGCCCTACATATATAGCCTCCGATTATAATGAAACAAAGTTGGGCTATGATTAATCAATAAAAGCAATTAAAACAGAAGAATAACTTTAACTTATACCGAAGATTAAGAATCAAGCTTCCTTTTTTTCCATAATTGCCAACTATTAATTAAATTTTGCCAAAGAACATAAGAACCCGGGCCAACAGAAGACAAGGGGTTTAAATACGTATAAGCCATCCAAATAGCAAGCACAGTATTTTTTTGTCCCAAGGCTTGCCCTCCACTAAGGCGTTCCTTATAATGCCCACCAATATTCTTCCCTAAAAAGAATTGCAGACAACAAGCCACCAAACCGGCAAAAGCTATTAATACTTTCGTCGATACAGAAGCATCACTATTTACTAAAGAACGTACTGTTTGACCAGAAACAATAGCGAGCGCAACTCCCCATAAATAAAAAGCCAAATTGGGAAAACCTAACAAGAAACGATGTATTGCCGGCGTAAATATTTTAAAAAGCCATGCTAAGAAAAAAGGCAAAAGCAATAACGGGAATACTTTACTCAGTATTTTTAGAAAAGCAATAAAGAAAGTAATGTTGGCATGAGGTTCCACCAAAGGAAATATTAGTGGCACAACCACAGCGGCCAATAAATTAGACAACAAAGTATATGTTGTTATAGTAGAAGCACTTCCTCCAAGCTTAGCCGTAATAACTGCCGCGGCTGTAGCTGTAGGACATATAAAACAGACCATAGCTCCTTCAATCACATCTTTATATGTCTCTTGCATAGAAAAATTAATCAGTAAGAATGCAAGCAACAAACAGGATACTAATTGAAATAAAAGCATCCATCCATGCCATCGTTTCGGCTTTAATTCACTTAAATCTTCTACTCTGCAAAAAGTCAACAGTAATTGAGCAAAAATTAAAAATGGAGTAAGAAATGCAATCAAGTCATTCATATAAGGTTTAGTTGGACCTAAAAAAGAGACTTTTGCAAACAAAAAATACCCTAACGTACCTGAAAGCATGGCTAATGGCAAAGTCCAGTTCTTTAAAAAACGAACTAACATACCTATCTACTTTTAAATTGAGGATGCAAAGTTAATTCCTAATTTCCAGAAAACAATCATAAATCAAAAAGAAAAGGAACAAAACTAAGTATAATCATCTGCTTTCTATAAAATTCTACTACATTTGCATCGATTTTCCATATGAGATTCTATAAAGGACATATATTGAATAACTTATTTTACTTCATTCTGTTTATTTCCCCATTCTCTCTTAACAGTATTGAAGCAAGAGATTTTATTGTTGTTATTGATGCCGGACATGGAGGTCATGACCCCGGAGCAATAGGGAGATACTCCAAAGAAAAAAATATTAATCTCAATGTCGCACTTAAACTGGGACAACAAATAAAAGAATATTGCCCAGACGTAAAGGTTATTTATACACGAAAAAGCGATGTCTTTATTCCACTTGATCGACGGGCCGAAATAGCAAACGACGCTAAAGCCGATTTATTTATATCTATACATACAAACGCTCTAGCAAAAAACAATAGTGTAACAGGTGCATCTACCTGGACTTTAGGGCTTGCCAAATCTCCCGCGAATCTGGAAGTAGCCAAACGAGAAAACTCCGTAATCCTATACGAGAGCGACTATAAGACTCGCTATGCGGGTTTCAATCCCAATTCAGCAGAATCATATATTATATTTGAATTTATGCAAGATAAATATATGTCCCAGAGTGTACATCTAGCTTCTCTGATCCAAAAGGAATTCCGGCAAACATGTAGCCGCATTGACCGAGGCGTACATCAAGCAGGTTTTTTAGTACTCAAAGCCAGTGCAATGCCAAGTATTCTCGTTGAGCTTGGCTTCATATCTAATCCAAATGAAGAGGAATATTTAAACTCTAAAAACGGAAGTAGCACTTTAGCTAAAGGGATATTCAGAGCTTTTCTAACATATAAGCGCGAACAAGAAATTCGCTTAAAAGGGAACAATAGTACTCCGTTAATGACCGACATGGACTCAAAGACGGCACCAGATACTACAAATTCTCAAACAACAGATCAAGTAAAAAAACAAATAGTAGACCAATCAAAACCTCAAAACCTACAAAAACAAGAAAAAGGAAACATTACTCAACCCACAAAAGTAGTTAGCACGGAAAAGGGAGTTACTGATCCGGTATTTAAAATACAGATACTAACTTCATCTCGCCTTCTGTCTCTAAATGATAAACGATTTAAAGGATTAAAAGGCATAGAGTATTATAAAGAAAGTGGATTATATAAGTATACCTATGAGGCCTCAACAAACTACAACAAAGTGTTAAAAACAAAACGAGAACTATCCTCCTTATTTAAGGATGCTTTTATCATCGCATGGAGAGATAACGAAAAAATGGATGTCCACACAGCCATTAACGAATTTAAAATAAAAAACAAATAATACAGAATACCAAAATTATGAAGTATTTGACCAAAGAAGTTAGAATAGGAATCGCAGGCATTATTGCACTTTGCATATTAGTATATGGCATTAATTATTTGAAAGGCATCGATATGTTTAAGCCATCCAGCTATTTTTATGTAAAGTTCAGTAATAGCAATGGATTGACAAAATCAAGTCCTGTTTTCGCAGATGGATATCGGGTTGGCATCGTGCGTGACCTTTATTATAATTACGAAAAACAAGGTAACGTTATTGCGGAAATTGATGTGGACCCTGAATTACGTATACCCAAAGGGAGTACAGCCGAACTTGCAGCTGAACTAATGGGTGGCGTCAAAATGAACTTGTTACTTGCTAATAATCCTCGTGAAAAATACCGTATAGGTGATACCATACCAGGTAATATCAATAACGGCATAATGGAAAAAGTCACCACAATGATGCCCAAAGTCGAAAAGATGCTCCCCAAATTAGATTCCATACTTGCATCACTAAACATCATTTTAGGAGACCCAGCCATCCCTAAAACATTGCATAGTTTACAAAACACAATGGCGGATATGGAAGTAACAAGCCATCAATTACAAAAACTCATGGGTAATGACATTCCACAACTAACCAATAAACTTAATACAATAGGAGACAACTTCATAGCAATCAGCAATAATTTAAAAGGCATAGATTATAGCACAACATTTGCCAAAGTAGATTCAACCTTAGCTAATATAAAAAGCGTTACAGAGCGTTTAAATAGAAAGGACAACACCATCGGTCTTTTATTAAACGACCCCTCACTTTATTATAATTTAAGTACTACATCCGCTAATGCAGCAAGTCTGCTTGAGGATCTAAAATCACACCCTAAACGGTATGTTCATTTCTCACTATTCGGCAAAAAAGATAAATAAATATTTTCCTCTATATAGATTTTATCTAAATAACAAAGAGAAAAACAAAAAGAGAAAAAACGCTTGCAGCAGGTCCATGTAGCGACAAAATTTCATATTTTTTAGCTACCTTTTTTATTAAGCGGAACCGGCAAAATTAGAATATAACCAACTAATATACAAAGCATTAAACAAAAACAATAGCCCCCTATCCGGGGCTATTTGTATGTTATAAGATAACTAACTGAAAGTAAAGCATTTATTATCCAAAAGAAAAACACAAGAAAAAAGAGATTTGTTTTTTTGAAATAAGATTCCCAAATTTGCAAAAGTAGAAGTTTTGCTTAAATCGATAAATGTATCATAGCCGTTATGAATGAATTAAATCATGTCGGGTTGTGGAATCGCTGTCTTGAAATCATTAGAGACAATGTTCCCGAACAGACATACAAAACATGGTTCCTTCCGATTGTCCCATTAAAATATGAAGACAAAACGTTGGTAATACAAGTCCCCAGCCAATTTTTCTATGAATTTTTGGAAGATAAGTTTGTGGACTTATTACGTAAGACGTTGTACAAAGCGGTAGGGGAAGGTACCAAGTTGATGTATAATGTTATGGTTGACAAAAGCTCTCGCACTACCGTTAACCTTGAATCAAGTCCACGTACTATTATCTCTCAAAAGAATGTAGTAGGAAAAGAAATACCGCAAATTCCTGCTTCGGCTTCGGAGTTAGACCCACATTTAAATCCTGAATACAACTTTGAAACATTTATTGAAGGCTACAGCAATAAGCTTTCTCGCAGTGTAGCTGAAGCTGTAGCTCTAAATCCAGCCAAAACAATATTCAATCCGTTATTTTTTTACGGAGCATCGGGTGTTGGAAAAACGCATCTTGCCAATGCAATTGGTACAAAAATCAAAGAACTATACCCAAGGAAAAGGGTATTATATGTATCCGCTCATCTATTTCAAGTACAATATACCGATTCCGTCCGTAATAACACAACCAACGACTTTATTAACTTTTATCAGTCGATTGATGTGCTTATCATAGACGACATTCAGGAATTTGCAGGAGTAACTAAAACTCAAAATACGTTCTTCCACATTTTTAATCACCTACACCAAAATGGGAAACAGCTTATTTTAACTTCAGACCGTGCACCAATTCTTCTGCAAGGAGTAGAAGAACGACTAATCACGCGCTTTAAATGGGGAATGGTAGCAGAGTTGGAAAGACCGACCGTAGAACTCCGAAAGAATATTCTGCGTAACAAGATACACCGTGACGGGCTGCAATTTCCATCTGAAGTTGTTGACTACATTGCAGAGAATGTATGCGATAGTGTACGTGATTTGGAAGGAATTGTAATTTCCATTATGGCACATTCCACCATCTACAATAAAGAAATAGATTTGGATTTAGCGCAGCGTATTGTACGAAAAGTAGTCAACAAAGAAAAGAAGAGCGTTACTATTGATGACATTATAAATATTGTATGCAAACATTTCTCATTAGAAACCGCTACAATACACACCAAGTCAAGAAAACGTGAAGTAGTTCAGGCTAGACAAATAGCAATGTATTTAGCTAAATCGTACACCGATTTTTCTACCTCAAAGATTGGTATGCTAATAGGGAATAAAGATCATGCCACTGTACTACATGCATGCAAAACAATCAAAGAGTTACGGGAAGTAGATAAATCTTTTCGTGCTGAGATTGAAGATATTCAAACAGCATTAAAAAAGCAGGGTTAAAATCCCTGCTTTTTCATTATCTCCCAAAGAAGCTTTGACATTGCCTCATTATCCTCCTTTTTATAACGCACATCGGTAAAGACTTGGGCTAAAGTTTCTTTCCTATTCTCAAGAATAAATTGTTTATTAGTCAATAAAGACTCTTTATAGGAATATATACGATCAATATCTTTTAATGTATAATCATGATAAGTTTCCTTATGTATAAGCCCCTCCAAAGGCAAACGATCTACCTGTTCAGGATTTTCAGCAGGCCATCCTACAGTTATGGTAGCAATAGGAAACACCAATTCCGGAAGTTCCAAAGCATCAATAATCAAGTGGGGATTATAAGTAGTAGTACCAAGATAGCAAATACCCAACCCCTTCTCTTCAGCCGCTATACAGAAAGTCTGCGCAACGAGCAATGTATCTACAGCCCCCGTAACAAACCATTCAAAATTATTATATCCCGGCTCCGCATTCCTTTGCTTACACCATTTACTAAAACGATTCAAATCAATGCAGAAAGTTAAAACAACAGGAGCTTCCTGTACCATAGGTTGATTAAAATGTGCAGGAGCCAATTTTGCTTTTCTTTGATCGTCCCGAGTTACAATAACACTATAGACTTGCATATTCCCCACAGTAGAAGCCCGAAATGCAGATTCAAATAAATCATTTAACAAATTATCTGAAATATCTTTTTGCTTATACTTGCGGATTGTTCTTCTATTTTTAAAATTTTCCATCCTATTCTTTTTTTGCAAATATAAAAAAAGAATAGCAATTTATCATATAATCATAAAATAAAAGAATTTATTATTATCTAAAATAAAAACTAATAAAGAATATCCAAACCTATAAGTTTTCTAAAAAGGATAATCAAATTGCCACACGTACATATTCAAACAGCTGTATATCAATCATTTAAAATTTAAAAGAAGAAATTACCATATTATCTACAATTTATTATGTTTTTATTTTGCAATAATAAAAACATTCATTAGATTTGCATTCACGTATTACTGATACAAAGTAATGCTTCTACTTTATTTATTTCAATATATAAAATAACAAGATATTAAGAACCGTGGGAAAGCAAACTTACTCGTACGATGAAGCCTATGAAGAATCTTTACGATACTTTCAAGGTGATGAGCTGGCTGCCCGTGTTTGGGTAAACAAATACGCAGTCAAAGATTCTTTTGGAAACATATATGAAAAGTCTCCGGAAGACATGCATTGGAGAATAGCAAATGAAGTGGCACGCATCGAAGCAAAATACCCGAATGCTTTAAATTCAAAAGAGTTATTCGGATTGCTTGATCATTTCAAATATATTGTTCCGCAAGGGAGTCCAATGACAGGGATCGGCAATAACTATCAGGTAGCCTCTTTATCCAACTGCTTTGTTATCGGAGTGGATGGAGAAGCCGATTCATATGGTGCTATTTTCAAAATAGACGAAGAACAGGTACAATTAATGAAGCGTCGCGGCGGAGTCGGACATGACTTATCACATATCCGCCCCAAAGGATCACCTGTAAAAAACTCCGCTTTAACTTCTACCGGATTGGTTCCATTCATGGAACGTTACTCCAATTCAACCCGTGAAGTAGCACAAGATGGGCGTCGTGGTGCACTAATGCTAAGTGTCTCCATCAAACATCCCGATTCGGAAGCTTTTATTGATGCAAAGATGACCGAAGGCAAAGTAACAGGGGCTAACGTATCAGTCAAACTGGATGACGCTTTCATGAAAGCCGCTATTGAAGGAAAGCCTTACACGCAGCAATATCCCGTTCACTCCGCTAATCCCATTGTGAAAAAAGAAATAGATGCAACCAGCCTGTGGAAGAAAATTGTGCATAATGCATGGAAATCAGCAGAGCCAGGTGTTCTATTTTGGGATACTATTATAAAAGAATCCGTACCTGATTGTTATGCCGACTTAGGCTATCGCACGATATCCACCAATCCGTGCGGTGAAATTCCTCTATGCCCTTACGACTCTTGCCGTTTACTAGCTATCAACCTCTATTCATATGTAGTCAACCCATTTAAACCGGATGCTTATTTCGATTTTGATTTGTTCAAAAAACACGTAGCACTGGCACAACGTATTATGGACGACATCATAGATTTGGAATTGGAGAAAATTGAGCGAATCTTAGAAAAAGTGAAGGTCGATCCGGAAGAGGAAGATGTGAAACATACCGAACGTGAGTTATGGGAGAAAATCTATAAAAAGAGTCGTCAAGGTCGTCGTACCGGAGTAGGTATTACAGCCGAAGGAGATATGTTAGCCGCACTAGGACTTTGCTATGGAACAGAAGAAGCAACTGATTTTTCAGAGAAAGTGCATAAGACCATTGCACTCAATGCTTACCGCTCATCCGTACAGATGGCTAAAGAACGTGGAGCTTTCGAAATTTATGATAGCAAACGGGAAATAAAGAATCCATTCATCAATCGTCTGCGCGAAGCTGAACCGGAACTATACGAAGAGATGAAAAAATACGGTCGCCGCAATATTGCATGTCTAACTATTGCCCCGACGGGTACTACCAGTTTAATGACCCAAACGACTTCTGGTATAGAACCAGTATTTCTTCCCGTATATAAGCGTCGCCGGAAAGTAAATCCCAATGATACGAATGTACATGTGGACTTTATAGATGAAACAGGAGACGCTTTTGAAGAATACATTGTATTTCATCCAAAATTTGTAACATGGATGGAAGCTCAGGGCTACGACCCTTCTAAACGTTACACACAAGAGGAAGTTGATGCATTGGTAGAAAAGTCACCTTATTATAAAGCAACTTCCAATGATGTAGACTGGCTGATGAAAGTAAAAATGCAAGGACGCATTCAGAAATGGGTAGATCATTCCATCAGCGTAACAATAAATTTACCCAATGATGTAGACGAAGATCTGGTTAATCGTTTGTATATAGAAGCATGGAAATCAGGATGTAAGGGATGCACGGTATATCGTGATGGCTCCCGCTCCGGTGTGCTTGTTTCAGCAAAAAGCGATAAAAAAGAAGAGCTCCCCCCCTGCAAACCACCTACGGTAGTAGAAACCCGCCCAACGGTACTTGATGCAGACGTTGTGCGGTTTCAAAACAACAAAGAAAAATGGGTTGCTTTTGTCGGATTACTAGATGGTCATCCTTATGAAATATTTACAGGACTTCAAGATGATGATGAAGGCATTATCCTACCTAAAAATGTGATATGTGGACACATCATTAAGAATGTGGATAAGGATGGAAATAAGCGCTATGACTTCCAGTTCGAAAACAAACGAGGTTACAAAGTCACGATTGAAGGACTTTCGGAGAAATTCAACAAAGAGTACTGGAACTATGCAAAATTGATTTCCGGAGTATTACGTTATCGCATGCCTATTGAACAAGTGATCAAATTAGTTAGCTCCTTGCAATTGGATAGTGAAAACATCAATACATGGAAAAACGGAGTAGAACGGGCTTTAAAGAAGTATATCACAGATGGAACCGAAGCAAAAGGGAAAAAATGTCCTAATTGTGGAAACGAAACACTTGTATACCAAGAAGGCTGTTTGATCTGCACAACCTGCGGAGCTTCCCGCTGTGGATAGCCTCAAGCCATGCACAAACGTTTGCATAGGATTTAAATTAGTTAGATAATAATAGCTACAATGATTATGCGGAATAATTTCTATACTTGCATAATCATTGTAGCTATTACTAAATCTAATATTTATGACACTATCTTTTCATATAGAATATCGCACAAGTTGGGGCGAAGAAGTCAGAGTCTCCGGTTCCATTCCTGAATTAGGGAATAGCCAGTCCGGCAAGGCGACTCCAATGCAAACCGAAGATGGTATTCATTGGAATCTAAAGACAGATATTCATGTGCCCGAAAACGGTACTATTCAATATTGCTACCACATTTATCGTGACGGAAAACCTGTACGGACAGAATGGAACAATCTCCCACGCATACTGTATGTAGCAGATGTATCTTCTAAAAAATATCTCATACAAGATTGTTGGAAAGATCTTCCCGAACAGCAATATTTCTACACGTCAGCCTTTACAGAATCATTGTTGGCTCAATCCAAAAGTGATAAGTCGTCTATCAAAAGTCATAATAAAGGCATCTCTATAAAAGCATATGCACCGGTTATTGACCATGACCACTGTCTTGCCATTTGTGGCAATCAGGAAGTACTGGGAAACTGGGACCCTGATCATGCTATTATCATGAACAATGCAAACTTTCCGGAATGGCAAATTGAAATAGAGGCTGCTAAATTAAAATTTCCAATAGAATACAAGTTTGTTCTATACCATAAAAAAGAGAATAAAGCTGTTTCGTGGGAAAACAATCCCAATCGCTACATTGCCAATCCTCAGCTGAAAAAAGACGAGACATTAGTTGTCGGCGACCGTTACGTCTATTTCAACCTGCCGTCATGGAAAGGCGCTGGAATAGCAGTCCCTGTTTTCTCCTTACGTTCGGAAAAGAGTTTTGGTGTGGGTGACTTTGGAGATTTGAGACAACTTATTGATTGGGCGGTACTTACACAGCAAAAAGTTGTGCAGATACTCCCAATAAACGATACTACCATGACGCACACATGGACGGACTCTTATCCCTACAGCAGCATTTCCATTTATGCTCTCCATCCAATGTATGCGGATTTAAAGCAGATGGGCATACTAAAGGACAAAAAGAAAGTGTCTGAATTTGACAAACGTCAGAAGGAACTGAATGCGCTATCAACAATAGACTACGAAGCTGTCAATCAAATCAAATGGGAGTATTTCCATCTAATTTATGAGCAAGAAGGAGAAACGTTATTAAATTCGGAAACATTCAAAAGCTTCTTCGAACACAACAAAGAATGGTTACAACCTTACGCCGTATTTAGTTACTTACGTGACGCGTATAAGACGCCTAACTTTCGTAAATGGCCTGATAAATATCAAAAATACAAAGAAGAAGAGATAGAGAAACTATGTCACCCGGACACAGCGGACTATCCACATATCGCAATCTATTACTTCATACAGTTTCATCTTCATCTACAGCTATTAGCTGCAACAAAGCATGCCCGCATTTGTGGGGTAGTTTTAAAAGGAGATATCCCTATCGGAATCAGTCGGAACAGTGTGGAAGCGTGGAAAGAGCCACACTACTTCAACATGGACGGACAGGCTGGTGCTCCACCTGATGACTTTTCCGTTAATGGACAAAACTGGGGATTTCCTACTTACAACTGGGATGTGATGGAAAAAGACGGATATGCCTGGTGGATGAAGCGTTTTCTGAAAATGTCGGAATACTTCGATGCTTATCGCATAGATCACATTTTGGGATTCTTCCGCATCTGGGAAATACCAATGCATGCTGTACATGGACTATTAGGCCAGTTCGTACCGGCACTACCGATGACAAAAGAAGAAATAGAAAGCTACGGATTACCTTTCAGAGAAGATTTCTTCTTGAAACCTTATATCCACGAATATTTTCTGGGACAGATTTTCGGACCTCATGTGGACTATGTGAAGCAAACTTTTATAGAGTCAACCGGTTCGTGGGAAATGTACCGTATGCGTCCGGACTTCGATACCCAGCGAAAGGTAGAAATCTATTTCTCAGGAAAAACTGATGAAGACAGTATTTGGATTCGTGACGGACTGTACGCTTTGATTAGTGACGTATTATTTGTACCCGATCGCGAAGATCCGAACAAGTATCATCCGCGTATTGGCGTACAACACGACTTTATTTACCGTGCACTGAATGATGGCGAAAAGAATGCTTTCAACCGGCTATACGACCAATACTATTATCACCGCCACAATGAGTTCTGGCGTGAGCAGGCCATGAAGAAACTGCCGCAACTGACACAGGCGACCCGGATGCTGGTATGCGGCGAAGACTTAGGCATGATTCCTGAATGCGTAGCACGAGTGATGAACGATCTGCGTATACTTAGTTTGGAAATACAACGTATGCCCAAAGATGCATCACAAGAATTCGGACATCCCGAGTGGTACCCATACCGTTCGGTTTGCACCATTTCCACACACGACATGTCCACCTTGCGAGGATGGTGGGAAGAGGATGTTCAGCAGACGCAACGGTACTACAATAATATACTCGGTCATTATGGCGATGCGCCGTCCGTTGCCAATGCCGAGCTTTGTGAAGAAGTCGTGCGCAGGCATCTTTACAGCAACTCTATCTTCTGTATACTCTCCTTGCAAGACTGGATGTCAATTGATAGTAAGTGGCGTAATCCCAATGTTCAGGAGGAGCGCATTAATATTCCTGCAAATCCGCGGCATTATTGGCGCTACCGCATGCATTTAACATTGGAACAGCTCATGGAAGCAAGCAGCCTGAATGAAGAGATCAAACAGTTGATTAAACAAACTGGAAGATAATCTGCATCTCCCGGCAGGCAATGAGACAGGAGAGCATCTAAATAGAAATGACCTTTCTAAAAAGTTACAGATGAACTCCTTTCCGGACTTATTTAAAATGTAATCAAGATGTACAAAGGAGCCCTATCAAACTCTATTTCTGAGTGCTGATAGGGCTTTTCTTTTTGATGATAAGTATAAGCAAGTCCTGATTAAAAGTTATCCTTCTCTAAAATGACCTGGTGGCTGACTTTTCGTTTGAGAATGTACAGCTGACTTGGTTATTAATCCCTCTTAGTTCTCCTCTGACTCTTGGCAAAACCGTAAAAAAGGCGTAAGTTTGCAGCAAAGACATTATCCTATGAATAGTTACATCCTTCTTAATAACCTTTGCTTCTACGCCTATCATGGTGTGGACAAACAAGAAACGCTGGTGGGTAACGAATTTTCCATCAGCTTACGCATAAAGGTAGATATTCAACGCGCAATAGAAACTGACGAGGTATCAGATACAGTCAGCTATGCCGATATATACGAAACGGTTAAAACTGAAATGACTATTCCATCCAAATTACTAGAGCATGCAGGGGGGCGCATCATAAAAAGCTTATTTCAGAGATTTCCAAAGATAGAAGAAATAGAATTGAAGCTGACAAAGCGCAATCCTCCTATGGGAGCGGACATCGAAGCAGCTGGAATTGAGATTTATAGCACAAGACCGTGAAAGCAGTTGCAGAACCCCGATATGTATTCTGAAATAAAAAAGGAGCTATAAGTTTAATGTCTCCAAGGCGAATAGCGTCGTATTTTCTTATAGTATAGCAAGTTTTCATCTATCCCGAAATTCTTGGGATGAGTAAAGATAATCTTCGCCGCAAAGATACGATAAATGTACCGGTTGGTTTCTTCCACTAGGTTTAATTCCAAGGGGTCGGAAACATGCTGACGGGCAACTTCCGTACGGATGCGATCCTGGCCGATGTTATAGGATTGCGCCACCATCACCCAATCTTTGAACTTCTTATAAGCATCACGCAAATAACGGCAAGCAGCTTTTGTTGCCTTTTCTATATGGAAGCGCTCGTCTACCTCTCCATTCACAGTCAAACCATAATTATCGGCCGTACCAGCCATAAACTGCCACAACCCGGCAGCCCCTTTTTCCGAACAAGCATAAGGATTCATTCCACTTTCAACGACCATCAAATATTTAAAATCATCGGGGATGTTGTACTCATTCAAGATAGGTTCCACTACGGGAAAATAGAAATTGGCACGTTGCACTAGCACAGAAGAGAGGTGGGAAAGGGATGACAATTCACGACGCAACTTCCGCTTCCGCTCATGCGTACTCAAATCTATCATCTGCCCGCAAAAGTTCAGGATATTTTCATCATCAAAGGTATAACCGATCTGGCAAGAATCCACTTCTGGAATAAAGCAATCCACAGGCTGGTCAGTTCCTGCCATTGCAGGCAACGGATCAGGATCTTGCGCCAAAGCGAGCTGTCGGGAGCAAGCTATAAAGAGAATAAGCAGAAGGTAATGACACTTCACGACAAACACTTCTATTAAAAACGGCTGCAAAGTTAATAAAAATGATTGCTTTAGCATCATGAGATTTATTAAATGAATAAATTATCTTCTTCCACTAAACAAACGGTAATATAATTCAATTGTGTATTCTTACCTTTTAATTTATAATCATTCGACGTCAAAGTTTAACCAGAGTCAACTCATATTATTAATAAGACAAAAAGACAGTCAACCTAATAAGTTAACTTACACACTGATTGTTTTTTATGCTTCAAAATGCTTTGTTTTGATACTTAAAACAAAGTGTTTTGACATTCAAAACAACTCGTTTTGAGTAGCAAAACAAGTTGTTTCCCTATAGGAAACAGAGTTTATGCTACGTTTTACCGATTAACCTGCTACTTCTCCTGAAAAAGGTTGCCTATATCTATGCAAAACGCTAATATAAAAAAGCGTCTTCGTTACAACATTTGGTAACAAAGACGCCCTATTCTATCATTTCACGGACTCTCTTGCGCAAGTCTTTACGACATCGTTTCTCCGTAGCAGAAAAACAGCTTTACCATCTACTTTCTACTTTTACGTTTCTTCTCCGATTCTACAGCCTCAGCCACCACCGGCTTGTTTTCGAACCGCTTAGCGTAACCGGAATAATCAGGACGAGTGCGCTCGTAGGTAGGATCAACAAACAACGGACTGGAGATGATATGATCAGCCGTACTGCGATTGCAGCAAAAGACGATGTTTTCTACACCGGCAAGACGGGTCAAAGCTTTTACATCCGTATCATGCGGCTGAAGAGTCATAGGGTCGGTAAAGAAAAAGAGATAATCAATTTCACCGTCCACAATCCGGGAACCCATCTGCTGATCACCGCCCAAAGGGCCCGATTTTAGAATTGTAAAATCCCATTCCACATCAGGATGCTTTTTCCTAAGCGCTTCAAGAATAAGCGTTCCCGTTGTACCCGTACAGTAAAATTTATGCCCCATCAATAACTCCGAGTTCCAAAGCACCCACTCGATGAGATCTTTTTTCATAGCGTCGTGTGCCACCAAGCCAATTTTTCTTATCAATTTTTCCATATGCCAATATCGTTAATATAGTAAATTACTTAGAATACAGGTAACAACGTTTATAACTGGGAGAAGTATCTTTTCCCTTTCAAATAAAACTGTACTAAGATACTCTTTTTTATTCGTTCGGGTATCGGTGAAAGAGATGTTTTTTGCAGATTTTCTCTGCGAGATGCTGTGAACGAAGAACGAAGAGCTGCATAAGCACGACGTGCACGAACCACCGCGAATGCATTAGGGATCTGCCCTTTCAGCAAAAAGCTAAAAGCAGCCATATAGTCCAAAATCACACGCGCACGCATTACAGAAGATAAATCTTTCGGTGGCAAATTTTTGTAAAGCATGATAAGGTTGTTACGAAAATTAAGAAAAGTCTTACGAGGATTTTCTTTCTTCAAAGTAGCACCCCCCACATGAAACACCATACTTTGCGGGATGCAGACTAACATTCTGCCACGGGCACGAAGTCGCCAACATAAGTCTATCTCCTCCATGTGGGCAAAGAAACGTCCGTCCAGTCCACCGGCATCCCAATAATCTTTCAGGCGGATAAACAAAGCAGCACCTGTAGCCCAAAAAACGGGCACAACCTCATCGTACTGCCCCCGGTCTTCTTCCACTACCCCCATAACACGGCCACGACAGAAAGGGTATCCATAAAAATCAATAAATCCCCCCACAGCCCCGGCATACTCAAACTGATTTTTTGAGCGCCAACTACGTATTTTAGGTTGGCATGCGGCTACTTCAGGATGTACATCCATATAAGCAATGAGTGGTGACAACCAGTGTTCAGTCACTTCCACATCCGAATTGAGTAATACCACATATTCTGAGTCCACTTGTTTCAACGACAAATTATACCCATCGGCGAAACCATGGTTTTCTGGCAAAAGGATGAGCCGGACAGTAGGAAATTCACGTTGAAGCATTTCCACAGAAACATCCGTTGAACCATTATCTGCCACATAGACCACAGCCCCTTCTGTTTCCGAATAGCGTATAACAGACGGCAAAAACGAACGGAGCATATCACATCCGTTCCAATTTAATATAACAATAGCCGTTTTATCCATGTTGCACTGTATCCTCCCGTTTCAATTTCCAACGTTTATGAGACCAAAACCAATACTCTGGTTCACGACGAATTGTTTGCTCCAAGCGGCGAACAAACAATTCTGTTATTTCACCATCAGCAGTTTCATTCGGTTTCTCGACTACCAAATCAAACGAAACCTTACAATATCCTCTCTTTTCTTTTACAAGTTCACAATAAAACACTGGAAAATTCATCAACTTGGCAATACGTTCGGCACCATCCATAAAGACCGTATCCTGGTTCAAAAAAGTTGTCCAATAATGAGCATCAAGACGGTTTGGTGACTGGTCTGTAATCAGTCCTATCGCCAGTCGCTTACCTCCATGTCGCAATTTTATCAGTTCACGGGCTGTTGAGTGCTTAGGTACATTACATCCTCCAAAGCGAGAGCGGATAATTTTAAACATTTCATCTATATACGGATTATGAAGCGGCTTGTATACTTGCACCGGGATATCATCATGACGCATGACAGATCCCATGCCAATGATCCATTCAAAATTGGCATAATGAGGAATCAGTAAAACAATTCCTCCGTATTTGTCCATCATCTCGAGAAATTCGCTCTTGTTTATATACTCCATACGCCGACATAACTCATCAAAAGACAAGTGCATCAACTTGACCTCTTCCAGCATATAATCGCAAATATAATGATAAAATTTTCGTTCAATTTCAGCTAACTCTCCCCGATTCTTTTCAGGAAAAGAATTCCTTAAATTTGTCCGAACCACACGAAGACGATAGCGTATCACGTAACGTAAAATGACATACATTACGTCAGATAGAAAATAAAGTACTTTAAAAGGGAGAAATGCCAAAAGCCACATTCCTGCATAAGTCAGCCAATAAATCAATTTTGATCTCATCCTTTTTGCCTATTATATAAGTAAAGTTCCTTGCAACGCCGTCCTTTCTTCATTAAAATCGCCTAATTTAACATTGACTATCCGATTGTCTAAATCATTACGATGAGGCACTTCCACCCGGATATAATTAGGAGTGAAACCATGCATCAATGCCCCCGCTTTAGCATGTTCTAACAATACAGGTAGTGTTTGTCCGATATGCAGAGCATAAAATGCTTCTGTCTTTTCATCAGAAAGATTTAAAAGACGCTGACTTCTCTTATGCTTTTCTTCAGGAGTCACCACATGTTCAATCTTCAGGGCCTGCGTCCCCGGACGTTCGGAATAGCTGAAAACATGAAGCTGGGTTACATCCAGACTCTTAACAAATTCATAGGCCTGTTCAAAATACTCTTCCGTCTCCCCACGCGTCCCGACAATAACATCAACACCAATAAAAGAATCAGGCATCACTTCTTTTATTTTTCTTACCTTCGAAGCAAACAAGGCCGTATCATAACGCCTACGCATCAACTTCAGTACCTCATCGCTACCCGATTGCAAAGGAATATGGAAGTGAGGCATGAAACGTTGTGAACCGGAAACATAATCAATAACTTCATCTGTCAGCAAATCAGGTTCAATAGAAGAAATGCGAAAACGCTCTATACCTTCCACCCTGTCCAATGCCTTTATCAAATCAAAAAAAGTCTCACCTGTTGTTTTACCAAAGTCTCCTATGTTGACTCCTGTCAGCACTATTTCCTTCCCACCTTCAATAGCAGCCAAGCGTGCTTGCTCCACCAAAGAAGCAATCGTACCATTACGGCTACGCCCACGGGCAAATGGAATTGTACAATACGAACAATAATAATCACAACCGTCTTGTACTTTTAAAAAAAAGCGCGTACGGTCTCCTCGCGAACAAGAAGGAACAAACGAGCGAATATCTTTCAATGCCGATATATGGGCTTCACCAGCCTCATGTTTCTGTAAATCGCCCAAGTAGTGGAGCAAATCCAATTTCTGCTCCGCCCCTATAACAACATCCACACCTTCTATTTTAGCAACAGCGTCCGGCTTTAACTGAGCATAACAACCCGTTACTATAACAAAAGCCCCCGGATGCTGTTTCACTAAACGGTGTATAGCCTGGCGGCACTTCTTGTCAGCAACTTCCGTCACAGAACAAGTATTCACGACACAAATATCAGCTTTCTCGCCTTTCCGGGCGGTGCGTATCCCCGCCTCCTTCAAAACCTTGCCAATTGTAGAGGTCTCTGAAAAGTTTAATTTACATCCTAATGTATAGTAAACCGCTTTCTTATCTTGGTATATAGTGGTATCAATCATAACTATCCAAACATATTTCCGCCGCAAAGTTACATATAATTCTTAGAAAATTCCTACTTTTGCACAATTCATCAAAATCCGTGCAATGATACAAGAAAACTTTATTAAACTATATGAGCATAGCTTCTGCGAAAATTGGGATCTCCCATGTTACACCGATTATGGAGAAGAGGAGAATTACACCTACGGAGAAGTTGCGCAAGAAATAGCCAAATTACACCTGTTGTTTAAATCTTGCAGTTTACGCCGCGGAGACAAAATAGCTATAATAGGAAAAAATAATGCACGCTGGTGCATTGCCTATATGGCTACGGTAACCTATGGTGCCATTGTTGTTCCTATCTTGCAGGATTTTCATCCGAATGATGTTCATCATATAGTCAACCACTCCGAATCTGTTTTTCTTTTTACCAGTGACACCATATGGGAACACCTTGAAGAAGAGCGGCTTTCAGGCATACGCGCAGCATTTTCATTAACGGATTTCCGCTGTCTTTATCAGCGGGATGGCGAGACGGTGATACATTTTATTAAACATATTGATAATAAAATGGCTGAAATCTACCCCAAAGGCTTCCATCGGGAAGACGTCGTGTATACCACTCTCTCCAATGACAAAGTCATGCTGTTAAACTATACTTCTGGGACCACCGGGTTCAGCAAAGGAGTTATGCTAACAGGGAACAATCTAGCCGGAAATGTCACCTTTGGCATTCGAACCGGCTTGTTAAAGAAAGGGGATAAAGTACTATCATTTCTACCATTGGCCCATGCGTACGGTTGTGCATTCGATTTTTTAACAGCAACAGCTGTTGGCACCCACGTAATCCTACTCGGGAAGGTTCCATCTCCTAAAATTTTAATGAAGGCCTTCGATGAAATAAAACCCAACCTGATTATCACCGTTCCATTAGTCATCGAAAAAATATATAAGAATGTAATACTTCCCATCATTAACAAGAAGCCAATGAAGTGGGCACTAAGTATTCCTCTACTTGACGGACAAATTTATGGACAAATTCGCAAAAAATTGGTAGATGCTTTGGGAGGGCGCTTTAAAGAGGTGATCATTGGAGGTGCGGCAATGAACCCGGAGGTAGAAGAGTTCTTCCACCGAATCAAATTTCCTTTTACCATTGGCTACGGTATGACAGAATGTGCACCGCTGATTAGCTACTCTCCATGGGACGAATTCATACCAACTTCGTCAGGAAAAGTACTAGAAGGTATTATGGAAGCACGCGTTTATAAAGAAAACCCAAACTCCGAAACAGGAGAAATTCAAGTACGTGGCGAAAACGTAATGGCTGGATATTACAAAAATCAGGAAGCGACTAAAGAAGCTTTTACAGAAGACGGATGGCTACGAACAGGAGACTTGGGTACATTAGACGAGAACAACAATCTCTACATCAGAGGCCGTAGTAAAAGCCTGATCTTAAGTTCAAACGGCCAAAATATTTTCCCCGAAGAAATTGAAGCACGCCTCAATAACATGCCCTTTGTTCTGGAAAGTCTTATTATTGAACGTAATAAGAAACTGATAGCCTTAATTTATGCAGATTATGAGGCCTTGGATTCTCTTGGATTGAATCAGCCGGAAAACATCAAAACCATTATGAATGAGAACCTTAAGAACCTAAACAGTAATATTGCAGCTTACGAAAAAGTAAATCAATTCCAGCTTTATCCAACCGAATTCGAAAAGACGCCTAAGAAAAGCATAAAAAGATATCTATATAACAGTCTTGCAGAAGATTAGCATGTTATAAAACATATAAAAGAATAGGAAATCTTCCAGAACTTAAAAAAAAACATAAAAAAAGTTGGTATTGAAAGAACAACATATTGAAAAAGTACATACCTTTGCCACGTTTTAATAAAGCAATTGATTGTATTACGTTTTAAAAAAGTAAAGAAAATGAAAAAATTAGTTTTAATGGCCGTAGCTATTGTAGCAGTGTCTTTCGCTTCTTGTGGTAACAAAGCAGCTGAAAAAGAAAAAGCAACAGCAGATTCAATCCGTGTAGCTGACTCAATTGCAGCTGTAGAAGCAGCAGCCGCTGAAGCTGCAGCCGCAGCTGATACTGCTACAGCCGATACTGCAGCAGTATCAGCTGAATAATTCAGAACAACACTAAAGAAAATTGAAAAGTCTGTCGTGCTAAGCACTACAGACTTTTTTTATGTCCTTACTCAACCTTATTGCAAAGGATCAGTTTCAAATAACATAGACTCACCGGATATATATAAAAACTATGGATTAAAAGAGAACATCATTACGCAAGTTCTCATACATCTTTTTATCAAGATAAATATGAATCTCCGTATTGGCGCTTTCACTTTTATTACATCAAAAACATTCAAGAACTTCCGGGGTACTACACGCACTAAAGAGAACAAAGCTGAATTTGTCATGTGACAAAAGTAATTTCTTTCTGAAGACTAATGAATAGTTACTTCCAATAAATATCGGGTAAACTCTTTTTTATTTAACAAAAAGGTTATTGTTCAATATAGCATATTAAAATAAAAAGAGGTTGAACTCACAATGAGCCAACCTCTTTTATATCTTAGAAAATAGATTGTATTATTCAGCCACAACTTCAAAAGGAATCTCTACAGAAACCTCTTTGTGCAATTTAATAATTGCTTTATAATGACCTATCTCTTTTACTGCCTCTTTTATGACAATAGTCTTTCTATCAATGGTATGCCCTAGTTTCGCCAACTCATCAGCAATTTGGATATTGCCAACAGAACCGAAAATAGTACCCGTAGAGCTGACCTTAGTAGCAATAGTCAAGGAAACATCCTTCAGTTTTGCAGCCAATTCCTCAGCATCCTTTTTAATCTTTTCCAACTTATGAGCACGCTGCTTCAAATCTTCAGCCAACATTTTCTTTGCTGAGGGAGAAGCAATAACAGCCTTGCCTGTAGGGATAAGATAATTACGACCATAACCTGCTTTCACAGTTACAATATCGTTCTTATAACCCAAATTCACAATATCTTCTTTTAATATAATTTCCATATCTCCTCCTCTTATTATTTCAACATGTCAGTAACATATGGTAATAAAGCCAAGTGACGGGCTCTTTTTACAGCCTGAGCGACACGACGTTGATACTTCAAAGAAGTACCAGTGATGCGGCGCGGAAGAATCTTACCCTGCTCATTCAAAAATTTCTTCAAGAATTCAGGATCTTTATAATCAATATACTTAATGCCACTCTTTTTAAAACGGCAATATTTTTTCTTCTTAACATCCACTGAAGGCGGAGTTAAATATCTGATTTCTGATTGAACTTGTTGTGCCATAATTAATTCTCCTTCTTTGTAGATTTAACACTTCTTCTTTTCGCAGCATATTCAGCAGCATATTTATCCTGCTTGAACGTTAAGAAACGGATTACACGCTCATCACGGCGAAAGTTTACTTCCAACTTTTCAATCACAGACGGATCTGCATTGAATTCAATCAGCTGATAGAAGCCTGTAGACTTTTTCTGAATAGGATAAGCCAACTTCTTCAATCCCCAGCTCTCTTCATTCACAATTTCAGCGCCTTCTCCTTGGAGAATGCCCTTAAATTTCTCTACCGTCTCCTTCATCTGAACATCAGACAAAACGGGAGTTAAAATGAAAACGGTTTCGTATTGATTCATACTTAATAAATTAATAAATGAAATTTCTTTTAAAATTCGCGGTGCAAAGGTAGCCATTTTATTTTGAAATACAAATCTTTAGTCTTTTTTATGCCCCTGTATAGGATTTATCGCAAAAGTCGATTATTTTTGCGAAGTTGTTTAAACAATAATTTCATGATAGAACAATTTAACTTTGACATCCGGCTCATTTTCGCTATTTTAAATGGAAAGGTTTCTGCAGCCATCAACCGAAAACTCTCTCGAAACTTTCGCCAGAGTGGCATGGAGATCACTCCCGAACAATGGACTGTACTCATCTTTTTATGGGAAAAAGATGGCGTCACCCAGCAAGAGTTGTGCAATGCAACTTTCAAAGACAAGCCTAGCATGACCCGCTTAATAGACAACATGGAACGCCAACATTTAGTCGTCCGGATTTCAGATAAGAAAGACCGGCGGACAAATCTTATCCATCTCACTAAAGACGGAAGAGAATTGGAAGAACAAGCACGTATCATTGCTAACCAAACATTAAAAGAGGCATTGCAAGGCATTTCCAGCCAAGAACTAAGTGTAAGTCAGGAAGTACTGAGAAAAATTTTCTTTAACACAAAAGATTAATATAAAAACAAAGCAAAGAAGCCGGAAATCAACTATTTACAGGGAATAATACTTTTTTTGCAAAAATAATTTCGCCTGTTAGAGAATTATGCTTTTCTTTGTGACAGGAATATAATAATCTAATAAAATACGCACACATGAAAGGTTTATTGAAAAATCTAGGACTGATATTAATCCTAATAGGAGTCGCTATTTTGGTCGTATGTTCTTTCACAGGTAATGTGAACAACAACACCGTATTAGTATCTTCAGTCATTTTGGTTATTGTAGGCTTAGTTTCCTATATCATCATCAATAAAAAAGTGACAGATTAATATTCTAAGTTAAAAATAAAAAAACGGTGATAACAATGTTATCGCCGTTTTTTTTATGACTTCAGCTCAAGCTTCCGGCTCAGGAGTAATTAACTTATATCCTTTTCCATGAATATTAATAATCTCAATAGAAGGATCATCTTTCAAATGCTTACGCAATTTCGTAATATAAACATCCATACTACGGGCATTGAAGTAATTATCATCAATCCAAATTGTCTTCAAAGCAAAGTCACGTTGGAGTATTTCATTAGCATGTGCACAAAGTAATCCCAACAATTCAGATTCTTTGGTCGTCAACTTAGTTTGTGTATCGTCAATTGACAAAATCTGTTTTTGAGTATCAAAAGTAAATTTACCTATTTTATAGATATTACTTTCTTTGTTCTTCTTTCCACGAACACGTCTCAAAATGGCCTCAATTCTGAAAGTAAGTTCCTCCATACTAAAAGGTTTGGTAATATAATCATCCGCGCCAATCTTAAAGCCATCTAAAATATCTTCCTTCAATGTTTTTGCAGTCAAGAAGATGATAGGTATTTCTGCATTAGCAGCACGTACATCTTTAGCCAGACTAAAACCGTCTTTTTTAGGCATCATTACATCAAATACACACATGTCATACTTGTTCTTCAAGAAGGCTTTGTATCCAGCCTCTCCGTCAGGATATAACTCAGCAGAATAACCTTTCGCCTGCAAGTATTCTCTTAAAAGCATGCCAAGATTCTCATCATCTTCGCACAGTAAAATACGCAATTTCTCGTCCATATCACTAATTTTTAAGTAAAGGTAATGTTATAATAAATTTAGTTCCTACATTCAATTCACTTTCAGCACGAATGCTTCCTTTATGATCTGCAATAATTTTCTTCACATAAGACAATCCCAATCCGAATCCTTTAACATCATGCAAGTTCCCTGTATGTACCCGATAAAATTTATCGAATATCTTCTTCAAGTTTTCTTTCTTTATACCAATGCCATTGTCTTGTATTGAGATCATCAATTTTCCCGGATCATTCCAAGTCTTTACATTCAATTGCAAGTCAACATCCGGTTTCTTATATTTCACGGCATTATCCATAAGATTAAATATCACATTCGTAATATGCATCTCATCTGCAAAAATAAAAGGATCAGCCGCCAATAATTCAGATTCTATATGCCCGCTATACCGCTCTACCTTCAAAGCAAAAGTATTAACCACTCCCTGAATCAGTTCATTCGCATCCAATTCTTTCATCTTCAACGTGCCTTGCTGACGATCAAACATTGACATCTGAAGCACTTTTTCCACCTGGAACCTCAGTCTTTTCGTTTCATCATTAATTACGGTCGATATATGCTGAAACATTGCAGGTGACTTTCCAACGGAAGGGTCCTTCAACATTTGCGCCGCCAATGAAATGGTAGAAATCGGCGTCTTAAACTCATGCGTCATATTGTTGATAAAATCATTCTTCATCTCAGTCAGCTTCTTTTGCCGGAATACAATATAAATGGTAAATATAAAAGTTACCAATAACACTAAAGTAAAGATCGTTGATGGTATCATAAAGCTTACCGAATCATAGATATAATCCCTTCTGCCGGGAAAATGTATCTTAACAATACTCATGCGCGCAGGCGGATCATTCAAAAACAAAGGTTGAGAATAGGACTTCTCACTTCCTTCATCACTATAATCCGAACAGCGATAAACCTCTCTCCCCTCGCTATCTATCACTTTAAAGTGGTAGCTCAATTCAATACCATTATCAACCAAACCAGACTTTAGATATTGATCCAAGTTCTTAAAATTAATACGCTCTTCAATGGGCTTATCACTTGCTTTATAGACCATCTGCCAAGCCACCTCATCAAGCAAAGCCCGCTGATACAAATACCTGTTCTTCACAACATCGGCCAACGAACGAGAAGTTTGAGGTATGGTTTTCGCACCATGCTTACGTGAAATCATTGCCCTGGGCAAGTCGGTAGGTTTATTTGTTATTGACCGTAATTCTATTGATGAATACATTGACCCATCAGGAGATGTTAGCGTAAATCGCTGCGTCTGCACTACGCTTTTATTCTGTGCGGTCTGTTCCCATGCTTTTTTCTCTGCTTCGGAAATGTCTTCCCGTAACCAACGATCAACTTCTGCGGATTCCACGTCCTTTGATGCAGCCATCAAAGCACGTTTTACTGCCTCATCAAACTGTTCATTACGCATCTTCACCATTTCCTCAATATAGCTAATCTGCAAGTAGAGTAAGCTAAGAAAGGAAAGAGCCATCACAGTTCCTAATATCCATATTGTTGACTTTTTCATACTCACAAAATTAACACTCCCTAATTAACATTCATAACCTCTTAACCTGATTTAACCACATGTTCTTGTAAATTAACTGAAAGATAAAATTTAGAGTATATTATGATTAATATAACAATTAGGAGCACCTTCCGTTTGCAAAATTAATAAAAAATTAAGTATTTACATTTATATTCCTTTATTTTATTAATCATTGTTAATAAAAAAAGCCATTATTCTTCTGCCTAAAAGAACAATGGCTTTAACAATTTATAAAACAAACGTCTAATTAATATATTTATTCTTCTACTTGTTTCGACTCGAAATCCTTAACCAACTTATCTTGTACATCACCAGGAACAAGTTCATAACTCGCAAATTTCATGATGAAAGAGGCACGTCCACCCGTTAAAGAACTTAAAGCCGTAGAATAAGAAGACATTTCTTTCAAAGGAACTTTCGCAACCAATTTTTCATAACCGGCTTCACTGGTCATTCCCATAATCATGGCACGCCTTCCTTGCAGATCACCCATCACATCACCCATCTTATCGGAAGGAACAAAAACCTCCACATCATAAATAGGTTCCAAAATCTTCGGTCCGGCATTCTTAAAAGCCTCACTGAATGCATGGCGTCCTGCAAGCATGAAAGATATTTCGTTAGAATCTACAGGGTGCATTTTGCCATCATATACAATCACACGTACATCGCGTGCATACGATCCGGTTAGCGGCCCTTGTTCCATACGGGACATCACCCCTTTCAATATAGCCGGCATAAAACGGGCATCAATGGTGCCACCTACAATACTGTTCACAAAAACCAGTTTTCCACCCCACTCCAATGATATTTCTTCCGTCCCTTTTACATTTATCTTATATTCCTGACCACCGAATTTGTACACATCAGGAGCAGGCATACCTTCATAATATGGTTCAATAATGAGATGAACTTCACCAAATTGCCCCGCACCACCCGACTGTTTTTTATGGCGATAATCCGCTCGTGCAGCTTTCGTGATAGTTTCACGATAAGGTATCCTGGGCTCTTCAAATTTTATTTGTAGCTTTTCATTGTTTTCAAGCCTCCATTTCAAAGTACGCAAGTGAAACTCTCCCTGCCCATGGACAATAGTCTGTCGCAACTCCTTGGACTGCTCAATAGCCCAAGTAGGGTCTTCTTCACGCATACGATTAAGTATAGCCATCATCTTCTCTGTATCAGCCTCATTTACAGGTTTAATAGCCCGTGAATATTTAAAATTAGGATAAGTGATAAAATTAAAGCGGTTTTCAGCGCCTTTAGCATTCAGCGTGTTACCGGTATGCACGTCTTTCAACTTAACGGTACATCCAATATCTCCGGCAACCATTTCTTCCACTTTTATCCGATTAGCCCCGGCCCCGACATAGAGTTGAGCTATCCGTTCTTTCGATCCACGGTCTGCATTCGTAAAATCATCCCCTTCATGCACTTTACCACTCATTACTTTGAAATACTGTACATCACCAATATGCGGTTCCACAGCCGTCTTAAAGAAATAGAGAGAACAAGGGCTATCAGCACCAGGGTCCACCACCTCTCCACGAGTATTATGCACAGGTGGCATTTCATTTACAAAAGGAACCACATTACCCAAAAATTCCATTAAACGCCCTACTCCCATGTCTTTACCTGCACAAACACAGAATACCGGAAACATACCACGTGATGCCAATCCTTTACGGATGCCTTCACGCATTTCGTCTTCTGATAAGGAGTCTTGTTCAAAGAACTTTTCCATCAATCCCTCATCATGTTCGGCAGCCGCCTCAACCAGAACTTTATGCATTTCAGTAGCTTTGTCTATTTCTTCTGCGGGTATATCTTCAATTGTTGGGTTACCTCCCTCCGATTTCCACGTATATTTCTTCATGACAAGCACATCAATCAATGAATCAAAATTCGGCCCCGTAGCCAAAGGATATTGAACAGGAACAATTTTTGATCCGTAAATGGACTTCAACTGCTCTACAACCATATCATAATCACACTTCTCACTGTCAAGCTGATTAATCAGGAAAATCACCGGTTTTCCCAATTTCTCCGTGTAACGAAAATGATTCTGTGTACCCACTTCAGGTCCATATTGCCCGTTAAGTAAGAGAATTGCTGTATCCGTCACATTTAGAGCTGTAATGGCAGCTCCTACAAAATCATCACTTCCCGGACAGTCTATAATATTCAATTTCTTACCATTCCACTCCACATGAAAAACGGTGGAAAACACTGAATAGCCATATTCCTGCTCCACCGGAAAATAATCGCTGACCGTATTTTTGGCAGTAATTCTGCCACGACGTTTTATAACCCCACTCTCAAAGAGCAGCGCTTCAGTGAGAGTGGTTTTACCCGAGCCATCATTACCAAGGAGGGCAATGTTCTTAATTTCACTTGTCTGATATACTTTCATAATATATAAGATTTAAAAGTAAGTAACCCAGTATGTCTCTTACATACCTATTTAATTTAAGTGAGGCGCAAATTATAAATTTATAAAAATAAAAACAATAAATATACGGTGTTACTAAACAATGTTGTGTAACACATCATGAATAACAAAAAGAAATCCTTAACTTTACCAACGTTAATTTATAACCACTAAATACAATATGAAAAAGCAACTATTATTCTGCTTTTTACTGGCATGTCTTCTTTTCAGCCAAGCACAAGCAAATACCTTCAAAATTAAAGGAAATCCCATCATAGGTATTTCATGTTCACATTCTAATAATAGTTCTTCCGTCCGGAGAACCTACACGGAATCTGTTATCCAAGCTGGTGGCATACCGCTACTGATACCTGTAACCACAGACAGTACGGCATTAGCCAATATTTTAAATAAACTTGACGGAATCATCCTTACAGGAGGGGAAGATATTGCCCCTTCCTACTACCACGAAGGCCCCATTCCCGAAATAGGAGAAATAGATTCATTACGTGATGTATATGATATGTCGCTCATTCGCTTCGCCGCCCGCCGGAACATCCCAATGTTAGGCATCTGCCGTGGAGAGCAGCTGATTAATGTAGCATTCGGTGGTTCTCTCTATCAGGACATACCGGCACAGCACCCGGGTTCGGCAATACAACACCAGCAAAAAGAACCAAGTAGCGTAACAACCCACATTGTTAACATATTACCTGGTTCTACACTAGCAAAGATAACCGGCTGCGTCCAGCTGAATACAAATAGTCATCACCACCAAGCAGTAAAGCAGGTAGCACCCGGATTCAAAGTTACGGCATGGAGTACGGATAGCATACCCGAAGCGATTGAAAACAGTTACGGGTATCCGATATGGGGCGTTCAATTTCATCCGGAAGCATTAACCGTAGCTGGTGACACTATTGAGTTAAGGATATTCCGTTTTCTTGTCAGTAAAGCCGCAACATTCCAACAGGCGAAAATCATTCACTCTCACATGCTCTCCATTGATACACATACAGATGCTCCCCTCAGATTTAATGATAGCTATAATATAAGCTCGCGTGAAAAAAGTCAAGTTTGCATACCCAAAATGGAGGAAGGACATCTGGATGCACAATATCTGGCATGCTGGGTGAGACAGAACAAATGTGATGATGAAAACACTCAGAAAGCCATAGCACGCATCCATGAACTCATACAAAAAGTACATCAGCAAATCGAATTAAACAAAGATAAATGCACGTTAGCACGCACAGCCGATGACCTTCCACGTATTAAAGCGGAAGGGAAAAAAGCTTTCTACATCGGTATAGAAAATGGCTATGGCATAGGAAAAGACCTCAAAAACATAGGGCGTTATAAAGAAGAAGGAGTCACCTACATCACATTGTGCCACACCCGCAACAATGATATTTGTGACAGCTCTTCAGATTCTATTGCACGTTGGGGCGGATTAAGTCCATACGGGCGAAAGGTGATAAAAGAAATGAATCGTTTAGGAATGATTATAGACCTGTCACATGCAGCAGAAAGTACCTTTTATGATGTAATCAAATTATCTAAAGTTCCCGTTATTGCATCCCATTCTTCTTCGAGCAGCATTTATACACACAATCGAAACCTGACAGACAAGCAATTGCGCGCTCTTGCTACAAATGGAGGAGTAGCACAAGCATGTCTTGTAGACGAATATCTAAGAGCTGATTATAAAAGCGCAACCATCAATGACTTCATGAACCATTTATTGCACATGATCAAAGTTGCGGGAATAGACCACGTAGGCATAGGCTCTGACTTCGATGGTGGAGGAGGGGTAAAAGGTTGTAACAGTGACAGTGATTTTATCAATATCACCACCCGACTTTTAGAGCACGGATACACAGAAAAAGATATTGCAAAAATATGGGGAGGAAACTTCTTAAGAGTAATGGAACAGGTCCAACAGAGAAACAAGACTCCTAATATCTAAAATAAAATGACAACCCCAATTCCCTAAAGTTATTTTAAAGATATTCTGTTTTTCGCTCTTACATTAATTCATTAGGCTCTTGCCATAAATTAAATGGCCCTTACCATAAAAAAATAAGCTCTTTGCTAATTGCTATAATAGTAAAGAGCTTATTTTATGCACAGTCACGCATTCAGACAGCATTCAGAGCCTTATTGTACGTAATCCAACTTTATCACAATAACCCTAATGCTTTGATCTTTTTTATCAGTAGCAATCTTAGCAATGTGCCAATCGGAGGGGAAAAACAAAAAGAAACGTCCTGGAACAGAGTCGATAAACTTTGTCTTCGAAGGATCATAATCATAGTGAATCACATCTTTCTTTTCATTATACTCACAATTAGGCTTTGATGAAGCATGATCCAATAGTCCGAAACGTTCAGTCCCCTTCACCACATATTGTAAGTCGATATGCTTCCGGTGTGACTCCGACCCTCTCTTCTCCAGCGGATCATTAGAGCTATCCTCCACAGAAACAACAAGTGAAGTACCTTCGATAGGATGACGTCCAGCAGCAACAGTCGTTAAATCATGCGAAGCCAACCACTTAAAAGCTGCTTTCCATTGTTCAGGATTAGCATTGTACTGCGCCCTGAATTCTGTAAGATTAGTAGATACATGAGGCTTAGCTTTTAAACCTTCGCTCCAGACCTTCGAATTTACCCATTTTTTTAAAGAGCCTTCTTTTGTCCCCTTGCAATTTTGAGCAGGGAGTGACAAACAAACAACTGATAAACATGCCGTCATCAATAAGCATTGAATGTATTTCATCTTAGTATTCCTTTATATATTAATTAGCAAGCACAAAGATATAAATTATTATCAGTATACAAACTGAACTAAATAGTCCCCTAAAATGAATTATATACAGAGGTCATTAGATTTAATATTATTTATCTTTGCCAATAAAAACCAATAAAGCCCGTAAAATGATGAAGACCATTTTCCTGAGTTTAATATTCACGACTATAAGCTCACTCGGAACAAGTTTATCTAATGCACAGACAGTAGCAGCACCTCTAACTGCAACACAGGAAGCAACACAAAAAGGACAAGAAAACTTTAGTATCGGCAAAAACACCTTCCTGTTGAATGGAAAGCCCATTGTGATTAAAGCCGCAGAAATACACTATCCCCGTATCCCGGAACCTTATTGGGAACAACGCATTGAGATGTGTAAGGCATTGGGCATGAATACCATCTGTATCTATATCTTTTGGAATTTGCATGAACAACAACCAGGCGAATTTGATTTCACAGGAAACAAAGATATTGCAAAGTTTTGCCGGTTAGCCCAAAAGCATGGCATGTACGTCATCGTTCGTCCCGGCCCTTATGTATGTGCAGAGTGGGAAATGGGCGGACTTCCCTGGTGGTTACTAAAAAAGAAAGACATTGCACTCCGTACCCTTGATCCTTATTATATGAAACGGGTAAAAATATTCATGAATAAAGTCGGAGAACAACTTGCCGGATTACAAATCACCCGGGGAGGAAACATTATCATGGTCCAAGTAGAGAATGAATACGGCTCTTATGGCACTGATAAACCTTACGTATCGGCCATACGCGATATAGTGAAAGGAGCCGGTTTTACAGATGTCCCTCTCTTTCAGTGCGACTGGAGTAGTAACTTTCTAAACAATGCCCTCCCGGACCTTCTATGGACAGTTAATTTCGGAACAGGCGCCAATATTGACAATCAATTCAAAAAACTAAAAGAAGTACGCCCCGACTCCCCACTCATGTGCAGTGAGTTCTGGAGTGGATGGTTCGACCACTGGGGACGTAAACACGAAACACGTGACGCCACCGCTATGGTAAACGGCATTCGTGATATGCTGGACCGGAACATTTCATTCAGTCTTTATATGACGCACGGAGGAACCACCTTTGGTCATTGGGGAGGCGCCAATAATCCGGCTTATTCCTGTATGTGCAGCTCATATGATTACGACGCTCCCATCAGCGAAGCTGGCTGGACCACCGATAAATACTGGAAACTACGTAATCTTTTAGCATCTTATCTTCCCAAAGGAGAAAAACTACCGGATGTTCCAGCTCAATATCCTGTTATTGAGATTCCTACCATCCATTTCAATCAGGTAGCTCCGCTATTCAATAACTTACCGGAAAAGAAGTCTTCACAGGACATTCAACCAATGGAACAATTCAACCAAGGCTGGGGAAGTATCTTATACCGTACCAAACTACCGGAAACGATCCAAAAAGGTACGCTAAAAATTACCGAAGTACACGATTGGGCACAAGTTTATGCCAATGGTAAATTACTGGGTCGTTTAGACCGGCGCCATGGTGAATATACATTACCTCTATCCGGTCTGAAAGCAGGAACACAGCTTGACCTATTGATAGAAGCAATGGGGCGCGTGAATTTCGACAAATCAATCCATGACTGTAAAGGCATTACTGAGAAAGTGGAGATCATTCAGGAAAACAAAACCTTAAATCTAAAGAACTGGGAAGTATACAATTTTCCTACCGACTATTCCTTCACGGAAAACAAGCATTATATCGACACAAGAAAAGCTGAAAACCATAAAATAATAGGCGGAAAAACAGAGCAAACGCAGCCTGCCTACTACCGCGCCACATTTACTTTAGCTAAAGTTGGTGATACCTTCCTCGATATGCGGACATGGGGAAAAGGGATGGTATGGGTCAATGGGCATGCCATGGGACGTTTTTGGGAAATTGGCCCCCAGCAAACACTGTACATGCCGGGATGCTGGCTCAAAAAAGGAAAAAACGAAATCATTGTACTCGATCTCTTAGGCCCTCAAAAAGCAGAAATAACCGGACTTAAAAAGCCTATACTCGACATGCTTCGCGAAAAAGCACCAGAAACTCATCGAAAAGAAGGGCAAATCCTAAAACTGAATAATGAACAGCCGGTTTGGACAGGAACATTCACTAAAGGTAATGGATGGCAGGACATTAAATTCAACACAGCTGTAAAAGGTCGCTTTTTCTGTTTGGAAGCTAATTCCCCTTTTGATGAAACAAACATAGCTGCTATTGCAGAGATAGATGTACTGGGAATAGACGGTAACCCTGTCAGTCGTGAGAAATGGAGCATCAGGTATGCCGATAGTGAAGAAACACGCAGTGGTAACCATACGGCAGATAAAATCTACGACCGGCAGGAATCCACTTATTGGCAAACCGTAGACAACACCGCATACCCGCATCAACTCGTCATAGACCTCGGCAAAGAATACACCCTTACCGGATTTCGCATTTTGCCACGCATGGAAAAGGAAGTTCCTGGACAGATCAAAGAGTCTAAAATATATGTAAAGTCACAAGATTTTATTTATTAATTCAAGCTGATAATTTTCAGCCCTTCATTAATAATTCAAGAAAGAAAAGATAATATATTATACGACAATGCATTTAAGCATAATATATATATTTTTCACGAAAAGAGCCTCAAAATTTCATCATAGTACCCCATTTATTCACACCCCTCTCAGAATATCTTCTGAGAGGGGTATAAACAATATAGGACTGAATAGGTTTAAATATACGAGTGAATGCCATTCAGTATACGAGTGAATAAACTTAAGTCACGACTGAATTGCATGATGTTAAAGGAGTATCACAAAAAGACCTTTTCCTGCAATAAAACTATAAAATTAAAATAATAAAAACTTGAATTCTATTTATTAATTTTCGCTTACATACCGTGCCATTTCGCAGGCAGCTAACAAAAAAGCACCGACTCCAAAGCTAGCCGTAGAATCAGCATCCACCACTTGCCCGGGAATAGCTTTTTCACCTATGGGTTGCACGTAGCCAATGCGTCCATCAGGTTGTAAAGCAACTGTAGTCAAGTACTTCCACGATTTCTCTATAACCGGTAAATAAGTACCCTTGTCCAAAAGCCCATTATTCACCCCCCACAATAAACCATATGTGAAAAAAGCTGTGCCACTGGTTTCCGGTCCGGGAGCATATTTCGGATCAAGGAGACTACGGGTCCAGTAACCTTCCGATTGTTGGCAATCAGCCACAACTTTTGCCATAGTCCGAAAACGATCAAGATACTTTCCACGATACTGATCAGCTTCAGGCAAGTCCTTCAGTACTTTTGCCAAAGCGGCAAAAACCCATCCATCCCCACGTGCCCAAAAGTCTTTCTTACCATTTATAGTCCTGTGCTTGGGATAAATATATTTTCCATCCCGATAATAAAGTCCCGCCTTTTTATCATACATCAGATCATCCGCATACTTCCAATACTCATAAAGTTTTTCCAGATAAAGTGGGTTACCCGTTATCTTATACAACTTTGTCATAACAGGCATCACCATATACAATCCGTCAGCCCACCACCAATAATCGACCTTGTTAGTGCTCATCTGGTATTCCATTACCTCACGGGCACGAGCTATTTTTTGGGGATCGGGCGAAAGAGTGTAAAGATCAGCATAGGTCTGGAAACAAACTTGCTGATCACCAAAAAGTACATATTTGTCACTTTCTCCATAAGAGTATTTCCATTCCGCTTTATTATTGGATTTTGCTCCCTTCCATTCATTATGTTCAGCCCAAACCTCGGAGTAATGAAGAAAATCAGAATTCCCAGTCAAAAAACAAACTTCCATATTCCCGGTATGATAAACGGCATTATCCCAAAATGCGCTTCCCGGAAGCGGATGTGAATCTTGCCAATAGTTATTCACTCTATTTATAATATCTATAACACCTTGCGATGTATCTGGAATATTCGCCAATGCAGATGTCCCTGCCGCACAGAAGACCAAGGCCAAGGTCATTCTAAAAATCTTCCTCATATCCTGTTTTATTTGATTACACCTATCTTCAATTCTCTATTTCTCTAAGTTCAATTCTAACACATATACCGGTTGGGGAGGAAAATCAACAGTACGCTCTCCGTCTCCTTGTTCTGTCCGTTGGACAAAAAGGTGCAGAAGATGTTTTTGTTTCCACAATTCGGTATCATACGAAGGTTCCCAGGCATCTACCGGAAAAGTCGTTAAATCAGAAATAGACCACTTTCCACCTCTCACATCAGAAGTATATGCCACGGAAACTTTACTTCCTCTCTCTTGATCCCGAAAGAAACAAAAAGCTTCTTTTTCATCTACTACAATCCGTGGACGTGAGACTGGAATCATTTTCGTTCCTCCTCCTTTTAAGGAAAAGGGAGTATGTCTATGCGAAATTTGATTATTACACCACTTATTTCCGTCAAACCATACCACGCGAAATTGAGGTATATCACCATCCCTATCCCTCCAATAGGTGACGATAAAAGGATTCCCTCCGGAATCGGCTCCCATGCTGGTTTGATTAATCAATTCGGCGTTTTGAGGAATCCGGCAAGCATACTCGGCATTCTCCATCCGGATGGGCAAATCATATTTCCGCCCGTTTGTTTTATACCAAGTCACCCCATTATCGTGAGAGCAAGCATAGCAAAGATCATGATTTGTTTCCACTTTCCATGTCTCCCTCCAAACCCATGATAAATGAATAGTCCCCCGTTTATCCACGTACAGTTGCCAATAAGCATTTCGTTTACCTTCCCCATCTATCAGCACATTCTGCACCCGGTACCATTTCTTTTGTTTCAGCGAGTAACGGTTCATCACAAGGTTTCCGCAACCAGAAACTCCTGAACGGTATACAAACAATAAATCACCTCCTGCCAGAGCATAAAACTCCGGGTAAGTCACGTCTTCTTCATCAGTGCCTACCATCGATTCCTTCTTTCCCAATTCCAGAGAATGAGGAGCCAAACTGCGGTAATAATTCAATGCATTGCCATGATGATCAAAAGCCACATGCAAATAGCCATCGCCATCAATCATCATACTAATTATATTATGAGCATCTTTTACCTTCCCTCTATATGGTGTCCGGTGTAACGTCCACTTATCCGAATTCAGCTTCCGTTTGCCCAGTACAACATAACCTTCGGCATCATAATAAGAAATGTATTGCTCATTATCCTGAGTCACTAACGAATTATTCCGAAAGATTGCAGTATTGACAGAAGTCTGGCTATATCCCATTCCAACTTTCACCAATTTGGAATTGCATAAACTTTTCGTCGAGGACTGGGCCTGAAGGCCCAATGCTATGATGCAGGAACATAAAAAGGAAAGGGTAATAGATTTGCCGCTCATAATTCAACTATTTTTCAATCGCACTGGTTATCAATTCTTTGCTTAAAACAAGTCACATGAATTACTCGTAAAAAGCATGGTCTCGTGGAAAGTCATCACCTCCCCAAGCTTTCTTAGACGTCCAAGGCAGTGAGGCATCCGTCCAGAAAGGATCATTCGCCGGGAGTCCCAATGGAAGAAAAGCCAAGGAAGCCATATATAAGCTTCCATTATCCGTATACCAATCGGATATATTCGGCTGCGAGCCGTTAAAGCCCAAAGTCAGAAAGCCTTTTGCATTAAAGTTATGATCATCACCAAACATACGCTCGATAACCGCCGTCATTGCAGCCCTAACCTGTCCTCCGGGCAATTCTTTCGGTAACCAGCCCCGCAAAGCCAACAAAGCAAGCGGCTGAAGCACAGCCGTGCGATAGGTTATGGAACGGCCAAAGACAGGAAAAGTACCTTCAGGAGAAACCAATCTTTCCAGTATCATGCCAAAACGCTGCATCCGTTTCACTGCTTTAGGAAAATCACCTCCTTTTACATTCCAGATATGATTTTTCCCTCCGTTCGTCATCACCTCAAGGCATTCCACATACATGGGATGAAGCACATAACTATTATAATAATCAAATGCAAAATCCGGCCCGTCGCTATACCAACCATCACCTACATACCATTCATCCACCTTACGCAAAGCAGAAGTTATCCGGTAATTATCAGCTTGTGCACCAGCTTTTTTTAAGAAGCATTCCACTGTTGACGAAAAGAGCAGCCAGTTGGTATATGGCGGATCCACACGCCTCAACCCTTGGAACTCAGCAATGTAACGCTGTTTCGTCAGGCTATCCAGAGGGAGCCATAACGCATCATATCCCCGAAGAAAGCTCTCGGCAACGTAAGCGGCATCTACCAAAGTCTGCCCTTCCTTGCGCCATAGAAGATAGTCCTTACTTTGAGGGTCAACAGCTTGGGCATAGCTCTTCAAAGCCCACTCCCGAAGTTGCTTCCGCTGTAGACCTTCCGGCGTATCATCATCCGGTAAAGAAATCCAAGGCGCAAGTCCCGCCATTAAACGCCCGAAGCATTCCATGTATGTCACACCCTTATCCCGGCCGTCCCAAGTCGGGCTCAATTCCACCAGCATATTCTCATGAAGCTTCCCTTCACTCATATTACTTAAAACAGGAACAGCCATCTTATATAAGATATTGCACCAAGCTTCACGATCAGTTTGCGACTTTTCAACCTTCTTTTTCGCCGAAACATTCTGCAATGGCACCAAAGCCAAAGCAGCAAGTAAGAAGAAGAAGAAATTCTTTGCTTTCTTTATCATAATACTATTCTCTAGTTTTTATATACCTACAAAAATAAAATCTTTCTTATAAATAGATGGTTACTAATGCTTCAAAAAGGGAGAAACAACCATTCAACTTTACTAAAAAAGATTTTCAAAAGCCCATTAAAAGTGAAAGTGTGTCAAAATGCTCTCGACACACTTTCATCTTAATTATCCTACAAATCATTCATATCCCTGATTCTGCCCAAGCTCCGCATCCTTATTCAGCTGTATTTCTGTTAAAGGAATAGGCAACAGTACATTATAATCCTGAAATCCAGTGATCACTTTATTATCAGGAGCATAAGGAACTTTATCACCGTTAAGTGCAATACGTTCCTTTAGCGTATTTGTACGAACCAGAGTCATACGCCGGTTCTCTTCAGCTATCAATTCACGTGCACGTTCGTCAAGAATAAAATCGATATCAATCTCATCGGAATAGACTTTACCAAGATCCGGGTTACCCATTGCCATACGCGATTCTTTAAAAGCCCGGTCACGAAGTACATTGATATCAGCTGCCGCACCGGGCTTGTCTCCTTGACGGAAACGAGCTTCCGCGCGTAATAAATAAGTTTCTCCAAGACGCATCAATGGCCAGTCTTTTACCAAAGCATAACCAAAATCATCAGTAGGATCATAACCACCCCATTTAGTCGGATGTGGATAGTACACATTCAACGAATCCGCTGCACGTGGAATTACCCGGTCTCCGGTTTTCACCGTGAGGTTCTTCACTCCCGCGTCTTTCTCAACCCGGAACCCATTCGCATCTATTCCTATAACTTCTTGGTATCCCGGTTTATTATAATAAAGTACCCGACGGATATTATAGTTAGAATTACGAATATCCCCTTTTGCATACAGACCATATTTTATAAAATTACTTAGCCGAAGACGACCATTTCCACGTCCGCCAATTGAGTCGGCATTGACCATACCGGAATATTTATGAAAAGCCGGAACCCAATTACGACGCTGTTGAGGATTATCAATCGTACCCCCATTCACATCACGGTTATATTCCACCTGAAAAATCCAGATTCCTTCGGTATTACCCTGTGAACGACGCTCATTACCATAACGGAACATATCGGAATAATAATCGCCACCTTCGGACAAGAATTTACCGTAACGTTCCTTAATCAAAGAATAATTTCCCTCGGTGATAATTGGATCTACCGCATCCTCTGCTTTTTTAAAGTAAGAAGCATCACGCATTCCCATACGCAGATAAGCTTCTCCCGCGAGTTGACGCGCCATATCTTTATTAATGCGACCTTCCGTTTTAGCTTTTCCTACCGCCGGTAAATTAGCCATGGCAAAAGTCAGATCAGTATCAATCACATCATCTATCTTAGCAACCTCTTCACGAACATAGTCTGTTCTGGGCGTAGTAGTAGATTCCGTAATCAATGGAACTTTTCCCCACAAGGTTACCAACATGTTATAAGAATATGCACGGAAGAACATTGCCTCCCCTTTCGCTGCAACATCACCATCTTCACCCAATGCAGCAATAATTAAATTAGAACTGTTAATCAGTTCATAAAGTTTTTCCCATAAGAAACTAACTCCGGCATTCTCTGAATTCAGCTCCTGATACCGGTAGAACGGGACTTCAACTCCCTGTGTATCACCCGGAGAAGCCACATCTGTACCATCCTGCCAACATCCTACAAAACCTTGCTGGCCAGCCATTCCCCAAATAGACGCAAACTGCCTGTGCAGACCGATCAATTTTGCATTCACATCTTCAACTTCAGGACCATAATTGGAATACATTTTTTCATTCAAGAAACTATCGCTGCAAGAAGTCCCTCCCAACATAAAGGAGAGAGCAGCAAAAATTATTAAAAGTATATTATTTCGTTTCATTATTCTCTTTTTTAGAAGGTTACATTAATACCAAATACAAAACTCTTTGTTGCAGGATAATTACTACTATCATACACTTGTTCTCCCCTCGTACTATCCCAGGAGCTGCTTCCACGAGATATCTGACGCGCCTCAGGATCCCAACCGATCCAATCGGTAAACGTAAAGAGATTGCGACCGCTAACATACATTTGCAAAGCGTTCAAACCCACTTTTCCCATCAGAGTTTTAGGGAAATTATAACTCAATGTAATATCTTTGATACGGGTAAAACTTGCATCGGAAGGGAATCCATAACCATGTTTATTGGAATTTTTTCCGAGTGAGCGCCATTCATTGCTTTTGTTTTCAGGAGTCCAATATCCAATTTCCGTTGTTGTGTTACGACGCCCCATCTCATCACCGGCAATACTAATCAATGAATTATTCTTTTTCAACCCTTGTACGGTCTGAATAAAGACGCTTAATGTGAAATCCTTATAGGTAAATGTGTTGGTTAATCCTCCGATCCATTTGGGAGTCGTTTGTCCTTGTATCTTACGGTCATAATCATCAATCTTTCCATCTGGTTTACCATCAGGCCCACTCAAGTCAGCCAATTTCACATCACCTGCTTCTGCTATAGGATCCCATGTTTTATTCAATCCTGCTGCAATTTCATCTTCCTGCCATATCCCGACTTTAACATAATCATAAATCACCCCTATAGGATGTCCTAAGAACCAACGGTTCCCAAGATCATCTTTTCCATCACCATAAAGATCTTTAATCTCATTCTTATTCCAGGAAAATACCAATGTAGAATTCCAGCTAAAATCTTTCGTAGCAATATTATGTGAATTCAACGTGATTTCAAGACCTTTATTTTCAGTTTCTCCCATATTGGAATACACCGTATTATAACCGGAAATCTTAGGCAAGTTACGTTTCAGTAATAAGTCAGTTGTTTTAGAAAAGTACATGTCGACATTACCGCTCAAACGATTATTCCAGAAGCCAAAGTCCATACCAACATTAAAAGTCTTAGTTGTCTCCCAGCTTAAGTCATTGTTCCCCATCAGTTCGTTAGGCCACAGTGCAGCTGTACTGCTTCCACTCATCGTCAACATTCCACTATCCATTTTCACCAACGATTGATAAACCCCGATTGCTTCGTTACCAGCCTTACCATAGGAGAGGCGTAGTTTCAACGTATTCAACCAATCAGTAGATTTCTCCATGAAGCTTTCACGTGCAATATTCCAACCTAAAGCTACAGATGGAAAGACACCGTATTTATTATTATTACCAAATACAGAAGAACCATCGCGACGTACCGTAAAAGTAAATAAGTAACGACTATCATAAGAATAGTTAACACGTCCCATTTGTGAAACCGTGGTATGAAGATCTGTATATGATGCCACTTTTTGTGTTTCTGCACTCCCCATATTATTCCACTGTAAATCGTCATTTATAAACTTTTCAGCTTCCGCTGTGGAGCTTTGATACTTTTTGCGGGAAGCAGCGTACAATGCCGTAAGATCTATATGGTGTTTACCCAAATCGCGGGCATAGGAAAGAATGTTCTCTATGGTATAACTTTGTGTTTCTTCATTCTGAATCTTGGCCCAGCCGGAATTCTTATTAACCGATTTTCCTTCATATTGATTTGTCCGTTTTGGAACATATGCAAAGCCACCATTAAACTTATACTTCAATCCTTTTAAAGGCTTTATCAACTTTCCAAAGTCCATTTCAGCATATCCATTTATATTTAAATTGAATTGGCGACGTTCAGGATTTGTCGTTGTCCACATCAAAGGATTGGTAAACAACGTTTCGCTATACATCGGATTGATACAATAGCTACCATCTTCATTATACATCCGTGCATAAGGGCTCATGGCTTCTGCCATAAGAAGGTTTGCGCGACCACCATCCCGGTTGTGTGATACCACATAAGTATTAGTTCCTACAGTCAAATAGTTGGTTACATTCAAATCCAGATTCGTACGAACGGAATAACGCTTATAATTAAACCCTTTGATAATCCCTTTCTGATCCGTAAAATCAGCAGAGACGTAATACTTCACATTTTCCGCCCCACCGGATATATTCACATTGTGATTCTGAATAACCCCTATTTGGGAAACAGCATCAATCCAATCGTTGGTTATGCCATTATTATAATTATCCGACTCATACTCATTCTTTACATGTCCGTCGTATAATGTTTCGCCCGGATTTTGACTTACATAATCTTTATAGCGTTGCAAAATCTGCTCACCGTTACAAAAATTAAGTTTGTGGGTGAAATCTTCAAAGCCGACATAACCATTATAACGAATGGTCGGCTTGCCTAAATTACCCCGTTTTGTAGTGATCAAGATTACTCCATTTGCACCATTGGTACCGTAAATGGCAGTGGCTGAAGCATCCTTCAATATCTCCATTGACTCAATATCATTAGGATTGATATCGTTCAACGTTCCCCCCGCCTTGCTGATAGGCACACCATCAACAACGATATAAGGACCTGAAGATGCATTAATGGAATTACGACCACGAACTAAAGCGTCGGGAGCATCACCGGGAATAGAAGAAGTTTGCGTTATAGTAACGCCGGCAGCTGCACCCTGCAAGGCCTGCAAGACGTTCGTTACAGGCAATTTTGACAGCCTCTCCTTTGAAACGGAAGTTACGGACCCGGTTATATCCGATTTCTTCTGTGTTCCATAACCCACCACCACAACTTCATCAAGAGCTCTGGCATCTTCTTTAAGAGTTACGGACAAAGGCTTTCCACCTACAACTTTTACATCTTGAGTGATATACCCAATATACGATATTTGCAATATACTCCCTATTTGAACAGACAAGGAAAAATTGCCATCTACATCCGTAACAGTGCCATTGGTTGTTCCTCTTTGAACCACGCTCGCTCCAATAATCGGTTCTCCCATAGTATCATTCACTTTCCCTGAAAGTTGAATCCTCTGTTGGGCTTGAGCGAGGCTCCATTGCGTACTCATAATGAGACTTAACCCTATTAATAAGACATAAACTATCTTATTCAGAGCTTTTCCATGAAACGTTTTTTCACTTTTCATTAGTATAAACTTTAAGATTAAACTTGGATTAAAAAATCACAGTTACAAAACTAAGCATACGAGCGAACAATATAGTCGGAAGATAGCCTGAACTGGTAGAAATTGATTTATTCTACTAATTCAGGCTATAATTCGACCCGGACATAAGCCATCCGGCAAGCTATTAAGATAGGATAAACTTATAAAAAGGAAACACTACTATAATCAAAGTGCCGTATCCTCAAATGGCTTATCAGGCAAGAATCGTTCCATGTATTCGGAAGGAAGCATACCAAACTCTTTCTTGAAACAGGAACTAAAATATTTAGGATCATTAAACCCTACTGCATAAGCCAATTCCGAAACTCGAACAGATTGTTTTTCTTCCATAATCCGGCAAGCCGCCTTTAAACGGACATTCCGTATAAAGGCAGAAGTATTTAAACCTGCAAGTGATTTTAGCTTACTATATAAGGTTGATTTACTCGTTTTCATTTCATCTATAAACTGTTGTTGATCAAAATCAGGATCATTTAAATGACGATTGACGCAATCAATAGCCCGCTTCATAAAATCTTCATCAATACTGGTATAATTAAAATCTTTCAATTCAAAAACCAATTGGTTCTTAAAATCATGTGCCACGCGTTCCTTTGCTTTTAGCAAATTCTTAATACGGGCATGAAGCACTTGCAAGTTAAACGGCTTACTAATGAAGGCGTCAGCACCCGATTCATAAGCCATAGCCCTGTCTTCCTCGGTGTTTTTTGCGGTCAATAAAATAACAGGTATATGACTATATTCCAGATTGTTCTTTATATATTTACAGAACTCTATGCCATCCATCTCCGGCATCATTATATCAGCAACAATCAAATCCACATTCTCATTTTCCACTACTTCAATCCCTTCCTTTCCATTTGTCGCTGTGAATATATTATATTCATGCCCAAGCAGATTAGCCATAAGTTGTAGCAAATCAGTATTGTCTTCAATAACAAGAACAGAATGTGCCTTATTTTCATTACCATTAATCCGGTTCGCTATAACATCATCCAAATCAGGTATTATCTCCTGTACCGGTATCACTCCTTCATCTATTTCATCTTCCTTAAAATAGGACTTACTAATAGGCAAGGTGACAATAAAGGTGCTGCCCTTTCCCAATTCACTCTCCACCGTAATATTTCCTCCATGAAGTTTAACCAAATCTTTAGTTAAAGACAGTCCGATGCCTGTTCCAATTGTATTGAACCGGCGATAATCCCCTTCATAAAAGCGTTTAAATAAGTTTGATTGTTCTTCTTTAGGAATGCCTTTTCCATCGTCTCTTATCCGAAGCATAAGAAAATCTTTATCATCTGCATAAGAAAGGTTCACTTGTATAAAACCTCCTTCATCATTGTACTTTGCCGCATTCGACAGCAAATTATATAGTATTTTATCTAACTTATCAGAGTCAAAATAGCCTATTATAGACTCTGGGTCACAAACCACAGAGAAATGCAATTTCTTCTTCTTCACTAAAGGAAGGAAGCTTTCCGCCTCATTCTTCACAAAAACGGAAATATTGCCTTGCGACACCCGCAACTTCAAATTACCAGTTTCCGCTTTACGAAACTCTAAGATCTGCTGTAACAGTCGGATTAATCTCCTTATATTATTGTTTATTACATTATAAAGATCTTTATGCCGTGGCGATTGCATCTTAAGCTCATCTACCGTAGCGGAAATAATAGTTAACGGAGTCAATAACTCATGCGTAATATTGGTAAAGAACTGCAATTTCGCATGATTAAGCTCTTCCGATTTGCACTGTTCCATATCTTTTAAGTGCAAACGGTTCTTCAACGCTATCCTATTCCGGGCCAATCGATAAAAATAGTAAATAATAGAAAAAAGAAGAACAGAATAAATCGCGTAAGCCCACCACATTTTCCAAGGAGCCGGAAGAATAGTCACTTCCAGCAATATAGGATGCTCATTCCAAAAGCCTCCTTCATTAGAGGCTTTCAACTCAAACTGATAAGTTCCGGGATCCAGATTGTTATAATAAGCAAACCTTCTGGAAGCATCGGCATATTGCCAGTTTTTATCAAACCCTTTCAATCTGTATGCATATAAGCATTGCATAGGTGCAATATAATTCAGAGCAGCAAACTCAATACTAAAGTTATTCTGATCATACCTTAATAGCACCTTCCTTGCATATCCCGGAGCATCTTTTGAAATAGCGTATTTAACCTTATCTCCCAACGAATTCCAAGAGTTATTAAATACTTTTATATCGGTTATGACTACCGGCAAAGGCATTGAGTTATCTTTCACGGAAGTTGGATAAAAATAGTTATATCCATTGTGTCCTCCAAAAAGAAATTCCCCTTCCTTCGTTTTACAAGAAGCCCCTCTCAAAAAAACATTCCCCTGAAGTCCAAACTCTGTAGTGTAAAGCCGGTAAGTTCCTTTTTGTATTCCTTTTTGAACAGATAACTTAATCAACCCTACATTAGTACCTAACCACAAGTTACCTCGGGAATCTTCCTGAATAGAAAAGACTCCGTCTCCGGGTATATTCAGCAGAGAACTAACCGCAATAAACTGATCCTTCTCCCTGTCATACAAGTCAAGTCCTCCTCCGTCTGTTCCCAACCAAACCCGTCCTTTACTATCCAAATAAATACATTGAACGTCTGCACAATTCAACTTTTTGTTTTGGGGAGAGTACTCCTTATAATTCATATTTTCAGGGTTTCCCCCGGAATAAGTAACCCTAATTACGCCATAACTACCCGTACCGGCCCATATATATCCTTGGTAATCCTGTTCCACACAATAAAAGAATCCGGGATATCTGTTTTTCGTTAGATTGTACCCCTTATTATCAGCAGTAAGTAATGACAGACCGGAGCGAGTCGCAAACCAATGATTACCATGAATATCTTCTTTAATTCCATAAACGCACGAACTCGGTAACCACCGTTCAGTAGAAGAAGAAATATGGCTTATCCGTTTACCGGATGGTTTGCGCGAATCATAGATATAGACACCCATTGTAAACGTTCCCATCCAGATCCTTTTATCCACCTGGGATTGCATAAACGTATTAATTGTAGGAAGTTCGGGCAGTCGGGAAAAGTCCTCCATATCTTTATAATATTTCCATACCCCTGTATAAGGATTCTTAATGATAAATCCATAGCTTCCTATTCCAAACCAATATTGTCCCTTATTATCAACTAAAATGCTTCTTACCGCATTTGACGCAAGTTCTCTTTTAACATCCAGCAAGGCATCCCATTGAAATTTAGATTTACCGGTAGAAACATAGCTCACTCCTCCTCCCAGCATACCCAGCCACATAATTCCCTCATTATCCCTAATGATCGCATTCACTTCATTAAACGCCAGAAAAGAAGAATTTTTACTTGGCTGATAGTTTATTATTGAAACATTTGGAGACTTATAATCAAGAATACTCAGCCCACTTCTCGTACCTACCCACAACGTATGAGTATTCAAGTCTTCCGCTATTGCATAAACCACATTATCTCCCAAACTACTCTCATCCCCGGATTGATGAATAAATCGATGAAAGACTGTTTCCTTCGCGTCATAAGGATTCTCCAATAAATAAAGTCCATCCCCAAAAGTTCCTACCCAGATTCGATGCCGGCTATCTTCAAATACACGATGAGCGGAGGGAAGCGAATAAGTGTAATACTTATTATTCTTTATATCATACCTAAAAAGCCCGGAACTTGCAGCAATCCACAACTGTTTATGCGAATCTTCATATAAATGTTGAGTGTTAAGCAGACGACCATTAAGGTTTGCAGGGAAAGCGCAAACAAGACATGTATCCTGCTTAAGGTCATAACGGAAAAGTTCCTTTTCCGTACCAATAAATGTAATGTTATCGCGAGTCGTTATAATGGAATTTACTACATTATTATAAAAGCGGTCATCTGTAATTTGCCGAATCCGGCCCGTCGGCTTGTTCAGTATATTAAGGCCATTATTCGTACCGATCCAAAGATTATGCTCGTTATCTTCCGAAAGACACCTGATGTTATTATTACTCAACAAATCGGGTGTATAAAGATTGGATTTATAAATTTTGATCTGATAAGAATCGAATTGGCATAGCCCACTCGTTGTTGCAATCCAAATGTATCCTTCCTTATCTTGATACAACCTTCTGACTTCATTTGTAGGAAGCCCGTTAACAGTAGAGAGCTGCTTGAATTTAAGCTGTGCTATAATATCACTATTCTCAGAAAAAAGTGATGTCGTTACTATAAAGAGAAATGCAAAGAGTGCATAGAAACGAAAGTTCTTCATAATATCAAAGTATTAAGAATACAAAGATATAGGGTTCATTCGAAAAATACACATTTTTTCAGAGGATATGCCAGCTTTACTTCTTTTAAAGATTCCACCTGCTCCTCCATTCAACATAAGGAGTTCCATCCGACTCAAAGCAAATAGGTAACCAGATATAACGGGAATCTGCTAGATTCTTTGGATTCCATTTATCCGCCATAAATATAAAGACACCAGTCTTATCCTCCACTGGAAAGACGTAAGTACTCTGCCCTCCAAAAGTAACATTAGCTTTTCTTCCCCTACACGGATTGGAATGTTGCTTCCAAGGTCCCCAAATAGAAGAAGCTGAAAATAAACGGGCTTCATTAGGTTCCCAACCTGTACACCCAGAAGTGATCATCCAATAGGTACCACCATGCTTAAAAATAGCCGGAGCTTCATTATGACCACCGGGAGCTACACGGATATATCTTCCGGTATGACCCAGATAATCTCCCGTTAACTCCGCTATTTGTAAAGTCAGATTTTCCTCCGAAGAATAAATATGATATGCCTTACCATCTTCATCCACAAAGAGAGTCATATCACGTGACATCTGTCCGGTTTGTAAATCACGCTTCACAAACATACCTTGCTCTACTGCTCTACGCCATTCGGGAGTCCACCAAGTAGAATTAAGAGTTGAATTAAAGGATGTTTTACGTATTGTTTCCGTTTCATTAACCGGATAGGTTTCGGAATTTATCCGCCCGGAACGGATAAAATGATATGGTCCCGCAGGAGTATCACTTACAGCCACTGCCGCCCGTGCCGCCTCATAGCCTTTACCCTTAAGTTCCAAATGAAACCACATGATAAATTTCTTAGTCCGGGTATTGTAAATCACCTTAGGGCGTTCAATGATGCATCCCTTTTCAATGTCATTACCGCTTTTATTCGAAACGGCTAAAGCCACACTTTCATAAGTCCAATGATATAAATCTTTAGAGGAATAACAAGTCACCCCCACTTCCGTTGTGAAACCGGATGCAGGACGATGCTCACCAAACCAATAATACCTTCCCGCATAGAAAAGAATACCTCCTCCATGAGCATTAATAACTTTCCCTCCTGAATCCTTCCACACCGCGCTCGGAACGAAAAAAGTTTCACCATCACTCTTACTAAAAAACGTACGACTCCACCCATACAAATGTTCGGGAGCATATACTCCCTTAAAGCCTAACAAAAGAAACATCAGGCCACATATAACTTTATTTATCTTATTCATCTTACTTAAACAAAACTAACTATCTACCTATACCTATAAAAAGTGCTACATTACTCAATTAGTGACAAGCAATGTAGCACCAGCTATTTAATCATTCAATTGATACACACGCACATAATCAACATAATAATGCAATGGGAACTTACTATCATCGGGCTCCCCGCCATTCGACCCGAGAGCCAAATTCAAAATAAGATATTGCCCAAAACTCTCATAATTATTAGAAAATGGATTCTGCCATGCTCCTTCAATACCAGAAACGCCTCCACTGCCATTAGTCGTATTGCTAAGATCTATCTCGTTCAGCAGTTCATCGTCCAGATAAAGTTTAATATAATTTTTATCCCAATCCATACGCCAGATGTGATATTGATTAGCCCAGTTCGAATTAGCAGCCACAAAATCAGCCAAAGGACGATGGTACGAATCCCAAGTTCCACTCCACCGTGTATTCGATCCCCAACAAGCATTCGCATGAATACTAGGAATCCCTCCAACGAGATAATACTCAAGCATATCAATTTCACCACCTAACGGCCATTCCCACCAGTTACCCACAGTCCAGATAGCCGGCCATGCTCCCGTAGCCGTAGGAATCTTAGCCCTGACAAGGACACGTCCATATTTAAAATTAAAAGACTTACTTGCCGTAATAGAACTGGAAGTATATTCGGCATATTCTCTATTCTTCTTCCAATCACTACTACCAGCCTGATAATTAGGATTCTTCACTTGCTCCTTTTTGCCAGTAATTACCAGAGTTCCATCCGCACACTCTGCATTGCCTTCCTGATACCATTGTAGTTCACTGTTCCGAACAAATCCTTTCTCAAAGCTCCACTTCGTAGCATCCGGTGCACCGGTACCATTAAACTCGTCATTCCAAACCAATTGCATTCCATCCAGTTCTGTTGACGGATTCCTTGGATCAGGTTCAGCAGGATCAACATCCTGCAAATAGAAAAATAGCATCAGCGTATTTGTCTTATTATTAATACTATATGAAGAAGAGTTAGTAATCTTTAAAGGTAGTACAAAACAGGATTGTTCACCACTCTTACGAAGCGGGGAAGATAATAACATTCCGGTATGTACCACAACCGAAACCGGATCGGATTTCTTACTACCCGTTTCCAGCATCAGCTTATCAGCAGAAAGACTATAATAACTTTCCGGTAAAAGAATAGCATCCGCATATTTACTATACACTCCACCATTTGCAGCCAATGCAATCGCTTTTGACAGAGTATCTGCATCAACAATCAGATTTACAGAGGCCGCCTCTGAGGCTGTTCTATTCTGGTATAGAGATAAATTCACCTCATAAGAGAAATCGGCTGTTTCTCCGTTTGTAAACGTCGTAGATAAGTTGCACTCCGCTCCATTCCATTGTTCACGGGCTTGGGTTAAGTTCAACAGATTTAAATCAATAGCTGTTTTATTCTCATCATTATCATCACAACAAGAAAAAGCCACACTAACAACAGCCAGACAAATCAGGGCTATATATTTTATTAAATAGTTCATATTCACAATATTAAATTTATAATTAATCTAAAGGGACTGTTTCAGGATCATAGATATCAAGTTCCACATCATAGAAGGCAAACTCTGCTAAATTGAAATATTGAGTATTTCCCGTTGTTGCCGTCACATAAAAGCGGAAATAAGTGAAGGTCTTTCCCGGCGTCACATAATTGGACCAGTATTCACTACTATGCGCACTTGGAAGTCCGGATAACGTAGCCACTTTCTCCCATGTTTCTCCATCATTACCTATCTGCAATTCCACCGTAGCCGGACGCCCACTTGTTGCCCATGTATTATCCGTTCTATTCATATAATATATCATAAAATTTTCATGTGGCTCATTTAACTTAACTTCAATCCAATGAGGAAGAGGCAATTGCGGACTACTCCAACGAGTGTGAAAAAATGTGCCACTATTACCATCCACCAAGTTTTTAATAGGCCCCTCTGTTGGCTCCTGCGCATTTGTACTTAACTGATCGGCTATTAAATTAACTTTTGTCTTATTCTTAACAGTAATAGTAGCAGGAGCAGCACCAGACTGAGCTTTAACCTCGCTGATTACACCTCCTTGATGATTAGCATTGAAGGTTTGGAAATTAAAGATATAGTCACCAAAACGGGCTCTTGTATCATCAATCAACATTTGAGTAGTTTCAGTGGAGGCTATTTTATATTTAATCTCCTTAGTCAACGGATCATAATATTCTATCTGCAAATAAGAATAATCTTTCTTCGGTACCTCCCATGTTAAAAGGATTTGCCCCGGCAGAGCTTCACCTTTTACCCATTGAGGATCAATAGTCACAGGAGTCCCTTTATAACCATCTGTCTCAAACGGTTCAAGCTTGCTGTCACAACTGCCCATCACAATAAATACAATAATCGTGAGTAAATAACTTATATTCGTTTTCATAGATTTCATGATTTATTTATTAATACTCCAACCTTCGTTTTGCATTAAATTAGAATTTTTACGAATCTCAGAATCAGGTATTGGATAGAAATACATCTTGTCATCCCAAGTAAGACTCTTTACCACACGGCTATAAGTAAGGGTAGCATCCTCATTCTTCGTAATCCTCATTTGTGTAATACTCTTAAATACATCTCCTTCCTTCCAACGGCGAACATCCCAAAAACGATGCCCTTCGAAAGCCAACTCAACCATTCTTTCACGTTTATACTTTGCCCAGAAATCAGCAGTTGACATACCTTCGGAAAATCCAGGCATTTTTACATCCGAACGGCTTCGAATAGTATTCACCGCCCCACGTGCCGACAAAGTGAATTCATTATTGGTAGCATCGGCTGAACCGAAATAACGGAATACAGCTTCAGCATAATTTAAATAAAACTCACCCAAACGAAAAGTAATCCAACTATGGCGCTTGCCACCACTACTATTTGAGGCACTGATATCAATTGTAGTATCGAGATATTTCTTTAAATAATAACCAGTTGGAGTGGCATAAGGAACCGGAAGGCCATCACGACCTCCAACGTAAGTTTCCAACGTGTTCGGATTCGTACTGGGCCACTTTTCCCCATTAACAGCCACTGTCATACCTAAGCGGGGATCACGATTCGTATAAGGCTTGTTTGCATCATATCCACTTTCTGACTCATTCCAAGCTTTACCGGTAGTCTTCATTTCATAAGCATCCACCAATGTCTGCGTAGGACAATTACCCGCCTGAGCATTTTCCATACTAATCGGGAAATTATAATATTCGGGAGAGTTCATATCACCTACCCTACGCACAAAAATCATCTCTGAAGCCTTATAATTATCTGCCCCCCACAGATCTGAATACTTACCCAGCTTTATATTATTTTGCGCACAATAATCTAAGACTTCCTTACTTGCCTCGGCCGCCTCCTTCCATAATTCCGAACTATTATCCTTATTAAATAGAGGACTGGCCTGGTATAGCAAGGCCCGTGCTTTCAAAGCAAGAGCCGTTCCGCGATTTACCCTCCCAGTTTCCGGATTATCCGTACCACCGGCTGCATCACCATCCAAACCATAATAAGTAATAGGCAATTCCGAAGCCACAGCATCACATTCGTCCACTATAAACTTAAAGATTTCAGAAGCCGAAGTACGTGATAAAGAATTTGCCTCCTTATCGGTTAAAACTTTCGTGGTAAAAGGCACATCTCCATAAGCCCGAACCAGCAAAAAATAATAGTAAGCCCGTAATAACCGAACTTCGTATTGATAACGATTGAAACGAGCCATCTGCTCTTTATAATCTTTATCATAACGCTGATCATAAAAATCTAAATCCGGACATTCCGCCAAGTAATAATTGGCAGCCCGGATAGCAGAATAATACCCCCACTGAGATTTGGGATTCAAAGCACTCCATGCCCCATTGGTATAATCCAAAACAGAAGAATAGGTAATAGCCATTTCGGATTCATCACAAGCAGAACACAATGAATTTAATCCCGGAATATCATAATCCAAATAACTATAAATATTAGTCACAAAAGCACCCGTTCTGGTAAAATCAGTAAAGACATAATCCTTACCATAAACGGTATATTCGTGATAGTCCATATTATCACTACAAGCAGATAATACACCCACGCATGCTAACCCTAGAAATATATTTTTCAGTTTCATACTTTCACTTTTTATCATTAGACGAAACATTTATCAAAACCCGATTGACAAGCCAACATGAACCGAACGGGTTGCCGGATACACTGTCCCCATAGCCTCAGGATCACTAATATCTATGTTATCAAAACATAATAAATCCACACCCCGTACATAGATTCTCGCTTTCTCTACATGCATTCTACTCAAAAATGAAGAAGGCAACTTATAGTAGATTTCACAATTACGTAATTTCAGGAATGAACGGTCTGCCAGCCAAACCGAACTTGTCTTCAAATTATTATCCACTGTTTCAGCTGTCAAACGTGGAAAACGCGCATTAGGTGTAGCCGGTGTCCAACGATGACCATAGTAATAATTGGAGATAGTGGCATTATTCACTAAGGGACGATATATACTAGTGGTATTAAGATATGCCGTATAGTTTCCCACTCCCTGAAATACCGCATTAAATCCCAGCCCTTTCCATTCTGCTCCTAAATTGAACGAATAATAGACTTCAGGACAAGTTGAATTATACCCCATTGCAACCCGGTCGTTATCATTGATTACGCCGTCAACATTGATATCTTTATACTTGATATCCCCTGGTTTAACCGGTCCGAATTGCTGTGCCGGGCTATTATCAATATCTGCCTGATCGGTAAAATAGCCAACCGCTTGCAAGCCGAAAATCTGCCCAACAGCTTTTCCCGTGGAGCGGAGATAGTCGTAAGCTTGAGGCTCCTCCATCATTTCAATAACTTTACTACGATTAAAAGTAAATTTACCTCCCAAATTAAACTGCACATTTCCTATCTTTCGAATATAGTCCAGTCCAATTTCCGTTCCCCAACTGTCTACTGTTCCAGCATTTGCATAAGAATTTGAAGCTCCTAATACAGCAGAATTCCGTCCGTTGGTACTTACCCATATATCCGAACGTCTTTCATAAAAGCCATCTATCGTCATTGTTAGTCCCTTAAATAAAGTAACATCTAAACCTACGTTATATTTATAAGCCTTCTCGGTAGTCCCGTTTAAAGAAGGTAATCTTCCTTCTTGCCAACCTCCGTCGCTATTAAAATTGTCTTTAATAGGGTAACTGTTTCCTCCTGTTACGGATTCATTCCAATAACCATTATAAGGAATATTATCCGTATTCAATATACCTACCGAAGCACGTAATTTCAGAAAATCAACCCAATTAACATCTTTCATAAAATGCTCATTAGAGATGATCCAAGACAATCCCATGGTGGGAGACAAATGCCATTTATTCCCGGTTTTCAAAACATTCGACGCAGACTCCATTAATGTAACATCAGCAAAATACCGGTTCTTCAAACCATAATGAGCATACAAGGCTACATTTTCATGGTAGAAGGTATTGTTAATCCCCTTAGCATTATCATATTTATAAGAATACATCAACATAGCGTATAATCTATGTATCCCCAAAAGACGTTGGTAATCCAAATTAGCTTGAAAATTGAAAGAACGGTGCTGCCAGTCCAGTTTACTATTACCACTCATCTCACTATTAGTTCCTCCTGTAAAACTATTAAAATCAGACGGTTCCCCATTGGTCCAGGCAGAGACAGTTTGACTACCATACTTATAACTCTTGGTGTGATTTTCCCAATATGAAGCAATATTATCATAACCCAAACGCACAGCCCCTCCTAACCCTTTGACAATTGAAGAGAAATCTTGCTTTAAAGCCATATCTGCATATAAAGTCCTGGTATGTGCCTTAGAATAAGCTCTGGCTTGGGTCAATGCTACTGTATTATAATAACCATCCCATGTACTGTTTCCTCCCCAAAGCCCATCGGCCGTTTTAATAGGAAAAGCTGCTGAAGGCAAATAATAAAGTGCTCCTACCATATTATCAGAACCGAGTCCCGGAAGATTAACTTCGTTCAACACTCCCATAATATTAGCTTGCATTTTAGTTGTAGATGTCAGGTCTATATCTAAATTCGTGCGAAAATTCATCTTGGAAAACTTTTCCTGCGTAGAATAACCGTCATTCAAATCGGTATGGGCAATGAATCCATTATTATTCTGCAAGTTCATCATGGTATAGTATCTCATTTTTGTACTTCCACCGCGGAAACTTAGAGTTACAATATCAGAAGAACCATGATTTCGGAAAGTCTCTGCCCACCAATCTACGTTGGGATATAAATAAGGATATTTACCGGTTTTAAAAGCATCCAATTCCAATGGAGAATAACGCACAGATTTGCGATCATTGGTCAACGCTTCATTCAGTGCACTGGCATAGGTATAGGCATCTGCCAAATCAGGCTTTCGTGCCTGACGTTCAAAACCGTGATCGTAAGTGAAACTAATTTCACGCGACTGATATTTTCCTCGTTTGGTCACAATATTAACAACCCCGTTGACCCCCTTATATCCATAAAGAGCAATAGCCGCCGCATCACGAAGGACACTGACAGATTCTACTTCATCAGGAGTAAGATAATTCAAAACATTCCAATTATTATCTCGTTCTAAGCCATCAACCACTACAAGAATTCCATTATTTCCATTTAGGGTTTTAAGTCCACGGATAAACATTGAAGGCATTTGAGCCCAAACCGAACCCGTCTTCTGCATGGTCGTCAGACCTAAAGCATTGCCATACAACGAATTGCCTATTGTAAAAGAGGAACGGTTATTTATATCATCAGCATATACCGTGGAAACAGCACCTGTGGATTCGGCATTGGTTTGCTCTAGTCCGAATCCGTAATTTACTTTTTCGGAAGAATAATCCATCACCACGGTAATAGCTTCTCCTGAAACAACCTTGATTTTCTTCACGGCGTCGTTAGAAGTACGAATTTTCAATACCTCATTCTTGTCAGCCATTATCTTAAATTTTCCATCTTGTCCTGTAACAGTATTCACTAAGGGATTCTTGTCGATAGAAACCATTGCTCCGGAAATAGGGTTTCCCTTTTTATCTACAATAAGTCCGGCCACATTGGTAATATCTTGTGCCCAGCTTTTTAAACTGACACAAGCAAAAATAGCGAGAACTATTAGTTTATATTTTTTCATATAAGTATTTTTTTTAACAGTCAGTTTCATCTATTTAATTCCAACCTGGATTCTGAGTCAGCCCATAGTGTTTGTTGACCTCCGAGGGCGGAAAAGCTGCCAAATACCATTTCGAACTGAAATTAGTCCACCATGAACGTGCAGTATTGCTCAGCTGGAAACTCTGATAAATAAAATCAGAAGGCTTACCAGGGAACTGAGAAGCATTTCCCGTGGAACCTGACCAAGGTACATTTCCTCCGCCATCATTACGATAAATTTTCAACCCATGCAATGGTTCCTTAAATAGATCGGCACGCTTGTAACGAATCATATCAAAGAAACGGACATCCTCCAGGCCCAACTCACAGGCACGCTCCCGCAAGATCTCTTGCAAAAGAACATCTGCATCGGTAGATAAATGCTTATCTGGATTACATTCTTCCAGACCACCAAGACCAACACGAGCCCTTACCTTATTAACCTGCATAATGGCTTCCGGCAGCCTGTTATTTTTCAATAGAGCTTCTGCATAAATCAAATAAACTTCTGCCAATCGTAAATAAGGCCACTCTAAATAATGACCAGCCAAACTGCTTTTACCTAGTTTGTAGAATTTATATAACCCAAATCCCGTAGCATAAATGCCTATCTCCTGTTTTGTACTATTGGCATTATCCCTACCACCAATCCATAACTCTGCAGCGTGGTCGCCAAACGAAGCCCCGTTTACTAACATTGTTTCATACAAACGCGGATCACGGATAGGCTCGTTATAATCATTGTTTGTAAAGAATGGATTAGCAGCAATGGTTTTATTATCCCAGCTAAAAGGCTTACCATCAGCCAAAGGAAACATCTCCATATACTCCAATGTAGGAGTATAACCTCCAAAGCCAACCCATTCTCCCCAATAATACCACCAATCCCAATTGTACTTGCCGATGATACGAGTGGAAATAAGCAACTCTGTGTTATCTTCACGAGTAAAATAAGCCTTATTATACGCTTCACGATAATCTTTACTTGTCGTCCCCGCAGATTCTATCAACTGATAATGACCATTTTTCTGCAACTCTTTAAAAAAGTCTTCACAAGCATTCAGACACTCGGTCCAAAGCTCAGATTTATATCCTCCATACCATACTTGGTGTTCGGTTACCGCCTCTTGGGGTTCTTCTGTGCAATAGGGCTCATTGTCATTGAACAAGGGACTAGCAGCAAACAAAAGGATTTTACACTTCAAAGCCATAGCCGCAGCCTTAGTAAAACGCCCTTGCCAGTTCGACTCATCCGAACCTAAATCCCAAGGTAAAATTGCAGCAGCCTCATCAAGCAATTCCGTCATAAAATTAACGGTAGCTTCCACCGTAGCACGGGGCAACTCATACGAAGTTGCCACATCATAGGACTTCTCCACAAGAGGTAAGCCTCCATAATGCCTGAATAAATCGAAGTAGCGCGAAGCAATAAGAACTCTAGCCTCTGCCGACAAGCGGGCTTTTTCGGTATCCTCCATATCAGGTACGCGTCCCACATTTTCTATAAAGATCCAAGAGGCTCGAATGGCTTCCCAACAATTTTCTTTGGTATAACCAAAACGAGTTTCTGATTTATCATCTTCATCACTTGCTTTATAAGAACCGGAATAATAATTACGGGTCAAGCCATCCCAAGAATTATGACTATGCCAACAATCGGACAGGCATTCAAACATGCCTGTGTTCATTTTACCATCAACTGTATTCCAATTAGTAGCTAAACCATAATACATCTTGCTATAAGTATTCCACAAAAAAGCACGGGCATATTCCGCCCTACCAAAAATCGTATCTTGTGAAGTAGCCACACCTGGAGCCTTTTCCAAAAAGCTATCTCCGAATTTAATCGCATCTGTGCAAGCGGAAATTACCGTAGTCCCCAGAAAGAGAATAATAAAATATTTTGTAAGTTTTTTCATATTCATTAGATATTAGAATCCAAGTTTCAGACCAATATTAAATACACGAGTTAATGGATAGTTCGGACGATCACTCTGGCGGGATTCCGGATCACCCCACTTAAATCCAGTAATAGTAAACAAATTATAAGCATTAGCATATAAACGACATTGGTTCAATTTAATTTTCTTCATAAAGGGAAACTCAAAGTTATACCCTACTTCTAGACTCTTCAAACGTAAATAACTGGCATCTATCAAATAAAGATCTGAACCAGCATAGTTGTTAGAAGCATGTAATTTAGAAATACGAGGATATTTGGCGGTAAAAGTATCTTCAGAGGAACGCCAGGTCGTTTCATATTGATAAAGCAGCAATCCTTTGTCTTGATTATCCATTAACGGCTGTCGAAATTCACTCAACATACGATCCACGTTCCAAGCTCCCGTCAGTTGCATGGAAAGATCAAAATTTTTGTAACTAAAGCCCAAATTCAAACCAGCTGTATATTCGGGCATATCGGTATAACCTATATCCCGTGTGGCATCATTTCCGTTCAAAACACCATCTCCGTTTAAGTCCACATACACAGCATCCCCAGGCACTAAAGTAATGCCATGATTAGCAATAGGACGGCCATATTCAGCTTGATAACGTGCATCAGCTGTTTCGTCATAAAACCCCCAAAACTTATACATGGAACGCGAACCTATCCTACGCCCCGTTTCATACATCCAAGGCTCATTTTGATCCACCTCATTCTTATAGATAATCTTATTTCGGGCAAAGGAAATATTAAGATTTGCCCAATAGCGGAAATCTTGATTTAGTTTATCTTTCCATTTTAGTTGAAGCTCATATCCCCAATTCTTTGTCTTTCCTATATTCAACGTAGGAAGAGTCATTCCCAAGATAGCAGGCAGATAATCGGGTTTAGACAAGATGTCCTTCCGCCTCTCTATAAAATAATCTAAAGAAGCGCTGAAGCGTTCGTTCAAGAAAGTGACATCAATACCATAATTCTGCTTTAATGCAGTCTCCCAAGTTACATCGGCATAAGATTTGGTAGATTCCCATGCCCCTGGTTTTTTATTATTTACATTTGTTCCAAAGTAATACCCGCCACCAGAATCATATACATAAGAATCAGGAATATACAGAAAACGTCCCTGTCCCTTATCATTTCCAACCAAACCGAGCGATGCACGCAATTTCAAATAGCTGATAGATTTCTTTAATGCTTTGAAGAAAGGCTCTTCACTGATAACCCAGCCAACCGATCCTGCCGGGAAGAACCCATATCGTTTGCCTGGTCTGAAGTTTTCAGATCCATTATAACCAGCGTTAAATTCAGCCATATAGCGAGTCTTCCAATCGTATGTCACGCGACCTACCAATCCCACATATCCCGAAGGAATATCAGAGAAGGATGAAGGATAATATTCTTTAGACTGGTTATAGAGTAACAATGCCGAAACATCATGTTCTCCAAATTTACGTGCATAGTTTAAAGCCAGCTCCATATACCAGTTACGACCTTTGGAAAATTGGTCATCCGGCTCACTATAACTTAATTGTGAATCCGAACCATTCTTACGAAGTACAATTGAGCCATCATCATCGATGACCGGAGTATACGACGCCTTTGATGATAAGGCTATTTTCTTATTGGCATATTCCGAATTATATGATCCTTTCAATTTCACAGATAATCCCTGAGTTATAAAATCAAGACTCTGATTTAAGGCAAGATCAAGATTCAATACATTTTTAGTAGTAGAACGAAATCCTTTTCCATAGTATGAAGCTAGTCCATCAGCTCCCGTAAACGGAAGATAATCACTATTGGATACAATGCGTTGTCCATTTACGATACCAGCACCAGCAAAAGGTACTGCCCAATACAACTTACGAAATAATTGGTTTTGATCTTCACCCGACTCGGGAGTACGTTTCGTTTCAACACGTCCCCCTATATTAACGGAAAGTATAGTTGACTTAGTCAAATCAAAATCAAGATTTGCACGATAATTATAACGCTTATAATCAAAATTAAAATTATCCGAAGCATTAAACTGCTTAAACATTCCATTTTGGGAAAAGAAACCTGCGGACACAAAATAGCGCATATTTTTTGTGCCACCGGATATATTTACATTATGTTGTGATTGGAGGGCCATTTTATTCATACAATAGTCAATCCAATTGATATCCGGATAAAGTAAAGGATTGGAGTGCGTACGAAATGCTTCTAACTGTTCATCATTAAAAGTTGGTACACCACCATCATTTACCTGCAACATATTATAATAGGAGGCATATTGATAGGAATTGGCAAAGTCCAGTTCTTTCGTGAGAACATTTACTCCCAACGAAGTAGAAAACGATATTTTTGCTTTACCTTCAGCTCCTCGTTTGGTAGTAATCAAGACGACACCATTAGCTCCCCTGACACCAAATACAGCAGTTGCCGAAGCATCCTTCAACACCGTTATGCTTTCAACTTCATTCGGATCGATCTGTGAGAAATCACGCTCCACTCCATCAACTTGAATTAACGGACTGGCATCATTCCATGTGGCAATACCGCGGACATAAATATCGGCAGCATCTGCACCTGGTTCACCTGAATATTGAACAGAAGATAGACCTGTTATTTGCCCGGAAAGAACATTATTAAGGGAACCGGCAGGAGTTTTCAAAAGCTCATCTCCTTTCATTGAGGCAATAGCCCCTGTTACAGAAACTTTCTTCTGTACTCCATAAGCAACGACTTGCACTTCACCTAACGTCTGAGTATCTTCCTGCAATACTATATGTAGACTAACACCTTTTTTAACCGTTACAACCTGCTCCTTGTAACCAATAAAACTAATTTTCAATTTTGCGCCGGAAGATGCTCTGACAGAAAAATGACCATCCAGATCGGTGATTGATCCGGTTCCCGTACCTACAACAATGACATTAGCTCCAATAACAGGTTCGCCTTTAACGTCCATTATTGTGCCAGTTACTACTACCGTAGGATTTTGTTGAACGACATACGAAACATAATGTTCCGCCGCTATAACTTTTAATAAGCCTCCCAAACTCAAAAACAACAGAATTAAGAGCCATCCATATTTATAGCTCTTGCCTGAACGTTTTTCATGGAAGATTTTTAGTTTTTCCATTAGTATAAATTTTAAGATTAAACACTATAGTTAATTATTGACAGATGATTATTTTCTTTCTAATCATCTGTAGCAAAAGTAAAGACAGGCAACAATCCGCCTATCCAAAGATGGATATTACAAGTCGATTTTGGGATATTCTACCTGTTTGAACCATAATTCAACTTAATAACGTAGTATCCCCTTAACATCTATCTGAAATATATTTGGCAAAACGAATCCAAACACGACGAATATCCGTATCTCTACGGGTATACATCCGTTATTGCTCCGTTATTGCTCCATATTTTCTCCCATCAATAGTACTTAAACGGAGAAATAACGGAGCAGTAACGGATATAATACAATCTTGATAGGGAGAAGAACCGAATTAGTTCTGCTCCTGTCCATTTTTTTTAGGGTATGGAACAAAACGCTCAGCATATTCAGATGGCAATAAGCCAAACTCTTTTTTAAAGCAAGAGCTAAAATATTTAGGATCATTAAAGCCCACAGCATAGGCCAATTCAGAAATTCGAACCCCACCTCCTTTCTCTTCCATAAGGCGACAAGCCGCTTTAAGACGGATGTTACGAATAAAAGCCGAAGTGTTTAATCCTGTTAGTGATTTTAATTTCTTATAGAGTGTTGATTTACTTGTACCCATTTCTTCCATAAATTGAGGCTGATCAAACTCACAATCCTCCAAATGCTGGTGAACACAAGCAATAGCACGCTGAATAAAATCTTCATCAACCGTAGTATAGTTTAAATCTTTAATTTCAAACACAATTTGATTTTTAAAATCATGTGCCACACGCTCCTTGGATCTCAACAAATTCTTAATGCGGGCGTATAGCACCGTAAGATTGAAAGGTTTGCTAATATAGGCATCTGCCCCCACTTCGTATGCTTCAACCCGATCTTCTTCCTTATTCTTGGCTGTCAACAAAATAACAGGAATATGACTAATCTCCAATTTGCTTTTCACTTGTTTACAAAGTTCTATTCCGTCCATTTCAGGCATCATCACGTCCGATACAATCAGATCTATATCTTCATTCTCCAGCATTGTTATTGCTTCCTTTCCGTTTTCTGCAGTGAAAACATTGTATTCACGCCCCAATAATTTTACCATCAGCGATAGAAGTTCCTCATTATCTTCAACTATCAAAAGTGTATGTCCCTTTCTAACCTCATTAATATCAGGTTCTTCCACCACCCATTTTCTATCGTAATCAATAGTCTGGCTAACAGACATCACAGCATCTTCATCAATTTGTTCCTCTTTGAAGTACGAACGATCTATTGGCAACTTCACCTGGAATTCCGTTCCTTGGTCAATTTCACTTTTCACAGTCACAACCCCGCCATGCAACTCAACTAAATCCTTCACTAAGGAAAGGCCTATTCCAGTTCCAATGGTATTAAATTTCCGGTAATCCCCTTCATAGAAACGTTGAAATAGGGTCTTCTGACGTTCTTTCGAGATGCCCTGACCATTATCTTTTACTCGAATAAAAATAAAATCCTGATTGTCAACACAGTATGAAAGAGTAACTTGTATATATCCCTCTTCTTTATTATATTTAGCAGCATTGGAAAGCAAATTATAAAGAATTTTATCCAATTTATCTGTATCAAAATAACCAATAATACATTCCGGATTACAAAGTACAGAAAAGTGAATCTTATGTTTTCTTATCAATGGTTTGAAACTTTCCGCTTCATTCTTCACAAAAAGAGCTATATCCCCCTTTGAAACACGCAGTTTCAAGTTTCCGGTCTCCACTTTACGAAACTCCAATATTTGTTGCAACAAACGAATAAGGCGGCGAATATTATTCCCCATGACGGCATACAAATCATCATGCCCGGGAGCTTGCATCTTTAGTTCATCCGTAGTAGCTGAAATAATTGTTAACGGACTCAATAACTCGTGCGTAATATTCGTAAAGAACTGCAATTTGGCATGATTTAGCTCATCCGATTTAGCCTTTTCCATTTCACGAAGTTGAAGTTGATTACGCAAAAGTATGCGATTCCTAGCCGTGCGATAGAGATAAAAAATAACGATACCTGCCAAAAGTACATAAATTGCATAAGCCCACCATGTATTCCAGAAAGGAGGAAGGACTGTTATTGAAATTTCACGGATAGAATTACTCCATATTCCATTCTCATTTGTTGCTTTCAACAAAAATTTATAAGTACCGCTTTTCAGATTACTATAATATGCAAAGCGATGACTGGCATCCGTATATTGCCATTCTTTATCAAAACCGACAAGCATATAAGCATATTGATTCAAATCGGGATTCTTATAAGTAAACGAAGCAAATTCAATACTAAAATTATTATACTTATAAGGAAGTCTCATTTCGTGGGTAAAAGCTGGCGTAAAATCAGAAATCTGTTTGTGTAAATCAGAAGGAAACATATTTAAAGAGCGGTTAAATATCTTAATATCCGTAACGCCAAAACAGACTTCTTTGGAAAGTTCCATCACCTCATTTGGGAAAAAACTATTATAGCCTTTATATCCTCCAAAAAACAACTCTCCATTACGCTGGCAAGAGGAATGGGAAATGAAAAAATTATCTTGTAAACCATCTGCAACCGTATATACACGAATCACGGCCTTTTCCTCCTCACCCGGAGGAAGAGTGAGTTTGACCAACCCGGCATTTGTTCCCATCCATAAACTGCCATCATCGTCTTCCTCTATGCTCCCTACCATATCTCCTGGTATATTGAACTGCCGGTTTTTTTCCTCAAAGTGCCCTGTATGTCTATTGTATAGATACAACCCGCCACCTTCCGTCCCAACCCATAAACGCCCATGCTTATCCGAATGCAAGCATAAGCAAGTATTGGATAAAAGTTCTTTATTATATAGACTAAAATTAGTACACTTTATCTTCTGAGGATCACGATAATTGCCCTGAAGATGAATTAAGCCATAATTGCTCGTCGCCAACCATAAAGTACCATTAGTATCTTCTATAATATCCCGTATATAATACCAGTTAAGAGTAACATTGTCTTTTTCAAAGTGAAAATCCCGAAAACAATAACTGCTTCCATCAGCAAAACGGACTCCTAACGCTCCACGGGTACCAACCCAACAATTCTCTTCCTTATCCTCATAAAGAGCCGACACACACGAATAGGGAAGAAAGCGGCATCCGTCGGGCATCAAATTTCTGACTTTCTCTCCTTTCTTATAAATAAAAATACCACCATCATAAGTGCCAAACCATATTTCGCCATTACGCTTACGCTGAAGCATGGCATAAACACTTGGTAAAGAAGATATATCTGAAAACTCGGGTATATGGGAATATAGCACTACCCGTCCCGTCGCATTATCTAAACGTGCCAAACCATAGCTTCCTATGCCCAACCACAAATTCTTATCAGAATCTGCAAATAAGGAACGCACAAAGGTGGCAGGAACATCCCCTCCTAAAAGACTTAAATCATGTCGTACAAAATTTGACTGATGAGTACCAGCAATCAAAACGCCACCGCCAATGGAACCAATCCACATATTGCCCGAATGATCGCATATAATGGAATTTATTTCATCACAAGGCAAATGAAAAGAAGATTTGCTGGATTTATAATTAATAAAACGCTCACTTCCATCACGAACCATGATACTCAATCCACTACGAGTACCCACCCATAGCGTATGAGTATGAGGATCCTCCGAAATATCATATACCACATCATCAGACAAACTGGTTTCATCATTATCTTTATGACGATAATTTGTATAAGTCACTCGTGCTACATCTTTTGGATGAGAAAGTCGGAAAAGCCCTGCATTCCAACCTCCCACCCATATATTCTTACTATCATCCTCATAAATGACATGAGCGGAATTTTGCTCGTTAATTTTGGGATAAGCATAAAACCGACCCGAAACTGGAGAATATCGGTAAAGACCCGAAGCCCATGTTCCAATCCAAATATCACCATCCGAATCTTCAAACAACGACTTAATTGTAGCGCGTCCTAATACTCCGCCAGTTTGCTGTTTATCATAAATTGCAAAAGAGTCCTTATTCGCCACATATCGACACAACCCATAATCAGTACCTACATATATTTCATTTTTACGTGTTACCAATAAACAAGAAACAATATTGTTAGGCAAAGCAGGGGACAAATACTTCCTTATATTACCGGTCTTTTTGTCTAACACATTTAATCCTTCCTGTGTCCCAACCCATAAATTGTGATTATAATCATCGGCAAGACAGAAAATATTATTGTTTGTCAACATATTCGGTGAATATAGATTAGACTTATATAAGGTCATTTCATATCCATTGTACTTACAAAAGCCATATCTCGTAGCAAACCACATCCATCCATCCTTATCCTGAAAGACTTTCTGTACTTCATCGGTAGGAAGACCCTCTTTAGTAGTTAGCTGTCTGAAATCAAGATGTAATATAACATTCGTATTGGATAAAGCAGAAGAACCTAAAAGCGTAAAAGAAAAATAGATTAGTAAAATAATAGACTTTTTCATAATATCAACTGTTATTCATACAAATATATGCTATTTTGCATAAATCCAAGTAGAATTATAATTCCATTTACTCCATTATGGAGTAAATCTCCAGCACATAAATAATCATAATAATATAGTCTGAAAGGAATAAAATGAATACCTTTGCCTTAAATTATAGATTGAACTAACAATGGCTGGCATATATATTCACGTCCCTTTTTGTAAAACCCGCTGCATTTATTGTGACTTTTACTCCACAACTCATTCTGAACAAAGATCACAATATATTGATGCAGTTTGTCGGGAGCTGGAAGAACGGAAAGAATACTTAAAAGGAGAGGGTATTAAAACTATTTATTTTGGAGGTGGAACCCCTTCTCAACTATCGGAGAAAGATTTCCATAAAGTATTCAATACCATTGAGAAAAATTATGGATTGAAAGATGCACAAGAAATAACCCTTGAAGCAAATCCGGATGACTTAGCAGAGGAATATGTTGCAATGCTGCGTACACTACCATTCAACCGGATTAGTATGGGAATACAAACTTTTGATGATACCACCTTGAAATTATTAAAACGACGGCATACTTCCCAACAGGCTATCAAAGCGGTAGAGTGCTGTCAACTTAATGGATTTAACAATATCAGCATTGATCTTATTTATGGACTACCCCATGAAACCGATCAACAATGGGAACTGGATCTGCAACAGGCAATCAAACTTCAGGTAGAACATATCTCGGCCTACCATCTGATTTATGAAAAAGGTACCCCTATATACACAATGCTTCAACAACATCGGATCAGCGAAGTAGACGAAGATAGTAGTGTTCGCTTTTTTACCCACCTCATAGATACTTTAAAGGAAGCAGGATATGAGCATTATGAGATTTCAAACTTTTGTAGACTTGGGAAGTATTCACAACATAATACTTCTTACTGGAAAGGCATTCCATATTTGGGATGCGGACCGTCAGCCCACTCCTTCAATGGCTCTAGCCGTGAATGGAACATCTCATCCATAGATAATTACATTTCCTCCATTGAACACGGGCAGCGTATGCACGAGATTGAAGAACTGGATTTCTCTACCCAGTACAACGAATACATCATCACCAGATTACGAACCAAATGGGGAGTCGCAATCGAGAATCTTCAAGAAATGTTTGGCACGTCAATGTGGAATTATTGCATGCAACAAGCCAAACCTTATCTAAAAGAAGGGAAATTGGAGATTAGAGACAAGCATCTTGTATTAACCCATAAAGGCATTTTTGTTTCGGATGGCATTATGAGCGATCTTCTATACATTGAATGACGGTGTTCACAACATAAAGAGTATCTTTACAAAATCATCTACTGAATATTGTATACAAGATAATAAAGCCTTACCTTTGTCGCGACAGAACTAAAAATAAATCATGACCGAACAAGAAGTCAGAAAATATCTCCGCAAAATAAGCGAACAGAATTCACAAAAGGCTTTTCACGCCTTTTATGACATGACATATGATCGCTTGTTTCGCATTGCTTATTACTATACTCATAATGAAGAAAACTCCCAAGAAATAGTGCTGGATGTATTCATGAAACTTTGGGAACAACGAAGTAAATTACTTGAGATCACCAATATTGAAGATTATTGTTTTATTCTCGTCAAAAATGCATCTTTAAACTGTATTGAAAAAGAGAAACGGCACCAAGTGCAGCGAATTGATTCCATACAAGAATTTTCAGAACAAGTATTATCACCTGAAGACACACTGATCAGTGAAGAATTATTCGCACGCTATGTCAAGGCCCTTGATCGACTGCCCGAACGCTGCCGTGAAGTATTTATTCGTATTCGTGAAGACAGACAATCGTATGCCCAAGTTGCTGAAGAATTGAATATTAGTATTAAAACCGTAGATGCCCAGCTGCAAAAAGCAATTACCAGGTTAAAAAGTATGTTGCTTTAATAGGCTTCGTAAACGGTAATCAAACATAAAATCCCAATTATCTAAAAAATAGAGGACTGAAAATAGGGACTTTTCCTTTTTCGGTTGTCTTCATGAGAAAAAGAAGAGAATATGGAACAAGAATTTGAAAAGTTACTCAATACACTCGTTGCTTCCACACGCTCGCCAAAAGGACAATACTCTAAAGCAAACAGTTGGCTACTCTTGGAAAAGCGGTTGCCTCATCTTCATATCCAGACTCTTGTATGGCGTATTACTGCTACAGCAGCTCTAATTGCCACAATCTGTGCTCTAAGCTGGTGGATGTATAATACATTTGTTCCTATACCTTTACAAACCATTTCTACATTGGCAGAAACCCGTACCGTATTATTGCCTGATCAAACAAAAGTCATTTTGAACCATTTCTCTTCACTAACCTACCCCAAGGAGTTTAAAAGCCAAGACCGGAAAGTGAAATTACAGGGAGAAGCATATTTTGAAGTAACTAAAGATGCTTCACATCCTTTCAAAGTAGAAGCTGAAGCTGTCATGGTGCAAGTCTTAGGTACACATTTCAATGTTGAAGCATATCCAAAAGATATCCAAATTAAAACAACACTATTAGAAGGTTCTGTAGCCATAAACCTCATAGGAAAGACAAATAACCGCATAATACTTGTACCCAACGAAAGTGCCATCTACAATAAAATAGAGAAAAAACTCACGCGATGCACCGAGAAAAATGCTTCTGAAAAAATCGATTGGTGCAACGGAATGTTGCTTTTTGAAAATACCCCCATGCAGGAAATAGCCCGGCGATTATCTAATATATATCATACCAGAATCCAAATTACAGATACCCACATACAAAATTATCGCATGACAGCTACTTTTTCTACTGACGAATCACTCGATGAAGTTCTTTCACTTCTTTGTCGTAATCAGAAGTTTAAATATAAAAAAACAAATAACACAATAATTATCACGCAAAAATTAAATTAGAATGAGATCATTTATCTTGAAGATCCACCCCCTCAGGACCTATATCCTGATGGGAGTGGTTTTATACTCCACCTTTTCTATTAAAGGATCTACCACTACTCCACAAATACTACAACAAGCATATCCTTCACAAGAGCACTTTAATTTGAGCATACACAATGCCACACTGACTAATTTTGTAAGGCAAATAGAACAAGCAACTCGTTATTCTTTTATTTACGGAGAAGAGGTGCGTCTCAATAAACGAATAACAATATCCGCTCATAATCTTACCATTAACGAAATTCTAAAAAAAGCCTTAGAACACACCTCAATAAGCTTCGAGATTTCGGGAAAGCATATTCTTCTGCACATGCAATCTCCTCCAAAAACAACAGAAAACCATAAATTCACTATTAGTGGATACATTACAGATGAAACTTCTTCAGAAACATTGATCGGCGCCAACATCCTTGAAAAAAATCAGTACACAGGGAGTGCAACTAACACTTTTGGCTTCTACAGTCTCACTCTACCAGAAGGAAATACAAAACTTAGTTTTTCTTATTTAGGATATACTTCCAAACAACTTTCCTTCCCTCTCCGAAAAGACACCCTATTGAATATTGCCTTGACTACAAGCAATGAATTAAAAGAAGTTGTTATTGTTTCCAATAAAAAAGAAGCCGGACTTCAATCCACCAATATGAGTGCATATGAAATTCCAACGACACAAATTCAAAACACCCCTACAATATTGGGAGAAGCCGATGTGTTGAAAACAATCCAGTTAATGCCAGGAGTCCAGGCAGGAGTAGAAGGATTCTCCGGGCTATACGTACGAGGAGGCAGTCCAGATCAAAATCTAATTTTATTAGATGGCATACCTATATATAATGCAGACCATTTGCTCGGAGTTTTCTCCATCTTCACTCCCGAAGCAGTAAAAAAAGTCACTTTATTTAAAAGTTCCTTTCCCGCCCGATATGGGGGACGCTTGTCTTCCATTGTGGATGTGCGGACAAACAATGGAGATATGAAACAGTTTCACGGTAGCTTCAGTTTAGGTTCGCTCACCAATAAAATACACATAGAAGGTCCTATCATGAAAAATAAAACATCCTTTAGTTTAAGTGCAAGAGGTACATATACCGCCTTTCTGGCTAATCTTATTAAAACTGACGGAGATGCATATAATTACTATTTCTATGATCTTAACGCCAAAGTGAATCACAAATTCAATGACCAAAACCGATTATTCTTCAACTTTTATAAAGGGAAAGATCATTATCACTTCAACTCAGATGCAACCACTACTTACTTTGATGATACAGACGAAGACAATTATATTTATGCCGACAAAGACAATATAAACTGGGGAAACACAATCTTGGCAGGACGCTGGAATCATGTATTTAATAACAAATTATTCAGTAACACTACTATGGCTTTCAACCGTTATGAAATGATAATGGGCGTCAGCACCGAAGAACATCACTACTATAGTAACTATAACTACGACTACCTATACAATTCAAAATACACTTCAGGTATAAATGACTGGAACTTTCGAATAGATATGGATTATACTCCGTCCCCCGTACACCATATCAAGTTCGGCGGAGAATACCTCTATCACACATTCCGTCCGGAAACCACCACATCAAAGATAAAAGAAGAAAAAAACGATACAGCAGAACAAGATACCCTATACCATAACAAATCCAACAGTTATCTCCATGGGCACGAAACAGCAGCTTATGTAGAAGATAACTTTGATCTTAACGATCACATCAGTATCAATGCAGGAATACGCTTTTCCTTCTTCTATACGCAAGGAAAAAGCTACTTATCAGTTCAACCACGCTTATCGGCCCGTTACCAATTCAATCACGCATTCTCCGCTAAAGCGTCATTTACCCAGATGGACCAATACGTTCATTTGCTCTCATCCACTCCTTTTTCCATGCCGACAGACCTCTGGGTACCTATTACCAAAAAGATACGTCCAATGCATGCCAATCAGTATTCAATCGGAGGATACTACACCGGATGGAGCGGATGGGAATTATCATTAGAAGGATATTACAAACAGATGCATAATATACTGGAATATAAAAATGGAGTCACATTCTTCGGAAGCTCGACCAACTGGGAGGATAAAGTGGAAATGGGAGACGGACATTCCACTGGACTTGAATTTATGATTCAAAAGACAATAGGTAGAACCACCGGATGGCTGGCATATACCTTGGCAAAAAGTAACCGACAGTTTAAAAACGGCAGTATTAACAATGGAAATTGTTTTCCTGATAAATACGATCGTCGGCATAACATAAGCTTATGCCTGAATCACAAATTCGGCAAACGTATTGACATTGGAACATCCTGGATATTTTATACCGGTGGAACAACCACCATTCCTGAGCAGCAAACTGTATATCTTACACCAGAAGGAGATATCATAGAGGCTAATTATATTCCCCGGCGTAATAACTACCGATTACCATCAAGTCATCGACTTAATCTCAGCATCAATTTCAACAAGAAAACCAAACATGGTATACGGACGTGGAACATCAGTTTATACAATGTATATAATGCCATGAATCCAACTTTGGTATATGCAAAACGAAGAAGTGAAACATGGTATTATTCTAATAATAATGGAAGTTATGTCAAATATCAAAACGAAGGGAAAACAATCATCAAAAAACTCACTTTATTACCTTTTATCCCATCCATTACTTATACTTATAAATTTTAATAGAAAAAGCAGACTTATAATATGAAAAGACTAATTATTAACGTTCAGCACCGCCTACTTCTACTCTTTATTATATATATAAGTATCGCAAGTGTTTTTTCCGCCTGTGAGAATGAAATACCTTACGAACCTAAAAAACAAAATCCACAGCTTATATTGAATGCATTGCTTAATGCAGGCGAAAAAGAGAATTTTGTATACCTCAACTTAAGTAATACGCAGAATGTGAAGCATATAGAAGATGCTACATTAACTTTATATATAAATGGCAAGAATGCGGAGACAGCCCAAACAGTACCATTACCGGATTCACAAAACCAAGATGGCTCATCATTACCGGAGTCCGCCAGACAAAAGAAATTTCGTTTAACCTCTCTCTTTAAGCCTGGTGATGTATTACGTCTCGAAGCTTCAGCAGAAGAAGGGCAGTATCACGCATCAGCAGAAGTAACTGTTCCCCAACCAGTAAATTCCGTTCAAGTAGATACTTGTTTAGCTTATATTAAGGAATATGATTCGTGGAGTTGGTTCCGCCAATTCAATATAGCGATTCAGGACCGTCCAAACGAAACAAACTACTATCGGCTCAATATTCAATATGCCATAACCGAAGCAGGAAAAAACGAGATGAATAATGATACAACTATAATCACGCATCAAGACATGGATATTATTAATAGAGCAGATAGAGTATTAACCGACGGACATCCTACTACTGAAGATGATGAAGATAACGGAATTTTCATAACCAATATAACTAATAAATATAATATATTCACAGATCACCGTTTCGCCAATACTACTTATACCTTAAAAGTCTATGCCGACAATAACATATATATATCCGATTTTGGACAAATACAATATACATACTATATTAAAGAATCTGCCATAATACACATACGCAGCATCACCGAGGAAGAATACCAATACCTTAAAGCCCTAAATTGTCTGGAATCAGATGACTATGATGAGACAATCATGGAACCGGTGATTCTTCCGAGCAATGTAAAAGGGGGCATTGGCTTTGTGGGTGTCAGCTCGGAAACAAAAGCAACGATACAATTACCAGACCAATATTTTTACCAATAATCCGAACCTGTGACAAAAACTTAAGTTTCTATTTTCCGTTCCTCACAACAATATCTGCAATACCTTCATAGTCTGCATTACAAATTCACAAGCCTCACCAAGGCCATATCTTTTTAATCCAGAAAAAGCCATACTACTACCATTATGATTAAATGTGTCCGATAACGATATTACATTGACATTACAAAAAGAGTAAATAGCAAGCAAAATAATAGCTCAAAATTGATCTATATCAAGAAATGATTGTTTAAGATACACTTTTCCCTTCTTTTATTTCTATGTTATAAAACATATTTTTATCTTTGCAGAGGTAAAAAGAAAAAGAACTAAGCGCTTAGAATTGTTTTTAATAGGTATTAGATTTTTATTTTAATGTTTTTAGGTATAACAAATTTAAAAGTAGGTATTATGAAACGTTTAGGATTAACATTAGTGGCAGCAGTCTGCCTGACTGCTACAACATTTGCAGCAGGTAATCAACCTACTACTGCAAAATGGGATGGAAACATCAATGTAAGTAAACTGAGCAAGTATTTAAACTTGTCTTCTGATCAACACGAAGAAGTAGCAAACATTTGCGAATACTTCAGTACTCAGATGGAGCGTGTATCATCTTCCAAGAAGGATCATGAAGAATTGCTTCACAATGCAGTTTACGGGAACTTGAAACTGATGAAAAAAGCACTGACAGACAAGCAATACGCTGACTATGCAAAAGTGCTTAACATCACTCTACAAAACAAAGGTATCGAAGTGAAATAATATTTCACTCCGATAACTTATCGGTAATCCTTTTTGATTAAATAAGTAAAACGAGGAGAATGTTTTTATAGGGCATTCTTTTCGTTTTTCTATTTTATAGTTACCATTGTGGCTCCAAAACCATATTCTTGGAACGAAGCATCCTGATGCCTACACTTAGAATATTTGCGTTTCAACTCATCTAAAAGAGCCTTGCGCAATACTCCATCTCCTTTACCATGAATAAACACTATGCGTTGCTCACGTTTATTTTTATATTGTTCCATAACCTCACAAAACTTAGCAAGCTGGTAATCAAGAATTTCACGATTACTCATTCCTCCAGTGTCATCCAATAATTCATTTATATGAAGATCCACTTCAATAACATTCTTTTGCCCCCCATGCTTCAGCTCAGGCTGCTGTACAGGGTTAGCATCTGCACTCCTTTTTTCCAGCAATGCAGACTGCAATTCTTGAGCAGAAACATAAATCTCTTTAGCTGGAATATCATTCTTAACCACTTCATAAATAAGAGAAGGCATTTCAAAGAAATCAGAGTCAAGGAAAGTATGCAATTTATAGAATTTCACTACATCAATACGCAACTCGACACTCACAACAGGCTTTAAAGAAAAAGAGCGGTTATCTTTGAAAGCAATCAGCTGAACAGCTACATGTTCTCGGTCATTAAGGTCCGATTTTTCAAATTCTTCTAAAAAGATTTTCGTGTTAGGTTCCACTAAACCGTGAGAATGAACACTCCATGCCTTTCCTTCTGCACATAAATAAGTGTAATAAAGAAAATAGTTGCTGTCATTAACAAGATAAGATTCAAAAGGAGTAGTGCTGACTGCCTTAATATCAACAGGGACAAAAGCAAGATATACATTCAGTATGTCTCCTCCACGCATTTCTGGCTGGCGCAACACCGGCGTACGGAACTTAGAAGCATCATTTACTTCAAAAGTAGTTCTGTTTTTATCAGATTCTCCCTTTGTTTCTTCTTTTTCTCTTACGGCAGCACTCTTTCCTACGCGGGCTGAATACTCATTATTTTTCTCGGAATTAACTTTAGGCAAAGGTCTGGACATATTATAATCATCCGTATCAATCACTACACATTCATGTATAGGCATAGGGATATCAAAACCATCAGAATCTTCCACCAATACGATATTTTTCCCTTGAAAGCCCTTCACAACACCGCCTCCAACTTCATTCAGGAAACGAACTTTATCTCCTATTTTCATCTCACTATCATTTTTTTAATTAAATCAAGTGATGGCTATTATTTAAACCATCCGCAAAATAACAATAACACCTATTTCAGGGCACAGAGTATTACCTTGCAAACCCTATATCAAGGACAAAGTTAGGAAATATTTCCCTGATTATCCTATTCTGCCTAATTATCCGTACTTTTGCAACGATAAAGGGGGAAAAAAATGAAAGAAAATCCAAAGCATATCCATATTAGTGATTTCAACTATCCGTTACCTAATGAAAGAATCGCCAAATTTCCACTTCCTGTACGAGATCAGTCTAAACTTCTGCTCTACCGTCACGGCGAAGTAAGCGAAGATATTTTCACCTCCCTTCCTTCCTATTTACCTAAAGGGAGTTTAATGATTTTCAATAATACCAAAGTTATTCAGGCACGATTACATTTTCGCAAAGAAACCGGAGCTTTGATTGAAGTCTTTTGCCTGGAACCCATTTCACCCAATGATTATGTCCTCAACTTCCAACAGACAGAACATGCAGCCTGGCTTTGCATGATAGGTAATCTCAAAAAGTGGAAAGAGGGAATTCTTCAGCGTGATATGGAAGTAAAAGGACAAAAAATAATTTTAACCGCTTCCCGTGGCAAGTGCCAGGGTACTAGTCACTGGATTGATTTTCACTGGAATAATCCGGAAATCACATTTGCAGATATACTTGAAACTTTCGGAGAACTCCCCATTCCACCCTATCTCAACCGCGAAACCCAAGAAAGCGATAAAGAAACTTATCAAACCGTTTACTCCAAAATAAAAGGTTCGGTCGCCGCTCCAACAGCTGGTCTCCATTTCACCCCACGTGTATTGGATGCTCTACAAGATAAAGGCATTGATCTTGAGGAACTAACATTGCATGTGGGTGCAGGAACTTTCAAACCGGTAAAAAGCGAAGAAATAGAAGGGCACGAAATGCATACGGAGTACATTTCAGTCTCCCGCAAGACCATTGAAAAGCTAATTACCCATGAAGCACAAGCCGTTGCTGTAGGCACTACTTCAGTGCGCACATTGGAAAGTTTATACCACATTGGTGTCACATTGCTCCGCAATCCAGAAGCCACCGATGAAGAACTCCATGTTAAACAATGGCAACCTTATGAGACAGAAACAGAGTTTCAGAACATTCCTGCCACGGAAGCTTTAAAAGCCATACTCAACTATTTGAATAATAGTCATATGGAAGCTTTGCATACCAGCACACAAATTATTATAGCTCCCGGATATGATTATAAAATAGTTAAGGCTATGGTCACCAACTTTCATCAACCGCAAAGCACGCTCTTATTACTGGTTTCGGCTTTTGTAAAGGGGAACTGGCGAACAATCTACGATTATGCGCTAGGTCACAACTTTCGATTTTTGAGTTATGGAGATTCCTCACTACTAATTCCTTAAAAAATAAAATATCTGGGATGAAAATATTAGCTTTTACAATAACCTTTCAAAACTTTTACCATATAAAGTCTAATACAAATAATGATTGAAGAAGATTATATATTACGCCTGCTTACTCAGTTTCTCGAAGACATTAGTCTCTTTTTAAGTAAAAGAGGAAAAGAGAACTCCGAAAAAGAGATACAAATTTTATATAGCACTTACTTTCGTTCTTCTCAATACTATTATGAAAATAATATTAGTACAATAGATGCCTCAATCTCTCAATATAAGGAAAACGAACAGGAAAGTAGAATGCAAATGCTTGCAGAGCTTTTATATCAGGATGCATTAATAAAGAATGGTGAAATAAAAGTAGACTTATTAAGAAAATCACTTTACCTATTTCAAAAATTAGATATTAAAAGCAAAACCTTCTCTATAGATAGGCGAAATAAGATTCAACAAATCAAAACACTTTTAGCAACAAGATAATTAATTAAGATAAAATAATGAACAGTGATAATAACCAGGAACAATTCCCCATTGTCGACGAACAGGGAAATATTATAGGATCAGCCACACGCGGTGAATGCCACAATGGGAGCAAACTGCTTCACCCTGTTGTACACTTGCATGTGTTCAATTCCAAAGGTGAGCTTTACTTACAAAAACGACCAAGTTGGAAAGACATACAACCGAATAAATGGGATACTTCGGTCGGTGGACATGTTGATCTCGGTGAGAGTGTGGAAAATGCTCTAAAACGGGAAGTACAGGAAGAACTAGGCTTCAGCGAATTTATTCCCGAAACAGTAACCCATTACATTTTTGAATCCGCCAGAGAAAGAGAATTGGTATTTGTCCACAAAACCATTTACGATGGGGAAATCCATCCCAGTGAAGAATTGGATGGAGGTCGCTTCTGGAGTAAAGAAGAAATAAAAGAGAATATGGGCAAAGGCATCTATACCCCCAATTTTGAGATTGACGTAGACAAAATCAGGCTCTTTCAATAAAATGATAAACAACGAACGGTAGAATGCAAACTTACAATAGACAGGAAGCTATTCAACGCATTAACCAATTAAGCAAAACGGGCAAAGCTTTTATCTGCCTCATTAATTATACACAAGACTGTAACTACATTGAAGAGGTTGCACAAATAAATCCCGACGAACTACTTTACCACTTCAACGGACAAAGTAATTATTCACAGCTTGGCAAAGCTCCCCAACAAACAATAACGTGGACACCTACCCCTATTTCATTTAATGACTATCTGCGATCATTTAATATTGTACGCAACAATATCCTGATCGGTAACAGTTTTCTCACCAATCTGACATGCAGTACACAGGTAAAAACGAACCTCACCCTCAAAGACATTTTCATTCGCTCCACAGCTTCTTATAAAATATGGCTCAAGGGCCAATTCGTCTGTTTTTCACCGGAAATATTTGTCCGCATTCATAACGGACTCATTCATAGTTACCCCATGAAAGGCACCATTGATGCCACCCTGCCAGATGCTGCACAACAGTTATTAGATAATCCGAAAGAAATGGCCGAACATGCTACAATTACCGATCTCATCCGTAACGATTTAAGCATGGTGGCCAAACATGTTCGTGTAGATCGTTACCGATACACGGATGAAATAGCCACAAATAGGGGCAGAATATTGCAAACCAGTACAGAAATTACAGGTGAACTTCCTAACCAATATCAACATCATCTCGGCGAAATCCTTTTCAAACTACTTCCTGCAGGTTCCATCACCGGAGCTCCCAAAAGAAAGACAGTGGATATTATCCGACAGGCCGAAACTTATCAACGAGGATTTTATACTGGAATTGCAGGATATTTTGATGGAAGTTCACTTGATACTACCGTAATGATCCGTTTCATTGAAGAGCAGGCCGGTAAGTTCTTTTTTAAGAGTGGTGGAGGCATCACTTTCCAAAGTCAAGCAAAAGATGAATACAACGAAATGATTCAAAAGGTATATGTGCCAATTTATTGAAACCATACGAATAGAAAACGGACAGATATACAATCTGCCTTACCACAATCAACGCTTCAATGATACGCGTGCCGAATTCTACAAAGACAGCCAACCTATTGATTTGGCTAACTTTATAAAAATTCCCACGCCTCAAGAAGAATGGAATACCTCAAACAGAATCAAATGTCGGGTGCTCTATTCCCACTCCGTTAAAGAAATCACCTACGCTCCCTACCTGCTTCACCCCATACACACATTAAAGCTCATCAATTGTAATGAAATCAGTTACTCATACAAAAGTGTCGACCGTAGCCTGTTGAGCAAGCTCCATACTCAACGCGGAGAAGCAGACGATATCCTCATCATAAAAAATGGGCTTCTTACGGATACCTCCATTGCCAACATTGCCCTATTCGACGGAACACACTGGTACACTCCTTCCGCTCCATTATTAAAAGGTACCCAAAGAGCCAGTCTGTTAGAGAAAGAAATACTTGTTGAAAGGACGCTGACGATAGACACTCTCTATTCTTTCCAGCAAATTGCCTTATTCAATGCCATGATCCTCTTCGGAGAAATCTGCCTGCCTGTCAACCAAACGCGAATATCATTTTAGAACTCTAATTTCTCTTATTATATACAAACTAAAATAAATAGAACATTCTTACAGCCCATCAGAACACCATTATATGCTTAATACTTCCCTATTTTATGCAGAATTTTAATTTAAAGCATATTAAGCATATGATAGCTGGCAAAGAGATAATCAAAACAAATAGCAGAAAAGTATTTAATATCATGAAGCAAACGCAGCACTACTCTTTCAGTGAGCTGCAGGGTTTCACTTTATTAGAAAATACAGAATTATGTCTAGCCCTCATCCAATTGCTGCAAGAGGGTAAGATAACACAGTACAAAGATGAGTCAGGCATTTACTACGCATTGAATTAAGGACTTTTGAACAAAGCATATTTAGACTTTTAAACAAAGTACAACGACTTCATATCACTTACTTTTGTCCCAGTAAAACAATTGAAATTTTAAGAAATGGAACAGAATAATTATCAAGGAGCGTTACAAAAGCCAATCGGCTCAGGTTTTAATGCAACATCAACTTCAACGGAAGTAATCAAGAACATTGATCTTACAAAGAAAACAGTTATAGTAACCGGAGGCAATACAGGTATCGGGTTGGAAACAGCAAAAGTGCTGGCAACAGCTGGCGCCGATGTCATTGTACCGGCAAGGAATACGGAGAAAGCAAAGAAGAACCTTGATGGCATTGCTAATGTGGAAATCGCTTTTATGGATTTAATGAATCCGGATTCGATTGATTCATTCGCAGAAAATTTTCTTGCATCCGGAAGACCACTGCATATCTTAATCAATAATGCTGGCATTATGTGGGTACCTCTTCGAAGAGACAACCGTGGATTCGAATCTCAATTATCCACAAATTATTTAGCACAATTTCATCTCACAGCCAGACTATGGCCAGCCCTACAAAAAGCAAATGGAGCAAGAATAGTGAATGTATCTTCACAAGGACATCAATTTGCACCTTTTCATTTTAATGATCCTAACTTCCTACATAGGCAATACGAGACACTGCAAGGTTATGGACAATCAAAAACAGCAGTCAACTTATTTTCTCTCGAATTGGATAATCGTTCTCAATCGTCCCGAGTCAGAGTCTATTCCGCACATCCCGGATCTATCGCAGGGACTGAATTAGCACGTGAAGCTTCGTTAGAGTTATTTCAACAAATGGGCTTTTATGATGCCAAAGGCAATTTGCTGCCAGAGGCTGCCGCATCACTGAAAACCATACCACAAGGAGCAGCAACCACCATCTGGTGTGCCACAAATCCATTACTTAATAAAATTGGTGGAGTCTATTGCGAGAATGCCGATATTGCTACATTAGCTACCGATACTACCACAACAGGTGGTGTGAAGTCTTATTCCTTGGATGAAACTAATGCAAAGAGGTTATGGAAATGGACCGAAGAAATAACAGGTATAACATTCAATATTTGACAACAGGCAAAGAAAGACTTGTAACACCCGTGAAAAGGAAGAAAAGAAAGTATCGCTTTTATTTCCTTCCTCAATCAAAACTATTCATTCTAAACAATACAAGGTCTATAATAGTTTCTACTTTATATGAAGACATCCTGATAAACAAAAAATGAAACATGGAGTATAAAGCCAAATACATCACAGAAGACATCAAGCTTTCCAGTTATAACGACAAGTTTTTCAAGTCCGATATTATGTTTGATCACCACATGCTAGTATGGTTTATTTCAGGCGAAACAAAGATTATACAAGCTGATGCTACCTATCTCTTCAAAAAAGGAGATATTTTCTTAATTCCAAGAAACCAGTTGGCGACCATTATTAATTATCCCAAGGATGGACAGCCTCACAAAACGGTAGTAATGCATTTATCTGTAGGAAGGCTCAGAGAATTTTATGCAAAACACAATATAAAAGCCAAAGCATTGAGATCACCCAAGATCTTCTGCTTCAACAATCACCCTTTACTGGAAAGCTGCTTGGCGTCATTGATCCCTTATTTCGAAATGGACAATCTCCCCACAGATATTGCCTCTCTTAAGATCGCGGAGGCAATTGCTATTTTAAGAACGCTTGATAAAGAGATTGACTATGTATTAGCCAATTTCGAAGAACCCGGGAAAATAGACATAACAGACTACATGGAAAAGAACTTTATGTTCAATCTGCCATTAGAAAGATTTGGCTACCTTACAGGAAGAAGCCTGACAACATTCAAAAAAGACTTTAAAAAGGCATTTAACACCACCCCACAACGCTGGCTTACACAGAAACGATTGGAACTGGCACACTATCTATTTGTAGAAAAAGAAATGAAGCCCATTGACGTATGCTACAAAACGGGCTTTGAAAACCTCTCACATTTTTCGTTTGCTTTTAAAAAGCAATATGGTTACGCTCCCACGGCATTGATCAAACAATTAAAAAGTAATACTCAACACGACTAAAAAACAGATAATAAAACCTTCCTATTTAGCCAAATCAGCAATAACTTTCATAATTTGTTGCCCGATCTCTTCGGCAGCTTTTACAGTTGAAGCCTCGCTATACACACGTATAATCGGTTCGGTATTACTCTTGCGCAGATGTACCCACTTATCGGCAAAGTCGATTTTCACACCGTCAATATCATTAATCTCCTCGTTTTTATAAAGCTCTTTGACTTTGGCAAGAATGGCATCCACATCTGTTTCGGGAGTAAGGTCTACCCGATTCTTTGCCATAAAATAAGGAGGGTATGTAGCACGCAGTTCACTCACTTTTTTGCCTTCATGCGCCAAATGGCTCAAAAATAAAGCAATACCCACCAAAGCATCACGACCATAATGGCTCTCAGGATAAATGACTCCGCCATTGCCTTCACCACCGATTACAGCCCCAACTTCTTTCATTTTTGTTGTAACATTTACTTCTCCCACAGCCGATGCATAATATTGTTGTCCATACTTACGGGTAACGTCACGCAAAGCACGTGTTGAGCTTAAATTAGAGACGGTATTTCCCGGAGTATGTTTCAATACATAATCAGCAACCGTAACCAGCGTATATTCTTCACCATACATTTTCCCATCTTCACAAATCATAGCCAAGCGGTCTACATCTGGGTCTACCACAAAAGCAACATCAGCTTTGCCACCTTTCATTAAGTTCATGATATCCCCCAGATTCTTTTCCAAGGGTTCGGGATTATGTTGAAAATTACCGGTTGGTTCGCAATATAACTTTTCAACATGCCGCACGCCAAGACGCTCCAACAATTGAGGTAAAATAATACCACCGACAGAGTTAACGCAATCAATAGCTACACGAAAATCTGCTTTTTTAATAGCATCAACATCCACCAGATCAAGAGCTAAAACACTATCAATATGCTTTTGGTTATATGTCAAATCTTTACGGTAAGAGCCAAGACGATCCACTTCAGCATATTCAAAGGTTTCGGCCTCAGCAATGCGAAGCACTTCATTACCTTCTTCTTTATTTAGAAATTCACCATGCTCATTTAATAATTTGAGTGCATTCCACTGCTTGGGATTGTGCGAAGCTGTCAAAATAACACCTCCACTGGCACCTTCCATCGTGACAGCTAACTCCGTAGTCGGAGTGGAAGCCAAATCAATATCAACAACATCCCAGCCCATTCCCATTAATGTACCAACTACGATATTTCTAACCATCTCACCCGAAATACGGGCATCACGGCCAACTACAATTCTATTATTTTTTACCGCACATGTTTTGCGTATAAAAGTTACATATGCCGAAGTGAATTTCACTATATCAAGTGGATTCAGCCCTTCTCCCACTGTACCGCCAATTGTTCCGCGGATTCCGGAGATTGATTTAATTAAACTCATGGTAATATTTAAATTAAGAACTTATACGTTATCAGGCATTCCTCCCTATCTGTATATCTGATATTTTCTGATATCATAAAAATAAGGATAAACATATTGCATAGCCGTGTTATGCCCCATCTTGGAAGGAACAATCAATTTCACATGCGCCTTATCACGCACATACGCAAGAGGGACCAACCATCCTGCCGGAACAGCAGAAGAACTATAGTAAGAAAGCATATACCCCTGGGTAAAAATACCGGCAATGGAAGAACTTGTCACGGTATAATTAAATTCATCCACGATTTGCGGATCATCTATATTAGAAAGCGTAGTGTCCTTCCCCATAATATCATACTCCATAAAACGAACTAAAACAGCATCATTCTTCTTCACGGTATCGGCCGGATTCGTAGAACCTTTATCCACAATTTGCATATATACTCCGCTCGCAAGCTGGACATATTCATTCTTGAGAGTATCCGTAGTCGAGTCGTTAGCATAGAACTCACTCTGAGATATCACATTTATGCCGTTATCTTTGATGAAATTCTTAATAGCAACTTTTTCATCATCCAACATTTCAGCATAAGTTCTAGTATGACTACAAGACTGAAATGCCAGACAACATGCTAATAAAGACAAAAAGAGGAATGTTAGTTTCTTCATGTTTATTATTTAGTAATATCGTACAAAAATACCTGATTTTAGCGAAAGATAAAAACACGGCATGTAAACTTCGTATCTTTTAACCTTTATGACCTAAGTTTTTTATCCTTTCGCATTCAATAGCGGCTTATATTTTTCCAAAGCTTTTGCAAACATTACCCTTGCTTCCTCTATTGTTCCATAAAATTCACCACCGGAAGCATTCAAATGCCCGCCACCATTAAAAAATTCCGCAGCCAACTGATTACAAGGAAACGCCCCCACCGAGCGTAAAGATATCTTAACAATAGGTCTTTCCGTATCCTCACGCAAAAAGCATGAAAGAATCACACCCTTTATACTCAGTGGTATATTTACGAAACCTTCGCTATCGCCGCGTATATAATCAAATTGCCCCTGTTCCTTCTTAGTTAGCGAAATCAAAGCAGCATGACAGTCAGGATAAACCTTCATCTGTGAAAGTACAAACCCCATCAATCGCAGGCGGCTCTCGGAATAAGTATTATAGACTTTCCGGTAAATATCATCCTTATCAATCCCCTTGGAAAGAAGTTCGCTAATAATAAAATAAATTTCCGGATTATTGGAATTGTAGGTAAATCCACCGGTATCAGTCATCATACCGGTATAAATGCATTCCGCCCCTTCTCTGGTAATATCACTAAAGTATCCCATCCTGCAAATCAAGCGGAATACCAACTCGGAAGTAGAAGAAATATGTGAATAAGACATAATAATATCACAAAACTCTTCCGGTTGCAAATGATGGTCGATGAGTAGTTTCTTTCCCTTAGCTGCCTGAATTGAATCGGCCATGGAATCAATGCGATTCAAGGCATTAAAATCCAAACAGCAAATGATATCCGCCTCAGCTATCAACTTATCGGCAAATTCCTTATAGCGGTCATACAGCAATATGTCCCTGCTTCCCGGCAGCCATTTCAAAAAGTCGGGAAATCCATTCGGCACAATCACATTTACAGTTTTATCCAGCGTCTCAAGAAAATGATAAAAGCCCAATGAGGAACCAATAGCATCTCCGTCCGGCGCCACATGCCCTACAATAACAATCTTCTCTGCGTGTTCCAGCCACCTGGTAAAACGGTCTATCTTGGTCTGATCTATAACTTTACTCAGCATAACAATTTTTCCATCTATAACAATTGAAACGGCAAAAGTACTAAAAATGAAAGTTCCAACTCTTATTTTTAGCTATCTTTTATTGGCTGAAGCGCTCATTTTATTGATTTTAAGTTGTTTTCTTTTCAAACAAAATACCGGAAGAAAGAAAAATATACTAATAACAGACATAATTAATCCGCCAATAGTACCGGCAGCCAAAGGAAACCAAAAAGCTTCTTTTTCAGTACCAACCATAAAAGGAACAAAACCCAGAATAGTGGAAACGACTGTAAGAAAAATAGGGACAACTTTAGCATTCCATGCCTTAGTATAAGCGTGTAATGCAGAAAGACGGGGAAAACGGCTACGCAAGTTATTATATTCATTTAAAATATAAATACTGGCATTTACCGTAATGCCACACAATAGCACAAACGAAGCAAACCCACCCTGGTCAAAATTCAGGTGGAACCAATAAAAAGTAAGGAACACTCCGATATAAGATACCGGGATGACAAAAATAATAGCTAACGGCTGTCGCAATGAGTTGAACAAAATACTTGTTGTAAAGAAAATAATAGCAATAACCACCAATAACAGCAAATATTGTTTGTTATCTTTCTTTCCCCATGTCCACGACTGCCTATCAGATTCAGCCGTGTACCCCATTGGCAAAGTAGCATTAAATTCTTTCAGATCCCGTTTCTGTATTTTCTCCCCCTGCTCATTGGAACCAATGTATTCATATTGCAAGCATAAACGGTATTGCTGGTTTTCCTTGGCAATTTCCTGCGGCATTTGCCCCTTCTCCATAGCAGCCAATTCAGAAAGTTTATAATGCTTTCCGACATCTGCTCCATATGGAGAATATTGCATTGCCCATACATCATATCCACGGGATTGCCGGGAAGAAAGCTTGATACTTTCCGTTCCTTCATCCGTGACAACAGAACCCACTTCCATATCTTTGCCGAAGATAGGTTGTACAGTGGCAAAAAGTCGTTGAACATCAATATTTTCCTGAGCCATGCGCCACCTGTCCAAATCGAAATAGAACTCTTGATAATCATCTTTCCACCAAGAAAAATTCGAATTGATCAATACCTCTTTAATTCGCCGGTGGGAAAGTAACTTAGCCTTCAATTCTTCAGCTAAGACATAAAGATCATCATAATTGTATCCATACATCCTAATACGATACGAACCGGCATTCTCGCGTACACTATTACTAAATCCCTGATCCTGCAAACCGTATATACTCCAATCTCCCCCACCCAATTGCATCGCTTTACTTACCATATCAGCCTTCAACGTATAAGGAAAGCCACTACGTTGATATTCTTTCTTAAAATAGATTTGTATAGTAGCACGCCGGGCACTATAGATAGACGTCTGAAACTGTTTTATTTCTTTAAACTGGCTCAAATAAGTCTCCATGCGCTTTACTAACGTATTCATTTGCTCCAGAGTACTTCCATTAGGCAAATTTGCATTGGCATAAAGCACCACTTCCTCATTGCGACTAAAATAGCTCCCGTCATACACTTTTTCTATAAACAGGCGGAGGCTGCCACCCAACATTTTATCCACCACCGACTTTACCGACTCTTTATAAGTAGCCGATCCGAATGTTTTGTTATACCATTGATCCCATTTACTTTCCCCGTTAAGTCTCTCTGGCAATAAAAAGACGGGAAGACCGAAGCCTAAAACCAATAAAATGCAGACAGCTACACGCCAACGAATCAGGAAACGAATAAGAATTTCATAAAAACGGGTAAAATACACCGTCATCCGCCGCATTCTGATCTGTTTGCGCAACCACGATATCACTTTCCAGCGGCTTGTCTTCTTCGTCAACCGCTTCCTTAACCCAATCCGTTCAATTAAAGCGGGAACAAAAAAGAGAGCAACCAATAGAGAAACCGCCAGATTTACAATCACCACAGCCGCAAAATCCTGCAAATTCAACCGAATCTTCTCATTCAAAAAGAAGATAATAACCAATGCTCCAATAGTGGTCAGTGTCGCGGCTAAAACAGACATAAAAGCTTTCAAATTATGTCGGTGCAAGATATGGTCGGTCATGACAATAGTACAGTCTATCACCAGATTCAATGACACCGTAATACCCGCCAATGAATATAATTGCATCTCCAATCCCAACAGATAATAAAAAATTACAGCTATGGCAATATTTACCGCGAGACTGGTGACTATGAGAAAAAGATACTTCAAATTACGAGTAATCAGCCAGACAAAAACCAAGAGAATAAGTACCGTTAATCCGGTACGGAAATATATTTTATTCAGTTCTCCCCTGATATACTCCGTAGCATCATAACTGGTGTGAATCTCATAACCAGCAGGAAGCAGAGCCATTATCCCATCCATTTCAGTCTTAATAGCATTACTCAATTCCAACTGATTAGCCGCCACATCCGCCGTAATGGACATATAAATGGAATTCAGTCCGTTAATACGGTAATAACTTTGCGGTTCCTCTTCCACATGCGTCACTTTAACCAATTCATTCAAGCGGATCACTTTTCCACCCGAAGCCGTTACTGTAATAGAAGAAGGATCGAAACGCCCTGTTTCCTCATCCGGTACCAATGCCAATCGTATCCACTGTTCACCTGATGGCGTATCCACATTATGTATCCCTAAAAATTCTTTATTGTAGTGTCTCTTTATTGCTCTTTCAATATTAACAAGCGTAACTCCAAGTATACGTAATTGTTCGCTATCATATTCCAACCTCCACTCCATGGGAGTCGCTCCACTCAATTCTATCTTATAAATACCCGACAGTCTAGCCAGACGGGGCTTAATTTTTTGTTCAGCATAACGTTGAATAAAGATAGGCGAAGAGGGTGCATTGAGCGTAAATGTCATAAACGGACCTGAATCGTCCTGATCCGGAACTTTCATCTGAATATAAGGATAACTCACACCAGATGGCAACTCCGGCCAAGTCTGCCGGATAATAGTGGACGCTTCAAAACGTACCATATCCACGTCGGCATGTTTATCCAGTTCCACAGTTATATGACCAAAGCCATTACCGGAAATGGAACTCAACTTCTTTACCCCCTTGATACGGGCCAACATGGCTTCCAACTTACTGGTAGCTCCCATTTCCACCACTCGTGCAGAAGTACCCGGCATATTGAAACGGACCGTAAACCCGGGTAACGCGCGCGAAGGATTGAGTTTAACCGGAAGCAAAGGTATAAGGGCCACTCCCACCAAAGCCAAGCAGACAAACGTAACGATAAGGGTAAAAGAAGACAAACGATTCATTTCAACAAATCAAATTAAAAACATTCCGCAAACCCGGCATTCAGTTTACACTGAATTGCGACCGGTTTTCAAAATCAAACTTATCAGAAAGAGAAAAACCGGAAGCAAAATCAAATAAAGTCAGCTTGCGTATTTTATAATAATTCAACCAATAATTTTGTAAGGCGGAAATATAATTGCGCTGTGCCTCCTGCTGGCGGTTAAGTGAAAGTGTTAAACTACTAATATCGGCTTTGCCAATGATAAAACGCTGCCGAGTTTCATTATAAGCCATAATGGATAAGTCTAGCGCTTCCTCCGCACTTTTCACGAGATCCTGCTGCACATTAAAATCGTTCACAGCCATAATCACATCTTCTTCGACACTAATCTCATTCTGGCGGGAAGAGATCTTCACCACATTCAAGTTATTACGGGCCATGTTATATTTTCCCTTACGTACCCCCCAATCCACCAAAGGGATAGACACACTCACCGAGACCATTTCCTGCTGCATAGGACGCTTATAAGCCTGATTAAACTTCTCAGCTACCTGATTAAATCCAACACTCGCATTAATGCTCGCATCAAAACGAGACTCCTTTTTAGTCTTATCCACCGTTTGCCGGGCTTCCAATATGTTCTGCCTGGATTCCAGGAACGTCGGATTATTCTCGCGTGCACTAGTTAACGCCTCATCCGCAGAGACCCGTAAGTCGGCAGGATGTCCGGGAAGTTTCAGCCTAATCTCCGTATTCTTGTCCAGATTAAGAAAAGAAGCTAACGAGAACATTGCACGCTTCAACGAGCTGATCGCATTTTGCAAGGTATTACGTGCATTCACCACATCCAATTTCAAAGTCAATAAATCGGCGCGACTAATGGAAGCAATTTTCAGCCGTTGCATACCGATGCGATACAGCGTATCGGAAGAAGCCACATTTTCCTTAGCCAAATCATACTCGGCTTGCGCCATAGCCAATTCAAAGAAACAAGTAGTAGCCTGTTCGGACACCGCTTCAGCGTTATGCAAGTATTCTTTCTTCACCTTCTCATACTTTAACGGCTCTATTCTCCGGTCCCAGCGAAAAGCATTATACCCCACCAAACTTTGTGAATAAGCCAAACGCACAGGGACACTGGTATATTGAGTATAGTTATTATCTCCGATACTTCGCATATATCCTAACTCTGAATACAGATAAAACGTACCACCCGTCCAGTCAAAATTTTGCTTAACCGCTAGATTACCGTAAGCATAAAAAGATTGCTGACTCCGGTAAACATCCAGATCTTCCGAAGAATCATAACGTTTGGTAATATCCCGGTTATACTCGGCAGGAGTCATATTCAATGTCAGGCTGGGTAAACGGTTTGCCTTATAGGTACGATATTCCCAATACCCCGACAAATACATGTTCTTGGTCCGAAAAGCCTCCAACGAGCTATCATTGGCCATTGCAATGGTTTGCTTCAAATCCAATGTAATTTGCTGCTGAGCGTTGACAGAAGAGGTGCATGCCCCCAACAGTAAACACACAATCCACCAACTTTTCCACTTACCATTCATCTTTATTCTTTTTACTTTATCCATTTTCAAAAACGATAATTATCTTATTTCTTTAGTTCTGTAAATCACCCAGTAAATCAACGGGATAATGAATAAACTCACTAACGTACCAATAAACATCGCACCGATCATCGCAATAGATAATGGCTTCTGCAATTCAGACCCCATATCAGAAGAGAACAGTAACGGCACCATAGCAAAAATAGTAGTCAACGACGTCATAATGATGGGACGTAGCCGCCTTCTCCCCGCTTCATGAATAGCTTCCAGCAAAGGCACCCCCTCTTTTCTCAGCTCGTTAATTGCATCCAACTTCAATATGGAATCATTGATAATGATACCACATGTCACAATCAGTCCGATAGCAGACATCAAATTCAGTGTATGGCCGCAAATCCAAAGCAAAACCAACGCAAAGGCCACATCTATCGGAATTTCCAAAAGCACAATAAGCGGCTGGACGAAGCTCTCAAATTGAGCTGCAAGAATAAAGTACATCAACAAAATGGAGATGAGTAAAATAATAACCAGCTCATCCATCATCTCACGGTTGGAAAAGAAACTTCCTGAAAATGCCGTATCCCAATCGCCTGTATTACCCGCCTCCTCTTTCACCTGCTTCACTAACGATTCAGCATCCTTAACCCCATAAAAACAAAACGGGATATATTCACCGTTACGCCCGGCGGTAATCGTTTTCAAATCTTCAGTCGGCGTGACGGAAATCAAATTATTCAGAGGAATATAATCCACCTTACCCTCTTTATCCGCTTGTGTTTGTACCAAAGTATTACGCAACACTTCATTTACGGTTTGGTCCTCCCCCGCAATGACAATAGGTAAATATTGTTGGTAAGAATGAAGGGTAGCCACACTGTTTTCCTTGAAAGCAGTTTTTAGCGTCCGATACAGTTCATCATACGAAACACGGTAAAGGAGTAACTTCTCCTGATCAATATGAATATCCAGCTGATTTTCAAAGGCAATACCGGTAGGTTCATACCCTGTATGCACACTAAACCGTCGCTCCAACCCGCGCAAAGTCTCGGGAGTCGGTGCTTTCTGCTTCTTCCGCGCATACAGCTCCGCCACAATATCAGGCTCACCAGTCACAAACAATTTTTCGAACACCGTTTCCGGAGGAGAAAAAGAGACCACGGCCAGCGGATAATTAGATTTCATAAATCCGGCTATAGCTTGTTGTAGAGGTTCAATCTCCGAAGGCTTTTCCGTCTTAAAATAGAGTTCGGTCTCCGAAGGAGAAAGCGTCTGCTCATTATTCAACAAGTAGTCTTGTTCCCCTACGGCAGCCGCCTCTTCCACAGTCTCCTTTTTAAAGGTTTTAAATACTCCATCCACCCTCCTACTATTCTCATCCACATGAATATTCTCATTCCATTCCACCCGTACGGCCAGCTCGTTCCGGTCCAACTCAGGCATCCGTTCTTTACGGATAAAGAAAAACATCACCACACATAGTGGAACGGAAATTCCACAAAAAAGCAGACTGCTTGTTTTATGAGAAAAGATCCAGTTTATCCCTGCATCATAAAAACGATCGAGTGTATGCGCTTTCAACGGATTATGAATACGGATGCCTGAAAACCATGACTTGCGCCTGATTCCGGTACGGTAGACCAGCAGATAAAGTATCGGAAGCAACATTATACCGGTAAAATAAGAGACCATCAATCCCACCGTTACTGAAAAAGCCTGATCAAAAAAGATAGCTCCTGCAATGCCGCTCATAAAAACGAGGGGGATAAATACGGCTATGGTAGTCAGCGAAGAACTGAGCATTGGTGTAATGACTTCACTCGTTCCCGCGATACAAGCCCTTCTCAACGTATAACCCCGTTCACGATACTGCGAGATATTTTCCGTAACAATGATTGAACTGTCAATCATCATACCCAAAGCGAGAATCAGCCCGGCCAGTGAAATAATATTAAGTGAAACCTTAAACAGATAAAAGAAAAGGAAACTGATAACAATGGACACCACCATGCTCAGACCAATAATAAACGGAGACTTCACATCTCCTAAAAACAGTACAGCCACAATACAAATCAAGATAAAACCCAACGACAGGTTTTGCTGCAAGTTAGAAATGGTATAATCCAACAGTTCCGTCTGATTACGGCTGACCTTGAAATCAATGTCAGGATAAACCTTTTTAAAGTAATCCATTGTCCCGGTAACCGCCTGCTTCATATCGTCCATATTCTCATCCGCCTGCTTAATCACAGCCAGGGTTACCGCCCGCTTACCGTTACTAATAGACACCCCTTTTTCTTTGACCGGCACCACGGTCACCCGGCAAAAATCACCCAACCGGATAATCCGTTCCTCCTTACGAATCAAGATATTTTCCACATCTTCTTTTGTACGCAGTAGAGTGGAGAATTTAATATTATACTCATAATACCCGTCACGCACCGTCATGCTGCCCGGTTCCACATTATTCTTGTTCAGCGTATTTTCCAGATCCTCAATGGAAAGTCCCAATACGGCCAGTTTATTTTCATCCGGTACAATTTGCACCTGTTGCTCCACCAATCCGGTAATATCCACCATCGCCACCTCCGGCAATTGCTCGATACGCCGCTTAATCACCCCTTCCGCAAATTGGCTCAACCGGATAAATGCCTGCTCATCCGTCCGTCCATAAGCACTATCACTTTTCAACGTCAAGTTCAGATAAAACACAGGGATATCCGTTGCACTGGCTTTCACTACCTTGGGACGGTCAGTGTCCTTAGGCAGATAATTCATAGCCGCATCAATCTTTTCGTTCACCTCAATAAAAGCCAGATCCGTATTGGTGCCATAATCAAAGTTAAGCCTGATAATTCCCGAGCCGTCACGCGTTTCACTGCTCATTTCTTTCAGTTTGGAAACCTGAATGAGTTGCTGCCGCAAAATTTTCACCACTGTGTTTTCCAACTCACGTGCCGACGTATTCTTAGCTGAAACCTGTACGGTAATTTCCGGTATGGCAATATCCGGCAACAAAGAGACCGGCAAGGTGAAATAGGTTACCAATCCCACTATGAAACACGCAGTAAATGCCATGAATACCGCAATAGGTCGCTCTATCAAAAACTTTACCATTCCCGTCTAATCATTTCCATACCCCATATTCCGTTACTTGCCACTCACTACTTTAACCGGAGCATCATGCGCCAGATTCACATTACCGGTCACAATAACCGTATCACCTTCTTTCAATCCGTCCGCCGCATCTTCCACTATGGTATAACTCTCTGCATTCTCCAACCCGGTATCCACATAGTTCCAACATGCTTTACCCTTTTTCAATGTAAAAACCACCTGACGCCCCGAGCGCAACACAACCGCACTTTTGGGAATCACTAACTGTTTACCTAACGAACGATGTACGTTAATACGTATATTCATACCACTGAAAAGCTTCCCTTTATCACTAACCAATGCTCTCACTTGCACCATTCCCTTATCATTCACCAACGGATTAATCTCGCTAATGCGCCCCTCATAGTGAGTATCAGGAAGAGCATAAGGAGTCACCACCACCTTGTCCCCCACCTTAATCATAGACAGTTCGCTCTCCAACACTGTAAACTCGGCTTCCATCCTCTGTGTTCCGATTATCGTACAAAAAGCATCCGTCGTACTTGACATATTAAAAGGTTTGGAAAAAAGATTCGCGACGACTCCGTCAACAGGGGCAATAAGTGTAGCATGGTCCTCTTCATATTTAGCCAGTTCATATTGTGAAAGAGTCTGGTCATATCCACTCTTTACCCGAGCCAATTGCATAATATCCGCCGGGACTTTGGAAGAATCATCCGTTGCATATCCCTGCCCTATCAGCACATCTTTCAATTCCAATTTGGCTTTATCCAACGACTCTTTAGCTTGCTCCGTTTTATTCTTCAAGCGGAACTTATCCAGTTCCGCCAACTTCTGCCCCCGATGTACCCGGTCTCCGTTTTTCACATAAATATGAGCCAGTACACCAGAGGTTTCAAAACGTAAATCAGCTTTGTTTCCGGCTGAAAGCTTACCATTACTCACCAATTCATGGTTAAACGTTCGCCGTTTTAAAGTCATCACAGTTACTTCATTCTTTTCCTCGGGGAGAACTGTTGCGACTCCTTCCTTATCCGTTTCTTTTTTCTGTCCGGAACAAGCCGCCAGCACAAGAAGTGCCATCCCAAGCCAATATCGGTAGTTACGTGTTTTCATTATTTCATATCTATTAAATCAAGTGTAAATGAAGTCATCTCCACAAATATAAAAAATTAATATCATAACATCTGTTTCTTATTCGCAAATCTAAAGAGATTCATATCAACTAAACTTTCCACATCCGTGAAATAACCGTGAAAAGAGCGTGAAAAGATTTTCACGCTAACAATTCGGCCCTTTCAATGATCTTAAGCCAATTATTCTTAATGATTCTGTATGCCATTCCAACCTCACAACATACATAATTTAAAATAGAAAAAATAATCATCTCCATTCATTTCTTACCTTTAATTGATGAAAAAATAACACCGGATTATCATCCTCATGCAATAGACTGTCGGCGTTTTTATCCGATCGAAATTTAGGGTTATCCTTTATAACTCTGTCTGCCGTTAAATAAGAAACTAGTCTATTTTTATCAAAGCCCAAAGCTCCAGCATAAATATAAGGTAACCTTTTTCCCTTATAAGAATCTAATATTACAGTCTTGGCTCCCTTACTCTTCAAATCAATAAGGGATAAATGGGACCGAAATTCAAATATATAATTTAAATATAAATAATCGTCATTTACATATATAAAATTGAAATCATAGATTATTGATTTTGTTCTAAAATCGTCAGCCAACGTCAGAAAATCCACATTTTGATAATTATCTGGTATTATGTTGTTTTTTCCGAGCAATATCTCTGCATAAGGAGACAAACCGTCTTTTCTCAATTTATATATAGTCAGATCAAAAGGAATAGCTACAAAAGTTCCATACTTTTCAGATTGAATAAAGTTCCAATTGATAATAAAACTTTTATTTTTTTCAAATGGATAATAATGAGCTATTATTTGCTTTGTTTGATAATTATACAAAATGAGATTGTATTTCAAATTATTAGAGAAACTGGAATAAAGGCAGAGTTTGTTATCATCAATAAAAGAAAAACGATAAAAGCTATCAGGTAGCGGTATGCTTTTAATGAATGAACCTTGAGAAGAATATTGCATAATCTTTTTAATGTTTGAACACAAGATAAAAATATTGGATTTATAGACATTGACATCATCTATATCTAAATATTCATCTCTTCCCTGACCTTGCTTTGCTATTTTATTAAGATATCTCCCTCTTCTATCAAAGATAAAAACTTCATTCACTTTTCGATCTAAAATATAGATCTTATCATTATCAAACATAACCTTGTCCATACTTGATATAAGGTTCTTATCATTGGTTTCCAATGTCACGTAGCTCCACCCATCAAAAATAGATTCCGGACCTACTGTAGATTTAGGATCTACAAAGTATTGTGATTTCTCATAAATAGAGGCACAACCATATATTAATATTACAAACATGGTCAGGGCAAATGCAAATAAGCAAGAATGCAGAAAAAAATGTAAGTGATTCATAACTTCTGATTTAACAAAACTGTATTAATAACTATTTTTCCAAGGATATAAACATTTTATTCATGTTCAAAGTAATTTTATTAAAGCTCATAATAAAATCCATTCCCAAAGAACCATCAGTTGGAAACGCTATCGCATAAGGATTTTGAGTATTAATCGAAAGATTATTCAAAGAAAAAGAGGTGGGTCCAACAGTCAAATTTAGAGAAGGCATTAAATAAACGCAATTAGTCTTTGAACCTCCTATCCCTGCAGAGAATTCATTCATTTTCTTGAGCTTGCCATCTATTTCTATTTTATTTTTTAAATAATAAGATTTAAATAATTTGCTGTCAGTACTTCCTGTATCTAAATGAAATGCCATAGAACGACTTTTATTGTAAGCACGTATACAAGATAATTATTCACACTCATAAACATATTACGTCCCGCCTCCGGTAAATCTGTTTCTTTAGCCGGTATGACTATTTTTCTATCATAGGGATATAACTGCAATTCCCCCAAGCGTCGAATAATATCCAACCCCAAGATACCATGTAAGTGTTGCTCTATATCTGCCTTTTGAGATTGAGAATCCGCCATTTTAAGGAAAGGATTATCTTCAATTGTAATCATCAAATCAGAGATAGACAAACCACTTAAAGAAAGACTATCTAGCATTGCTGCCCTTCCGAAAGCTTTCTTGACCCCTAATAAATTTATACTATCTTGTAAATAACATAAACCAAGTTGTTTCGCTGTATGATCAAAGATACAAGTCGTTTCACTACCAGTATCTAAAACAAATACGTATGTTTTACCATGTATCTTTACTTTTACAAGTCCAATTAAGGCATTAGAGTGCTCAACATTTTTATCTTCTTTAGTAATTGTAAAGTTTATATTCAACGTTCCAAAAGGTATCTCAATATTTCGGTACAATTTCACTATTTTAGGAGATTTTGCTGCACGCAAAGCCTTGTAATCCTTTTGCATATCACGGAAAAGATTCAAGTCTTCAAGCGACAAATGCGCTGAAAACTTATTCAGAAACTTATCCAATTCTTCCAAAATTACATTATAACGCCTTTGAACAGCCAATTGTGATAACTTGTACCGAAACATTCCTACAACATTATAAAATCCTATTTTATCTTCATAGTTAGCCAAAAGGCAACCAATAGAATTTATTGCACTATCCGGCCGGTTAAAATATGTATTCAACAATGATTTTGCCCATAATCTCAACTCCGGAGCTTTTATAGAATCTTTCCTCAAGGCATACTCTTTATCTAAAGTAAACCATTCATTTCGATTGATCATATCTCTAAAATGGATATCACAGTTTTGGGCATTTAAGTATGCCATAGGAAAAAATGCAATCAAAACAAACCATTTAAATCTCTTCATTATAATAAACATTTCATTATTAGTTATTATTATCTCTCATGCGCAGGGCATTCCTATCATTTTAATTTCTTAAATATTCGAGATGGCTCCTTTACAGAGAGAAGTACACGCTTCACTCTACCTATAATGTTGTTTTCACTGATATATCCAAAGAAACGGCTATCACGTGAAATAAAAGCATTATCGGCATTAATAAGGAGCAAAATGTCCTTAGACAAGTATCCTGATATCCTTTTACCAACATCACTTCATCATTCTCAGGGCTCCTAAATACAATATACAAAAATAATATGCGCATTCGTTTCCTTATAACAACATTGTTTTGCAATTTAATACTACAAATAAAAACATGGCTTTTCACCCTCTGAAGCTTAAAACTTCTTTAGTCTAAAAACCGCTATTATACTATTATTATTAATATCGCTATTTCTTAAAATTCTATTATAACGTACTTTTCTTAAATTATCATCAGGTAATTTCAATACTCCAGATTCCTCTTCTTTATTCTTAATATACTCTATCAATTGATTATCTGATACTGAATAAAACTCACCTTTATAAAAAGTTTGAATATTGTTAATAGGAAGAACGGCAGACGGAATATCAGACGAAGAGAAAGTTATCGTTCTATTTGACTTTATTGAATAAAACGATTGAAATTTTTCAGTATTTATCTGGAAATTAAGATACACATATTCTTCAGATAACCAATATTGTTTTACTCCAAATAAAGAGTAGTTGGAAGCATACAATTCATTAAGTCTATTCACCGAGCCTGCGCCTTCATTTAACAAATTATCAAAATCCTCTTTCGGATATTTATACTTTCCTAAATTTACAATACACTCAGGACGCATAAAGCTGTCTTTAACAAGATATATCGTGTCATTATTAATCGCATTAAAATATACTTTATTATTATAACTAATAATAGATCTTTTCCCATCAGATAAAGGGAAATTTATAATTTCTTTAGACAATGGGTAATCTTCGTAAATAAGGTCAAAGTTTTCATTAAATACTAAAACAGAGAAACAGGTCGAAGAATTGCATTGAGGTAAACAATAAGCATAAAGATGTCCATTCACGAATTCTACTTCACTGACATAATAGTTTCTCAAATCAAACTGATCCTTGTATGTACCATCCAAATTATACCTAATAATACAAGATTGGCTTAACACTCCTATAAGCTTATTTCTATTATCATAATAAAAATCATGAATGCTTATATATTCTCCTGGTCCCTGCCCGAAAGAATTGACTTTAGAAAGGAATTTCCCTTTTAAGTCAAAGACGAACACAGATTTGTTACTAATAGAATTCTCCATAATAAACAGCAGGCTATCATTAACTAAAACTTTATCGTATCTACCTATCACAGACTCATTCGTTAATTGAGGAGAGATATAGTACATAGTATCAATTAACGAATCCAAACTAACTCTCTTATCTTTAGAGATATCTTCTTCTAAAAAGATATTAAGACACCTTTTATTGCCTTGCAACGATTTAAACGATTTCGCTTTATTATTGGAAGTACAACCTATCGCCGCGATTAAAATAAGAGTTAGATATATCAATGAGTATTTGTTCATATTTCTATTTATTAGAACCTATTGTTGTTTTGATAGACAATTTCAAAATTCAACTCTAAAGGCAAAGAGCGAACGAGCGATTCTATGCCAGTACTATATTTAATCACATATCCACAAGCATTCTTTACCGACAACTTTTCTAGATAGGCGTAATCAGTATCACTATTACCGCAACCTGACCCCGAAGTATTATTATCAGAAATGTTATTTGATTGCGCAAGAACTTCCATATAAAGTTTATTACCAGATTTCACAACTCTCTTAATTTAAATAAAACCAAAATGGAATTATCTTCACTGTCAGATTTTTCAATTATCATTTTCAGCTCATTTGAAATAAAAGCACCATTTTTACAACAATAGTCATAATAATCTTGTAATAGCCCCACAGGCATTACACTTATGAAATATTCACCATAACTAGAAAGAACAGGCAAGTTCACAATGTTACTACCAGACCATACTATATTTTTAAATCCGATAGCCTTATTACTTCTTTTATCATAAAAATAATAATAACGCTTTCCCTTATCGTAAAGTGAAAAAGATAAATGAGTTTTGTTCTCAGATATTTCAGGTTCTACAGAACAACACCTAGAGCGGTATTCATCAAATTCATCATCACTATCAAACACAGATATACGGTCATTCTCAAAAGCAGAGAATTTAGATAAATCGAATGTAAACCGCAACTTAACGCTATCACTCAAAACTGAGTATATACTATTTAAAAATTGAGGATGGTATACTAATTCATCATCAGAATAAAAAAGATCTGACCAGGCTATATATAGTTTTTCATTATCATCATAACGAAATGCGACTTTTCTTATATCACCAGCACTATCGCTATAAACTAATCTATACTCATTAAGGCTCTCCAAATGCCTATTTTCATCATTTTTTCCTGTCGCAGCTACAGTTTCACCAGTAGAGAGGCCAGCAAACTTCCCGGAAAATCGGAATTTGACATCCACACTTTTCACAAATTTCCCTAATAACGTATAATACATTAGTTTCCTTTTACCATTATCATATAATATCAATAAATTCTGTTTTCGATCTATTGACATACCCCTTAACAAAGAGAGTTCATCAGGACCTCCGCCCTTTACTCCTATCTTAGAGACAAAACGTCCGTTCATTTTGAAAATTAACACCCCTTCAGCAGCAACTCCGTCATACACATAAATATAATTATTATATATAGTTACTTTTTGATAATAACCTATTAATGAATTAGCTCTGGTTTCAAGCGGTATATATAAAGCTTTCTCAATAAGATCTTTCATCTCTATCTTATTAAGTGGATTATCTAAATGAATAATAGTCCCCGAAGATGAATCCACTGGTAATTGATGAATTTCAGAGAAGTCCTTAGGACTAGAGAAGGAAGCATATTGCCTTTTTTGCAATGAACAACTAAATAATACAAGTATTATAAATCCCCAAAAAATATTTTTCATATTGTAGTACACAATTATTTATAAAAAAACGAAGTCACAATAAATAATAGATTATCAGATTAAAACAGTAATAAAAACAAATACAACAAACTACCCTTCCATATATTTTATCGAAACAATGTCTTCTAATACATAAATTATCTATTTCATACTTTACATACTCTTGAACAAGTCAATTTTGACCAACCACCATGGCATTCATACACATAATCTTAATCCTCCAACAGAAGTTCCAGAGACTATAAATGAAATAGAAATGCCAAGCTTTTTTCCTTCATTCACAACTAAAATTTCTTTAACTTATAAAACATTAACACGGGATTATCGTCCAGAGTTAGGGAATTAGCTACCTTTTTCTGCCTCTCTAAAAAAGAGTTTTTTATTAAAATATTATTTTTATCAATATCTTCCCTCCATGAGATCAAATTATCAATTGGTAATTCATTAATTAACCACAAACCATAAGAAGAAACTGGCATACCCAGAATCTGTCCCTCTTTGCCAATTAAATATAGAGAAGAATACATAACATTCTTAGTTTTTTTAGAATAATAGCCAATAAATAATATTGGCATATTAGAACTAGAAACTGAAAAGCAAAGCAATTCATCTGTTTCCTGTACACTTTTTACAGAATAATACTCCCCTTTTTCTAAATACAACCTTAAATCCTCTGGGCTATTTAGCATATTTTTATCAAATGTTTTATTTCCAAAATCAAACATATACTTTAAGATCAAACTATCTTCTGTAATGTCATATATTTCATTTCCATAAATAGAAAAAAAATGGAAATTATTATTATAATAGTAGAAAGGGCCAGAACGTGGGGTAGGGGGAGGATTGAGTTCTAAAGAATTATATGGAAAATAGGCTTTATGAGGTACCATTAAAGCATCAATATAAAATAAATTATATTCTTGTTTTATGTTCTGCTTATTATCCCTGAAATTCTGGTATGTGATAAACCCACCGTTGGAACCAGGAACTATTCCTTCTATGAAGAAAGGTATTTTTTTTCGCTTTATAAAGTTACCATCTAAATCATATCTCATGGTCCAATATCCCATCAAGTCCGTGAGAACAATCTCTCGCTTATCAATGTCAATATCAAAAAAGTCAAGCTGAATATAATCATGGGGTCCCAATCCTTTTTGAGATATTTTAAATAAGTATTTTCCATTTATATCAAAAACGAATAAAGAAGAAGCTTGAGTGTCCAACACATATATTTTGTCTTCAAATATTGCGACTTTCTGGATATAACCAATAATCGATTTATCAGTTAATTCAAGCTTTACATATCTAACTGTATCTAATAATGGTTCGATATCAATCATGTTTTCCAATGAATTGATTGGCCTTATGATAGATAAATTTTCAGATAAGTATATATTCTCCTTCTTCACCTTTTCATTATTACAAGAGAGAAGACAATAAGAGAATAAAAAGACGATAGTATATTTCAAATTACACATTTATTGACTCCAATAACAATTAAGAAACGAAAACTGTATTCTAAATAGTACATCCCCTCATTATGTGTATCTGCCGGCACTTGTTGATAGTTGCGCCCATTGTTGTCTACACGCATGTTTTTCTTTTGCGTTTTCAATAGAAACATTGGAAATGACAATCTTATGCTCAATGCTCTGATTTTCCTCTGTAGCAAATGTAAAGTATCCACTAATTTTGCATAGTTGGCTTGTTGCATTGGATTCGTTCTTTTTGCCAAGCTATTCTCGCAAATAAACAGAGCTAAGAATGAGTACAACAAGGATATCATATAATACTTTTTTCTCATCGCAATTATCTTCTAAAGATTAATTCATTGCAAAAAAACAGATGCGATATTAATAGAAAGATTAAAATCGGGTTAATTAATCAAGAAAATTTATTAATTAGTACAAATCAGCATGAAAAAAAATAGATAAATAAAAGCAATTGCAATTTTGCTCATTGCGCGCACAAACAATCCAGATGTAGGTCTGACTCTCTGCACTCTTTGAGCAGAGAATAAGTCATTATAGACTTTGTTTCTTTGTTTTTCTATTGTATATAAACATAAAATCTCCTATTTATCCCATAGCTTATAAGTAACTTTTCCCTTTTTGTTTATTAAGGCTTGGCAATAACGACTACCGGATTATCATCCTCTGTCAACCCTTTCAAAACAGAAAACTTACTATTTCGGGCTAGCTCAGAATGCTCTTTAAGCCAATCCATGGCTTCACCCGCCTCTACAAGCCCTGCATATTCCCCCTGCGGACTACATGCCTTAGGATGAAACGGCATAAAACCATTAATGTTATCAATAATCCCATTCTTCTCAGGACTCATATACGTCATCCCCGACTTACGATTATAAATGCCATTCAACATTTCCGGTTCATTGGTATACAATCCACAAATACATTGAAAAAAGATGGCTTGCGAAGATTCAAAGACCTCCCCTATAAGCAACCTTTTTTCATTATCTTTTGAGTCAGTACGTGCTTCCGCACCCCAATGCCACTTTCCTGTTTTAAAGACAATATATGGAGCCAGCTCACTTCGCCTAACGGTGAAAGCAGTATCGTTAAAACTTTCTTTAAAACGTGTTTCTCCCTTACTATTCCAAAGAAAGGTTCTTCCTCCAATGCCAGCCATATAGCCTCCATCCTTAAAACGAGTCAACACGATCATCATATCACCCAATCTTTTTACATTGATATTATCAATATCACTCACCTCCTTTTTAGAAAGCACTGGTAGCAGACTAGGTACAGTATCCACTTCTTCCCCTTTTTCATTAAAAAGCAGCAAAGCACGCGGCGCATACCCCATCGCTATATTATTATAATGGCCTATAACCAAAGAATCCATAAAGCCAAATTCACTTGGCATTGCCGGAGGAGTAGGTATTTTCAGCTTACCTTGATAGCGACCACTTGCATCATATTTTTGCAACCACTCAGGTTCCCGTTTAAAATAGAACATCTCATTGTGTTCATTATAAAACGGTACGGGATAGGAGTAAGCTTCAGGATCATCTCCACCATGCCCTAGCCTACACAGAAATTTCCCATCCGCCTTATTAAATAATAAACACTCTTTATTTGAGTATACTACTATCTGTTTATCAAGCAATAAAATGTTAGGATTCGCTCCTATCAAACAAGAATCTGTCGTTTCCAAGGGAACATAGCGCACATCACTTGCCAATTCCGAAAGTTTTAATTCCCCCGAATTTTCCATTGCCCCCTCCACATCAACAGTACACAGTTTAGCAGATTGCGGAGTGTTACTACAAGAAACTAATAAGCCCATTAAACCAATAATCAGTAATCGCCTTCCCTTCATGTTTTTGTTAGTTTTTAGATTCAACATTTATAACATCTCCACAAATAAACTAAATAATATAGTTATTAAACTAACTCTGACAGTTAAATAACTAAAAAGGGTTATTCCCAATTAATAATTATTTTCTCATATTCTTTCAAAGTCAGCGAATATCCGGAGGAGAATCATTATGTAATAAATATTTACTTCTATTCACTATAACTATATTAGCCGACAGTTTCTCCAACTCTTCACGCATCTGCCGGATAGCAGTAGATGAAACCTTAGGCTCCTTAGTCATTACAATCCGCTGCATTTCTACAAATTTATCAGGATGCAAGAAGCCCGGTTCCGCATAAAGCTTTGCCAGTAAATAATAAGGATATATCCTTCCCGGTAAACGATGAGTGGCACGAATAAAAACCTTTTCGGCCTCTTCATATTTTCCTTCCTGTTGGTAATTCTTTCCTATGACATTCAAAATCATCGGGTCCGTACTATATTGTCCGGCTCTTTTTAAAATCCGGGTGGATTCTTCGTAATCCCCCGTCTTATGTAAACAATGCCCATATTCAAACAAAAAGGAAGCTTCATCACTTAAATCCGGCATTAACGCCAAATAACTCTTTTCCGCCGATTCATACGCCCCGGCATGATAAAGTATTTTAGCATTGCTCCAATTCCGATAAGCCTCCATCTTGTTGTCGTTATACCCGGTCACATTAAAAGCCAATGCCAAAATAGTCACCACAAACAAGATCAACCTCCCGGCTAATGCCCCTATTCCCGAACAAGCCAGCAGCAATAAAATCATCGTAATAATAAAAGCCGGAAACTGAAACGGATAAGAAGAGAAGCAAAAGATAAGCAACGAAATGATGGCTCCACATAATCCGTAATTGTGTCCCCTAATCCCCTGCCATATTGAAACACCTGCCAGCCAACAAAGGACCAGTAATAAAAAAAGCCCCCATTCCAGCCAAATCTCCAGATATTCATTAAATGCATATTTAGGACTTCCCGCTACACGTTCTTCCCACGTAGCATAAGTGCCCTTTGCAAAATAAGTCTCCTGCGCATCACTATATGACACGGCAGGAGTGGAGGTCCCCACAAACGGGTGTTGCATGATGGCCTGACAAGTCATCCTCCACAAGAAAACCCGTCCTAAAGCCGAATCCGACTTCATCCGGAACATCCCAATTCCCCCACCAATTAACAAAAGAGCAAGCATACCACCCACCCACCTTACTGTTCCTTTTCTATAAGACTTCCTCGAAACCCATTTTTTATACTTCTTGCTTGCAAACATATACATCACCCATCCACAAGATAGTAAAGCTGCAATCCATGCCGAACGGCTCATCGTAGCAGGGAGCACACACAAAATAAGAATACCCGTCACCACGGCCAGTAACTTTCCTATCTTTTCATACCACCACATCTCTTTCCATTTTCCACGGGGAGATGCATAATAATGCAAACACACAGGAAGTACCATTGCCAAGTACCCTCCATAAGGTCCCGGATTATAGAAAGATCCGGTGAGATTATACAGCGAATGCCCCGAAACAGAAAAACCATACAATTGACGTAATCCCCAAACAGCTTCCACACCCCCTAGAAGCATCAACGACCAAGCCACATATCGAGCAAAATAAGGAAAAGAAATCAAATTTCCCCAAAACTGGTTTCTACTAATTTGCAACAGAACAGCAACCGCCGTACAACATGCAGCTCCCAAAATCGTCTTTACAAACCACGTCCACTGCCCAAATGTCACCCCCGATGGTAGATCAGGGTTAACCGCACAGACCAGACTAAGTAAAGAAAGTATAGCAAGGAAATTCAAAATTCCGACGACTAACCGTCTGATATTAATGCTATAATTTTGCATTATTCTCAACTTATGCCTTTCAGAATCCTGTTCCATCTAATTCCTCCCGTTTCTTTATCCACCGACTTCCAAATCCTCACCGCTTTACCTACAATAAAAGGTTCCGGTAACAGTCCCCAATAACGGGAATCCCTGGAGTTTTCCACCTTATCACCAGCTACGAAATAATAATTCTCTTTAAAGCGATAACGAGTAATCACACTATCCCCAAGCAATACCTCATTATCCACTAAGGATAATTTCTTTTTCTGCTCCCACTCTATTATATTTTTGTACAAGATCTTTTGCAAAGGCCCTATATGCATATAATCTCCTTTTGCAGGAATATATAAAGGGCCAAAATCCTTAATATTCCAATTAACTAAACTATCATGCGGGAATGTTCTTTCTACAACTCCATAATATTTTGCCCTCCCCGCATTCAATAATCTCAATAGACTCTTCTGAGCTTTTAGATTCCCTAAAGAAGCACTGCAACCATGCACCCTATAACGTGCATTCTTTATTTCAAAAGTATCTCCGGGCAAAGCTACGCAACGCTTCACATAGTACTTCATCACATCAAAACCAATGCTGTCCCAGTGCTTAGGGTATGGGAAATTGAAAACCAGAATATCATTCCGTTTTATCTTACTTAATGAGGGTAACCTGTATATCTTCACTTCTTTCTTATTTAATGCCTTCCACAAGTTAAAGACACGTCCTCCCATAACCCATTTATTAACTAAAATACAATCGCCGGGCAACAAAGCCGGCTCCATCGAGTCCGTAGGGATTCTGAATGTAGTAAAAGTCGTCACTTGGAGAAATAGCCATAGAGCAAACAGTCCCAAGAATAAAATGATAAGCCCGAACAGCTTATTCACTATTCTATTTATCCAACTGCGCCTTCTCTGCATGTTTTGTATTTATAGGAAAGCCAACCAAATGGAATTCGTCCTGATATGCCATAGCATAAATCCAGCTATCATCATCAGATACACAAAAAGTAGAAATCGGAATATCTAATTCATACTTACAAACAGGTTTTGCATCCCAAGTTATTTTATAGACCACAGAACCATGGAAAGCTTTCATTCCTGCCTCTGCAAAAGACTTCCCTGAATATAACAAGTAAACATATTTATCGGTAGCATAAGCATCCACAAATCCCAATATATTTTTTGCACTCATCGGAGCAGATCTCACAGTTCCGTCATCTTCTGTCTTATAGACCGGATAATCAGCTATAAAATCATAAGTCTTTATAATCCGATCTTTTTTCACCGAATAAAGAAAAAATATAGGAGCGCTCGTGACGGAAAAGACTATTTTATCCATTGAAGGATTAGATCGCAGCACCCCTTGATATGCCATCCCCCGCAACCTATTACTTATTGCCTTCTCCTGTTTATCTTTATAAGGATATTCAAAGAAATACTGGCGCCCTATCTTATCCCCATACAAGCTCAACATATTCTTTTCATAAAATCCAATCCCCACATAAGTGTGATATTTAGTCAGAACAACAAAAACACTCCTTAGCGTATCTTCTACCACCAAAGGGAACTTATATATTCCCCGCCTCACCTGATTAATATTCATCTGAACTAAAGATCGTCCGAACCCATCATACACAGCCAATAAAGAATCTGATTGCATATTATAAAAAGAAGCAACCTGAAGAAAATCATCCTTGCCTTGTCCACGTTTACCAAAACGATAAACCCTATTATCCGCTTTTAAATCTATCAACGTAAAAAGGCTATCCCCTAAATCGTCATACACTATTACACAAGAATCAATATAATGAATAAAAAAGGGACGTCCCCAAATATAATCCTTACTTAAATAATTCTTAGCTTCCAATTGCCGGACATCTTTAAACGTACTGTCCCACTTTGTAACTTTATCCACTTTGCTACAAGCAGCTAGCCCTAATACAAGGGATAACAAGAAAATAAGATGTTTCATATTTAATTTTAAACTAGTCTGCATTCCCGTTGATTCTTAATTGAATAGGAGAAGACGGAACATTACAATAAACGGATACCGTTTTATCAAAGTGCCCCGGATGATCCGCTTTGTATGTAACATGTAGAGTAAGAGACTTCCCCGGTCTTATAGGTTCTTTGGAATATTCCACCGAAGTGCAACCGCAAGAAGTTGTAACATCGTTAATAACAAACGCCTTATCCCCGATATTTTTTAATAAGAAAGTTGTATTTTGCTCTTTCTCCCAACTAAAAGTCCCCATTGAAAATATTGATTTATCAAGAGATACCGTTGTTACGACTTCTTTTTTCTTGTTTTTACTTAAAGCGTCTCCCCTAATAATTTTAAGATATAAATCTTTTACCTTAGGATTATGAATGGGATTGCCAATAGCTAATACTTTATTATTGTTATCCAATAAAAAAGTTTGATACTCATTTAGCTGCGGAAATTGATTAGACGTATTCAACCGATTATCTACATCCATAATACATAAATTAGGATAAAAATGATATGCATCAAACAAATACTTTATATCTTTTTTAATGGCGCCATGAGCTATAAAGATGATAGAAACTCTCTTTTTTGAAATAGAATCTACCACTCTCTTGAAAATATTCCACTTATTCAATTGCAATTTACAACTTATGCATCCCAAAGAATCAATATAGGACACTATTGTAAAAGTGGGCTTATGAGTATCTACAAATGAATAATATTCTTCATTCCAAATGATTTTTTTACCAATCCAATCATTTACAACTCTATCAATTCTTTCCATCTTAGATTGTTTACAACAAGCAAGAGTAAGAGAGAATATTACAAGTACAAAATACTTCATTTTATTCTATTTTAAAACGATAAAATACAAATGACATTCTACCGTCAGCGGTTTCCAGCGGAAGCATTTTCACCCCGTAAAAATAATTATTATAGTATCCTAAAAACTTAAAGAAGTCTGGCATATTAGCCTCCAATACTAAATCAGTTCCCCAATAGGCCTGTAGGCACACTTGCCTACTTTTAAAACTCTTCAGCACAGTCCTAAGTAACAAATTTTGCTCTTTTATATATATTAACCCCATATTAGTGCCTACTCTTTTACAATCTTCTTTAAAATGAAAAATATCAGCATTATAACCTATTGTATAACTCCTATTAACATTAGGCGCTTCATAGCCCATTGTATATAATAATCTATCCGGATACTTATAAACATATATCAAAGAATCAACCGCATGATTAACATAAAGTGTATCCCCTCGCAACACATAATTAAAAAATTCAAAGAAAGGAGTTGGTTTTTCTTTATATATAGAAGGGAAACGACCTACAACTTTTCTGATCTGCATATTCCTAGTATCTAATTCGGCCAAAATATGTCCCTTTTCATATCGCTTAGAATTTATATCACTCAAATATCTATTAACTAAACTAACTGGCATCAATAAAGTTGAGTCATTCAAATAAGTAAAATTTATTCCAAAATCACTCATTTCCATTACATTATATACAGATGGAGAATCATAGTTATCTCTCTGGACCTTATTCCAACCAAAATTCACAACTCCTTTCTCTTTTAAAAGAAAATCATTTTTTTGATAAGAATACACATTCAAAGAGTTATCCACTATGAAACATTCACCTTTTCCTCTCTTAAAAGGATATGCATATAAAAAGGCAGATAATTCATTGGGTCCCTGCCCTAGAGTAAAATGACGAGAAATAAATGCTCCATCAATAGCTCTATACTGAAATATCGAGGCATAATATGCATCAGCAAAATAGATGGAGGAATCTTGCATAAAAAAGTTCCCTCGTCCACTAGTACTATCTGCACTAACTATCACTGAATCCAACCACCCTACTTGTTTACTTAATCTATAATTTCCGCGGTAAAGACTTTCATGTTTACTAGTGCAAGAGATGCTTATAAGAAGCATCTCTAATCCACACAAAAAATTGCGACAAGACATAATCAACGACAATTTCCATCATGATTAGCACAAGGATCTCCTCCGCAATAAGCACCACTTCCATTAGCTGTACAAACATTAGAGGAAAACCAATTTGTCTTACAATAACAAGAAACAGTACCTCCTCCACTTTCACCATCAGCTAAAGCCTCCACATTAGCTAATACCAGATCAGACATCGTATTTACCTTTTTATTAGCATAAACACTATATCCTGCAACTACAGCAAATACAGCAACGAAAGCTAATTTTACTATTTTTTTCATGTTCAACTACTTTTTATATTAATACTTGCATGTTTATTACTTCCGTATCTATCCTTTCAACGGACAAGCAATCATATTGCCTTATCTAGAATTCTACGTATCTTTGCCCCGACCTCCTTTTTTAGCTGGTTATGGAACGGATAGTAGTCCATGAAGTTTCTAAATAGATGTCTCTATCCATTCCTTATTCTATTCTCACTGTTTTAAATATATTTTCACAACTCTGTGATAGAACAAATGTAAAAAGAGTATTTAAGTTCTAATAACTTAGGGCGTGAAAAGAGCGTGAAAAAAGCGTGATCTCTTTTTCACGTAGTGCTTATTCATAAAAAAGCTATTTCTATTTCATAATCTGACTATTTCTAATCAACTTCAATGCGGTAAAGTTCAGCGGAGACATTACTTTTAAGGAAAAGTTATTGAATATATTTTTTAATAGGAAAACTGTATAAAGCAAAATCCTTTTTTTCATTAAGACCTAAGGCTAAAATAAGATGCTCCTTTTTATCATATGTAATAGATTTTATTGGTCTATCTAACTTTATAGCCATACAAGGAGTCCCCTCCCAATCAAAAACTAACAATTTATTTGACAATAAAATATCATCTCTACTACCAACAGCATCCTCTAATACATGTCCATTATAAAGGGCATAGATATAATCATCATCGGAAGTCACAGATGCAACGCTCAACTTCGTTTTTCTATCCAAAGCACCATTATTACGCCCCCAGCCATATCAAATACAGGAGGACAAATTAATTTAGAAGTTATAACCTTTATCTTATTAAGATTAGAGTAATCATAAATTTCCATAGCATCACCATAAATAGAAAACCAAACTATTCTTTTTCTTTTAGAGGATAGACAACAAGGTCCTTGCAAAGTACGGGACACAACTTCAGAAGGAATATTTGCAATACATAAGTTTTCTCCCACATTCATAAAATGATCACCTAGCCTAAGAGAGAAGCGGTTTGGAGTTCAAATTGTAAGAAAAAATACTAAATCACGATCATAAGCAACAGAAGCAAATTGAGCATCCGGCATTATGCTGTCTTTACCCAAAATCTGTATTTTATCACCTTTCAATGAAAAGAGGAAAATAGACTGTGATAACACATCAAGAGCATAAATTGAATTGGGATACGGACCTTTTCCCAAGGTTTGAATATCAATCGCTTCATTTATCACTTGTCCTTTAGGTAAAAAACGTGTTATTGATTTTCGTTTTAAATCATAACACATCATCAAGTGAGATAATTTTGGTTCGGAAAAAAGTACGCAATTTCTAATTGACATAATTGCTACCGGATTTCCCAAAGAGTCTATAGGGAATTCGTCAATTAAACTCGTTTTTGCTACGATACTATCATTAAATAAATCCAGAAAAGATTTTCGACTATCATTCCTACATGAAAGAAATCCCATTAACATAAATAATATTACGATCTTTTTCATATTTTATTATTTAACTAAATCAATCCTCTGAAAGCGTAATACACTCTCATTAAAATCAGGACGTTTGAAATGAGTAACGCTCAGATAAAGTCCATCTTCCCGAATAAAAAACATACGAGAATTATAAGTAAAATCCGAGAATTTGGTTTCCCCTATGACCTGAAAATTCTTATCTAATATTATAATAGAGAAAGATTTAGATCCCCAATGTAATATATCCAAATATTTACTGACATCTCGTCCATCCATTTCTGTTTGGGGATAAGCAAAACGATAATAAACCTTTCTATATTTATCATACAGAATATTCCCATAAGCTGCATCTTCACAATTCTTCTTCAGAATGCGACTAAAGTCAACATCCTGAATAGATTCAATTTTGACTTTTGAAATATACCGACTCTTAGCATAATAAGCTTTTATTTGTCTAAAATCGGCAGATAGAGTAAACAGGGAATCCGTCGAATCAAAAGAATAAATCAGTTGACTTCCATCAAAGCAACAACTTACTAATGTTCCTCGCACATAATGTGGCAAGTTTTTAACAGGTATATGAGAATGATATTTCAGAGGGGTTACGATCTTCATGCCGGATATCGAATCTAAAAGAGCACCAACCGGATTCTGATCCACATATTCAACATTTAACATAGGATTAACTGGCTGAGATATATATACCCCGTTGTGAAGAAAACAAATAGGTGTATAATTAGATGTCCGCGAGAAAAAACGGACCAACTGATCTTTACCTCGAAAATCAGAGAAGCGAATATGCTGCTTTATTACAGCAGTTGTATCCGTAACGTATAAGCCATCACTTGGAGAAGGTATATAAATATGATGGAAATCCTTGATAAAAAAACTATTAATGTTACCTATACCATTACTTCCCTCCTTCTCAAATCGGACTTTCTTTATCATTTTTTGACTCTGCATGTCATACAATAGGATTTCCGTACCCTGATTATCAAATGCCAAATATTCATGACCATTCTCTTTAAAAGTCCATAAACATACGGTTGGCAAACGCGTATCTTCGTCTATAGGATAAGACAGATAGCAATCACTTGGACGCAAGCTATAAGATGTCTCATTTTTATTTGCGCACGATTCAAATAGAAATATCAGCCATAATATACAAAGAATATATTTCATACTTTTAATATACATTTATCAGATAATTTTATATAGTAAGGACTTTAATCAATCAAAACTAAAAAATATAAGGATTGGATTATCGTCTTCTCTTATCCCCATAAATTGTTCCTTTTCTGTCCCAGTTATAGCCGTCCCCATAGCCAATATATACTTCATATTTTCTTGGGTTGGAGTACAATATGAAATAAAATCTTTCTCTGTCGCAGCAAAAGCTCCAAAACCTAAAATTCCGAACTTACGTAATGAATTTGTACAATACACCTTCCCTGTGTTTTTTTGAATCAAACTATAGATTAGAGGCATTGCCTGAAACGTAACAAGAATATTGTTCTTTGTACAAAAACAAGCAGAGACATCTTTTATAAAATCGGACTTCATTCGTTCTTCAGGAGATTTTTGGTTCAAAGTTCTAACGTCATTAAGAGTTGGATTTTTTAGAGATGAGAATGAAATATATTCTTCAATATTATCGTCGACTATCTGATAAATCACTGAATGAAATCGCTCATAATAATAAATATCTGATCCAGAACGATAAAAATAGTGTGAAGAATAATAAGATGGTTCTTCCTTTTTTTTCAGTTCATTCTCTTTCAATATTTTCAAGACCTTCGTCTGTCTATCCCAAGAGGCCAGATTAATAGCAAAACTACTCTTTCTTACCATACGGCTAAAAAAAACAGACTGCTTTGTTACAACAAAATCTAATGCTCTTTCTCCAACATCGAAAATTTCAAAATCCCTTTCATTCCCCAAGTTATACTTTATAACGCGTTCACTTGGAAAATCAAATACATACACGTTTCCCGCTTCATCTACATCCATATCCGACGGAGAGATGTACTCACCAGGACCTTGGCCTACATTATGAATGGCATTCAAAAATCTACCATGATCATCAAAGCAAAGAATTTGCATTGCACTCTTATCAAATATATATATCTTATGATTGCAATATTCGATTTTATCAATCTGATTAATCAATGAGGCTTTGGTCGTTTCCAATGGCACATAACTTAAATGTGTAATTGCAGGAAAAGATTCTGATAATGAGTCTAGACAAACAGTATATTGAGATATTTTTATCTGATTTTGAGGGCTTTGCCTGCAAGAGACAAAAAACACAAATAATAGAAATATTACTTTTCTCATCAATTTAGAAAGTTATTGATATTCTTTAATTATTATGATAAACACACAAAGTCTATTTCTCATTTGTGCAAATAGTATTTTAAAATAACAGGATTGTCTTCCTCCTTTAATAGCTCCATTTCTTTCACTTCACTTAATGACATTAAATTTGTATCGACAAGCTTTGGTACATAACAGGCATCGCAAATAGCCATCAATACATTATCAACAATTCCAAAACATGGTTGCATAACAAATGGCTTTCCTGCATTCAACAAGAAACCTTTTCTTTTCTTCCGATTGTAAATATAGTGCCCACCAAATTCCTCTGATCCCTTAGTGAAATAGATATAAATAAAATCATCATTAAAAAACTTTATTAACGGAATGACAAAATCTGATTTTCGTAAATATTGGCTTCTTGCCTGCATGCCTTTTGTTAAGTTATCTTTTCTATGATCAACTTTATTCTTTTCAGCTTTATCTCTGTCTCCGGTTGCATATTCTGGCAATCCTTTTTCATCTATTTCTGAATTGCCAAAATCAAGATATATAATTGGAATTAGCGTTTTACCCTCCTTATCTATCTCATAAAAATAATAATCAACCCCCTTGGGAATAAAATAAGACTTGCTCCCTCTTTGATAAAAACATTCCTTATCCATCGTATTCATAGCAGAAATCATTCCACTATATTTTGCTATACTTTGATGCTTCGTTTTGAAATTAACAAAGGTTATTTCTTGATTCGTCCAAATGGAAGGAGTCGTAAAAACATAATTATCAACATCCAATGGCATTAAAGCATCAAAAAAGAATTCAGGATCTATTTTCTTCTTCGACATAAAATTAAAGGAAAGATCATAAGTAGAAATCTCCCCATAGGGATTTAATAAATCTATCCCTTTCAGATAAGGGTTAAATTTCATATCCACTGCCATACTGTATTCTTTAGGACCATTCCCTTTTACTTTTTTTGAACAGGCAATAAAAGTGCCGTCTTCCCCAAATGTATGTACAATCTGATCTTTATCAAATATAGCATACACATCCAAATCCTTATCATACATCACTTTTCTATATCCATTTACCAAAGAAGAATCATTCGTCTCTAAAGGAACTATTTCAATCTTTTCTATAAACGATGAAGTATGACGGGATATATTATGCACATCGACAGGTATTTTCTCAATCTTATCTGATAGCCCATCCTTATTTGAAGAACATGCACTTAACAATAACATGAATGTTATAGTGATTATTTCTCTCATAAAATTATATTTTAAAGGCAACACTGAATAAATTATACTTCATTTAAAATAACATTTTATCAAAACAGGATTATCATCTTCCTTTCTCTTTATTAACTTGCGATTTTCCTTTTCATCCAAAACCCTTATATAAGCATTCATGTCAGCATTAGATGCTAAACATAGCATAAAGTCATCACAAAAAAGTAAAGGATTAAGTTTAATACCTTCTTTAGTCTTCTTAAAGAAAAAGCTTTTACCGTCACTCTTTCTATAAAAAACATGATATTGCCCATTAGGAGTAAACCCAAAGACTAATTTAGTATAATAATATTTATTTGATTGAGTTTGATTACTAATTAGATAAGGAATACTCGAATCCTTCAATTTTTTCATCACCCCCCCCTCCTGTTCTCCTTTTGATTCGGCCTTTGAAAAGCCGAAATCTTCAACTGAATAGTTATCCTTACCAAAATCCCATTTATACGCAATATTCATATTATTTTTATCAAACTGATAAACTTCTCTACCGAACGGTCTAAAAAAATACATTTTGCCTCTAAATTTATAAAATCCTCTTGGATACAAGAAGTCCAAATTCCTATTCTCTTTCCAATACTTTTTTACACAGTGCATCGTTCTTTTTGATATAATACTTATTCCTGCATCTTCATCTTTTCCAGATAGAGTCCAAGTCACAAAATAGTTTTTAAGACTTTCAAAAGATTGATAATTTGCTCTTTGTGGCAACTTTACTCTATTAAGAAAAGTACCATTTAACGCATATCTAAAAATTTCGCCAAATGGCGATAACATACAAATATGCCCCGCTTCTTCATCGTAGGTAACATCATATATTTCTGTATATTCATTAGGAGCATTCCCTTTCCTACCTACTTTTCTAACAAATTTTCCATCCCTATCAAAGAGGAATAAGGCAGGATATTTTGAATCAAAAACCCCATAATATCCATTTTCATACAATACTTTATCCGGCCAAATTAACAAACAAGAGTCTTTTGTCTCTAAAGGTATGACTTCCATCTTTTTAAATAAGTCCATCATTGCAACACGATCTTCCTTGAGAGACACTTTTAGAACAGAATAACTATTATTTTTTTCTGTATTACTGCAAGAGCAAAAAAGGGACAAACAAAAAAGCAATATAAATACATCTTTTATGAGCATATTCCTATATTTCATAAGCACTATTTTTCTTTTAGCTTATATAACAGAATTATTGGATTATCATCGATTTTCACCTCACCTAATTGCTTCTTTAAAACAGAATGACTATCTAGTTCATTTGCATACAGCTCATTATCCGCAAGCATCAACAAATAATCACCATTTGAAAAGAAGCGTGCTCCGCACTTTGTAACATCTACTAAAGTATTACCTAGGAAAGCTTTATCCGTTAATTGATTGAAGGCAACAGCAATCTCCGTTACTTTATTGTAATAAATAAAATATTCACTCTTATGGATGAAACAAGAAGTAATAAAGCCTGTCTGAAAATTAGCCAATGAGCTCATTCCATAGCAATAATCATGTTCATGGAGCTTAGTTTGGAAATTCATGATATCATCATATCCAGCTTCATAAAAAGAAGAAGGAATTTTCGGCTTTCCAAAATCTATGTAATACCGGGGAGTGTATTTTGAAGCAGATACCGAATAAATCGTATCATTAAACATCTCACAAAGCAATACGTCATCCCCACATCGACTGAAGTTATTGTCAGTAAAAACATGAAGATAGGATGATTTCTCCTTTGATATAGGATAGAAATGTGCAGAAACGTTACACGACGATAAATTATAAACCGTTAGCTTATATTTATTTTCTTCAGAAAACTGATTTCCGCTATATAACACATACATAGAATCGTTTAGTTGCTGAAAACCTACCGCCCAACAGTTCAAATCACTCTTCTTAATAAATGTACCATCCCAATCATATTGCAATAATTGCTGTTTGCTGGCATCCAAAAGGGTGATTACATGATCTTTTCTGTCTATTTCAAAATCTGAAATACTAAGATATTCACCAGGACCCTTGCCCTGATGATAGATTTTATGGCTAAAAGTTCCGTTTTTATTAAAGAAAAAAATGGTATTATGGTCACTGCACACTACAATATAATCGTCTACATAAAGCAACTTATTGATTTCACCAATCAGACAAGCGTCTTCCGTAGCTAACTTTACATAAGAAACTTCCTTGGAAAGGCCCGATAATTCAAGAGGGATACTGTTTTCAGTACTCACTGGTATAACTGCGAGATTACTTTGTGCGTTTTCTTTTTGCTTTCCAGTACAACTGAAAAGCAAGCCCAGAGACAAGATTAAAATAAGCTTCTTCATTTATAATATTTATGGTTTAAAGTCAACAATCTATAACTATTTTCTGAATCTACATTTTACCAATAAAGGATTGGACTGGTCATTAATATTATTATCCCGCAACATTTTAGAGAATTTATCATTCCCACTACACATTTCAACAAATTGCTCTGCAGAAATCAAGAAATAGAGACAACCTCCATCCATAGCAAAAAGCGTATTTAAGCTACTCAAATGAAAGCTATTCAAAGAATTCAAATCATCCTGCAAAATACACCCCGTATGGACTGTTCCATCGTGCACAGAGTATATGCTCCAGAAAGCTTTTTGATCTAAAAAGAATGATAACTGTACATAACTCTGATTTCCTGAAAAATTATTAATGAAATACACATATCCTCTCTTATTGGCTTCCGTTGAAAACTCCACAATATCAGAAAACTTACGTTTATAAAATTCGTCTGGTACCTTACAACGACCAAAATCAACAGAGTATGCCACAGTCGGCGGTAATTCGTTTTTTAACAAATAAATTTTATTAGAAGGACAACAGAAAAAGAGTATATCTTTACCTCTATCAACAAAATTATTACCTTCTACAACAAAGAAATATTTAGCGAGATCAACATCAATCGGAAAGTATTCATTTACAATCTGTCCATGATCTGCATCAAAATGAATAAGTTCTGACTTCACCGTACCGGAAATCATGTTATTATTATAAAACCAATAATCATTTTTTCCACATTTAATAAAAGAGAAAGGCATTGAAGGCAATTCCTGCGTTTTCCGATATACTCCGTGCATATCATATTTTTGAATTTTTCTCCCACTCATATCTAGCACTTCAATTTCCCCGGTTTTCCGATCAACAAAAGCATCATACAAGGATTGATACTCTCTCGGAGCATTTCCCAATTTTGAAATGCATAAGTCTGCACGTCCGGTCTGCTTATCAAACAGCATAAGAGATTTATTAGACAAAACACAAAGCTTATCATTGAATAGCCGAAAACGCTCAACAATACCAATAAGAGAAGAATCTACAGTTTCCAATGGCACGTAATCTACCCGATCAAAAATATCAGAGAGCATAATCTTTGAAGTTTTATCCACTTCCACCGTAATGACTTTTCCCTCCCCCTTTTTCTCTTTTTGTGAGCAAGAGAACATTGCACCTATAATAAATAATATAGTAAACCAATTCTTCATTATCCAAACTTATATTAATAATTAGATTAATTATAAGAGAATTCTACAATATGAAATTCCGGTTTATCACTAATGCCATATATCAACTTATTTTTAGCATCTACTGTGAAAGTAAAAACTCCCTGATCCAAAGAAAGTATTTTCTCAGGCTTTCCATCCCAACTATAAACTAGAATTTTATCAGCTAAAATGCTATAATCCGGTTCATCTTCGGACTTTCCACTAAATAGAACAAAAACTTCATCGCCAACACTTACCGGATTATAATAAGCATCTCTTGTTTCACCTTTGACAGGTTTAGCAAATGTAGCATTTCCATTATGAAATTCTTTATAATGAGAAGTAAAATGTATAGGACCATAGATATTGGTTTTCAAATCTTTATTCTTTCCATAGAAGTCCAATCTGTCAGTCCAATTATAGCATATCACAACTTTGCCTTCGCTGTCTGTAGTGAATGAATATTGGTACGTTTCTAACATTTCAGTATTTGAAAGTTTCTCACTTGTTTCGGGATAAGACCCTACAGAATCTATTCTTTCTCCCTCCTTATTTAAGACTTGTAACATATAATTAGGATTACGGGCGGGAGCAATAAATGCATTATTCAACAAGCAGGGTTCACCGGATATTTTATCTTTAAATGCGACACGCTTAATAGGTTCAGGAGCCTCTTCTTGTGCAAAACGATCAATGTCATATTCAAACAAAACAGAAGTAGCAATATCGAATAACAACATTTTATTATCCTCATTTTCCACAAAACGGGGAGCAACCATCTCTTTAGGTCCCTGCCCCAATGAAATATGTTCAGTCACTTTCTATCTTGTATTTAAGTTATACACTTGCAAAAGTTTATCTTCCCCAGAATTCACCGTAAAAAGCAAACTATCATGATACAAATGTAGTCTTATTGGTCTCAATACAGGATCATCAAACTCCACAGCCATTCCCACCAAATGCTGCGTACTTCTGAAATCATCGTAAGTAACCATAGTGACCTTCCGAATTTCATCTTTTCCAGAACAAGAGAACATAAAGCTACTTAATAGAATGAGCCAAAATGTCTTTTTATACATCTTTTGTTATAAAATTTATACACTATCCACCTATTTATAAAGCATTTGTCACCAAAACTTCTGTTTTTTGCTGATGCATTCAAAAATACGTTCGTCCTTTCCTCTAGTATGATCCTGTAAATACAATAACGAATTCCGAGGAACAACAAATAAAAGAGAATCCGCCTTAGCTTGTTGAATACCTGCGGAATTCCATTTTTTATCCTTCCAATAAAACAATTCATATTTATCTCCTTTATGTATGAAATTATCCCGGTTACGCGGGACATATCTTATCTTTCTGATAACATGAGGAGTACCTAAATCCAGACCTGTCCACCCGGTAGATGGGAACTTATAATCAAATGAAGTATATGGATCACCGTCAAAGGCATTGGTATATTCATGAGAACCATTGCCTTGCCAACAGCCCGGAGGACCTATAACCATCCCTTTTAAAGAACTGGAGTCACAATCAACATCATAAAATTCTATTTCAGACACATCGCAAAAACTACTTTCACCTCCTTTATACCTCACATATCTATATTTTTTCTTTCTCTCAGAATCAAGATAAATGCTGCTGTACAATCTATTAGGAGGGTTTTGTATCAAATATAAAGTATCACTATTTTTAAAGCTGCCATAATTACTTCCCTCAAATACACCACCTCGCATGCGATTTATATAGGGCTCATCGTATAAAGGAAATTTATAGAAAAGACATACGGTGTCTAATTGTGCCTTCGAAATAAAAAAATGCATTTCTCCGGTTTCTTTGTCCACTAAAAAAGGATCAGTACATAAATTCAATTTCCCTTCATTCCAAGTAGCTAAACGGCAAACAATACCACCCTCAACATCAGTAAAACGTATACTGTCCCGACCTGCAAGAGTCCACGCTATAGGCAACCAATCTAACCGACGGGAGGTGCACAAATAAACAATGTCTTTATGAGCACATTTTTGATATAACCTGTCTTTGGAAAAAGACAAATTCCGATTCCACTTTCCAGCATAATGGGAAGTGACATCAATGAATAAAGGAATCCGGAATGTAGGATGAATAAAATGGGAATCCCGATTCATTCTTTTCAAGTCATTCCTATTCAGACTAAAAGTCTCCCGATAAACTTTACCTTTAGGACTTTTGTATTTTTCCACACACCTAAACAGAACTTTAGGGAACTCTATCATATACTCATGCTTATCTTTATCTGCTACCACATTCCAGGAATGATTAGCATTATTGTCTCCACGAGACATATAATCTACCGCACAAGGTATGCCCACAGCTCTCAAGACATAAGTGACTATATCTCCTAAGTCTCTACACGTACCGGAACGCCACTTTACCACCTCCGGCCCAATGTGAGGTCCAGAAGGTAATTTTCCGGTAAATGCTACCGGTTTCTTCACCAATGTATCCAGCATGATTTTAGCTACAACCAACGGGTCATCCGCCTGCGGCAAGCCGCGTACACTATCCAATACAGGATTATATATACGATAGAGCTTCTCTCTCCAATAAGCTGGCACTTCATCACCAACACGGTATGGCAATATATATTCACAAAAAGATTTAAAATCAACATTCCTACCCCATGGCTGTTCTCTCCAAACCTTGAAAGCCCAATCAATATTATGTATCAAGTACTTTGAACCTAGAATATGAATATCACTCTGCCGCTTTAACCCCTCAATAGAAAAAGGGCCATTAACCCGATCCAACGAATCTTTTATCTTAGAAATTTCATAACGTCTTCCACTTATACATTCATAATATTTTAAATATTTTTTCAGTTCCGGACCGGAAAACGAAGAATGATACACCATATTTTCTATCAGGAAACAAGCTGCTTTATATTTCAGGCTATCATTTTTATAGTGTGACAACACTTTCTCCAATTCCACCCTATTACTATCTGCCATTTCAAGAGCTTCTTCCAAATAGTCTTCATGATTAGAGCAGGCATACAGTCCCCAGCTTAACAAAAGCAGAAGTAATATTCCATATTTCTTTTCATGACTTATCAACATATCAAATCAATTTAAACTCAACAATAGGTTCATCACTATTCACATCCGTAGCCATAATAACGCCACGCCGTTCATCCACATAAATGCCATAGACATAACGGTCTAAGGTATATTTCCGTAAAGGTTTTCCTTGTAGACTAAAAACATAAATATACCGGCCACCATCTTGCACATGCCCTTTTTGCATTTCTCTTCTAATATCTTTAAATGAATGCCCATGAAAGATTGCATAGATAGCACTATCCGTTACCTGAACATCACTAAAACCCATAATTCCCGCAGGTATGCCATAACCTTCGGATACACTGAATTCAGGTTCACCCCCCGGCCCCATGCATACCACATGGGTACTGTCTTTCAAATTATAAATCTCTAAAACCTCACCCAATTGGGTAACAGCCGCCAATACTCCATTATGCGGGTTATAATCGATAAAACTACGCCATGCCTGTGCCAATGCCGGACGGGCATGCTTTAAAGCATCTTCATTAGAAGAGGGAATGAGACCTGTTTTACGAAGCAGACAACCAAAACGATTTACCCAGCAGAAGCGGCTTTCACCGGAGTAATCGGGTATGATAAAAGTGGAATCATCATATTGCACAAAATCAAGACAGCGGAGAAGTTCTTTATCCAGTCTCACCGTTTCATCACGAAGCAGTGAGTCACCGGATAAAGCAAATCCAAACCTAGTTAATATTGAGTTATTTGCATCTAATGTCCACAACGAATTATTTATCCAACGTATATTTTCTGCAGAAAGCATTTCAACAGGAGAATCTCCATGTCTGCCACAGGAAGTCATATAACGAAAATCCGGATAATGAAACAAACGAATAAAATAATCCGTTCCATGTAAATCCATCACAGCCACTTTATTTCCGCTCACTTTTACCCGAAAAGGATAACGGAACAAAGCCGTATCCAATGTTATAGATTGCGCTTCCAACTGCTGTTCCTTCGGAAATGTGACGTACCTTTCCTTTATATCATCCGAGTGAAAAGTACAAGCCAAAAAGAAAGAGCAAAAAACAGAAAGGCAGATAATATGCATCTTATCTTTCACCAATAAAGTATACTTTGTCCTTACTATACGGACAATCAACTGCCCCAACCCCATAGCAACCTACTCCGCCTGATTCTCCCTGAGCTAACGCTTCAATATTTTCTAATAGTAAAGATGTAACTTTTGCAGAATGATGATAAGATACCCACCATCCCCCAATAGCCAAGACCATAACTGTCACAATAAGTCCTAATTTCATGTTGTTTCTCATAAGACACTCCTTTTTATATTAATACGGAAACAAATGTAAAAAATTACATAGATGGTAGTTAAATCCCCCTGTGAAAAGCGCGTGAAAAAGGCGTGAAAAAAATTTCACGCCTCATATATACTGACTATAATCAATCTGGTTTTATTCATTAGCAACAAACATGCGATATCCGTTTTTTTCTTTCACATGCTCCACATAGACATGGCTTTCTCCCGATTGGAGTTGTTTACGTAACAACTTTATGGCAGATCTCCTCCTCTCATTGATCCCTGCATCATCCACAGACCAGCTACAAATTCCGGCTATATCATCATTGGAAAGAAAATGCTGCGGAGCCTGAACAAATGCGATTAACAATTTATGAGGTTGCGGGGAATAAACAGACGAATAGTCCAAACAGGTAAAGGTTCCTGTTTTCTCTTCAAAAACCGCTTCACCTATTTGATATGAATCTTCTGAAATTTGATAAATAAGGTCATCACTATCCCTCGTTTCATAACGGCCATTTTTATTGCTATTTAAAACATAAACAAGTCCTCCCAACAGTAACAAACCAATGATTATACTATTCAAAATGTCCAATCGGCGCCAATCCACACAAACGACAAACGAAGGTACTTTCAAATAAGCTTTTGCCTCTATCAAATATAAATCATCCAAATAATAAGTACAGAGCAAATTACGAGGAGCACAAAGTGTTGAATCCCCTCCTACGAGAAGTGTATCCTTTTTATCCCACAACTTGGCAATCCGGGCAGTAAGCACACAGTGATATTTTTCCAGTCCATGTCCCAAACTTCTCTGCCAGCAGTTATTCAAAGAGTCTAAAAACAAGTGATCAAATGCATATAGAATTAATGTCCTTTCACCTAACTCAGGTGAAAACATACACATTCTCTCTTTTGCAGAATCCACATCAACCTCAATAGTACCATCGGCAGAAGTCATAGACCTCTTAGTCCGATATCCGACCCTTCCACTGGAAGAAAAAGGCATACCCAATTTATCAAACTCACGGTTTACCCAAAGTTCCGATATGTCTTTCAATCTCTGTTCAGCTCTCTTCCTGTTTTCCACTTGATTATTAACTCCACTCTGGTATATAAAATAAGATAATACGCCCAAGTTAACTATAAAAAGGAACAGAAGTAAATATTTAGTTTGTCGATAGTATTTCATGGTCAGTCATTATTTTGAACACAAAAATAATATTTCTAAAACAAAACGAAGCATTACATCTAGAATATTCGGCTAATATTCTAAAAAAAATAAAAACGGAAGATTAGATAAGAGCTTGTCTTAAAACAGTTGAAATAAAAAATAAAAAAACTCTTTTCTAGTCTGAATAGCTACGTTTTTTAAAGTACTAAACCCAAAAGAAATACACCCTACAGATTTGAAAGGAACTCAATGCCAATATATAGAGAAAATCTCATTCATACAAGCCCGTGAGCGAAAACACTATTTAAGAAAGTTTTGGAAGAAGCTCACAATATCCGATTAGGAACACAATTCGGAGGTAAGATGCACGCATTATACGTCTGCCTCGCCACGGAGCTTCTTGCCCTGTAGGGTTGGGAGTGTCTTGTTCTGCTGATCGTAATATTAAATGTAAAATTAATCAGGATAGTATCTGGATAGAAAAGTTGGATGATAATCCAGGTGAGCTAATTCCGGCAGAGCTACCCAAATCGGGTGAAGGCGATGTAGTGAAGATTGATTTGAATCAGCCAATGAAGGATATTTGAAGGTGCTGACAAAACACCCGGTATCCACTCGCTTGTCATTGAACGGGACAATTATAGTAGGGCGTGATATAGCTCATGCCAAACTAAAAGAACGTTTAGATCGTGGAGAAGATTTGCCGCAATATATAAAGGATCATCCTATTTATTATGCGGGTCCTGCTAAGACACCTGCAGGAATGGCATGTGGTTCTATGGGACCAACGACGGCTAATCGTATGGATCCTTATGTTGATCTTTTCCAAAGCC
>JALCME010000011.1 GCA_022648295.1 Bacteroides sp. | reverse complement strand
GGCTTTGGAAAAGATCAACATAAGGATCCATACGATTAGCCGTCGTTGGTCCCATAGAACCACATGCCATTCCTGCAGGTGTCTTAGCAGGACCCGCATAATAAATAGGATGATCCTTTATATATTGTGGTAAATCTTCTCCGCGATCTAAACGTTCTTTCAGCTTGGCATGAGCTATATCACGCCCTACTATAATTGTTCCATTCAATGACAAACGAGTGGATACCGGGTATTTTGTCAACACCTTCAAAATATCCTTCATTGGCTGATTCAAGTCAATCTTAACGACATCGCCTTCACCCGATTTGCGTAACTCTGCCGGAATTAACTCACCTGGATTATCATCCAACTTTTCTATCCAGATGCCATCCTGATTAATCTTACATTTAATATTACGATCAGCAGAACAAGACACTCCCAACCCTACAGGGCAAGAAGCTCCGTGACGAGGCAAACGTATAATACGTACATCATGCGCAAGATACTTACCTCCGAATTGTGCTCCTAATCCGATATTGTGAGCTTCTTCCAAGACTTTCTTCTCTAATTCTATATCACGGAAAGCACGTCCATACTCATTACCCGTAGTAGGTAACTCGTCATAATAATGAGTAGAAGCTAACTTCACGGTCAAAAGATTCTTTTCGGCAGACGTGCCACCTATTACAAAGGCAATATGATAAGGAGGACAGGCTGCTGTACCCAACGTCTTCATTTTCTCTACTAAAAATGGAACCAACGTCGTTGGATTTAAAATGGCTTTAGTTTCCTGATACAGATATGTTTTATTAGCGGACCCGCCACCTTTCGTAACGCAAAGGAATCTATATTCCATACCCTCGGTAGCCTCCAGGTCAATTTGTGCGGGCAAATTACACTTTGTATTTACTTCATCGTACATATTGAGAGGCGCATTCTGGGAATAACGCAAATTTTCTTCCGTATACGTTTTATAGACGCCCAATGACAAAGCTTCTTCATCGCAATAGCCGGTCCAAACTTGCTGCCCCTTCTCTCCATGAACAATAGCCGTGCCAGTATCCTGACAAAACGGAAGTACACCTTTAGAAGCCACTTCCGCATTGCGCAAAAAAGTAAGAGCTACATACTTGTCATTATCACTGGCTTCAGGATCACTAAGTATTTTTGCGACTTGCTCATTATGAGAGCGACGTAACATAAACGATACATCACGGAAAGCTGCATTAGCCATAGCTGTAAGTCCTTCTTTAGCGACTTTTAGTACAGGTTTCCCTTCAAACTCGCTTACGGATACATAATCTTTTGTAAGCAGATAATATTCAGTCTTGTCTTCCCCATGTTCAAACATAGGTTGATACTTGAACGGAGGTGTTGTTGCCATATCCTTTTCTATTTTAATGTTAGTTAGTTGGGCAAAAGTAATAAAACTCTGCGAAACTAAGTATCAATCTGTTGTGAAAAGAAGTACATTTGCATCTAGATAAATCAAAGTATATGCAACCATCCATATTAATTATTGAAGACGACCAGCGAATGGCTGAACTCATTCGCAGAGGATTAGAAGAAAATGGCTACGCCGTATCATTGGCAATAGACGGCAAAGAGGGGTTATCACTCGCTTTGAAAAGGGACTTTGATGCAGTAATAACGGACATTCTCCTTCCTTCCATGAATGGACTTGAACTTTGCAAAACACTAAAAAAACATAACGATAAATATCCTATCATTATGTTGACAGCTCTTGGCACAACTGACGACAAAGTAGATGGATTTGATGCCGGAGCGGATGACTATATGGTAAAACCCTTTGAAATGCGTGAACTGACTGCCCGCATACATGCGCTACTTAAAAGGAGCAATATTCATAGCATAGAAGAGACTCTGCGCATAGCCGACCTGGAATTGAACCAACAGACCAAAATAGTAAAACGTAATGGGAAAGAGCTGAATCTTACGCCCAAAGAATTCAACTTATTGGCATATATGATGGCCAATGCAGGACGAGTTTTATCCAAAAGTGAGATAGCAGAAAAGGTCTGGGATACCAGATTCGACACTGGCACTAATTTCATAGAAGTATACATCAGCTATCTGCGGCGAAAAGTAGACAAAGGATTTGAAAAGAAATTAATCTATACCAAGCCAGGGATGGGATTTATTTTGAAAGATGACTATGAAAATAAAAACTAAACTAACTTTAATCTTCTCCGTGGTCTTTGGAGTAGTGCTACTAATCTTTATTCTCGGAGTATATCGGTTCTACAGCCAGAAATGTCATGATGACTTTTTTGACCGGCTCCATTTACGGGCTGCGGTCAAAGTCGATCTCATAGATGGAGGAACGGTAGAGCCGGAAGTCCTTCACTTACTCTATGAAAACTCTCCCCAAAACTATGAACCGCAAGTAAGCATCTTCAAAAAGGATGGAAAACTCATCTATCGTGATAAACAAAGTTCACTCCCTGACAATGAGCAAAAGAGAATGATCAAGCAAATACAAAGCACAGGGGTATGCCGTGCATGGCATGACAAAAAACAAACTTACGGATTTCTCATTGAAGGACTTAAAGGCGACTATATTGCCATAGCAAGTGGATATGACATACATGGAGCAGCTCAATTGAAGATACTCCGCATTGTATTTGGCATAGCCTATCTGATTGTTATGATCTGTATTATTTTTATCTTACGCATGTTTATCAAACAAGCTTTTCGGCCGATTTCGCGGATAATAGAAAAAGTAAAGAATATCAATGATTCTAATCATCTGGACATACGCATTGACGAAGGTAATAAGAAAGATGAATTAGCCGAACTCGCCATAACTTTCAACCAAATGCTTGAACAATTGGAAACATCTTTTGCGGCACAAAAACAGTTCGTTTATAACATATCACACGAACTACGTACCCCTCTCTCGGCTATTATTACAGAACTAGAATTATCGCAAGCAAAAGAACTAGATGAGAGCAGTTACAGGCAAGTTATTGACAGAACTTTACAGGATGCCCGCCGCTTGGCTAAATTATCAACTAATCTTTTAGACATAGCCAAAACAAACTATGCTCCTGCGCAAATTGCCATGCACGAGATACGCATTGATGAGCTTCTGATGGAAGTATGCCGCAAAGTTCAGAAGTCTGAACCCACTTACACTGTACATCTGGTATTCGATAAAGAAGATTTCGAAGATGAACACTACATTTCCATCGAAGGAAACGAGTATTTATTAGGAGTCACATTCAGCAATCTCATTGATAACGGCTGCAAATTTTCTCCTGACAAGACATGTGAAGCACATATTTCATATGAAAACAAAGAAGTTGTAATCCGCATAATAGACCATGGCATTGGCATCAATCCACAAGAACAACAGATGATTTTTACACCATTCTATAGAGGAAGTAATAAGGGGTTTGCTCCCGGCAATGGCATAGGGCTAGCTTTAACACATAAAATTGTAGAAATTCACAACGGCAAGATTTCATTCGAATCACATCCCGGACTTACGATATTTACCGTACGCCTAAACAATCTCATACCGAGTTAATCTCTCTCTAATAATTTTCTAATTTTTTTATAAGAGATTTCTAACTCCAATTGAGACAAAACCGACTGTATCTTTGTCACGTCCAAAAGAGATAAGGACAACAGATTAAAAGAACATTCAATTTTTAAAACGTTACGATTATGAAAAAGATTATTTTAGGCATGGCATTTATCGCTGCTATCTCACTGGGAACTACAGTTTATGCACAAAATCCTCAGAAGAAGGAAGTAAAGAAAGAACAAACTGTTACGAAGAAGAAAGCTAAAGCTGAAAAAACAGCTAAAGCATGCTGCACTAAGAAAGCAGAAAGCGCAGCTCCTGCAGCAACAACTGCAGCACCCGCAGCTAAGAAAGTTGCTAAGAAGAAATAAACTGCCTGCATAGAAAACAAGACTTTTCGAGAAGTCAGATTCAATTATTTACCCTTGCTACATCTTTTTGTAGCAGGGGTAATTTTTATCCATTTTAAGAGTCCATTCATTCTAAACCAAATGATTTATACGGGTAATCAATTCATCACCTAAAGTGGTCTTGTCTTCAATATGTTTCAATACAGCAGTAACAAATGGATTACTTTCAAAATCACCCCGTACTTGCTCAAAATCTAATTTCTTTTCTAAACGGGAACCATCGGCACCAAAGCCCGTCATTGCAGCCAAAGAAAACTCTTTTTTAGCATCTTCGTATACCATATGATCTAGACCGACTACTGCTTCTTTCCACTTTTCAACAATTGAGCAGATCTGCTGGGCGGTAATCGTTTCTGGATTAAATCCATAAAAATCTTCTATCTTCTCATAAACCCATGTCCATTCGTAAGTATAATAATTCTGATGCATCCTTCCAAACTCGGCATTAATATACTTTAAGCGATCAATTTTACCAGATTCTATATTATCAGCCAAAAGATCTATTTCACTTTTAGGAGCAATTAAACCGGATATGTCCACCCACTCACCACTACCAATAGTAGTATCAGGCCTGAGCCGAATGCGTATCTCTTCGCTATTCTTGAAGGAAATACCCTCCAGACGTTTAATAATAGAATTACCAAGGAACTTATGAATAGCTGTTTCATAAAAATGAATGCCTTTAACTAACGAAGAGTTACGAATTTTTGCGCTATGAAACGAATAAATATCCGAAAGTTCACCAGAGGCTTTACGAAGGTTCATCAAAATCTCCCGTCCCTTAAACATCTTTTGTACTGTATAGGGGCTTAATAAGTTATAATTGATATAGTCCAACTTATTATTGTCGGTACGTCCATCACGCTTCGGCCACTTCTGTGCATCACGAATAGTTCCCACGCTACGCAAATTCACGCCAGGAACAAGATAGGTCGTATTATTTTGCTCTATCAGATAAGAAAATGGCAAATTAGAGGTATCGGCATGATTAACATGACGCCCCATTACTAAAGAGAATGCTCCTACACGGGCCGGCCACAAAATATATGAATCAGAAGTTGTTTTAGCTCCCCGTTCCAAAGTGCCTTGATGGATAGGACCCAGTTTATACATGTGGTTACTCTGATTAGAACCAGAACCTGCATTCATAAAAGAGAACATGCCTGCTATTAATAAGGTAGACTTATGATGAGTCACCGTAAACGGACCTGCAAAAATAGCACATGCTTCCCCATTTTCCCCTTGACAATTACTAAAGAAAAGAGAATCGGAAGCCGAATAGTTATGACCCAAACGGCAAGCTTGCCCCACAAAACAACGTGAAAGCATTGCACCATCATCCACATGAGACCCCGAAGAAATAATAAAATCGTCACAAATGACGCCATGACCTATATGTACCGGAGCCAGTTCATTGCTATTAACACTCCCATTAGACAAACGACAGGTACCACAAATATGGCAACAATCGCCAATGCGAACATTTCTAAGAGAACCGGTATTAAGTATCATCACATGCTTACCTATAGTGCCCACGGCAGAAGCATGCTTATTGGAATAATAATCAATGATGGATTTCATCCGGGTGATTAGTTTCGGACGATGACGGTAAAGCGCTAAAATATATGCTAAATGTGCGGACAACTTATCATTAATGAAAACTTCCCGTCCTCCGGTTTCATTTAAAACAGACGCAGCCACACCATTGCCAAAGGTTGTCAACTTATCTACCAAGATAATGTCGACATTCTCTATAAACGTGCCTTGCCCAATCTCATAATTAGCAATATAATTTTGAATATTCTCAATGCAACAGTCATCTCCCACCGTCACATTATGAAGTGTAACGTGGCGCAAACCCGAGTGTTTTTTTATTCCTCCCGGCAAGGTAAAATCCGATCGGAACACTCCTAAACGCACTTCTCCGGAAAAACGGGTATGATGAACAAACTCAGTAGTGAATGCTTCCGCTACCAAAACTTTTCCCCAATCATCAGCCAAACACGACTGACTTTTCAACCGAAGTATTTCCTCTTCGGCCAAATTTCTGTAATCCATATTCTTTATCGGTTAAATGAGTCACTCCTCATCGTAAGTCTGATAAAGAAAATCATTATAGGGGTATTTCTGAACGTGCAATTCCTTAACTCTTTTATAAACCACATCCTTCATCTCCTCTATATTGATTCTTTCGCGGGCGGAAATAAAGAGACAGTTATCTTCCATTTTTGCCATCCACGTCTTCATCAACTCTTCGAGCGTTAAGTTTTCTTTGGTTTTGGGGGTAAGGTCATCAGGCGCCTTATCTATATAAGTGTAAGCGTCTATTTTATTAAAGATCAGTACCGTCGGTTTACCGGCAGCATCAATATCAGCTAATGTCTTATTTACAACTTCTATTTGTTCTTCAAAATCAGGATGCGAAATATCCACTATATGCAATAGCAAATCAGCCTCACGTACTTCATCCAGCGTTGATTTAAACGAATCCACCAAATCAGTAGGCAATTTACGTATAAAACCTACAGTATCCGAAAGTAAGAAAGGCAAGTTCTCTATAATCACTTTGCGTACGGTAGTATCTAAGGTAGCAAATAGTTTATTCTCGGCAAACACCTCACTCTTAGCAAGCAAATTTAGCAGTGTCGACTTGCCAACATTCGTGTAGCCCACTAATGCCACCCGGATTAAACGTCCTCTGTTCTTACGTTGGGTAGATTTCTGCTTATCAATTTCAGCGAGACGTCCTTTTAGCAAAGACATACGATTCAAAATAATACGACGGTCCATCTCCAGCTGTGTTTCACCTGGTCCGCGAAGTCCTACAGATCCTCCTTTACCGCTACCTGAACCACCACCCTGACGTTCCAAGTGGGTCCACAAGCGTTGCAATCGGGGCAGCATATATTTATACTGAGCCAGTTCCACTTGCGTTTTGGCGTTAGCCGTCTGAGCACGCATGGCAAAGATATCAAGTATTAAAGAAGTACGATCCAATATCTTTATTTTCAGTTCAGCTTCAATATTCCGAATCTGTTTGGCGGAAAGTTCATCATCAAAAATAACCATGCCAACCTCTCGCTCTTCCTCTTCTTCCTGTCTTATATATGTTTTGATTTCTTCCAGCTTTCCCTTACCGACATAAGTCACGGAGTTCGCCATATCAAGTTTTTGCGTAAATCGTTTCACTACAACTGCCCCAGCAGTCTCTGCCAAAAAATCCAGTTCATCAAGATACTCATTAGTCTTACGCTCGTTTTGAGCATTAGTTATAAGTCCAACTAATATAGCTGTTTCTGCCTGTACCTCAGATATTACAAATTCTTTCATCACATTACACCCTTAATTAATAAGCAGCAAATATAATGATTTTCATAGAAAATAGAATAATGAATAGTACAAACAAACCACAACCTTTCTATTGCATCAATAAATAGGAAATCTCCCAAAAGCAAACTTTTATTAAGAAATTTAACTTCGCCCTTTTTTATTCACTCTTAAAAGAAGAGAGGTCTATCTCCTCTATATTTGTTAAATCGGCGAAAGATATTTTATCCGCACCCCACGTATCTAATCGTACATCATGACTTCCAGATACTGGATAAGTAAAACTTGCACCTGAAGAATAGCTTTCTTGATTACCATTATTATTCCAATAAACCGTACCTAAGACATTACTACCTGAAAGTTCAGGAAGAACAGCTTTAGTACCAGAATAAGTTATTGCAATTGCGCCATATTTACCTAATGTAAAGACACTACCTGCTTTATTCAAAGAAATAACTTCAATATGATCGCTAAAAATAGATAACCCATTAGCAGTAAGAGCTAATCGAAAAATATATTTCATTCCCTCATTTATAGCAACCATTGGCAAAAATATTGAGTATTCTTTTCCATCTATTGTCATTATGATATTAACATTCTTCCCTGTAGAGGAAATTGGAAGAGCAAAAACTTGAGGCATGTCTTCGCTCCAACCACCTGCGGAAATCGCATAATCACCAGTCAAAGTATATCCTCCTTTAGCAGTCGCAGTTATCTTCCCTGACCCAACATCTAAGGTACCTTCCGTGGCAAAGCCATCTCCATTTAAAGTGACCGAAGTTAACCGGCCTGTTCCCGGATATCCGTCGGATAGTATATTAAAAGCAATAATATCCAAAGCATGCTTCATTACTAAATTCGCTTGTGGAGAGGCATAAGAAACCGTTGAGGGTGTCCCTGAATATAAATAATCTACTTGGTCAGACACTTTTACAGGTACAGCATTAGCATTAGTATTTGCAGGACTATAGGGGTAAAAAGCATAAACAAATGCATCACTGACAGACGAAATTTTCACATTGGGTGATAATGCCCAAGTACCAGAATACGTTGCCTTAATTCCGGTCTCAATATCTTTTCCAGACGTAGATGCTTCTGCCTTTATAAAAACACTTAAAGCATCACCTTGTTGAAATTCGGTTCTAACTGAACGAGTTAAAATCGTTGTGCTAATAGTAAGTTCTTTCTCACTTATATTTGGCTCATCCCCTTCTTTCTCAGAACTACAAGAAGTAAGATTCATTAATATCCCAATGAAAAGGATAACAAAATATCTCATTTTAGTCATAAACATAAATCTTATTTAGCTAAGAAATGCAACACATCAATCAAACTGCTTTCTTTTTTCCATTTAATCTTATTATTTTTGAGAAATTTATTCCATTCTACCTTGCTTCTTTCCTCTAAATATTCGCCAACAGATTTCTTATTTGCTTCAATGGCCTGCCCATTTAATAAATAATAATAGCTTATATTTAAAGGAATTTCGCGCCCTTCACTCCTCTCTTGAAGCATTTTTCCTAAACTCGGTTTATCAAGTCCGCCTAAATCAAGAGAAGAAAGCTGAGTTGTTGCAGCTGTATTCAGATTTGCACCATAAGCGCCTTGACCAGCAGTCATTGAACTAAAATCGGCGGAAGTCAACTTCAACAAAACTGCAGTCTTGTCACTCCCTATAATTTGCATAAGCTTATGATCACTAAACAAGAATGCCTCCCCTGCGATTTCCACCCGAACAACATTTTTGTCAGATGCATCATAAATTTTACCTTCATCATTTACATATTGTAAAACATTACCCCATAAATGAATATTTAGTTTTCCTTCAGTTTTTTTATCTCCTGAAAAATAGATTTCTCCTTCTTTAAAATTATCAAACAAGTAAGGCCAATGTGTCGTAGGATGAAAATCTTGTGCTTTTAATAAAGGAATGCTATTGATCACTAATACAAAGCCTAAAGCCATACTTCGTTTTATTAATCTACTTTTAATCATACTAACCCTCCATTTCTTATTTAGCTAATTTTATTCTTATTTGTTTACTGTCACCGGCGTTATTAAATTGAATAAGATTTTCAGCCTCCCAACTATCAGTAGAAAGCTTTAAAGGAACATTTGATTGCATATTTCCACTAGCAACAATATTGCTATTATTTCCCGAATAGATAATGTATGCCACATTTTCTTTAGACGTTAATACGATTTCTTTTGTTTGCTTATCATACAATAATGCAATGGCAGAAGCAAGAGATATTGTATTAGAAGAAACAACATTAATAGTAAACGACTGCGTTAAAGAGAGATTGTTACCAACATTCTTTACTGTAATTTCAACATCCTGATTACCATCAGCAACATTAAGAGATTCTGTTGTGCAGAGTTCTCCATTTATAATTTCAAACGGGGCTTTCAAATATCCATGAACTACCGGACTATACGGTCCACGAACCGAGAACTCGTATTGAGGATTTGAAGCTTCACTTTCTACAGTAACTGCCCCAACTACTGTCCCGGCAGGTTGTTTCTCCATCACTTTACTAGATGAAAGGATTATATTACTTGGAGCATCGGAAGGTGGGCGTATTCCAACTACAACACCCTGCGAAGCTGTATAATCCATATCCATTGTTGCATCTTTCAATCCGTCAACGGTGAAATATCCATTATTAGCTCCACCCCATCCCCAATTTACATGAAACATATTATTACCGTCATAACCATCGAGATTAAAACAGTGCCCATATCCTTTCTTAATATCTTGGCCACTATAGCACACCGGACGCCCTGATTGTAATTCATTAATGATAAGTTGTTTCCAATCCCCCGTATAGCTAGATCGAGCATAATATACAACAGAAGACGAATATGAAAAATTGCGCTTCAAAGCAGTAGCAATATAAGAAGATTGAGTCCCCGAAGCATCCACTCCATAATCCATCTGTAAGGCTACTCCACAATGATATAATAAATGAGCAACTTCATCCTTACTATTTGCTCCACTTATTATATTACTCCAATTGTAAGCTGATTCATTATCATAATTGATATACAAAGTACCATAATTAGGTGATACATAGCTATATGTTCCAACAGGCTTGGAAGGATATCTCGATACACTCATGGCCTGGGCCATAGCCACAGCTACACACCCCACAAGCGCTCTTCCCTTTTCATCCGAAGGACAATATTTATTATAAGGCGTACTTTGATTCCAGTTTACCTCTATCAATGGCGCAATAGTTACCCCTGAAGTTCGCGTAGATATAGAAGGCAAGTCCCAACCTCGATGCCGTGTTCCACCTTCTGCCTGAACAACTCGATATATCTGTTTTACGTAACTTTCTAACCACCCTTCAATATTTTCCGGCTGATTAACTCTCCTATATGAACCAACGGAAGAGTATCCCAATATAGGAGAAACTCTATCATCCGCTGAAATTAGCGCCCATCCTTGAGGATAAAAGTTTACAATATAATAACACTTAACGCCCAAAAGATAAATACCCTCTACTGATTTTACTTTGCCAGAAAAAGCAGAAGAATGATTTTTCAGTACCTGAGTAGCAACCGTTGTAGCAACATCAGCAGTGATCTCCTTTGCTTCAATAAAAGGGGAAAATAAAAAGATAAAAATAAAAAGTATAGCAACTCTACGCATATTGTATTTTTTATAAAAAGGAGGGGCTTTGAACAAAATGCTCATAAACCACCCCTTCTTAATATAAACCTATATTTAATCTAAAAAAATTATTCTATCTACTTCATTACAGGAGTTTACTTATATTCCCATAACATATTGTCAGACGAATATGCTGCATTTGCATTACCACAGACATCATAGATAACTTCTTTATTTATAAGGAGCGTGACTTCGTCTCCAACTTGAGGAGATACAGGCAACACAAAAGATAAAACTTTTCCATTAATGCTCCATTGAGTTGGAGCCAATTTTACATCTAATGTAGATTTTGAGTTACGATAAGAAACAGTAAGATCTCCTGTTTCCACAGCACTATCATCCCTATAAATATCATATTCAAACGTTATTGTGCCCGTAAATGCTTCCCAATCACTAAAAGAAGTTCCTCCTGTAGGAGAAAAATAGTCATCTTTAACTAAGAAGTCCTTATTAGCTACATGAAACCACACTCCAGTAAACCGTCCGGTCTGAAGATTTAGCCCACTAGAAAGAGCTGCACAAGCATTACCTATTACATCCGTAAAAGCCTTGGCTTCCCAAGATACTGTTACATATGCCCCTGAAGGAAGGTTCTTAATAGAGATGGTAGCAGCACTACCTGAAATACTAACGTCTACATCGGCAGCATCAATCATCACTGGATTTGTAATATCCCATTCCTTATAATATTTTGCCGTAACGTTCCCCGATCCTTTTACTATATCTTCGCTGAACTTCACTGTAACTGTAGTGTCTGCAGCCGTAGAGGAAAGAGGCTTTGGTATAGTTTGATCAGTTGTTAAAACAACCTGACTGACAACATCTCCTATCACACCTTGTTCATTTGAAGCAACTGCATAAATGACATATGAGGTATTTGGAGAAGCGAGCGGCTCGCCTTCACTGCTTCTCATATTAAAAGTATAAGTAGCATTCTTGCTTGTATTAAGCACCCCTGAAGTGACCCCTGTAATTTGCTTTTTTAAAAGAGAAGAAGCACTTATTTGAGTAACTTCAGTACCGGTAGTCACCACATAAGAGTAATAAGTTGTTCCTTCTGCTGGAGACAACGTAAAGGTAAAAGTACTATCAGCTGTTGACGTAACATTAATACTTATAGAAGGGCCCTCTCCATAGTTTTTCGAGTCCTCACTATCAAAGTTAGTACATGCAGTCATTATTAAAACTGCAGATAACATGAGATATATTATTTTCTTCATATTTTCACTATTAAATAATTAGAAACTTATTTCTTAGTCCAAACAGAACCACCCAGAACTGCATTATAATATCCCAAGAGATCCGTTGCTGCATCGTCGCTAAAGACTCCAGAAGCAAAAAGATCTTTAATAGTGATAGTTCCATCCGAAGTGATCGTACCTGAAATATATCCACCAGTAGGTATGTCATCTTCAGTTTCACCATCATAACCTAATAAAAGAATTTTAGGATAAGAAGAAGATGTTGCTATTTCCTGACCTACAGGAATACGAATTTCAGTCTTATCATCAGAAACCGTACCATATACTTTCAAGCTGCTACCGCCCGGAACTAAGTTACTAATCCACACTTTTGAAACGTCATCTGCATCTTTTTCAATTGTGAGAGTCCACGCCAATGCATCGTCCCATATTGACGTTCCTACAGCACTAAACTCGCCTAAAATGAAAGCCAAAGGATGTTCATCATCACTAATAGTCACACTACAAGTTTTTGAAGCTCCTAAGTTCACTCCCTTAGGATTCTTTAATGTAACTGTCAGATTTACATCACCTCCAAAAACATCATTATCTATAATATCCAAGGTTATATACTGAGTAGGATCGTCTTTAGTAAACGTTAAGGTATTAGACGTATTCTCCAACGTATAATGCGTTCCGGCCTTTGCTGTTCCGTCCGTAATCTCAAAATCAACCGTAGTTGCTATACCTGACAAAGAAGAAAGCAAAACCGGAATTTTTAGAGTGCCTCCATTCTCCTTAACACTCATAGAAGAGCTCCTAAAAGCCGCAAAAGCATCGCCATCACTGAATTCAGGCACATTATTGATATCGCACGAAGTCAGAACTAGACAACTGATGAATAACAAATATATCAATTTTATTTTTTTCATGATTCAATTCGTCTTTTATTAATAATCATTTTGCACAATATTTGGATTAGCATCAATTTCTGCCTTAGGAATAGGCAATGCCCACTTTTTACTAGGGAAAACAACATCAACGCCTGCATTATCCGTACGAACTAAACTTGTACCTGTACGCTTTAAATCATAAAAGATTTGACCCTCAAAAGCCAATTCTTTCCGTCGTTCTTTCAGAATAGTTGTTTCAGAAGGAGAAACAGTCTTAGCGCCTCGTACAGATGTTATAGCGTCTAAATCACTTTGTGCAGTTACTCCAGCAACCGTAGCTCCATTATAAATAGCTTCTGCACGATTTAGATACATTTCAGAAAGACGTAAGACAATTGTATTGTTTTCCTTCGGCGTTCCACTTCCTTCCTTACCTGCATATTTTAACGTAAAATAATCTTTATCATTTTTGAGCTCATACAAGGCAAGACGTTCATCATTAGCATCAAATAACTTTATCAAATCTGGAGAAGCACATACATCCGCACTTCCTGCACCTCCATCACCAGGAGTAGTAATATAAGAAATCTGTGTCCAGCCACTACCGTCCCAATACTCATTTTTCTTTGATGAATAAACTTCGAATATTACTTCATCCTTACTTGCTGCTGTATTATGTGTAAACATTGCTAAATAATCTGCACCTTTTTTCAGTTCAAACTTGCCACTCTTTATAACCTTTGTCGCATAATCGGCACTCTTCTGATATTCTCCCATATTGAGATAAACTCTGGAAAGCAACGCTTGAATAGCAGGTTTAGTAACACCTGCAGCAAGATCAGTTAATCCATCTCGCGCATAACTATCACTCATCAGACTTTCAGCAGTACTAAGATCTGATACTACTTGATCGTAGACTTCTTTCACTGTATTACGCGCAGGTTTGCCATTCTCTGTAACCAATACAACCGGTACTCCTAATGATGCTCCATTATCCAATGTATAAGGCTGAGCAAATGTTGTAACTAGATCAAAATGACAGACAGCACGAATAAAAAGAGCTTCTGCCTTTACATTATCAACATCCTGTTGAGAAACACTTGAACTAACTTTACCATCCAAGTTATTGATCACATTATTGGCCGCAGAAATCGTATAATAAGCATAAAACCAAATAGAAGACGTAGTACTTTCATTATACGCCCAATTCGTCTGATAACGATAACGTCCAGATCCAGGATAAGTAACCGGATTCATTGCATTACCACCACTTAATTCCGAAGTTAAAATAAAGTCTGCTCCATACCAATTAGCACTTTGAAAACGAGTATAAACCCCAGCACACGCCTTATTCAAACTTTCAAACTTGGAGAAGGTCAATTCATTACTCTGCTTCAATACAGGTTCTTCTGTCAAAAAACCGGAGCAAGAATAAAATATTGCGGGAAATAAAAGTATTCCTATTATATATTTTTTCATATCTTATATTTATAATTAAAATGTTAAATCTAAGCCAATAACAAATGTTTTGGTTATAGGATAAACTCCAAATCCCATACCATCTACGCCACGCTCTGGGTCCCAGAAATTAACATCATGAAATGTATATAGATTTAATGCACTCCCATACACTTTCAAAGAAGCAAGGCCAGCAGCAGCCGTTAACTTTGAAGGCAAATTATATGATAAAGTAACATCCTTAATACGAAAATAATCCCCTTTTTCAAGCCAACGAGTAGAAGACGCATTGTATGAATTGGAAGTTGTTCCTGCTACAGGTTTCGGATTTACTCCTGCATCACCTACTTTCTTCCAATAGTTCAATAAACTTTTAGCTTGATTCATACTCATTTGATTACCATCAGATTGTAAATAACGATTTTCTCCAATAAAGACCTTATTACCCCCTTTAAATTCACCAACGATACTTAAACTCAAATTCTTCCACGAAACGGTCGTATTCACTCCCCCCGTATAGGTAGGTTCAGGACTGCCAGCTTTTACCCAAGCTGCAGCATTATAATCATTAGTAAGTTCACCTGTGTCAGTTCTCCAAAGTGCTTCTCCATTAACAGGATTAACTCCATAATAATCTTTTAAATAAAAAGTAAAAAGTTTCTCACCAACAATATGTTTTAATCGGCCATCAACAGAGTTATCAGGAAGAGTATAACTCATCATCTCATCTCCTGCTAATTCCAAAACCTTGGACTTATTATGGGATATATTAAACCCTGCATCCCATTTCCAGTCTTTCGTATCGACAATATTGGCATCAAATTGAAACTCAATACCACTATTACGCATTGAACCGACATTCTGTAAAGCGGACCCAAAGCCACTGGTACCTGATAAATTCTTATATAATAACATATCTGATGTTTTACGTGTATAAACATCAAGACTACCAGAGAAACGCTTTAAGAAGTGAAAATCAACACCAATATTCCAGGATGCATTTTTTTCCCACGATAAATCATCATTTGCGGGAGTGGAAGGTTTTAATCCAGTCACTCCATTATAAGAAGAAGGGGCATATGTACCATATTGCTGATAATCATCTATAGCATTATTACCGTTTAAGCCATATGACAAACGGAGCTTTAACATATCCACCCATTTTACATCCTTCATAAAAGCTTCATTATGAATATTCCAGGAAAGACCAACTGAGTAAAAAAGCCCCCATTTATTATTTTTACCAAACTTAGAAGATCCATCATAACGAGCTGAGGCCTGCAAATAATAGCGCTGATCATAATTATAGTCCAAAATTCCAAAGAAAGACATAAGGCTAGATGTATTTGTCTTATAATCTAAATCATTCGTTGTATTTCCTGGTACATGATAAGGAATATCAGGATTTAAGCTTTCGGATGATTGGTAATTATACCAATAGTAACGTTGATTCGCTTCTTGTCCAAGCAAAACACGAAAAATATGTTTATCAATAGCACCATCATAGGCTATAGTATTTGACGTAGTTAACAAGCGATAAAATATCTGACTTGTTTGCAATATAGGATAGCCCTCTGCATTATTACTTGCTTCAAGTGACCAATAACGGCGTCCTTCATTAGAAGATATTTCAGCTGCATTTGTCGTTTTAATAGTTAACCCTTTTATCGGCTTCCATTGCAAATAAATATTCCCGTCAAAACGATATTGCTTTTCCCACTGATCATCATATTCAGCTGTAGCACGAGGATTCGTATTAGAATTTTCAGGAATAGAAACGTTATGAGTTCCATCTTCATTATAAGCTGGCGTCCAAGGTAAAATTGTAAGGCCTGCAAAAGCAGGATTAGCATAATACAAAGATTGCATAGGAACATCTTCACCATACATATAACCCGCATTCACACGTACACCTGTTTGCCATTTTGCATTAATCTCATGGTCAACATTCATACGTGCTTGAATTCTTTCAAAACCCGTGCCATAATAGATGCCATCATTATTATGATAAGACAAGGAGCTATAATATTTTGTTTTATCAGTGCCTCCACTTACATTAATCTCATATTCTTGTAACTTACCTAACCGGGTAAAATGATCCATCCAGTTTGTTAGCTTATTCGTTAATAATGAGTACGGACGATAATATGTTCCAGTAGGATCGTCAGGGTTCATACCCGCATTAACGATAGCTTGACGTTGATACTCTAACAATTGTTCACCTGTCATTACCCCATAGTCATTATCATTAGCTAACGATGATACTCCATATTTAGCACGCACACCAATACGGCTCTTTCCCGATTTTCCTGATTTAGTCGTAATCAAAATAACGCCATTAGCAGCACGAGAACCATAAACAGATGCAGATGCCGCATCTTTCAAAACAGTAATGCTTTCAATATCATTTGGATTAATCATTGCAATAGCATTATTTGTATTGGTAAAAGCACTCTGATCACCACTCATAACGGGTATTCCATCCACAACATAGAGTGGTTCATTACTTGCAGTAATAGAACTAATACCTCTAATACGAATACTTGAAGTTGATCCAGGCTGTCCTGTGGACGATGTAATTTGTACCCCAGCTAACTTACCTGCCAACATTTTGTCAACAGAAGAAGCAGGAAGATTCTCAATCTCCTTAGCTGTTACAGCCGTAATAGAACCAGTTTTGGCCTCCCGGCGTGTTGTTCCGTAACCAACAACAATGACTTCATCAATCAGCTGTGCATCAGTCCTAAGTATTACTTTAACTGCGGGTCTTATTGCAACCTCTTGCGTTTGCATACCAACATAAGAAATCTGCAAAGTTTTCGCAGAACTTGGTACATTTGGTAATGTAAAACGTCCATCCACATCGGTAATGACACCGATTTGAGTGCCTTTTACCAATACAGAGGCTCCAATAACTGGCTGCCCATCTTCTTCAGAAACTACAACGCCTGTAACTTTCTGCGTTTGGGCAGTTGCCAAGCCTACTCCTATAAAAAGACAGGCCAATAACAGCATTAATTTTCTTTTCATAAATTCTCTCTTAAAGTTTAACTTTACATTAATTGTTTTTTTACTCTAACAAAATGCAAATATATTAATAAAACTGAAAACAACAATCTATTTATTGAAAAAACCTTCTAAATCTATCATTATGTTAATAAGTACCCTCTATTTATGCTTAAAAGCAGAATTTACAGAAGAAAACTATGATAATCTTACATAAATTGCTTTCATTAAGGTTGTATAAAACAAGAACATTTTTAATGATTGCACTCTTCAACTAAATTAATAATGCTAAATATCAAGTTTAATACAGCACAAAATGGTTATAAAATGTACGTTTTTGTTGTTTTTAGACAAAAAAAGTACAGTTGAATATCTTTTTTGCTTTCCGCATTCTACAACCATTTATATCAATCGTTAATTTTGTGAATAAACAATATATTCTCTTCACTATACAGTATTAAAAACCGACTAAAATGAATAAGATTATTTACAGCTTGGTGTATAACAGGAAAAAATCTTTAAATAAAAGAGGCATGGCATTGGTTCAGGTAGAAGCTTATTTGAATAGAAAGAAAAAATATTTTTCGACTAAAATCTATCTAAAGCCAGAACAGTGGGATGAAAAAAAGCTATTGATAAAAAAACATCCTAATGCGGATGCATTGAACCAACTGATATATGGGTTCATGGCTACAATAGAAAAAAAAGAGTTGGAGCTTTGGCAACAAGGTAAACCTATAACATTAGATGTGCTAAAAAAAACGCTGGAATCTCCAGAAGATACTATGTCATTTATTCTATTTTGTAAACAAGAGATAAATGAGTCTTCCCTAAAAGATAGCACAAAACGTAATCACTTAACTACTTTGGCATTATTACAAGAGTTTAGGCATGATATTTCATTCTCTGATTTGACATTTGAATTCATTTGTTCATTCGAGTCTTTTTTGCGGCTAAGGAGATATCATATCAATACAATAGCTAAACATATGAAGCACTTGAAACGCTATATTAATATTGCTATAAACAAAGATTATATAGAGATACAGAAGTATGCTTTTCGTAAATACAAAATCAAGACTATAGAAAGTGGGCATACCCATTTGTCACCAGAAGAACTTGCAGGACTAGAAAACTTAAATTTAACCGGACGGCAGGTTAAGTACCAAAAGACATTAGATGCATTTCTTTTTTGTTGTTACGCAGGTGTCAGATATTCAGACTTTGTACACCTAGCTCCTTCGAACATTGTGGAAATACACCAAAAATTATGGCTAATATATAAATCAGTAAAAACTGGAACAGAAGTTCGTCTTCCTTTATATTTGCTTTTTGATGGGAAGGGTCTTAGTATTTTAAAAAAATATCAAATGAATTTGAGAGACTTCTTCTGTCTGCGAGATAATTCTAATACAAATAAAGAACTAGCAATAATTGCTCGACTGGCAGGACTTAACAAAAGAATATCCTTTCACACTGCGAGGCATACTAATGCTACCTTATTAATATATAATGGTGTAAATATCACAACTGTGCAAAAATTGCTAGGACATAAAAGCGTAAGAACCACGCAAGTATACACCAATATCATGGATATGACTATTGTACACGACTTGGAAAAGAACAACTCTTTTGCTCTATAAGATGTTGACTACAACACTTTATAGAAATAGTACAGTCTTTAACGTGCTGCTATCATAACATAATTTAGCAATAGTTAACTGGAGTAGCATTATTTACGCAATATTTGCTTGTAAGCAAGCAAATATTTGTCGTAAAAAGAAGTGCAGCTATCGATTGTCAACAGATAAATATTTCTTATATTAATATTATTATAGCATAGTTCTGCGAAAACTCTGCAGGTTTCTTATATTGGTATGAAAACGCAGGAAATAACGATAAAGCCCTATATGAAAGTTACATTGGGGGCTAATACTGAAATGCTTGATGAAGTAATGGTTGTTGCTTTTGGAACACAGAAAAAAAGTGCTTTTACCGGTTCAGCAACAGTTATTAATAGTGAAGAACTTTCCAAAAAAGTAACTACAAATGTGATAGACGCATTGGTAGGTACTACTCCGGGACTTCAATTACGCGGTTCGTCAGGCGCCCCCGGTGCAGGTCAGGGTAGCATTAACATTCGTGGCGTTTCGTCAATGTACGCAGGGACTGATCCACTTATTATTGTGGACGGTGCACCTTACAGCGCATCGTTGAGTAATATTCCGCAAGGAGATATTGAATCGGTGACCATATTGAAAGATGCAGCTTCTGCCGCTCTTTATGGTGCACGAGGAGCTTCTGGGGTAATCCTTGTCACAACCAAAACAGGGAAAAACAAGAAAGCGCAGATCAATGTGGACGTGAAATATGGAGGAAACAGCCGCTCTGTACAGGATTACAAAACAATCAATGATCCGGGAAAATATTATGAGACCGTTTACGGAGAATATTACAACTATTATTATTACGGTCAAGGTCAAAGTGTAACCAATGCCAACGTCAACGCCAATGCCACAATGCTGCAACATTTGGCATACAATATTTATACCGTACCGAATGGTCAGCAACTAATCGGTACAGATGGGAAATTAAATTCTAGTGCGACTCTTGGCCGTAGCTATGCAGCCAATGGAGAAACTTACTATCTGACAGCGGATAACTGGAGAGATGCCGCATATAGCACGTCTTTCCGACAAGAATATAACGTCAGCATGAACGGGGCTACTGATAAAGGCTCTTTTTACGCAAGTTTAGGGTATTTAGACGAAAACGGTATTATTGAGTATTCAGGTTATAAGCGTTTATCGGCACGTGTTAAGGCCGACTACCAGGTAAAGAAATGGGCTAAACTGGGTGCAAATATCGGCTATGTAAATTCAACTACAGATTCGAATCCTAATTTGGATACATCCCTCAGTTCGAGCAACTTGATGTATTATACATCAAGAATTGCACCGATATACCCCATTTATGTACGTGTGTTGGATGAAAACGGGAATCCTAAAATACGTACCGATGCGAATGGCAATCCACAATATGACTATGGCGTGGCTGCAAGTAATTACCCAGGATTAACGCGTACTTTTTTAGCCACAGGTAATCCACTCGGTTCCAATCGATACAATGATGTGACATCTAAAGGCAGTCAGCTTAACGGCACCTTTACATTGGATCTCAACTTTACGAAGTTCTTGACATTTAATGCTACAAGCACGGTAAATTGGGGACATACTAACGCTTCCGATTACGAAAATGCATTATATGGGTCCAAAGTTTCGGTGAACGGACAAATTTCGAAATCACAGACTGATGTATTGCGTCAAAACCATACACAAACTCTTACCTATTTCAATACTTTTGGCCAGCACAATGTAAACGCAATGGTAGGTCACGAATATTATGATACAAAAACGACCTATTTGTATGCCTATGGTCAGGGTCTGTTTACCCCAGACGTTAAAGAAATTGATGCTGCTGCCAATGATCAGCTAAGTGCAAGTTCATATACAACTGAATATAACGTAGAAGGCTATTTCGGCAACTTGCGATATAATTATGCCGAGAAATATTTCGCTTCGGCATCTTATCGTCGTGATGCCTCCTCACGCTTTGCAAAAGCGAATCGCTGGGGTAATTTCTGGTCTGTAGGTGGCGCATGGCTTATTAATAAAGAAGACTTTTTTCAAGCAAACTGGATTGATCAGCTGAAACTCAAGCTGTCCATCGGACAACAAGGTAATGACAATATAGGTAATTGGGCCTATACGGATCTTTATTCTTTGACTCCTGCATCCACTTCCCAGATGTCGGCCTCATTCTCACGTATGGGTAATCCGGATATTACTTGGGAGACTACCACTAATTTCAATGCAGGTGTCGAATTCAATCTGTTTAAAAACCGTCTGTCGGGAAATGTAGATTATTACACTAAAAAAACAACCGACTTGCTTTTTTGGTTATCTATACCTGAATCGGCAGGTTCAAGAGGATATTACGGCAATATTGGCGATATTCGAAATTCAGGAGTCGAGCTAAGCCTACAAGGCTCTGTAATCCATACAAAAGACATTGACTGGAGCCTCCAGTTCAACATTTCGCACAATTCGGATAAAATACTAAAACTCCCCGCATCAAAAGTCACCACATTGGGAGGTTTTACGGCAAGCAGCAAATGGTATAAAGTAGGCGGACACCTCTATGATTATTTTCTTGCCGAATATGCAGGAGTCAATGCACAAGGCGAGGCCACTTATTGGGTAGATTCTGATTTAGCAGGAGCAACCAATCGTCCGGGAAAGAATCATTCATACACCACAACCAATCCAAATAACGCAACCAAATATGAACAGGGGAACAGCCTTCCGGATGCATTTGGAGGTTTTGGGACGACATTCTATGCGTATGGTTTCGATTTTTCACTGACATTTGATTACCAGATTGGAGGACATATTTATGATAATCAATATCAGGCACTGATGTCAAATAATGCTTCTGCATCCGATGCAGGTAGTGCCCTTCATGAAGATGTTCTGAAATCCTGGACACAGAACAATACATCAAGCTCAATTCCACGTTTCCAATATGGAGATCAATATACTACAGCATCTTCCAGCCGCTGGTTGACAAATGCAGGTTATCTTAACTTCCAGTCTTTCACTGTAGGCTATAGTTTGCCCCAACGCATTCTTTCCAATCTTGGCATCAATAAGCTTCGCGTGTATGCCAGTGGAGAAAATCTTGCCTTCTGGTCTGCACGCAGAGGATTAGACCCACGTTATGCTTACGGAGAAAATAAGTCCGTAAATGTATATTCACCGGTACGTACAGTCATGGGTGGTATTCAGTTGACATTCTAATTAAAGAGAAAGGTATTAATGATATGAAAAGTATAATAAAAATATTCATAACTGCAATGTTCGGAATTGCAGTTACAACAAGTTGCATAAAGGAGATTGATCCGCAATCAGACACTGTTACGGCAGCGCAGGCAGCCAATGCTCCCGGATCATTTGACAATTTTGTTTCGGCAATTACCAGTTCGCTGGCGGGTTCATTTACTTATGGCGACACTGATAATTATCCCTGGGATTTCGGTTATTCATCATTCTTCCTGCAGCGCGATGCGATGGGCCAAGACATCGCAACAGAAGACGGAGGATGGTACGGAACATGGTATGGATGCGGAACAGGACTTGGCCCTCAATATAGAGACTGTCAAGTACCCTGGACATACTATTATGGTTGGATCAAGAGTTGTAACACTGTAATATCCCTCGCCGGAGAAGAACCTGCTGACGACAAGAAGTCGGGTGCCGGAATAGCTTACGCCATGCGGGCAATGTTCTATATGGATATGGCACGGATGTTTGCACAGAAAACTTATGCAATAGATAAAACGGCCGAAACTGTACCTCTCGTATTGGAGACAACGGCTCTTAGTGACCTGTCATCAAATCCGCGCGCTACGAACGAAGTGATGTGGACACAAATTCTCTCTGATCTGGATAAGGCAGAGACCTACCTGACCGGTTATACGCGTAAAGATGTTTACACTCCCAATTTATCTGTAGTATATGGGTTGAAAGCACGCGCATACCTGACGATGGAAGATTGGGCTAATGCAGAAAAGTATGCAAAGGAAGCACAAGATGGTTATTCTGTAATGAATGAAAGCCAGTTTACTTCCAGAACTACCGGATTTAACAGTCCTAATTCCTCGTGGATGTTCGGTCTGACTTTTAAAAGTACCGATAAAAATATTCTTGATAATGATGGAGACAGTAGCTGGGGTTCGCAGATGATCATTGAAGTGAGTGCGTCAGAATGTGGTTATGCCGCCAATTATGGTTATCCCAATCGCATAGACTATCATCTTTACCAAAGCGTTCCAAGTACGGACTTCCGCAAGAAAAGCTTTATAGATTTTGCCATAGATGATATGAGCGCGGCAGATCAGCTCACTGCACTCTCTAACTACTCTGACGTCCCCCAAGGACTTATCACGACAGCCGAAGCGACATCTTCAGGAGTACTGGGAGGATTGGAAGTTAAATTCAGACCAAATGGCGGGGAACACACCAACCAAAAGCTTGCTTTTACTGTTGCCGTACCGCTTATGCGTGTAGAAGAGATGAAGCTTATTGAAGCAGAAGCAGCCGGAATGCAAAGTGAATCCAGAGGTATACAGTTGTTAACAGCATTCGCTCAAACGCGGGATCCTCAATACGTTTATGGAACTCACACAGACAAATACAGTTCAGGAAATGATCGTGCCAATGCTTTCCAAAATGAAGTGTGGTGGCAACGCCGCATTGAGCTATGGGGTGAAGGTTTTGCCACATTTGACATCAAGCGCTTTGACAAAGGCGTAGTACGGAGTTATGTCGGCACCAATCATCCAGAAAAATATCAATGGAACTACGGTAGTGATGGCTACACGTCTAATACCGGAAATATTCATCCAAGCTGGATGGATCTCTGTATTGTGCAATCTGAAACTAACTACAATACGGCTTGTACAAACAATCCCACTCCGATTAAACCGAGTGCTGATTCTCCTGCGTACAATTGGTAAATAATGGAAAACCATTAAAAAGACAAAATTATGAAAAAAAGTATATTTACATATTTTCTTGCCCTGCTTGGCATCGTCGCAATTTCTTCATGTTCGGATGACGAAGGTACAGCAATAGGCAATGACTCAAAACCGGCTGCGACTGTATATCAATACCCTGTTACTTCCAGTGACGGAGATTATAGTACCGACAGTGATGTAAGAATTCGTATTGCTACAAATAACAAAGTGGAAAATGCCTATTATCTGGCAGAAACGGTAACTGCAAAAGAAGCATACATAAGTTCTAACGGAGAAGACGGTTACAACCAATATGTGGTCAGCAAGGGTATTAAGGTGACATTTAGCGACGGAGTCGCTGATATAATTGTGACAGATTTGTTTGGGAATAATGCCATAACCGTCGTAGCAGAAGGAAAGAATGGAGAGCTGACTTCTCAAGAGACCACCTTTTATGGATATAAATGGAACGACATCTGTACGGGAAGGCTCTATGCCCGTTTTCTTACAGGAGGATCCGGTCAGGCATGGAAAACCGGGCTAACGCTGCAACGGCGTGATGATGATCCGACCATCTACCGCATAAAAGATGCTTATGGCAAAGGGGCTCACGTCTTTATATACACACAAGGTGATCCCACAATAGAATCCGGTGATTATTATGATGGTTTAGTAACAATTACTGAGGGTGTAGAATATACAACGATTACAATACCCACAGTAGCCACACCTTACACTTATAGCACTTACGGCACCGTATCGGTTACTGACTATGCCACCTATACCCCTGATGAGAGTTATCTGTATTACAATCGGCTTTATGATAATAATTTTATAGCTGCTTATTGTAGATATAGTGTATCTGTCGGTGTTATAACCAGTAACTTCGTTTATTTTGATCCAGATTAAGATAAGTTAAAAGAGGAAGTGGACCTTTGATGAGCTCGTAAGAAATATCCTTTTAAAGGATGCTATAAATATTAATTTAACTTAATAGCGTCTGTTTGGAAATATTACGAGGGTGCGTCAAAATCATGGTGCTGAAAAAGTACCTTTTCATACCCGCTAGATAAAAAAGGTGAAAGATTAACAATTCTATTGTTAGTCTTCCACCTTTTTTCCTTTTGCTTAAGTACAAAAGGTGTTTTCTTGTGTATTTCGCTTATTGTTAATAGCTTTATGCGTAATAGCAAGGCAGTAATGTTAAATCTTAAACAGAATTAAAACTCATAATAAATAATACTTGTTGTTCATTAGCAGATTAAATATGGACTAATTTAATTTCGCCAACAGGTTTTTTATATATATATTTGCTCCCATATAAATTAGAAATTATTTTCATGAAAGAGTTTGTAATATCTGATATACAGGTAGAAACAGTTATATTAACGCGAATTCTAAGACTTATGTTGGCAAGGGAAAGTTAAAAAAAAACAAAACCGATATCAAGCAGGAAGAAGAGGAAGAACGAGAGGTTGATATGGTTCTTTTTGATGATGAACTTTCCGCCAAACAAATTCAGAATATTGAAGCTGAACTGAAAATAAGAATATTGGACTGTACTTCTCTGATACTTGATATTTTTGCCATGAGGGCACAGACTGCTAATGCCAAAACTCTAGTACCTGCAGAAAAAGCCTCTACTGTTTCGGTATTAGATCTTTACAGAGTTTTAACAGGCAATATATGGTGTCAATATACTACACAAGGAAATACAACAAACCTGTATAATACGCTATGTGCTTATTAAAAATTGCTCAAGTTTATGCTTTACATATTCTTGAGCAATTTCATGTAAAGGCTGGAACTTCATTCATCTTTAACTAACATATCAACAAATACGAACATTAACCTTTTGGCCACAATAAATATTAATATAATTTAATTATTTCTAAGCATGCAATCAAGTATTCCTGCTAACATAAAATCTACAAAAAGCCTAATAAATCCTGTAAACTATTTATGAGATAAGTCGGTTGAAAAGACAAATCACTACGCCCTGACACATTGTAAAATACTTGATGCATTCCTACCCTATTTGCCCCAACAATATCATTGTCCCAGCTATCTCCAATCATGAGCGATTCTTTCAATTCAGACTGAGTTGCAGACAAAGCAAAATGAAAAATCTCCGGCCAAGGCTTCAAGATACCAATATCATCTGATAAAATGACTTTCTTGAAAAAAACGTCAATTCCAGCTGAACGCATTTTATGAGATTGCAGTTCCCTAAACCCATTGGACAAAATGTAAAGATGATATTTAGAAGATAGATAAGTCAAAACTTCACGTGCATGAGGCATTAATTTCCTTTTAGTAGGTATCACTAAAAAGAAATCGTCGGAAAAACTTTTCGCTAGACTCGCATTGCCTGCTCCTACCGCTTCTAAAGGATAAAGAAAACGTTGGCGATTTAAATCTTCTTTACTCACCCCACCATTTTCATATTCTTTCCATAATTCAGTATTACGTTGTTGATAAAGCTCATAAAAATGGGAGAAGGAATGGAAAAAGCGATTATACTCATATTTATGGTACATTTCCTCGAATGTATCGCGGGCATTCAGAGAAAAAGCCCAAAGCGTGTCATCTAAATCGAAAAATAAGTTTTTATATTTCATAAGGAGAAAGAAAAAAATGACAGAGCTAATCTGGCCCTGTCATTTTTCTATAGTTAGTTATATGATTATTATTTCACTTGAATAACCAAATATTTAGAAACACTCCAGAATGTCTTCGGATTAGATATCTTCAAGGTTAACTGTCCCTTATCATCTTTATCCAAAGTGTACGAACCGGCAGGATGATTAGTCAAAAGAGTGGCGTCTTTAGAATACAGTTTGATTTCCTTTGTCGTACGAATATCAACCTGAGTGAAATAGTCTTTATTTACATCACCATCTTTCAAGACCTTACCTTTTTTAAACAAACCGGTATCAGTTAATATTTTCTGGTCTTTCAGTTCTTTTTTAGTACCAAATACAAACCATGCAGCATTCAGAGCTTTATCTTGCGTAGCAACTGTCTCTGCTTTAGATTCATTCTCTGCAGAAAGAGCTTCTTTGTCTGCTTGCAAACCTGTTACTGCTGCATCTAGTTCCTGAATACGGATATTCTTAGCAGCCAATTCAGCTTGTAGCTCTTCAATACGTTGAGCTTTCTCCGCCAATTCCTGGGTCAGGGCTTCCACTGCTTTTTTTAGTTGAGCCGAGTTATTCTTACTCGTCTTCAACATGGCTTGCAATTTGCTAATCTGCTCTTTATTCTGATCCATTTGTTTACGGATAAACTCAATGTCCTGAGTAATTTGCTGCTTGGCGTCAACAGATCCCTCCGTCACTGCACCACGCTGCAGATCTACACGACTTTCCGCTGCATTAATTTGGCGAAAACCTTCGGATATATCATTGAAAGTACCCATCATCTCGTCCAATTCAGCATTTCGCTGAGTCAATTCCATTAAAAGTGAATCATTTTCAGCTTTTAACTGGTCCTTTTTCCCACCAGAAAAGCTATCACACGATGCCATTACGGCTGCGCATACAATCAGAATTGCTAACTTTTTCATACGCTTTTGTTTTTTACGTTGGTTAATGAAGTTATTTATTCGTCTATTCCTGCTATAACAATTACAATTTCACCACGGGGCTCATTTGTCGTAAAATGTTCCACTAATTCTTGGAGACTTCCCCGCACTGTTTCCTCATGCATTTTTGATATTTCTCTTGAAACCGAAGCCTGCCGCTCTGCTCCAAAGTACTCTACGAATTGAGTTAAAGTCTTTAGCAAGCGATACGGAGATTCATAAAATATCATTGTCCGAGATTCCTGAGCCAAAGTCTTTAAACGGGTCATACGCCCTTTCTTCTGTGGAAGAAAGCCCTCAAAACAAAATTTTTCATCGGGCAGACCGGAAGCAACCACCGCCGGGACAAAAGCCGTAGCCCCCGGCAAACATTGCACCTCTATTCCATTACGCACACACTCACGAACAATCAGAAATCCCGGATCAGAAATACCCGGTGTACCTGCATCCGAAATTAAGGCAACGTTTTGTCCCCCCTTTATCTTAAGAATAACATTCTCTACGGTCTTATGTTCATTAAATTTATGGTAAGACTGCATGGCATTCTTTATTTCAAAATGTTTCATCAAAACTCCGGAAGTACGGGTATCTTCGGCTAATATTAAGTCAGCCTCTTTCAATACACGAATGCCCCGAAACGTCATATCTTCCAAATTACCTACAGGAGTAGGCACTATATAAAGTATTCCCATATCCTGCACTAACTAAAATATTTTCGCAAGAGTTCGATAAACTCATTAGCCGCTTCATTGTCTTCATCCGGCTCTACCATCGAATGAAAAAGTTCCAACGCCTTATCAAAAGAGGGCGCTTTACCCAATTGATGCACAACTTTACTCATACGAGCAGCATCACCTCCAAAAATCTCACGAGTAAAACGGAAAGAATCATTCAAACTGATAGAATGCCTTAAATCAGTAGCCGATTTTATACAATCACCTAAAACAGCAGAAGACTTTACTTCTACGCCATTCAACCTCGAAGAAGGTTGAGCCACGCCATTATCAGAAGCACTTCCAACTTCGTCGCAGAACTTGCTCCCGATGGAAGACATTTCATCCTTTTCGGCAGGTTTATTCAGCGTTTCAACAATTTCAGATTTAACTTGTACGGCCGGAGTTTCCACAGAAGACTCCTCCAACCATCCTTGTAAAGTATCTAAACGCTCACGCAACTGCTGAATATTCCGCTTTACCACAACTTTTAAAGCCGGATTATATTTACCGTCAGACATCGTTTGTATCAAACATTTCAATTCCTGAACATCCAGTTCTATATTTTCCAACAACGCTTGCATACCGTCTTATTATTCAGCTATATTAGTGGCGCAAATGTAGAAATAAATAATGGAAAAAGATTAGAAAGTCCGCAAAAGTATTACTTTTGCAAATAAAATAAACATTTCCCGGCATGGTAGTATTCTCAGAAGATCATATACAAGAAACAAACCGCAGAGGTAGAATAGAGGTTATTTGCGGGTCTATGTTTTCAGGCAAAACAGAAGAATTGATACGCCGCCTGAAACGGGCCAAATTTGCCAAACAACATGTAGAAATCTTTAAGCCGGCTATAGACACCCGCTACTCGGAAGAAGACGTTGTTTCACACGACAGCCACTCCATATCATCCACCCCCATAGATACATCTGCAAGCATTTTGCTATTTACTTCCGAAACAGATGTAGTGGGCATTGATGAAGCGCAATTTTTTGACAACGAATTAGTCAATGTATGCAGTCAACTGGCAAATAACGGAATACGCGTCATCGTTGCAGGGTTGGATATGGACTTTCGCGGAACTCCATTCGGACCAATGCCTGGTCTTTGCGCCATTGCAGACGAAGTATCCAAAGTACATGCCATTTGCGTAAAATGCGGTCAACTAGCTACATTTTCACATCGAACTGTAAAAAACGAGAAACAAGTCCTTTTAGGAGAAACAGCAGAGTACGAGCCATTATGTCGGGAATGCTACTTAAAGGCCATAAAAGAGGACATGAAAGAGCCATAGATCACAATAACTTTACAAAAAAGAGCTTATGGAACATAAAAAAATTACATTCGACCGATTTATTCGTATGGCTATTTTTTGTGCAATCTTAGTCGGTATCATAATGCTCCTAAAGCAATTAAGCGGAGTTTTACTTCCTTTCTTTCTTGCCTGGCTAATTGCCTATTTTATTTATCCGCTAGTCACTTTCTTTCAACATAAATTACGATTTAAATACCGGATACTTTCCATTTTCTGTGCCTTACTGACTATAACACTGATAGGAGGCATCGCATTTTTCCTCATTGTACCACCAATGCTTCAAGAATTTGGGAAAGTAAAAGATCTATTAGTCCAATATTTTAACGACTCCTCCCAAATAAACAATGTTCCGACAATGTTATCAGACTTTATACGCAAACATGTCGATCTGCAAACATGGGAACGCATATTCAGCCAAGAGAATTTATTAGAATCACTAAAAACGACTTTACCTAAATTATGGGCACTTATCTCAGGATCTCTAAATGTACTATTTGGCATATTCACATTCTTCGTTATTCTTTTATACATCGTATTTATCTTATTAGATTATGAAAGTATTGCAGAAGGCTGGTCTAATCTCATACCTCAAAAATATCGCCAATTCGCTATCAATGTAGTAAATGATGTAAAAAACGGAATGAATACGTATTTCCGCGGACAGGCATTAGTTGCTTTCTGTGTAGGCATATTGTTCTCCATCGGGTTTCTCATTATCGACTTTCCACTAGCGATAGGATTAGGATTATTCATAGGAGCTTTAAATATGGTACCCTACCTACAAATCATAGGTTACATTCCAACCATCATGTTAGCCATTCTAAAAGCGACGGATACAGGCGGTAACTTTTGGATCATCATCGCATCTGCTACAGCAGTATTTGCCGTCGTTCAAATTATACAAGATGGTTTTTTAGTACCTAAAATAATGGGAAAGATTACCGGTTTAAACCCTGCCATAATTCTTTTATCTCTCTCCATCTGGGGATCATTAATGGGGATGTTGGGAATGATTATAGCATTACCTCTCACTACGTTAATGTTATCTTACTACCAACGTTATATTATAAATAAAGAAAGCATTTATAACACTGAAGATACTGATAATCAACAAGAAGATACTTCTCAACAAAAATAAACTGAAGTTTTTCTCTAATATACCTTGTTCTTTTAAAAGAAAAGGCATATCTTTGCACCCGCTTAACAGCAAAAGGATTGATTCGCTAGCTCAGCTGGTAGAGCACAACACTTTTAATGTTGGGGTCTTGGGTTCGAGCCCCAAGCGGATCACTTAAAATCAGAGAGTTACATTAAAGTAGCTCTCTTTTTTTATGCCTTTCCCGAATCCGGAAAATCGCTTATCTTTGCTGTATGACTATCAATAAGATAACTCCCGAAGAATTATGGGCAAGACAGCAGATCAGCCCGCTAGATGTGGACTATGATTTGTGGAATGAATGCAGAGCATCTATACAGACATTCTCACAAATGAGCCAAAGTTGCATCTTTACGGTGGATGTTTTCAAAGAACGATACGATTTTGCATCCGATAATTTTGCTACGATCTTCGGATATAACCCTACATGGATAAAGACGATTCGGAAGCAGGGAGATTTATTGGAGGAACGGATTCACCCGGACGACCGGGCGCAGCTCATTGAACACCAGATCGAGCACGGACAGTTCATCTATTCACTTCCGCAGGAACAAAGAAATGATTATCAGCAGATATTCCAAATTCGTATGCTGAATGCTCAGCAGGAATATGTGAATGTGATCAGTCGTCACCAAGTGATTCAGAAAGACAAGAAAGGAAAGGCGTGGATGATTATGGGAGTGATGGATATTTCGCCTGACCAAACGCCTACGGAGCGAATCAAACGAACAGTTATCAATCGGAAAACGGGCGAGATACTTGCATCGGCAGTTGTTCCAGCAAACCAACAATTAACCAAGCGGGAAAAAGAAATACTCTTACTAATACGACAAGGTTTTTTAAGCAAGGAGATTGCTTACAAACTGAACCTTAGTATTTACACGGTGAATAATCATCGCAAGAATATATTAAAAAAGCTAAATGCAGATAATGTGATCGAAGCCATCAATCGGGCAGAAAGTTGCGGTATTCTCTATTGATTACGGTAGCCAATCCAAACTGTTTGTCAGTGGATTGGTTTTTCTCCATTGTTCCAGTTCTCCGTAATTGCGAACTCCGCCCACGAAAACAGCATGATAGATTTCTATACCCGAAATCAATACACTATCCGGCATATCGAATTTTATTTGAAGAATGATTCGCTTGATTTCAGGAGTAAGACGTTTCGTAATGGCAGCAGTTACTTTTTCCACCACACCATCATATTTTGAGCCTTTACGAATGTGGATCATGTCAAATTTCCAAGTGCTACTGTCCTCATCTTCGTAGATGGCGTGCCATTCGATGCACTCTTCTTCCGTTTGAATCAGATTCTTATAGTGGACTTCTCTAAAAGAAAGTCGTTCGGCAAGTCCCTGCATTACAGAAAAGCTGACTGCAATATCCAATTTATCAGTATAGATATGTAGGTCTATATCCCTACTCTTTGCCAACAGACCGGATTTGAGTGAACCTACCAAATGAACAGTCGCCCCAATTCGCTCCCATGCTGGAATAATGCCGGTATGTTCCAGTATTTTCCAAGCATTTTGCTGATTATTTAGAGCAAGCTCAAGAATATCCATATCGTTTATTTTGAACATGCAAAGATACAAAACTTATGGATATATAGCTATAAATAGCTATTTCCTATCCTATTGCATTACAGTAATTTTGTGCACCGTTTTGACTATATTTTCATCCCTTAGCAATAAATTACTATGATATTCAATCAAACAGAGAAGCAAGAAAGAAATTATTTGCAGCAAATAGTCAGTCAGCTTAAGAAGATAATCAGCCATACCGATGTGTCTGTGAAAGACCATGTTGATACATTGGCAGAGTACAAAGAGTACCTTTGGAACAATAAAGATATTGATCCGCATGAAATACGCTCCATGCGTGAAAGCATCCTAAATCATTTTGCCATAGGTGAAAGCGTAATTGACAAACGCCGACGGCTTGCCAAAATAGTGGATATTCCCTACTTCGGTCGGATCGACTTTGAAGAGCAGAGCGAGCACCGTCCTATAATCCCTGTTTATATCGGCACCCATACCTTTCACGATTCTGAAAGCCGGACAACTGTGATCTATGATTGGAGGGCGCCTATTTCAAGTATGTTCTACGATCACGAACTGGGCGAAGCATCTTATCAAGCTCCATCTGGAGAGATAAGAGGGAACATTTCGTTGAAACGCCAATACCGGATTCGGGGCGGCAAGATGGAGTTTATGATCGAAAGTGCGCTGACCGTCCACGATGATATTCTGCAAAAGGAACTGAGCGCTAATGCAGATGATAGAATGAAGAATATCGTAGCCACCATCCAGCGGGAGCAAAACCAAATTATCCGTAATGAAGGAGCCCGAACACTCATCATTCAGGGCGTGGCAGGTTCGGGCAAAACATCCATCGCCCTGCACCGTATCGCTTACCTGCTGTATGCGTTTAAAGGCAGCATTGCTTCAAAAGATATCCTGATCGTTTCTCCAAACAAAGTGTTTGCCGATTACATATCGAACGTGCTGCCTGAGCTGGGCGAAGAAACCGTACCCGAAACCTGTATGGAACAGATACTTTCCGAAGTGTTGGATCACAAATACAAATACTTGAGCTTCCTTGAACAAGTGAACGAGTTGCTAGCAAAACCAACACCGGACTTTATTGAGCGAATAGAATATAAATCCTCTTTCGACTTTATTGCCAATTTGGATCGCTTCATTCTGTACATCGAAAACCACTATTTCAGGGCGGAAAACGTGAAGCTAAACAAGTATATCACTGTCCCGGCTGAATTTATTGAAGAGCAATTCCACCGCTTCAACCGCTACCCCATGCGCCTGCGATTTGATACGATGACGGATTATATTCTCGATATGATGAAAGTACAGTACGCTTTTACCGTGACGACCGCCGAACGGAACTTCCTGAAAAAAGAGATCAAACGAATGTTTGCCGGAAACAATGACTTGCAAGCCTATAAAGATTTCTTCGCATGGATGGGTAAGCCGGAACTGTTTAAAATGCGGAAGAACCGCATGCTCGAATATGCCGACTTAGCACCGCTGGCGTATCTGCACATCGCTTTGGAAGGAGGCGCAAAGAACAGCGTCAAGCATTTGTTAATAGACGAGATGCAAGATTATTCGCCCATCCAGTACAAGATGATACAAAAGTTATTCCCTTGCCGGAAAACGGTGTTAGGCGATGCCAGCCAGTCAGTCAATCCTTATGGCTCGTCTACTGCGGATATGATTCAGAAAGCTCTTGTCACGGGCGAGGTGATGAAGCTATGTAAAAGTTACCGTTCTACCTATGAGATTACTGATTTTGCACAAAAGATTCGCAACAATGCTGAATTAGAACCCGTTGCACGACACGGAGAGAAACCGCAATTGCTACAATTCAATAGTACCGAAGACGAATTTACCGCCATTACCAAATTGATTTCCATTTATAGAACATCCGCATATAAATCCCTGGGCATCATCTGCAAGACAGAAACACAAGCCCGTGAACTGGCAGATAAACTAAAGCCACACAGTGGCGATATTTATTTCCTTTCAAGCCAAAGTTCTGCTTTCGTGCAAGGCATCATTATCACCTCTGCGCACATGGCAAAAGGTTTGGAGTTCGATGAGGTGATTATCCCGCAGGTGGACAATAGGAATTACCATTCGGAAATCGACCGAAGTATGTTGTATGTAGCAGCAACAAGGGCGATGCACCGTTTAACGCTAACATATAGCGGAACAAAGCACACACCACTCATCTAAATTTTCGGCTTACCTTGGATCATTTGCACTTGTACATGAAAGAAATCCATGAATTGACTGGCTGAAATTCTTAATTCTTCCTACATTTGCATCATATCAACTAATAAATAGTATTCACCCCTTATGAAACTCTGTATATAGCTACGCTCCTCGAATAGCCCCCTTCAAGAAAGCTATTCAGCTATTTGACAAATAACGATTTATTTGCCACAGAGATTTTATATCCTTTTATTTATGAATTTACGAGCTGGCAGACTATATTATGCAGTCTGCTTGTGTCGTACTATTTTGCAGTTGAGCAATGAATTATACATATAAACAAATATGGCTCTGCAATTTATCCTTTATCTGAAAAGTAAGCACTATTAAAACCAATTAAATTATGATGACAAAAATATATCCACGTACCGGAGATAAGCAGACCATTTATCTGAATGCTGTAATTAAAGATCCACAGATAGAGGTAGGCGATTATACTATTTACAATGATTTTGTTGCCGATCCATTGCTGTTTGAGAAGAACAATGTACTTTATCATTATCCCATCCACCGGGAGAAGCTAATCATTGGCAAGTTCTGCTCCATTGCTTGTGGCACGAAGTTTCTATTTAATTGTGCAAATCATACATTGAAATCTTTATCTACTTATACTTTCCCCTTATTCTATGAAGAGTGGGAATTGGAGAAGTCGAACATTACCGCCGCATGGGACAACAAAGGAGATATTGTGATTGGTAATGATGTATGGATTGGCTATGAAGCTGTGATTATGGCGGGTATTCATATCGGTGACGGAGCGATTATTGCCGCCCGTGCCGTTGTGGCCAAGGATGTTCCACCTTATACAATTGTTGGTGGTACTCCTGCCAAAGAAATACGAAAGCGCTTTAATGCCGAGGTGATACAACAACTGCTAATGCTAAAATGGTGGGATTGGTCTACCGACAAAATCCGCCAATGTTTACCATACATAGCAGAAGGTAAGCTAGATGAATTACTTACCACAAAGGAGGATAGATCATGGACTATATAAAGAAACGATTGACAAGGATTTATGCAGATCGCAGTTTTTCTACATAGCTCTATTTCGCTATTTTATAACTCGCGCCTATGAATTATACTTATAAAAAGTAAGAAGCTATAAATATAACATTGAAAGACAAGCCGTACGATATACTGAAAAAAAGAACAGGCATGCGGTTACTTTTATCTGAAAAGCCCTGTTTTTTTCTACTTTTGGCCGTGATATTTCTTGGGCCCACATATGTGGGCCCGCCGGTTTACAGTTGTGTGCTCTCGAGCCCACAGTTGTCCCCCCGAGAGCACACAACTGTGGGCTCGAGTTTTGCCTTAAGTATTTCGGTATTTTTCAAGGAGAATTGTGACAAAAGCATACGGACAATCCCGGGAATTTCTCCTAATACTTACCAGAGAGACATTGAAACGTAACTTTCGGGATATACGAGCCAGACATGCGATAATCTATTTAATGCTCAACACAGGGAATATTGCATACTTTTTGCCAACTTTGCACAAACCGCCAGGACTCACTGATAATGAAATGATTAAGCATAAAACAGCGTAAACATTCAAGAAAAAAGAGTGATGGAAAAGGGTTTCCCGTCACTTACCGTCACGCTTGCCGTCACTTGATAATTCATTAATACACTGTTTATTAGTATGCAGAGTGACGGAGTGACGGCAAGTCACGCAAAAACTCCGGGTAGCGTAAAAAGGTGAATTCCAATGTAAAATCCGTATTTACCTTATCCGTTACATATCAAATGTTTCCACATCATTTTTATTATTTATTTCCTCGTAATAATGCAAATAAATGGCTAATTTTATGCCATCGTTAACCAACTTGCTTATAAATCCATGCAGAAAGAAAAAAGACGGGTCGTAATACATTTATTAGCCGTGGCTATTTTATGTCAGTTCATCTTTTCCCCCAAGATATGGAGCCAGTCATTACTCTTCCACCACTTAAAAATAGAAAACGGACTTTCCGAATATTCGGTACAGGCCATATATCAAGACGAGTTAGGCAGGCTATGGATTGCTACCAGAGACGGGTTAAATCTATATAACGGCAAGAATATCGAAGTTTTCCGCCCGATAATGAATGATACCACTTCCATTATAGGACACGACGTATACAACGTCACAGGAAACCGCAAAGGAGAGATTTATATCCACTGCATGACAGGAGTCATGTTGTATGATATGGAACAGAAAAAGTTCCATACTGTAGTAGCACAAGGGATAGAACGAATATCAATGGGAAAAGAACATCTTTGGGCTTCTTATAAGAACAAACTATATGCATTAAATAACAAAACAAAAAAGTTAGTAACATACCACTCGTTTGACAAAAATATAAATATCACCTGTATAAATGAAGCCTGCAATGGGAATATATACATCGGAACACGGGACAACGGACTAATTATATTATATAAAGATAAACGCACCGCTCATTCTTTTTCAAACGAAAATATCATTTGCATTTTTGAGGACAACAAGCATAATCAATGGATAGGTACGCTGAAAAACGGATTGTATTGTATCAAAGAAAATAATGAGATTGTTCATTACAAGCATGACCCTAATAACGAAAACAGCCTTTCAAACGATTTTATCCGATGCATCAATCAGGATAATCTGGGGAATATATGGATAGGTACTTTTTACGGCCTTAACCTACTACATACACAAGAAGAGAAGTTCGATCATTACTTCCATTCCGATGAAAAGCAATATAGCATCGGAAGCAATTCCATATGGTGCATTTTAAAAGACAATCAGGGATCGCTATGGATAGGAAGTTTCTACGGAGGAGTAGATATTCTCAATCCGGAATATCTCTTCAACAATTACTATACACCCGGAAAAGACGAAAAAGGATTATGCGGAGGAGTCATCGGAAGCGTAGCGGAAGATGAATCCGGCAATTTATGGATATGCAGCGAAAACACCGGCCTAAACTTTTTTAATAAGAAGCAAAGAACCTTTCAATGGTTTCTAAACGAGAACAAAAATCAAACCACCTCTACCAAGGGAGCGCTCAAGGATGTATGCTATGACCACCAGCAGCACTGTCTATGGATAGGGTACCACTTGAAAGGATTAAATCGCATGGATATAAAAAGCAAGAAGGTGGAAAGAATACATTTCACAGATGTTAGTGCAGGCAATGATTATGTAAGACGCATCGTTCCCTTTGAAAACAAACTTCTGCTCGGAACACACAACTCCGTATACCTTTTCAATAAAGACAACAGAACTGCTCACCCTCTCTTTGATAACAATAAATATAAGCTAACCGAAAAACAAATTTGGGACATGTTTCTTGATTCCAAACAACGGCTTTGGTTCTCCACTTCATCTGAAATATATTGTTATTCTATGAAAAGCAAAAAGATGTCCGCCTATCAATACAATCCCAACGATTCCACAAGTCTGCAAAACGGCAACTTATATGTATTTACCGAAGATAAAAGCCATCATATATGGGTAGGGTCAGCAGGAGGAGGCATCGCATTGTTCAATGAAGAATATCAGAAATTCAAACGATTCAATACTGCGAATTCCCTGTTAATAGATAATTATGTATTAAACATTGCCACAACTCCCGAAAACAATCTATTAATAGCAACAGACAAAGGAATCTCATGGTTCAACACCAGAAACCATTCATTTGTGAATTACCACAACACGGATATTTACCCCTTTATGGCATTAACCGAACGTTCCCTCCATGTCACTAAATCAGGCGATTTAGTAATAGGAAGCGTCAACGGAATGTCTATCATAAAAGAGGACGACCTCAAAATGAAGGACAAGAAGTTCTCTATTAATTTTTATTCTCTTTCCATAAACAATAATATAGTAAAACCAAGCGATGATACGCGCGTATTAAACAAGGCTATAGAATACACCGATACCATTAATTTATACCCCAGACATACGGTATTGAGCATCAACTATTCCATATCAAACTACATAAAAGCCATCAGACCAATTGTATATTACAGACTAACCGGCTTCAACAATAAGTGGATACAAACATCATCCAGCGAGATAGTCTATACCAACCTCTCACCGGGAACATATAATTTGCAGATTAAAGCAGAAGCAGGAGAGTCAGGCCAATTCAGCTCCCTGAAATCACTGTGTATTGTCGTACATCCCCCTTTCTACAAAACGGCCTGGGCTTATACTATCTATGTCATTCTAGCCATCCTGCTATTCTGGTGGTTCATTCGCTACTACACTTATTTAATCAGGATGAAGTCATCTTTACAATATGCAAAACGGGAAAAACTGCACATTGAGCAGTTGAATCAAATGAAAATACAATTCTTCACCAACATCTCCCATGAGTTACTAACCCCAATAACTCTCATTATCTCTCAACTCGAATCCATACTACAGCTAAGTGATATCCATTCGGGAATATCGAAGAAAGTACTAAGCGCACTTCACAATACCGACAAGATGAACCGCTTAATTAATGAGCTATTGGACTTCAGCAAAGAAGAAAGAGGAAACTTACGACTAAATATCAGCGAACAAGATATCGTTAAATTCACAGATGAAGTCAGCCAACCTTTTAAAGAGTACGCCACCAACAAAAACATAAGATTCTCTTTTTCCTCTACCGAAACAAGCATGCAATTATGGTTTGATAATATTCAACTGGAAAAAGTGATCTACAACCTGCTGTCCAATGCTTTTAAATATACCAAACCCGGCGGCAGCATAGCCGTTCATCTCTCTAAAAAAGAAGAAAGTATATTAATTGAAATAAGTGATACGGGTTATGGCATATCCCCTGAGGCAATAGACAAAGTTTTCGACAGGTTCTATCAGGAAAAAAAGTCCTATAACGTTCAAGGCTCCGGTATAGGTTTGGCCTTATCCAAGGAAATTGTTAAAGCTCATGGAGGCGGCATCTCGGTAGAAAGTGAAGTTGGCAAAGGAAGCACCTTTACTGTTTGTCTGCTACAGGGAGACGCACACTTCGACTATAACAAAGTGCAAAAAACAGGAACCGAGCAGCAAGAAATAGCCAAGGTTATAGCTTACGAGAAAGAAACAGAAGAGATAGAACAGACCCCAAAAACGAAGAAAGAATATAGCATACTCATAGTTGAGGATAACGAAGAAATGCTGAATATTTTAGCTGAAATATTTACTCCCTATTATGACGTTCACCTTGCATCAAATGGTGCCGAAGGGTTAAAGCAGGCGGAATCCATCCAACCTCACATTATATTATCAGATATTATGATGCCTGTTATGAATGGAATAGAATTATGTAAGAAGATAAAATCCAATCTCAACACTTGCCACATACCGGTTGTCCTGCTAACAGCCCGTATTGCGGTAGAACATATCATCTTCGGACTGACCAACGGCGCAGATGATTATGTAATCAAACCTTTCAATGCCAAAATATTATTAGCACGTTGCAACAACATTATAAAAAACAGAGAAATATTGCAATCATATTATAAGAGCAACCCTGTTTCGGATACCAAAGCAATCGCCACAAACAGGTTGGACCAGGAACTGTTGGACAAAGCCACTCTGATTGTTGAGAAGTACATGCAAGATATAGACTTTGACATTGATTTATTCGCTAAAGAAATGTGCCTTGGAAGAACTAATCTTTTCAGGAAAATTAAAGGCATCACCGGACAGACTCCCAATGAATTCATCATAACAACACGATTAAAGAAAAGCCTCTCTATTTTAAAAGAGCATCCTCAGATGCCCATATATCAGGTAGCCATGATGGTTGGATTCAAAGAAGATTCTTACTTCATGAGGTGCTTTAAAAAGAATTTCGGAAAGACCCCATCTGAATATCGGGAAAGTTAAAACACCCTTGCTACAATACGTAACAAGGGTGTTTCTTTAAGAATTAAGGCTTTGACACCTTTTCATTAATTGTCTGTTACCGCCTCTGATAAACCCGGACGTAATCAACATCCATAAAATTAGGAAAAGCTGAATCATCTATTCCTTTTTTTCCTCCTAATCCACCACCAATAGCCAAATTAAGAATCAAGTAAAAAGGACGGTTATAGGGCCAATACGCAGAACCTGATCCATTATCCGAAAACTTAAAATAGAGAATACCATTGACATATGCTTTTATCTCGGCCTCATCCCATTCCAAAGCATAGACATTAAAACCTTTTGTTGCACTATCCAAATAAATGGTTTTCCCTTTTTGAGTGCCTTTTATATGGTTATATGCACCCGTATGTACAGTTGCAAATACGGAATCCGGTTTAAAACCAACATGCTCCAGAATGTCAATTTCTCCACTTTGAGGCCATCCTCCATAAGTATTCTCAGTAGGCAGCATCCAGATGGCAGGCCATGTTCCGACTCCCGCAGGTAACTTTGCACAAACTTCAATCCTGCCATATAGCCAGTCTCCCTTATGCTTCGTAATCAATCTGGCAGAGGTGTAGTGTTTGCCGTTAAAATCCTCTTTTAAAGCTGTAATGCGCAATATACCATTACAGACATAAGCATTCTTCTCATTTCCAACAGTATACCACTCTGCCTCATTATTGCCCCACCCATAAGAATTACCTCTCGTATCATAGCTCCATCTCGTTGAGTCAGGCAAGCCTGAATAATCAAACTCATCAGACCAAACCAATTTCCATGTACCACGAGCATTGCCAGTTTCCTGCGCCATAACAACGTTTCTCCCCAATACGAACAATGAGATGAAAAGAGCAAAACGTATACAGTTACCCGGGAATAGGAACAATCTTCTTTTACACATAAAACTTTATTTTAAAATCCACATCACCTTATTAACCTCATCATATCCATCAAATTGTCTGTCAAGAGCTTCAACCAGATTATCGCGGTTATAATCACTCTCACCGGTGGGATAAAGCCAACGCAACGGGATTCCATTTTTATTATCTTCATTCAAGTTGGTATCCGGGTTAGTCGGGAAATCCGGATATCCTGTTCTCCGGTATTCAAAATAACTGGTTTCCGGATCTTGAAAGAAATTCAAGATATATCTTTGCATCCAAATTTGTTTCAATTGATCACTCGTTGAGGTTTTAAAAGCAGCTTCATTAGTAAAATAACTATTTATATAATCTTGATTAATAGCCATACCATGAGTATACTTAGTCTGAGTATTAGCCATCATGGAAGAGAGTGCCGCCTTCACCCCCGATTGATAATAATCTTCGGCTGCCCCTGTTGTAATCCAATTTCGTACTCTTGCTTCAGCCAGAATCAATTGTTGTTCCGCGTAAGTTATCAGCATACGAGGTTCCGAAGCTTCCTCCAGCTGATACCGCAAATTTAAAGCGGAGAACTTATTTGCACTATGCATTGCATTCATTTGAGCATAATCCATGGATACATCCACACCGACATATGCGTCCGGGGCCGATTCTGAAATACCTGAAGCTATCTGTGCCTTTGAAGGTTCTGCAATATAATACATTCTACGGTCCGATAACTTCTTCAAATTATCAATAAGTAGTGAGCTAATCACCGTTCTACTTGTAAACTGATCACTCGTCGAATAAAGCGGATGCCTATTTTGGCTGGAATATACCAGTCCCCAATAACCGGTAGAAGCCTCCATTAGATAATTTTCGGAAACAATCTTTGCAAAGCGTTCTTTTATATTGATCTTAGAACTGCCTTCTTTTGAGCTCAAACTCATCAAGACTCTTAAAGCAAACGCATTGGTGGCTCTTCTCCATTTATCAGGATTACCATTATACGGTGTGGGATCTCCATTAAAAGTTGTTCCTGACTTAAAACAAGAATCGGCTTTTTCCAACTCGTTCACCACTCCTAATAAGACGTCCTCCTGAAGATCATATTTAGGCCTATAAACTTCTTTCAAACCTAAATTGGCGTCAGAGTACGGAATATCTCCCATTTCCATCGTTAACCTATAAAACATTGCCGCACGTAGAAAATAGCCAACGCCGGCATACGAGCTTTCCATCAAAGTACCTTTTGCATATTCATTCATTTGATCAATGTTGGGTAACATAGTCATCGCTCCAAAAGAGCTATTTCCTATTTGGTTATACTGCGTCCCCATGATCCCTTCATTGGCATACCCCACATATTTGGGAAATGCATTGTCTGAAACCATAGCTTTTGCATCCTTGCCACTAAACTTGGCCATTACCAATATGTTATTTGTGCATAACATAGAGGCACTTCCTTCTGTTGTACTGTCAGGATTCGTATTTATATCATCAAAATTACTGCAATTCATTAAAAGCAATGCCATAAATACACATCCCATTATCTTAACTATTTTCATAATCTAAATATTAATGTGTCAGAATTTCATTTGAATATTAAACCCTACGTATCTGATAGAAGGATCGGTAAGATTCTCACTACCGCCATCAGGATCAGAATATTTAAAATCTTTAGCCCACAAAAGGACATTCTGTCCGACTGCCGAAACAGCAATACCTTTACTCCCTAGCTTTTCACACCACTTTTGGGGAACATTATACGTCACCGAAATATCCCTGATTTTGAAAAAAGTCGTGCTCATAATGTCCAAAGGAGATGCATAACCGCCCCATGCAAAATTCTTATGCAAACTATTTATATAGTTTTTGTACGTCACATAGTGATCATTCGGAGCAAATGTCCTGGTATCAGTGACTATATTTCCATAGGTATCATAAGACACGCTTCCCGAAACCACTTTAACTCCTTGCCCCAAATAATTGCTTGTTCCCGGTTTTGTGGCATCTAAATAACGTTCGGGAGTGACAGACTTGGGATGTACTCCATTTCTCCACATATAAGCTTCTGTAAAACTGGAGGTCTTACCACCGACGCGTCCATCCATTGAGATATTAAAGGTCCAATTCTTATACCTCAAAGAAGTAGAAAATCCCCATATCCAATCAGGATCATTATAACCGTCAACAGATGCATATTTAGAATATTGAGGCAATCCATTCACCAAAATCATATTCCCTTGAGGATCTTTCAAATAGTCATTAACAAGATTATAATCCGCACGCTTTCCGACTTTCACCCATGGAACATCCCACGAAAATTGTTCATCCAATTTAGTGAACCGTATCACACTTGTCGACCAGTTCAACGCACAGTCCCACTGAAGGTCTTTCATTTTAACCGGAGTAAATTTGGCAGAGATTTCAACTCCCTTACGCGTTTTTTCTTCTTTCGAATTTTGGTATTTGCTGGAATATCCACTTGCCTGACTAATGGAACTGTAAACAATATAATCATAGTAACGCCTGCTAAAATGAGTCACATCCAAAGAAATTCTATTCTTTAGGAAGTTCACGGTAGTCCCAAACTCTATGGTTTCAGAAGCAGTAGGAGAAACATCATTATTTCTGATAGAAGTTGGTAAACTTGCAGAGCTCATGGTACCCCAAGCGTTTGCTGTAACAGAATAAGTGTTATTTATTTCATATATGCCGGCAGGCGATTTTGAAGTTGTCCAGGAACCTCTGACTTTCCAATAAGAAAGCCAATCCTGCTTCGGCAATATTTCAGTTGGAATGAAGCTGGCTGAAACAGACGGATACAGATAAGACCGGGTTGAAGAAGGTAAGGTAGAACTCCAGTCATTCCGTAAAGTTCCTTCGGCAAATAGCATACTCTTCCAGCCGACTTCAGCTTTTGCATACAAACTGTTGACTTGCTGTTTTGAAGTAGCTGTGCCTATGTAGGGCGTATTAATTGAAGCTTTTAATGAATAAAAACCGGGTACGCTCAATCCGCCCTGTGTCCGGGCTTCAATAGCATTATAATGGGTATAATATAGAGTACCACCGGCAAGTCCGTTCAAATTAAAATCACCAAACTGCTTTTGGGCGGTTAATATGAAATCTCCAGTAATACTATAACCTCTGCTCAACCCTGTATTATATGAACCCTTGGTTGATTCACCCCAAACTTCTTTGCCGCCGCCTATCACGGTAGCTATACCTCCACCAGTATATGACCCTTGTGAGATACTTACATCCTGACTATTGGTATAAGTATCAAAACCAACTCTCGCCATACCTTTTAACCACGGAGTCATTTTATAATCCAATGACAGCATTCCATTAAATATATCCCGGTCAAGCGTATGAATTCGTTGATATAAATCAAAATAAGGATTATTATTGCTCGTTGTATAACTGTTATTCTGAGATTCATTCTTAACCAGCCAATAATCTTTATACTGACGGACATCAAAATCAGGAGCAGATAACAACAATAAACTATACATCGGATCGTATGCACGATAACCGTTAAATCCAATATTAGGAGAATGCTGCTTATTAAACGTCATTGTTGACGACAAAGTGAATTTATCTAATTTAATATCACCTCCCAAGGTAAAAGTATACTTGTTATAAATAGAATTTGGATAAGTACCTTTATTATTAACCCATGTAGCGGAAGCACGCACACTTCCTAATTGCCCTTGTTGAATGACACTGATATTATTGTTTAAGATATGTCCACCCACCAAAAAGTTCTTAAAGTTATCTTTTCCAATCGGCAGATAAGGCATCGATTTCATTGTTTTTGAAATGGGGTCCCATTGAATGATGTCTTGCCCTTCCATCGGAACGCCCCATGCTCCAACCGCTGTTCTCGAATAAGTATTAGTTGCAGTATTAATCTCGCGACCATAGGTAGATTGGACTTTAGGTATAGCCAAATAACCCGCCGAGAACATTGAGCCACTATTCACTACAATTGATAATCCCTTGTTTTTACTCCCTTGTTTAGTCGTAACCATAATGGCTCCGTTAGCTCCACGATAACCATACAAAGCGGATGCTGTGGCTCCTTTTAAAACTTCAATGGATTCTATATCATCATTGGGTATATCTCTCAAACTCATATTACCATAAGTAATACCATCAATAACCAATAATGGAGATTCCCCACGAAGCTTTATTTCAGGAGCATAGGCAAAGTCGGAACTGTTTTTAACCATCAAGCCCGAAACTTTACCGGTAAGTCCCACTCCAACATCCACGCCTTTGACAGTTTGCAGACCTTCGCCACCAACCTTCTGTACGGCATAACCCAAAGCCTTTTCCTCACGCTTTATTCCCAAAGCGGTTACCACAACTTCGGTTAGCATCTTATTTTCTTCATCCAAGACAATATTCAAGACCTTCTGATTCTGAATCTGAACAGACTTTGTTTTGTATCCTATATAAGAAAATTCCAGTATAGAGTTAGGAGAAACATCAATAGAAAATTGACCGTTTAAGTCTGTTATTGTACCTCTCGTAGTACCTTTCACTTTAATAGAGACTCCAATTAAAGGTTCATTTTGCTTATCAAACACCTTTCCTTTAATCACAACGTCCGCTAATGATTCGCTTACACTTATATTACTTCCATTATTCGCACCCTTGGCATTGGTCGTATTCAAAAAAACAAATGCCAGCATGAGAATGCCGATTTCGTATAAAACCCGTTTTAATGTTCTGTTTTTTTTCATGTGATTTTCTTTTTTGTTTTTACTATAGTATTATTAAAATGACTAAAGTCCTCTCTTCCATGTCAATGAAGGAGGATTACATAAACTTAAGGAGATTTGCTCTTACTCATCATAATTATTAGAATTAAAGTATATGACGCAAAGATATTTCGGTATCTGACAATCTCACTATGATATAATTCCATAAAACTGTATAATAGTACATTTCAATAATTCAGGGGTTGTTCAATTCCACCCTCTTATCCCTAAAGAGAAAGGCATGTTTGCTATACAAGGGTACTTCCTTAAGACTATTGCTTTTGGAATTATATTTCAGTAAAAGTGTACTTCCCTTCAGTACTGCAAGGAAAATATTTATGAACCTTAGCACCAAAAATGATACAAATGAAGAAATATCTCCTTTTACTAACGATTATGATGTTATGTAGCCATGTAGCAGGACAAGCAAATTACACAATAAACGAAGCATGGCACTTTTACCGAGGAAAGACACTAAAACCGAAAAACAACAACCAGACTATAAATATCCCTCATACATGGAACAAATTAGACGTCATGGATGATACTCCGGGATACTATCGAGGGGCAGGTTGGTATTGGCGCAATATATTCATCGGAAAAGAAGGAGAAAACAAACGCATATATATCAATTTTGAAGGAGCAAATCAGGCTCTTGAGTTATACATTAACAACAAATTTGTCGGGAAACATATTGGTGGGTATACTTACTGCTCATTCGATATAACTCCTTACGTAAAAATAGATCAGAAAAACCGTTTTACGATCAAAGTGGATAACAGCAATAATATCGACATACCACCACTATCCGCCGACTTCACTTTCTTCGGAGGTATTTATGGCAACGTCTCTTTGCTGTTTAAGTCACCGATACACATTTTCCAAAAAGACTATGCTTCTTCCGGCATATACATTTATACGCCAAAAGTTTCAGAAAAAGTAGCGGAAGTTACTTCTCGAATAATAGTCAGCAATACAACGCATGCACCACGAAAAATTACAATAGTTCAACGGATAATATCCCCTCAAGGAATTGTTATTACGAGTCACTCATATAACACAACTCTCTCTCTTTCCAAAGAGCAAACCGTTGATTACAAGACTTTAGAAATACAAAATCCTGAATTATGGTCACCGGACTCACCAGCATTATATACTTTGGAGACAACTCTTATGGACCCTCAATCAAAGGACACTTTAGACAGGGTAAACGAAGAATTTGGTTTGAGATGGTTCAGTTTTGATGCCAACAAAGGATTTTATTTAAACGGCAAGCATATAAAACTCATTGGAACAGGCAGACATCAATGCCGTATCGGAGAAGGGAATGCCTTGTCCGACGAACAACAGATTGAAGATGTATTGCTATTGAAAAAGATGGGAGCCAACTTCTTGCGAATATCTCATTACCCCCAAAACCCATATATCTTGCGTATGTGCGATAAACTAGGAATAATTTCTATGATTGAGATCCCTATTGTCAACAGCATTACGGAAAGTAAAGCGTTCGAATCAAATTCAATAAACATGGCTAAGGAAATGGTGAAACAGAACTTTAACCATCCATCTCTAGTCGCATGGGGATATATGAATGAAATCTTATTGCAGCCTCAATACAAAAGCGGAACAAAAGCATACCGAAATTATTGTGAAAGCATTAAGCACTTGGCTTCGCATATAGAGAGTATCATTAGAGAATTAGATCCCTACAGATACACGATTATGTCCTGTCACGGCTCTATAAAAACGTACCAAGAAGCAGGGTTACTTGAGATACCCCGTTTAATAGGATGGAATCTTTACCAAGGGTGGTATGATGGCAGATTTCAAGACTTTGATACTTTTATCAATACATTTCACAAACAATACCCCACTATTCCCTTTCTCATCACCGAGTATGGCGCCGATGCTGATATTCGTTTGCACTCTTTTAAACCGGAGCGTTTTGATTATACAAACGAATATGCCAATCTGTATCACGAGTATTATTTACAGTCAATCGTCAATCATCCTTTTGTTTCCGGAGCTGTAATCTGGAATCTCTGCGACTTTTATTCCGAAACAAGAGGCGGAGCTGTCCCGCATATCAATTGCAAGGGAATTATCGGATTCAACAGGGAAAAGAAAGACACTTATCTTTTATATCAGGCTAACTTGCTAAAAACACCTTATATCGCCATAGGAAATGGTTATTGGAAGAAACGTTCCGGTATGGAGGACGGCAACGGGACTTGTAGCCAACCTGTCAATATATACAGCAATCTGCCACAAGTTGAAGTCATACACAACGAAGTATCTTTAGGGATGTATCCCGTAACCCATGGCATCGCCACGGTAAATATACCTTTTACATCAGGAGATAATTCCATAAGAGCCATTGCACACTATACAGGAGGTAAAGTCGAAGATACTTATAAGTGCAATTTTGATCTTGTACCTCTTATACTAAAACAGAGGTCTTTTACAGAACTGAACGTAATGCTTGGTTCCAACCGGTATTTTGAGGACAAAAGTTCTAACATCTGCTGGATTCCGGAGCAAGCCTATTCACCGGGAAGCTGGGGATATATAGGAGGCGAAGCACTACGGATAAAAACCTCATACGGAAGTCTTCCCGCATCTCAAGATAATATTTTAAATACAAATCAAGATCCTATCTTCCAGACACAACGCATAGGAATTAAGAATTTTAAAGCAGATGTACCGGATGGAGAATATGCCATATATCTATATTGGGCAGACTTACTATCCGAAAATAATCGAAACAAAGTGATCTACAATCTTGGTAATGATCCCTTGAAACAAGATACGGAGCAAAGTGATTTTAGTGTAAGCATTAATGGGCTTCAAATACTGAATAACTTTAACTTCGCCAAACAAATAGGAACAAAGACTGCAATTATAAAAAAGACATATATAACAGTAGATCAAGGTCAAGGCCTCAACATACAATTTGCGTCAAAAGAAAAAGCTTGCTTAAACGCCATACGCATTGTTAAACTAAACTAAGCTTTATGCTCTTTTACAAGAATATAAAACGAATTATAATTAACTTGCAGACGCATTATATAAATTAAATACACCATGAAAAAAATCTTATTATTCTTATTTTCAACGTTACTCATTAACATGGCTTCCGCCCAGAAATTATCTGAAGACATGTTCATTGAAAACTTGCTGAAGCAAATGACTTTGGAAGAAAAAGTAGGTCAACTGAATCAATATTCAGGAAATTGGAAGGCAACAGGACCTAATAAAGTTTCGGCCAATAATGTACAAGAGATCGAAAAAGGGCACATCGGATCCATGCTCAATGTTTTTGGTGCAGATGTGACAAGAGCGCTCCAAGAACATGCCATGAAATCAAGGTTGAAGATTCCTTTACTCTTTGCTCAGGATGTCATTCACGGATTCCGGGTTACACTACCGGTACCGCTTGCAGAAGCCGCAAGTTGGGACTTAACAGCTATAGAAAAGAGCGCCCGCATTGCAGCAACAGAAGCCTCCGCAGCAGGCATCCACTGGACATTTGCCCCGATGGTGGATATAGCCCGCGACCCTAGATGGGGAAGAGTGGTAGAAGGCGCTGGGGAAGATACTTATTTAGGCTCTCAAATAGCTAAAGCCCGGGTAAAAGGATTTCAAGGTGAAGGAATAGGTCATACCAATAGCGTTGTGGCGTGTGCTAAACATTTTGCGGCATACGGAGCGGCAATGGCTGGACGGGATTATAACACAGTCGACATCAGTCGGCGTTCGCTCTGGGAAACTTACCTTCCTCCGTTTAAAGCAGCACTAGATGCAGGTGTAGGTACCTTTATGACAAGCTTCAATGATTTAAATGGCATTCCTTCAACCGGCAACCGCTACTTGTTGCATGACATTTTAAGAGATAAATGGCATTTCAAGGGGGTTGTTGTAAGTGACTGGGGAGCAATAAGAGAACTGGTTCCCCACGGACTTTGTAAAGATGATAAAGACGCAGCGCTAAAAGCTATTAATGCAGGATGCGACATTGACATGGAAAGCAACTGTTATAACAGGTATCTCGCCGACTTGGTAAAAGCAAAAGCCGTATCGGAAGAGACTCTTGACAACGCCGTACGCAATGTTTTGCGATTAAAATACAAATTAGGCCTATTTGACGATCCATTTAAATTTTCAAATGCGGAAAGGGAAAAAAGAGAACTGGCTAACCCCGATCACAAAAAGTCGGCTAAAGAAATCGCAGAAAAAAGCATCGTGCTGCTAAAGAATGATCACGAAACCCTCCCTTTATCCGCGAAACAAAAGAATATAGCCTTAATAGGCCCCTTAGTCAAGTCAAAAGCTGACATGAAAGGTCCTTGGGCTATTCAATGGGATACTGACGATGATTTAATCTCATTTTACGAAGGGATGGAAGCGCGCATCCCGCAAAAGACCTCCCTGCTCTACGCAAAAGGATGCGACATCAATACAACAGATAAATCGGGTTTTGATGAAGCTGTAGAAACAGCCGCTAAAGCGGACATCACAATCATGGTGATGGGGGAAAGTTTTGAAATGAGTGGAGAAGCCCGGAGTAAAACAGATATCAGCTTACCCGGTGTTCAGGAAGAACTAATAAAGAAGATAAAATCGCTTGGTAAACCCGTTGTAGTTGTATTAATGGCAGGACGGCCCATGACTTTCAGTTGGACTGCAGAGCATGCCGATGCCATTTTATATACCTGGTGGTTGGGCTCGGAAGCAGGGAATGCCATTGCAAACGTGCTATACGGGGACTATAATCCTTCAGGAAAGTTACCAATAACTTTTCCCAGGTCGGTAGGACAAATACCAATCTTTTATAATGCTAAAAACACTGGTCGCCCCACACCCGATGAAAACAAAATATCTTATGGTTCCGCTTATATCGATTCACCTAATTCTCCACAATACGCATTCGGCTACGGACTCAGCTATACCTCTTTTAAGTACTCCGACCTGAAACTAAGCAGTAACCAAATGTTACCTTCGGAAACATTAAGAGTCTCCTGTGTGATAAGCAATACGGGAAAGAAGAAAGGAGAAGAAACGGTACAATTATACATCAGAGATATGTATGCTTCGGCAACAAGACCGGTAAAAGAACTCAAAGGATTTCAAAAGGTAGATCTTGCACCCGGACAATCGACAACCGTAAACTTTATAATCGATAAAGAAACATTGTCTTTCTACAATCAGGATATGAAATGGGGAGTTGAACCCGGAACTTTCAAAATCATGATTGGTGGAGCTTCTAATAACACTCCTTTAGAAGCTCAATTTGATGTTATTTAGGATAACAGGCACCAGCTTATTTTTCCTCGTAGAGCAAGGAATGCTTGCTCTACGAGAAACAAAGGCTTCTTCTACGACCAGCGGTTTGTTGGTCGTAGAAGAAGTTCTTTTATCTCCTAGCTTGCAATAATAAAGGAATTTGGCTTGGTTCCTTTGCCACAGGAATGCCAACCGCTTCAAACGCTGCAATCTTCTCGGCAGCAGTTCCCATGCCACTGGAAATAATAGCACCGGCATGCCCCATTTGCTTGCCGGGAGGAGCTTGTTGACCCGCGATAAAGACAGCAACAGGCTTTGTAATATGTTTTCTGATGTATTCCGCCGCCCGCTCTTCTGCATCTCCACCAATCTCCCCGATAAGAGCAATGGAATCTGTTTCCGGATCGTTCTCAAAAAGTTCAAGAAGCTCCTGATAATAAAGACCTACTACAGGATCTCCACCAACACCCACCGCTGTGGACTGCCCCATACCATTGGCTGTAAGATGATAAACAACTTCGTAAGTCAACGTACCACTCCGACTGATCACTCCCGTATGTCCTTCTTTAAAAATATGTGCAGGCATAATGCCCAAAAGACTTTTACCCGGAGAAATCAGACCGGGACAATTTGGTCCAATCAATTGCGCACCTTTTCCTTTAATAAAATGATAAGCCTCTATAACATCAAGTGTAGGCACACCTTCCGTAATACATACAACCAGCTTCACTCCCGCATCAGCGGCTTCCATCATTGCATCCTTAGCAAAAGCAGCTGGTACAAAAATGATGGAAGCATTAGCTCCGGTTGCTTTAACAGCCTCATCCATCGTATTAAAAACCGGAACATCGTCCACCAATAAGCCGCCTTTTCCCGGAGAAATTCCCCCAACAACGTTAGTACCATAAGACCTCATTCTCGAAGCATGAAAAGCACCATCCCGTCCGGTAATTCCCTGAACGATTAAGCGTGTTTCTTTATTAATTAAAATACTCATATTCACTTATTTTTTAATCGTTCTTACTAATTCCACCGCTTTCCTTGTTGCTTCACTCATCGTTTCAGCAACATGAAACTTTGTTCCTTGTAATAAAGCACGCCCTTCTTTCTCATTTGTACCGGTCAGGCGAATAACAATAGGAATCTCGGTTTCTATCTGCTTAAAAGCCTCAAGTAGACCAGTAGCCACATCGTTACAACGTGTAATACCACCGAATATATTAATCAGCACCACTTTAACATCCCTGTCCGCAAGAAGCAACTTCATTGCCTCTATAACCTTGACAGGATTGGAACTGCCACCAATATCCAAAAAGTTTGCCGGATTTCCTCCATATAACTTTATCATATCCATCGTAGCCATGGCGAGTCCGGCACCATTTACCATACACCCTATCTCCCCGCCAATATGTACATAGCTAATGCCTTTGCTCTTAGCTTCTTTTTCTTTCCGCTCGGCTTCAGTGGGCTCAAAAAGAACTTCAATCTCAGGATGACGGAACAAAGCGTTATCATCAAATGTCATTTTAGCATCAATAGCAATCACTTCCCCCTTCGGAGTAACAATCAACGGGTTAATCTCGGCGAGTGATGCGTCCTTTTTGATAAATAGCTTATATAGTTTTTGCAAGATAGAAGCAGTCTGTTTCACTTGTGCCATGTTATCAAAAAGCAAAAAAGCCGCTCTTCTAGCCAAGTAATCAGGAACGCCAACAGCCGGGTCTACTGGAATTTTATGGATCTTTTCGGGAGTGACACGAGCCACTTCTTCAATATCTACGCCTCCAGCTTTACTCAACATCATGACAACCGACTTTGAAATACGATCCACCACATAGCTTATGTAATATTCAGCTTCTATATCCACAGCCTGCGCAATCAATACACATTCCGCAACATAACCTTTAATATTCATACCTAAGATAGCTTTTGTTTGGATGCGCAACTCTTCTTCGTTCCTGACAAGTTTCACTCCGCCAGCTTTGCCGCGTCCACCACTAAGGACTTGGGCTTTGACAACAGCCATGGATGAGTTCAACTTATGATAAGCCTTAACCGCTTCCTCCACACTTCCGCATAAGTAACCTTTATTCACAGGTACTTCATATTCGGAAAAGAAGCTCTTTGCCTGATATTCGTGAATTTTCATGGGACATTAATTATATGTTTCTTAAAAGAAACAACAATTAATCATAAAATGTTTACTAATCTCAAAAAATGCTTTCAATTAGAAGTAAAAGTTAAACAATTGAACCAATAACCTTAAACCAATGTTATCATATCAAACACTTTAAATAAGTACGATCATGGAAAAGCATTTAATTCACAGCAACGAATTGCATCTTATCAACAAGAGACGCATTCATCAGGCAATAAAACAAGTAGTAGAGGATTTGGATATTGCAGCAGGTTCAACCGCTGGTTTTAATCTATACGCCGTAGTAGAAAGCTATCTTACCGATCTGGAAAAGCGAAAGAACATTAACGAGCTGCTTGATATTGAAAAAAACAACTGATTAAACCCAAAGAACAAGTACATTATATATAATAAAGCCCATCAAAGAGGTTGATTCATTCTCCTCTCTGATGGGCTTGTGTATTAAGAATGACCCATCAATCCTTGGATTGATGCACAGTCAATTGAGGGAAAGGGAAACCAATACCCTCCTTATTAAATATGGCATAAACAGCCTTGTTCACATCAAAATAAACATTCCAATAGTCTTCACTTTTCACCCAGGCGCGAATCACCACATTAACGCTGCTGGCATCTAGTGCATGAAGTGCAACAAACGGTTCCGGAACATTCAAAACCCGACCGTCAGAGGTAAGAATCTGCCGGACAGTAGCTTCAACCTTATCATAATTCTCTCCGTATTCCACACCCACAATCCACTCCAACCTGCGGGTATTCTCGCGACTATAATTAGTAATTGTGCCACTACTTAATGCACCATTAGGAATATAAACAACTTTGTTATCAGCTGTAACCAATATGGTATGGAAAATCTGGATTTCACGTACCGTACCAATGACGCCCTGACTCTCAATTACGTCACTTACCTTATAAGGACGGAGAAGCAATACGATCAATCCACCAGCAAAGTTTTGTAAGTTCCCGGACAAAGCCATACCAACAGCTACACCGGCAGATGCCAGCAATGCCGCAAACGAAGTCGTCTCAACTCCCAATTTCCCGATCACAGCAATAATCAGCAAAACCATTAAAGAGATACTTACCAAACTTCTCACGAAACCTTGAATACTGGCATCAACCTGTCGCTTAACCAAAAGCTTAGCCACTAACTTATTAATAAATTTAATCAGAAAGCGACCTATAATAAAAATAAGCAGTGCACTCAATAAACGACCACCCGCTGTCACACTCAAATCTATCAAATGCTGAGCAACAGAACTTAATTTGCTAATACCCTCTTCGGTCGAGGAGATGGGAACAAGTCCCAATAATACTGATAATACCATATAAATTTAGTTTAATTATTAACACAAACACAAGACCAATCGCGAACCAAAAGTAAAAGATCATTGATTTGCAAAACTAATCATTTTGATGGATTATCAACAAAAAGCTTGCATATTTTGATCATAAGCTCTACATTTGTCCCGATTTCAACTAAAGGGGTGCCCTAAAACAACGGGCTGAGATCATACCCATTGACCTGATCCGGATAGTACCGGCGTAGGAAAAAGAAGAAAAGTTCCCCTTTTCTGTATTAATCTTTAATAGTTAAAATTAAAATGAAAAAACATGCAACAACGGCATGCCTGTTAATGGCAGCGCTGAGTGTCTGTGCACAGACGCATGAGAAGGATAGCTTGCAGATCGTCAATCTGCAAGAAGTGCAAATTATCTCCACACGGGCTACAACCAATACCCCGGTGGCATTTACCAACCTCAATAAAAAGCAACTCCAAAAGCAAAATTTTGGTCAGGATTTACCCTATTTAATTAGTATGACTCCATCCGCTGTTACCACCAGTGATGCCGGAGCAGGTATTGGTTATACCAGCATCCGTATACGTGGGACAGACGGCACGCGCATCAATGTCACCACCAATGGTATACCACTAAATGACGCCGAAAGTCATAATGTCTATTGGGTAAACATGCCCGATTTTGCTTCCTCTGTCAAAGACATGCAAATACAACGGGGTGTAGGAACATCTGCAAGTGGAGCTGGTGCATTTGGAGCAAGCATCAATATGCAGACCAGTGACTTTTCGCTGAAACCTTACGCCGAAGTGGATGGGTCATACGGATCGTTCAATACCCACAAGGAAACGGTGAAAGTCGGTACCGGACTAATGAACAAGCATTGGGCATTTGATGCCCGATTATCCAATATTGGAACGGAGGGTTACATTGACCGCGCTAAGGTTGATTTAAATTCTTATTATGTACAGGCAGGGTATTATGCTGATAACACCTCAATCAAGCTCATCACTTTTGGTGGCAAGGAGCGCACTTACCATGCATGGAACTATGCCAGCAAAGACCAAATGAAACTTTTTGGCAGACGTTTCAACTCTTGTGGCTACATGTACGTCACCGATAAAAATGGTGTGGTACACCCGCAAAGTGAATACAGCATAGATTACGATTTTCAAAACATCAGTGATCTGGTCAAAGCAGGCGGAAACATCCACTACTACAAGGACCAAACGGATAATTATATCCAAAATCATTATCAACTCTTGTTCAACCACAGTTTCACCCCGGCTTGGAACCTGAACATCGGGGTACATTACACGAAAGGAGATGGTTACTATCAGGAATATAAAGGAAAACGGGATCTTGTAGAATATGAGCTTGTCCCGTATGAGTTGGATGGCAATACAGTTACAAAGAGTGATTTAGTCCGTAAAAAAGCAATGGACAATTGGTTTGGCGGAGGCATCTTTTCTTTCAACTATAACGGCGAACATCTGGCTGCTTCTTTAGGCGGGGGATTAAACCGGTACGACGGCGATCACTTTGGTAAAATATTGTGGGTGAAAAATTATATCGGAGAGCTGGACCCTGATAAGGATTACTACCGCAATACCGGTACTAAAAACGACGGAAACATTTATCTGAAAGCCAATTATAAGCTAGTTGGAGGGCTCAGCGCTTATGCAGATCTGCAGTACCGCCACATTGTATATAAGATCAATGGATTGAATGACAAATGGAATGCAGCTACCGGAACCTTGCAGCAGTTGAATATTGATGAACATTTCAGTTTCTTCAATCCTAAAGCCGGACTATCCTGGCAGATCAACCGTAATCACCGCTTATACGGTTCATTTGGTGTAGCTCACAAAGAACCCACCCGGAATAACTATACGGATGGAAAATTAAATATCCACCCTAAAGCAGAGCGACTTCTTGACTATGAATTAGGCTATACTTTTGCCAACCAATGGTTCAATGCAGGAGTCAATCTATATTATATGGATTATAAAGACCAATTGGTACCTACCGGAGAACTAAATGAAATCGGTGAACCGATGGCAGACAATATACCGGATAGTTACCGTATGGGTGCCGAACTAATGGCAGGTGTCAAGCTACCTCATGGCTTTCAATGGGATGTCAATGCCACATTGAGCCGCAACCGAATAAAGGACTTCACCGAAACACTTTATAAAAATGAAGAAGCAGGTACCGAAGCTCTTAAAATAACTCACGGTGATACGCCTATCGCTTTCTCGCCGGATTTCATTTTCAATAATCGTTTTGCTTATACTTACAAAGGCTTTGAAGCGGCTCTGCAATCACAATATGTCAGCAAACAATACCTAACTAATGCCAAGCAGGAAGATCAGACATTGGATGCTTATTTTGTAAGTAACCTCAATGTAGCTTATACTTTCGAACTTCCCCGTATAAAATCAGCTACAGTAGGCTTTACCATTTATAATCTCTTTAACGAGAAATATGAGAATAATGGATTCGCCGGTAGCGGATATTATATTGATGGTGGAAAGAAAATCCGGTACAATTATGCGGGATATGCCGCACAGGCAGGCACAAATGTGCTGGGTCATATCTCGTTCAACTTTTAGTTATGGAACAAACACTTGAAATAATCGGTACCATCATCGGACTCATCTACCTTTGGCTGGAATACCGGGCAAGTATCTACCTATGGATAGCGGGCATCATCATGCCCGCTATTTATCTGGTGGTCTACTACGACGCGGGACTTTATGCCGATTTTGGAATTAATGTCTACTATCTGTTTGCTGCTGTCTACGGTTGGATGATGTGGCAATACGGCAATTCATTGAAAGGACTTTTCAAGAAAAGGAAGTACGAAAAAGACGCGTCAGGAATAAGAGAATATCAGAAAAGAAAAGTTGAATTAAAGCACAACGAACATTCTGAAGAAGGGAATAATAAAGAAACAGAGTTTGCCAAAAAGAAAGAAACGCAGATTATAAATGAGCAGGAAGCCAACGACAATTCGCGGAAAGGAAGCGAACTCCCGATCAGCCGGATGCCGCTACGCTATCTCTTTCCACTGATCCTGATATTCATTGGAGCATTAATAGGCATTGCATGGATATTGATCCGTTTCACGGACAGCACCGTCCCCTGGCTCGACTCTTTCACCACAGCCATGAGCATTATCGGTATGTGGATGCTGGCACGGAAGTACCTTGAACAATGGTGGGCATGGATAGCTGTGGATGCCGTCAGTACGGGACTGTACATTTACAAAGGATTGGATTTCACTGCCGGATTGTACGCGCTTTACACAATTATCGCTATCTTTGGCTACTTCAAATGGAAGAAACTTATGCTACTTAAAAATTATGACGACTGAAATAATACCCCGCACTGATGCTGTAATTCTGGCTAACGGAGAATATCCATCCCATCCATTACCTCTACAAACATTAGCAAATGCACCCTATGTCGTTTGTTGTGACGGTGGTGCGGATGCATACATCAACCGGGGACATATACCGGATGCAATTATTGGAGACGGGGATTCCCTTTCCATAGAGAACCGTCAACGCTTCAATTCCATTCTGCACCGGATGGATGATCAGGAAACCAATGACCAAACCAAATCAGTTAACTTCTTACTCGAGCAGAGCAAACAAAATATATTGATTGTAGGAGCAACAGGCAAGCGGGAAGATCATACGTTGGGGAACATCAGTCTATTAATGGAATACATGAGATCAGGTGCTACAGTCCGTATGCTGACCGATTACGGGATATTTATCCCCTGCCGCAACACAACAACTTTCCCAAGTCACCCCCATCAACCTATTTCAATAATCAACTTCGGCGCTACGGGCGTGCAAGGTAACGGTCTGGTTTATCCGCTCAGTGATTTCACCAACTGGTGGCAAGGTACCTTAAACGAATGCACCGGCAACGAATTCACCATTCATGCACAAGGGGAATATTTGGTTTTCATCAACTACCCACTGTAAACCCAAACTCACGTCTTCCTTATCTCGTTTTGTTTATTAAGGACTACTAATAAGAAAAAGGACCGCTCTTCCGAACAGCCCTTTCCTATCAAAAGAAATAAAAAGTTTACTTCAAGCTAAAGCGAACAAAAACCTAATTGCATTTACACATTTTGTAGAAACGCAGATGCGTATACTACTACAAAAGGCTTTGTATATAAATAATCCGGATAGCGTTTACACAGTCAGCAGATAGCGTTTAAAGTCTGCGAAATCTTTGCTCATAGACAGACTCTGCTTCTCCCCTTGCATGAAAGCTTTCAACTTGGCAGGAATTTCCACCGTCTCGCCAATGATCTCTTCTACGGTATCACGGAATTTTGCAGGATGTGCCGTTTCCAAAAAGACTCCGACTTCACCGGCTTTCAATCCTTCTTTCAGGGCACGATAACCGCAAGCACCGTGCGGATCAAGCAGATAATGGCACGATTGCCAAGTCTCCCGCATAGTTTCGGCTATCTGTTCGTTGGTATAAGTTGTTCCGCTAATCTCAGCGGCAATGGCATCATGACTTCCTCCGTACAAATCAAGCACACGGGCAAAATTGCTTGGATCACCCACATCCATTGCATTGGCAATGGTAGCAACAGAAGAGCGGGGGGAATACACTCCGGTCTTTAAATATTGATAGAAAATATCATTCCGGTTATTGGCTGCTATAAAGCGACGGATCGGCAATCCCATCCGCTTACCAAAAAGTCCGGCTGTGATATTCCCGAAATTACCACTAGGCACACAAACCACCATATTGTCAGCTTTACCGGCACGTTTCAACTGGGCATAAGCATAGAAATAGTAAAACGCCTGCGGCAGGAAGCGGGCTACATTGATGGAGTTGGCACTGGTCAGCTGCATGTGCACATTCAGTTCCTTATCCATGAAAGCAGCTTTTACCAAAGCCTGACAGTCGTCGAATGTTCCATCCACCTCAAGCGCGGTGATGTTCCGCCCCAGCGTAGTGAACTGCTTTTCCTGTATCTCGCTCACCTTTCCTTTGGGGTAAAGCACATACACATGAATACCTTCCACCCCAAGAAAACCATTGGCTACGGCACTACCCGTATCACCCGAAGTAGCCACCAGCACATTGACCTGTTTCTTACCTTCTTTCTTAATGAAATATCCCAGAAGACGCGCCATAAATCTTCCGCCTACATCTTTGAAAGCAAGCGTCGGTCCGTGAAAAAGCTCTAAAGAATAGATAGAAGGATCCACCGGAACCAACGGAACATCGAAACTCAACGTATCGTAAACAATTTGCTTCAAAGTTTCGGCAGGAACATCTTCCCCAAAGAAAGCGTCCGCCACCCGGTAGGCTATTTCCTGAAAAGATAACGTTTCAATCCGGTCATAAAACTCCTGTGGAAGGGGTTTGATGGTACGGGGCATGAAAAGCCCCTTATCAGCGGCAAGTCCTTTGACCACCGCTTCTTCCAACGTAGCTTCAGGAGCTTGCTTATTTGTACTGTAGTAGTTCATATTTTTAGGATTTTTCTTTCAACAGCCTTATTTAGTGTCTCATAAATTCGTTGATAAATTCGTCGTTCTTCAGGATTCCGTAACTGCCTTCACACGCAGCCACTTCATCGTATGTCTGCACGTCATCGGCTTCAATGCCGGGATACCAGATGAGGAAAGGAATAGGATCGGCCGTATGCGTACGAAGTTCGCACGGAGTAGGATGATCGGGAAGCACGGCAATAGCGACCGGTTCGTCCCAGTCCTTCACCGCTTCATAAATAGGACCAACCGCCCTACGATCCAGATTCTCAATAGTCAGTAATTTCAAATCCACATTACCCTCATGTCCGGCTTCATCGCTGGCTTCAATATGAAGATAAACAAAATCGTCCGTTTTCAGGGCTTCCAAAGCAGCAGCTACTTTATTCTCATAGTTCGTATCGTACAAACCGGTAGCACCTTCCACCATCAGACGACGCAGACCGGCATAGTAACCAATACCACGAATCAGATCCACGGCGGAAATCACTGCACCTTTTTTCACTTGCGGGAATTTATCGGACAGTTGCTCCATGTTCGGTCGGTAACCCGGACTCCACGGCCAGATGCTGTTCGCCGGATCTTTACCTTCAGCCTTCCGCTTTAGGTTTAGCGGATGATTCTCCAACAACGTCTGCGAACGCAGAATCAGGTCGTTGATTAAATCGGCCGTTTGTTGCGGAGTCAGTTCCGCCCCACCATCGGGTACGGTAATCTGTTCCGCTCCCGCCATCGGCCTGACCAACAACGGACGAAACGGTTTTAAAGGAACATCGTGCGGAGGAGTGCAATCAATCCGCTTATCCCCTCCTTTAATCACCAGCAAATGACGGTATTGAACACCGGTATAAAAGCGTACCCGCTCATTGCCCAATTGCTCTTGCAGATAGTTAATCAACACATCCGCTTCTTCAGTCGTAATATGTCCGGCGGAATGGTTCTTGATCAAATCATTTTCAATACAAATAAGGTTACAGCGCATCGCCATCTCACCCGACTTCAGGTCCACCCCGATACTGGCGGCTTCCAATGCACCACGACCTTCATAAACCTTAGGCAAGTCATATCCCATGACGGACATGTTCGCCACTTCACTACCGGGATGGAATCCTTCGGGTACCGTCATCAAACGTCCTACCCGACCCATACGCGCCAGCATGTCCATGTACGGTGTTTTGGCATATTGCAGCAGTGTTTTACCGCCCAAAGCCTTCACCGGCCAGTCCGCCATACCGTCACCTAAAATAATAATATGTTTCATAATTTCCCTCTTTTTAGTACAACCTGAAAACACTAAACGTTGGCTATGCTCATGATGTCGGCAAAGACACCCGCAGCCGTAACCCCTGCACCGGCTCCATATCCCTGAATCAACATTGGATACTCTCTGTACCGCTCCGTAGTCAACAAGATGATATTGTTACTACCTTCCAGATTATAGAACGGATGATCATTACCCACTTCCGTCAAACCAACAGAAGCTTTCCCATCTTCTAAACGAGCAACAAACCGCCAATGTTTGTTCTTACCTTCTAATATTTTACGTTGGGCTTCAAAATCGGCATCCAAACCGGGCACCCGTTTCCAGAAATCATCCAATGATCCTTCAAAGAAATCATCGGGAATAAACAGGTGTTTCTCCACATCCGACTGTTCTATGCGGTAACCGGCTTCACGTGCCAAAATCACCAACTTGCGAATGACATCTTTCCCACTCAGGTCAATACGTGGGTCAGGTTCGGAGTAACGTTCCTCCTGCGCCATCCTGATCGTCCGGCTAAATGGAACTTCCGCACTCAGCTTATTAAATATGTAGTTCAGTGTTCCGCTCAACACCGCTTCTATCTTCAAAATCTTATCACCGCTATGGATCAGGTCATTAATCGTCTTGATAATAGGCAATCCCGCTCCGACATTGGTTTCGAACAGATATTTCACTCCGCGCTGACGGGCTATCTGCTTTAGCTCATGGTAGTTTTCATACTCCGAAGAAGCGGCAATCTTATTGGCGGCAACAACAGAGACATTATGCTCCAAAAGATCTTTATAGAGCGAAGCCACACCGGGACTGGCGGTACAGTCCACAAAGACAGAATTGAAAATATTCATTCCTATAATCTCATCACGGAGTGTATCCAAAGAACTGTTTTCCCCCTTCCGTTCAAGCTCTTCCCGATAGTTCGACAGGTCAAGTCCTTCTCTGTTGAACATCGCTTTAGTAGCATCAGCTATTCCGACAATGCGTAACTTCAATCCATTTTCCAACATCAGCTTTTCCTGCTGGCAGCGTATCTGTTCCAGCAGACTACCGCCCACCGTACCGACACCGCAAACAAAGAGATTAAGCACCTGATATTCCGACAGGAAGAATGAATCGTGGATGACATTCAACGATTTGCGAAGCGACCTGGAATCCACAACGAACGAAATATTGGTTTCCGAAGCTCCTTGTGCACAAGCTATCACATTGACACCATTCCGCCCCAACGTACCGAACAGTTTTCCGGCAATACCGGGAGTATGCTTCATATTCTCTCCCACAATAGCTACCGTCGCCAAATCCTTCTCGGCTTGTATCGGTGAAATCTCACCCATCTCAATCTCCTTGATGAACTCCTCGTTCAAAACTTCACACGCCAGATCAGCATCGGCATTACGCACTCCAATGGAAGTGGAGTTTTCAGAAGAAGCTTGTGAAACCAGGAATACACTGATGCCACTCTTCGCCAAAACCTTGAATATACGGTAATTCACCCCGATCACTCCGACCATACCCAAACCTTGCACGGTAATCAGGCTGGTATCGTTGATGGACGAAATTCCTTTAATCGCTTTACACAACGGATTGGATACATTCTGCTTGATCACCGTACCGGAAGCTTCCGGATTAAAGGTGTTCTTAATCAGAATGGGAATATTCTTATGGCATACCGGATAAATGGTAGGCGGATATACCACCTTCGCACCGAAGTTACAAAGTTCGGTTGCTTCCACATAGCTCAGTTCATTAATGGTATACGCTCCCTGAATGACACGGGGATCAGCCGTCATAAAACCATCCACATCGGTCCATATCTCGAGCACATCGGCATCAAGCGCTGCTGCAATAATTGCTGCGGTATAGTCCGAACCACCCCGTCCGAGGTTGGTCACATCACCCGTCGTTTTGTCTGTTGCAATAAATCCGGGAACTAACGACAGCTTGGGCATCTTGCAGAAGACCTTCTTAATCAGCTCATTCGTCAGACTGGTATCCAGCACATGCTTGGCGTGCTTATTCTCCGTTTTGATAAATTCACGGGAATCAAGCAACACCGCTCCGGTCAGCTCGGCAACGATAATGGAGGACAAACGTTCTCCGTAACTCATAATCGCATCGGAAGTCTTAGGAGACAAGTCTTTAATTAAATAAATACCTTGAAAAATATCTTTGAGTTGGTTCAGTAATTCGCCGGTCTGCTTTTGCAATTCCAGTTGTCTTTCACCGGCGGGAATCACTTCCTTTATCATTTCCACATGACGGTATACTATTTCGCGAAACTCATTTTCGTAAGCAGAGTCACCGGTTGCGGCCATTTTCGACGTATTAATCAGCTTATCTGTAATGCCCCCTAAAGCGGACACCACCACAATAACCGGTTCTTTCACTGCATCTATAATTCTCTTAACGTTCAAAAGGCTTTTCGCGGAACCTACGGACGTTCCGCCGAATTTTATTACTTTCATATTCCTTATATGATAGGTTAATACATTATGTCTGAAGACAGGCGTCACCTGAGACCGACATTTAATTTAAATAAGAAGAAAAACTGCTGAAAAAATGGTGTAACACGTAGAAACACAAATACTATCCCTAACCCCTAAGGGTTGTGGTCATGCACATGGATGTGACTGTATAATAGTACTTGTTCATAAACATATGTTTCTATCTTTTTTGATAAGTGTTGCAAAAGTAATAATAAAAACATTCAATCTATTACTTTTTAGGAGTTTTTTATGATAAAAATACATCGGGGTAATGATAAAGGCTGATAAAAGGAGAAAAACAAACTTACATTTTCACACATATACTAAGGATATTCCACTCCCTAACGGATAAATAACTATCATTTTGTTATTTATTTCGAGACATATCACTATATTTGCGCCAAATCAATAGGAGTGAATAGAATATGAATCCCGACGAAACTTCCGTTCTGCTAATTTATACCGGTGGAACTATCGGCATGATAGAGAATCCCGAAACGGGAACTCTGGAGAATTTCAGCTTGGAACAGTTGCAAAAGCACATTCCCGAACTGCAAAATTTCACCTTCCGCATTGATACTTACCAATTCGATCCACCGATGGATTCATCGGATATGGACCCGGAAGCCTGGCGCAAACTGGTACATATCATCAGCGACCATTATACAAAGTATGCCGGATTTGTCATTCTCCACGGCACAGACACCATGGCTTACACCGCCTCCGCTTTGAGTTTTATGCTGGAAGGACTTGGTAAACCTGTTATTCTTACAGGATCGCAACTCCCCATCGGCGTACTCCGGACGGATGGAAAGGAAAATTTGCTAACGAGTATTGAGATAGCAACGGCTTGCGATGAGAAGGGCATGCCACTTATACCGGAAGTCTGCATATTCTTTGAGAATCACCTGATGCGAGGTAACCGCACCACCAAAATGAATGCGGAGAACTTCAATGCTTTCCGTTCATTCAACTATCCGGCACTGGCATCAGTGGGCATACACATTAAGTATAATCTGAGTCTGTCTCATCGTCCGGGTCATATCGCAAAGGACTTAATTCCGCACTATGCACTGGATACCAATATCGCCATACTGAAACTCTTTCCCGGCATTCAGGAAAGTGTGGTTGCTTCCATACTCAGTATCAAGGGGCTTAAAGCCGCTGTGCTGGAAACATACGGTTCGGGCAACGCACCCCAAAAGGAGTGGTTTATCAAACTCTTGCAGCAAGCTTGCGAACAGGGCATCGTTTTGGTCAACGTCACCCAATGCAGTGCGGGGACAGTGGAGATGGAGCGCTACGAAACCGGTTACCAACTTTTGCAGGCTGGAGTGGTATGCGGTTACGACAGCACTACGGAATCCGCCGTCACCAAACTCATGTTTCTCCTGGGGCATGGATACACACCTTCGGAAATCAGAAAACAGATGGCACAACCTCTTGCGGGGGAAATCACCCGGTAACGCACCTTATATATAATAAATAGATATAAATCCGGCAATAAGAACCAACAAAACAGGGGGTAAATCAGTTTTATTCAAAATAGAATTAAAAGAGAACTGATTTATGAAAGAATTTTGGGACAATCGATACAATCAACCAACTTATGTTTACGGTGAAGAACCGAATCTCTTCTTCAAAGAGAATCTCGATAAATTAGAGGCAGGACGCATTCTCTTACCTGCTGAAGGTGAAGGACGAAATGCGGTGTACGCAGCACGCAAAGGGTGGCAAGTCGAAGCATTCGACCAAAGCGCGCAAGGGCGGGAGAAAGCAATGAAACTGGCGGAAAAATATCAGGTCAGCTTTTCGTACACCATCGGAGGGATAGACACCCTCAACTATCCGCCTGCTTTTTTCGATCTTATTGCGTTTACCTATACGCACACTCCGGCAAACATCCGTTTACATTTCCATGCGGACTTACTTCCTTATTTAAAGAGCGGGGGACATGTCATTCTGGAAGGTTTCAGCAAAGCACACCGGAAGCATCAGAAGGAAAACCCACATGCGGGTGGACCAAGAGAGGAAGATATGCTCTACAGTGTGGAGGAGATACCTTCGTTATTTCCCGGTTTGGAGACTTTAGCACTCACCGAGCAGGAGATCATCCTTTCCGAAGGCATTGCTCACAAGGGAGAAGCATCGGTGATACGCTACATCGGAAGGAAGATTTAAGCTCAAAAATCCCATTCTCTCTACCCAGAGTTTTTACACATCTTACTTGCACGCTTGCACTTTCGGTTGTATCACGCTGATAATCAAAGCGTAGTAGAGTGGTGGCAGTAAAAAAAGCGAGCGTGCAAGCAAATTTGCTTGCACTTTTAAGCTCATCGCAACGCACCGTCTTTCTTACGTCTTATGCTGTTTCTTTTTATGTTTATAGCAGGTCTTTCTATTGTTTTTACCCTATCTGTCTTTATTGCCCACAGCAGTGGGACGCATGTTCCACAATTGTGGAGAAGGTGATTTACATATGTGAAGAATATTCCCCACATCTGTGGGTAAGCAATAAGTGCCATTATAAACACACTATAAAAGATTATAACATTACTTGATAATGTGATGCAGTTACCCATTATGAAAGCAAATACCAGAAAAATCAGTATTTAGAAAACAGAGCTATTATTCACAAATAGGGCAATCAATTAGTCAAGGCAGAAGATACGAAAGCTACTGTTAGCCTTTCGGTATCCAATGGACTTTAAAAATGGAGCAAATACTACTACAGAATACACGTACGATGCTAACGGAGATTTAACAAAAGATTTAAATAAGGAGATCAGTAATATTTCATATAATTTACTAAATTTGCTCAGTGAGTTGAGAATTAGCAATTCTTCTGGCTCCGCAACAAACTCTTATCTGTATGCGGCTGACCGAAGGGAATTAAAGAGTGGAACAACTTTATAAGCATTTTTAATAATTCAGCACAAGCAAAAAAGACTATAAGTGTACACTTTCACGGACTTTGGCAAAGTCCACAAATCAAACCGTCATACAGCAACCTTTTTTTAATTTCTTTTTAAATGGAACATTTAGTAACTACTTTAAAACAACTAAGTAAATGAAAACAAAAATCATTATATTATTTTGCTCTTTTTTTATTGGTGTGGCGAGTTTGAACGCTCAAAAAGAATTTAAAAACAAAATCAACTTATATAATAAAGCACAACAAAGAGAAGGACTTTGGAAAGATGATATAAATAAATATTGGCGCAGCGAAACTTATTATCACAATGGCAAGAAAAATGGAATATACAAACTATTTAGTATAGAAAGGAGTGAACTTGAAATATTTGGAGAATACAAGAATGACACTATTACAGGGACATGGTATTATTTTAGTAATTATGGACATTTGACAATGTCACAACATGATTTTCAACAAAATACTTACCAAACTCCCATAGTCCACCATATGCGGCAAAAAGAGCTTTGCCCTTTTCGCTGCTATTGCATTTTTTATTACCCCAATGGAAATAAAAAATCAGAAGGGATTCTGCTTTGGGACAAAGACCCGGAGTCTGACTTTACATTTGAATATGGTGAATGGAAATACTATGATGAGAATGAAAGACTTATAGAAACCAAGGTTTTCAAATAATCAAAGCGCAAAGATCTTTCTATAATTTGCCACAATAAATGATTGTCCGGATAAAATTCATCTATTTTTAGTCCGTTTTTTATGCTTTATTTTTAGTTTTACTCCCATGGCATCATTGATAACTTCACTACGGACTGGCTATACGGGAAACCAAATAGCCAAAGCAGAAGATACGTAGCAGCTGTCAGCCTATCAGCATCAATAGACTAAAAAAGGAACAAGACGTAGTTTTTTTAATACATTTAAATATTAAAATCATGAGAATGAGACTATTTATTTTTATATTAATATCTTTTACTCTTAACCTTAACATAATTGCACAGAGCGAATCTACTAAGGAAATTAATCAATATAATAAAAAAGGGCAAAAAGAAGGTTTATGGAAAGATACCATTAATAATAGACTAAGAGAGACATATTTTAAGAATGGAATAAAATCAGGAATATATAAACAGTATAACTTAAAAAAAGAATTATTAATCTTTGGAGAATATTGCAAAGGAAAGATGTGCGGAACGTGGTATTTCTTTGGAAATACAGGACATATATGGACTATTTTTAAAGATTTCACAAAGAATACGTACTCCATCATTAATGAAGGAGATAAGAAAAAATACATTCCCGACTATAAATGTTACTCTATATCATATTATCCTAATGGAAATATACGAGATGAAGGGACTCTTCTATGGTCGGAAGGGGAATCTCCTGAATCAGATTCTTCAGTCGAATACGGTGAGTGGAAATACTATAACAACACAGGAAAATTGATAAAAACAAGAACTTTTAAATAGCTAAATCACCTATTTTTCAAAAGTTTACTAAATTTCAGATGCTTGGCATCGACTTCTCCTATAATAAAGAAAACTTTACCGTTCTTTTAACAAGCATGTTTGCAAGTAATGTATCCTGGTATTATCACTCTTATTGTTTAAATCATCCTGATAAAGTTTATTGTTATCCAGACAACCTCAACACAAAGAGCTACCTTAAATATTTTCTTACTTTCAAGAACAACAAACTTATTAAATAAAGATTCACTCATAGTGAGAAACAATGAGAGTGTGTCGTTACAGAGTATCTATGTCTTAAGATCATATATAATATTCATATTCGCCGTGAATTTAGCAGTTCCACCTCACTTTTTACTTGTTGCTCACATTGCATACGTTTTCCATAATCAAGTAGCTCATCTATCAAGGCCTGTTTAAACTCATTGCCTCTATTCTCATTCTTAGAAATGATTTTTTGAACCAATGTTGAAAAAGAAAAGGTATGATATTCTAAAATGTATGATATTAAAAAAGACAGTTTACTTTTAAGAAGACTATCTTTATCATTTTTTCTTTCTACATAAATCAAACAAAGCTGAGCTAAAAGCGTAATGCCTTGTTCAGGAGCGATTTCACAGTAATAGATCACTAAGGGAAAAGCTCTATCAGGATCTTTAGAAATGTAATAATCAAAAAAAGATTGATATACAGAGCTATTATATTTTAATAAGAGCATTGTCTCAACGATAGTATAGTTCCAATAATCATCCTTCAAAAGGCGCCATTTTTTATATAATTTTTCAAGGGCAGGTGCTACTTCTGATGCTTTCATACCGACGATTGTTAGCAATGCGACTGAACGATAATTATTGTAGTTAAATTCTATTTCATTTAAAAAGAATTTTAAAAGACATTCTTTATCCTCATCAGTTGTTTCTAATAATTTAGAGGATAGACGACGGATATATTCACGCCCACCATCCTTGTAACGTTCTGCTCCATACTCGTGCTCTAAAGCACGAAGAACATTGATTATTGTCTCTGAATTCATGGTAATTTTATTTATAACAACATAAATTGTTCCTTGCCAATCTCCAACGATTATTGCATACGGAATTGTAAACCGCGCAGGGACATTATAATTATCTGCTCATGCAAATACGAGTTCTTCAGATGCGAAGAGATAACAATACATCTACAAAGTTACAAGCTTAAAGGAGCAAAATAATACATAATACACTACAGATAGGACAATTCATCCAACTTAAACCAAAGCTAAACAAGTTCTTCACTTTTGTCTAGAGTAACAAAATTCATTTTCTAACTCCATTTTTCTTTTAAAATAAATCCGGCATTCTTCTTCTTCTCTATTTACTATAAGATTTTCATATGCTCGTTTATTAGAGCAAAATTCAGGATAACCAAAAACGGCTTGAACAAAAGGATAAATATTTTCATCTTTATTTATAAGCCTAAAAGCCCAATTTGAGCTCAATGTATCATCTACAATCTCAAATAAAGGACAAGGAGAAGCCGAAATAAATCCGTTATCAGATATGCCTGATAACTCTGAAAAATAACGATTCCCATTACTAAAGATTCCTTTCCTATCTTTACCTCGTATTCCACCATTGCCGATGAATCAAATCTCCCGACAACCTCCTCTCTGACAATTGATTCATACTCGTAGGGACGCAAGGCTATTCCCGTGTTATTGATACAAGATATTCTCATAAGTTATTTAAATTTAAATAAACTTGGCTCGCCAGAGTCATTTCGTTCTTTGTCATATTGAAAATTAGTTTTGTTAAAGAGGTGCTTTAAGTGAGTTTTATCCGTTAGAGATATGCTTAGGATTTGGAGAACTTCGTATGTACTTCTGTTGAGTTTCATATCATGTTGAATGATTGCAACCAAGCAGTATGCAGTTATGAATTCTTCTAATATAATATTATCTTTCAACACTAACTATATAAGTGCTTTCATCCAACATTATATTTTCAACCCCTTTAATAAAACTAAAATAACCATCTAATATCTATCGGTGCCTAAATTTAATTGCTCAAATACTTTATGTTATTTGTTCTAAACTTAACTTCGGGTTTTTAAAAAGCATTGTAACATATCTATTATCAAGAGTATTTACGAGCATTTCTAAATTTCCATCACCATTATATTTAACATATAAAATTAGACTAAATATTCCAATGTATTTATTTAAATCACTAAAGATTGGATTATTCCCTTCTCGGATCTTCGCGTCACTCCAATCCTTAATAACCCAAAGGCAAGCTCTACTTATGTACACATCTCCAACTAAATCATAATAACCTCCAAAGTGCATTTCTATCACTTTCTTGTCTATATCGTAACAAAATTTGTTTATATATTCGTCATCGAACGAATATCTTAAAAACTTCTCCATCATTTATATTTATTTAATGTAGAAAACATATTCTCGATCCTCATCAGTTGCCTCTAATAGCTTAAATGATAAATAACAGATATGTTCACGCCACTATCTTTGTAATGTTGATAAATTGTTCCCCGCCAACCTCCAACGATTATTGCATACGGAATTTAAACCGCACAGAGACCACTTTATGCCGTTATGAATACTCTATATCCCTACTGATGATGCAAAAAGACTCTTTCATAAAATACATATATATTTCACCTTTTAGTCAGTGTAAAACTTATCGATAAAATGTTCTATCATTCGGCCTTCTTCAGTTGGTTCATAGTTCTCGTCAAAATGAAGAGCAACTTAACTACATGCTAATTCGCGAATAGCGTCAGCTATATCGTTCTCTATAGAGAGTATTATATTAGCATTATTATCCTCTAAGAAAATGCGATGGCGTAAAAGTTCCTTATCCTTCAACAAATTACCCATCAAATATTCATTTTTACTCAATTCTATTTTCATTATTTCTCATCTCCTATATTTTATCACTTTCTTTGTGCTCGTTGGATGTACAATTATTATACTTTTCGTCATTGGATTTATTACAACTGCGTGAATTTTCCAATCTATTTTACACTCTCCCTCCCTTTAGAATCTTTAAGCATTGCACTGCTAAGAACTTAGCCTCAGCGGTGCAATAAGAAGTAAGATAGTCACGTAAAGTTAAACTTTTTACCTTTAAACTCAACATCCAGCTAAAGTTTGCTATCCAATTTGCTTAATATTCTTATCTTCATTCCAATAGTTTAATGAATCCCAAAGATATTTGCCAAATGCCCCTTCAGCATCCAACTTCTCTTTAACTTTCGGATTGGATAGAGCTTGTTTTGCATATACAGCCATTTTTTCTCTATTACATAAATCACGCATATCTAAGTCACTATAGTTTGCCCATTTATAAAGAATATTCTCAGGATCGAGCTTTGCTGCCTTTTTCATCAGACCTTGAGCTTCTTCAATCTCAATGCCAAAATACCACTCTGACATACAGGCTATTTTACCTATAAAAAACAAAAATTCCGGATTATTTGAAAATTTAGAATATGACTCAATAAAATATTTCTTTAATAACCTTGCATAATAATCATGTTCACCAAGGTCATAGTATTCTTCAACCAAAATATCCATCAATAAATAATTGATACTTATATATGCATCTATATTAGCATTTCCTTTACTCAAAATGTTCTGCATTAAAGCAATGGCTGATTTCCAATCTTTATTTTGTTCAAATTTGAATAAAAGTTTTTTCCAATCCATAATCTTATATTTTTAAGAAATAAACATTTTTCCAATTTTTGGAGCTCCATTAACAACACTACCTCTAATAATAACATCATAACCACCAACATGAACAGAAACATTATTAAAGGTTCCACTTGCTGGGAGTTTACCATTTGCTGCGTTCAAAACGGCTCTAAAAGCACTCTCTTGACTACCAAATTCGGTTACTAATGTGTCTAGATTATGAGCTGCTTTACCAAAGATATGAGTAACCTTATTCTTCATCGCATAGGCAACTGCATCTTCAATAGTATTACTTGAAATAGTTGTTCTCTCTTCTGCTATTTTCGGAAGATTCGGTTTTCTCGACTACGGGTTTATGTGGTATTGATTTGCATAATGATACCCATAAATACCTCCTACAGCAGTTCCAATAGCTGCGCCAACCATTCCTTTTACAATAAGACGAGACATCGAAGCCATTGATAACAAGACTACTAAGTTCTTTATTCGCAATTTGTCCGGCGTAACCGCCTACTAATCCAGAAAGTCCTCCAAAACCTACAGCTACTGGCTACATCTCTAAATGAACGAGCACCACCTAACCAACTATTGATCCCTACAAACCTCCAGCGATTATTACATACGGAATTATTGACCGCGCAGGGATATTATCACAACTGTCCATACAGTTATAAACATCTAATTATCAACAGAGTAAACAACATTACTTCAAAAAACATTTATCAATATTATAAAAATCTTCATCAAGATTTAAACGAGTGCTTTGCCCATAACACAACAAAAAAAGCTATATATGTTGAGAGAACAATATAACAGATTGTAATTATATTCCAGCGAACACTATTTTTTTTGCGACGAATAAACTTTTTATACCGCCCACTCCTTTGAAAATAAAAATAGCAGCATGGGTAAGCCAAAGCCATACATGCACATCCTATATAGTCAATTCGATTAAAGAGAGAAGGATAATCCAACAATATTGTAATGCAACCATACAAAGTAAAGAGATTCATTGCCAAAGGAAAAGCAACACCCCATACACTGGAAAACAGAGTATCCTTCGCTACAGGAAATATCCTAATAAATGAGTTTTCCATTTTATCGGTCCAATAAAATATTGTTGAGAACAGCTGATCAAAAAAGTATTTTACCATATTAATAAATTAACTTCTAAAATTAATGCTCCCTGCCAATCTCCAACGATTATTAAGAAGACCCCACGGGGATAGCAAAGCAACCGCTTTATGCTGTTATGAATACTCTATATTCCTACTGATGATGAAAGAAGACTCTTCCACAAAATACACACATATATATTTTACCTTTTAGTCAGTGTAAAACTTATCGATAAAATGTTCTATCATTCAGCCTTCTCCAGTTGGTTCATAGTCCTCATCAAAATGAAGAGCAACTTCACTATATGCTAATTCGTGAATAGATCGTTCTCGATAGAGAGTATCATAATCTTTAAAGACAGCCTCCACACATATCAAGTTTTTTAATCAAAACAGCCAATAGTTATTTGACATAATTATTAAACAACATGATCAGTCAATATCTTAACGAAACAATCTGCAATTATCAAGTTCCATTCCTTTAAGAATGACAATTCTTCTAAAGATTTTTGGCTTAATTTTCTTTTCATATTACTCTCTATTATTTACAAACATATAGATAAGGAACTAATAGTCCGCAACATTGCATTTGAAGCAGCATAAATATCTTCGCTATAAGTATCCCTCTACCAAACAAACTAATTGGCTTCTTTCAGAGAGTCTAACACTGGAGGCTGAATTTTACTCGCCTCTTCCATTCCAGGTCCTTCTTCATCAGTCCTCCATGACGCACCGCTTTTTAGATCAAGTATCCATGTTCTAAAAAGTTTATTCTGCAGTTCAGCCTTGAGGATTAAATCATTGTCTTCTAATATTTTACTAAGAAAATCCTGTAACTTCTCATTTGCATAATTTTTATAAAGAGAAACTGAAACAACAAAATCTTGAAAAATAAAAAGCTCGAAAATATATTGATTTATACTACCATTTTTATATAATGGCACTACTGAATTTAATAAATCTACATAGTCATCAGTTGGGAGATTATATAAAATATATACTATATCTCCATTGGTAAATTCATTTTTTTTAACTACCGTATCAACTAATAAAGCTAACATTTCATTCTTGTAGAATTTTGTATTTGTAAGCAATTGCGGAGCTACTTCTTTTACGGTTTTAAATAAATAACTTGCACGACCTATTGGTTCATCAAATATTCCTTTTTTATCTAAAGAGTCACGATGAGCGTCCATTTTGTCCTCTATTACTCGAAATAATTTAAAAATTGTGTCCGTCTTAGGTACATTACATTCTTTCTTTGCTGAGCAACACGAAAGAAGTAATATCAGAGCTATTAATGTTTTATTAAACAATTTCATATATGATGCACTTAATCAGATAATTTACTCATTTTACTATTCTCATAATCACTCATCAATTTATTTAGAACTTCAACTTCATCTTTCTTACCATCATCAGCATAGATTTCGTCTACTCTATTTAAGAGCAATCTAAATTCATCATCACTTTTTAAATGCCCCCTTTGGTTTATTTGCTTCATCTTAGCTAAGTTCTTGTCATTTACTTATGATTATATTTATCAAGGCTTTTTATAAAACTGTCAAATTCATTATTCTTTGTGTATTCCATGCTTTGAAAAAAAATGCTTTTAGTCTTTTCATCTTCATAATATGTGTCTTTGTATGTGATTTTACTTACGAAATCTTTAGCCAAACTATCAATCTTTAAATATACTTTTATATCATAACGGCTCCATTATACGTGTGAACTTGTACCATAGCTATGCCCATAAGTATTTGTTCCGTGATAGAGTGATGCATGCCCCCATGCTCCAAATTTACCAAGATAGGTTACTATTAAAAATAAGATATTCTTCATTGTATTATGACTTTAAATTGACGCAAATATAATTAATTCAATATTAATAACGAACAATATAACGATATTATATTTCACAATTACAAGTATAAATATTAAAAACCAAGCTAAGAAATAACAACCAGACAACATTCTTAATAAAAAAGGAATTAAGAACAACGGCAACCGAACAACCTATCAAGTTTTACCCATGGATAGTATGTCATAAACAATTTCTATTGTATCTTTGAACAATCATTCAATAACGAAACACCGATTATGGCAAAAGAAAAAACGGTATATGTATGCAGCAATTGCGGACAGGAATCACCCAAGTGGGTGGGTAAATGTCCCGCCTGTGGTGAATGGAATACGTATGTGGAGGAAATCGTACGCAAGGAACCGGCAAACAAGCGGGCTTCATCGGGCATTGAAACGCCAAAAGCCAGACCGTTGACTTTAAGTGACATAGAAGCAGACGACGAACCACGCATCAATATGCACGATGACGAGCTGAACCGGGTATTGGGCGGCGGACTGGTGCAAGGTTCGCTAGTATTGATAGGAGGCGAACCCGGCATCGGAAAATCCACATTGGTACTCCAGACCGTACTTCGTATGCCGGAAAAGCGTATTCTATATGTATCGGGCGAGGAAAGTGCACGCCAGCTGAAGTTACGTGCCGACCGTCTGTCGCAAACTTCAAGTGATTGCCTCATCGTATGTGAAACGTCATTGGAACAAATATTTACCCACATCAAAAACATCCGTCCCGAATTAGTTGTTATTGACTCCATACAGACCATCTCTACGGAAGTGCTGGAATCTTCACCGGGTAGCATTGCGCAAGTGCGTGAATGTGCGGCGGCGATACTGCGCTTTGCCAAAGAGACCCATACGGCGGTACTGCTCATCGGGCATATCAATAAGGAAGGGAACATTGCCGGACCAAAGGTTTTGGAGCATATTGTGGATACGGTACTCCAGTTTGAAGGTGACCAACATTATATGTACCGCATTTTGCGAAGCATTAAGAACCGTTTTGGCAGCACAGCCGAACTGGGCATTTATGAAATGAGGCAGGATGGACTGAGACAAGTCAGCAATCCCTCGGAGCTCTTGCTAAGTCAGGATCATGAAGGGATGAGCGGCGTAGCGATAGCTTCCGCCATTGAAGGTATCCGTCCGTTTCTCATTGAAACACAGGCTTTGGTGAGTAGCGCGGTATATGGCAATCCGCAACGTTCGGCCACGGGGTTTGACATCCGGCGAATGAATATGTTGCTGGCAGTACTCGAGAAGCGGGTGGGATTCAAGCTGGCACAGAAAGATGTCTTTCTTAATATTGCCGGAGGATTGAAGGTAAATGACCCCGCTATTGACCTTGCGGTAATCAGTGCCATTCTCTCCAGTAATATGGATACCGGCATTGAAACGGAAGTCTGCATGGCGGGAGAGATTGGTCTTTCCGGTGAAATACGTCCTGTCAGTCGCATAGAACAACGCATCGGCGAAGCGGAGAAACTGGGATTCAAACGGTTCCTGCTCCCTAAATACAATTTACAGGGTATGGATACCAAGAAATTAAAGATAGAATTAATACCGGTACGGAAGGTGGAAGAGGCATTCCGTGCCCTATTCGGATAGATAATGATACAAGAATACCAACTGCGGGTGTTGCCCGAAATAGCAGCCAACGAACAAAAATTAAAGGAATACCTGACTCTCGAAAAAGGACTACGGGCACAGGATATTCAAGCCATCAGAACATTAAAAAGGAGCATTGATGCCCGTCAGCATACCATTTTCGTCAATCTCAACGTGCGGGTATATCTCAATGAAATGCCCCAGGAAGACGAATTTCAGCAAACCATTTACAAAAACGTGGAAGGTAAACCGCAAGTAATTGTCGTCGGGGCTGGTCCCGGAGGACTGTTTGCCGCCTTGCGGCTCATTGAGCTTGGATTGCGTCCCATCGTAGTGGAACGGGGAAAGAATGTGCGTGACCGTAAAAAAGACCTTGCACAAATCACCCGGATACACGAAGTGAACCCTGAGTCCAACTACAGTTTTGGCGAAGGCGGTGCCGGGGCTTATTCCGACGGGAAGCTCTACACGCGCAGCAAAAAACGGGGCAGTGTGGACAAGATACTGAATGTATTCTGTCAGCACGGCGCATCAACTAATATTCTGATAGATGCCCATCCACACATCGGGACCGATAAACTTCCACGGGTAATCAGCAATATACGGAATACGATCCTTGAATGCGGCGGAGAAGTACATTTCGAGACACGTATGGATGCACTTATCATTGAAGGTGATGAAATTAAAGGTATTGAGACCAATACCGGAAAGACATTCCTCGGCCCTGTGATCCTTGCCACAGGACATTCGGCACGGGATGTTTATCGCTGGCTGGCTTCCAATCAGGTGGAAATAGAGACCAAAGGCATTGCAGTGGGCATACGTCTGGAACATCCTTCACAACTCATCGACCGGATACAATACCACAACAAAAACGGTAAGGGAGATTTCCTGCCTACAGCCGAATATAGCTTTGTAACGCAAGTAGACGAACGTGGTGTTTATAGTTTTTGCATGTGTCCCGGCGGTTTTGTGATACCGGCTGCCAGTGGCCCGCAACAGGTTGTTGTTAACGGAATGAGCCCCAGTAACCGTGGCACTGCTTTCAGCAACTCGGGTATGGTAGTGGAACTACGCCCCGAGGACTTGGAAAATGAAAAACTAAAGATTGAAAACGAAAAATGGGACGAGCTATGTGAAGAAAGTCAGTCCTCTTCCCCACTTCAAGGCACACTTGGCATGCTTCACTTTCAGGAAATTATGGAATATAGCTGTTGGCTGCAAGGTAACAGGCGGCAAACGGCACCGGCCCAACGCATGGTGGACTTTACCAAAAAGAAATTGAGTTACGATTTACCGGACAGTTCGTATGCACCGGGACTGGTTTCTTCCCCTCTGCACTTCTGGATGCCACCCTTTATTACTGAAAGACTGAGCAAAGGTTTTCAACTATTTGGGCGGAACAGTCACGGTTTCCTGACCAACGAGGCTGTGATGATCGCTGTTGAAACACGGACATCGGCTCCCGTACGCATCATCAGGGACCGCGAATCCTTGCAACATATCCGCCTTAAAGGATTATTTCCTTGTGGAGAAGGTGCCGGTTATGCAGGTGGCATTGTCTCAGCAGCAATGGATGGAGAACGGTGTGCGGAAGCTGCAGGCGGCTATTTACAAATAGAATAATAGAGACAAATTGGTGCAACATTATTTTTATACCACCTAATTAATACGTAAATTTGCCTGAAAATAAGAGGGACAATGCATAAACCGGAAATCGCCATCATAGATTCAAACACCTTAGCCTGTATAGGCCTGCAAGGGTTACTGAAAGAAATTATTCCAATGGCGGTAATACGCACATTCAGTTCCTTTGGTGAATTTATGGATGATACTCCGGATATGTATGCCCATTACTTTATCTCTTCACAAATCTATTTTGAACACACCGCATTCTTTCTCGAACGAATATCCAAAGTTATTATTCTTGTTGTCGGTGATCATCAGCCTCAACTTTCGGGTGTACCAACTCTCAATATAAATCAGGACGAAAAGGATTTGGCCAAACATATCCTTGCCTTGCACAAACAGGGACATCCCATGCATCACCCCGGTATGTCAACAGGCAATGGAACGGAACATGAGCTTTCCCCCCGTGAAATAGAAGTGCTGGTACTAATCACCAAAGGGCTGATCAACAAGGAAATAGCAGATAAGCTCAATATAAGTCTGACTACCGTAATTTCCCACCGGAAGAACATCATGGAAAAATTAGGCATTAAGTCGGTATCGGGACTAACTATTTATGCCGTGATGCATGGTTATGTCGAAGCCGACCGCATCTAACCAATCCACTTGAGCATTAGTAAACATCGTACTTGGGAAACAAAATCCTCATAAATGAGGATTGCAGACACAGATTATTTCCTCTTATTTTGTGCTCGAAAAAATAAGAGTTCCAAAATGAATAAAAGTAGAATCATTTTGTCCGTCCTGACTTTCCTTTCAGCAGGTTATTGTATGGCGGACGATACAGATAGTTTAAAGGTTGTAGATGTAGAAGAAGTTTCCATCATTGCAGCCCCTAAAGAATATAGCAAACTTCGTGAATTACCCCTTGCCGCAACGCTCCTTTCGCAACAAAACCTGCGAGCCGTGCAAGTTAATTCCGTCAAGAACCTGACAGCTCTCGTGCCTAACTTCTATATACCGGATTATGGCTCCAAAATGAGTTCGGCACTTTATATCCGCGGCATCGGGTCACGTACCAATACCCCATGCGTAGGGTTATACGTGGACAACATGCCTTATATTGATAAATCGGCATTCGACTTCAATTACTTTGATGTGGAACGGATTGATGTACTCCGTGGTCCGCAAAGTACACTCTACGGGCGTAATGCTATGGGAGGAATTATTAAAATCCACACAAAATCCCCATTTAGTTATCAAGGGACTGACATCCGTCTGGGTGCAGCGACACACAATTCTTATAATGGATCCGTCACTCGTTACGAGCAAGTATCCAGTCGTTTCGCTTACTCATTGGGAGCTTTTTACAACTACGACGGCGGATTCTTCCGCAATGCGGCACGCAATAATGAACGGATTGACAAGGGACAATCTGTTGGAGGACGCTTCCGCGGTATCTACCTGCCTTCCGATAATTGGAAACTGGATATGAATGTGAACTATGAATATACCGACCAAGGCGCTTTTCCTTACGGACTTTACGATAAGACTACCGGCAAGGTGAATCAGCCGGCCTATAATGACAAGAGCAGTTACCTGCGTAACCTCTTAAATGCAGGATTAACGGCAGAATATCAAGGGGAACATTTCCTCCTCAGTGCAATTACCGGATACCAATATCTACAAGACCGTATGCTCTTGGATCAGGATTTCACCGCACAAGACATCTTCACACTTGAACAGAAGCAACACATCAATACACTGAGCGAAGAGATTGTCATGAGGAGTAAAAATAACCGCCGCTGGCAATGGACCAATGGTATATTCGGCTTTTACCAATGGCTGAAGACTGACGCTCCGGTCACCTTTAAAGAAGAAGGCATGAAACAAATCATAGAAGAAAATGCAAATGAAGCTTTTGATGAGATAGCCAATAACCCGGCCGCCCCACTAATGCATATGGGTATCAACAGCAACCAACTCTACACCGGAGAGAATTTTAAGACTCCAACCTTTAGTGGGGCCATTTATCATCAGTCCACTTTTAACGATCTGCTGGTAAAAGGACTTTCCGCCACTGTGGGATTACGTTTGGACTATGAAAAGATCCGGTTGAATTATCTCTCTGCCTCCAGTCCGCTCAATTTTGATTTTACCTTTGACATGCCACCATACATGCACATGGAAAGTAACGGTTTGGAAGCTAGCAGCTCATTGAAAGGAAAAGAAAGCACAGACTATGTTCAACTCCTTCCGAAATTTGCCTTGCAATACGAATGGCAAAAAGGGAATAATGTCTATGCAACGGTATCCCGCGGCTATCGGAGCGGAGGATATAACATCCAGATGTTCTCCGATTTAGTCACCAAGTCCTTAAAGAATAGTATGCTTGATGCCTTGGCTGTTGATCCCAACTTTTCATCTCAGAGCAATATGATTCTTCAGATGAAAGAACAAATGCCAGAAATCAATGATGTAACGAAGTACAAACCTGAATATACCTGGAACTACGAAATAGGAAGCCACCTCACCCTATGGAACGGACGAATGACTACTGATCTTTCCGCTTTCCTAATGAATACCAGAGACCAACAACTCACTCGCTTTTCGAACAGTGGGCTGGGACGTATCACCATTAACGCTGGTAAAAGCCGAAGCATTGGTGCCGAAGTAGCATTAGCGGCTGCCATCACCAATAACATGACTCTGAATCTCTGTTACGGGTATACTCATGCCACATTCAAGGATTACATTACCAACGCCGAGGTAAACGGGGAGTTGGAGGAGATCAGCTATAATGGCAATTATGTACCTTTCACTCCTAAACAGACATTAAGTTTGGGAGGGCAATACGTCTTTCACATCAATCCGGGGCATTGGATTGATCGCATCCAGCTAAACGCAGACTATACCGGAGCCGGGCGTATCTACTGGACAGAAAAGAATGATGTCAGCCAAGCCTTCTATGGAACTTTGAATGGGCGAATCAGTATTCAAAAGGAGAACGGAGAAATCAATTTCTGGGTACGCAATGCCTTGGATAAAGATTATGCCACCTTCTATTTTGAGTCAATGGGGAATGGATTTATGCAAAAAGGCCGACCCATTCAAGCCGGAATAGAACTACGCTGCCGTTTTTAAAAGGACTCATCAATAACCACATAAAGATGAACCACCCCCTGCAAGCCAAGTGAAAAATTACAATTATCAGCTTTGGCTTCAGGGGTTTCACTTATCAGTCTTCTCTACATGAGAGGACAATCTGCATACTATTCCCGGATACACAGATTAGTTTATCTCAACCTTCTATTAAAAAGTCAGATGATTAGAAAAAATCATTGATTAATGGCACCGCAATTAGGACATATACCTTTGCTCTTCATTTTTTGTCCGCAATTACCGCAACGATAACGATAGGTCACAAACGTGAGATGAGCTCTTTTTGCAAAAATAGCAAAGAAAATCAGCAAGAAAAAATACCCGATATAAATATGTGTAGTCAGAATAAAGAAGAAGTAGCAAAAAATACAACAAGAAGCCAATCCTAATAAATAGAAGAAGGCAGCCGCAGCAGAAAGCTGGCGGAACAAGTCATCGAGTACGGCAAGAAGCACAATGACAAATAACCAAATAGTCAACAGAAAAGCGGAAAGAATAAATGGTACTTTAAACGGGGACAAAGTAGGATTGAAGTAAAAGTGCTCCCATGTTTCGGGGACAAAAACCTGCATTGATTCATAAATTGTAGCACTACAAGCCATCAATAGACAAAGGAATAGCGGATATATACTATCAATATCATTGAAATATACCATTTTCAGTTGTTTTCGACGGAACAATCGGAAAATCCACGCCGCAATAAATAGAGCAAAGATGATCACAAAATAGGAAGCATGGGTATCACTAAACAAGTAAATGAATTGCGAGATACTATCAGTAGGTGCAAAAGCCTGCTTCAGATCTTTTTCCCTGATCCAACCTTGTATGTCTTGTGTATGTGCCAATTTGACCCACACACTATCAACAGTGTCTTTGCGATGAATGGAAAATTCCGCAACGACAACGCGATCACCCCGATGGAGCGTGTTGTAACAATCCTTTACAGGTAAGCATTCAATGATTACAGAATCTTGCCGGAGCTCAAAATTGGTATTCAACGTATAGTGACGCTCATAAAGATAAGACAGCGAATCCCGTGTCTTCCGATCCATCCCTTTAACTTTCAAATCGGGGCGTGGATAGTGACAGGAGACCAAAACAACCCCACCCAACACAAGCATGAAAAGCAGAACAATCTTGTGTAGATGATGCCCTAAGCTCTCTGGACGAAAAAGATGCCCAGCCGGCTTTATCTTTCTATTTTCCTTTTTGCCATTCCGCATAAACCTTCATTTGACAATGCTTACAATCAAATTCCAAACGAAATCGTTTACCATCTGTGCTAATCAAGTAATAGGGCTCCTTATAAGGAGCAGGCTGCTTTTGCAAAGTAGGACACCACCCCATACTGTAACGCAGGCAGTGTTTGCAAAACATTAAAGCAGCATCTTCAACAGGTTGCAATTCATAAGCAGATTCAACTGAAGCGAGGCCATGGTCGTGATAAAAAGAAGCCGCCTTTGCATTCATCACATTACCTAAATAAGTGATCTTGCCAGCTCCAACAGACAAAGGGAAAGAATGACGGGTCGGCAGCCATTTAAACAACTCTGTACGATAGTTAATGCGGCGTACTTTAAGTAATTCTTCCACAACCTGTCTCCGCCAATCAGCTATCACCGAGGCAGGAAAGAACCAATTATCGGATAAAGATAGTTTTATTCCTTGAAAACCATCCCCTTCTTTCACTTCAAAAAGTGTATTACCCAATTTGCTTAACAACCGATATAAATTATCGACTTGTGAGGTATGGGCAAGCTCCTTTCCGTAAGGAAAAACGAGTGCGACGTGATTATCATCCTCATCTTTCATACTTAATACGAATCCGCTAGCGATTTCTGCCAAAGATATAGAAACAGCAATCTTACGTTCGGCCGATTTACGTGAAAGCAATTTCTCAAACTCCTGATCAAAATTCCGGTAAACCACTGTTCGTGGACGAATATAAGGTTTCTCCTGCGGATAAAGTTTATTCTCCTCCACCCTGTTGATACGGAGTCCCTTTAAATTACCCCGTTCATCAAGGAAACATATTCCATCCCCATTATGAAAAGGCTTCACCCCTGCCACGGTAAAGTAATTATCCCGCAACTCTTTTACTGTGCCCATTTCCTCCCCTAATGATTTAGGAGTATCAAAAGAAGTCACATCAGAAGAGCGACCATTCAAAAAATAATGCGTGAATCCACGGCTAAAACTTTTATCCAATTGAGGACGGAAGGTATATTGGCAACTCCCCGAAGATGCCCGGACGTATTCCCTACGCCTGGCAAGTAAAGCATTCAACCGCTCATTATAAGCTGCCGTCACATTCTTCACATACGAGACATCTTTTAAACGTCCTTCAATTTTTAAAGACGTTACGCCAGCATCAAGCAGTTCTTCCAATACATCACTCTGATTTAAATCTTTCAACGAAAGTAAATGCTTATTGTGTACGATTTCTTTTCCATCTGCATCAACCATATTAAAAGGCAAACGGCAAAATTGAGCACAGGCCCCACGGTTCGCACTACGTCCAAAGCAAGCCTGGCTCATGTAACATTGTCCGCTATAACTTACACAAAGAGCACCATGTACAAACACTTCCAATGAAACATCCGGGCAAGTCTCATGAATTGCTTTAATTTCCTGCAAAGACAGTTCCCGTGCCAAAACGACTTGCCGGAAACCGGCTTCAGCCAAGAAACGTACCTTCTCTACAGTACGGTTATCCATTTGAGTACTGGCATGTAGCGGAATAGGTGGTAACTGCATGCGGGTAATCCCCCAGTCCTGTATAATCAAAGCATCCACTCCTAAACGATAGAGTCTCCAAATCATCTTCTCCGCCTCACTCAATTCCTCATCCTTCAAAATGGTATTGAGCGCAACATAAATACGAACATTATACAAATGGGCATGAGCTATCAGTGCTGCGATATCATCCAACGAATTCCCTGCATCAGCCCGTGCCCCAAATTTAGGGGCACCGATGTACACCGCATCCGCCCCATGATTGATTGCTTCAATGCCACATTCTAAATCCTTGGCAGGAGCTAAAAGTTCTATTTTACGTTGTCTTATCATCACCAAAGGAAATTATTCAATATCATTGATATTATATGGTGTTTCCTGATAAACATAATAATTCAACCAATTGGAGAATAACAAATTGGCATGAGCACGCCAACGCACTAAAACACCTTTTTCCGGATCATCATCTATATAATAATTCCGTGGTATGTCTATCAAAAGACCTTTATCCAAATCACGGCGATATTCGGTATCCAATGTCAACGGAGAATATTCCGAATGGCCTGTCACATAAAATTCACGCCCTCCACGTGCCATAGCCATATACACCCCAGCTTCTTTGGACTCGGATAGTAATGTCAATTCCGGCACTTTCAATATATCCTCTTTTCGCACTTCCGTGTGACGACTATGCGGAACATAAAACAGGTCATCGAAACCACGAAAGATAGGATACATCGGAGCCAGAGGAGAATGTTCAAACACACCGAACATTTTCTGTGGTAAGGAGTGCTTAGGTATTTTGTAATAATGGTATAAACCTGCATAAGCAGCCCAGCAAATATACAGGGTTGAAGTAACATGCGTATGAGCCCAATCGAAAATATCCGTAATTTCACTCCAGTAAGATACTTCCTCAAAATCCATCTGTTCTACAGGCGCACCGGTAATAATCATCCCATCATATTTGTTCCCCCGCATTTTTTCAAAATCGGTATAAAAAGCCTGCATATGCTCTATCGGAGTATTTTTAGGAGTATGGCTTTTTATCTTCATAAATGAAATTTCTACCTGAAGAGGAGTATTCGAGAGCAGACGTATAAGGTCCGTTTCCGTCGTTATTTTTAAAGGCATCAAATTCAAAATAACAATACGCAACGGACGAATATCCTGTTGCGTAGCACGAGAATTATCAATAACAAATATATTCTCTTCTTTCAATAACTCAATTGCCGGAAGTTTATCGGGTAAATTTAATGGCATACTTTCAATCTAAATTTTCTATAATTCACCAACAAAGATACATGAAATATAGGAGAGAGTAATAAAAAGTAGCAGATAAAAACAAGAAAAGCAAGAGCTGCAATTAATTAAAGTCAAATCAGTCAATTAAAATAGGCTAACTAAAAAAAAGAATAACCAAGAAAGTTCACCATTCAATTGAAATAACATTTAAAGCAGAAAAAACGTACAAAAATAGCCAATACTTTTGTTCATAATCAATATTAAATTAACTTTGCATCCGTTCTTAAAAGATTAAGAACAACAAGCACGGAATTCAACACGAATCCAACTAAGATTAGCAATCTAAAGCCTTCCGACTTTCCCTACCAATCGGTTCTATTCTACAAAATTCCGAAATATTAATCATTTGGCTGCATACCTACTCAATACAGCTATGAGGATATTTTATGACTATAAATTATAACCATTTTTTAATAATAAGATGAAAAAACAAAGTAAGATGATACTACTTTCAAGTATCGTATTTCTAAACTATTCGTGCGTTAACCAAGTCAATTCGGATATTGCTTCCGGGACAATTCCTATTACCTTTTCCACAAATGTAATGAACTCCTCAACCCGGGTTACGGAAACCACTTTCGAACAAGGAGACAAAGTAGGACTATATGCCGTACTTACGTCAAACTCAATTACTCAAAAACGATATATAGACAACATCTGGTTAGAATATGGCGAAGAGGGAACTCTTATCCCGGAAAAAACTATCTTTTACCCGGAAGGAGATGCTAAATTAGATTTTATCAGCTATTATCCCTATCAAACTCAGGGAATAGAACAAGGAAAAGCCGAACTTTCCGTTTCAGTTCAAACCGACCAAAGCAATGCAAAACAACGCTCACAATCCGATTTTCTGATTGCAAAGGCTTCCAACATCGCCGGCAGCAATCAGGCTGTCGGACTTAACTACATACATAAATTAGCCAAGATAAGAATCGTACTGAAACCCCAAAATGATGAAAGTGCTGCTGATATATTAAAAGCAAACCCAAGAATAGTTGCAACGGGCTTCAAAACACAAGCATCCTATAACGTGGAAAGCGATTCATTTAGTAATCTGACGGAAGAGGCAGATATTATTCCTTATGGAGAGTGGGCTATTAATGAAGAAGGAAATTTAACCGGTAAAGAGTTTATTATTATTCCACAGACGATGAATACAGCCAGCCAATCACTCGTTATGGACTGGAATGGCAAGATATACACATGCCCAATACCGGAATTATCAATGACAGGTAGCAATCAATGTGAAATCAGTGTCTCTGCATTGCAGAGCAGTAATCCCACTCTAGCAGGAATAGCAGGAAATATAACCGATTGGAGTACCGTAAGCGGAGGAATAACCGAGAATAAAGAGAATGTAAATGCCATCCACCTTGCTTCTCTATCTTTTGCTCTATCCGACATTTATCGGGTATATTACGGAGGGAAGCCCATAGCCGAAATTTGCAGAGAATATTTAAAATCAGACGGACTCAGTTCAAGAGTAATCACTTCTTATCCTATTGATGAGAATGAAATAATAGATTTAAGTCAGGGCACAGTTTTACAGCTATTGGATAAAGACGATGCCATAAACGGTGGAAAAATAAGTTGGAATACACAAACCAATACTTTCGCTTATATTGAAGGAAATTTGCCTCCAATTCAGCAATTCTACCTTGATTCAAATGGAAAAGTATTATTAGAAAAGCCAGATGATCCACTAAATGTCAATATAACAAGCTATACCATCCGGGATATTCGCGGAGGAACGCTACAAACTTACCCAATTGTAAAAATAGGAACTCAATATTGGATGAAAGAAAATCTTCACGCTACAATGTATCAAGATGGATCAGGCATTACTAAGCAAACAACACTTGGAAATGGAGCCGGATACTTTAAACCTGAAAAGGTGAATTACTTTTTTTATAACGGAGAAGCTGTTACTACAGGTGAATTAGCTCCCGAAAATTGGAAAATACCGAATTTGAATGATTGGGAAACTCTACAAGCCTATGTCAATAATGACGCGTCCCTGTTAAAGACAGGAGAATGGTTAGCGCTTAAAGCAGGAGATACAGTATGTGCCTCAACAGGAGAAAGCGGATTAAATATCATACCGGAAGGATTATTCACCCAAAACAGCGATGGGCAAACAAATTACGTTAATCCCGACAGAACTGCCGCTTTTTGGATAAAAGGAGACACAAACGGTACCTTATCAGAAAAAGCCATTCTTTTTATGAGTACTAAAAATACAATAGACTTTGGCAGCAGCTCTCCAGAAAGACAAGCTCTTTCCGTCCGCTGCATAAAAGAATAGCAGAGCAGAAAAGCATATCTCATTTCTTTTTCGTATTTTTGTTCCCAATGTACAAAAAAACAATCACTCGTTGAACAAGATACAAAAAAGAAATGAGGATTATAGACCTGATACACAAGAATGAAAAAACAGCTTTTTCTTTTGAAATATTACCCCCTTTAAAAGGGACTGGCATTGAAAAGCTGTACGAAACGATTGATACGTTACGGGAATTTGACCCGAAATACATCAATATTACAACCCACCGTAGCGAATACACATACAAAGATATGGGCAACGGAATGTTCCAGAGAAGCAGATTACGTCGCCGTCCAGGGACAGTAGCTGTAGCCGCTGCTATTCAAAATAAATACAATATAACCGTTGTACCCCATATACTTTGTAGTGGATTTACCCGTGAAGAAACGGAATATGTATTGCTTGACCTACAATTCCTGGGCATTACCGACCTGTTAGTATTACGTGGAGATAAGGCTAAACATGAATCAGTCTTTACTCCCGAAGGAGATGGTTACTATCATGCTATTGAATTGCAGGAACAAATCAATAACTTCAATAAAGGCATCTTCATTGACGGATCGGAAATGAAGATAACCCAGACTCCCTTTTCATACGGAGTAGCATGTTACCCAGAGAAACATGAAGAGGCCCCAAACATAGATGCAGATATCTATTGGCTGAAACGTAAAATGGAAACCGGAGCAGAGTATGCCGTGACCCAGCTCTTCTACGATAATCAAAAATATTTTGATTTTGTGGATCGTGTTCGAAAGGCTGGAATAACCATTCCCATCATTCCCGGAATCAAACCGCTTAAAAAGTTATCACAACTTAGTGTAATACCCAAAACCTTCAAAGTGGATTTGCCTGAGGCGTTGGCCAGTGAACTCATCAAGTGCAAAAACGATGAAGAAGTTAAAAAGGTAGGAATAGAATGGTGTATGCAGCAATGCAAAGAGTTAATGGCAAGAGGTGTGCCCAGTATTCATTTTTATTCTATCGGCGCGGTAGATAGTATTAAAGCTGTGGCGAAAGCTGTATACTAAGCAAGTAAGTAATAGTAATTTCTAAATTATCCAGTTGTGTTTTTCAAAGATATAGTCGGACAAGAAACTGTAAAGCAACAGTTAATAAATGAAGTACAAAAGGGACGCATTCCACATGCGCAACTTTTTTGTGGCCCTGAAGGAACCGGAAAACTTCCATTAGCCTTAGCGTATGCCCGATATATTAGTTGTTCAAACCGGACGGAAACAGATTCTTGTGGGGTATGTCCCTCTTGCGTGAAATGGAATAAGCTGGTGCATCCAGACGTACATTTTATGTTCCCAATAGTAAAAAAAGGGAAAAAAGAAATCTGTGACGACTACCTGGACAGTTGGCGTCATCTGATTCTAAACAACCCTTATTTTAATCAAAATCATTGGCTGGCTGAGATAGAAAGTGAGAATGGACAAGCTATCATTTATGCTAAAGAAAGTGATGAGATCATCAGAAAACTCAGTTTAAAATCTAGTGAAGGAGGCTACAAAATTGTTATTGTCTGGTTACCGGAGAAAATGCATACAGTCTGCGCCAACAAATTATTGAAACTTTTGGAAGAACCGCCCGAGCAAACTTTATTCTTCCTCATATCCGAAACACCAGATCTAATTTTACCCACAATTCTAAGTCGTACTCAGCGCATAAATATTCCAAAGATATCAGAAGCAGATATCGCTGGCGTACTGCAGAAAAAGTATGGAGTTTCTTCTGCAGAGAGCTATTCCATAGCCCACCTTGCAAATGGGAACTTCATAAAAGCCTTGGAAGCTATTCATCTGGATGAAGAGAACAAGCATTTCTTTGATTTGTTTGTTAGTTTAATGCGCCTTGCATATCAACGGAAAATAAAAGAAATGAAACAGTGGAGTGAGCAGTTGGCAGCTATGGGACGGGAACAACAAAAAAACTTTCTTGAATACAGTCAACGTATGGTACGGGAAAACTTTATCTATAATTTGCATCATACGGAAATGAATTACATGACCCTCTCCGAACAAAACTTTGCAAAACATTTCTCTCCTTTCATCAATGAGCGTAATGTAGCAAATATAATGTATGAATTAAGTGAAGCACAAACACACATCGAACAGAATGTAAATGCCAAAATGGTCTTTTTCGATTTCTCGCTTAAAATGATAGTGCTTTTAAAAAAATAATTTATAATATAATTTTAATACATATGGATATGGATTTCAAACTACATAATGGCGGCGGATGCATAGGTTGCAAAGGCTGCGGAAGACAAGATAAGCAATTAAATACATATGACTGGCTTGCAGATATCCCTGGCAATGCAGAGGAAAGTGATCTGGTAGAAGTACAATTTAAAAATACGCGTAAGGGATATTATCGTAACAGTAACCGCATACCGTTGGATAAAGGAGATACCGTAGCCGTAGAAGCGGCTCCGGGACATGACATTGGAGTAGTGACTCTAACCGGACGGTTAGTCCCGCTACAAATTAAGAAGGCCAATATAAAATCGGAAGCTGACATAAAACGCATCTACAGGAAAGCCAAACCAGTGGATATGGAAAAGTATCAAGAAGCTAAAGCTCGCGAACATGAAACAATGATACGGGCGCGACAAATAGCTCTGGACTTGAATCTTAACATGAAGATCGGTGACGTGGAATATCAGGGAGATGGCAATAAGGCTATTTTCTACTATATAGCGGATGAGCGTGTCGATTTTAGGCAGCTCATTAAAGTCTTGGCTGATGCTTTTCATGTACGCATCGAAATGAAGCAAATCGGTGCACGTCAGGAAGCTGGACGAATCGGAGGAATAGGTCCCTGCGGACGGGAGCTTTGTTGCTCAACCTGGATGACTTCGTTTGTTTCGGTTTCAACCAGTGCTGCCCGATATCAAGACATTTCCCTTAATCCGCAAAAATTAGCGGGGCAATGTGCTAAATTAAAATGCTGCCTGAATTACGAAGTTGACTCTTATGTAGAGGCCCAAAAGCGCTTGCCATCTAAGGAAATAGAATTGCAAACAAAAGATGGCTCTTTCTTTTTCTTCAAGGCGGATATTTTGAGCAATCAAATCACTTATTCTTCTGATAAAGAAATTCCGGCTAATCTGAAAACCATCAGTAACAGACGTGCGTTTGAAATAATCGGATTAAACAAGCAAGGCATTAAACCTGACGGACTTGAAGTGCAGGAGAGCCAACCAGAGCAGAAAAAATCTGCTGATCTATTAGAACAGGAAAGTCTTACCCGCTTTGATAGAAGTCATAAAAATAACGGGGAAAATGTTGGAGGAAATGGTAATGGAAGAAAAAAGAAGAAAAAGGGGAACAAACCAAACAGAATGAATGCGGATGCTTCCCAACCTAGAGAACAGCAAGCCACTACCCAGCAACCTCAAAACAACAGACAGGATAGACCGCAGGAAGGACAAGGTAAGCGTAACAAGAACTGGAATCGTCCCCGACAGGAAGAACAGCGAGACAAGGCAAGTTCTACGAATAAAGAGAATTCAACTAAAAATGAAAAGAGTACCCAGGCATAAATATTTTAGCAGCCTGATTCTATTGTTTGTCATAGGCCTTTGTATGGCTTGTGACAAACAATCTGTGTATCACACTTTCCAAACTTTACCAATAGAAGGATGGCCTCAAAAAGACACCCTCACCTTTAACGTCCCAGTAACCGACTCCATGGTTCTATATAACATTTTTCTGGAAGTTAGGAACCGCAATAATTATCCTTATCAGAACTTACCACTTATTCTCTATGTTGACGGCCCGGATGCAAGTATTCTCAAAACGGATACATTACAATTAGCACTAGCTGATAAGAATGGTGTCTGGCAAGGGAACGGATGGGGAGGCTTATATCAATCGTCTGTCCCAGCCGGAAATATATATATAAAAAAGACAGGTCAGTATAAAATAAGAATTGCCTATTCCTTCTCTGACAAAAAGTTATCTGGAATTAATGATATAGGGATTAATATAAAGAAATCTTACGGATTAGAATAATCAGGAGAAATCTCCCTTATCCTTTCGATACACTAAACAAATCTCTTTTTACGCCCTGCATCGATTCTCAAAAAAATAAATAATAAGATAGTAAATCCCCATAAAGAAGACCCTCCATAACTAAAAAAAGGCAAAGGAATACCAATAACCGGAGTAATACCCAACACCATTCCGATATTAATAAATAGGTGAAATAAAAAGATACTAAGGACAGAATATCCATATACTCTCCCGAAAGCAGATGGTTGACGCTCTGCCAATGTTATTAAGCGTAATATCAAAATAAGAAACAGAAATAAAACCATAGCCGATCCTACAAAACCTTCTTCTTCACCCACCGTACAGAAAATAAAATCAGTGTCTTGCTCCGGCACATATTTAAGTTTGGTTTGAGTACCATTCAAGAAACCCTTTCCCGTTAAGCCACCGGATCCTATCGCAATCTTAGACTGGTTTACATTATATCCTGCTCCCGACAAATCGTCTTCCATGCCCAACACAACTTTAATACGTACTTGTTGATGGGGTTCCAAGACTTCATTAAAGATATAATTATTAGAATACAGAAAAAGAACAGAGCCAATAGTAAATAACCCTATAAAGAAATAAGACAGATGCCGTTCCCGTAAAGAGAGGAAAAAGAGATATCCCACAACTAGTGCACACAACCCCCATTCCACCCATACCAGGTTAAAAGGTACAATATATTTCGAAATAAAAAGTGCAATCAACAGACTCAAAGCCACTACTATAGATATATTTCGAACGGGAACCCACTTCTTTTGATAAGTCCAAACCATACCGGCAGTGAAAATTAAAGCCATTAAAAGCACGACAAACTCCCCAAGCGGAGCCTGCGTGCCAGTAAGCATAACATCACCAAACCTAATACCAACTACAAAAAACACGACTGCACATACTCCCAGGAAAAGCACCACCCCAGGCATCCCTTCCCGATACAAAACAAGGAAAAAGGCCGTATACACTAATGCTGATCCCGTCTCCTTCTGAAAAATAATGAGTATCATGGGAAACAATATCAGAAAAAGCAGCACCACAAAACTTTTCCAATTCTTCATTGAAAAGGAATAAGTATTCACGCACTTAGCAAGAGCTAAAGCTGTGGCAAATTTCGCAAACTCGGCCGGTTGCAGACTAACAGGTCCCATCACCAACCATGATCGTGAACCTTTTGTATCCGGAGCAATAAATATGGTGACAATCAGCAGTATAATAAATCCTCCATATATCAAATAAGACAGGATATCATATAAATTATCATCAAGCATCAATAAGACAAAACCCAACCCGAAAGAACAGATAATCCAGACAAGTTGCTTACCCGCACGAGTAGAAAAGTCCCAAAAATCACTACTACCATAATCGTAGCTTGCCCCGCAGACACTAATCCAACCAAATATAATTAAGACCAGGTATATGCAAATAGTGACCCAATCCAATGATTTCCATATGCTATCTCTCCTCGTTATCATAGACTATCACCTTATTACTTAATTCCTCCGCCATTGCTTCACTAGTAGGAGAAAGTTTTCCGTTCAAATATTGTTCCATTATCAATGCCCCGAAAGGCACTCCATAAGTTGCACCCCATCCCCCATTCTCTACATAAACGGCTACGGCTATGCGAGGCTTATTCATAGGTGCAAAACCGATAAAAGCAGAATGGTCATGTCCACGATTCTGAGCAGTACCCGTCTTTCCACAAACCTCAACCCCTGGTAAAATGGAAGCAGCGATGCGACAAGTCCCACTACCCGTCGTACCTGTTACAGCAGCACGCATACCTTCCGCCACAATATCATAATACTGGCGGTTAATCGTTGTATAATGTCGTTCTTTATATATACTATCCAGAGAAGCATCCTGAATATTCTTCACTATATGAGGAGCAATATAATATCCCCGGTTAGCAATAGTAGCAGCCAAATTAGCCATTTGCAAAGGTGTACTTAAAACTTCTCCCTGCCCTATTGCAATGCTGATTACGGTTAATCCATTCCAGGAACCTCTATAAGCCTTATCATAGAACTTGGCATTTGGAATAAGGCCTCTCTTCTCACCAGGCAGATCAGCATCTAATTTATAGCCAAATCCCTGTGAGACCATATGATCTTTCCACACCGTAAGCGCTTTCTGCGGTGAACCGTATTTCCGATCACCCAACATCCGAAAGAGTCCCCAACAGAAATAAGCATTGCACGAAGTGGCAATGGCCGGGATCAATGATAACGGAGAAGCATGACTATGGCATCCAACCCGCAACCCTCCATAAACAAATCCATGGTAGCAGGGAAATGAAGTAGAAGATTGAATAATTCCCTCTTGCAAAAATGTAAGTGCCTGCGCTGTTTTAAAAGTGGAACCGGGAGGATAAACGCCCATGATGGCACGGTTAAACAAAGGTTTTCTCTTATCCAACTGCAATATTTGATGATTCTTTCCACGTTGCCGGCCAATCATCAAATGGGGATCAAACGTAGGAGAAGAGATCAAACAAAGTATTTCTCCTGTTTCTGGCTCAATTGCCACTATTGCCCCAATCTTATTCTTCATCAACCGCTCACCTAATAACTGCAAATTGATGTCAAGTCCTAAAGTCAGATTCTTACCAGGTACAGCAGGTTTATCCAAAGTGCCATTTTTATAATGCCCCTGAATACGTCCGTGTGCATCACGCAGTAAGATTTCCACTCCCTTCTCACCTCTCAGGTACTTCTCGTACGACTTTTCAACACCCTGTTTGCCTATGTAATCACCGCGATTATAATAATCATCATTTTCAATATCCCTTATGGAAACTTCCCCAATGTCACCTAAAGCAAGCGCCGCTGCATTATAAGTATATTGTCGAATAGTACGTCTCTGAATATAAAAGCCCGGAAACTTAAAAAGCTTCTCTTGAAAAACTCCGCATTCCTCTGCAGAAAGTTGAGTCATAAATACCTGATGCGTATATGAGGAGTACCCCGGATTCATCCAACGATTCTTCACGTCCTTCATTCGCTTCAGAAATTGTTCCTTGGTAATATTTAACGTAGTGCAAAAGTCCAATGTATCCAAATCACTCACTTCACGCGGAATGAATGTAATATCATATGCAGGTTGGTTAAATACCAATAATTTACCGGTACGGTCGTAAATTGCTCCCCGAGAAGGATATTGTATCTTATTTAAAAAGGCATTACTATCTGCGTTCCTTTTATACGTATCGGTCATAATCTGCAAAACGAAAAGACGCAACACATAAATAACAACAATTACAATTGCCGCTCCGCCGATTATGAATTTCCGATTTTCAAATGTATAATCCCTAGACATTTTACTTTTTCCTCACTCCTTCCACAGCCATTATACAAGCCACAGTTAACAACATGCTCGCAACAATCTTCAACAGTAACATGCCAATATGGACAAACGAAAAGAATCCAATAGTCAGTAACATTGCATGATGCATAAAAACACAGACTATTGTATATTTTAAGAAAGAAGCGAGCCCCATAGTCTTCACGCCAGGCACGAGATTATCTAATGTATCACGGGAGACAAACAAACGCAAAAAGGTCGGGCGTAAAAAAGCCATCACCACCACAGCCGAGGTATTCATCCCGGGAGTATCTGAAAAGATGTCTATAATCAGTCCCAAGCAGAAAGCCCATAACATTAAAGCATTGCGGGAAGTATCAGACTCAAACTTGAGGATCAGATATACATATAAGAAAGGGGTTGCATAGCCACCAATATGTATATTATTCAAGATCAGTACCTGTAGCAACACCAATCCTACGAACCAAAGTATTTTATGTAAATAATTAAAAGCCATGACTATTTCCCCGCTACACTTTGTTGCAATTCCTTCTGTTCCTTTTGCCCGTTACGATATACTACACGGACGTTATTCAACTTCCCAAAATCCGTGGCAAGCTTCACTTTCAATAAATACGAAAGTCCGTCATGCGAGTCGGACATATCATCCACCGTACCAACCATGATGCCTTCAGGAAAGACTTCCGAATAACCACTTGTCACTACCGTATCTCCCAAATTAAATTCTGCATGACGCGGCAAATCCTTCAAATAGGCATAACGTGAATCTCCATATTCCCACTTTAAATAGCCAAAGTATTCACTCCCTGCAATCTTGCAACTAATGCTTGACTTACTATTTAATAATGAAATTACTAATGAATAATGTGGCGAAGTTTTATAGACAATGCCTACCACTCCATTAGCACCCACAACTCCCATCTCCGAACGAATGCCATTGTTAGTACCCCGATCAAGAACAATATAATTATCTGCCTGATTTAAGCTATTCTTAACCACATGTGCTTTAAAAATCTGATAATCAGTCAAGGCCAATTGCTCCAAATTATTCAGTCTGGCAGAGTCGAATCCCTCCATCTTCAATGTCTTTTCAAGTGAAGAGACACGTTGTTCCAGCCACATATTACGGTCCAACAAGTCTTCATTGACCGACTTTAAATTGAAATACGATTCAACTCCCCCCGAAAGCTCATAAACCTTTCCAGTAAGTTCATTAGCAGAAGTAAAAAAGACACTTTGCTGATAATGATTAAAGCGGAATAATAAAACAAAACTGGCTACCTCTAACAAAAGAAAGAGGAACCAGTAATTATATTTAATAAGGAAATTCAGTAAATTCCGCATAGGCCTGCATTATCTCATCAAGAATGAGAAACGATCCACATTCTTCAATGCAACTCCCGTACCTTTGGCAACGGCATGCAACGGATCTTCAGCAATGTGGAACGGTATATTAATTTTATCTGTCAAACGCTTGTCAAGTCCCCGGAGCAATGCACCACCACCAGCTAAGTAGATACCGTTATGAACAATATCTGCATATAACTCGGGAGGAGTATTCTCCAAAGCACTTAAGATAGCAGTTTCAATTTTAGAGATAGATTTCTCCAGGCAATGAGCTACTTCCTGGTAGCATACCGGTACTTCCATTGGTAAGGCAGTAATACGATTAGGGCCATGTACGATATAGTCATCAGGAGCATCTTCTCCCAATTCGGTCAACGCAGCTCCTGCATTGATCTTAATACGTTCGGCCATACGCTCGCTCACTTTAACATTATGCTGACGACTCATATATTCCTGAATATCAGCAGTAAGATCATCACCTGCAATACGAATGGAGTTATTAGAAACAATACCACCCAAAGAAATCACCGCAATTTCAGTAGATCCGCCACCTATATCAACAATCATGTTACCTTCCGGTGCTTCCACGTCAATACCTATACCAATTGCAGCCGCCATCGGTTCGAAGATCAAGTAGACATCACGTCCGCCTGCATGTTCGGCTGAATCACGCACAGCACGCAACTCAACTTCCGTACTACCCGAAGGAACGCCAATCACCATCCGGAGAGAAGGAGAGAATAAATGGTTACGGGTATTCACCATTTTAATCAGTCCCCGTATCATTTGTTCACAAGCATAAAAGTCGGCTATCACGCCATCACGTAACGGACGGATAGTTCGTATATTTTCGTGGGTCTTTTCGTACATCATTTTAGCCTTTTCCCCCACGGCAATCATCTTGTCGGTACGACGATCAAGCGCTACTACAGAGGGTTCGTCAACCACAATCTTTCCATTGGTTGTGATAATGGTATTGGCTGTGCCAAGATCCATCGCAATTTCTTGTGTAAAAGAAAATAATCCCATCGTTTGCTACATTTAAGAATTTGTGAATTAGGAATTTTTATTTATTATAGGAACAGATAATTATGCCACAGTTTTGCCATTAATGTTTAAAATGCCTAACTCCGGTAGTAACCATCGCAATATTATGCTCATCACAATAATCAAAGGAAAGCTGATCACGAATAGAACCTCCGGGTTGTATCACTGCAGTCACACCTTCATTACCGGCAATCTCCACACAATCAGGGAATGGGAAAAACGCATCGGACGCCATCACGGCACCGTGAAGGTCGAAACCAAAGTTCTTAGCCTTCTCAATAGCCTGTTTCAATGCATCAACGCGTGAAGTCTGTCCTACGCCGCTTGCCAACAGCTGTTTACCCTTAGCCAAAACAATGGAATTGGACTTGCTGTTTTTCACAATCTTGTTGGCAAAAAGCATATCTTCCACTTCTTGACTGGTTGGAACTTTTTTAGTGGACGTCTTCAAATCACTAACCTGTTCCACATCCAAATCACGGTCTTGCACCAACACACCATTCAAAACGGAGCGGAACTGTTTCTTCGGCAAAGCAACTTGCTTACGTACCAAAATAATACGATTCTTTTTTTGACCGAGAATTTCCAAAGCATCCACATCATAGTCGGGAGCTATAATTACCTCAAAGAATATCTTGTTGATTTCTTCCGCAGCTTCTTTATCTATCACGGCATTGGTAATGAGCACTCCGCCATATGCCGATACCGGATCACCAGCCAAGGCATCTTTCCATGCTTCGAGTAAAGTGGGACGGGAAGCCAAACCGCAAGCATTGTTATGTTTTAAGACTGCAAAAGTAGTATCAGTAAATTCATCTATCAAATCAACAGCAGCATTAATATCCAAAAGGTTATTATAAGAAATTTCTTTTCCATGAATCTGATCGAACATAGCATCCAGGTTTCCATAGAAATAGCCTTTCTGATGAGGATTTTCACCATAGCGCAACGCTTTCTGGTTGTTGATGGAATAACGGAAAGCCGAACCCTCTTCGCGATCGAAATAATTAAAAATGGCTGAATCATAATGGGAAGACACGGCAAAAGCTTCTTTTGCAAACCAGCGGCGTTCCTCATTGGTTGTTGTGGCCCCATGTTCCATCAAAGTATCCAGAAATGGTTTGTACTGAGTCTGAGAAGCTACAATGACCACATCGTTATAGTTTTTGGCAGCCGCACGGATCAGAGAGATCCCCCCTATATCTATTTTCTCAATAATAGCAGATTCGTCGGCACCGGAGGCAACCGTTGCTTCAAAAGGATACAAATCGACAATAACCAGATCAATCTCCGGGATCTCATATTTTGCAACTTGCTGCATGTCTTGTTCCAATCCCCGACGACATAAAATGCCGCCAAAGACTTTCGGATGCAAAGTTTTTACACGTCCTCCCAAAATAGAGGGATAAGAAGTAAGGTCTTCCACAGCTTTGCAGGGATAGCCTAAAGATTCTATAAACTGGTGAGTTCCCCCCGTAGATAAGAACTCTACTCCTTCTTCGTGTAGTTTGGTTATAATTTCGTCCAAACCTTCTTTATGATAAACCGAGATCAACGCGGTCTTAATTCTTTTTGCCTCAGACATGAAATTTGTGTATATTAAGGATTTTGATATGCAAAGGTACTAAAAATGTTTATTCGCACATATTCTCAAACACAATAAATTAGACATAATTAAAAAGATAGTCTACAGGGAGTTTTGTCCGAACAAAAACTACCCCGTTTGCCACAATAGGACAAACGGGGTAGCCGTCTAAATATGAGTATTTGGAATGAGCTAAATCATTACCAAATGGAAACACGTTTTTCAACCGGAAGGAACATTGGATCTTTCTCTGTTATTCCAAAGGCATCGTACCAAGCACCAATCTGTGGCAAAGCGCCGTCTACACGCCATTTGCCCAATGAATGAGGATCGATCTTAGTCCGACGCAGGATTTCCGCATCACGAATATTGCCCGCCCAAACATTGGCATAAGCCAGGAAGAAACGTTGATCGGCAGTAAAGCCATCTTTTACACCCAACGGTGCATTGGCAGTTGCATTTTTATAAGCCTGGAAAGAAACTTGCAAACCTCCGTGGTCAGCAATGTTTTCCCCTAACGTAAAGTGCCCGTTACCATGCACACCCGGAGCTACCTGAATGCTATCAAAGAAGGCAGCCATAACTTCGGCACGCTTCTTAAAGTTTTCGGCATCTGTGTCTGTCCACCAGTCTTTTAAGTTTCCGTCTTTGTCATATTGGCGACCTTGATCGTCGAATCCATGCGTCATCTCATGACCAATTACCACACCTATGGCACCGTAATTGAATGCATCATCGGCGTTCATATCAAAGAACGGATATTGCAAAATACCGGCAGGGAAACAAACTTCATTTGTTGTGGGATTATAATAAGCATTCACTGTCTGCGGAGTCATGTGCCATTCATCCTTATCCACCGGTTGACCGATCTTTGCAAGCATACGGTTATATTCCCATAAATTAGCACGAGTTACATTGCTCCAATAATTGTCGTTCTTAATCTCCATTTTGGAGTAATCCTTCCATTTATCAGGATAACCGATCTTCACGTGGAATGCGGCCAACTTATCTAAAGCCTTATGCTTGGTGGTATCACTCATCCATGACAGATTGCTGATACGTTCACCCAATGACTTCTGAAGGTTCTTAACCAAAGCAACCATACGTTGTTTTGCAGTCTCGGGGAAATACTTCTTAACATACATCTGACCGACAGCCTCACCCAAAGCGCCGCTAACCACTCCAACTGCACGCTTCCAACGAGGTTTCATTTCTTTTTTCCCGGACATGGTTTTGCCATAAAAATCAAAGTTCTGTTCGGCAAATGCATCACTCAAATAGTCTGCAGAAGAATTAATTAAGTTCCATTGCAGGTAAGCAATATTATCAGCCAATGGGAAAGTACTGATCACTTTCTCTACTTCCTTCATAAATTCCGGTTGCCCTATATTGAGATCCTTAACGTTATCCAAACGGGCAGAAGCCATATAAGTACTCCAATCGAATGAAGGATACTCTTTTTCCCAGTCGGCAAGTGTCTTTTTATTGTAGTTGGCATGCGGATCACGCAATGCGACTTTGGTACGTGAAATTTTGGCAAGCTCCATTTCAATATCCATGACAGCTTTTGTTGCTTTTTGAGCAGCAGCCTCATCGAAACCGGCTAACTGAAACATCTTGGCAACATGAACTTTGTAGGCTTCACGAACCGCCGTGGTCTTTTCGTCTTTTTCTAAATAATAATCGCGTTCGCCCATACCCAGGCCTCCCTGATAGACTTGAGTCAGATTCATGGAACTGTTCATGTCATCGGCACCAACATAGAGATAAAAATATGGGCTAACACCCTCTTGTTGAAGATAGCCAATCATGGAATAGATGGCTTTTTTATCCTTCAAATCCCCAATCTTCTGTAAATCAGCTTTAACAGGTTCCATTCCATCCTTATCCAACTTCACGCTATCCATAGCCATGTTGTACAGATCACCTATTTTCTGTGCCACACTACCTTCTTCTTGCTTGGACTGAGCTAGTTCCATAATCAAATCACGAATTTGTTTACGGTTGTTTTCGGCCAATAAGTCAAAAGAGCCCAAACGTGCATACTCATCCGTTAGCGGGTGGTTCTTCATCCAACCACCGCAAGCGTATTGATAGAAATCCGTTCCCGGAAGAGCGGTTGTATCCAAATTAGCAAGATCAATACCGGCTTCCAAAATGCCTCCTTTCTTGCTGGCACACCCTGCTGTTAAAACGCAAAGTGCCAAAACTGGTAAATACTTTTTTATTCTCATTTTGATATAACATTGGTTAATGTAATTAAGTCAATTCATCATTAGTTTCTTCCTTTGGAAGATTCTTCAAGTTCTGTGGAAGCTTTATCCCATTCTTCCATCACTTCATCCAATTGCTGCTTCAGTTTTTGATGGCGTTCGTAGAGCGCCATATCCGAAGCCCCTTCAGGAGTAGCCATTTTTGTTTCCAGAATGGAAATAGCTGATTCTGTTTGTGCAATTTCGGCTTCACAATCGGCAACCCGGCGTTCCAGCTTCTTAATCTTCTTATTTATTTCTTTCTGAGCTTCATAAGATAATTTATTGTCAGATGATTGGATTTTACCTTCACCGGTATCACTTCCACACGCTTCCCCCTCCGCTGCCTCTTTGCGTCCGGCATTTCCCGAAGGTGACAATGAAAGTGAAGCCGTTCCCTTTTGCAATTCATTCAGACTTTCAATCTGTTTTTTTTGCAGAAAAGCATAAATGCCCCCAAGATGTTCTCTTACCACACCACCACCGAACTCATAAACTTTAGTCGCAAGCCCGTCCAAAAAATCACGGTCATGGCTAACCAAAATCACAGTTCCGTCAAACTCCCGGATAGCTTCTTTCAAGACATCTTTGGAACGCATGTCCAAATGGTTCGTCGGCTCATCGAGTATTAGGAAATTAACTGGCTCAAGCAACAATTTAATCATTGCCAAACGGGTACGTTCTCCACCTGAAAGGACTTTCACTTTCTTATCGGATGCTTCTCCACCAAACATAAATGCCCCCAATATATCTCGAATCTTCAAACGAATATCGCCTACAGCCACGCGATCTATGGTATCGAATACCGTTAAACTCTCGTCGAGCAACTGAGCTTGGTTCTGGGCAAAATATCCTATCTGCACATTATGTCCCAATGTCAACTTGCCAGTATAATCGCTAATCTCACCCATGATACATTTCACAAGGGTTGATTTTCCTTCTCCGTTTTTCCCTACAAAAGCCACTTTCTCACCCCGGTTGATGGTGAGGTTGACATCATGGAAAATGACGTGTTGACCATAAGCCTTGGCAACATCTTCACAGATAACCGGATAACTTCCACTACGACTGGAACAGACAAATTTCAGGCGAAGCGCAGAGGTATCTTCTTCATCAACCTCGATACGTTCTATTTTCTCCAACTGCTTAATGCGGCTCTGCACCTGTACCGCTTTAGTTGCTTTGTAGCGAAAACGCTCTATAAAAGCCTCCGTATCCCCAATCTGCTTCTGCTGATTCTCATAAGCGCGAAGTTGTTGCTCACGGCGTTCTTTACGCAAAACAACAAATTCATCGTACTTCACCTTATAATCATAGATACGTCCGCAAGTAATTTCAATGGTACGGGTAGTCACATTATTCAGGAAAGCCCGGTCGTGACTTACAAGTACAACTGCATTGGCACGGGTAGACAGGAAATTTTCCAACCACTGGATACTTTCAATATCAAGGTGGTTGGTCGGTTCATCCAACAATAGCACATCGGGACGACGAAGTAAAAGTTTGGCAAGCTCTATACGCATCCGCCATCCTCCTGAAAACTCGGACGTCGGCCGGTCAAAGTCATCACGGCTAAAGCCCAGTCCCATGAGCGTACGTTCCGTTTCGGCATGAAAATTAGTACCACCCATCATTAAAAAGCGGTCGTTCTCGTGTGTGAAACGATCAATCAATTTGTGGTAACCTTCCGATTCATAATCGGTACGCTCGCCCAACTCCTTATTCATCCGTTCCAAATCTTCCTGTAAGCGGAATATCTCTTCAAAAGCAAGTTCTGCTTCTTCTTTCACCGTGTGGGTATCGGAAAGTATCATCACCTGTGGAAGGTAACCAATAGTCACCTCTTTTGGCACAGCCACCGTACCCGCCGTAGGAGTTTGCAGCCCTGCCAGAATCTTAAGCATGGTCGACTTTCCCGCTCCATTTTTACCAACCAGAGCAATGCGGTCTTTCTTATTAATGACATATGACACATCCTCAAACAACGCTGTGGCATTAAATTCCACCTTCAATCCTTCTACTGATACCATCTAAACAAGCAAATTTTTCATTTCAAAAGGCAAAGATAATGATTTATCCAATCTCTTTACCTCTTTTTCCTTTCCTTTTGACACAGATTATCACTCTGCGCCATAACTGAAATGCACGGATAAAAAAACAGGGAACTTATAAGCAAACCCTATTCTTGAAGATTATATTCATAACCGGATGCTTTTAAGTACTTATTTTCTATCCTATTTAATTAGGATGTATCCATCGGAATAAAAAGGGAACACCCCGCAAACAAAGTAAAAAAAACAATAACAGCTCACTGATGAATACCACATTTATCGGCAAACTTTAGCTAATGCCATAGAAAGGTATAAACCTTATTATAAAAATCAATAAATAATAAATACAAATAGTGACATATATTTGTAATAAAAAACCTTTCGATTTGAAAGTTAGATAACCGGATTTAGTGATAGAGATCCAGTCACTTCCAACCTTACTATAAATTAAAAGGCTTTTAGTACATGAAAGAAAGGCTTTCATTTATGCTTTAAAAGGCTTTTAATGATGTAATAAAAGCCTTTTAATACTATTTCACATTTATACCCATCCAGAATAGGTTGTAGGCCATCCTATATTGACAACATAAAGGAGGGTATTATATTCATCTAAACAGCATTCATAAAGGGTAAGTTCCGGTAATTAACACGTGATCTTCATGCATCAAAAATAGGCGACATAATAGTGACTAATACGACAGGATGTACCATTTACATCCTCCAAGTTCGACCGATTTATAAAATAGGGCACATGGAGCCACAAAACGTTACCAATAAAGTTTTTGGCATTAATCGCACAACAAAGAGCAGGCATCCGGGTAAAAAAAAACTTCCTTGCAAATCTCAGCTTGCAAGGAAGTCTAAAAAACGATTTCTTAATTTGCAGGTGCCGTAACAGCTATGCCTGCATTCTTCCCGATCAGAATAGTTTTGCAGGGTACTCACCTGCATCAACCAATACCTGAATCTTATCAACCACACCTTGACGGTCGGCGGCATAAGTCACGCCAAACCATTTACTGGTGGTATCAAGCACTTTCACACGGGCTATATTTTCATTGATTAGTTTATTCACCATTAACGGAATGAAGTATTCCGCTTTCAGGTTACTCATATTCTCCTGAAGGAACTCTTTGAAGTAAGCCTCGGAATGCCCAAAATAATCGGGAGTAAAGCCCCACATATTCATTGAAACCGGAGTATTGTCTCCAATAGTCTGTACAACGCCATTTTCGTCCGTAAAGGAAACTTTGCCGTTGATACGTTCAATAGCCGTACGCTCTACCACAGTCGTCAAATAACCTCCGGCATTGGTTTCACAAACACCACGTGCCACAGATCCGCTATCGGATAACGTATTACCAACACGATAACCTACCATGCAATAGTCGTTCTTCTTACCTTCCATCTCTGACAAAGCTTTGCCCAATACCGCAAAACTATCACGGCCATAAAAGTCATCTGCATTAATTACGGCAAACGGTTCCTTGATGACATCTTTGCCCATCAATACGGCATGGTTTGTCCCCCAAGGTTTCACACGGCCCTCAGGGCAGGTAAATCCGGCAGGCAAATTGTCCAGGGCCTGAAATACCAGTGCAACGGGAATATGATTCTCATACTTACTCAGAATCTTATCACGGAAATCTTTCTCAAAGTCTTTGCGAATAACGAATACAACCTTCCCGAATCCACCGCGAATGGCATCAAAGATGGAATAATCCATAATCGTTTCACCATTCGGACCCAGACCGTCCAATTGTTTTAATCCCCCATAACGACTGCCCATACCGGCAGCAAGTACAAATAAAGTCGGTTTCATGATACTTATTAAAATATATTGTTAACACACGCAAAGGTACAAAATTATACCACGGCACAATAGCAATTATAGTTCATTCTTTGTCACTAAATGGTGCATAATCTACCTATTAAGATCGAATTTCGCGGTAAAAGGAGAAATACGCCCGTCCGGTTTTTAGAATGGATAACCGATAGCAAAATGGAAAGCAAGCCCGTCGCTAAACTTGGGAATATTATAATATCCACTCTTGCCCGTATCATAAGGATCATGCAAGGCAATGCCGCAATCAAAACGAAAGACCAGATAGTCCATATCATAGCGAAGTCCCAGTCCCGTACCCAAAGCAATCTGATCTGGCACATCCTTTAGCCTGAATTTGCCAAGCGGACGTTCAGCATCTTCTCTCATCAACCAGACATTCCCGGCATCCAGAAAGAGTGCTCCATGCAAATCACCAACCATCCTGAACCTATATTCCAAATTGGCTTCAAGCCGTATATCCCCCACTTGATTGATAAAGGCAAACCTACTGTCCGTTGACGGATAATAACCTCCGGGACCGATGCTGCGGGAAGTAAAAGCACGCACACTATTAGCTCCTCCCACATAGAACTGCTCGGTATAAGGAGCAATTTTTGAATTTCCGTATGCCCAAATGGCACCCGCTGCAAAGCGTGTGGCCATCATCTGATTATTGTCTATTTTATAATGATAGCGCAATTCCGTATTTATTTTCAAGAACTGGGCAAACGGAACGCCAAGCAATTCTTTATTTTCCTTACTGAAAGATTGCCCCAGAAAATTATAAAGACATGAAGTCAGGTTACCGGCGGAAGTCAAAGTCGTTTGCCACCAGATAGGGTTTCGTACCCTGCGTTTGGATGCATTGTCATAAGTATAAGTATACTCCATTGCAGGAATAAACTGATTGCGGAGACTGATATAAAGCGCCGGATTCTCATTTCGAAGAGAATCAAAGGCCGCCGTAGGGTTACTAAGCATGTTGAATGTCAGTCTGAAAGGGGTAAAGCTATGTTTCACCGAAGGTTGGGGCTGGAAGTCATAAGTGACATTACCCCCAAAAGCCAAAAGCTTATAATATTTGGCACGATTCAACTGATCGGCATAAATACGGAAAGTGGTAGTAGCGGGAAAGTCATATTGCCTGTCACCGAACCGGGGGAAGACTACCCGTGGAAACGTAACAGACGAAGAAATTCCCATCTCATAACTGTCCATCAACGAATGATTATCCTTACCGGTCTGCCATTCGTATGACCCACTAAGCTTCACATTCCAGGTTTCCCCGCCTCCGAATACATTATTCTTAGTCACTGTAAACGCAGCACCCGGACCGGTTTGGTTGTTGCTTTTCATCTTCATGTTAAAGTCCAACTCGGCATCGTAAGGTTTATCCAGCGCAGCACGAATATGCAAGTCCAATGTATCTGAAACCAACGCGGTATCCCTCGGCACATACTGCATTTCCATATAACGGAAAATGCCAAGACCAGCCAAACGCTCCTGAATACGCCCCTGTCGATATTCGCTATACAGATTTTCAGGTCTCCGGCGCATCCCTCCACGAGAAAGCTCCTGCCGTTTTCTGCGGTATCCGCGGTAATTCAGCCAGCGATAAAGCATATTGGGGCGAACCTTCAATTTCTTATAATAGTGAATCCATAAATCTTTGTACAACAAACTATCATTAGGCATTTGTCCCTGCGGTCCCATTAAAGAAAACGTATTGTTCCCCACATAAAAAGGTTTTTCCGCTTCTTTAGGCACCCCCGCAACCGGAATCATGCGTAAACTCACATGCCCGCCGGATACCAAAGTCGTATCCGCCTGATAAGTCATATAATCAGGACGGAAATAATAACAACCCATGTTCCGTAATAGCGAACTGATACGCGTACGCTCCCCATCCAGATCCAGCACATTGAACTGCTCCCCCGGACTGATCAAAGAACGACGGCGTCCCAACTCCATGACGTCCTGCGTATAGTGACTGAATCCCACATAAGAGACCGTATCAATAAAATAAGGATTACGCATATCCACGGTATACTGCAATTTAGCCTTCAGACTATCTTTAGGATACACAAAAGTTTTATAAGTCACCGTTCCGTTGAAATAGCCATACTCATGAAGAATATTTGTAGCAACCTTAGTCCGAATATCGGGATTGACCGCAGATATAAATACCGGAGTAGCCGCAAAACGGTTGAAAATCCATTTACCCAATCCCTTTTTGCTCCCGACAAATCTATTATAAATCCATAATCCCATAGGAAATGGAGCCCGGTATACCGAACTACCCATAAAAGCATTATTGGGCGCTTTAGCCAATGCGGCTTCCACCTCTTCCATTGCCGTCTCCCCAATAAGAGTCTTATAAGGATTCTTCACTACCATGGACTTCTGTCCAGTGTAGAGCACTTCCCCTTCGGGCAAATGCTTTGTGGTGGAGCAAGATGCCAGCAAGAAAATTATACCTATTATATTTATCAATCGTTTCATCATCCCGCGGTTTATTCTTTTTCTTGTTTATTCCGATTCTTCTTTCTAAAAATAAACAGCTCTCCCAAATGATCCATCTTACGCCGGAGTACAAGTCCTACGCCTGTTTCGGTTATTTCGCCGTCCAATACACTCTCATTATTCTTATTGTGGAAGACGCGTATGTAGCGGGTGCCTGAATTATCCAGACGATATTCCAACGAAATATTATCAATGAACGACTCCACGTTATTAGTCGTATTTGTTCCGGTAGAAACCTTTCCTCCGATTATAATCTGCACCCTGTCATTGAAAAAGCGCTGTGAATAGCGGAAACTATAATCCGTACGTTTACTTCCTGTTTCAGACGTACTATAATCTTCCACCCCAACCGAGAATGCAGCACCGGCAAGCGCATTAATCTGACTTTGCAGTACACTATTCAAAGCCGTCCCCATATTCAGGTTCGACTTGCCACTATTATTCAGATAAATGCCCGTAGCCAACATGGCAATAGCCTGTTTACTACGCTCTTCCGCCCCCATCATCATCAATTCATTTTGAATAGAGGCATCGTCCGGAGCAGTCAGATTAAAGACCAGTTCAGGGTTCTCCAAACGATTGTTGATACTCACCGAAACATCGAAGTTAACCATACGGGAACTACTGCCATCCCCATCGGCCACAGAAGCTCTTACCCGTTCCGAAGCCGTCAGGTTCAAAGAAGGATTCATCGCATTGCCCGTCCAATCCACATAACTTCCGTTAGTAAAGTTAAACTCCTTAAGAGGAATGACAGGAAGTGAGTATTTCATAATACCTCCTGAAAGCGTATATCGCCCGGTAAGGTTCACTGTACCTTGTGGCGTGTATTGCAATGCCAAATCTCCACCACCTTCCAGTTCCACAAACTTACTCCGGTCTGCACTTAAATCGGCACGCAGACGGACAGCATCGTCTATATGGACGGACATCAACATATTCATACCTCCAAGCGACATCACCGGAGCTTCGTTTACCAACCTCGCCGTATCACGGAAAGAGGTAAAGGAAACCAACCCTTCCAATCTATCTTCCACAAGCAAAGGAGAGTTGGTGAGCACGTAGGTCACATCGGTATTACCTAATAAATTCATATCTCCCCGCATGGTCAATGCATCCAACGGACCGCGTAACATGGCTTGAAAGTCTACAAAAACCTTTCCATAAACCAAACTTTCACGGGTTCTCGGAGCATTCAGCAGCGTATAGTTCCGGGCCAGCAGATCTAACTTGGCAGTAGGTCGCTGCATATTCCTGAAATCAATGTTACCATCTATTGTAAACGGATTCTTGGAAGTGGTATAAATCGCAAATTTATCAAATAGTAGCAGATTATTCTTTATCTGAACGGGGCGGTTATCAAACCAATAACGCGCACCGGCCTGACGGGCATAAATAGAGACACTATCCAAAGACAATTGCCCCTGCATTACCGGCTTATGGAGATTACCCGAAGCCGAAACGTCACCATCAACATCTCCCGTGAATTCCACCATCCTGTCGGGAATAAAAGCATTGGCCAGCGTAAGCGGGAAGTGTTCGAAATGGCTATTCACTTCAATAGAGTCTTTCCCATTCCTCTGTTTTAAGACAGCATCACTGCTCATCACCTCGTTTCCTTCGCTGGTAAAATAGGCATTCAGGTAGTGGGTCCCCTTATCTCCCGGCAACCAGGTTACTCCCAAACCGACATTACCCACCTTTCGCCGTTCATAAGTCAGGTTCTCCACATTGGCCTCCGTAGATAATTGCAGGGAAGTAGGTTTCTGTATATAGTGCAAGTCCGCAGAAAAGAGTCCTGAGAAAGCAGGCATATATGGCAAGATACGACTGATCTCATCTAAGCGGATACGTCTCAGTTCCACATCCATATTCTGTAAAGACACCGTATCCTCCCTGACAGAATGCATGCGGAATCCCATGCCCTCCTTATCGAGTATATCGACACTAGCGTATACACGCATATTTTTATGGAGATAAATCCAATTGTTATTATCTACAAAATGGAATTTACGGAAAGCAATGATAGGCTCAGCCGGTGTGAGACGGAAAAGCATGCCATCTCCTCCCTTACCCTGCTTTCCTGTCAGTGGGCGCGCATTAACTCCGAGTTCCAAGCCGGTATCCCCTTCACCATCTATATACTTCAGATTGAGTTCAGCATCATTATTACGGATTTCCCCGGTCATCGTACCCCGAAATACAAACTGCGGGTTTTTCGGACCATTGATGACACCGCCTTGTAAAGTCATTCGCGCCGTGTCTTGTTTGATCGCAAAAAAGATCGTATCCAACCTCAGTGAATCCATGCGCAAACCATGTATTGCGGTACGTCCGTTTATTCCAATACGGGGAGTAAAGCCAAACCGCAATACAAAATCATCGAAAGCCATGTTTTTAGTTGCCAGATAATAGTTCAACGGATTTTCCTTACCCGCGGTAATCCGCATTCCGGCAGAAGGCAATGCTCTACGCAAAGTCGCATGGTCCAGATGCTTCTCTCCTATTTGTTTCATCAATACACGTATAAATTCATCGGATTGACTCAACAATTTCTTTATTGTACTTCTGGCACGAAAAGACAAGCTCAGATCACCTGCATTCACAGCCAACCGGATAGAATCACGATGTGCTTCCGTTTCCAAATCGAAGGCAAAAGGATGTTTCAACGGACTAGGTGCTATTCCCAACTTATATAAGTCCACTTGCTCTACATTCAACGACAGTTTTCCATCCAAGTAGGAACGACCAAGCCGCAAATCCCCCGTGGAGTGCATCTTCAACAGTACATTATCACTCGTAATATTAAACGTGGCAAGCAGTGATTTCAAATCGGCATGCATGTTCATATTGGTAACATTCCAACCTCCATACTCTATCCTTCCAAGCGAAGCATGTACGGAAGCAGTTGTTTTCGGGGAATTCAAATCGAACCCTTTTCCTTTTGCACCTAGCTGCGCCGTAAGCAAATACAAAGAGTCTTTAGGCAAAAAATGATGCAACTGCAAAGAATCGACATTCACACCCACATCATACACACCGGTACCCTCATCATAATTGGCAGCCAGATTTACATATCCTTTCTCTTCCTGAAGCCGGGCGGTCACATTCGTTTGCAATCCATTAAGAGAAAAACGGGTATCCAGTTTCATACTATCCGGAATGACAAGAGAACCATCCGAAGGCAATCCTGTCAATCCGGTCAAGAAGTTTAAATCTCCGGTTTGTACCTCCACATCCAGATTACCTTTACGTCTTAAGCTATCCGCTAAATCCGTAAAGCCGCCATCTCCTTTCAACGAGAAAGCACCAGGAAGATCAGCAGTCAGACGTGAGACCTGCAAATCGCTTAAATTCCCCTTTATCCCCGCATGAATAACCAAAGGGCGAAAAGGATATGCATCTTTAAAGGTATCCGGCAGTCCACCAGCGAAAAGCAATACATCTTGTTTGCCTATACGGGCATTGTATTGAGCCATCAGCTCTCCATCGGTGGGATAATCCACCATCTTCCAATAAGCCATTCCCGAGAAATCCATCTCAGAATACGGGGTCAACAGGTGAAAGCTCGGGATATGTATAACGGTAGAATCAGCAAACAGACGGCCGGCTAATGAAATCACACTCAGTCCGGAGCGTTCATTCAACGAGAAATTCCGGATTACTGCATTCAAGTTACGTCCGCACATCATCACGGAATCCATTCCCAAAGAGACATCACGCACGGCAATGTGCGATGCATCAAAACCTTTGACCGGCCGGGACTTACCCACATCGTAACTTAAAGATGAGCCACCCAACCTAAAGGTCTTCCAACCATAGAATTGTCGTTTCAGGTCAGTAACTCCCTCCTTTAATTCCGCATTCCCTACATGAGCGGCGAGACGAGTGGAATCCAACGGTAATTGCAAATCTATTGATACATTTTTCAGTTGTAAAGTGTGGAGTACTATTTTCCATAGCAGAGAAGTTTTAACCGTATCTTCCTTTGTTTGGGTTGTATCTGACAAAATAGCCTTAACATGAGTATCACTCAACAGGGCACTGTTGATAACAACATTCTTATTAATCAAATCCACACCATGGCTCTCGAAAAAAAAGCGACCGAGTACTCCCTTTATTCTCATCCCACTCAATAGGTTGTAAGAGTCAACGGACACATGACTCAATGTCAATTCATCAAGTTCTATTTTCCCTTGTAGTAAAGGCCACGCCTGTACCCTTACATTCAAACGTTCCAATGAAAATAAGGTATCTGCCTTTTGAATGGAAGTTGCAGCATGCCCACTCTTTCCCGAATGCTGTACAACGCAAACATCACTCAACAATAAATTTAGCGGAAAACGTAAGTCCATACGTCTTGCCGAAATATCCAAACCGGTCTTTTCGGAAGCATACGACGTCACTTCCTCCCGCAAAAAGCTCTGCACGGGAGGAATATAAAGCATGATCATCAAGATGATAAATATAAGGAACGGCGAAAGCAAAATCCATACCGCCCATTTCACCCACTTTTTCCTGTTCATGAAGCAATAATAAATAGTTCCATAAAGGCTTTACAAAGAAAAGAAATTATTTTGAGAACCCATTCTTTAAAGGTCTAAAATAGTATCTCTCACAATACATACTCTACTTTTCATAAAAAAAGAATTATATCTACATATATTTCTATGCTCTTATTTGCTTTTATTAAAAAACAATTTACCTTTGTATATGTATAAAGTTGTAAATCCGCATGTTACTAAAAGAGAAAAGCAAACAGATAGTATATTCTCTTGTAATTGGGATGATTCTTCCATTTACTACAATATACGCAAAGTCGTCCGCTTTTACACTAAGTTATTTCGATAAACTAACAGTTCCTGACTCAACTAAATTATCCGATTCGTTAAAACTGGGCAATACCTTTAAAGATAACAGACCTTTATCTTTTCCCGATTCTGTCGCTTTCTATGCAACTAAAGATGCTGAGGAATCTCCGCAATGCCTGATATTGTATTTAAAAAGTAAACTTCACACTCAGGATGGTATGATACGCGCAATCTACACTTGGATTTCTCATAACATCAACTATAATATATATACGACCTTCAAATCCCGCAATGAAGAAATTAATGAAAAAAAAGAAATAAGAGAGGTATGGAAAAACAGAAAAGGAACCTGTCGTGAATATGCTATTCTGTTCAGGTACTTAGCAGAAACAGCAGGTTTTGCAGCTTTTATTATTAACGGATACAATAAAGAGGGAAAGACAATACTACCAAATCCACATCAATGGTGTGCAGCACAAATCAATGGGAAATGGTATCTATTCGATCCCACATGGGGGGCCGGTTATGTAGAAAATTATCAATTCATACCTGCTCTGAACTACCGTTATTTTATGCTATCTCCCGAACAAATACAACAAACTCACATGCCTTTTGATCCTCTTTGGCAATTCAAAGAGCATCCTCTATCATACGATGAATTTGACACAGGAAAGTCAGATTCCTTACATCTTATGCCCTTTTTTAACTGGAAAGACACACTGAACAGGTATTTAAAGCAAGATACCCTACAACGTTTAAATGGCATAAAAACTCGAATAATGAGCAATGGAAATAAGAATGAACTCGTTAACTATACCCTACACCTAGTCGAAGCCAATATTCAAATAGCACACAGTGCTCAAATTATAAAAGCATTTAACCAGGCAATGAACTTACAATGTGAAGCAGTCGATTCTATTAACATATTTATCCGTTATCGGAACTCCGCCTTCGAACCTCTCTTCTCTGAAGAGCGAATTAAGTTAATGGTAGATATTCCCGAAAAATTAATAAATCAGGCAGACAGTACAATAAATACCATTCGTGAGGTATCTCCCAAGTATAGAGAACCCATTCTTAAGTTAAGACAAGTTATTATAGATGTAGCTTCTCAAATCTATACCCAGAAACTCTTTCTAAAGCAATACTTCTCTATTCCACCTAAACAACGAAAATCGCTATTCAGACGATAAAAATGAGAAAGAAATAAGTTATATCAGACTTCAGGAGCAGTGCCCTTTACAAAAGTTAAGTCACTTCTGAATCAAAGCCTCAGCAACAACCTTTTCTATCAAATTTATAGCAGTACAAACCTTCCCTTTTATCTTTTCACTAAAGTGTATCTCCTCTAAACCCTCCACTTCTTTTAGTAATTCGACCAATTGAGTGGCATTCAACAATGTAAAAACAGGAAGCATTTTATGAGCTATTGCAGCAATGCGTCTCAAATCTTCAACTTTGAGTGCTTGTGATAAAGCCTCAATATTCAAACGTGTTTCAGCGATAAAGCTATCTAAAATAGAACTTGCCGCTATGGAATCATCGGAAGAATAAGTTTTAAAAACCGAAAAATCAAGTGAAGTGTCATTGTCTCTTTCCTTCCGACTTCCCTCCCGAAAGCCCGCATCGGGACCGGATGCATTGGATGGATGGATTCCGCAGACCACCGATACAAGTTCATCCACTGTAAATGGTTTGTGCAGACAACCGGCGAAACCATGCTTCAAAAAATCATCAGCCTCCATCTCGCTACGGGCGGTCACAGCAATAACCGGTATGAATTTGGCTTGTGGAATACTAGAGTGACGCAAAAGTTTTAATAAGTCAAAACCGTTGAGTGCAGGCATCTGCACATCTGTGAGCAGAACATCAAAATGTCTGGTACGCAAAGCCTCTAAAAGCTCATTCAACTGTAAGCAGGAAATGACTGAAATACTTTGTCGCGAAAGCATCTCGGCAGTCAGCGCCAACTGGATGCGATCATCGTCAATAAGCAACACTTGATGGGGGTACGACAAATCGGAAATATCGCTCATTGCTGAAGAAAGAGAACTGGGAACCATTTCCCGGGATTGTTCATTAGCGTCGTCCCTCTCGTCAGAGTCAACGCCTACCGGATAAAGAGGCAGGCAGAAAGTAAAAGTACTACCTTTGCCTAGTTCGCTTTCCACCTGAATATTTCCCTCCATAAGCTGCACCAACATGCGCACAATGGATAGTCCCAAACCAAACCCCTCTTCTCCTTGTGCACCGGGGAGACGAGTAAACTCCTGAAAAATACGTTCGCGATCATTAGCTGCCATTCCTCTTCCCGTATCTGAAATGGAAAGTTTTAAATGATTACCCGAAAGGCAGGAATCACCACCTTCAATGTAACAAGCGGTTAAAGTAATGCCTCCATGATCCGTAAATTTCACGGCATTAGACAAAAGATTGGTAATGATTTGGCGAAGGCGCAATGGATCACTAATGAAAGCTCCGCTTAATCGGGTGTCAACATCACAATGTAAAAACAATCCCTTAGCCATAGCCAACGGCTCAAAGCTGACCTCTATTTCTTTTAACAGACGGGAAGGATGAAATGTCACCCGATTGATTTCCGCTTTCTTTAAGTCTAGACGATGAAAATCAATCAAATCTGAAACCAACTTTAGAAGATGTTCCGAAGAAGATTTCATATTACCTAAATAAAAACGCTGGCGTTCATCAACCGTGAGTCGTGAAAGCAAATCGGCATATCCCATTATAGAACCCAAAGGAGCCTTAAAATCATGTGTGATAGTGAGCATCAGCTTTTCCCTTGATGCCAACAAATCCTCAGCCCGCCGATTGGCGTCTTCCAGTTCCTTACGATAACGGTTACTCCGTGTAATATCCCGCCAAATCAACATAAGAAAGATACCCGCTAACAAGACTGCTCCAAGAGCTATTCCACCAATAATGTTCGCTGAATGACGACGAACCGACCGTTGGAGCGCCGCTTCTTCCCGGGCACGCTCTAAAGAACCTTGCTCATAGCCTTCTAATAAACTATCAATCCGGGCATTTAAAACGGTATTAAAGCGTTGAATGGTACGCTTTTGACTCTGTATAGCTTTAAAGCCTGCTTTCTTCTTCCGGGTGACATGTTGCAATTTCTCTTGCAGGGAATCCACTGGATTATAGGCATCTAATAGAGTATCCGTAGCAAACTCAAGGGAAGTTTTAACATGAACAGCCGTATCTTTTTTAGGCGGGACAAAGACTTCACCTAAACGGCGAAAAAAACCTTTCTTTTTGGGCTTACTCAATATGGTATCCCGATGAGAAATCACGCTATGTCGCACACGCTGTTGAATAATGAGACTATCTTGTTCGGCAATAACGCGTTCAATATCACGGGGTGAAATCAGACTCTCATTTGCCTCACTCAAAGTCTGTAACAGTGCTACGGTATTGACATCCTTCTCCTTTAATAGAGAAATCAAGCTATCTGTTTGCAAAAGATCCTCACTATCCGAAGACATAAGATGCTCCATCTCCTTGTATACCAGGGAGAGAGAGAATAACAAGACAACCAATAACAGTACATAACCAATAGTTATCTTTCCTTTGGAAACATTGTTCATTTCATCTCATGCATTTTATAACGAAAACGTAGCCACAACATGATACCGGCACTGGTGAGCCCAAAAGGAAAAGCCATCCATACGCCGACCGCCCCCCAGCCTAATGTAAAACCACAAAAATACCCCACAGGCAAAGATATCAAAAAATAGGCGATAAAAGCAATGATTATCATAGGCTTTACATCGGCAATACCCCGCAAAGCATTCGCAAAATTGATTTGCAACCCGTCGCCGAACTGATAAATAAGAAAAGGAATAAACAAAGAATATACCAATGCTGAAACTTCTGCACTATCGGTAAACCAACTTCCCACTTGTGCACGAAACGAAAAGATTATGCTCAATAAAACAAGGGCTATAATTAAGATTAGATGAAAACCGGCATACGCCGAATGACGGATATTAGCCAAATCATTTTGCCCTTTAAAATAGCTGACACGTATGGCAACAGCCGCTCCCATTCCATAAAATATCATAAAGGTAAATTGTGAAATAGTCAGCATAATCTGATGGGAAGCCAAAGCAACTACCCCCAGCCAACCTATCATAATAGTACTAAAGTTGAAAGAGGAGGTCTCCATGCCAACTTGAAGGGCAACCGGCCACCCTAAAGCATTCAATCGTTTGAATACCGGCAAAGACCAGCCTAAACGGAAAAAGCCAACTTTATACCGTATAAAACGATTATCCCAAAGTAGAATAAACGTAAAAACAGCGACCATTACAATACGCGAAAACAGGGTACTAATGCCAGCTCCCAAAAGGCCCAACTCAGGAAATCCCATTTTGCCATATATCATCACATAGTTTCCGATCAGGTTTAAAGCATTTCCACCAAGTAACACCCACATGGCAGTCCTAGTAAGCGTAATCCCATCGGTAAATTGCTTAAAGCCATTAAATAGCATCACAAATAGCAGAGAAAGAAGCAGCACCAAATAATAGGGTTTGATATAAGGCATCAGTTCCTCAGGTTGTCCCAATCTCTCCAAATTAAAAAAGAGGATGGTCATCAATCCCGTCAAGAGCAGGGCAAGCATCATATTCGCAATAAGGCTGCACCTCAAAGCCTGTCCCGCCTCCCGAAAATGGGATTTACCATAAAGCTCTCCCACAATAGGGGTCAGGCCATAAGAAAATCCTGTGCCAAAAAAGATACATAGGGTAAACATGTTATTCACGAAGGAAGCTGCTGCCAACTCAGCCGTACTATGATGTCCCACCATCAATGTATCTGCAAACCCAAGAATAATTATTCCCAGTTGCCCTATGATGATAGGTAACCCCAAATGGAACAAAGCTTTATAATGCGTTCCATATATTTTCCATAAATAACCCATAATGCAACGGATAAAATCCGGTAATAGTCTTTATGCTTTCCGATAATGTAATACGACGCTATTCTCTTTCCTAAAAGTCTTCCGGGCCACCTGCATCAGCTGCTCAGCTGTTACCTCCCGGTACCTTTCCACTTCATGATTGATATCTTCGGCCTTCCCTATTAATTCAAACCATGCCAGATTGGTAGCAACATTCAAATAATTGATCGTACTGAAGACTTGGGTAGACTCAAACTTATTCTTTACTTTCTCCAATTCCTGCTCCTCTATCAATGACTCACCCAAAGCTTCCAACTCTTGTTTAACAGCAGTTTCGGCTTGTTCCAACGAAACTCCGGGTGCTGGCTTCCCACTAATCTGTAACAATCCGGCATCTATTGAACCGGAAATATAAGCATCTATCGTAGAAAATAAATTTTGTTCCTGAACCAGGTGTCGGCTTAATCTGCTGGAACGTCCGTTACTTAATATATCCGATAAAATATCGAATGCATAATAATCGGGATGCTGACGATCGCACATATGATAAGCCATAAATAGGGCGTCTAATGGGACAGAACGTTCCACTTCTTGCCGCCGTTCTTCTTTTTGCACAGGTTCAGACTGCAAATTTCTTACCCTGACTTGCCGACGTGGAATAGGGCCGAACCACTTTTCTGTCAATGCAACCGTTTCTTCCCAGGAGATATTTCCGGTAACAGCCAATACTGCATTGTTCGGAGCATAAAAGTGGAAAAAGAAATCCTCTACTTCATCTAATGTTGCATCTGATATATGCGAGAGCTTTTTCCCGATGGTAGGCCAGCGATAGGGATGCACCTTATAAGCCAAAGCACGGATAAGATGTCCGGCATCTCCATAAGGCTGATTTAGGGATCTTTGTTTAAACTCCTCCATAACCACTCCGCGCTGCACTTCCAGACTCTGTTTGCTAAATGCCAGTCCCAACATGCGATCGGATTCCAGCCAAAAGCCTATCTCCACATTCGACTTGGGCACTGTGAGATAATAATTGGTAATATCATTATTTGTCCAGGCATTGTTTTCTCCCCCGGCTTCCTGAAGCGGGGTATCATAATCTGGTATATGAACAGACCCTCCAAACATTAAGTGCTCAAACAAATGGGCAAACCCCGTATGATCGGGATGTTCATCGCGGGCACCTACGTCATATACAATATTCAGCGCAACCATTTGCGTTGTAATATCTTGAGAATGCACTAAACGCAGACCATTGGATAAGGTCAATTTATTGATTTTCATATTTTCCCGGTAATGCGATAAAGCAACTTTAAAGCACTTCCACCTTTTTAATTGTTATATCTGTTTCAGGGCGATCACTCCGGTCTGTTTTCACTTGCTGTATTTTATCCACAATATCCATTCCTTCAATCACTTCTCCAAATACCGTATATTCGCCGTCAAGATGTGGAGTTCCGCCCACCGTAGTGTAGACTTTCACCTGCTCGGGAGTGAAATGAAATTCCGGTTGTTTCGCAACTTCAGCTTGAGCCTGCGTGTACAAAGTATCTTGTAAATTCATCAACCCCTCCTGATCGTTCGCTTTCCTCATCTTATAAATATCCTTCATATGCTTTTGAGCCAAAGCATTAAAAACATTCGTCAAACGATTCTGATTGATTTGGCTCTCCATCCCTAATAAGGTGGAGTCACTAAATACTTTTCCTGTCACAATATAAAACTGACAGCCGGAAGATTCTTTCTTGGGATTTACATTGTCTCCCTGACGGGCAGCAGCCAATGCTCCTTTTTTATGGAAATATTTCGGATAGACAAATTCAGCCGGAATGGTATACCCCACATCACCCGAACCCAGCATTTTACCCCTTGGAGCATCCTTGGAATCAGGATCACCAGCCTGTATCATAAAGTCTTTTATGACACGATGGAAGAGCGTGCCTTCATATGTTCCGTTTTCCGCTAATTTAATAAAGTTATCGCGATGGCGTGGTGTTTCATCATACAATTTCACAACAATATCACCAACAGAAGTTTCAATCCTCACCAGTGTACCTTTTTCCATATTTCCTCTTTTCTTTTGTTCCGATTTGCAGGCCATAACACTACAAAGCAGTATCGTTAATAATATAATTATATAATTCTTCTTCATATGCTTTTCTATTTAAAGTTGTATTAAGAATAATAACCAATCAGCTTCACGTTAAATAAAGTTTGCAAATATACGATTTTCAATCCAAACCAGTTACCTTTGCCTTATAAAAGAGACTAAAAGTAAAGCTCATGAGATCAATACTCATCGTAGAAGACGATATTACTTACGGTATGATGTTAAAGACCTGGCTCGGTAAAAAAGGATTCCAAGTCTATTCCGTAAGCAGTATTGTCCATGCCCAAAAGAAGCTGGCATCCGAGGATATTGATTTGATTTTATCTGACCTTCGCTTGCCCGATAAAGATGGCATTGATCTCCTGAAATGGTTGGGAACAGAGCATCTGAATATTCCGCTTATCATGATGACCGGATATGCAGATATTCAATCGGCTGTACAGGCAATTAAGTTGGGAGCATCTGATTATGTTTCCAAACCAGTCAACCCTGATGAGCTATTAAAGAAAATAGCCGAAGCCATGGAAAAGACAGATAGTCATTCTTCACAGACAAGCTCTGACACTGTCTCAAAAGAGTCTCTTATACAAACTGATCAAAAGGACACCTCATGCTCTTCGAAAAACGTGAATGAGTTATCCGATTATTTGGAAGGTGAAAGTGACGCAGCCAAAGAACTTTATAATTACGTCCGGCTTGTTGCTCCTACCAAAATGTCGGTGCTTATCACCGGGGCCAGCGGAACCGGAAAGGAGTATGTAGCCCACCGCATTCACCAACTCAGTAAACGCGCAGACCAACCATTTATAGCCATTGACTGCGGAGCCATCCCCAAAGAATTGGCTGCATCCGAACTTTTCGGGCATGTAAAAGGAGCCTTTACCGGAGCATTAACGAATAAAACAGGGGCTTTTTCTGCCGCTAATGGGGGTAGTATATTCTTAGATGAAATAGGAAATTTAAGCTATGAGATACAGATCCAGTTATTACGTGCCTTACAAGAACACAAGATTCGTCCGGTAGGTTCGAATACCGAAACGAACATAGACATTCGCATTATTTGTGCAACAAACGAAAATATGGAAGAGGCAATCCGGCAAGGTCGTTTCCGGGAAGATCTTTTTCACCGCATCAACGAGTTTACCCTGCATATTCCATTACTGAAAGATCGCCGGGAAGACATTCTCCTTTTTGCCAATTTTTTCCTTGACGAAGCTAACCGGGAACTAGGCAAACAGCTTATCGGTTTCGATGTCCCCGCCTCAAAGCTATTATTGGCTTACCCTTGGCCGGGCAACTTAAGGCAAATGAGAAACACAATCCGGAGAGCAACTCTGCTTGCCCAGGATAAATATATTACGCTTGACGAACTCACGGAACTTCAAGAAAGACCAGACTCTTCGAGTATGGCTTTACACAATGAAGAAACGGAAAAACAACAAATCATTGAAGCCTTGCAGCAAACGGGAAATAATAAGAGCCGTGCAGCCCAGTTACTGGGCATTGACCGGAAAACGCTCTATAACAAACTGAAACTTTACCAAATAGATTTATAATACAACAAGCAAAACTGGGGAAAAAATCCACATTCCGTCCACACTTTCCACACTTATCTACAACAGTCGAATAAAGCGAAATTCAGTTACACGTCTACTTATCAGTAATTTAGCGTAACATAATACATTCTGGCATATCATTTGAACTATTATTAGCGTAAGCATCGAACTTTTGATAAGCTTAAGACACTTAAGCTAAATATATATAGTATCAACCATTTAAAAGCAAATGATTATGAAAAAGTTAGTATTAGTAGCAGCATTATTTATGCTAGTATGCGGTGGCTCTTTCTTAGCCCATGCACAGGATCCTGTAAAGAAAGGACAACCTGGAACGGAACAGAGTAAAGACTCAACCACTACTGAACCAGCCAAGCAAGACACTATTGTAGAAGAGCCCAAATCGGACCAACCAACAACGGAAGATCCGGAAAGTGATACTCCTGCAACAGATACGTCTGCACAGTTCGCCGAATAAGAGTAAGCGCACTAACTATAAAAGCCATTTCCTACTTGTCTATTCCAGGAAATGGCTTTTTATTTTCCACTACATCAACCTAGAAGAAAAAGAAGAAAACATATGGCTACTTTTGTCTGAAAAGAGTTGCCTTGTCTTACCCTAGACTTAGTTGATAATTATAGGAGTCAACTAAATCTAGGGTAAGACAATTTATTATGCAATCAACCTTTCTTCAATGAAAAAGAATTGGCAGCTTAATCACAAAAAGTCAAATATGGGAAATAATTGAATAGAAGTTCTATCAGCGGTTAAATTGAAAACCCTGCCATAAATTATCTTCAGGCAGAGGTGCAGTAACATCAATCAATTCCTTAGAAACCGGATGTATAAAACAAATGTGACGGGCATGCAAACAAATACTCCCATCAGGATTGGAGCGAAGAGCCCCATACTTCAAGTCCCCCTTGATAGGACAGCCCATCTTAGCTAACTGACAACGAATCTGATGATGACGCCCTGTCTTTAAATCAACTTCAAGTAAAAAGTAGTTTTGCGATTGCCCTATAAGCCGATAATGCAGAATGGCTTTCTTACTGTTAGGAACTTCCTTATCATAAGCATAACTCTTATTCTGTTTTTCATTCCTCACTAAGTAATGAACCAGTTCACCTTCTGGGCCCTCCGGCATATTCTTCACTATTGCCCAATACGTTTTCTTAACTTCGCTATTCTTAAACATTTCGTTAAGACGCGCAAGTGCTTTGCCGGTTTTGGCAAAAACAACAAGACCGCTTACAGGGCGGTCCAGGCGGTGAGTGACACCAATAAAAACATTACCGGGTTTATTATACTTCTCTTTCAAATACTGTTTCACTGTTTCTGAAAGCGGAACATCCCCGGTTTTGTCTCCCTGAACAATCTCGGAAGCGGTCTTATTGACTATAATGATATGATTGTCTTCGTATACAACAGTCATATTATAATTACATATTCATGCCACCATCTACCTGAATAACTTGTCCTGAAACGTAAGAAGACATATCAGAAGCTAGGAAAGTAGCAATATTAGCAACATCTTCGGGAGTACCTCCACGGCGCAAAGGAATTTTTTTGCACCATTCTGCTTTTACTTCTTCAGACAGGGAAGCTGTCATATCGGTCATGATAAATCCCGGTGCAATAGCATTAGCACGAATACCACGAGATCCCATTTCTTGTGCAATAGACTTTGCTAATGCAATTAACCCAGCTTTTGAAGCAGCATAGTTACACTGGCTGGCATTACCGTGAACACCCACTACAGATGCCATATTTATAATATTCCCGGTTTTTTGGCGCATCATAATTGGAGTACAAGCATGAATAAAGTTAAAAGCTGACTTTAAATTCACGTTGATAACCATGTCCCATTGCTGCTCACTCATACGTATCATTAAACCATCGCGAGTAATACCGGCATTGTTTACTAGAATATCAATGTGCCCGAAGTCTGAATGAATAGCTTCCACAACTTTGGCTGTATCTTCAAAGTTAGCAGCATTCGAAGCATATCCTTTAGCTTTAACCCCGTAAGCTTCAATTTCTTTGGTTGTATTCTCTGCATTCTCATCAATCACTAAATCAGTGAAAGCAATGTTTGCCCCTTCCGAAGCAAATTTAAGCGCAATAGCCTTACCTATGCCACGTGCAGCTCCGGTAATAATGGCTGTTTTTCCATCCAGTAATCCCATATTTCCTTTTTTATTATTATTTGATATCTTTTTTTGTTCGATGCAATGCTCCGAACACAATATGTATCACATACTTATTACGCGTTTCATCATCCAAATTAGCGCCGATATGTCCCCGGATATAAGGTACTTCAATGCCTTTTACACTATAATGTACCAATGCAGCCGTCATATCAACATCATCAATTTCGAAAACGCCTTTTTCCACGCCCTCACGCAGAACATCTCTAAACAGCTGTATTTCTTTTGCATCAAAACGTTTCCGCACTTTCTCCACCCGCCAAATATCACGAAAGAAATTAGCACGAAGAGTCCCATTACGATATACAGCCTCTTTCACTGCATTCAAACGCGTATAAATCATTTCAATTATTTTCCGCTCCGGTGAAACATCCTTATCAGCCACCCTTTTCATCATATCCGAAAGGATATCCAGTTCAGACTCAACAACAGCCATATAGATATCCTCCTTACTTTTAAAGTAGGTATAAAGTGTCCTTCTACCTTTTTTAGAAGCAAGAGCAATATCATTCATAGTAGTGTTCTCAACCCCCATTTTTGCAAATAACTGCCGGGCAACATCTACCAATTTAGCTTTCGTTCTCGATACAGCCATAAACTAGTTGCACATCGTTTAATAATTTGAGCAAAAGTAAAACATTTCCGCATATCAAGCAAGAAAAACATCCAATTTATGAACGTTTGCTACGAAATTACTGGAAAAGAAATATATACAGACCTCATTCAGTATCAGTCTGTTATATATCAATATGCAATAATAAGGCAAAATAAGGATAGTTTTATTTGTATATTCCAATAAAAGCCGTACCTTTGCACCCGTTAAACATCGCGGAGTGGAGCAGTTGGTAGCTCGTTGGGCTCATAACCCAAAGGTCGTTCGTTCGAGTCGAACCTCCGCAACAAAACAGAGGATAAAAGACTTTAAGGAAGTCATTTATCCTCTGATTCGTTTAACGGGTCGGACAAATATGGAATCAGTCTGGGATCATACAGATGTGGCTTTAACAAGATTGGCACATTGGTATGATGAAGTGGATAAGTCCGGATTCCTTGCTTTTGGCACAATAGCAAGGAACATACAAACACATTATCTGAGAATTGTGGCTTTCTTTAGAAATAGAGCAACTAATGCGGCTAGTGAATCTTTTAATGCAAAGATTAAACAATTTAGGGCACTGCTTAGAGGAGTGAGAGATATTCCTTTTTTCCTTTTTAGACTAGCTAATATTTATGCATAAGTTCAAAATCCCTCAGAATTTCGGTATGATCCATGGCTGGGAACAATTTGAGAACAAGCCTTTTAAAAAAGAAAACTAAACGATTAGTTATTAATCATTTAGTTTTTCTTGTTGTACCCAGACCCGGGGTCGAAATATTAGATTTTACCAATTTGAACAAACTGTGAAAATCAGCCAATTACCCACATATAACAATGAATATCAATATGTTACATATACACACACTATCTAATGCAATCTAAAATAATCTAAATAAATCTATGTTATGTGGTGCAAATTACATATATTTGCACCACTACATTAAATATTTAGATTATGGCAACGGTAACAGCATTCATTCGCGTATCAACAAAAAAGTCTGAAAAGGCAAATGTACGTTTCAGACTTAGGGACGGCCGGAAGCTTCAGTTGTTTTATAAAAGCAAATTAGAAGTAACCCCGGCTTATTGGGATGGAGCAAAGCAAGAAATAAAAGCCAAGGTTCTTTTCGACACTGTTAAACGTGCCGAATTCAATCAAAGCGTGGCAAATATGAAACGTCTTATTTTAGAAATATACAGCGAAACAAAAGGCCAAGCGATGCTTACTTCTGAAACATTGGATGCTGAAATTGACAAAAAGATAAATCCCGATAAATACGGATTGAATGAAAAGAAAGAATCTTTTATTGAAACTTTCACCCGATTCATTAATGACAGGAAGATTTCAGATGTTCGAAAACGAAATTTTCAAGTCATAAATCGTGCATTGCAGCGATATGAATTATACAATCAATGTAATGGAATTAAGGAATATAAACTTTCTTTTGAAAATATCACTTCAGCCACTCTTCGAGATATTGAACGTTTTCTTTGCGATGAACATAATCTATACGAAAATTATCCTAAACTATATGAAGCCGTACCGGAAACAAGAACACCAAAAGCAAGGGGGCAAAATACGATCAATGATATTTTTACGAAGCTTAGAACATTTTTTATTTGGGCCAATGAATTAGGAAAAACGAGCAACAACCCTTTTAAGAATTTCAAAATTCAAGAGTGCGTTTATGGAACTCCTTTCTATATTACTATTGAAGAACGGAATCAATTATATAACACTGATCTGTCTCAAAGGCCGCAACTTGCAATTCAAAGAGATATTTTTGTCTTTCAATGTTTGATTGGTTGCCGTGTTGGTGATTTATTTAAAATGACTAAATCAAACAGAATGAACGGGGCGATTGAATATATTCCAAGAAAGACAAAGGAAGGCCGCCCGATCACCGTTCGGGTTCCCTTGAATTCAATAGCCAAAGAAATATTGGATCGCTATAAAGATTTTGAAGGGCCGGGAATTCTTCCTTTCATTTCGGAGCAACGATATAACGATGCGATAAAAGACATGTTCCTTTTGGCCGGAATTACCCGGATCGTAACCGTTATTAATCCGACGACACGTGAAGAAGAAAAACGACCAATCAATGAAGTTGCAAGTTCCCATCTTGCCCGCCGTTGCTTCGTTGGGAATCTTTATAAACAAGTAAAAGACCCGAATTTAGTTGGTGTACTTAGCGGACACAAAGAAGGGTCAAAAGCATTTGCACGGTACCGGGAAATTGATGAAGACATCAAAAGCGAGCTTGTTAAGATGTTAGAATAAAACCTATAGTCAAATGATTTATGAAAAATAATCCTGATCTAAAACAAATGTCCGGCAAGCAACTATTTGAATACTACACCGGAAAGAAATCGCAATATTCAATCATTGTGCAAATGTTGGTATATTCAACACAAGATATTGAAAAGGCTTATGAAATACTTGAACGTTGCGAAAGGGAAAACAAAAAGCCTTTTCCTTTTTATCCGGGAATTGGTCGAGACGCACGTATAAGTGAAGACGAATTAAATTCATTTGAATATATAGGTGACATAATTGACGGGGAAATGTATCTTGTTCCGTCTGATTGGCTTATTAAAAATAACCTTATTAAAACATTAGAGTAAGTTATGGATTCAGACAGTGAAAAGAACTTATTATTGCAAGCAAAATTATTTTTGCAAAGCTTGTTTCTTATAGACGTTATTGATATAGACGATCCCAAGCTAATTGAAAAACTATCTTATGATCGTGTTTTTGCCAAACGTACGGAATTGCCGAAAAAGACTTGGGTAATATATGATGAAGATGTATTCATATCCAACGAAATTAAAAAGGTTCAATATGCTTTGGATGATATAGAAAAATTTGATCCTTTACCCAAATATTTGATTTATCAACCCTTTTATAATGCCGCCAAAGGATATATTTTATATCTTGAAAGGAAACTAAGCAGTTTGCAAAATGAAAAAGTAGAAACGCCCGATATTCTAAAAAAGTCGCCGGGAAGGCCGCCAAAACAAAAAAAGAAATTCACCGATTTTCTTTCTTGTTCTGAAGAAGATAAAAAGGAAGTAATTGGCGTTATGGATGAACAATTTAAAACCGATGGCCCGGTTGGTATCGTGTACACATATATCGCATTAATGTCCAAATCATATTTTAAACGTCCAAAATATAAGGCAGAATTATGGGACGCCTTGAAGCAACTTCTTGGAGATATTTCAACCTATTCAAATTTGAATAAAATGTTAAGCGATAAACAAGGCGATCCAACCGCCAAAACAACATCAGATATAGAAGCTGTAAAAAAGAAACTACCATAATTTTTTTGAGTATTAAATATTCAGGCATGAAGAAATTCATGCCTTTTTTGTTTTCTTTCGTATAATATATTGATTTAACAATTGTCTAATTCCTTTTAATTGCGACACAATTTTACACAATCTAAATTCTTTCAATCCTTCCTAATTATGCTTTTTATTTGTGTCACAAATCCGAAAGTTAGTGCACGCCTTTCGGATGTAACGATTAAAAAGCAAAGTAATGGAATTAGCAGACATTTTACAAAGCGGGGGAAATATTACCCTTTCAATCAAATCGGATGATCTTTTCAAATTCGCCGATGTCTTGGTCGAGAAAGCCCGACACAGACTTGAACAAGAAATTATTCAGGACAAAAGCGAAGTTTATTACACGAAAGACCAAGTAGCAAAGATTTTGAATATAAATCCTTCTACTCTTTGGAATTGGAGCAATAAGGGTTATTTGATGCCTATAAAAGTAGGCGGATTAAACCGATATAAGAAATCGGATATTGACCGGATCATTGAACGTCGCAAATAATGAACAACATTAAAAAGTAATTGAAGATGGAAAAGATGGACGATCGCAATTTATTTATATCTGAAGCATTACCCGGAACGCAACCGGGATCAACAATCAGAGATATATACTCATGCCTTAAACAGGGACGTATATTAACATCACTTGACGCCGTAAACGAAAACAGAACGGTCGACTTGGCGAAATATATATCAGAACTCCGCAACAAATACGGAATAGATATAAAAGATAGATGGATAACGCTTGGGAATCGAAAACGAATCAAGCAATACTTCATTGAAAAAAAATAGTTCATGTGTGGCCCGTATCCGCAACTACGGGTTTCGCCTGAAACCTGAAAAAGCTATACGATGAACTATATCGAATTAATCAATGACTTTTGGCGACTTCACACCGAAGAACAATTTTCCCCGGTTGAAGGTATGATGTATTTGCATTTATTGGACGTTTCCAACCGTTTGGGATGGAAGAATCCATTTAAACAAGCAAATGCAAGAATCGCATCCGTCCTTGGTGTTACGGAAAAGACTATTGTCACCGCAAGGCGACATTTGGAAGAAGCCGGGCTAATACACTACCAACACGGGCAAGGTCGGAGATATGTTTCTACTTATACGCTTTTAAAAGTAAGTAAAATTGGAGCCGTAAAAGATACCGAAATAGTGGAAATAAAAGACCCCTTTTATGAAATTCCCCAAAATAAAGGTATCAATAAAGACCCCGATAAAGTGGAAATAAAAGACCCCTATTTGGGCGGAAACACTACCGCCAACATAAAACATAAACAAGAAGAAACAAAAGAATATACATATCCTTTACAGGATATGCCTGAAGACAAGTCTTCAGTCGATTCCTTTTCTTCATGTGAAAATTTAAAAGTATTCACAATTCAAAAAACAGAGCATTATGAAAAAAGAGTTTGAACCCCAATTTACATTCACAGGCGACAAAATAAGCTTTGCTGAATTCGTGCGAAACAACATTGATCAGATCGCAAAAGAATGCGGTTGGGAAGCAATAAAAGAAATCGGAAAGTTTCAGTTTGTTCGTAAGGATGAAAACGACTTGATCGTCCTTCAGGTTTTGCATCAGAATAATATAGCAACAAGATTATTCATGCAAGTACACGAAGATTATATTGAACAACCAACCGGCGATTTTAGACTTGATGAAGAACTTGCAGAAATGGGAATCAGCCTTGACGAATTTCAAGACCTTGAAGGCCTTACTTTTTCATCCGTTATTGCAGCCTTTGACGACATCATTCAACTTGAAAAGGATTATATAAACCATGATTTGCCGACAAGGTTTGTCGTTGTTTCCCCTGTTATTGATCCCCGGCTAATTCAAAAGGCACGTGAAAAAGATTTTCCGATCAGCTTTTTAATGATCGACAATGATCGTTGCACATATTGGAAAGCTTCAGACGATCAGCAATTTAGATTCTATAAAGAATAATGCAACTTGTCAAAACTTGTCAAAATGAAGAAAAGACGATTATCAGAGAAGGAATTTTGGGCGATCCTTCGCAAGAATGCGGGGATTTACGCCCGCACGGCAAAGGCTATATATAACGAATACGGCATTGAATATTCACGTCAAGCCGTCCGGGATCGTGCCTTGAAAAAGCCTGAATTACTTGAAGACATCATTGAAGAAAGTCTTGATGTTGCAGAAGAAAGCCTTCGTTCACTTATGTTTTCGAAAAATGAAAGAATTCGATTTAATGCAATTGAATTTTTCCTTCGCACAAAAGGGCGTGAACGTGGGTATGTTGAAAAGTCAATTAACGAAGTCACCGGGAAAGACGGCAAAGATTTGTTGGCCAACCTTTCCGACGATGAACTTGACAAGAAGATCAAAGAACTTGAAAAGAAACTTGGTAAAAACGACTAAAGCAATGGGAATCAAAGCAAATTTTTCTTCAGATACAATTCGATCAAGATTTGAAAAGTTCTTGCAGGCGATCGAAAGGCAGCAAATTGAGAAACTTCAATACCTCGGTGAATTGTGTGTCAAACATGCAAAGCTTGTTCCGCCGGATGTTGGTTTTACTGATCAGACCGGGAACCTTCGTTCTTCAATCGGTTACATGGTCTTCAAAAATGGGGTTGCCATACATGAAGGTTATTCGCAAACTAAGGAAGGAAGTGAAGGAATCCGGGCGGGCCAAAGGCTTGCAAAGAAGGTCGGATCAAAGTATCCCCAAGGTCTTGTATTAGTCGTAACGGCGGGAATGAATTACGCCGTTCATGTCGAATCCAAAGGCCGTGACGTCCTTACTTCAGCCGAATCGCTTGCAAGACAAGAATTGCCAAAGATGATCGAAAAAATGGTTTCAAATATTGGCAAAGCGGTCAATGACTAAGGGTTCTAACCGGATAAAGGATACATTCAAACGTTGAATATCAGCAATTTGAGCACATTAAGATTTGGTTTTGCACCACGTTTGCGCCACAAGTTAACGGTTTAAATAAATGCTTGGGTAAAACAAGCTAAAAACATTAAAAACTTCAGATTATGAATAAAAGTCAGAATGAACGATTTAGAAGTGTACAAGACAAGTATAAACATCTTGAAAACACTCATTATTTGGTCGATGTATTAATCAGCCGCATTGAAGACCTTCTTGAAAAAAAAGCTCCAACCGCAACCGACGATATATTGCTTGCAAATGAAATTTTTCTATTGAAAAGCATTAGTAAATTGAGTATTGCCGAAAGTATTAGTCGAAATAAAAAGACTTGGTTCCAATGCTTAAAAAGTTTAATCACAAAAAAGTAAAGCCATGAATGTAGATCAGGGCGCAATGGATTTTGAAGCCGTAATGAACAACGATAAGTTCATTAAAGCTATTGACGAAGCTGAAAAGCGTGTCAAGGGTTTTTCTTCGTCAACCGTCGCCGAAGGTGAAAAGATTGACGATGCTTTCAAGATCACAGCCGAAAACATAAAAATACAAAAGGATGTTATTGCCGGGCTTGAATCCCAATTAAACAACCTAAACATTGAAATTTCGAAGTTGTCCCCCGGCAAGGCGCAAGCGGAATTAAAGCAGCAAGCGGCCGAAGTTTCCGCCGAATTAAAAGCCGAAAAAGATGCTTTAAAAGTGCTTGAATCACAGGTTGAAACCACTAAAACAGCGCATGTATCATTACGCACACAGTTGCGAATGATGCGTGAAGAACTTATTCAGATGGAAGCGGCCGGGCTTCGTGGTACGGATGCATACCAAGAATTGCAACGTAAAACAGGGGAGTTAAAAGATGCGATGGGCGATGCTCAACAGCAAATTGCAGCTATGGCCAACGACGAAAGGGGATTCCAAGGTGTCGTTTCAGCTTTATCCGGTGTTGCCGGGGCCTTTTCAGCAGCACAAGGGGCCGTCGGTCTTTTTGCCGGGGAAAATGAAAACTTGAACAAGATCATGATGAAGGTTCAATCCCTTATGGCAATGACGATCGGCCTTCAGCAAGTTGCTGAAACGCTTAATAAAGATAGCTATTTCAATGTTGTTTTACTAACAAAAGCAAAATTGATGTATGCGGCCGCCGTTGATCGTGTGTCGGTTTCCCTTGGTATTTCCACAGTCGCCGCACAGGCTTTAATGGCAACGTTGACTTTGGGACTTTCCGTTGCAATTACGGCTATTATCGCAGGAATATCAGCCTTTGCAAGCCGTTCACAAGAAGCAAAGAAAGCAACTGAAGAATTTAATAAGTCGGTTGTTGATTTGGCCGGGAAACCCGTTGCCACAATTCAAGAATTATCCGTTGCTTGGTCGCAATTGGGCGACAATATTAAAGCAAAGGAAAAGTTCATCGAAGACAATTCCGAAAAATTCAAATCCCTTGGTGTTTCAGTAAAGAGCGTGAAAGATGCTGAAGGGTTACTTTCAGACCCGAAACATGTTCAAGCTTTCATTAATGCGCAAATATTAAAAGCCAAGGCAATGGCAACCGCTGAACTTGCCGCCGAAAAATACAAGGAAGCTATTAAAAAGCAACTTGAACTTGAAAAAACCCCGGCAAAACTTAAAAAGACCCGGACAATCACCGACCCTGAACTTGGTACGGCTTTATATTCTTATGACTATGAAGTTGACAATAAGGATTATTCAAAACTTAAATCAGAAAAAGACAAGCTTGAAAAAGAAGGTCTTGATCTGTTTAAAAAAGCGGCTGAATTTTCAGTGCAAGAAAAAAAGATTCTGAATGAAATTGGTGTTTCGGCAAATAACATCACTAAAGGAAGTATTACGGCCCTTGAAAACAGTATTTCGAAACTGAAGGAAAAATATAAAGATGCTGCAACCGACAAGGAACGTGCAAATCTATTGAAGCAAATCAAGGCACAAGAAAAAGTCCTTGATAAAATGGATCAAAGCGATTCGTCTTCTTCCAACAAAGATACTTTTAAGGACAAACTTGATAAGCGCAAAAAGTTATATCAGGATTATTTCAAGTGGATCAATTCAAATGATCCTATTTTGAAGAAGGCCGCCGATACTGAATTTGCCGGGATGTTAAAGCAAGGCAAATCCTTCTTGGAATACTTGAAGAACCAACGGGATAAGCTTCTTTCCGTATCTGATCAAACGGCAACCCAAAAGGCCCAATTGAAAACGATCAACGACATGATCGCTGAAGAAACTAAAAAAACCGTTTTACAGGATTTTGAAACGGCCCTTCAAAAGCAAATGAATTCAGCAACGTCCGTTCTTCAAATGCTTGATATTATTTCAAAAAAACGCAAGGAGTTATCCGGGGATGGATCAGACCTTGACACCGGGAAAAAGGAAATACTTGACAAGGCTGATCAAAGCGCACAAGAACAAGCCCAAGAAGAAACAAACAAGTTGATCGAAGATTACGCTTCGTATTTAACAAGAAAGCTTCAGTTGCAACAGAAGTACACCGACGATATGATTTTGCTCGAAAAACGCCTGAAGGAAGCCCAAGACGCAAATAATCCTGAAGACGTTGCCAAGATTCAAGGTGCAATCAGCAACCGGAAGGAACAATATGCGAAAGATAGCAAGTTATCGGGTGATTCTGATTATGATGCAATGGTTGTACAATACCGTAATTTCGAGCAAAAGAAGCAAGCTATTATTGACGAATTTGACGAAAAAAGAAAAAAGGCCCAAGAACACGGGAACACCCAATTAGTTGAAGAACTGAATAAAGCGCAAGCAAAAGCCCTTTCTTCTTTGGCGAGCGACGAACTTATGAAATCGGCTGATTGGAATAAATTATTTGGTGATCTTGATTCAGTTGCGACAAGTGAAATCGAAAAACTGATTGCATTAATAGAAAAGAATGAAGTATCCCTTGGTGTTAAACTTTCGCCTGAAGATTTAAAAGCCGTAAAGGATAAATTGCAAGAAGCAAAGAAGGAAGTCGAAACAAGGAATCCATTTAAGGCCCTTGTCAATGGGATAAAAGAATATTCTTCGGCTACGGACGACGAAAGCAAAAAGAAGTCTTTTAAAAAGATGTTTGAAGGGGCTTCGTCTTCGATTGACCTTGTCAAAGGGGCCTTCGATTCGGTCGTTGGCGGTCTTGACAAAATGGGTGTTTCAATGGATGATCAAACAAAGGCCGTCTTGAACGATATATCCGGTATTGCACAAGGGGCGTCAACTTTGGCCCAAGGCATTGCAACCGGGAATCCCCTTGCAATTATCCAAGGATCAATTGATATTATTTCAAACGGCATTGACTTGATTTGGGGTTCCAAGGATCGCAAACTTGAAAAGCAAATCAATCAACACAAAGAAGCGGTTGAAGCTTTAACCGACGCTTATTCAGACCTTGAACGTGCCGTTGATAAAGCCCTTGGCGGTGATACATACAAGAATCAAAAACAGATGATCGCCAATCTTCAGCAACAACGGGCGAATTATCTTGAAATGATCCGTCTTGAAGAAGACAAGAAGAAAACCGACAAGGATAAGATCAAAGAGTATGAAAATGCCTACAAAGAAGCCGGGCAAACAATTGAAGACGTTCTTGAAGAAATTTCGCAAGACATTCTTCAGACTAATGCCAAAGATTTTGCCGATCAGTTGGGCGATGCTATTGTCGAAGCATTCGGAAAGGGTGAAGATGCTGCAACCGCCTTCGGTGACACCGTCAACGATATAATGAAAAATGCCATTCTAAACCAATTGAAAAAGAACTTCTTGGAAAAGCAGTTGGCCCCGATCTTAAAGCAGCTTGAAGATGATATGGGTTATTGGAATGGTGATAATTTCGTTTTCGATGGTTTGACAGAGGAAGAACAAGCAAGGTTCAAAGCGCAAATTGCCGCTCTTGGTCAAAATTTCAATTCAGCCCTTGGGACTTATGGGGACTTGTTCAAAGACCTTGCTGATGAAGTTGACGACAGTTCCTTAACCGGGGGAATTAAAGGAGTATCCGAAGAAACGGCAAGCGTATTGAGTGGCCAAATTAACGCAATGCGTATCAATCAAGCCGAATCATTAACCGTACTGCGAAATCAGCTTATGGTATTGAATCAAATTGCGGCTAATACGTCGTACAACAAAAATCTTGTTGATATACGCAACGACATAAGGGACATAAAAAATAATAACAACAATCTAAGGTCGGACGGCTTTGAATAAGGGGTTCTATCCGATCATTGGGTATATGTACAAACTGATTATCAGGCACATAAATAAGATTATAGTAGTTTTTGCACCACGTTTGCACCTATTCTATTACTTATTTATTCAAATTCAAATAAAATGGATCAAATTATAATCACACATTTAGACGGTTCAACGTTTCCCCTTCAATCAAGGGGAAACACAAGCCGTATTACAAGGGCGACGCAAACGGTTCAATTATTAGGCAATGACACCATCGACATAACAGTTGAATCCGCCGCAAAAATGATCTTTTCGATTGGCGATAAAATCACCATAATTGGCAGGGATTACACCTTAAACATTCCGGCTAAAGAACGGAAAATTTCGGAAAATCATTTTCAATATGATTTGCAGTTTGAAGGGGTTCAATATGATCTTATGCGGGCAACATACGACGTGAATATTGATACGACCGGATCAGATGTTCAGGGCGATTCTTTAACGGGAGATATGAAACGATTCTTGGATGTTCTGATCGCAAATATTTCCCGGATATTCCCCGGAAAATGGGTTCTTGGAACGTATCCGGTCGACACTGAAGCAATGACATTGACTTTTGGTGAAACAGACAATTGCCTTTCAGTTCTTCAAACCCTTTGCGGAAAGTTCAATCAGGAATTCGATATTGCGATAAATTCAAACGGAACCCGAACGATTAATATCGGTCAAGCCGGGAAAACATTCGGTTTCACCTTCCAATATGGCAGGGGCCGGGGAATCTATGATCTTACAAGGGAAAAAGTTTCTTCTTCCAACATAATAACCCGACTTAAAGTGTACGGTTCAACGAAGAACATTACTTCAAAGTATCGTTCTTCTAAGTTATTGTTGCCCGGAAAAACTAAACCGCAAAGTTTTCTTGAAGACGCCGCCGCAATTGCAAAATATGGAGTTTGGGAAAATACTAAAAACTTTGATAGCATATTCCCGCACCGTACCGGGGTTGTTTCGGCCCTTGGTGATTCTGTTTTAAAGTTTGTTGATTCTTCAATGTCATTCGATTTGAATGAAAAAGAAGCGGACGGCGTAACAACTAAATACCTTCTTTCAGGAACGGCCGCAAAGGTTCATTTCAATACCGGGAAATTAGCCGGATATGAATTCGACATTCATTCTTATGATCATGCAACAAAAACCTTCAAAATAAAAAGTCAGACAGACGAAAACGATTACACATTTCCGTCTGATACGTCTTCAGCTTTTCAAATTGGGGTTGGTGATGAATATGTTTTGTTGGATATTGCTTTGCCGCAATCCTACGTTGATGCAGCCGAAGCCGAATTGTTGACAGCCGGAACGGAATATCTTGCGCAAAATTGCCAACCAAAGGTTCAATATTCATTAACGGTCGACAAGTTCTTTCTTGCAAGCATAGTCGGGGCCGATACTGAATCGAATATTTTTTGGGTTGGTGATTACATTCCAATTAAAGACGCTGATATTGATGTCGATAAATTGATCAGAATCAAAGGTTTCACCCGTGATCTTTTAACGGATTATTCGTATAACCTTACTATTTCCGATTTGTCGGTTACTAAATCGGCTTACAATCGCATAATATCCGACCTGATTGACATTGATAAGATTATCACGATCAATAATTTAAAAGACCCGGCAAGGGCAAGGCGTAATTATCTGAATGCGCAAGAAGTTCTTGGAATGGTGTTCGATCCTGAAGGTGATTATTATACTGATAAAATCAAGCCTGAATCGGTTGATACTGTTATGTTATCCGTCGGGGCCAAATCAATGCAATTCGGACTCGTTGGCACTGTTTTTCAACCCAACTACGGGGGTAATAAAAACAGAATCGTTTATAAAGGTGGTGTGTTAACACATTATGCTATTGTTGACGCAAATAAAGCCCCCCGGTCTTGGACGCTTACCGACGGCGATCAAACATTGTTAAGCGACGGCCAAGCGTACTACATTTACGCAAAATGCGAAAAAGCAGGATCAGGCGGTTCAATCCTCTTTTCAACTTCGCAAATAACAGTTGAAAGCGATCCTTCTTATTATCATTTTTGGATTGGCGTTATCAATTCGGTTGATACTTCATTCAATACCCGATCAATTGCCTTGACCTATGGATTCACAACCATAAACGGGCGTTACGTTAAAACCGGACGTGTTGAATCGGCCGACGGAACAACATACTTCGATCTTGATAATTCGGAGATAGGCGGAAGAATTGTTTTCACAGCCAACGGGCAAGAAAAAACGCTTGAAGAATTGGGCCAAGAAGCACTTGACACAAAGAACTATGTTGATAATACATTGCAGGGTATAATATCAGACATTCAAGCACAACTTGACGGCAAAATTGAATCTTGGTTTCAGGATTCAGACCCGGCGGCCGCTTGGAATACAAACGAACTGAAAGCAAAGCATGTCGGTGATATGTGGTATAGCGAAACGGCTAAATTATTGAAAAGGTATTCCACAAGTTACACTTGGATCACTATTGAAGATAAAAAGGCGGTTGATGCTTATGCTTTGGCCGGGACTGCTAAAGATACGGCCGACGGCAAACGGCGTGTGTTTATCACGACGCCAACGGTTCCTTATGACATTGGGGACTTGTGGACGGACGGAACCAATTTACGCCGTTGTGCAACTGCAAAAACAGCTTCACAATCGTATAATGTGAATGATTGGGTTCTTGCTACGACTTACGACAATACCAAGACAACGATTGACGGGGGTATTGTAACGTCCGGGACGATTCAGGTTGCCGGGGATCAGGCTTCAATACTTGCCGGGATTACGGGCCAAGGAACAACCGCCGAATCAGTTAGATTTTGGGCCGGGGCTTCCTTCGAAAATCGTACGACGGCCCCTTATCGGGTTTTGCAAGATGGATCGGTCGTGATGTCAAAGGCAACCGTTGAAGGTATTATCAAAGCAATATCCGGGACTATTGGCGGTTTTGAGATTGGAACCGGACGAATAGGTGTTGAACAAGATGCAAACGGCTTGTCAATATTAGCTTCGTTGATGAAGTTTTCGGATGCAAACACATGGGTTGGTATCGGAACAAATGTTTTGCCCGCAACAAGTGGTATGCGTGCCGTTGGCCGTTTTGAAAATAACGAAAAGCAAGGTTATTATGTTACAAGATCAAGAATTGACACCTATTATTCGGAATCTGAATGGATCAACGCCGGATCGCCTGAACCTTCACAATTCTATTATGATGAATTCGATAACTTGGAACGCATCGAAGTTACCGTTTATTATCAAGAATGGGTTACAATGCCTTATTCAAAGGGATACGGCGTAATTGCCAATGCTGAAGGATCACAAGAAAATATTGCCTTTGAAGCAATCAAAGGATCAATAAAAGCCATGTACGGCGGCGTTGTTTCATGGAATGACAAATACATTGGTGCGGCTTATACCGATTCACTTGAATTGTATATCAGTCAAACAAACCATTTTGTTTTCACTTCGATCGGTTCTTCCTTGTTGAACGTGCGATTGCCCGCTTCGTCTTTTATAACGGCAAACACGTCCGGGAATGTGTCTTTCTTGCTGACAATTGCAATCGGATATTATGCTTCGAATACAATTCGATTGACAAGCGTGACAAACGGACAACTACGGGACAACAACGGAAATGCAGTGTCTTATATCGACATGGCAAAGGGCGACACAATTACGTTATGCTATAATAGTGGAAACTATTACATAATGTCAAGAATGAACTAAAAAAGGGGTTCTATCCCATTAATGGATATACATATATATTGAATATCAAATAATTAGGCGCAAACAAAGGCTAATTTGCACCACGTTTGCGCCACAAACAAAGATTAAGTCACTTTTAAACAGTTTATTTTATGGAAAATGAAGAATTGAAAAAGACAATGTCTGACAGTGTTCAAGGATGGATCAAAGACAAGAAAGAAGGTCGCCTTGGCGGAAAAGACTTGCACGGGAAAACCCCTTTTAATCCTAATCCACAAAAACAGGATCAGGGGCCGACAACTTTAAATGGAGTATTAACAGGTAAAACAATTTAAAAACATGAAAAAGATTCTTATTTCAGAAAACAATGAAAAGGCCAACGCCTTCATTTCAGAACTTGAAAACATTTATTTAGCATCAGTCAGCACGGTTTATATAAAGATTCAAGCGTTGGGCGTTGAAATACCTTCAAAGAAATTCTTGTTTGACGTTATCCGGGGCGATATGAAAGCACTTCAGGCAAAGTATGAAGACTTGATCAAACCGGATATTGAAACATTCAAATCGCCAATTGCACAAGCCCAAACGAAGAAAGCATTTGACGAAAGGATGGACGAAATTCGCAAAACGGTTGAGACTTTGTTCTTTTCCGAAAAAGAAATCAGCAACCGCCGATTGAATGACAAATACTTCGAACAATTTATTGATATTGACGAATCGGGCAAACCCTATATTTCAGACGAAACAATAGCTTCCATTGAAGAAAGTTTCAAGGAATATATTGACAGTGCAGAAGGTGAAAAGGTTTATAACATGCAGCAATCAGCCGCAAAGGCCCTTGATGATTTTTTGGGGGCCTTATACAAAGCCAAATTGGAACATGGAATCAATCTAGCCCCAAAGCTTTTCTTGATGAAGCATTTCAATCTTGTTGAAGAAAAAGGACGTTATCGAGTTTCAGCCGAACCGATGGACTATAATTCAAACGATTAATAGTTTACTTTCAATGCGATTGCAAAGCCTAAAGCAATGCAATCGCATTATAAAAACCCCAAGAATAAATATGAATGTTTTAATTGTTGGTGATCCAAACGATCCGTTGATTGATCAAAAGCACAAGGCCGCCGAATCTGAATTGAAAAAGCATCTATTCACTTCAGTTGGATTTTGCAGGCATCAAGCAAGCAATCAAATGGAATATTTCATTTTAAACACCATAATGATAAACCAATGTGAAACGGTTTATCTCCTTGAAGGTTGGTTGAATAGTGCGGGGGCAGTCCGATTAAAAAAACTTGCCGAAGATTTCGGGTTGAAGATCATATATTCGTTGAATGAATATTGGACGAAAATTTTGAATGAAATTACAAAGATCAGTAATGCGATTGAAAGTGTTTTCGGCTTTAGCTATAGCAAATTCACGTCAAAAAGCAGGGAGCGAAATTATTATTATGCACGTTTAATTTTTTTTGGTTTTTGTCGAAAGCATGGTTATTCACTAGATTTAATTGCCATGTTATTAAACCGGGATCACACAACAGCTTTCCGTTTAAACCAAAATTTTGATGATGAATTGAAATTTAATCAAGATTTTAAGTCCTTAAATGAAAAAGTTTTGGCTGCTTTCGGCAATAATACCCCTGATAATTATTTGTCAGAAAAAGAGTGCGTCCTGATTATCAACAAGTTACGCAACAATCAGCTTTGAAATGTGTATTACAGTGATACATAAGTCGTTGATTCACAGCACAAAAGTAATAAAATAATTCAAAATCAACGTTGTTTTTCTGAAAACTTTCTGTGTATTTTGCAATATAAATATCAAAAATAAAGAACCATGAAAACAAAAAGTTTAAATCAAGATGCCGTTGAATACGAAAACGGTTTTGAATTAGGCAAAGCCTTTTTCCGCTATGCAGGAAAGACATTTTTTGAAAACCCAAGAAGGGCTTTGGATGATGAAACATTGACTGAAACGGCTGCAATTACGTTGTGCGCCAATCTTAATGAATTAACTGAATTTGCAGTTAATTATATGGATTCAATCGTCCCCTTGACGTCTCGAATTAGAGAATCTTTTAAAGGTGATTCAATGGAAAAAGAAATTAATTCATTAATGGATTGCAATGTTAGTCTAATGATAAATGTCATTAAAAGACTTGATTCAACGTGTGAATTCACCCGGTACATGGATGAATTGATAGAAAAAATATAATACAATACAATGGGAAATTTAACATTGCCACTAACCGAAAGGGAATATCGGAACGCATTGCTTGACGCCGCCGAAATGGGTGCGCAAAAAGCATTGATAGAAGCCGGGGTATTGAAGCCTTATTTGAAGCTACGTGAAGCGCAAAGAAAGTACGGTGAAGCCATTGTAAACAGATGGATAAAAGAAGGGCTTATAAACCCTATCAAAGACGGAAACCGAAACGCAAGCGTGAGAATAGACCGAATGCAGATTGAAGCAATCGCAAAGACTTGCAACCGGGCCAATTATTTGACAACTGAAGAAAGGTTTTAATTAATTTTAATTTACATAGTATGGAAAACTTGATTTTAAAAAAGGAAGCCAAGAAAAACGGTTTAAATATTTATGCAGTTTTACGCAACAGGGAAGTAATTGAAACCCGGGTATCACGCAACAACTATATTGCCGCTTCAGTCTTATTTATTCCCACAGAAGGATATGAAGTATTCTTTCATTGTCACGTTGACAAGATTGGAAAGGGCGAATCGGAGCTAATAAGAAGAAAGCATCCTGAATGTTTAATGGGTGTCGCTTTCATAGCTGAATAAAAGACAGGGGCTTAATCTAGAATGAACACAACAAGTATATTTCATTATTAACATTTAATTAATTATCGTATGGAAACAAAGATTATTGAAAAAGTAGACATGATCCTTAATGATTTCGGCAACGAAGGCATTAAACAGCAAATTGACTTAATGTTTTCAAATAGTTTGTCGGGGTCTTTTGGCGTCGATGGTGAAACGATTGAAATGCGTTATATTCTAGTAAAGGCCTTGATTGATTTGTTTGAAACAAGGGCAAAGGAGAGGGCCGCCCTTATTAAAAACGCTGAATAACCCGACTTATTCAGAAATAGCCGCAACAAGTCGTCAAGCGCAACATTGACGGCTTTTGTTCTGTTTAAAAGTCAGGTCGCAAAACTTGTTTTTCGACAAGTATATCTTTAGATATACTAATATCTTTCCTTTCCTTTCCTTTCCTTTATATGTAAACCGACTTGCATTGCAATTGTTTAGCAAAAGTAATGCAATTGCATCGAATACCATTGATATACTTAATAGAACTATTGTTTGATAATTAGTGCGATAAAATCGGAATGAATTGATTGCAAAAGCAGATTAAAAAACATATCTTTGTAATACGATCAAAGCGATCGTCCCATCAATCCGTATGCTGACAGATGTTTTGCGATCATCTGAATATCAAAAATTAAAGCCCTGCAAGTTCTATTTGCGGGGCTTTGTTTTTATCAAGTGGTGCAATTGTGGTGCAAATTTAAAAAGAAAAGCCTGTAAACACTTGATTTACAGGCTTGTTTCTTTGCGAAAAGTACCCAGACCCGGGGTCGAACCGGGATGGAAGTGAATCCACTGGTGTTTGAGACCAGCGCGTCTACCGATTCCGCCATCTGGGCAAACTGTTTTCTTAAATGCGATGCAAAGATACATGTTTTTTCCAAACGAGCAATAGCTTTCCTAGAAAAAGCAAGAGATTATTGATAAAACGTCCAATAAATATTTCTTATTTCTAAAATATACCTTACCTTAGCCAAAACTTTAAAAACAGACGATATGGTAACAAATACGGATAATTTCTGTATAATTATGGGCGGAGGGATTGGCAGTAGATTTTGGCCATTCAGCCGTAAGACTTTGCCAAAACAATTTTTAGACTTCTTCGGAACAGGGCGTTCATTATTACAACAAACCTTTGACAGGTTTAATAAAATCGTACCAACAGAGAATATACTTATCGTAACAAATGATATGTATGCAAACCTTGTTAAAGAGCAACTTCCTAATTTAAAGCCTGAACAAATTTTGCTCGAACCAACCCGTAGAAACACAGCTCCTTGTATAGCATGGGCTTCATATCACATTCGAGCTTTAAACCCAAATGCAAATATTGTCGTTGCCCCCTCAGACCATCTAATTCTGAAAGAAAGCGAATTTCTTTCAACGATTGAAAAAGGATTCACTTTCGTTGCTCAATCTGAAAAATTACTAACCCTTGGGATAAAGCCTAATCGACCAGAAACCGGATACGGATATATACAAATAGCAGAACAGACTGACAACAATTTCTATAAAGTAAAAACATTCACAGAAAAGCCAGAACTTGAATTAGCAAAAGTATTTGTCGAAAGCGGAGAATTCTATTGGAATTCAGGACTCTTCATGTGGAACGTAAACGCCATCATCAAAGCAGTAAACACATTGCTACCTGAACTTGCCGCTAAGTTGTCCATTGGAGAGAAAGTATACGGAACAAGTGCAGAGAAAGCTTTTATTGACGAAAACTTTCCTGCATGCCCCAATGTATCCATAGATTTTGGTATTATGGAAAAAGCAGATAATGTATATGTTTCGTTAGGTGATTTTGGATGGTCTGATTTGGGCACATGGAGTTCCCTATACGAACTATCGTCTAAAGATCAGGACAGAAACGTGACATTACAATGTGAGTCTATATTCTATGATAGTAAAGATAACATTGTTGCAATCCCCCAGAACAAGCTTGCTGTAATTGACGGGCTGGAAGGATATCTTATCGCTGAATCAAACAATGTCCTCTTAATATGCAAAAAAGATGAAGAACATGCCATACGCAAATATGTAAATGATACACAGATGAAGTTTGGAGAAGATTATATCTAAAAAAGGCATCTTCAACTTTATAATAAAATAAATAAGAATAACGGGAGCCGAAAAAATCGGTTCCCGTTATTCTTATTTCAAAAAGGAGGAAATTAAAAACAAGCGAAAGCTATTCCAAGGTACTAAAGAGCATTAAGCCAATTTTGATGAATAGCCTCGGCAATAGCTCTAAACTCTTCATCGGAGAATTTCAATTTAGGATTAGAAAAGAGCATATCCGATTCTTTTTGAATAGGAATCAAATGTATATGAGCATGGGGAACTTCTAATCCTATCACAGCTTCTCCTACCTTTTTACACGGAAAAGCCTTCTTAATAGCAGCAGCCACCATTTTAGCAAAAACTTGCATTGCAGCTAAATCTTTATCACTCAAATCGAAAATATAATCAACTTCCTGCCTTGGCACAACCAACGTATGTCCTTTTACCAACGGATTAATATCTAAAAAAGCAAAGAAGCGATCATCTTCAGCTACCTTAAAACAAGGTATCTCACCAGCGATAATTTTACTAAATATTGTTGCCATATAACTATATAATTAAATAAGGCAAGCCCACATGGACCTGCCTTATTTTTAAAATGAAATGTTCACTACTTCAAGACTTATGATACCTTGAGGCACCTTAATCTGAGCCACATCGCCTACTTTTTTCCCAAGTAAACCTTGAGCGATAGGAGTATTAACAGATATTTTGCCTTCTTTTAAATTAGCCTCACTTTCTGATACAATGGTATAAATCATCTTCATACCATTTTTCACATTTTTCAGTTCAACCTTATTTAATATCTGTACAGAATCTGTCTTCAACTTCGATTCATCAATAATCTTTGCATCCGCAATTACAGCTTTCAACTTATTAATTTTCATTTCAAGCATTCCCTGAGCCTCTTTTGCAGCATCATATTCAGCATTTTCTGACAAATCTCCTTTGTCACGGGCTTCGGCAATAGCAGCGGAAATCTTAGGACGTTCCACGGTCTCCAATTCCTTCAATTCGGCCATCAATTTCTTATAGCCTTCTTCTGACATATAAGCCATACTGTTTTCCTCCTTTAATTTTAAATCATATTATAACAAAAAAGAATTCCAACATGGTCAGCATGCTGGAACCCTTTTATATTTTCTTTTGCAAAGATAATCTTTTAATTAATGCATGTCAAGCAAAAACTTCTGCTATGTAACATATTTATATAAAAATATCTAATTTATAACACATTAGAGAAGTGCATTAACCGCAGAATCCAGATTTTTTATAGTTTCTCCCCGTGCGCTTAATTCGCTATTACGATTAATTAGAAAGACGGCAGGAACTGCTTTCACATTATACGTCGCAGCAATTGTTGAATAGATTCCATCAGCATCACGAACACAAATCCATGGCAAATTATCTGCAGAAGTTTTCCAAAAGTGCTCATCGGCATCTAAAGAAACTTGGTATATCTCAAACCCTTTACTTGCATATTTATCATAAAGATCGCGTAACATAAAATTATGAGATGTAGATACAGCATTTTGATAGATCGTGAAATCTAATAATACAACCTTTCCTTTTAATTCACTCAATTTACGGATGCTACCTTTCATATCACGTAAACTGATATCAATAATACCTGTTTCAGAGACAGCATTTGCAGGCAATTCCAACACTTTCTGCTGTGGTGCACGAGTGTTTTTCATGCCTTTAATTACTATATTATATAGATTTTTGGAACGATCTGCATGAGGATAATAGTTATTAAGGCTGGTAGCCACAGCAGCAAAACACCTGATGTCCTCCTTATTATTCAAAGGATCAAAGATAAGATAACCATTCACTTTTTGGAATAAAGCGAAATAGGCAGCAGCCGTATTAGGAGCAGAAAAGATATAGTGTATTTTTACATCATCTTTATAATTCTTCATCAAAGCACTCACACTATCCTCAAAAACGTCACTCCCCATCTGATGTGCCTGCATCGCTTTAATAAGTGCATTTACATCCTCTTGTAGCCTCATCTGTTTCAGTGTAAGTTCCTTTATTTTAGAGCTATTAGTTGAGCCGTTTACCGCATAAGCAGTTGAAAAGTCGACATAAGGAGCTTTTATTAGAATAGCCTCTGTGGAATCAATAGAGAAGTTAATCACTTTATCCTCTATACGCAGGCGATAAAACTCAGGAGACTCCGGACGCGCTTGTTTAAAGCTGAAAGATCCATCACCTTTCAACTTTACAGAATCTAAAGGTACAACCCCTTCTAATGCTGAAGCTTCCAGATATAACATTTTACCCTTTGCTCCAGATACCTCACCATCAATCTTAAACTTTGGTTCGGAACTACATGCACTCAATACTAAAGCAACAAAAGTTACAAAATAGATATTTCTCATATTCCAGTCTCTTATTTCCTATAAATTAAAGAACGTGCAAATATACTTCTTTTCAAGATTAGTCAAAGCATTTTCACGGCTTCTTCTATACACAAATATCCAAAATCTGACAGAATACAAACTTTTTATCTCATTTCCACGGCATTACACGAAGAAAATATGTATCTTTGCGGGAATTTTGAAAGAAAATATAGATAAAACAATTTTTATGATTAACCCAATTGTTAAGATGATCGAGCTTCCTGATGGTAGAACCATTACGCTCGAAACGGGAAAGCTGGCAAAACAGGCAGATGGTTCTGTAATGCTACGCATGGGAAATACCATGCTTTTAGCAACTGTTTGTGCCGCCAAGGACGCAGTTCCCGGAACAGATTTTATGCCACTACAGGTAGAGTATAAAGAAAAATTTTCAGCCTTCGGACGCTTTCCAGGTGGTTTTACAAAGCGTGAAGGCCGTGCTTCGGATTATGAAATTCTGACCTGTCGCCTTGTGGACCGTGCTCTTCGGCCATTATTTCCAGATAACTATCACGCAGAAGTATACGTAAATATTATCCTCTTTTCCGCCGACGGCATTGATATGCCAGATGCGTTAGCAGGACTCGCAGCGTCTGCTGCTCTTGCTGTTTCAGACATACCATTTAACGGACCTATTTCCGAAGTACGTGTCGCACGAATTGACGGTCAGTTCGTTATCAATCCAACTTTTGAACAATTGGAAAAGGCAGATATGGACATTATGGTTGGCGCCACATATGAAAATATCATGATGGTGGAAGGTGAAATGAGTGAAGTTTCAGAAGCAGACCTGTTGAAAGCGATGAAGGCTGCTCACGAAGCTATCAAAATACAATGTAAAGCCCAAATAGAACTTGCCGAAGAGGTTGGTTCCACAGTGAAACGTGAATATTGTCATGAAGTAAACGACGAGGATTTACGTAAAGCTGTTCATGACGCATGCTATGACAAAGCTTATGCCATTGCGGCTTCCGGCAACACCAATAAACACGAGCGTCAAGACGCTTTCGATGCTATATGTGAAGACTTTAAAACGCAATATACTGAAGAAGAATTAGCAGAAAAAGCACCGTTGATAGATCGTTACTATCACGACGTGGAAAAAGAAGCTATGCGTCGTTGCATTTTGGATGAAGGTAAGCGCCTGGACGGACGTAAAACAAATGAAATTCGCCCAATATGGAGTGAAGTAGGCTATTTACCGGGTCCTCACGGATCATCAATCTTTACCCGTGGTGAAACTCAGTCGTTATCGACAGTTACATTAGGGACAAAATTAGATGAAAAAATAATTGATGATGTACTCACACATGGCAAAGAACGCTTCCTGTTACATTATAACTTCCCTCCATTTTCAACAGGAGAGGCTAAAGCCCAGCGTGGAGTCGGTCGCCGTGAAATAGGACATGGACATTTGGCATGGCGTGCATTAAAACGTATGATTCCACAGGATTATCCATATGTAGTACGCGTAGTATCTGACATTTTGGAATCCAATGGTTCATCTTCCATGGCCACAGTATGTGCGGGAACATTAGCATTGATGGATGCCGGCGTAAAAATAAAGAAGCCTGTATCTGGCATTGCCATGGGATTGATTAAGAATCCAGGAGAAGATAAATACGCCGTATTATCCGACATTCTCGGAGATGAAGACCACTTAGGTGATATGGACTTCAAAGTAACCGGAACCAAGGATGGAATTACCGCCACTCAAATGGATATAAAAGTAGACGGTTTGTCCTTCGATATATTGGAACGTGCATTAAATCAGGCCAAGGAAGGTCGCATGTACATTTTAGGAAAGATGTTGGAAACAATTCCAGAATCACATTCCGATCTGAAGCCTCATGCTCCGCGCATTGAAACCATGACTATTCCAAAAGAATTTATAGGTGCTGTTATCGGCCCGGGAGGTAAAATTATTCAGGGAATGCAAGAAGAAACAGGCGCTACGATCACGATCGAAGAAGTGGACAACGTAGGTAGAATAGAAGTATCTGGTACCAACAAACAATGTATAGATGATGCCATGCGCATGATTAAAGGAATTGTTGCCATACCGGAAGTAGGTGAAGTATATAAAGGTAAGGTGCGTTCCATTATGCCATACGGAGCATTTGTAGAATTCCTTCCCGGGAAAGACGGATTGCTTCATATTTCCGAAATTGATTGGAAACGATTGGAAACTGTAGAAGAAGCAGGAATTAAAGAGGGTGATACAATTGATGTGAAGCTGCTCGATATTGACCCAAAGACAGGAAAATTCAAGTTATCTCGTAAGGCATTGCTTCCAAGACCGGAAAAGAGCTAAAAAACTTTTCAGCATTCACAATTATGTAAAAGAAGGTGAATTCTAAATCCTTTCCAATTAGAATTCACCCTCTTTCTTTTTTCCCAAATAGGTAGTGTTAAAGACAGCAAAGAAAACTCCTTTTATTCTTGTTTATTACAAAAAGATTCCGTTGCTTTGTCACATAAAACCTTAGAATAAATCAAAATCTTTCAAATGTCTAATCTTAATGATCCACATACTATCAGCTCTTTTTCACGTTTTTTTCAAGAAAATCAGAAAGAGTTTTTATCATTCACTTACTCCTATATTAAGAATTGGACAGAAGCAGAAGACATTCTCATGGAATCAGCAGTAGCATTATGGGAGTGTCGAGAACGCTGGGAAAAAGGAAAAGACTTGCGCCCTCTATTACTCACCATTATAAAGAACAAGGCCTTAAATTTCCTCGAACACACACAAGCACGTATGCGCATTGAGGAAGATCTAAATAACCATCAAAAAAGAGAGCTAAATCTGCGCATTGCAACTTTAAGAGATTGCGATCCCAATAAAATATTCAGTGCCGAAATACAAGATCTTGTATATAAAGCTTTAGACAAAATGCCAGAGCAAAGCAAAAAAGTCTTTATCCTTAGTCGTTTTAACAACCTACCGAACAACAAAATTGCTGAACAGCTAAATATCTCTCTCAAAACTGTAGAATTCCATATTACAAAGGCCCTACGCATCCTTAGAATAGAATTAAAAGATTATCTAATATCTATACTCTTCTAAAGGTTTCAATCTTATACTCAAAAAAGTCTTAAAAAAAAGTCATTTCTCACTAGGGATGTGACATAGCAATCTGTATTATATTAAAGGAGACAAAAGAAATAAACGATGAATCAAGAATTATTATACAAATATTTTAAGGGAAATGCTTCTATAGAAGAAGAAGAATCAATTCTTCAATGGGTTGAAGAATCAGAAGATAACAAAAAAAAATATCTGGAAGAGCGTACGCTATATGATGCTATTTTATTTAATGACAGGCAAATTAAGAGAAAGAGAAGCATTCAACTAGTCTCCGTATTCAAATGGGGAATGCGTTCAGCCGCCACGATTATAATAGCAATTTTGGGCTATTTTATGGTAAATGATTATATTTATAATAAAGAAGCAAAATTGCAAACTATTACTGTACCTGCCGGACAACGTGCACAGGTCACTTTAGCAGACGGGACAAAAATCTGGCTTAATTCACAGTCTACTTTATCTTATCCTGCCAACTTCGGAAGAAATGAACGAAATGTGGACTTAAACGGAGAAGCTTATTTTGAAGTTGCAAAAAATAAAGATATTCCATTCTATGTGCACACAAATATGAACAAAATTAGAGTTGTAGGTACCAAATTTAATGTCTGCGCCTATAAAGGGAGCAAAGAATTTGAAACAACCCTAGTAGAAGGATTTATAGACATTTATGCAGTACACAGCAACACGGTAATTACTCGTTTGAAAAAGAATGATTTTTTTGCCAATTATGATGGCAAATATAAAAAGACAATCCTCCCTTCCTATGAATACTTGCGTTGGAAAGAAGGTCTATACTGTTTCGATGATGTTCCATTTAGTTGCATCTTATCTAAGTTAGAGAAATACTACAACGTAAAAATAACGGTTAGCAACCCCGAATTACTTAAGTACGAAGGCTTTACAGGTAAATTTAGAGAACAAGACGGGATAGAACATATTTTACGAACAATATCTAAAGATCATCCTTTTCATTTCAGAATCAATTCCGAGAAAGACTCTATAACTATATATTAACAAGATCTAATCGTCAAACAAATATTAACTTTTAAAAATAAAAAACTATGAGACAATAAAAACAATAAACGTAAAAAAAGACCAGAAAGTACCCCCATACTTTCTGGTCCAAAACAGTCAAAAATCGACCTTAATCAATTTATTAACTTAACACATTACAAAGATATGAGAAAAATTTCTTTGAAAGGGCTTTTTTGCCCAAAAAGTTTAGAACTTAAACAAATATTACGAACTATGAAGATTACGACATTCCTTCTTTTGTTTGTAACGTTTCAGGCATATAGCAATGCCGGTTATTCACAAAGTGCAAAAGTTAGCATTCCCAACTCTGCACTAAACGTT